>JARVJP010000012.1 GCA_029776065.1 Nitrososphaeria archaeon | reverse complement strand
ACTGCCAGCACCATACTCACCATCAGGAATAACCCCCTCAAAATCCAGATAATCTAAATCGTGATCCTCCACCTGAACCGCCAACCTCCTAACCCCTGGGGTTGAAGGAGGCTCCTTAGGCACCGCCCAACTCTTCAAAACTCCATCCATCTCCAAGCGAAGATCCCAGTGGTCTTTGCTGGCACGGTGGAACTGAATGACAAAGCGGTTATCCAAATTCTTGCGTCAGTATTTGTTTTTAGTTTCGCCTATCATAAAACTTTTTTCTTTACGGTTAGATGCAAAATACGTCATAGACTCTCTCCCAACTTTATGGTATGTAATAAGCCAAGAGCGAATGAATGTAGGAACGCCTCTTTGAACAGTTTTTTCACCTGTTCTTCTCCCATATGCATATCTTGAAGCCAACCCTACCAAGCCTGTGGGTGCGATAATCACAATCGCTATAAGTACTATCCCCAGTATAAGCAGACTGAGTACTCCTAAGCCAGCTGTCAACTCAGTCAAGCCAACATATATGACTGCTCCAACTATTGGTCCCACCATAGTACCAGCGCCGCCTAAGATCGTTGCAAATAGAGGTATAGCTGTCCAGAAGACGCTGAAAGCATTATTTGGTTCAATAAAAAGCACATAGTATGAGTAGAATCCTCCTATCAAACCGGCAAAGAAGGCGCTCAAAACTAACGAAATTACTTTGTAAAAGAGAGGATTAACACCTAAGGATTCCGCTGCAACTTCGTTATCCCTTATGGCTCTAAACGCTAAACCCAGCTTACCTTTAACTACAAACCAAGTAGCTACGACTGTAAATGCGGTAAGCACAACAGCTACATAGTAATACGTAGTTATTGTGAACTGCTCAGGAACAGGAAGATGGATCCCAGAAGCTCCCCCACTTACTCTCCAATTGAGCATAACAATTCTTAAGATTTCGCTAAGACTCATCGTACCTAAGACAAAATAAGATCCCCTTAATCTGAAGCAAGGTGTTATCAGGATAGCCAGAAGCGCAGAAGTAAACGCTCCCATTATCATTGCTTGATAGGGTAAAAGCCCCGCATTCCAGAGTAAAGCGGTGGTGTAAGCACCAGCCCCAAAGAAAGCTGAATGGGCAAAATTGCATTGACCCGCATACCCTCCCACTATGTTCCAACTTACAGAGAGCGTTATATAGATACAGAGTATAATAACAAAATGGAAGAAATAGTTTATTTGAACATAGGTCGGAGCGGCAAATAAAACTCCTAGAATGATAAGACCAATGGATATCATAGCAGAAGGTCTCCTCAAGTACAGATCATCCTCTTCTCCCAAAGAGCCCCTCAGGTTTAAGCAACAAGACCAGAAGGAACACAGCAAAGCTTATTGCATCCTTGAAACCACCACCAATAATCATAGCACCAACCGATTCAATTATACCAAGCACAACGCCAGCGATGATAAGCCCGCTTATTCTTCCACTACCTGCCAGAACTATCACAGCAAGCGCTTTAATAACAAACGCAAGTCCACTTGTTGGTTCAAAAGCATATATTACTGATATAAGCGAGCCAGCAAATCCAGCAAATGCCGCACCTATGCCAAAAGCAAGCTGATACATCCGCCGCGCATTAATCCCAACAAAGCAAGCTGCCTTAAAATCTTGGGACACTGCTTGTATAGCTCTTCCTATTAATGTTCTATTCATGATTATAGCCAGACACACCAAGCCAACAACAGACAACACACAAGCTACAAAACGGGTCAATGATATATGAAGCCCACCTACAGTAAGCCGGGCACCAGAATAGGGCAAGACTAATCCACGCGGATCAGCGGTCCACAAAAGCATAAAGAGGCTCTCAAGAACTACCATAAGACCAAAAGCCACCAACACAGGTTGATGTGCCGTTAACGTTGCAACCTTATCCATTAAAAAATATTCAATCGCAAAGCCTAGCAGAAATAAAATAGGTATAACCAATACAACAGAAATGAAAGGGTCAATACCATAAAGAGTGAAGAACCAGAAGCTGAGGTAGGCTCCAAGCACCATCATCGAACCATGGGCTAAGTTTAGTATCTTCATCACACCAAATACTAGCGCAAGTCCTAGAGCGGCCAATGCATAAAGTCCTCCAACTAATACTCCTCCTAAAACGACATAAAGGTAATCTAACGCGACAAAGTACAAGATAACTAAGGCAACCACAACGGTTACTGCTATTAGTAGTGACTTGATCAAACGCTGCCACAGTATATCCATTCTCTTACACTCCCAAGTAAGCCTTACGTATACCATCATCTTTTACGAGCTCTTGACTTTCCCCTTCTCTGACTATGCGTCCGTTTTCTAAGATATAAACGCGCGATGCTACCTTAAGGGCTTTGTAAGCGTTCTGCTCTACCATAAGAATCGTTACCCAATTGTTGAGTTCTTTAATTAGACTAAAGATCTTTGTCACAATAATTGGCGCAAGCCCCTGTGAAGGCTCATCAAGCAACAGAAGTGTTGGATTAGCCATAAGCGCCCTACCTATAGCTAACATCTGCTGCTCTCCACCGCTTAAAGTACCTGCAAGCTGCTGCTTCCGTTCTTTTAAAGCGGGAAATATTTCAAAGACCTTTTCTAAGTTTTCTTGAATCTTCTTTCTCGCTGAGCGGGTGAAGGCACCTAGCATAAGGTTTTCCAAAACAGTTAACGCTGGAAAAAGCATCCTTCCTTCTGGGACAATCGACACACCTAATTCAACTACTTTATGTGGCGGTAAATGATCTATTCTAAAACCATTAAAGGTTATAGAGCCTGATTTAGGATGAAGCCAACCTATTATAGTATCAAGTAAAGTCGTCTTTCCAGCAGCGTTACTACCTATTAACGCTACGAGCTCATTTTTCTCAACTTTAAAGGAAACATCATACAATACCTGAATATTACCATAATAAACATTCAAAGACCTTACTTCAAGCATACTCTTCACCAAGATACGCCTTAATCACCCTTTGATCCCTCGAAATATCTTGCGGTTTTCCTTCAGCTATCTTCTCACCATGATCCAGCACCACTATTCGATCTGAAATATTCATCACAGCTTGCATAACGTGCTCTATCATGACGATCGTCACACCTATTTTCCTTATTTTATCTATTAGCAGCATAGCCTGTTGCGTCTCAGTAGGATTTAGTCCAGCCATGACTTCGTCAAGTAGCAGAAGCTTTGGTTTTGTGGCTAGAGCTCTAGCTATCTCAAGTCTCCTTTGGTCCGCTAGGGTAAGTCTCCCAGCTGGTACATCTTCTTTTCCACTTAAACCAACAATTTTAATAGCAGTAAGAGCATTATTCATTACGTCACTCCTATCAGCACCAAATGAAGCGCCTACCATAACATTCTCAAACACAGTCATCTCTCTAAAAGGTCTAACTATCTGAAATGTTCTAGCTATACCTAACCTACAAATCTTCCAAGGTTTAGACCCAACTATATTCAAGCCATTAAACCAAATCTCCCCCGCATCGGGAGAATAGACACCAGCAACTATGTTAAAGAAAGTGGTCTTGCCTGCACCGTTCGGTCCAATAAGCCCAAAATTTCACCTTCCGCCACCTGTAGATCGAAGTCCTTTAGCGCTACTAATCCCCCAAATCTTTTAGTTAACTCTTTAACTTCAAGAAGCAATTTACTATGTCCGCAACTCAAAAAGAAATTCAGACCAATATTTTAAAGTTGACTCAGTAATTAAAACATCATCTGAAATGCAAGGAGTTTGCGATATGATGGGATTCCTTTCTTTAGAAAAGAAACAAAAATGTACTGGAAGCTTATCTACACAGCAACCCTTACATTACCGACTGCTCCATGAAGGGGCTAGTTTTATACTAGAGACCGCCAATTCAGGGGGATATACACATACGTACTTACCATTCTGCCATTGATTCATTTCGTGTTGCAGAACTGGCGACCCCTTTTCAGTGAACTTTACCGGCCCCATGACCGTATCTGGTAGATAGACTTTCAACATTGCTTCGTTCACCTTTTCTTTATCTAACGTACCAGCAATCTTGAACGCTTCAGCAACTACTTGCATCACAGTATAAGATGGTCCAAGCAAGGCCCCCGCAGGCCTACCTGTGCGTTCGGTATATCTTGCGACAAGCTGCGCATTACCTGGTCTGTTAAGTGTAGGGTTCCAAACCAGCGAATCACATACATATTCAGCGTCTTTACCAAGGTTTTCGTAAAATACTGGTGTCGAGGCCCCCCTTATCAGCCAGAAGAGTTTGGGGTTAAAGTCATTTTCTTTACTCTGTCTAATCATAGTTACTGCATCAGGCGTGGTAGGATGCGCCATTACTGCATCAGGACTCTTTGCTTTAGTTCGCACTATTAAATCCGTGAAGTCTTTGGTACCAGCCACATAGGATTCGTAGAAGACAACTTCTATACCATACTTTGGTGCTAATGTTTTAACCCACTGCCCCACTTCTTCGCCAACTTCGCTCTTTTCTTCCCAATACGCAAGCGACCTTATCCCTACGCTTTGGAAAGCCTTCATAGTAAGCTCAACATTAGCATCTATTCTGTGAAAGACGATCCACATATATTTATAGTATCTCTCAAAGTATCTTACATTTGTTACACCAGCAGTTATATAGGGCACCTTGTATTTCTCACATACTGCAGCTAAGGGCGCTGATATAGCAGCAGCTACCCCACCCACAAGCGCATCGATGTGTTCAACGTTAATAAGCCTCTCAAGGTTGTTGACTGAGGTTGTTGGATCTGACTTGTCGTCCAAAATTACTAATCGAATTTTGAGATTTGCTCCTTCTTTAACGGTTATTCCACCTGCGTTGTTGATGTCTTCAGCAGCCATTTTAAGCGCTTCTGCAACTTCTTGCCCATGAGCGCTTAACGCTCCGCTTAAAGGTAAGGTTGCACCTAATACTATCTCAGTTCTGGTTGGTGTTGGTGCAACTGTAACCGTTTCTTTTTGGGTTAAGGTAGTAGTAACCGTATGTATCGTTGTGACAGTGTTAGTGACAGTTACTGTTTTAGCCGCTTCTGTAATAGTTGTAGCCGGGGCTGTTGTAGAGCCCATAAAGTATCCACCAGCTAGCCCCACTATGAGTAGTATTACACTTAAAGCAGCCAGTAGCGTTTTACTGGTCGTTTTCTGACTCATAAAAAAATAATTGTAAGAAGGCAAGATTTATTCTTTGCTTACAAAAGTACAGCCTAACATTTGCAAGGTAACGCTTAAGCAAAAGTTCAAAAATGCATATTTTGATATATCTTGTCAGGGAAACAGTGTAAAGGTTTAAAGTGGGTTTTGACCTATCCCTTGCTCCAAGCAATTCTAAGCAGAAGATCTAGACGTTTCGGTCTTGGAATGGAAATTCCTGAAGGACCGACAAAGTTCAAGTCGGTGAAGCAACCTTTACCACTTACAGAAATAGAGGAAGCACTGCTTATAATAGCTGGTGTAGGTGTCAGCGGCTTTGCTTTGGCAGATGTACCATATCAGCCACCCCCTCCTCCTGCAGGTTCTGATAGAGCTGAAAGATTACGCCAATTTATGGGTGGAGGAAACGCTATAATATCATTTGTAGGAAGAACTTACCCTACATCCGCTGGTTCACAAGGCACCGAACTCTTTTACACAAACGACAAAGGTGTTTACGTAACAAATTTTCGGAAAGCTTCTGCTGGGGACATAATTGAAGTTGCTAGAGTAGACAATATAGATGAAATAGTGGATTATGTTAAGAAGCATACTACAAAACTTAATGAGCAGCGTCTTATTATACCCAGGCGACAACCAGTGATCTCCAGTGTAAATCTTTGGGACGCCAATCAACCCGGATCTACACTCTTTATACCCATTACAGATGTCTCTAGAGAATACATTAACCTAACATTTCTTTATGTTGGTGACATGGGTCTTAACATCATTGACGACCTCCATGGTAACAAACCTTGCTGTGGTGAGAAATGGCTTGAAAAAGGTCTCATAAGAAAGACCTCGTCTGTCCCGCTCTCCTATATTGAAAAACTCTTTCTACAAGCTATGGCTGTTGAAAGCGGCTTCATCATTCAGAATATGATGCTTATGGCAGAAGCTCTAGGTGTTGGAGGCTGGGTTTTCAGCGGAATGTCACCGAGTGTAATCATGGGCGGGACTCCCTTATCTAAAGGATTAGGCTTCCGGTTCGTGATAGGCAAACTTAGTAGCTTACCTAACCCCGTTGGCATAGACGGTGTCTTTCAAAGCTACTGTCCCCCCTATGTAAAAGATATGGATGAAGCTGTTGATCTGGTACTTGCTGAAAAATTTGGCTCTAAAGGAATATATTCTAGCAGCCGGCCTACACCCTTTAGGAAGGGTATAAACTTAGAAAATGAGGTCCCACGCCCCTCTGAAGATGTTATTCAATGCGTTAAAGACATCTGCAACTATATCTACAACACATTTGGACGTTTTCCTGCCACTGTTGACACGATGCTTTGCTCACTCTTCTTTCAAGCCCACCATTTGGATTTAGAATTCTACGACAAATACTATAAAGAAGGCGCTTATACAGACACGCATAGAAACCATATGAATTTATGGCATAGTTAAAGCCTGAGGTGCGATAAGTTGCAGCTCGATTCACCATTAGGCGAAATGGATATCACCTTCGAGAAGTGTTCAATCGAAGAAGGATGTCTCATAATTGTCGGCAAGGTTGGAGTCTGGGATTCAATAATAAGAGTAGAGAAGAATGAAATTAGGGAGTTGTTTAAGTTCTTTTTAGACAGAAAGATCCTGTGGTACTTGCTTAGCGCACTTCTAAAGAGTAAGTAATACGCCAGTAAAATAAGCTCATTCTGAGTTTAGCGCATATCTACTACCCGTTTAGCCTTTCTTGTTTCATCCCTTGGGAGAGCGCCTTGTTTAACAAGCTCAACTTCGGGTGTTATTAGAAGAACTTCTTGCAGTTCTCTCACAATTTCCTGAGATTTCTTCTTAACCTCATCTTCAGAAAGTCTTTCTTTTGTCTCTATCACAACCTTTAAGTGATCTAACGGCCCGATTTTACTCACGACTAGTTGGTACTCAGGTCCTAATTCCTTATGATGCAATAATACATTTTCAACTTCACTCGGCCAGACATTGACTCCACTTATCTTTAGCATATCGTCAGACCTACCCTTTATCCACTCTACACGGCAAAACGTGCGTCCGCAGTCACAATCGTATGTGTCAAACATAAAAGTCAAGTCTCTTGATCTGTATCTTAGTAAAGGCATGGCGTCCCGTTCGAGTGTTGTAAACACAAGTTCACCTTCTTCTTCTGGTTCTAATACTTCGCCAGTCTTCGGATCTATGACTTCCACTAGGTAGTTATCCTCAAATAGGTGGATTCCTCTATGAACATGACAGTCGACACCTACACCCGGTCCACATAATTCTGATATGCCATACACATTGTGAATATCTGCATCCCATATCTTTGTAATACGTTCTCTCATCTCATATGTCCACATTTCGGAGCCTGCAATACCCTTTCTAACATAGGTGTCTTTAGCTGGGTCTACACCCATTTCTAATGCGACTTCTGCTAAACGAAGCCAGTAAGATGAGATAGCAACAACGCTTGTAACACCAAAATCTAACATGAGCTGAATCTGTCTTCTAGTAGAGCCTGTGCCAGTCGGTACAACCGCTACTCCAAGGAGCTTAGCGCCGTAATAAAAGCCGAATCCGCCTGTAAACAAGCCGAAAGCAGGAGTTATCTGGAAGACATCTCCTTTTGTTATGCCTGCAGCAGTTAGGCAGCGTGCGATTTGTCTACTCCAGCTTTGAATATCCAAAATAGAGTTCGGTATCGGAACTGGGACCCCTGTCGTTCCTGTTGTAGTATGTATAATAGCTAGATCTTTTGCAGGTAGTGTTGATAATCCAAAGGGGTAGTTCGCTCTCAGATCATCTTTGGTCGTGAATGGAAGCTTTTGTACATCTTTTAGTGAACGTATGTCTGACGGTTTTAATCTTAAGCTATCTAATCTCTTGCGGTAGAACGGTATACTATCATAAACTTTGGCTATAGTTGCCTTTAGTTTCTTTAATTGGAGCTGCTCCAGCTCTTTCCGTGGCATACACTCCAATTTCGGCTCAAAGCACTTGGTCTCCATATTACATTTAAAACGCATAGTACTTCTACAAAAAATTAGCGCAAGGTCTTGTCAACCCGGGTGTACACCTATATTATACTTAACATATTATCCTGAACAAACGTATCATTGGATAATTCAGGAACAGAAGATACTTACCGAAGTGATCATTAAGATAACATCAAGTTGCAAACATCCTTAGTTGTATGAGAGTTGTAAAGATGAACTTTTATCTCATTTTTAGATGGAAAATATTAATGGACGTATATATAGGACCTTGGCTAAGTGTAGCGTATACTTGTGAGTTATAAGATAATTATGGTGTAGTCTAAATATTCTGTTGAAAGTTTAGCTAACGTTTATCCACCAGCTATAGGGAAAATAAGGACCAAAGTAATTTCGTCCCCTTCTCTCAAATTTACTTTAGAGAGGTTATTCAGGTTCAGAACTTTGTTGTTAAGCATCAATTTGATAACCCAAGCTGATCCCTTATCAGCCGCAATAAGGTCTTTTAATCGCAGTCCCCTCTTTTTATCGACTTCTTCAATGAACGTTTTGAAAGACGTGTTGGAAGCATCAAAAACGAATGTTCTTTGGCTTACGCAGAAAGGGTAGGAACCTATTAGCCGTACCTTAACCTTTACCATCTACTTATCCCTTCAATAAATTTACGCTAAAACATTCGACTCTGAGCTTTTACGGCATCTCAACGGAGCTCAACAGTCTATTGATGCGACAGATTGGACATAACCTTCTTCTCGCTGAAAGTAAAGTTTTAGACTTGTCGTACGCTCGCTCAAGATGCTTCAACGAAGCAAACGGCTGGTTACATTCTTCGCATACTGCGACGTCTCCACTGTTAAGCAAGATAGACTTTACTCCCATTTGATGCGTGGAAACTACCTTTAATGCGGATTCAGGGCATAGTCTTTCGCAAACCTTACAGCCGTCACATAACTTGTTTTCAAAGTACAGGTATATGATACTATTATCCATTTTTTGAGATATTGCTCCTTTTTCGCATCTTGACGCACAGATAGGACATAAAGTGCAGAGAAGAGTATCGATCTCTAATCTATAGTAAACCGCCTTCTTGTCTCGAGCCATAACTTAGACCCTCCATTCTATAGGATGATATACACCAGCTAAAAGTATACACCACCTAAAGAATATGCCACCGGTTATGGAAAACACCGCACTCATAGCTGTTAGTTCAGTAAAGGTAGCGCCTAAAAGAGTAAGTAATGAGTTTGCTAAGGGCAGTAGTAAACCTATGACGATAACACCTAAGTAGAATAGAGGTGCAAGACGGCCTTTTAACAGTAGCCTAACTGCTACTTTCGCAGCTTCGACTGACTGGGACGCCCCGTAAACGTATCCACCTACAATTAGTAGGATAATAAGTATCAAAACGATCTTTACCAACTCAAGTTTTTCATCTATGTACCTCTCGAAAAACAAAAGCAAAGGAATAGCTGTAGCTACACCAGCTTCAGCAGAGTAGAATAGAAAGGCAAAGGGGAGAATGGGGGTATTCCAAAAAGGTATGGCTGGCGAGTAGGCCATCAAGTATCCTGTATAAAGCATCACAAAGATAGATGAAGCAACAGAAGCTACACCAAAGGCTGAACCAATAGTCGAAGTAGGGTGCCAAGGCAACCAGCTAAGCAGATAAGGTCCTACATACAATAAGGCTGTGGCAAGAAAGAGTGTTATTCCGATTAGACCTCTGCTAAGCCAAGAGGTCCTTGGGTTAAGGAAAGCTTTGATAAAGCGTTCAGGTCTCCCTAGAAAGGCGAGGTGAGCTCCCGTCTTCACAACAGCTACAAGGAAAAGTGCAATAAACATTCCGGGTACAAAATCGTAATACCAAGATGTCACCCATAGACCACACCCCCAACCTCCTGCAAAGAATGCGATGAGGATAAGAAGGCGCCATTGAGACTGTACTTCAAAGTTCATCACCATAAGACGACACCTCACTAAGGCGGAAGATAATACACTGAAGGATTCGTGCCGATTTCCTTAAGTAGACGAAAGCCACCATATTTTCTGATAAGCTGGGAAACTTCTGAAGTAGGGTCGTCAAGGTCACCAAAGTACCTTGCTTTACTGGGACAGTCAACAACACATTTTGGGGTAGCGTCGCCATTAATACCCGGCTTTAGCCCTTTCTTTAGTCCTCTTTCTACACGATGAAGACAGAAATCACATTTTTCGCATACACCTTTTGTATGTTTGTGCCATCCTTTTTCTCTATGCCATTTTTCAAAAGGTGTTATACTATTTGGGAAATAGTTCTTTAAGTGATCAATAAAGAATCGTGCTCCATATGGGCATGCCATCATGCAATATCTACAGCCTATACATTTATCTTCGTCAATAATAACTATGCCGTCTTCTCTTCTTATAGAGGCTTTGGATGGGCAGACTTTTACACAAGGAGGATCTTCGCAATGTTGACAAGCTACTGGAACAGGTATTCGCCTCACATTGGGAAATACGCCTTCTTCTTTAATACCTACTCGATTCCAGAAGACCCCAGGCTGTGTTCCATTTTCAACCTTACATGATATAACACAGGTTCTGCAACCTGTACATTTCTTAAGGTCAATGACCATACCCCATCTGACCAAAATTTCATCATCTCATCTGTACACTCTTACTTTAATGCAAAGATCCTCATTACAAGAAACTAAATCAGTATACTGAAGGGTTATCGGTACTAATGTATTGAATTGTACACCTTTGCCTTTAGCAACCGGTTCCCCTTGAGCCCACTTGCCGTGGCTACCAGCTATGGCCACAACTTCCGGATGAACTCCCTCGCTAAGTTTGGCTTTACCCCTGACCTTATTCCCATCTACACTTTCAACCCATATTATGTCTCCATCTCTTATCCTTCTTTTCTTAGCCGCAGAGGGATGTAATACAATCAGCAAGCTTCGGTCTGAATGTTGAGATATTTCTGTGAGTAATGGGTTCTCAAGCGTTCCTGCTGTAGAATGCTCAACTACCTTATAGTTAATAGCGTAGAGGTCATACACGCTGTTATCCACTTGATGGGAAAGACATGGCTTCCAATCTGGAAGAGGCTGATAATCCGATGTATCCCATTCTAAGCACAGTTCTTCAATAACTTTCTTTACATCTTCGCCTGTCTTCTTAAAGAATTCAAAATATATGTGGCTTCGACCTTTTGTAAAAGGTCTCCAGTAGACCTCCTCAACCTTTTTCGACCAAGCTATAAACTGTCTTTCTTTGAACCAATCAAGCCCTTTATCCGCACCGAATCTGCTTTTAGCCCAGCGATCAACGAGCTCCTCCCAAGTATACTTTTTACTTGGATCTACTTTGTAAGGCTCCTTCAAAAAAACGGCGTTCCATACAGTAAGCAGGTCTTTGAGATAACCAGCTCTATCAGCTAACTCAAGTAGGATCTCCATGCAAGGTTTTGTATCATACATAGGTTCAACTACTGGTAGTCTCATCTGCCAAACCCACTGATCGAGTAAGGCAGGTATGAATCCGTCAAACGGTAGGTTTGGGAACGGATCGAGTCTTTCGAAGAATGTTGTGTCAGGAAGCACTATGTCAGCAAATTCTGTTGTCTCGTCAATGAAGAGTGAGATCGAAGTGATGAACGGTATCTTCTTAAGTGCCGCCTCTACTTGTTTAGGGTTGCCCGTGTTAATCATAGCGTTGCCAAAGTAATGTAGCATCGCCTCAATTTTATATGGGAGGCGAAAGCGTTCAGATTCAAGCATCCCTAAAACAAACATCTGTGATGAGTCACAAGCTATAGGGAAGAGTTCAAATAACGTGTATGAGTCAGGAGTCCTTGCAGGACGTGGAGGAAAAGGAAACGGCACCATCCTGATACCTGGTATCAACATACCGTCTGGTCCCTCTTTAGGTCTCCAGAACGGCCCATAAGCATTGCAACCAAGAGCCCCTCCTGGCACATCCATCGCACCAACTATTGCATTGACAAGTTCGAGTGCTATTGAAGTAAGCATGGAATGTTTATGACCTTGTGCACCCTTAAAGTAAAAGAGACAAGCTGGTCTATAAGGAAGTGTCTTACCATCTATAACAATCGTACTTCCAACCATAGCTGCACGACCAAATTCTTCCGCGATTCTTCTAATAGTTGGGGCGGGTATAGTTGTTATTTGCTCTACATACTTAGGGGTATATTTCTTAACGTGTTCTCTTAGGCATTCAAAAGCCGTCGAGCAGTTGACTTCATCTACCTTAAAATTTCCTTCTAGAGCAATTTTTGTGTGGTCTACATCATCGTAAGGTCTTGGTTCATCGGTAGAAGTGTCCCAAACTGCCGGCTTCCCATTAAGCCGAAAATAATAACCATCTGGTTTAACTAGGTAAGGACCATTAGTATAACACCGCAAGTACTCCTTATCGTAGATTTTAAGATCATTCACGAGTGTATTGATCCAGCCTAGTGCAAGAGCTGCGTCGGTTCCTGGTCTTATTGGTAACCATTCATCAGCCTTTGCTGCGGATGATGCGCTGAGAAAGGGATCAACAACAAGCTTCATTCCACGCCTTCTTGCTGCCGCCATCTTCTCCCCGTAATAAGGTGGGATACAGTATGAACCAAAGCCAAACTGTGAACCTGCCATGATCAAGTAGTTGCAGTAATTAAGGTCCGGAATGGTTAAAAATGAGGCGTGGAGGAGGTGTGATACTTGGTGATGTCCAGCTCCGCATTGAACCGCTCCTCCGCCAAACCAAAGGTTCTTGGTGCCGTATGCTGCAGCGTAAACAGCCATTATGTGCGCAGTTTGGTGATCAATGCTCAGAAAAGCCAGCTTGTTAGGATTCTCTTTTCTGATTCTCCTAAGATGTTCTGCTATGGTATCAAGGGCTTCATCCCAGCTTATCTCTTTCCATTTTGGATCTACACCTATACCCTTCTCAGAGTTTGTCCTCTTTAATGGCTTTTTAACTCTATTTGGGTCATAAATTAACATAGGTGAAGCAAGACCTTTGATACATATTCTACCATAGTTTATGGGATTTGAAGGATTACCTTGAACGCCTGCTATTACTCCATCAGCACGGTGCACCAAGATACCACAGCCATTAAAACACATACGGCATACTGTAGGAACCCAATCATCTGTAGGTGTACTAGTATTCAACATTTGTAAATATCCAAGATTTTTTATTAAGCTTTGCTTAATTTAATCTATAGAAGAAATACGAAGCGGGTAGCACGGAAGTATAATCGCCATGTCTAACTACTAGCATCCATTTCTTACTAATGTGATTTACTTCTTGCTTTTGTTTAATCTCTATGCCTTTACTTCATCTCGTTTGTACGTTTCTAGACCTGGTTTGAATTCTTTGGCTTTAAACTTTTGGAGGGCTACTCGGATCCATTCGGCTTTGGTGAAAAACGTGTTCTCATGCAACATTGCAAGTTCCCATTGTATCGCATTAAGTAGGTCGGCACCTAGCCTTCTGGTTAGCAAGTAGTTCCACTTCGCTGACCTTAATGCGATAGGATGTTTAGCTTTCAGAATGTTAGCTAATTCATTCGTCTTGAGTATCAACTGTTCATGCGGTACAGCTTGATTTACAAGCCCTATTCTGGCAGCTTCCTTGCCGTCTATTGTCGCACCTGTAAGTATTAAGTATAAAGCGTGTTTAGGTAGGAGAAACTCTGCCGCAGACCACGTAGACCCTCCCGCAGGTATGTGTGCAAAATTAATTTCTGAGAGACCAAAGAGGGCCTTCTCCGAAGCTATTGCTAAGTCACAGGCTGATAGAAGGTTGAAACCACCAGCTAAACAATAGCCATTTACCGCAGCTATAGTCGGTTTGGGAAAGTACCTTAATTTAAGATTCCAGCCTGCGATTGAGGACACATTATAAAGAGCCTTGTAGAACATCTCAGGTTCATCGTAGGTGTTAACGAATGATTCTATTACATCTAATCCAGAACAAAAACTATCCCCTCTACCAGTTATAACTAGCACTCTGACCGTTTCGTCTTCTTCTAAAAGGTCTAAGGCTTGTTTAAGTTCCTTATGCATAGTAGGATTCATTGCATTTTTCTTTTCTGGTCTGTTAAGATATAGCCACGCTACACCTTCTTCCTTTTCTACCTGTATAGTCTGATAAATATCCTCCAAATCTTCTCAGAAGTTTTTACAAGTAGTAGATACATATGTTTTTCTCTAAAAAGATAAAAGCAAAATAGCACCGCATCATTTATAAAGCTGTTTAAGAGTAGGTGATACCTCCTTTCTTCTAGTACTTAGAATGCGGAAATACAGATCTTTACCCCTACATTCTATAAGATGTAAGGATACACCTAAATATCCTTCAAGGTAGCCTCGAAAGAACTCTATATTATCAATCGCGGAACCTTGAACCTCTATTATTTCATTTGACATGAGCGCCACCTTACCCCAACGAGCGTTAGCTGTAAACTCTCTAAGCGCCCTAGACCATCGCTTTCGATCGTGAGGGTTGAAAGCATCTTGTTGTAGCTGTTTTGCCACATCTGCACCAGCTTCCTTTCCCACTTCATATGGTGACTTTGCAAGATTTGCTATTAACTTGTTTAACGTCCCTTCACGTATAAAGCATATACGTATATTATCGTAAACCATAGACCAACCGTTATCACCAACCCTCACACGCGATCTTACGACTCGCTCTTTCCTTATTATTCCATTCAGTACCTTGGATTTATCAACCCCATTTTGCTTATTTCTAATTCGGCCTACTAGTTTGTCTGTTTCGCGAACACACAATTTTTCACGTATGATGAGCTTTGCCATCATCACACGTTCCTCTTGCGTAGGTAATCTAGCAAGTATTCTACAGTGGTGTTCTGTTAATGAGCTTAACAAACTCTCTAACTCTTTATCTGTCGCAAGTCTTCTGCGATCGAACAATCGCAGCATAGCAATATGGTTAGCTACGTATTGTTTGGACTTACCAACTAGACGAGCGATCTCATCATATGTCCGGTTAAACTCAACATGCAGTCGTTCAAAGAGAAGCGCCTTCTCATAGTCTGTCAAATCTTTTCGCTGAATATTCTCAACGATTGCCTGCTGTAACATAGCCTCATCATCCAGGTCTTCCACCTCTGCCATTATTGTCTCCCAGCCTAAACGGAGTGCAGCAGCGTATCTACGATGACCATATACCAGCTGATACTTACCTACTTTAGTCGGATGAGGTCTGACCTTTATAGGTGCAAGTTGCCCAACTGACTGCATCGAATCAAGCAACTCTATTGCACTACTATCTCCTAGTATTCTACCTATACCTAATG
>JARVJP010000002.1:9181-16719 GCA_029776065.1 Nitrososphaeria archaeon | reverse complement strand
TAATTGTACCAAAAAGTGTAAATGATGTATAATTTTGATAGTTAATTTAGCTAATATCTCTCGGCTTCCCTTGTAAAGACCAGCCTCGTAACTTATAGTACTCAGTAAGCATTTGACTGAGTTTCTTTGCTTCCACTAATTCACCATCTGCACCTCTCCTCTTAAGCTTCTGAGATACCCATACAACTGGAAACTCTGTATCCGGTGGAACACCTTCCCTAAGGTTGTAAATTCTCACAAGATCATTTATTCTAACCGCGCACTCTACAAAAGTAGTCATTTCCATATTGAAACCTGTAACGCCGTTGAATGCCCTTAGCATCTCATCCCACAATATAGGGCCAGCTACAGGTAAACAAAGGAAGTGGCAGTAGATCATAGAATCTACTAGCGTGTAAAAATCTTCCTGCTCTTTAACCATAGGCGGCTGCTCTTCATATGAGAACCTATTAACCCTAATGTCTGGTCTAAAGGGGTGCTTGCCAGTAAGGTTTGGTCTATACGCCATATGCCTTAAGTGACAAGCTCCTCTACTGCTCACCGCATAAGCCAAAGCCATACCTTTAAGCGCCCTCGGATCATAGCCTGGTGGCTCAAGACCCTTAACGTGAACCGCAAACTCTTCTGCTCTTCTACCAATCAGTTGTGCACCCTTTCGAACACCTTCAGCAAGTATGTTTCCTAGACCCCGCCTATAAGCGATCTTGAAAATCAGGTCAACGGCTAATTTTGGGTCGCCAAATTTTGGCTCTATCCCCTCAAAATCTTCTTTACCAAGTATGCCGCGCCTATAGCACTCTACTGCAAAAGCAACAGTGTTCCCAGCAGAAATTACATCCATCCCAAGCTTATCACACATGTCGCCAAGTTTGATTATTGAGTCAAGATCAAATATTCCACAAAGAGGTCCAAAAGCGTAAAGTGTCTCATATTCGGGCCCTTCACTTTTTATATGTAATTCGTCTTGTGTCTCAGATGTCTGGCAGCAAGCTATAGAGCAGCCGTAACAAGACCTCCTATGCTTATAGTAGTTACTCTTTAATAGCTCAGGTGAAATCTTTTCATACTCCTCAATAGGCTTTTCGCTCCAATAGTAGGTCGGAAGAGCACCAGCTTCATTTATAAGAGGTAATAGTCCGGGTGTGCCATAAGTTGACAGCGTTTTGTGTTTCTCTTTAACTTCTGTAAGAACCTTTTTTCTTACTTCTTCTACAAGCTTAATATTTGCAGGCTCGTACTTCTTAGTGCCCCGAACAGCTATAGCCTTCAGATTCTTAGAGCCCATCAAGGCTCCAGCGCCACATCTACCAAACTGCCGCCCTTTGGAGTGATCTATGCAGGCAAACTTAACAAGATTCTCACCAGCAGGACCTATAGCCGCCACTTGATACTCTTTACCGTAATCTGCAATTATGGTATCTTGCGTCTCAAATGAATCCTTACCCCACAAATGAGCAGCATCCTTAATAGAAACAGTACCGTCATCTATAAGAATATAAACAGGTTTCTCACTTTTCCCAGATATTACCATTACATCAAAGCCAGCTTGCTTAAACTGTGTTGCAATCTGCCCACCACAATAAGATTCACCCCAAATACCAGTTAAAGGGGATTTGAAGAAAGCACCCAATCTATTTGAACCAGGCACCAAACTAGCATTCATTGGACCTACAGCAAATATTAAGATGCTATCTTGACTTAAAGGATCCATACTAGCCTCTGTCCTTTCTAATAAAATCTTCACAGCAAATCCCTTTCCACCGATATAGTTCTTACAGAACTCAGAATTAATCTCTTGTTGAAAAATCTTCCCCATCTGAAGTTTAACAACTAAAATTCGTCCAGCATATCCGTTAAGCATATGTCTTGTATTTCCACGATTTACCATAAAAGGTTTACCTTCCCCTAAGCGTATTACTAATGGTTTAAAGGTCTAAAATAGAACTCTTACTAATATTATTCTGAAGCCCAATCTATTTACATCTTAAACTGAAATCAAAACTCAAACTTTTCCTACTACTATCCTCGCAAGCAAACCTTAAATCGAAGTTAGAAACAAATTAAGTGATAAATTACATGACAAGACTATTCGAATATCAAAGTAAATTATTACTTCGCAATAAAGGCATCCCCGTTCCTCTAGGTGAAGTTGCAAGAACACCCTTGGAAGCTCGAACAGTAGCTGAAAAGATTTCAAAACCTGTTGTTATAAAAGCTCAGGTAGGTGTTACAGGTCGTTTTAAAGCTGGTGGCATAATGTTTGCGAACAACCCCGATGAAGCAGAATATGCTGCTAAAGAAATAATTGGAAAAAATATTAAAGGGCAGCCGGTCAAAGAAGTTTTAGTAGAAGAAAGGTTAGATATAAAACATGAATTCTATGCTGGGATCATAGTAGATGACTCATATAAAGTCAAGGGTCCAGTTTTAATTATAAGTACTAGTGGAGGTGTCGACATAGAAGAAATAGCCTCAAAAAGTCCCGAAAAAGTTGTTAAACTTAACGTAAATATACTTGAAGGTGTTAAGGAGGAGAATATTATAAGTCTTACTAAAACTCTTTACAGTGACTTAACAGTTTGTCAGCAGCTCGCGGAAACTGTATGCAAATTATATTCAATCTTTAGAGAGTATGAACTTCGAAGTATAGAAACCAACCCACTAGTTTTAGCGCAAAACAACTTACTAATAGCAGCGGATTGTAGAATCATATTAGACGAGTCTGCAATATTCAGACACCCAGAACTAGGGCATATTTTTCCACGAGATTTAGGCAGACCACCTACACGACTCGAGAAAATCGCCTGGAAGATAGAAGAGAACGATTATCGTGGCATAGCCTATTTTGCACAAATGGTTGAAAAAATAAACCCTTACGAAGGGTATATCGGTTTCCATGGTATTGGTGGCGGAGCAGCCATGCTTGGAGCTGACGCACTTATACGCCAAGGTCTTAAACTAGCAAATTATGCTGATACAAGTGGAAATCCTACTGCTTCAAAAGTCTATCGGATCATCAAAACTATATTTGCACAGCCGAACATAGAAGGATACATTTTGATGGGTGCTGTGATGGCAAATCAAGAGCAATGGCATCATGCTAATGCGCTTGTTAAGGCTCTCCGCGAAGAACTAGCAAATAGACCAGCATTCCCTGTTATATTACTATTAGCTGGAAACAAAGAAACAGAGGCGCTAGAAATACTTAGAGAAGGTCTAAAAGGTCTTCCTGCTGAAATAGAAATATATGGGCGTGAATATGTGTACAGAGTAGACGAAGTGGCCAAACGGATGAAGGAGCTAATTGAAAAATATAGGGTTATAAAGCAAAGTTAAAGGTGAGTTACATAATGAGTAAATCAAATTATAGAATACAGTTTAGGACAGGTGAAATATTAATAGACTTTGAGGCTTGTAGGGCCTGTAAAAATTATGCTTGCATAAAAGCTGATAGACTTTTTGGAACGAGCGTTCTTAGGCTTCAAGACGGTAAGCCTGTTGCTGCAGTTAACCCAGATGAATTCCAAAGAGTTTGCAATGAATGTTTAGGTTGCGAGATCTACTGCCAACTTTTTGGTAACAAAGGCTTGACTATCAAATTGAATAGCATAGGGCTTGAAGAATATAGAGAGGTGGTGTAATTTGGCAATATTACTTGACGAAAAAACAACAGTGTTGGTGCAAGGTATAACTGGAAGAGAAGGAACAGCAAGAACTAGGACTATGCTAGATTATGGAACAAAAGTTCTTTGCGGCGTTACGCCTGGACGTGAAGGCAGTAAAGTATGGGACGTACCTGTTTATAATACAGTAAAAAAAGCTATTGAAGTACACGGTCCAATTGATGCGAGTGTTGTATTCGTTCCAGCGCCTCAAGTCAAAACTGCGGTTGTTGAAGCAATAGAAGCAGATATAAAGTTTATAGTAATCCCAGCTGAGAGAGTCCCTCTTCATGATAGCCTTGAGATGATAGCGCTTGCACGCAGCAGGGGTGCGAAACTACTTGGACCTGGCTCTTTGGGTCTAATAAGCGCAGGAAAAGCGTTGATGGGTTGGATAGGTGGTACTGAGGAATTTGCAAGAGAAATATTTAAAGCTGGTCCTGTAGGCGTCATGTCCCGTAGTGGTGGTCAAACAACAACAGTTGTGTGGAGCATATGCGAAAAAGGTCTGGGTATTACAACCGCTCTGCATGTTGGAGCTGAGCCTGTTGTTGGGTTAAGCTTTGCAGAACTTTTACCATTATTTGAAGAAGATGTGGATACCCAAGCCGTAGTAATGTTTGGAGAGATAGGAACTGTTGCAGAGGAAGAAGCGGCCGAAGTCGTTAGAGAAGGCCGTTTTACAAAGCCTCTTGTAGCATATATAGCTGGTCGCACTTTACCCTCTGGTATGCGTTTCTCTCACGCAAGTGCGATAATCGAGCGTGGGCGTGGAACCGCTGAGAGTAAGCTAAAAGCATTAAAAGATTGTGGTGCTCTTGTGGCGGATAAACCAAGTGAAATAGCCTCTCTTTTACACAAGGTTTTAAGAAGGTGAAGCTGATGCTGCTCAGATCTATGCTTTATGTTCCCGGGAATAGTGTCAGAATGGCGATAAGAGCTGCCGCCCTACCGATTGACGCAGTTATATTTGATTTAGAGGATGCGGTGCCTCTTGCGGAGAAGGAGACTGCTAGGTTCCTAACAAAAGAGTTTGTTAGGTTAATCAAAAGACGTGGAATAAATACATTTGTGCGTATAAACTCTCTAACCACCTCCCTTACTCAAGACGATCTTGAAGCCGTAGTCACCAACGACTTAGACGGTGTTATGCTACCTAAGTCTGAATGTGGAGATGATATTTTGACACTGGATGCTCTTCTCTCTGAGATTGAAAAGTCCTTATCTCTTCCACAAAGATCAATTAAAGTCATTCCCCTGATAGAATCGGCCAAAGGGATAGTAAATTTGCATCAGATAGCTAACGCAAGCAAAAGGGTAATCGCGTTAGCTTTTGGAGCGGGTGACTATTGCAGAGACCTTGGTATTGATGTTACGAAAATCTCCATTGATGAAGTAGAAATATTATATGCACGAGCCCACATTGTTAATGTCAGTAAAGCTATGAAGATACAAGCAGTTGATACACCTTTCTTAGGGCTACTTACTGACAAAGAAAGATTCCTTAAGGAAGTTAGACTTGCAGTTATGCTAGGATTTAACGGCAAGCAGTGCATACACCCCTCACAAATAGAACCTGTTAACGCTGCTTTTACCCCTCACCCTTCTGAAGTAGAACAGTCAAAAAGACTTATCCAAGCTTTCGAAGACGCTAAAGCTAGAGGAATTGGTGCTATATCTTTTGAAGGTAGAATGATAGACTGTATGTCATATAAACAAGCTAAAGAAAAACTGATGTTCGCCAATCTTATAGAAGAAAAGACAAAGCTTGGAAAGGAAAGAGAGAGACATGTTAGCGTGTTTGAAGTATTCAAAGCATTTACATTACATGAAATGCCTCGTTAAATAGTACCTAACAAATTCGTAAATTCTCTTGCGTCATTAATAGTCTCCATTTTAGAGATTTTCTCCAGAATCTCATACACTCTGTCCGTTGGAAGAACTAATCTTGCTAATTCTATAAATTTTCCTTTAAGTTCTTCTTCAGAAAGAGGGTTGTCTGGGTATCCTTTAGGCTTCTGCACACAAGCTTCAAGTTTGTTCCCATCCCTAGTATATATAGTCACTTTGGCGGCACCAAGAGTTTTAGTTTTGAATTCATCTGCAACTGATATGTCAACTTTCTTCATTAAGGTCTTTATTTTAGAATCTCGTAGCTTTTCTTCAGAAAACTCAGACAACCCTGCTTTACCATAAGCTAAAGCAACTGCCACGCAATAAGGAAGACTAAATTTAGCCTCGCTAACTGTTTTTGGTTCATAATTTTTGCCAACAACATCAACTGCTATTGGATATGTTTCAACCAGCACTTTATCTATAAGATAAGTTTTTATCTCATGCATATTAAGAATTTGCAGCACCGCATCTATAGCACCATGTGTGTGTCCACACGACGCATGTCTTTTAATAATGCAATTGACGATCTCATATTCTTCGCCAAGTTTTTCTACAATCTTATTTAGGTTAACTTTTTCAGAAGTTGCTCTGCAAAATCCCTTCTCCGACTCAAGGGTTTGAGTTGCACCCGTAAACCCTTTCTGAGCCAACATAGCCGCCAAAACACCATTCATAGAAGCTTTCCCAGCATTAAGCGGTTTACTCATAGTCCCAAATGTTTCTATTAGTCCAGCTGCTTGTGTTCCAGCTATGCCAAATGCGTGTTCCATAGCCGTCTTATCCAGTCCTAGTAGACTACCTGCAGCAGCCGCAGCGCCAAACGTACCGCAAGTACCTGTGGTGTGCCAAAACTTATAATGTGTTGGCATAATTGCCTTACCTATTCTAATAGCAGCTTCGTAGCCAACTACTATAGCTGTTAGGAGCTGCTTCCCATTTACACCTTGACTTTCAGCTACACTTAACGCGGCGGGGATTACAGCAGCTGCTGGATGTATAACCGCTGTCTCATGTATATCATCAAGTTCAACGCTATGTCCGGCAACACCATTTATTAATGCTGCGTTAAGGGTTGATGTCTTAGTACCACTACCAATTATTGTTGCTTCTGCTTTACCACCACTAGATACTAAAGAAGATATTATCTTGGTTGGTGGCTCCAAACTGCCTACAAGCGCAACGCCTAGCCAGTCTAAAAGGGAAGTTGCGGCTTGTTTTTTAACTTCGGTTGGTAGATTGTCAAATCGTGCTTCCGTAGTAAACGTCGCCAGTTTTTCTGTTATTTGCTCAGACATTCTGTCGTTTCTCCTTTATCAGCTTCCAGCATAATGATTCTAGTAATTCCTTAGTGCTAACTTAAGGATACTTTTTACGTCCTCTTCTTTTATCGGTCGTGGTGCCATAGCTAGTAATCTTTGAACTTGAAGAGTGTCTTTTGCTAAACGCGGAATATGCTCCTCTTTAACATTTAATGCTTCTAACCCACTGGGTATTCCTATATCCCTTGAGAGCTTTTTTACCGCTTCTACACTTCTATACGCTGCTTCTACAAGTGATAAGTTGTGGATGCGCTCACCGAGTAGTTTGGCGATGTGTACAAACTTATGATAATTAGTTGGTAAGCAAAACTCCATTACAGCTGGTAAAAGAATTGCAACTGTCAGCCCGTGCGGTGTGTGGAATTCTCCGCCCACAGGATATGCTATAGCGTGGTCAGGTAGAACTCCTGCGTTTGTAAAAGCTATACCGGCATAGAATGATGCAAGTTGCATCTTAGCTCTTGCTTCTATATCACTTCCATTATATACTGCACGCCTCAAATAGCGCCCTATCATTCTTATCGCTCTAACAGCAAATATATCTGTTAGTTCTGTTCCGCCAGCGTAAGCTGGTCTCTCTAATGGTGTCTTAGGCTTTGGTCTAGTAATAGAGCGACGGCAAGTATATGCACCTATTGCATGTGAGAGAGCATCCATTCCT
>JARVJP010000002.1:0-9171 GCA_029776065.1 Nitrososphaeria archaeon | reverse complement strand
GCGCTTGCTGTTACTGAAGGGGGGCAAGTAACGGTCATTTGAGGATCTAATATAGCAAGATGAGGCTTTTGAAAAATATGTGAAATACCAACTTTAAGTTTTTTTTCAGGAATAGTTATCACAGAAGCAGGCGATGTTTCTGAACCAGTCCCAGAAGTTGTAGGAATTGCTATTTGAGGTTTAAGAGGACCCGGAGTGTGTTTACCCTTACCAGTAGGTGGAGCGACGTAATCAAGAATATTACCACCGTATGTGTAAATAAGGTTAATTACTTTCATGGTGTCAATTGCGCTTCCACCGCCAACTCCAACAAACGCATCGGGTCTGAATTTCTTTGCAGCCTCTACGCCTAATTCGTATGATCCTATTGTTGGTTCTGGTTCAACTTGGTCCCAAATTTCTACTTCTAACTTTTGTGCTTTTATGTGTGCAAGAACTTTATCTGCTAATCCTGCTTGCACGATACTCTTATCAGTCACAAGCAGCACACGACTCCCACCTAATACTTTTATGTCATAACCAACTTCCTCAATAGCTCCAATACCAAACTTCGCTCGAGTAACAGAAAAATCCCACACATTGTCAATATTCATATTAAGACACCAGCCATATTAATATTACTTTATGTATATTACTTTCCTTACAGATATTTAAGTTTAATTGTCATCAATGATATCGTAAACAAATTTATTATTAACTAATTTAAAATTTAACCCGATCTTTAAAGTATGAAATAAACCAAGCTTTTAAACAGATCTAGCTCTAGAGAAATGTATTCGTGCTCCAATGTAAATAAGGCATGGAAGGTGTTAAAAGGTTTAAGGGTGAGCAAAATTGACAGTTTAAATCAATTGTCATCGTTATCTAATTATATATTAAAAATTTAGGATAAATATTTTAACTTAGCTTGCAACTATCTTAAAACTTAAATACTGCAAAGAAGATAAAGGTGAACTGATGGCTGATATAGTTGATGCCTTCCTAAAGCGGAACCCCAACTTTGAATTCAGTAGTGAAGCAGAAAGAAAGATTAAGAATCTTGAGCCGAAGAAGAATCCTGACAGGCGTGTTTTTCTTCAATATGTGGGTGCTGGTGTAGCTGGGTTAATAGTCGGCGCCATAGGAACTTTCCTTCTATCCCCTCCTAAAGTAGAAGAAAAGGTAGTAACACGTACAGAAACGGTTACAGTAACCCCAAAGCCAGAGGAAGCAAGAACGGTAACAACAACGGTAACTAAGATAGAAACTGTAGCAACAGCACCACAACCTGTTAAGAAACCTATCCCAACTACTCCGATTAAAATAGGCCATGTTCATGCGTTTACAGGCCCAGCAGCAGTACTTGGTGAATCAACTACTCTGACCATACGGTGGTTGGAAGAAGATATTAATGCTAAAGGTGGGATTCTTGGGCGAAAGGTCACACACATAGAGCGGGAACAGGGGTCTAAAACAGACGAAGCGGTAAAGGAGATAAGGAAAATAGCTCTCGAGGATAAAGTCGACTTCTCAATAAGCACTATAGGAAGCGGAATGGCTGTGGCTACTGCGCCTGTATGTGACGAGCTTGGGCTCCGCCAATTCTACCCAGCTAACAGAACCGCAGATCTCTTGCCTGCGCTTAAAGCCCCTGGTTCAACGACATTTAGAGCTAATAGATGGGATGCAGGAGAATCACTCGGTTTGGCTAGAGCTGCAATGAAGCTTTGGCCAGAAGCAAAGAAAGTCGCATATATACAACCAGACTACAGCTATGGTAGAGATATCTACGCAGAAACCTCACTATTCTGGAAGAAGTTTCTGCCAGGTTTCGAGATCGTTGCGGAAGCTTGGCCACCACTCTACTCTACAGACTTTACACCTCACATCGTCAAAACTATTGAGGCTAAACCAGACATCCTTTATACTTCATTGTGGGGTGGGGACTGGGTTACTTTCCTGAAGCAAGCAAAAGGCTACGGTCTCTTTGAGAAGATTCCTCATGTAATAGCTGGGGCGGGTCAAGAAAGTTTTCATGGACCAGGCGCAGAGACCCCAGAGGGTATCTTAGCGGGTGTTAGGTATCATTGGCTATGGCCGCCGCATGAAATGTGGCCGCCGCAGAAAGAATATGTAAGCGGCTATTATACAATGCATAAGAAGTATCCCTACTATACAGGAGAAGGGGCAGTCATTGGTTTTACGGCATATAGGAATGCGGTGGAGCACCTCTATACACAAAAAGAAAGCTGGCCTGACACACCAGACATAGTTAAAGCAATAGAGAATATGTGGATAGCGGCACCAGGAGGCTGGGTTATGATAAGAGAGGATCACGAGCTTGTCTGCAGCGACGTAAACGGCATAACGAAGTATGATCCTGAAGTTGCGAAAAAGTATCCAGGAGCTGGTGTGAACTTCCCAATACTAGATCCTGTCTTCGTCTCCCCAGCCGAAGAAATAATTCCACCAGTAGGCATGCATCTGAAAGACTGGATCGCTTCATGGTAAAGTAGGTAAGGATTCATGGGAATCCCCACACTATTTTTTTCTTTATTGTTAAATGGGTTAGTTTTTTCCGCTATGCTCGTTCTTTTCTCGCTTGGATTGAACCTTATCTTTAGCTACCTTAATGTGTTAAACATGGCGCACGGCGGCTTTTACACTTTAGGGATATATCTATCAATGACGCTTGCCACTACTATTGCCTTAAAAGGTCTTCTGCCCACATATTCTATTTTGTTATTAGTGTTTGTTGCAGGCGGTATAGTTGGTCTTATAGGGTTTGTTGTCGAGCCACTTCTATTACGACGTGTTTATGCAAGAGGACATGCCGATCAACTGCTTCTTACATACGGTCTTCTGTTAATCTTAGACGACCTTGTCAAACTTGGTTGGGGGTTAGAATTGCATAGCGTTCCAGAGGCCTATTATTTTCTTGGTAATGTACCACTATTCGGTGTAAGTTTTCCAAACTATAACTTCTTTCTACTGTTTGGATGCTTCATACTAGCGTGGATACTTTGGTTCATCCTCTATAAGACAATATTTGGTAAAACGTGTAGAGCTATCGCAGAGCATAGAGATATGGTTCGAGCATTAGGTGTGAACAGCGAGAAACTTTTCACTCTCATTTTCGTAATCGGTGTGGTGTACGCTGGCTGGGGAGGTTCTCTAATGATGCCACTCACAGGCATCTTTCCCGGAATAGGTCTTGAACCTCTTATCCTATCCTTCATTATCGTCGCTATAGGCGGTCTCGGAAGCTTAAAAGGTGCCGTTATGGGCTCGTTCATAGTTGGGCTAATCAGATCTATTGGTATCGGCTATTTTCCAGAAATAGAGTTAATGATAGTCTACTTAATCATGGCAATAATTCTACTGATACGTCCGCAAGGACTCTTCGGGAGGCGGGAAATAGTATGGTAAAGATTATATCTTTACACCCTCGAAAGCTAATTCCTCTATCTATTATACTACTTATTTTGTTCTTGTTTCCAATTTTTGCACCAGCTTACCAAATTTTCCTTTTAAGTTATGCTTTGCTATTAGCTATTACCGCCTTAGGCTACAACCTTTTATTTGGCAAAACAGGTTTACTGTCCTTCGGACATGCAGCTTATTTTGGACTTGGAGCATATGTGCCTGGCTTCCTTACAACATATACCAATATTAGAAGCTTAGAGGTCTGGCTTATATTAAGCATATGCGTCTCAGCACTATTTGGAATATTAATTGGTTATATATGCGTAAGGTATACAAAGATCCATTTTGCCCTTCTTACTTTAGCTTTCTCAATGATGTTCTATTCGTTGCTCTTTAAGTTCTATTCAATCACAAGAGGAGATGATGGCCTACATGTAGCGATAGCTGACATCTTAGGTTTAAGTATGTCCCATCTATCTAAGGACGCGTATATTGCAGGTCCACTCTATTACGCTATACTTGCAATCTTCTTAGTATTGACAGGTGTTGGTTGGATAATATACAACTCGCCCTTTGGTAAAACACTAGAAGCTATAGGCAATAATTCAGCACGCGTAGAGTTTTTAGGAGTGCCAGCAAAAAGATATAAATGGTATGCGTTTATAATTTCTGCTATTTACGGAGGTATTGCAGGAGCTTTATTTGCGATTCTAAGCGGTCATGTAAGCCCTACAGCCCTACATTGGATCTTCTCTGGAGAGATTGTGTTTATGTGTATACTTGGCGGCACTAAATTCTTCCTAGGACCCATAATTGGCGCGCTTCTCTTTACCTACCTTAAAACTTATGCAATTACTTTCACAATATATTGGCAAATAGTATTCGGCAGTATTCTCATTTTTCTAGTGCTTCTCTTACCTAAAGGGATAGTAGGTGAAGCTATAACATTATTGAAAAAAGTAATAACTGGAGGGGGCGATAAAATTTGAATTTTATTTTAGAATGTATAGGTCTTAAAAAATATTTTGGAGACGTCAAGGCTATCGATGATGTAAACTTAAAGGTTAAATCAGGTGAAATAACCTCTATATTAGGACCTAACGGAGCTGGTAAAACAACTCTCATAAACTTAATTACAGGTTGGCTTAATCCAGATACCGGTAAAATACTTTTCGACGGCTTTGATGTTACTTCTGTTCCACCGCATGACAGAGTAAAAAGAGGTATTTGCCGTTCATTTCAGCTCGTTAACCTGTATGATGAGATGTCCGTCCTAGATAATATTAGCATAGCAATACTTTCTCGAAAAAAGTTAACAGGTTCTTTATTTAAACCTCTGAAACATTATAAAGACGTTGAAGAGGAAGCCTATAGTATCCTTAAAAAGATTGGGCTTGAAAACCGTGCTCATGAATTAGCTATTAACCTACCTCATGGAAGCAGAAAACTACTTGACGTAGGTTTAGCGCTAGCACTTCAACCTAAACTTCTGCTTCTCGACGAACCTACGAGTGGTGTTGCTACACGTGAGAAGACACAAGTTATGCATATCTTGTCGTCAATAGTTCGCGAAACTAAAGTTACAGCTTTGATGGTTGAACACGATGTGGACTTAGCCTTTGCATACAGTTCAGAAGTTGTTGTTATGTCGCAAGGTAAGATAATTGCACAAGGACCACCAGAAGTGGTAAAAAAGGTTGAAGAGGTGATAAAGTTAGGCTATGGCAAGTAATATCTTACGCTTGGAAGATGTGAATGTATTTAGAGGACCAGCGCATATTATAAGAGATTTCTCTCTAGAGGTGAAGGAAGGAGAAACTGTAGCTCTTGTAGGGAGAAATGGTGCAGGTAAAACAACATTAATAAACGCAATAATAGGTATACTACCTACAGCCAACGGCAAGATCGAATTTAAAGGACAGAATATCACGCATTTACCCCCCCATAAAAGAGCTAAGCTTGGAATAGGCTACGCACCAGATGACCGCAAAATATTCACCGACTTAACAGTTTATGAAAACTTATTGATACCTATTAGATATGCAAAAGTTGATGAAAAATCGGCTCTAGAAAACATCTTTGCATCTTTCCCTAAATTGCGCGAGCTTCTTAGTAGAAAAGGTTTGCATTTAAGTGGTGGTGAACAAAAGATGCTTGCGGTAGCAAGAGCGCTAGCCCTTTCACCTTCATTAATCCTTCTTGATGAACCATTAGAAGGACTTGCACCTATAGCAGTAGAAGCCTTTATAACAAGCCTAAAGACCCTTAAAATGAAAAATGTAGCTCTTTTAATAGCAGAATCAAATCTTTATTATGCTCTTCGACTTGCTGATATAATATACTTTATTGATAGAGGCGAGGTCACGTGGCACGGACCACCTAATGAAGTGCCATACAGGAGTGTGTAAAATGGTTAAAGAAGTAGTTTTGCCAACCCCCCTCAGCAACGAAGATGTAGCAGAACTACGTGTAGGTGACCTAGTATATGTAAATGGTTTAATATTTACGATGAGAGACTTAGCTCACATCAGACTTTCACAAAGATACGCTAAAGGTGAACAATTACCAGAAGACTTCACAGGCGCAGTCATTTTTCACGCAGGCCCAGTTGTAGAAAAGCAACAAGACAATTGGCTTATCTCAGTAATAGGCCCAACCACAAGTATGAGAATGGAGCCTTTTTCTGACTTCGTTTTAGGAAAACTTGCAGTTAGATGTATAGTCGGAAAAGGAGGCATGGGTAGAAAAACTCAAGAAGCTTTATCTAAGTATTGTGCCGCCTACCTTCTTTCTCCTCCAGGTTGTGCAGTAATACAAGCCAAAGCTATGCAAAAGGTATTAAGAGTTCACTGGCTTGATTTAGGTGTACCAGAAGCGTTATGGGTTATTGAGGCGAAGAATTGGGGTCCATTAACAGTGGCTATGGATGCAAATGGAAACAATCTATTTGAAAAAGTTAGAAATAATGCTCTGAACAGAATTAACAACCTTTACGGGTGAAAGCTGCGATGATAAGCATAACTGAAGATCTAATGAAGGGTATTGCTATAGAGATGGTGAAAAGAAGTTGCACACAATTACCACGTGACGTCATGACACTCCTTAGAGAAAGGTGGACCAAAGAAAGTAACTCGGCTGCAAGGCGCCTTCTAGAAGTTATGCTAAAAAATGCAGAGCTCGCAGCTGTAGAGAATAAACCTATCTGCCAATCACCAGGATACCCGGTCCTTTATGTCACTTTAGGAAGTGACTTTATCCTCTGTGCAAACATTCAAAAGATATTTGCTAAAGCAATAGTAGATGCTACGAAAAAAGGTTATCTTAGACCTAGTATAGTTCACCCTTTTAGCAGAGAAAATTCTGGAGATAATTCCGGTCTAGGAATACCAGATGTCGAAATAGAGTCAAATCCAGATCTCGATTATCTAGAATTAACTCTAAGTTTCAAGGGATGTGGATCTGAGCTAGCAAACAGAATTCAAGTGTTAACTCCTGCACAAATAGGGGAAAAAGGCCGGGGAATAAAACGGTTTATCCTTGAGGCAACCGCCAATGCCGGCGGAATACCCTGTCCACCGGTAGCAGTTGGAATAGGTATTGGGGGCCAGATGCATTATGCTGCTAAACTGAGTCGAAAAGTTGTTGGGGTAAGAGAATGGACAGACAAAAACCCTGATCCTGAGGTTGCATCGCTTGAGAACGAGCTACTTCAGCAAATGAACTCTCTTGGCATAGGGCCGGCTGGTATAGGTGGTGATACTACAGCCCTTGCAGTTAAAGTTGGGATGGTAAGTACTCATACTGCAATCTGCCCTATTGCTGTAAACTTTCATTGCTGGGTAGGTAGGAAATGTAAGATAAGGGTAAGCCTTGACAAAAGCTTTACGGTAATCTCTTAAGAAGAGAGCTTTATACATTATCTGATAAAGAACGTTAAGACCCACATTGCATAATCGACAAAGATGACGTAAAGTAATAGTAAAAACACTCCAATTACACGCTTAACGCTCCTACTTAAGTTTATATCTCCTATTATAGAGTATATGCCACTAAATGCGTGGAACGCCACAATAACTATAAGTGTCACTTCAACAGCTACCCATTTTATATCTTTAAGTCGCTCTATAACCACTTCAAATAATTGTTGGCTGCTGTAAAAGTGCTACGTTAAGCCACGAACCCGCAACAAACGAATGAGAGCTACACCAGTAGCAAAACGGAAAAGCCAAACTAGAAGTGGAAGTTTAGCCATCTCCATCACACCAGCTAAATAAACAAAATGTATGCAACGAGCACCGTTGCTATAGCGGTTAAAGTGATGACAGTTATAGAGAGAGTTCTTTGATGCTTTACGCCAAAACTAAACTGGTATAAAAATAATCTAATGCCATTTAGACCATGAAATATACCTATTATAATTATCAGAAATAGAACTATCAGCCAACCAAAAGTTTCAAATTCTTTTATCGATGTATTATAAATCTCTTTACCTTCTGTCAACAACGAGACTGTTTTGACATGGAGTATTAGATAAATAGTTAAGGCTACACCAGTAAACCTATGAAGCATAAAGAGCCAATTGTTGATGTACTTTCTTTTAAAATCAAACCAAGCTCTAATGCTACTTAATTTTACGGGATGAGACTGCTTTTCCTCTTTAACCAAACCTACCCCTCCATAACACTAATCTTCTAGATAATATCATCCGTCTTAACCCCGATATAGCAGATGCAGGATCTACATTCTTTGGGCATACTTCTGTGCAACCCATATTGTTATGGCACCTCCAGCAACCCTCTTCACTATCAACCAGACGAAGCCTCTCCATCTTTCCTTCGTCTCTCTCGTCTAAACAAGTCCTGTAAGCAACCATAAGAGCTGCAGGTCCAAGATATAGTGGATCCGACGCAACTATAGGACAAGCTGAGTAGCAGGCTCCACATTCTATACATTCTTCATATTGCTTCATGGCCTCTACATTCTGTGGGCTTTGAGGCGTTTCTCTATCTTGTGAAACTTGACTTTGAATCAGAGCTGGCGTTATTATCCTCAATTTTGTGAAGAAAGGTTCCAAATCAACAACCAAATCTCTAATCACTTTAAAATTCCTCATAGGTTCTATAACTACTTTATTACTTCTGCCGATAACATTAAATACACGTGTCTTACAAAGCAGTTTTTCAACACCATTTACTAGAGCAACGCAAGAACCACATACACCATGATGGCATGAATGCCTATATGCTAAAGTTGGATCAATGTTTTTTCGGATCCTTTCTAAAACATCCAGAACCATCTCTCGCCGATCCACTTCTTGCATATATGATACATAATGTGGCTTTTCTTCAGAGAGAGGATCATACTTAAATACAATAAATTTAACTTTCTTACTCATAGTTAATCATCTTCTAATACTTTCTTTCCGTAGGAGGCCATTTTGTAATACGGACAGGCTTCCATTGGAACATAGGTCCATCCACTCCTCTGTAGCATAACGTATGTTTAAGCCATTTCTTATCATCACGTAGCGGGAAGTCTTCTCTAGTATGAGCACCACTGCTTTCTTCCCGCAACAGAGCGGCTGAGGTTACGAGTTCCGCTAATGTTAGCATATTACCTATCTCCAAAGTTTCATATAATGTATTGTTGAATACTCTCGAAGTATCTCCAATGTATACATCTCTATAACGCTTTTTTAATTCCTGAATTACAGCAAGTCCCTTTTCTAAACTATCACGACTCCTGAATAAACCTACATGAACCCAC
>JARVJP010000008.1 GCA_029776065.1 Nitrososphaeria archaeon | reverse complement strand
CCTAGTCAAATACCACACCGCACCACCAACAGCAGCCACAGCAACAGCACCAGCACCAACAAAGATAAACCTCCTCCGATCCATCTTCTTCTCTGACATAGGAAGAATGAGCACAAAGGCCTTATTTAAATGTTCTAACACCAAGACCACCTGATTAGTCTATTCTACTAAAAATGGATACTAATTACGCATGATGGAAATTGGAATCTACATACGTCAGGTCGATAGTTTATGTAAACGCCATACCTAAGGACGGAGCCTTCAATCAACAGAGTCAAAAGACTTTATATATTATGAATTAGAGACTTTTCAATGACATGAATCATACTTTTTACGAGAAAGGACGTAACCTTCCAATTTTAGATAAAGTGGATGTTGTCGTCGTTGGTGGAGGCCCAGCGGGATTAATAGCTGCGATAGCGTCTGCTAGAAATAAGGCTTCGACTCTGTTAATTGAACGTTTCGGTTTCCTAGGTGGGATGGCGGCAACAGGACTACCACTCCATGCTTTTATAGCAGCAGATGGAACACGAGTCATCAAAGGAATACCACAGGAGGTTGTTGACCGTTTAATCAGAAATAAAGGGTCTCCAGGACATATGCCCGGGAAAATTGTATCTAAAACTATGAGGGGGTCTACAGCCCCGATCGATCCGGAAGTCTTTAAGCAGGTGGCTCTTGAGATGTTAGAAGAAGCAAACTCGAAGATTCTGCTATATACTCTCGCTGTTGACGGCATAGTGCAAAGGAATATAGTAAAGGGAGTTATACTTGAGAACAAGTCAGGGCGTCAAGCAGTCTTAGCAAAAGTCGTTATAGACGCAAGTGGTGATGGGGATATTGCAGCCAGATGTGGCGCTTCTTTCGAAAAAGGAAGGAAAGAGGATGGTCTCATGCAACCCCCCTCTCTAATGTTCACTTTAGCGAACGTTGACACCGAAAAGAGCGATTCATTCCCAAAGGACAAGTTATTTCAACTTACAAAGGAGGCTAACCAAAAAGGTGAGTTACCTGCACCAGTCAACCAGCTTTGGTACTTCACAATACAGAAGGGTGTAGTAGCCGTCAATGGAACAAGGGTGAACAGGATCGATGGAACGCAAGCACTTGATCTAACCCAGGCAGAGATCGAGCTGAGGAAGCAGATACCAAAGGTTGTTAGTTTCTTAAAAAGATATGTTTCAGGCTTTGAATCATCTGTGTTGGTTGGGACAGGGCCAATAATAGGGGTAAGGGAGACTAGAAGAATCATTGGGGAATACGTACTTACTGGAGAAGACGTGCTTCAAGCAAGGCAGTTCGAGGATCAAATCGCAAAGTCAGGTTATTTCTTAGACATCCATAACCCAAATGGTGCAGGCGTCCAAAGAGCCTATATCAAAGGTGGTGCTTCATATGGCATACCATATAGGTGTCTGATCCCCAAGAAGATCGATAACCTAGTTGTAGCTGGGAGATGTATTTCCACAACGTTTGAAGCACATGCATCCACACGGGTAATGGGACCTTGCATGGCGATAGGCCAAGCAGCAGGTACAGCAGCCGCGTTAGCGGTGAGAGAAGGTGTACCGCCACGCAAGTTAGAGGCGGAAAAACTTAGGCAGACCTTATTAGAACAAGGAGCAATAGTATAGGCCTATTTGACCTAATTCGCTAAGCTTGACCTTATCCTGTCTGGAAGAACCACATTCTGTTCAAGAAGCTTCTTCTGAAGCGTTTTGACATCGATCTTTCGTGGCGGTTTTTTAGTTTTAACAGCTAAAGCTGCTGCGATGCCTGCGGCTTGGCCCATAGCGAAACATTGAGGCATTTCTCTAATCGCTCCAGCGGCTTCATGCGTTGCTGAGATAGGTCGTCCAGCGACCAGTAGTTGTTCGATCTTCTTTGGTACAAGGCATCTGTAAGGGATTTCAAAAGATGTTCCTCTTTTCAAGCCAACAAAGTAGCCTCCACCAGTCTTAGGGTCATGGATATCTATAGGAAATGATGCTAATGCAATAACGTCGTCAAATTCTCTTGCTTCTTGTACATCTTCTTGTGTCAGAATGTATTCGCCAATAATATGTCTAGTTTCACGGATGCCTATGCTTGATGCGACTTCTGCAAGTTCAGCGTTTTCAAAGCCGGGCACATACTTTCTTAAAAACTTCATCAGAACCTGAACCTGCTTCCTCCCTTCTATCTCTGCTTTAGTCAAGTCCTCAGCAACAGTGCCATTAATTTTATGCAGCCTAGAAGCGTTCATCAAATATTCACCCTTCTTCGTTGTCTGATATGCACCTATAATATCGTGATTTAATGGGAAGTCTCCTTTCTTTTTTGCTTCTTCTATTAGAGAGCTGAAGGTTTTAGGTAAACCTGGAGTCATCTTATCTTTTTCATTTGGATGTTCATCAAAGTAACTTTGAAGTTTGGCATCGTCCACGTTTCTAACCCTAAAGAACATAGTTGCTGGTTGCATCAACCCATCAGTTGGCCTGCCCTTGCTATATAGGACACCAGCACGAGCAGCGACATCGGCGTCTCCTGTGCAATCAACTACTACTTTAGCCTTGATCGCTATTAGACCTGACTTGTTAACAAAGATAGCGCCTTTAACGACATTGTTTTCCATTATCGGCTTAACAAAGTACGTATGAAGTAGTAGCTTAACACCTGCCTCCTCCATCATCTCAAAAGCAACCAGTTTCAAAATCTCTGATTCAAACGGAGTCACATGGTCATGCCCATAGCCAAGCCATGATGAATAAGACGTACCATGCCGTACCTTTGATGGATGTATGGCACCTCCCATCAACTCCATACGCCTCACAATCTCGTCAAAAACTCCTACTATGTTCTGTTCTTTCCCATCAGAGGTAAATGAAGTCATAAACGGCCCAACTAGGCTGGCTGTGGCGGTACCACCAAGATACCCATACTGTTCAACAAGCATTGTCTTAGCACCACTTCGTCCGCTCGCTATCGCAGCAGCTATACCAGCTGGGCCTCCACCAACGACGACAACATCCACGCTTTCAACTATTGGAACCTTCTCAACAAGGTCTAAATTTCTCTTTGCCAAAAACATCACATATTTTGATTGATTTGTTATATTATTAAACTTTCTAAATAACTTATACTAAAAGTTAAATATCCGCAAGGGCATTAGGCGATGTACAAAAATGACTAAGCAACGATTATTAAGAAAAGAAGAGCGGCTTCCACTGTTTTTGATCACACCAGTTGTAGCGATTCTCTCAGCTGTTCTCCTCATTCCAGGCGCTTGGTCCTTTTTTCTCAGCCTCCATGAGTACACCTTCGGATATGATCCTGTGTTCATAGGACTCGAAAACTATATTGAGGTATTCTCTGACCCAACCTTTCTAAACGCCATAATCCTAAACTTGTGGTTCGTCTTCGTCGCAGTGAGCCTAGAGTTCCTCTTAGGTTTGGCATCAGCATTGCTTTTATCTAAGAAGTTCCCACTTCATAAGGTTTGGGTTTCACTTATAATCGCGCCATTCGCTATCAGCCCCGTTGTTAGCGTAGTAGCTTGGAAGAACCTTCTATCTGCCGATTTCGGTTTCATAAGTTATATGTTTTCCCTGTTCGGCGTGAGTACAGAAACGTGGCTTATGGACCCTGTAACCGCGCTCTTGATAATAGTCATCATCAACACGTGGAGGGAGTTCCCATTTACCACGTTAATATTGTATGCGGCAATTACAACCATACCTGTGGAAAGGCATGAAGCCGCCTTGGTCGATGGTGCCTCAAAGTTTCAAAGGTTCAGATACGTGACACTACCATCTATTATGACTGCTATTGCAGTAGCACTTACATTTAGAACGATCTTCGCATTTAGAACATTCGATGTGATCTGGATCTTAACACAAGGCGGCCCATACAATTCAACGACAATACTTTCTGTTTACTTGTACCTTCAATCTTTCAAATTCCTCCACTTGGGTGTAGGTGCAACGGTAGGAGTAGTTATGCTAATATTCACCTTCCTGGTTTCAGCGTACTATCTGAGAGCACTTTACCGCCAGATAATGTCGAGGGGAAGGGTTTGAAAACAAAATACTTAGAAGACATAGTCGCGTGGATATCGCTGATCCTATTGGTTCTTTGGTCGATGCTCCCAATCTTCTTCGTGATCACATCTTCATTTAAACACCCAAAGGAAATATTCGGATGGCCTCCTAAAATCCTATTCAACCCAACTCTAATCAACTACGAAGACTTGATCAACGTTTGGCCAAAGTTCTTCTACGCACTACAGAACAGTGCTACCATTACAGCAGTTTCAACCGTCATCATTTTAACGATCTCCACCTTAGCCGCATACGCGTTTTCTAGGTTCCACTTTAAGATAATGAACTTCACCGCCTTCTCCTTGATAGCGACTAGGATGTTCCCCCCTATAGTAATAACAGTGCCACTTTTCCCATTGTTTAGTGAGCTACACCTCCTAGACACCCAATTAATCGTTATTCTCCTCTATGTCACATTCTACGTCAGCCTCTCAACATGGATAATGATGGCTTTTATTGATGAAGTGCCTGTGAACCTGGAAGAAGCAGCTATGATTGATGGGGCAACTAGGCTTCAAGCGTTCTATAAGATCACACTCCCACTCATCGCGCCTGGTATGGTGAGTGTCTCAGTACTTGCCGCGGTCTTTTGTTGGAACGAGTTTATGTTCGCGTACATCTTTACGGCTACAAGGTCGGTTACAGCCCCTATCGTCATCAGTGAAATGCTTGGAGGTCTCTATGGAGCAGAGTGGGGGCCACTTTTTGCTTCTTCAACGATACAGCTAGTACCTATGCTCGTTTTCGTTTGGGCGGTCCAAAAGTATCTTATCAAGGGTTTAACGATGGGAGCTGTTAAAGGGTAACTTCACCCGTTCCAAATTACTTTTTCATCTTCGACTTCCTTCCATAAGGGCAGACGTAAACGCATAGACCACACAATTGTTCACCAATTCTACGTTCCCTGTCTTTCATATAGTTATTGCAAGCATGCGCATTAAATCGCACCTCTCTAGGTTCATTCGGATTAAAGGTAGCCCCTGTAAAAGCCTTCACAGGGCATATGTCCACGCACTCTCTGCAACTTCCACATCTAACTGCCATAGGAGCACCTACATCCAATGGCGCATCGGTAAGAACGGTTGCATATCTCGCTCTTGGCCCAAACTCTGGTGTCACAAGTAGGCAACTCTTCCCAATCCATCCAAGCCCAGCGAGGCTTGCTGCTAGTTTGTTAGAAACGGTTCCAATCAATTTATCATAGTCTATAACGAGTGATGCTGGAATAGGATACGCCATATAACCCTCCCTTTGGATCCTTCTAGAAAGCATTAGCCCTATGTGGTCCAGTCTAGAATTAACTGAATTGTATAAAGCTCTATAGGCAAAGATAACTGGTTTTTCCTCATGCCTTGGAAGCTCGTCGACTACTGCGTCCATCAACCTTATACCTATTGATATCGCTCTAGGGAACTTTCTAAGGTATTCTCCTCCTTGATTGCACATAAAATCATGCGCCCTACTGAGATCTGCGGCACCGAACAAGTCTGCTCCAAGGTTCCTTGCCATTAATTCGAGTTCTTTATGAAAGGAAGATGACAATTATCCTCACATGTAACAGCTATTCTGTTTATATTAATCTTATGGCGGCGCTATATCGAAACATCATTTTGAATCCCTAAGACTTGAATATGGTTTTTAGGGAAAGTTTATTCCTCTTTTGGAGGAAAATAGAGCGCGTTATAAGCTTTCACTACGTGCTTTAAGGCTTTACCTTTTTCACCATTTCCAATAAGTTTTAAAGCTAATTCGTATTCCTTTTTCGATTCTTTATATTTTTCATGCCTCTTTACAGATTTTAATAAGTACTTAGTTAACAAGACGAATTCGTCTATATACGTATAGTTCAAGTACCTAAGTTTTTCATAGTATTCCGCTCTACCAAAATAATCTAAGAAAACCTTCTTCTTAACAGGGAGCTTAGCTAACTTCTGGCCTGAGTCATAAAGCGATTTCATAGCACTATCAAAATTGAATCTCGTAACTGGCGTAGGATATAATCCCCTCATCCTTCTATGATAGAAAAAGCGGTAAATATCCTGTAGGGCAGAGCAGACGCCTTTGCCAGTGCCACCAGCTACAGAGATCCCTAGTCCATACTTGCCATTAGCATTAGATATCCTCACCGTGTCCATGAAGTTTTTAGTTAACCCGTTTATCCCACCCCAGTAGACAGGCGACCCTATAACTATAGCGTCAGCCTCTTCACATAAACTGTTCAATTCATCTGGGCATACAGCTTGCTCTGTGTAAAACGGTACATTGTAGTCGATTAAGTAGACCTTCCTAGTCTTAGTTCCAATAGATGACACGCCCTCCAAACACTTAGATACAAGTTGGTCGGTAAGCCGCCCCTTCCTCGGACTACCCACCACTCCAAGAACATTATTTAGCACCATAACTCGCGTTAATTTATTTAGCCTATATAGAGGTTATTTAACGAACAGAAAAAGAATAAAGAGATAAAATGTAAATTGTATTTAATGACTTTCATTTCAAAGCACGAAAGATTTATTAATCAATAGCCAGGAAGGTTTTGTCTAACAGGTGTCAAAGTGAGTAGACCGAAAGCAAAAGGTCTTAGTCGAACAATAATCACACTAGTAGCAATTGTTGTTATTGCCTTAGCAGGTATAATTGCGTATATACAATTCAGCTCACAACCCTCAACAACTACTTCCACGCAAACTAGCACAACCACAACAACCACTAAAACAACTACCATGTCAACCCCTAGCACAACCACAACAATCACCTCACAAACCATAACCACTACAACTACAGGCTTAAAGAAAGTGATTAGGATCGGTATAGGAATAGACGCAGACAATTTAGATCCACATGCCCAAACAACTACCCCAATACAGAACATAGTCAACTTCATATGCGAACCATTGGTATGGTACAACGAAAATGGAGTATTAGCGCCCTATCTTGCAGAAAGCGTCACGACTTCAGAAGATGGTCTTCATGTTACAGTAGTACTAAGAAAGGGCATAAAGTTCCAAGATGGCACAGAACTCAACAGCCAAGCAGTCAAATTCACTTTTAACAGAATTCTTAACCCAGATGTGAAAGTACCAAACAGGGCACAACTAGAAGCACTTAATTCTACAGAAATAGTGGATAATTACACGTTAAAGTTTAACCTAAAGAAAAGATTCGCACCATTCATCTCAGCCCTATCCGGATGGGGTATCATCTCACCAGCAACCTACCAAAAAATAGGAGAAGAGAACATTGCTAGAAACTTATATAACATAGGCACAGGACCATATAAATTCAAAGAATGGGTAAAAGGAGAAAAAATAGTTCTTACAAAATTTGACGAATATTGGAAAGGCACCCCTAAAATAGATGAGGTAATATTCAAAATTGTTCCAGAGGCGCAGACACGAGAGGCAATGCTCCTCGCTGGCGATCTCGACATCGCTATCGCTCCACCCCCACCTGATGTTGTTAAAATGAATAGCACAACAGGAATCATCGTATTCGCTGCAGATAGCACAAGGTACATCTATGCTGGATTTAACACACAAAAAGAACCTTTTAACAATGTGAAGGTAAGGCAAGCACTAAACTATGCTGTAGATAAAGAAGCTATAACAAAAAATGTCTTATTCAACCTTGGGAGTACAGTTAAAGGCCCATTTCATCAATCCATGTTTGGATTTTCAGAACAAAAACCTTACGAGTACAACCCGGATAAGGCTAAACAACTACTCTCTGAAGCAGGGTATCCAAATGGCTTTAAAGTAAAGATGATGAGCCCTACTGGAAGGTATCTTTTCGACAAGCAGGTAGCAGAAGCAATACAGTCATATCTTGCTAAGGTAGGTGTTATAGTAGAGCTCTTTACACCAGATTGGCCTACCTTTGTTAGCGAACTAATGTCTAAAAACGCCACTTCAACATCGTGGGATATTGTTTTAATAGGCTGGGCAGGCAACTATCCTGACGCAGATGGTGCACTCTATGCAACCTTACATTCTTCCCAATGGCCTCCAGGCAAGTTTAACTGGGCTTTCTATAAAAACACAGAAGTAGACCGCTTATTGGATCAGGGGAGAATTGAACCAATTCCTGAACAAAGATCAAAAATATACGCAGAAGCAATAAAGATAATCTGGGAGGACTGCCCAGATATTTGGTTATATGTTCAAAGATATGTGGTGGCTTCGAGTACGAAGGTTCACGGACTCCGCTTTTACCCAAATGAGATGTTCGACATAAGATATTCTTACCTAGACTAAATAAAAAGGCGTTATCGTCTTCCCCTATTTTTTACAATAAACAAGCTCCCTACTCGAAAGGTTTAAATGATAATGGACCAATGTCATAGATACTTCTGTTAGACCAATCCCAGAGTGGAACTTTTGCCCATTCTTCCTCTGCTGCCTTTAAAACCGTCTTTCTTAAACTGACCTCATCAACTGCAAGCACTTTACCATCTTCAATAACTTTATTTCCATCTACTATGACTGTCTCAACATCATCTAAAGTGCCAGCATTAACAAGACTTTTTATAGGATCAGCAATAGGTGTAAATCTAAAGTTATCAGTTCGAATTATAACAATATCAGCTTTAGATCCCTTAACCAACCGCCCTAAATCTTGCCTTCTAAGTGCCATAGCACCACCAATTGTTGCTGAATTAAAGACTTGAGCAGAAGTGGCTGATCCGCTGCTTCCATCTACTATCTTCCCAATTATAGAAGCATATCTCATTTCACTAATTATATCTAATGGCCAAGTGTCGGTCCCGATGGAAATGTTTACCCCTGCACGTAAATACCTATTAAAGGATTTAAGGAAACAGGATGTTCTAGCTGCTACAAGAGGACAATGAGCAACACTCGTCTTTGTTCTAGCTAAAGCCTCGATATCATCGTCGCCAGCGTAGGCAGTCCAATCATGGCCACTAACCATCATGCAATGGGCAATGATCAAGTCAGGCCCAAGTAAATCTGTACTTTCCAAGTAGCCAATGGGAGTCTTTTTATATCTTCTGATGATTTCTTGGAATTCATATATCCTTTGCCCTGCATGAATCGAAATTGGAGCACCTATCTTATTAGCAGCCAGTCTAACTTCTTTAAGAAGCGTTGGAGTACAAAAGTCAACTTGCATGGGATTAAGTATACCGTTCACCCTACCATTGTAGGCGCCATCATATTTTTTGATGAACTCTACAGCATGCTCTAGACCCTTAAGTCCTCTCTCTTCATCCCATTCTTTATTATAGAAGGTGCCATCTTCACCTGTATAATCTTCAGCACTTCTAAATCCAGGACCTAAATAGGCTCTTAGACCGAGCTTCCCGACAAGCTCAACTAATATATCCCTCCCTGCACCCATTTCTAGCACCGTCGTACAACCACTTTTTAGAAGAGAACATAAGGAATATTCTGCGGCGCTCCTAAAATTTTCATCCGATAAGGCCATGAACTTTGCCTTTTCCTTAGTTGGAGCATAAGGGATATTAGGGTTCCCAAAGGTCAACTTATAGTCAACATCAATTGTGAATGCGGAGTTCATTATCGGTGTCTGAGCGTGGAAATGCGTGTCAATAAAACCTGGTGAGATGATTTTACCTCTTGCATCTATATAATTATCAACCTGACCACTATATGATTTACCAACATATATTACTTTATTTTCATCAAAAACGACAACACCATTATCGATCAACCTATGTTCCTTACCGTCATTCCCGACGACCCAACCTCCTTGAATTAAAGTCGTCATTCTATACACACTTAGCTTTGACGCCATAATTAGATAATATAAAAATATTATGAGTGATACATAGATAATAAAAACAATTTAATATTTTTCTATATTTTCTACTTATTTTGTTTACATTTACCTTATTAAAAAGAGTAGCGGATAAAAGAAACGTTGATTAAATAGTCAGGGTTATTTGAACAGGCTTCACCATAAACTAGGCAGTGAAGTCATAGGGATAATTTCTTTCTTGCCAATACCATTAAAACTATAGCTATTGGCAATACCATCAGAAGGTAAAACACAGGCTCTATCAAGTCGTTTTTGCTTGCGCCATTCTTTTCTGTAACAGTAAAGCTTATCGTTTTAACTGTTAAATTATTAGCTTTGAAGTCTAGTACATAATCACCTGCCTTTAGAGGGCCTACAAGATAAGTGTTCGTTGCGTTGATCATAATTGCTGGTGCAGGACCTGTCCACTCGAGTATTTTAGTATCCATCTCAATCTTTGAGGCGTTGGGTACTATTTCAGCGCCACCCCAATCTAATTTGAAACCTCCGTGGGGTAATAGTATGTTGGCTGTTATGTTTACAAGATAATTCTCTTGCATATCTATTTTTAGATTCAAGTTTGATGGGGTATATGGTCTCCATTCATAAGTTCGTTCTACTGGTATCCTTGTCGATATCTGAATGTCCCTATTAAGGCCATTGAACATACTACTTTCTTCTATGACATGGAATGTTTCTTCGTAAGTGTTCACATTAAATTGGAAACTACTTGCTCCAGCAGTGGTACTAGGAGGGGGACATAGTCTAATAGAAAACTCGTGGTTTTGGAAGTTTACTAAACTTACTGTGACGTAGGCAGTACACCTTTTGGCGTAAACACCCGTGAACCTCCCTGTCGCCATAGCATATAATGTCCTTAGTTCCCCCTCCTTTGAGGAAACCTTATACGAATATTCAACTCTTATTGTAAACTTTTCAGGCGCATCAGGAATAGTCCACATTATTAATGGAAATGTTCCTTCTAAAGTCTCGTAAGTAAACTCTACCCTTTCTCCATTATTCAACACATATCCTTTTTCAGTAAGAAACCACGGTAGTTGTTCATCATTCAACCAAACCCTAATATTCTTGCTTTCAGCTACCTCTTTCGGGATGGGAAAGAACATGTCAACAGTTTTGTAACCTACATTCGCAAAAGGATAGATCCCAGTGACATTAACCTGCATCGTCTGATTATCTACTTTTTTCAGATTCAAATAAATATCCTCTCTTTCCAGGATCAGAGTAGGTGCTGGAATAGGGTTCGCATGGGCATGAAAGTTATTGAATACTACAATAAAAGACGCTATTATAAAAATTAAAGAACAAACCCTTTTTCTAAAAGAAGATTTAAACTTCACTCTCTATCATTAAGCACTATCATACCATTTCTATTTAATTCTATAATTTAGCATAAACAATCTATAAGTCGAACATAAAAAGCTCTAATCATATCATGAAGAGATAACCTAAAACACTATAGGTTAGAAATGTTAATATTCTCCAAAAAACATTAAGAGGAAGTATATTAGAAAGAAAAAGATTTAATGCTAACACGATATAGGTGGCAACAAAAATATTAGACTATTTAGTCGATTATAACCTTAACCACTTTATATATAACTGAGATTTAACGATGTTGCCTAGCTTCTTTTACCCATTCTAAACATTGTTCGATCTTCTTCCTTAAGCCCTCAAAGTCTCCTGCATTAATTAGATCTTTATCGATAAGGTCTCCACCCATGTTTAATGCTGTAGCACCTGCTTTTATCCAAGAAAAAACCTCCTCTCGTGTCGCTTCTATCCCTCCTGACGGCATCAACCTTGATTGAGGGAATGGCGCTAGAACCGCCTTTACAAAGTACGGTGTGAGAACCTTCGCAGGAAAGACCTTGATAATATCGGCGCCCATTTCTTCGGCATTAGAAATTTCTGTTGGTGTACTACAACCTGGTATATACATTACTTTACGTCTATTACAGACTTTAGCTACTTCCGGGTTAAATGATGGACCTACAATGAAGTTTGCACCACTATTTATGTATAGGATGGCTGTTGCAGGATCCGATATTGTTCCAGCACCTAGAACTATGTCAGATAGTTCTCTTCCAACCCCTTCAACTAGTTCTGTAAAAACTTGATAGGCAAGATCACCTCTGTTTGTGAACTCTACAACCTTTGCTCCACCATAATAACATGCCGCTATGATTCTTTCTGAAATATCAACGTTGGGATTATAAAGCACTGGTACAAGCCCTATATCAATAATCTTTGTCGTTACATCATTTTTCGAAAACCGTGGCATATGATATCTTCTCTATCTAACCTAGACAAGCCCTTTCTATGAACTTTTCTATTCTGTTTAGGAAAACTTTAGTTACAACATAAACCATCAGATAAGTCACTTTATTTGAAATTCACTAATATTGGAAAAGGAACACACCCGCATTAGAAAGCTTTTAGAATAAATTTTATACCCTTTATATTCCTCTTCGGTAGTAGCTGTGGTAGAGTGATTCGTAGTTGGAAATGACCCCAAGAGAAAGGATAAAGGCGGTTATGAACCATAGGAAACCAGATGTTCTTCCTTGGTGTGAAAAGTTCTATGACGAGACGCTTCTTAAATGGTTAGGACAAGGACTACCTGCAGAGAAAGTGGTTTCTATAGACTGGCAGCTTAGAGAGGGAAGTGTTGCCTTCCTGAATTGGCCAAGGTTCAAAGGCCTAGACCCATATGGTTACTTTGGATGCTACAACTACCAGAGCTTAGCATTCCCAGTAGATCTAGGCCCCTTACCCAAATTCAATCAGAGGATAATCAATCAAACAGACAAGTATGCCGACTATATAATGGGAACAGGGGCTATTGCTAGACGATTTAAGAAAGCAGAGTACGTGTGGTATAGTATGCCAATGTTCCTTGAGTTTCCTGTCAAGGATCGGAGGAGCTGGGAAGAGTACAAGAGAAGACTTAACCCACATGCACCATGCAGGTACCCAAAAGACTGGGACAAGGAATTCTACATCAAAACCTTTGAAGAGCACCAAAAGGGCACTACATGCATAACAATATCTGGATTTTACGGCATGGGTGCTGAGCTTATGGGAATCCCTAACTTCGTAACATCATTCTATAAAGACCCAGAACTAGTAAAGGATATGTTATCACATTGGGAATATTTAACAATTGAAACGCTAAGAAACTTTGTTGAAGCTGCAAAGGATAGAATAGACTTGATCTTCTGGTGGGAAGACATGGCTGAAAAAAATGGCCCATGCATATCACCTAAGATTTATAGAGAATTCTTTCTCCCACACTACAAGAACGTTACAAGTTTCTTTAGGAAGAACAAAATAGACCGCATTGTGATGGATAGCGATGGCAACCTCTACGCCATACTTGACCTAATTATTGACGCAGGGATAACAGGCATATGGCCACTTGAAGTTAACGCAGGGATGAACGCCATCGACGTAAAAAGGAAGTACGGGAGCAAGTTATTTTTAATCGGCAACTTGGATAAAAGGGAGCTTGCCGAAGGCGGTGAAAGGATGAGGAGAGAGGTTGACTCCAAAGTCCCCATCCTAAAAGAAATGGGCGGGTACATACCCGGATCAGACCATTTAATTCACGTCGAATTCACCCTTGAGAAGTTCATCGAATATGCAAACTACATAAAGACTAAGCTAAATTATTGAATCTATTCCATTCCCTTTTTACCCTTAACATAAGGAACTAACTCTACAACAGCCATTAAACTAAACAGAACCATTTTTAATAAAATTTGTATAGATGTGATCTTATTTGCTTAGATGATACCGCCTTTACGCCATTATTGTGAATATCTGATCAACAGGAAGTTTTGGAGGGGGTTGTGGGACACTTTTAGGGTATCCAACTGGTACAAGAGATATAGGTTCCACTCCTCTTGGAAGTTTTAAAAGAGCTGCGACCCCTTCAGGCCTGAATCCAGCTATCCAACATGCGCCTAACCCGTAATTAACAGCAGAAAGCAGTAAATTCTCTATTGCAGCACCCATGCCTAGTATCCCCCCTACTTTCCCCCATTCACCATATCTTGCGAACACAGAACGAGGAGTATAACATACAACTATTATAATTGGGGCTGTTTTGATCCATGCTTGTGGCGCAGCAGTTGTGACGTTCCCAGAGAAGGTTGTATTAGCGATCTTTTCAATTAGTTCCTTGTTCTTTACTGCAATGAACTCCCAGTGCTGTAGATTCCCTCCAGAAGGAGCTCTTGAAGCATGATCAACGATCTTTTTTAATATTATGTCTTCTACTTCACGGTCTTCAAAAGATCTGACACTTCTTCTTCTTAAAATAACCTCTTCGAATTCCATCTCAAACTGCATCGAGTAAAAGATTATTTAAGTCTTCGTAAGCTTTGTTTAGACCAACAACATTTTTATTAGGCAAATCGAATAGTGTTCATGAGATACTTTGCTAAGAAGAATAAATAAGACACTACAACTTGTCAGAGATGCCATTTTACTGTTCTTTTCCTTTTTAATCATGCTAAGCAGCTATGGTCGATGGGTTGAAGAGTCGGCCTACTACGTAGTCTTTGGGTTGGCAGCTATATTCTTCTGCGTCTCTACAGTAAATGTCATCTTGATAATGATAAACATCAAAAGAAAGATCTATTATTATGGGAACACCATAGTGCAAGTCGCAGTATCCTTTATACTTGTAGGACTTTTAGGAGTATTTGGTGTCATCGTTCTCTTTCTAGATGCAGGCATCCTCTTAACTTTAGGTGAGAAGAGAGAGAAGCAACCAAAGCCTGAAGAACCCCTTTCAATCTAGCACCCTATAAGGTTGGTTGGAAAAGGTTTCAAATTAGTCCAATAAAAATTCTGTAAGGGCTATAATGAAGAAGATTAATAAGAGGAAGGGCCAGTAAACGTACATTGTATTAGAAAGTAGTTTGAGCTGGTTTTCATCAAAGAAGATCGATAGGTTTGAGATGCCAGCGATCACATGCCTAAGCCCGAAGATGAAAGCAAAACCAACCTCAGTTATGTACAGATGCTTCGTGTCGATGACCCCAAGTATGATCAAATAAGAAACCATTACTAAGATAAAAAAAGTAAAGTAGACCAGCTTCTTTCCCTAAGGCTTCAATAAGAAACTTCGGAATCGAACTTAATTCGTAAGCGGTAGGGTCGAACAAGCCAAAGTACGTGCTGATGACATCAAAAAGTAAAGCAATAAGCATGAACATGGTGATAATAGTATAAAGTCTGCTTTTTCCTTTGAAGAAATTGGTGATCATTTGTGTGCGTTGCTTCACAAAGACATGAAGTTAGAACATCTATTTATATTTGCCAAGGCGAAAGACGATATCACTTAGATAAGGGCCTGGGTCGAACCGTTCTTAATAATTATCCAAGTTGTATGCCGTTCCTTTCCAGATCATCCTTTGTTATTACACCTTTGTTTAGATAATGTCTTATAGCTTCGTCTACCGTCTTAAAACCGAAAGCAAGTGCTCTGTTTTTCTCACTCATTATAAAGAAACCTCTTTTAGCTAAGTTAGCGAACACAGGTATCTTCATCAGGCGTGCTTCTTTATCAAAGTCTCTATGAAGTTCCTCACCTGTTAGGACATCCTTCGTAATCTCAGGCATATACAAAAGCTCATAAGGAGCAGAGGGGGTTGTGCTTTCCATAACCTTTTCTAATATAATTTTATTCTCCGTTATTGTAAGTTTCAATTTACTTCCTTCTAATATATTTAATTTTGACCGAACATCTTTAGGCAACACTATTTTACCATTCTTTCCAACAACAAGAAAATCTTTGTTGCCCATGAGCATCCAACTTTTTGCAACCTACTTAGATATAAAAAGGTATTGAGTATATTCTGTGATAATCAATAATCAATCGTTTGAATAGGCTTATATAACTGCGGAATATTTAACGCCATTTGAATTCGATAATGCCGAAGAGTTCGTCAGACAAAGCTATTATTGCAGAACACCTTTGCAAGGTATTCAATGTTACAAAGGGTGTGTTTAGAAGGACCAAGACGCCTATTGTAGCCGTCAAAGACGTCTCATTCGAAGTTGACTATGGCGAACTCTTCGGTGTTGTTGGCCCAAATGGTGCAGGGAAGACAACAACGATTAAAATGCTCACCACAATGCTAATCCCTACTTCGGGACAGGCGAAGGTTCTCGGATACGACATTTACAAGGACGTTCAGAAGATAAGGGAGAGAATAGGTATTGTTTTAGGCGGAGAGAGAGGATTATATACTCGAGTAAACGCAATCGACAACCTAAGGTATTTTGCGGACCTCTACGGAGTGCCTGTTTCTGTCCGAGATAAAAGGATTGAAGACCTCCTTAAATTTATGGGGTTGTGGGAGAGGGCGAAAGATAGGGTTGAAACCTACTCTAAAGGCATGAAGCAAAGGTTACACCTTGCGCGAGGTTTGATAAACGACCCTGAACTCATCTTCTTGGACGAGCCTACAGTAGGACTTGACCCAGAAATAGCAAAGGAGACGAGGGAGATGGTGAAGGAATTAACTAAGATGGGTAAGACAATCCTACTTACTACACATTACATGTTTGAGGCTGATGTTTTATGTAGGAGGGTAGCTGTTATCAGAAATGGGGAGGTAGTCGCGCTAGACACACCTGCCGGCCTCAAAAAATATGTCAGAGATACAAGTATAGTTGAAATCGAGGGATTTGGGATAACAGAGAAGGAAGTGAACCGGTTCAAACAACTTAAGGAGGTCTTAGCTGTTAGTTGGGATCAAAGCGGAAACAAACAAGTGCTAAAAATTCAGACACCGATGGGTTCAGAGATAATTTCACAAGTTCAAGATATCTTAAAGAACAGTAGAATATATAACATAAAGATCAAAGAACCAACACTAGAAGACGCGTACCTCAGGTTAGTCGAAGGATGAGGGTAAATAATGCCAAACTCCTTAAGAGTTATTTATAGCGCGTTCAGGCTTTCAATGCTACAATGGTTTGCCGATCCACAATGGGTTATTCCAAATGTTATAGCACCATTTGTCTTCACATTTGTAGCCTTAACTTTATTCAAAGAGGCAAGTGGGCCCTTCGGCCTCTACGCAGTTTTAGGTGGAGGAATGATGGGTATGTGGGGGAACACATTATATTCTTCAGGGTTTGCAATAGAGTTTGAGAAATGGCAAGGCACTTTAGAGGAGGTGGTTGCAGCCCCCTCAAACCTACTTCACGTCATAGCAGGTAGATCGATTTCGAACTCTCTTTTTGGGCTCACGAACATGGGGGCTATACTATTGATAGCAACATTCATATTTAAAGTGCCGCTTGGGGTAGCAAACCAACCCCTCTTTTTTATAGCCATTCTATTGACGCTAATTTCGGTTTCAGCTCTTGGGCTTATCTTCGCCTCTTCGTTTGTACTTACGAGGTCGGCTCAGGTGTTAACAAATGGTCTTGAATTTCCGATCTACGTTATATCAGGGTCTATGTTCCCGATAGCACTCTTACCTTTTTGGATACATCCTGCTGCATACGTCTTAGGCCCGACTTGGGGAATAGAAGCCGTGAGAATTGCTACAGCTCAAAGTAGTGTTTCTATTGATTACTGGTATAACATTTGTGTAATGTTAATAATAACGATGGTCTACGTGATAGTTTCTATGTTTCTGTTTAAAGCAGTTGAAAGGAAGTCTCGTATAGAGGGAGCTTTGGTGCAAGCATGAACATCTTAAGGATCTTTATCAGTAATGCAATATTTTCGTACAGAGCCCAATTCAGCTGGCTCAACCCTACCATGTGGATTACCATGAAGATGATCCTTCCACTTTCTCAAATGGCTTTCTTCGTCTTCGCAGCCCAATTTTTGATATCCACAGGTAACGCCTCTAGCGCCCTAGTAGCCTACATTGCGATAGGAAATGCGATACAGTCTTCATCTTGGAACACGGTTTTTTCAGTCGTCAACATAACAGGCCACGATAAATGGGATGGGACGCTTCCCCTAGTTCTAGCTTCACCAGCGCCTCGCCTACCAATATTTGTTGGCAGAGCGATGATGCACGTCTTTGACGGCTTGACAAATGTTGCAATATCTTTTTTTTATGCTGTCTTCTTTTTTGGCGTGGATATTACTGGTGCAGATCTTCTAGCTTTAGCTTTGGTTGTCTTTTTGACAACATTAGCCATGGTAGGTTTTGGGCTTCTCGCTGGCGGGTTCTCATTCTATTTTAAAGACCCTTTAATCTTTGCGAACATATTTACATTTATTCTCTTGATCTTCTGCGGAGTCAATTTCCCAATCGAGAAACTTTCTGAGCCCTTACAACTTATTTCTTACATTTTCCCTCTAACTTACGGTATTAATGCAAGTAGGAAGGTTATCGCAGGCGCCTCCTTGTTTGATGTCTCACCATTAGTCGGGCAGATGTTAGTAGTGGGCGCCCTTTCAACAATAATTGGATACTTCTTTTTTAGGAGATTTGAGGAACTTGGAAGAAAGACCGGCAGAGTAGAATCTATGTGAGATTTGATGCTTTTAATTGGAATAATATTTGCTGGTAACAGATGACAGTTGGGAGCAGTCGTAAACCTTTTCATACTTCTTCATAACAAGGTCTGGCAAGAGGTTAAGAAATCTCTCGTATCTTTTGTCACCTAGAACGAAGACAGCTCGGTCTTCCTTCGATCTTAAAGCCCTCCCAAGTGCCTGAGACGCTTTCTTTAATGCGGGGAGAACATAAGCGTAGTATTTCCCTTCCCGCGCTCCATAGATCTTTTGAAAGTATGCTATGTACTTACGAGTCTTAGTCGTCAGTCTTTCAAATGGTACCCCAACTAAGAACACCCCTTCTAACTCCTTTCCTGGGAAGTCGGCGCCTTCAGCGAACCTTCCCCCAATCGTAGCGCAGAGCACACCCTTAGTATTTGTTCCCGCGCATGCTTTGAATTGATCCAGCATTTCTCTCCCTCTTTTCCCGCTCATATCCTGTTCTTCAACAAAAAGCCTCCGTCCATGGTATCTGATCACATCTTTCAACCCATTCCTAATCAAAGAGTCTTGAATTCTGTAACTAGATGAGAACACAGCTAAGTTTTCATCCAAGCTTCCGATGAAGGAATCGATAGCTCGAATATAGGCTTGAGCCATTTCATCTTTGAATTCGATTCCCTCAGTGGATAATGTGGGAGTGACCATTGAGATAGCATTTTTCGCATCAAAGATCGATGGAAAGGATTTGCTGATGTAATTATCAAGACCGATCACCTTTGCAAAGTCATCGGTTGGATTAATGGTTCCAGAGCAGAAGATATTCCTGTAAGAGAGACTCCAGATATCCGATAATATTTCGTTTGTTCTCATGTCTACTAGTTCTAGCTTTATCTTCTCCCTCTTGTCAAGGCTTAGGACGAAGACGATTCCATCTACTTTGAGGCTTTGATAAGATCTGTACAAGAATTCTCCTATGTGATTTAGGCTTGAGCGAGGGGCTTGATTGTTCATGTATTTCTTTTCTTTCACAATTGAACCTGCCTTCATCAACTGTTTTGTCATCTTCAGAAACTCATATTCATCTGTTATAGCTTCCAAGAAATCTTTAAAGTTGAATTCTTTATCATCTAAAATGTCTCTAGCCTCACTTCGGACATAGGAGAGAACCGCCTTCAGAAACCATCTTATCTTCTTATTTTTTATAAAGTCCCGTTCTTCTTTTAATGCCTTAACAATACTCAATTCAGACATGTAATCGGAATTTAATAGGATAGATGCTTGTTGAAGATTGTGAGCTTCATCGATAACAAGAAAAGCATTCTTCAGATCAAGACCTTCCTGAACAACCCGTCGCACACGTGTGTCCAAGATATAGTTGTAACTTAGAGAGACAAGAGCGGAATAAGGAAGAAGCCGGATCTGGAAATAATAGGGGCATAGCTGCCTTTGAACACATAGAGAGAGGATCTCAGAGTAGAACATCGGGTGAATCGGCGCCTTGATCTTTTTCTCCATCAAGTTATTGTAATATTTGCAGCCATCTCTGTTCATATCACAGATGTATTTAGCGTCTTCATAGTCTATCCTCCCCTTTATCTTCAGGTCATTTAAGAGTAGGCACATGTCACGTTTCCCACGGAAAGATAAGCCAAACACCTCCATGCCGGTACTTTTCGTTATAGTTCCAAGTTCCTCTATAGGCCTGTCAATCTCATTACCTGTTCTAACAACCCATATTATCTTCCTCTTCTCTTCTATTGCCTGGGGTAGAAGAGCTGATAGGATAAGAGGTGTCTTGCCGAACCCTGTTACCGCATTTATAACTAGGTTCTTTTCTTTAACATTATCTCTGACAAATTCTAAGAAATCTCTTTGGTATTCGCGATATCTATAAGGAAAGGGTGTGGTAGCCACTAGATTTTAATCTTGTTCAAACGGGATATAAAGATTGGCCAATTCCACTTTTAGGTAGATAAAATCTAAAAACTTTAACCAAGTGTTCAAAGGCTTTAGACACGCCCTCTTAAACATTTTAAAAGAGAGGAAAACAAGAGCAACAGAACTTGATATCCCCAGTAAAGATAAGGAATGGTTCAGTAGAAATACCCAAAGATCTTATGGAAAAAGCTGGAATAGATGAGAACACCCTCCTCATACTTGTTCCCGTGGAAAGAGGAATACTCATAACACCATTAATGCCTATAGAGTTGAAGGAGAAAAAAAACACTCAATCAGTACAATCCGAAATCAACGCCATGATAATCGAACTGCTTCACCCCAACAAGAACTCAACGACACCTAAGGAAAAGATGACAGTAAAACGTTAACCAAACTTATAACCTCAGGATCTAAGGATAGTTAATCAGCAGAAAAGTTAAAAAATATAAACCATAACAAGAGAACTGAGTGTGTTGATAGTACCAACAAAAATAAAGGATGGGAACATAAACATACCCAAGGAAATATTAGAGAGATATAAAATAGAAAATAACACATTTCTTATATTAATTCCAATAGAGCAAGGCATCTTAGTTAGACCAATCTTCAAAAAAGAAGGTAACGCCAAAAAGACAATAGAAATCGATCAAGCACTAGAGAATGAGATAAACGCTATAGTGACAGAACTCTCAGATACACTTGAACTAAAAAAGGAACAAACAGAAGAGAGAAAACCAAAGGAACAGGAAAAAGTTTAAAGTCAGGAGTTCTGAAAAGACCTTCCTCTCGGTGGGGTGTCGGAGCGGCTACGAAACCGCCTGCAGAGCGGTTCTACAGGGGTTCAAGTCCCCTCCCCACCTTCACAAAACCTTTTAGGGCGCAAACTGTCACATCCTTCATGGAAAGTTTATAATTTCTCTGATTCTTTGGCAAGTATGTTTTAGTATTTATTTGGTCTGGTGTGTTATGTATGCGTAATTGGTAGATTTTTATGTCTTCTTTTTGCCAAGGGCTGTTGGGAAACAGTGGCTGTTTGTTGGCATTTTTGGGAATATGTTAAAATACTATGAAGTGTACTGCTTGCGAGTAGAGGACATGATCATATGGAAAAGTTTAAGAAACTTGATGTTAAGATTCTTTTAGTTGTTTTGGTTATACTGTTGGTTGCCCTATCCGCCACTGCTCTGACAGCGCTTTCACTTCAAGCAGACCAAACGAAATTGTCTAAAGAGCTTTCTGATTTAAGTGGCAAGTACGATAATCTAAGATCTTCATATAATGATCTAACAATTATGTACGATAAGTTAAAAGCAGACTACACCAAGCAACTTCAAATCGCGAGTAGCAATTACAACGACTTGAAGTTAAAATACGATAAACTGTTATCAGATTATTCGAGCATGAAGCAGCAATATGACGACATGAAAACGGGATATCAGGAAATCGAAGACAAATATAACGAGCTTCTAGTATCATATAATAAGCTCCAGTCATCCTATGCCAGCTTACAGGCATCATATAATGAAACAAAAAAGAAATTAGATGCATTGCAGTCCTCTTATGATGGTCTTAAAGAATCGTATAACGAACTTCAGACTTCTTATAACAGTCTCCAAGCATCCTATGACGAACTTCAAGCAATCATAAAACTTCAGAAGAGTAGTGTTCTTGACAAAAGCAAAACCATCAACCTCGACCTTAATGAAACAAAAGTGATCTCGTACGATACACCTTATGCAGGATACTTAATAATCAACTATACTTCAACCCAGTACGTCTATCTAAGGATGTGGAGTAGCCATATTAGCGCAGAGTATGCCCGCTATCCTTTGGAAGGTGCAGCTACTTCTGGTTACTTTAAGGTGCCAGTCTTACCGGGTACAACACGTCTACTAATTAGAAACACTAGTTACTTTGTTACAGCCACGGTAACATACACTGTCAGTTATGTTTACTAGGGTTTACACCAAGTGGGACAATAATCTTGTTCGTAAGTGCGTATCAAAAGATTTGGGAAAAGTGAGGTCTAAATCAAGTTAGTTCGTCAAAAATTTATATATATAACGAAGGTTGATGGAAGAAATGAATTTTATTTACACAGGTATAAGGGTGAGAGATCTTAACCGTTCTATTAAGTTCTATACGAAAACTATTGGTATGAAGGAAATGTTGAGGGGAAAAATGTGCTCAGGTGGTGTGTATGTTCAATTGAAAAGTAAAGGTTCCGAGCAAGTATTAGAGCTGAATTATTATCCTCCCAAAAATAAGTATTATGAAGAATATGTAGAAGGCTCAGAGTTAGATCATCTAGCCTTTTGGTGCAAGGATGTTAGAAAATGTTATGAAAGGTTATTGTCACATGGTGCAACTTCAGCCATTGAACCTTGGGATGAAAGTGAATACACACTTGCGTTTGTAAGAGATCCTGATGGAGTCTGGATAGAGCTTATTGGAAAGAAAGTCAGGGCTAAAAATACACAACCTTGATAAAAAGTTGTAGGCCGACAGCTTGATCGAACCAGTCATTAACTAGAAGGAAATCTTGTCACAATAGTTTCGCAACAAGTTAATACAGGGACTAGGATCACCTTCTTTAACAAGTACTTGATATTGTGCGAGGACTGGTTAGCGCGACCGTGTGCGTTCTCTTGGTCGCCCTCAAAAGAGGTAAATAGACCCAGCGTAAACATCGTAATAGATCCCTAGAGACGGTGGAAATCTATATGAGAAAAATGGTTTCTTTTTTTGAATAAGACCATCGATGTCACTGGTACATATGTTTTTGATCCGCCTGACTTCGTTGATTTTTTAGACGAGATAGCAGATGGCGTCGTTGACGCACTCAGCTTGGGTATAGTCGATTATGACATAGATATCAAGAAGGTTTGGGCCGAATATGGAGCTACCCTCAGATTCAGCAAATTCAGTTTTGATTTAAAACCGAATAATAAGGTTCAAGTCGGTGATGGGAGTATAATGCTGACATATGGGCTAGGTTATATGTTAAAACCAGACAGCATGTTAATGTATTTGGAGAGACAGTTTGGGAAGATACAAGTACGACGAAGCTGTTCGATAGTGGTCTAGACAATATAACTATTAACATTGAAACTACTGAAGCCAGCGTCCAAATCGATAGCAACCACATGCTCACAGTCGACCCGGAAACTCTTAACATAGATATTCCACTTGAATGGGATGTATTCGAATTCCTGCTCGACTGTGTTGTGGATTGGGTGACCAAACAGATTGTTGACGGAATGCCACCGATAGTGCTCTTCCCCACAATGTTAAGCCAAAAGATCCCTGACACAGATGCGACTTTGACAATAAGTGTTGAAAACTTGACGATAAATGGAACCGAAGCTCTGGTAGCGGCAGACATTACTGTCAGTGGATTAAGTACTTATGCCCTTTATATTGCGAACAAAAATAGTATGGAAGTACATAAACGCACTTGCGAATACGGCAAAAAAGTTAAGCACCGTGAATATTACTGTGATGTAGAAAAAGCAATCAAAGAGGGATACAATGAATGTTACTATTGTTTGCCAACACTAAACATCGGTTAGAAATACATACCTCCTTAACATTACACAAGCCGAGCTTAGTCTTACAAGAAACTAGCTCGACCAGACGAAACGTGATCGAGTGCTAATGATACTTAACATGCCGATCTGGACGGAGAATACACCCTAAGGAAGCCCGACATAGAAATGAACTTTAAAGCTAAAGGATTGCTTTTGGTTCCAGAAGGTGAGGAGATTTCACTTCTCCACAGCTTTTCTTATCTTTCTTAATTCTTCTAACATTTCAGAGCTTATGTCAGGTGCCGAGATTCCGGGGGCACCGAAAAGGGGTCTCCCTCTAACAATTCCAATTATTGTATCCCTTATCTCTATAAAATCTGGAACTCCCCAAATGCAAGCTTCAGCACCCCTTGTCCCAGGACCAGAAGTTCCACCTGCTGGCCCAGTATAGCCAGCTGTATGTACATGCACAGAGCCGATGCCAAAAAATCTTGAGATAGGGCCTTGGATAATGTCAACCGACATTACACGGGAATATGGAACTACATGTTTCATTTTCCACCAGACACCCCTGTTCACTATAACTTCATCTTTCTCGAGGATGAAAGATATAGAATTGTAGTATTTATGGATCCAGTAGGCTGTAAAGCCGAGGATTATAAGTACTATAATTAGGGGTATGAAAGTGTAGGTCCAAGCCTCACGCCATACTTGAGGTTCAAATGTGCATATAGCCCAAATTGGCATGATTGTCGCGATAAGCAGGGGAATAGCCACCAGTGATAGGTAAACATAATAAACCGTCTTCAAATTTGGATGGGGAACGAACTTTTCACCAATTTTCAACCTTATCCCTATATATATAATCTGTGATCATTTAAAGGTTGTTGGTAGCGTTAGCTGTTTTCTTAGAAGCTTCACTTTTAGTCTTTAAAAGAATGTGGATTCCTATTGCTCTTTTTATAACATAAGTGAAGTGAGCAGGTTGACAATGACATACAAAAGGAACCGGAAAAGGGCAAAGAACTGGTAGGTGTATGTATTCAAGAAACTGCTGTCTATCCACACCTGACTGGCGCGGAGAACGTCGAACTCTTTGGAAACCTCTATGCAATGGACAAGAATATACTCAAAATGAGACGTGACATGCTTCTTGAAAGAATGGGGCTTATCGAAGACTCAAAGAGGAAGGCTAAAGAATACAGTGGTGGCATGAAACGCAGGTTGAGCCTAATCCTCGCCTTGATTCATGATCCACAAATCAAGTTTCTAGATGAGCCAACTGTGGCCCTGGATCCACAGTCTAGGCGTGCTGTCTGGGATTTCATAAGGGAATTGAAAAAAGATGGAAAGACCATTGTCCTAACAACACATTACATTGAGGAGGCTGAAGAGTTGTGTGATCGCGTAGGCATAATCAACCATGGGAGGTTGATCACCCTAAGTTCACCTAAGGATCTAATCTCGAAGTATGAAGTAAAGAATCTAGAGGATGTCTTCATAAAATTAACGGGACGAAAGATAAGAGAGGAGGTTTAGATGATATTCCAACGGATCATTGCCTTGGTTAGGAAAGAAATGAAGAAGACGTTTAGAGACCCGGCTATATTGTTCATGATCTTTCTTTTCCCAGTAGTTTTCGTATTCGCATTCGGAGCATTCTTTGGAGGATTTGGAGGCGGACAGCCAGTCTACGACATCGGCGTCGTCAACATGGACCAAGCTAACTCGTCGCAGATGTTCCTTTCAATCTTGTCTAACACTGGCATATTGAACCTTCACGTCTACGCCAACAATGGGACAACTCAAAACGAGCTATCTCCGGGCAAAATTCAAGCTGTAATGATCATTCCAGACGGCTTCAGCCAAAGTTACACATCTTACCAGGCAGCACCTAATGAGCCAAACAAATGGATCAACTCAACAATCTCACTTTATCTAGACAAGGGTTCGATAGTTGCAACTCAAGTGATATCACCGATCATCCAGCAGACTTTAGCAGCTTTTACTGGCCAAAATCTGCAGACCATTCCCACCCCAATTAGAATAGAGACGGCTTCTTTGGTCGAGGTAGAACAGACGTCGACATTCGATTTCATGACACCAGGAATGTTCACGTTCGCGTCAATATTTCTCATAATGATGGTCGCCCAATCGTTCACCGAAGACCGTGAGAATGGCATAATAAGGCGAATCCGAATTACACCGACAACTCCAACTGAATTTATGACCAGCCAGATTTTGTCCTACATGACCATAGCACTCATCCAAGCCGCCCTTGTCTTCGCCATGGTCTATCTCCTAGGGTTCAGACCCAACGTAGGGATTCCAGTCTATGTGCTCGCGTTTATACTTGTGCTGATATTCTCGTTGTCTAACGTTGGCTTTGGCTTAATTACAGCGACTATTACAAAATCATCGGGTGCGGCAACAGGAGTGTCTTTCATTTTCATATTACCCCAGTTGTTCCTCGGCACTTTCGTAGGCGCATCTCTCACTTCAACAGCTCAATTCGCTGGGAGATTTGTACCAAGCTACTACGTTACTGACGCCTTAACCTCACTCTTCCTTAGAGAGGCAGCTATATTCAGTCCAACTGTACTATTGGATCTGGCTGTTACATCCGTATCCTGCGCTGCTATCTTGGTGATTGGCATAGTCCTTTATGCAAAATATTATAAGATCTAAGCGACCTAGTAATTGCAACTCGAATTTGATACTCTAGAAACTAAATTTATATCGAAGAGTTATGGCTATGGGACTACTCCTTAACCTGCCAAGGCGACTACATATTATAAAAGATAGTATTCTCTTTAGAACCAGCTAAGAAGCTCACAGCCTTCAAGCACTAATGGGATTGATCTTGAGAGCTAAAATGTCGTTTTTGTTTCAGGCGAGTATATGAATAGATGTGAAAACCATGAATCCTCAGTTGCGCCATGCCAGTGTTTCTCCCCAGCCGGTATGAAGACGATGTCACCTTCTGTTATCACCTTCTCTTCTTTCTCATCTGCTACAATACCTTTCCCACGTATGATGTATAGTATTTGTTCGTGGTCGTGGACGTGAAACTTGTTTCTTGTACCAGGTGGGAAAGTTATTATAGAAGCTCTATATTCTTTTGAGCCCGTCGCCTCGTCTATTAGGTCTGTCCTTTCTACCGTTCCTGTAAAGATAGGTGCTAACACCTTTTCTGTTTTAACTTTCTTCCTTTCGATTACTATCATTCCCTTCGCCTAAAGAAGACGTCCTTATACTTTTAAATATTCCCAATATCTCCCATCAACTAAGTAGACACAATTTAATTATCAGATACTAATGGAACTTGCCATACCTATATTTTGGAAACTTTTAATAATGGCAGACTACAAATTTCAGTTGAATTTAAATGAAGATTCTAATAGTCTACGATTCGGTTTCCCCTAGAAAGGTAACCGCAAAGGTTGCTGAGACTATCTCTGATTCGTTAAAGGAGAAGAGAATAGAGGCTGACTCTTTCTTTGTCAAGGACATCGACAAGTCAACTATTAAGAACTATGATTGTTTACTTGCTGGCGCACCTACGATGGCTTTTAGAGCGTCAACAGGGATTATTAAATTCCTAAATAGTCTGCCAAAAGAAGACTTTTCTGGGAAGCCGGCAGCCGCCTTTAGCACCCAGGTTCGATCAAGATTCAGTGGGAGCGCAGCAAAGGGCATAGAAGGTAAACTTAAGGGTCTAGGTTTCAAGTTAATTACAGCACCATTGATCGTATACGTGGAAGGAAAGGGGAACGAATGGCGTCTGAGAGACGGAGAGCTGGATAAAGCAAAGAACTGGGCGCAGCTTATTGCCCAGACACTTTCCAAATAGCACATGATTTCTCTAAACCTTTTTTATGGCATGTTTTTTAGTAGGAAGTCTCCGTCCTTCAAGATAAGGTGGTTCACCACTTGATCAATAGTAATGTAGATGGAACAAAGATCAATTTTCCTATTTACTCATTGTCAGTTGTTGGAACTTTTCAAAATTTAGGTATAACATATGAGAGTGTGAAAGCTATAACAAACATGGAGATCGCAAATAGGGTAATATGCCCAGAATTATGTCACCACTTATGATACATCCATAAAGTATAACACACAAACATGCGCCTATAAAGGATAATTCTAAAACCCTTTTAAGTTTAGATTCGTTTCTCATAAAGTTTGTAACGGAAACGGATAGAACCGCAAATGACAGAGCAGACCCTAGAAATATTTTAGTCGTGTTTCCTGAAATAAACCCATGCAAAACATGCAGCAGACCTAAAGCTATAGATAACAAGGATGTAATTTTCACACGGCTCATTTTTGCATCGATTTTATCCACGTGACAATATTTAATCGTTTTCTGACATCCTCTCATCCCTGAAGAGGTGGGCTTTCTGCGCTTTCTTGGTAATGCAAATTCTTCAACACATCAGCTTCATCAGATAAACTTTGAGCTTCTTTAGATAAATTCACACTCCAATTATTGCTGTTGCGATGATCAGTGTGAGAGTGGCAGTTACATCGGAGACAGAAGAAACTGCTGGTATTACAAAGTTATCTGGATCTAAACCATATCTAAAGGTTCTAACAGCTAACAAGATTGAGAACAAAAATATTAGAATGAAGCCCATCAAGTTAGAAGTAAGTGAGATTGCAACTATTTTGACTAAGTCAGGTTTAAACCCTGAGGCTACACCTAGTAGGAACGCGATAAGCCCAAATACGATGTGCATTATTGCAGCTGCGCCTTCTACAGCCAGCAGATCGGATGTGCTTTCTTTAATTGTTTTTTTGAATGAGGATATGTAGCCTAACGCTAATTTAGTAGTCCCCATAGAACCTAAGATTGCTCCGACGTCACCTAAAATATCTATTAATGAAGGATAGATTAAGAGTATTGAAGGCACTCTCTTGATTTCGTTCTTTATGCTGGCTAAGCCAACACCCCCAAATGCGCCAAACAAGCTTGTCAAAAGGATAACTGGTGCACCCTCCTTCAATGTCTTTTTGAATACGCTCTCCTTTCTAGAGTTAATTAGAACTATTGCAAAGATCACCCCTAACGCAATCGGAATAGCCACCATCCATAGTATATTGCTTGATAAAATAGCTAAGCTGACGACCAATGCGTAACAAGCAGTTACCACGATATCGTCGATTGTTGACATAGCAGGGTACACTATAATATCAGGATCAAACCCTCTTTTAAAGACCGTTATCCCTATAAAAGCTGTGACAGGCACGGTAAGCATAATAGCTAAGAGACATGTTAGCATTGGAACTGTTAGAAAGAAAATCAAGTGTTCTAAGAAGATACTGCCCATAGCGAAGTTAATGATGAAACTAAGAACACCTATGCCTATTGTATCGACAAACGTTAGGAAGCATATCACTTTTACTAAGGAGTAAAACTCAAGGGTATTATTTAACAACCTCGGCTTTATCTCACCGGTATGTAGCATCGTACCCAGCTTGCCTGAAAATATACCTCCAATATTGCCCCTTATTGTTAGTATGGGTGGAAACAACGCTAAAATCCAAATGTTTGTTTCAAAGAGCGCTGTAAAGACTAGTAAGATACCTCCTGATAAGATACCTCCTAGATCAAATGATAAAGCAACTAAAGCCTGTTTGAATACGCTGTCCTGAAAGTGCTTTTGCAAAGGGAAAACCCATTTACTAATCGTCCTACGTTTTCGGATTCGCCGCGTTTAAAAGCCTTTCTCTACCCTCTGAGTAGCCTCTTGCTATAATTAGATCGTTAGAGGCGAGTTTGAAGAAGTCCTTAGGGTTATAAGTCCAAGTTTCATGCCTCTTCACTGCAATTATTTTCATTCCAATATCGTCTTCGAGTCCAAGTTCACCTAAGCTTTTGTTGACCAAAACAGAGTTGTCTGATATAGTTGTGGCAACAATAGTTTCATCTGCTTTTTCCATTGCGAGCTTTAATATGTGATGCGCTTTAGCTCCTCTTTTAACAATACTTGCCAGCTTGTATGCTGCGTCGGCGATTTGTTCAGCAGCAACAGCCAATCTAATGGATGAGAGCAACACCGCAGCAGGTTGTGTCCCCCTCGACTCGAGGACTGCGAGTTCAAGTTTTGTGTAAAGTTTATCGACGATTTCCTCCATGTCGATTACTTGGTCTGCGATTTCTTCATTACCGTAGATTAATGCAAAATGAGCAAGGTCAACCATCATCTCAGAGAGGTCTTTAAGTTGAACGATCATGTCAACGACTTGTTCTTGACTCAACTTAGAACACTTCCATCCTCAATTTTAGGTTTAGGAATCTCCTTAAGCTCACCTTTCGCAAGCTTATCCAATTCGAAAACACCAACGTCACTTCCTCGAGCTATAATGGTATCCCCTTGAAGAAGCTTTTCTTTTGAGCTAGGATTTAGAAGTAACGCCTTACCTCTCCTTATGGCGATCACATTGACACCTATATTTGTCTCTAACTCTAGTTCGGACAGTATTCCCCCAGCTAGGATCGACTCAGCTTGAATTACAACACGGATAAGACGTTCCTGCGTCTTTGTAAACGCCTTAAGAATACTTGGGTCGATTCCAAGGCCGATTGAAACGATATCTGCAATATCCGCTGCTGCATGCGATATTGTGTCAGCAGCTCCTCCGACCTCCATGACCCCTACCATTGATTCTGCATCAACAGCATCCTTTACTACGATCGCTGTATTCATTAGGAGAGTTGTCCTTAAATCTTCAACTTTCTCCTCTAATTCAGAAACTTCTTCAGCAAGGTCTTTATCGTTAAAAAGCACAGCCGAATACGCTAGATCTATCATTAAAGTGATCGTACTATGCATCTCAGTTAATAGTTCCATTATTGTGATTGGTTTATACCGAATCTCCTCCTCTTCTTCTGACATCGTGACTCTACCCTTATAATGTAACAAGGGCTATAATTTAAGAATACCGTCTTTATCACATAATATGGTGAAAACTAGCAGTTCACATATAATTATTATCACATGAAGTTTACACATTTCCTTTACTTCAAGTTGGAAACTACTTAAGAGGGGTGGATGGTCTTGTGTGGGTACACCCTTTAAAATCGCCTATACTCTTTTCTAAAGACCTTATAATAAGGAACGAGGTCACGCCTATTGCAGCGATCGGAGCTTCTGCTAGGTACATTCCTTGGACCGTTGTGATGTCGAATAAGTACGGTAAAGCTGGTACGATTCCATCAAGCAATGTCTTATAAAATATTGAAGCCATTAGATACTTGAATTTACCTGTTATGGCGGAATATATAGCTAGCAGTGTGGTGAGGATATGAACGGCTAACGTGAAGACACGTTCCAAGACGGGGGCGAGTACGATGATCGTCGGCATGCTGAGCTGCTTTTGCATAGCTTCTGGCAGCAGTTCAACTAATGATGGGTTAAAATAGAATACAAGTAAGCTTATGTTCTGTAATCCTAAAACGATTGCTTCTACACCACCAAACCCTATCCCAAATGCAAAAGCTTCGTTCCAGCCTATGTTTCTAAGCCTTATTAACGCGGCAAAATAACTGAAACCTGACTCTAAAAGCCCCGTTCTTAAACCAATATAGACTCCTATTATTATCAAGTAGATGGCTATTCCAAAATCATTTAGTGCTTCGACCAGTATGGTTGTTACTGTTAGATCCATTACGGCTTTAACTAATATTGCAGCTACCCACACAATGGCGCCCATAAGGAAGTACTTCCATTCAACCTTACTTCTTCGCCACCATAGTATCATAGCAAGTAGTCCTGTAGTTATCATGCCAAATCCTGCTATCGATAGGAAAGGGTTTACTGTCATAGCGAAACAGCTTAATCAGTAGATGAATCATATATTAACCTTTTAACATAACAGATTCTAAGTCCACATAAACTGTTAATATAAATGGTAACCCGTACCAATTAGATAGTTGAAGTCTAAGGTAATCGAAAATCCTAGCTTAGAAGTAAGCTCCATGTATTCAGGGATAGGTCGCATGCAAGCAAAACTCTAACCCAATTCATCGATAAAGACGAATCAAAGGACACTGTGATCATGGCCATCCCAAGTAGTGAAGTTGCAGTACAAATTATTAAGAAATATGGATTACAGTTTGATATGGCAACCACAAGGAAGATCCTTCCTTCCGGGATGGCCATGACCTATCTGAGAAAGATGCGCTATCCCTCCTTAGGAAAGTAAGAAATTATTGGTATAGGCAGTAATTTGATGTAAAACGGGTTCATTTAGTCGATCGTAAACACATACTCCTATAGACCTATTTCTACGACTTCCCAGTCAAAAAATAGTTAATAACTTGCTATTCTTTACGAGTTGGTATCGTTTTTAACACACCCTCTAACGCCTTTGTTAACGAATCGACAGTGATAGCTCCCCAATATCGTGTTCCATTAATAAAGAATGTTGGCGTCCCATTAACACCACTTCTTACCCCACTCATAAAGTCTTCTCGAACCCTTTGGGAGTGAACATGTTCTAATAACTCTTTCTCAAAACGTTGAAGATTCATATTTAAGGTAGTAGCGTATCTTTTTATACTATCTATGTCCAAAGAATCTTGGTTTTCAAATAAGATGTTATGCATCTCCCAGAACCTTCCCTGGGAAGCCGCAGCTTCAGCAGCTTCTGCAGCTGTCTTCGCATTAGGATGTACTGTTGATATTGGGAAATGGCGGAAGACAAATAATACTTTACCACCTAGCTCACCCAACACCCTCTTTAACACCTCATGGGCTGCTTTACAGTGAGGGCATTCGTAATCTCCATATTCAACAAGGGTAATTAGTGCATCTTTTGATCCAAGCATATGATCCCTACTTCCTACAGGGAGAGCGAGACTGCTTTTTCCTTGGTTGGACATACCTACTTCTTTTTACTCTCGAGTTCTTCAAGCGTTTTTAATATGCCATCAGCGCCTGGGTTAACATTCGTTGGTGATACATAACTCCATTGGATGATCCCTTCCTCGTCTATTATGAAAAGGGCGCGTTCGCTATAACCGCTTTGCTCCTTATAAACACCATATAGTTTTGATACGGCACCTTTTGGTTCAAAGTCGGATAACAGAGGAAAGGATATTTTTCTATCTTTTGCGAAAGCCTTATGACTCCACACGCTATCAACCGAAATCGCAACGACTTCAGCGTTATACCTTCTAAATTCTGGCAATAATTCATTATACAAAGCAAGTTGATCGCTACAAACAGGGCTAAAGTCAGCAGGATAAAATACTAGTATAACTTTACGTCCAATATAGTCTTTTAAGCTAATTTTCTTATCACGGCTGAGTTTCAATTCAAAGTGTGGGGCAGGTGTGCCAGGCTTTAAAACAGTGCCCTTTGAAGACATCTTAATCGCCTATTAAAGTGCATCTTCATTTATAACAATTTCGATTTATTCACATGACTTGATTACCTTGGAGTTAGAAAACTGCAAGTTTCCGCTTGAAACTTGCTCACCAAGGTTTAGACTGCCTTTTGTATAAAAATGGTCATATTAACTTAATGTTGATGAATTAAATATTAAAATCTTATTTTCATCACTCTTATTTATACAGAATTAACAGCTTGCAATAGTTGCTTTTTGCATCATAAATTTCCAATTTTCAACTTCAGTGTTTACTCCGGAGATTTTAGCCAAAGTATTTCCATTAAGACTTTGCTTATTTGAAAACTGGAAAGGATAAAAAAATTGAAGAAATTTGAATATATCTAAATCTCTAATAACAAGTCTTGACTTCGTTGCAATTTCTACAGGAAAGTTATAATTCAAAATTATTTCAAGCAACTTTCTGGTCAGTTTCAGCTTCCCTTCAACTTGCATATAGGGTTCTGTTGAAGATGAAAGTGCAATGATACCATATTCTTCCTCCTTCGCTCTCCTTGAAAGTTGCCTCTCTAAAAGTATTGGAGCATTTGTTTTCACTGAAAGCGTTTTCGCCATATTCCCTCCGTACTTACTTCCTCTGATATAGCAATAAATGCAATTAAACGAACAACTTGAATAAGGATTTACTGAATAATCATCCAAAAACCAGTCATCTCTTTTTTTTGTTTATCCAAATTGATTTTACCTTTATCTTATTTACCATTTTATTCCACCAACAAAGGGATTAATTCTTTCTGTTGAGAATCAGTTGGTTTTTTATCCCATTCTTTATTATTCAATTCCTATTTACCTCCATTATTTAATATATCCTTTTATTTTTAATTTTACCTAAAATAAGTTAACAGAACCATAAAAACAAATCTTTATATTTTAAATCCAAGGAACATTCGATAGATACCTCGATAACCATGATAGTACTCCATAACATAGTTATCACTTTGGATAAAGCAGAATTAGTACAAACTCAGAAACTAAATAAAATAGACGATGATATTATATCATCCCTTCTAGATGAAACTTCAAAGCTGATTAAGCCTAAAGCGGTATACACGACTGTAAAGGTCCTCAACGTGAACGGCAACGATGTAGCCCTTGAAGGTGATTTCACTTTTAAAAGCGTAATGCTAGCCAGCAAACTAAGGAGGGACCAATTAGTCGCCCCTTACGTGATCACCATAGGACGTGAACTAGAAAAACTCGCTTCAGAAAGGGCAAAAAAGAGCCTTATAGAATCGTTTGTGTGTGAAAGGATAGCGGACCTTGCCCTTTCGAAGACTCGACAGTATTTAAAGTCACTTGTCGAGGAGGAACTTGGAGGAAAAGTTTCAAGCCTTGGCCCAGGGACTGGGACAGGAGAACTTTTTAGCTTGGACCAGCAGAAAGTCCTATTTCAGATTTTAGATCCGCATAAAAATATTGGTGTAGTGCTTTCCCCTAGTTATCTGATGATCCCTAGGAAGTCTGTTTCAGGTGTCTTTTTTGCATTAGATCAAGAATATGTTGTCTGCCAGAACTGTCCTAGGAAATGTGAGAGTAGGAAGAAGGCTTACTCAGGAGTGTACAAGCCCGTGGAATGCGGATATGATCATCCTATGATGTAGAAGCATTTTATTGGAAATACTTCCTCAACTTTAGAGCGGTGTTCTCTGGCGTGTCATAAGCTTCACCCTCATTCATTACACTTTGGAGACCCCAGAGATCGCTAACGAAGGGTTTTCTGTACCCAGATCGACCGATTATCCTGATGCCTAGGCGGAAGTATCTATCCGAGCTTTCCCCTAATGGGCCTGAATATAGCAGAATATTAAAACACGATAAGCCTTCTTCTTGGTAAAAGCTGAGGACCTTCGAAAGGCCTTGGGAAAAGCCTTTGAGCCCTTGATCACTAATCTCTAAAAGGTTAGAAACTTTTTCATGTACGCCCCAAACTTCGTAAGTATTATATGGTGCAAACGGTGTAAACCAAGTGACTTCATCTACTTTACCAACGAATCGTTCAGACGACTCCTCTTCTTTGATCAAGTCTGCCCAGTAGTTGCTCTTTACCCTACTATAATACACAAAACTGTTTGATAACAGTTCATCTAAAAGTTGAAACGACATATCACTAGCAATCACTTGCATGTGAGGATGTATTATGGTAGAACCTGATAATGGAAAGTAATTAACAATAAATGAGGCATAAATCTTTTTCCTATTTAAATCATAAAGTTTTCTTAGAAAGGTTTGGCCTACTTGAAACGCGCTATGTATCTTATTGGGGGCTATTTCCCTCAGTTGAAGGTAGTGTTCTTTTCCCAGTACGACGATCGCATTATAGTCCATGTGTGAAAAGAGACTTGGGAAAAGGGTTGCGTCCCCTAACTTTATAACGCCTTCTTTGAATAAATTACTCGGGAACTTGGGTGTCATCGACTCAAGCCGCTCAGGACAAAATGGACAGTTAGACTTCGTCATTTCTACGATGTTTTGGATCTCATTAGGATCTGATTCGAAGAGCCTTTTTATAAGATGAAATCTACCAGTGGTTATCACCGTCCTCTTATGTGTTAAGGGATCAAACCTATGTTCAACTATCTGCCTCTCAAGTTCATAACCTTTTAAGGGGGTGAGGAGCTCTGCGTATCTGATTTCCCTCTCATATTTAATATTCATAATTATGATTGTTCTCATCAAACCCCTATAAAAATGTAATTCTTAGATCTTATAAAGACTAAAAATACAGGTATTCTACAGCATAAATGAAAGCACTTATTTCCCTGTTCCCCTAGTGAGAGCCCCAACTGTCATAGTAAAGCGAATGTTTAAGTGCTCTTCTTTTCTCTTTAGGTCGCCTATCATTTGAAATACCTATAGGCATTATCGCCTCCAATTTGTAAGCTTTTGGTATATCAAATATTTTCTTCACTTCTTGTGCGTAGGAAGGGGTATAGGTTAGCGAAGAAAGTGACCTTTCTTCTAAAGCAAGTAATAGATATCCGATAGATAACCATGTGCTTTCTGTTGCGTAAGGCGTTCTTTGATTCGAAAATACAGCTAAGAGGTATGGGGCCTGTGACAGGAAGGTTTCTTGTAGTTAATTCCCTTCGCTGTGAACCATCGCTTCAGTTCTTGCTTTACCTTCTCATGGAATCTTTTCTCCTGCTTTTCACATGTGGAGCGGATTTTATATTTCACTCTTTGTTCATTAATCAGGATAAACTTCCATGGTTGCTTATTCGCTCCAGAAGGCGCTTGGATCGCTACCTTTATACAATAAGGTATGACATCTGAGGGGATAGACTTCTTTAAGAAGCTGCGCGATGTCTTCCTCCTCACGGCTAATTCAAGTACGTTGGGCATTCATGAAGTTTTTGTTCAACCTCATAAGTGGTTTTATCAAGTTATCAAATGATTTCCATCAAACCAAGTTTATAGAAAAACTTAATTGTTCATGAATTTTACCTTTGAAGAGAAGAATTGGCTGGGAGAAGCGAATCCAAGTGGTACAACCTTGAAACCTCTGAAGTTCTTAAAAGCTTTCAGAGCAGAAGTGAGGGACTCACTGAAGATGAAGCTGAGGAAAGGCTTGTAAAGTACGGAAAGAACGAGATCTTACGGGAAAAGGTAACTCCTCCTTGGAAGATCTTTTTAGAACAGTTCAAGAACGTTCTGATAATCCTCCTGATCGGTGCGACAGCCCTCTCGTTGCTTGTTGGAGAGCTACTAGATGCGATAGTAATATTTGCTATCGTTGTAGCTTCAGCTGGACTAGGCTTCTTCCAAGAGTATCGCTCTGAAAAAGCAGTACAATTATTAAAGAAGCTGGCTGCACCGAGTGCAACTGTAATAAGAGATGGGCGGGAGAAGGTTATTTCCTCTACTGAAATCGTTCCAGGAGATATCGTCGTCCTACGTGCGGGAGACAAGGTTCCAGCAGATACTAGATTAATTGAAGTTTTCAATCTTAAGATCGATGAAGCCCCCTTAACTGGGGAGTCTACTCCCGTTGAAAAATGCTCTGACACATTGAAGGGTGATTTGATAGTTTCCGATAGAATGAACATGGCGTTTAGTGGCACTGTAGTAACCTATGGGAGAGGCCTAGGTGTTGTGGTAGCAACTGGAATGAATACCGAGTTTGGTAAGATAGCAAAGATAGTTCAAGAAGAGCGTAGAACTAGCACGCCTCTAGAAAGGAGGATAGAATCGATCGGAAAATGGTTGACCATCTTTGCCTTGACTGTAGCAGCACTTGTAGCCTTATTGGGGCTTTTCAGAGGGCATTCCCTTATTGAGATGGTTTTATGGGGAGTAAGCTTAGCTGTAGCAGCAGTCCCAGAGGCATTACCAGCCGTCGTCACTGGATCTCTTGCAATAGGAATGTATGAGATGGCTAAGCGGAGAGCTATTGTTCGAAGGCTTCCAGCTGTTGAAACACTAGGGAGCACTTCAATCATATGCTCTGATAAGACAGGCACAATGACAAAGGGTGAGATGACAGTCAAGAAGATTTACGTAGAAGAAGTATTAATTGAAGTTAGCGGTGTGGGGTATGAACCAAAAGGAGAGTTTTTACTAGATGGAAAACGATTAGAACCAAAGACGGTACAATCGTTAAACTTGCTTCTTAAAGCTTCAGTGTTATGTAACGATTCAAAACTGTTTTCTGAGAATGGCAAATGGAAGGTTAGCGGTGATACTACAGAAGGCGCTCTCCTTGTCGCAGCTGCTAAAGGTGGAGTAACGGAAGACGAACTCAAGGGTTTTGATAGATTCGATGAGCTTCCATTCACATCTGAAAGAAAGAGGATGACAACAGTTCATAGTGTCCAGGGCGAACAAAAGAAGTTCGTTTCTATGAAGGGTGCACCTGAGATTGTACTGGAGAGGTGTAGCCACATTTTGAAGAATGGGAAGAGGGTTAAACTGAGTAAAGAAGCAAGGGAGAAAATCCTAGCTGTAAACGGGAAGATGGCTTCAGAGGCTTTCAGAAACTTGGCTGTTGCCTATAAAGAAGAGTCAAGTATTCCAGATGTCCTTAACGAAGAAGAATTTGAGAAGGATTTTATCTTCTTAGGACTTGTCGGCATGATTGATCCCCCACGTCAAGAAGTAAAGGAAGCGTTGAAGCTATGCAAGGAGGCAGGTATAAAGGTTGTTATGATCACTGGTGACCATAAACTTACTGCGGTAGCTGTCGCAAAAGAGCTTGGGATAATAAACGGGAATAGCTTGGTTCTAACAGGAGCTGAGCTTGAAGAGATTTCCGATTCAGAATTCGATAAAGTAGTTGAAGATGTTAAAGTATATGCTAGAGTTTCACCAGAACATAAGATGAAGATAGTCAAAGCGTTGAAAAATAAAGGGTATGTTGTAGCTATGACAGGTGACGGAATAAATGATGCTACAGCCCTTAAGATGGCTGATATCGGTATAGCGATGGGTATAACTGGGACCGAGGTGACCAAGGAAACATCGGACATGATCCTCGCTGACGATAACTTTTCGACGATAGTGAACGCCGTTAGCGAGGGAAGGCGAATATTTGATAACATCAAGAAGTATTTGACATTCCTTCTCCAATGCAACATCTCGGAGATCGCTATAATGCTGATCGCTACGTTAGTTGGTCTCCCCTTGCCATTGACAGCCATTCAACTTTTATGGGTAAATTTGACGACAGATGGTCTACCTGCCTTAGCCCTTGGAATCGATCCACCAGATAAAGACATAATGAAAAGGAAACCTAGAGCACTTAAGTCAAGTTTAATGGAGAAGAGGGAGTTTCTAATATATTTTATCATCATACCGGTCGTTTTAACAGCGATATTACTTTCAAACTTCGTATGGACTCTTGATCATGAAGGCTTACTTGCGGCACGTACAGAAATTCTAACAACAATTATTGTCTGCGAACTAGCAATAGCGCTTTCATGCCATTCCCTTAGAAAGCCTATTGTTAAAGCAGCCCCATTTTCAAATAAGTATCTTTGGTATTCAGTCATAGGGTCATTTTTGATGCAACTTTTGGTACTTCATGTACCAATTGCACATGGGGCATTTGATGTCACTTACCCCACCCTTCAAGATTGGACTTTAGCAGTAATGTCAGCGATAATGGTCTTTACAGTAGTTGAAATAGCAAAACACTTTATAACACCAAAAGTAAAGGCAGAAAATATTTAAAAAGTTATTACCTTCACTAGAAGCAATGGACAAACTAAGAAACTTTTTATTAGTGACAATACTTTGTATTCTAATAGTACACCCCGTTTTAGTGACTAACGCTTATTCAAATGAAGCCCTTTGGAGCAAGGGTATTACTTCATTTGCACCCCAGAGGTACAGGGTATCGATAACAAACGATCAAAGAATGATTGTAACAAACAATGGATCAGTTGTAGTAGGATTAAATTCTACGAACGGGGGAGAGTTATTAACATACCTCCCAGCAAGGGTAGGAGATATAATAGATGGAACCGTTGTTCACCCAAGCGGCAAGTATATCACATCAATAGTTAACGGATCATACATACATATCTATAACTTGACAAGTAGTACCGGTTTAATCTTTAACACAAACTCCACCATAAAAACAATTTACGTCTCTTCTGAGTATTCAGCCGGGGAGCTTATAATCATCTATTCGACAACCACATATAAATTAGTAAAGATCGGTGTTGAAATAACTCACGGTGTATCTATGAAGTGGATAATTAATCTTAACACAGACGTAAATGCACTAGACATGGATGCTTCATCCTTTAGGCTCGTATGTGGGCTTAGCAATGGCTCAGTCTTACTGATCAACCCCCTCTCAGGAAGTATCATCGCGAAGAGGAATCTGGGAGCGCAAATAATGTCATTGAAGATCTCATCATTTGGCTTCTTCTCATCAGTAACAACATCTGATCATACATTTCACATTCTTAGGACAGATAATCTGAACACGATGCAAAGCCTAACCCTAGGAAACGCTCAAGGTATAACTTGCGGAATTTCATCAAATGGTGAGAAAACTGTTGTAGGGTTAAGTAATGGTACAATAATCTTTTATCGATACCTTCTAGGCGAACTGACCAGGACCACTATTTCTAGTTCTCCGGTTTACATAGAATCAGATGAGGATCTAAATTACGTTGCTTGGTCTTCCTATGGGAAGATTGGTTTAGCAAAGTTTAACGGAGAATCCCTATGGAATTACACGATTTCATCTACTTCATCAGATGTAGCGGTCACGATTGCAAAAGACAACCCTATTTTCGTTGTCGGATGTAGTAAGACATCTCTATCAGTACTAGATAGACGTCCATATGCAACCTTAACTCTTGCTGCGAACCAACAAGTTATTGGACTTGGAAAAAATGTGACTTTCACAGGCCAACTTGATCCTCACTTAGTAAATCAAACAATTAAAATTTACTCCAAAGGCAACCAAACCAGCATTTGGAGACTCTTAGGAGGTAATAAGACAGATGCTTTAGGAAGGTTCAAATTCCTTTGGGAGACCAACATAACAGGAACCCTCGACATTAAAGCTGTTTGGGAAGGAAATGGGGACTTTAGAGAAACCTATTCTACGATAAAATTGGACGTTAGGGAGCCTTTAACGGTTATCGTTAAGGCTGTGACCTTGGATGGTAAACCTATTTCAGGTATTAGGGTGACTGTAAATGGAACCAAGTACACCACTAACGCAACAGGATATGTTGATGTAAAAACATATGAAGGCACCCAAGTGATTTCGGTGGGGGACACCCAAGAAATCGATGAAAATAGCAGGTACCAGTTTAAGCAATGGGAAGTCGGTGAGTCGACGCAACCAAAGATAACTATAAGGATTCAATCAGACACCCTTCTAACTGCGAAGTATGTTGTAGCATATAAGGTAAGCTTTGTCACACCCGAATACTTTTTAATCGACACAAGCCCTGCAGGATCTGATGGATGGTACGAATATGGCACATCTGTCGAGATCACACCCCTGGCCATCTCCTCATATAATTCAAGTACTTTAAGGATTCTTTTCGTGCGATGGGAAGGCATAGGAACAGGATCCTACACAGGTGCTTCGAAGAATATGGCCATAAAAGTTGTTAGCCCTATTAAAGAAGAAATAGTTTGGAAAAGACAATTTAAGCTAGACCTATTCACCAACCCTCCATCAATTAATACATCAGAATTTAAGATCCTTCCCCAAACACATGGTATGTGGTTTGATGAAGGCACCAAGGTCTCCCTAACACCTCCTGAAACAATATTATTTGAGCCAAATAAGAGATACGTCTTCTCTTATTGGAGAAACGAATCAGGCATATCCTACACAAGGACACTTTCTATAACTATGGATAAGGCGAGAACAGTTAACGCAACCTTTCGCATCCAATATTACTTAGCTGTTTCCACCGATGTAGGCACGGTATCAGGGACGGGATGGTACAACGCGTCAGAGAAAGTAACTTTTAGAGTTTTAGACTTGGAGGTGCAATTAAGTACGGGAGTTAGGAAAAAGTTTGTGAACTGGTCAGGTAATATCTCTTCATCTGCTGCAACAGACCAGATAATAATGAATGGGCCTGCTGTGGCCCACGCGAACTACGTTACTCAATACTATCTTAATGTTACATCCCCATTCTCTAAGATTGTCACGCAGTATTCATCTGAAAACCCATCAGGTTGGTATAATGATGGCACAGAAGTCACCTTCTCCATTGAAGCACATCGCTTAGAGAGAGACTTCTTCTCATATTATAGCTTCGCTGGATGGGCAGGAGACATAGAGTCATTAGATTATATCATTACAGTGAAGATGAACTCGCCTACTACTATCAACGCAGTCTGGAAGGAAGAGCTCATATATGGAAACGTAGCTTTAACCGTGATTCCACTCGTTGTTTTAGCATCTATATTGATGTTTGTCTTCAAAAAAGGTTGGGTTAATAAATTAAAAGAAATAGTTAAATCAAAAATGGGAGGCGGAGAAGCATCGGAGACTACTTCTGATACGTCTCAATAGCTTCTAAAGCAGGAAGCTTTTTGCCCATCAATGACTCTAGAAGCGCTCCACCACCTGAACTCACATATGAAACTTTTTTGTAAAGTCCAAGCTTGCTTAAAGCGGCGATCGTGTGACCCCCACCAGCTACAGTGAACGCCTTAGACTTGATCACTTCCTCGAAGACGGCCTTCGTCCCTTTTATGAAATCCTCCTTTTCATATACACCCATTGGGCCATGCATTACAACAGCCTTCGCGTTTTGTAGCGACTTTTTGTACAACTCCATAGTCTTCTCACCGATATCGCAGATTTCGAGCTCAGTTGGGAGATTTATCATTTGTATTTCTTTCCTTTTACCATTCGAGTCCACAGCGAAGTCAACTGGTAGAAGCACCTTCCCATCATACTTATCTAGAATGGTCTTTGCTTTTGGAACAAGCTCTAGAAGGCCTTTATCGCTTAAAGTTTTCTTATTTACCCCACCGATGTCTAGTCCTTTAGCGGTTAGGAAGAGTTGTGCTACAAGCCCTCCTGTTAGTATTTGGTCTGCTCGGTCATTTGATAGGATGTATTCGGCGATCTCTATACCTTCCTTTACCTTAGACCCACCTAAGATGTAAACTATTGGCCTATTTTCGACAGAACGTATCTTTTCTAAGGCTTTGATCTCCTTCTCCATAATTCGACCTAGGACTGTAGGCATCACTACTGTAAATCCAACTACTGATGCGTGCGCTCTATGCGCTGCTGCGAATGCGTCGATTACGAACACATCGCCTAATGGGGCGAGTGTTTTAACCAAGCCTGTCTTAGATTGTTCCTCGATGGTCTTCTTAGCTGTTTCCTCACTCAAACTTCTAACGTTTTCAAGAACCAATATTTCACCTCGCTTTAGAGACTTGATCGCGTTGACAGCCCTCTCACCTAAAAGGTCGTTGACGTACTTCACATCCGACTTTAGGATTTCCGAGAGACGCTTTGCATGCTGCTCTAATGTTGTGTAATCGGGATCACCTAATCTTCCTTGGTGCGCGAGCACCACAACCTTTGCGCCCTTCGCAGCCAACTCCTTTATTGTAACCGAATGTAACCTTATCCGCTCATCATCTAACAACCTTTTAGTCGTCGGATCTACCGTCGAATTAAAGTCAACTCTAACTATAGCAGTTTTGTTATCAAAGTTATAATCATCCATCGTCTTATACATGCCCATCCACCCTCATAGTCTATTAGCGAACAAAAATTGAGTATGAGGCTAATACGCCCCATCCTTCTTTGCGATGTACTTTAGAAGATCGATGACTCTACAAGAATAACCCCATTCGTTGTCGTACCAAGATAATGTCTTAACCAGATGCCCCTCCATCACCATAGTACTCTGGCCATCAACTATCGAGGAGTGGTTATTTCCCTTCACATCGGACGATACGATAGGCTCCATTGTGAACTCCAATATACCTTTCAGATGTGTCTCAGATGCTTCCTTGAACGCAGAGTTTACTGAATCCTTAGTTGCCTCTTTGCTGACGATGCAAACAAGGTCGTTTACCGAACAATCCGGTACAGGAACCCTTAACGCAATGCCATCAAGTTTACCTTTCAAGTGAGGCATTACTTCCCCTATAGCTCTCGCTGCACCTGTGGTCGTAGGTATAATGTTGACCGCGGCAGCTCTAGCCCTTCTAAGGTCTCTGTGGGGTAGGTCAAGTACCCTCTGATCATTCGTATAAGCATGGCACGTCGTCATGAAACCCTTTTGTATCCCGAACTTTTCGTCTAAGACCTTAACAACAGGAGCTAGACAGTTTGTTGTGCATGACGCGTTTGATATAATGTTGTGCTTTCCAGGGTCATAAAGATTTTCGTTTACACCAATCACAAATGTCTTATCAGGATTCTTAGCTGGAGCGGTTATTATAACTTTCTTCGCCCCACTTGTGATATGCTTCATAGCGTTGTCTCTGTCTGTGAATAGACCTGTTGATTCGATCACGTACTCTACTCCTAGTTCCTTCCAAGGTAGTTGCCCAGGATCCTTCACGTTCAAGATCTTTATCTTCTTCCCATCAACGAAGATAGAATCTGCTTCTGCTTTGACTTCGTTCTTTAATTTCCCGAAGGTAGAATCGTATTTTAATAAGTGTGCAAGTGTTGGCGCGTCGGTTATATCGTTTGTTGCGACAACCTCGAAATTTCCTTGGAATTCTGTATCTTCCAGAGAAGCCCTCAGTATAAGTCTTCCAATTCTCCCAAAACCGTTAATTCCTACTTTGATCATGTACCATCAAAGGCAGTTAAAAATGTCGCTATATAAAAGATTATGCAAGTTACTGATAGTCTTCTATTAATGATAGGTTTATATGAACCTACTGGAAAGTTAGATGTATGCTATTCAAGGTAAAGTCTCTTCAAGAGTTAGCTAAACTTGTCGTCGCATCGAAGTCTACTGAACTAATGCAGTTCTTTGGAGGGATCTTTGTATCCGGGCCGAAAGAGAACAGAGACTACTTTACCTTTGGCGACCCTGAGAAGACTAGCGAATTTATGAACATCTTTTATGCTAAAGGAGAAGACATCGGAGGAAAGTTTCTAAGATTTCTTATATCAGGGGGTGATAAAAAGATAACGCCTTCACAGGGAATCGAAGGCACCGACATCTTCATACCCCTTATCCACCTTGAGGGACCTGTTGACATAAGAGACTTTCCTAAAGCATCCCCTCTAGTGATAATGACACAAAGCTTTGAAGACCTACTTAGGTCTACACTCGGTTGGCCACTTGTTAGAAGCGCGTTTGTAATGTACAATTGGAAGCATGGCCAAAAAGACGTGTATACGTTGAAGCTAGTTCAAAGAGTCTTCAACAAAACTAGAAGAATCTTCTTCACATACCTATCTGATGTGGAGATAAAAAGTAATTTCGTTAAATATAGGGTAACTAGTGTGGAAGAGTGGAAGACTTGCGAGGATATTCTTGAACCCAAATGGATCTACTTCCCCATAATTAGATTGGAAGAAGGATTTAAGGAACTTTTATCGTCTGCTCTGATAACCTCATAGAGTCTTCTTAACCCACACGTAGATCGAGGAGCGTTCGAACCCTTTCTTCTTAAAAAAGTTCAAAGCTTTATGATTTGTTCCCTCTATGTCTGCAAGAATGATCCTTACCCCCAGTTCTTTTAGCTTTTCCTCTATCATGTTGTAAAGCCTGTTAGCTACGCCAGTATGTTGATATCTTTTTCTTACTCCTAACCACACTACGTAGCCATACTTCCAAGCAGATTGACTCTTCTCAATGGTTGTAGCCATAATGAATCCAACGACCTTCCCATTGGATTCGGCAACAAGGCAAAGGTTCGGGTTGTTGTTAAAGTGCGAGGTCACTGCGTATTCATCCCATGTCCTATACATAGTTGGGAAGACGTCGCTGGGGTATATGGACTCACCTATATGGAAGACCTCGGGTAAGTCGTCGATTTTCATTTCTCTTATTCTAATCGTCATGTTTGTTAAAAGATGAAGGTGGATAACTTATAAGCTTTGATGTTATCAGGTGAGATTTCCCCTTATTAAAGCCCCTTGGTACTTATGTCTGTGGCTAGCTTTATTTGTTCTTCAAGCATTCTAGGGAGACCAGGGACCTTAACTTCTAAGAAACCTCTCACAAGCGTTGAGACAGCTTCATCACGGCTCATCCCCCTCGAAAGTAAATAGAAGATTTCGTCTTCTGCTAATCTTCCAACGGCAGCTTCATGTGTGAGTTCAACGTCCTTTATAGTGGAATCCAGCTCAGGCACGGCCCAAATTCTGGAGCCATCACTGAGCATAAGCCCTCGGCATTCGATATGCCCTTTCGAATTTGGAGCTTGAGCGGTTATCCTCGCTCTAGCGACTATTTGAGCTTGGTCCTTTGATATAGACCTTGATACTATTTCAGCTTTAGAGCCTTTGCCCATTATTGTTATAGCCGAACCAAGATCGATATAAGAGGAGGCGCTTCCAATTACTATTGATGACATGAAGGCTCTTGAGTTGTCACCTTTTAGAACTACTGTTGGGTAAGCTTGAAGGCTTCTTAGACCTGACGGGCTCAAGTTGATATAATTATTTATAAAAACCCCACCTTCTTCAACTACTGCTGTTGTCCTTGGTCGAACATCGCTTACCTTGTTCCAATCGTGAATCATAGTGAAGGTGACTGTTGCGTTTCTTTTAACGTAAAATTCTGTTATCCCCGCGTGTAGTCCGACTGATTCAGGCATCACCGCGCACCCTGTGACAACATGTAATGTTGAGCCAGCTTCAGCGACGATTACGTTATGTGGCGCCTGAAATGCTTCAGGTGACTTGATCAGCAGACATGCTTGAATTGGCACATCTAGCTTCTGCTCTTCTTCAGTCTTAATAACGTACCCTCCATGCCCATAGAGCTGGGCTGCTGCAGTGAACTTATCCTGACCTACGTCTATTAGCCTCCAATAATAATTTTCAACGAAATCTTCGTCATTTAATGCTTCTTCTAGGGTCAATAACTCAACGTTAGGGTAGAACCTTTTTTTATAAACAATGTCATGATCTAGTTGAACGTAACTCCCTGCCTTGCTTTCCTCTTTTGTGTCTATACCGATATTCTGCATTTTGCTTGTTAAAGTCTCAGGTAGAGCGTTGATCCTATCCACCTTTTCTGAATGCGGAATTTGTTTTAAGTACTTAGATAGTTCGATATCTGGTCCGTACTTAGGCTTAAATGCAAGGCTTTCTGAAGCTCTTTTATTAAGCGCTTCTATACGAGCCCTAGAACCCAATTTTTGTCAACCCTTAAAGCCTCTCTTTACCATGCTTTGTACATGCTCGTCTTCTCCCATAGCATTGAATACAGCCATCGAATCCGTGTTTAAGCACATCTTTTACAAGACTTTCTGTCTCACCATAACATATGATGGAACCATTTTGGATAATATATGTCCTATGTGTTATAACATATCTGGAAATATATCCTAGGTGTGTTACAATCATCCCTGACGGTTTATCTGTCGTAATGTGGGACTCGTTACTGAGAAGTTTACTTATAGCGTTGCCAACGATCGCCATGTTCTCAACATCAACGCCTGAATCTGGTTCATCAAGGAGTACTAGTGATGGTTGTTGTATTAATAAAAAGAAAAGCTCAACTCTCTTCATCTCCCCGCCACTGAATCCTACATTGATTTCTCTATCAAGAAAGTTCGTCAGGTTAAGAGAGGCGGCGACAGCCTCTATGTCCACACCACTTCCTTTCCTTTCTACAAGTCTTTTCGCGAGGGCTCTTATTGTAACACCGTGTATCTTTGGAGGAAACTGAAAGGAAACACCTAGACCAAGCTCAACCCTCTCTTCTGTAGGCATATAGGTTATGTCTTCACCTTTAAAGATGATGCTTCCTTCTTTAATCTTATAGCTTGGATGCCCGATAATAGAGTATATGAGTGACGACTTACCTGACCCATTTGGGCCCATTAAAAGTAAAGTCTCCCCAAAACCAATTGACAGAGATAAATTCTTCAAGACTTGTTTATCGTCAACAGAGACTGTAAGGTTCCTTATATCGAGTAACATCAAACCAACTTGCGATTTTGTGTCCTAATAACTTTTATCATTAAAAAATAAAATAATGGATAGAAAACTATCCTGCCATTACTTTTTTGATAGTAGGTCTTTCAGTTCTGCAAGCCGTGTTAGTATTAGTTTTTGTTCCACACTTGCAACGAGCTTCTTAGTCGCGATCACTGTATCAGGATTGACTGAAACGCTATCGATCCCATTTTCTACTAGGAATTTTGTGACTTCTGGGTATACTGAAGGTGCTTGTCCACAGATGCTGACTGTAACACCGTTTTCATGCGCTACTTTAATTAGGTGTTCGATCGATCTTAGTACAGCTGGGTCTCTTTCATCGAAGTAGCCTAAGTTGCCTAGTATCCCACTGTCCCTGTCCGCGCCGAGGGTCAGCTGCGTTAAGTCATTCGATCCAATACTGAATCCATCACATAACTTGCTGAATTCATCCGCGAGTATGACTATTGATGGCACTTCCGCCATTAGCCATAGTTTGAAGTCCTTACCTCTTTCGAGACCTTCCTCTTTCATGATCTTTGTAGCCATCTCAACTTCCCAAGTCGTTCTAACGAAGGGTAACATAACCCAGACGTTCTTCAACCCCATATCATCCCTTACCTTCTTTATCGCTTTACATTCTAGTCTAAAGCCTGGTTCATAATCGGGGCTGATATACCTTGACACACCTCTCCATCCGATCATGGGGTTATTTTCCTTGGGTTCATATTTTTCGCCACCCTTTAGCGCAGCGTATTCGTTAGATTTGAAGTCACTCATTCTAACTACTATTGGTCTAGGGTATACTGCGCCAGCTACCTTTGCAATCCCATCTGCAAGCTTATCTACGAAGATTTGACCACGGCCCTGCTCTATTAGTGCAAGTGGATGTTCCCCTACCCAATCTGCGATAATAAACTCAATCCTCATGAGTCCTATTCCATCGAATGGAAGGTCTTTGTATTCGTTAGCCTTGTCTGGTTCTCCTAAGTTCATGTACACCTTTGTTCCAGTTATTGGTACAGTGCTCGCAACTATCGACGCAGCTGGAATCGCTTCTCCTGAGACTTTTGCTTTCTCTTCCTCTACTACTCCCTCGTATACGACTCCCAGAGATCCATCAACAGATACGATCTGCCCAGTCTTTAACACCTCTGTAGCGTTCTTTGTCCCAACGATGCAAGGTACTCCTAGTTCCCTTGACACAATAGCTGCGTGAGCTGTCATCCCACCACCATTTGTAATAATTGCGGCAGCCTTTCTCATAGCAGGTACCCAGTCTGGAGCCGTCATTTCTGTGACCAAGATCTCGCCTTCTTCGAACGATGCGATATCTTTTACGTCCATAATTATACGGACCTTTCCTGAAGCCTTACCTGGTGACGCACCTAATCCTCTTACCAAGACATTTGCTTGTGCAGCAGTAACTTTTTCAACTTGAGCGGGAGCTGTTTTTGAAGACCAAACTGTTTCTGGCCTAGCTTGGACTATGTAGAGTTTGTTTGTATCTGTGTCAAGTGCCCATTCGATATCCATCGGTCTTCCATAGTGTCTCTCTATCAGTTCAGCATCTTTGGCTAGTTCGATCACCTGTTCGTCGTTTAAACATGGCGCGTTCATTAGGTTCTCAGGCACTGGGACTTCTTTGCTAAAGCCCTCTACACTCTTTCCCTTTATGGTCATGACCTTCTTCGTTGAAATGAACTTATCAACAATCTTGTATGTGCCCTTTTCTACGACGAACCTGTCTGGATCCACGTGTCCTTGTACCACTGATTCACCTACACCCCATGCCCCTTCTATTACCACCACGTTCTTATCACCAGTTACCGGGTTCACAGTGAACATTACTCCTGCGGCTTTGCTGTTCACCATCTTCTGTATCCCAACTGAAAGCTTAACCTTGAAATGGTCAAAGCCTTTCTCCACTCGGTAAGCGATAGCTCTGGGTGTGAAAAGCGAGCTTATACATTTCTTTGTAGCATCTACCAAGGCTTCTCTACCTGAAACGAACAGGAATGTATCTTGTTGCCCAGCGAAAGAGGCTGTTGGCAGGTCTTCTGCTGTAGCACTACTTCTTACCGCAACCTCTGGGTTGTCGACTCCCACCTTCTTCCCCAATGCTTTATAGTGAGCCATGAGTTCTTCTTCTAAAACCTTGGGAAAGGTGCTTGCTTCGATTATAGCACGGATCTTTTTCGATGCTTCAGTGAGTTTCTCTAAGTCGTATGAATCTAGCCCTGTTAAAATTTCCTTTACCTTTGCGGAAACGCCTGACGATTCGATGAAGTAGTCATATCCTGCTGATGTTAGAGCGAATCCTGGAGGTACAGGGATTCCTGCGTTAATCATCTCACCAAGGCTTGAGTTCTTTCCGCCAACTAGAGGTACATCTTCTTTTCTGAGTTCTTCGAAGTCTAGATAAAATCTTTCTTTACTTGGCATTCTTATCCTCTGCCTTTGGGCGTTAAATAACTTGTATATAAACATCTTTCCTAATTAAAAGGAGTATTGGTTCGGTTTATAGAAGCATTCTTTAAAGATTATACCTCCATCAACTCGAACATTCTAATTGATAAAAATAGGAATACAGATGCAGCTATTATTGTGTATATAAGCGAGGCAATTGTTAATGCTAAGTTATAAAGTGATGGTAACATGAAGAGTTTTCCAATAAAGTTCATCATTATTATTGGTGTAGACAATAAGACGAAGAAAAGCATACCCATCATGAAGATATATGGAGTGAAAGACTTTCTTTTAATGGTCCAAATACCGTAGTAGACCCCGAATGATGAGTTCACTATAACCAGTAACGTCGAGAAGAGTATTGAGTCAAACGAAATTGGGCCCGTTAATAAGTAGACTATCACTTGGGAGATAAGCATCAACGGAAGGAAGATAGACATCTGCCACGTGAATGTCCCAATTATGTATGAGCGCACCTCGGATGAAAATGCTTTTATTATCCAAAAGTAGTCAACGAATTCTGTTATCCAAAGTTGTGTTAAAATTATTGGAAAGAACACCGCTAAAAACATCACCATAGGGAAACTTGTTTGAGTAAAATCTTCAAGATTAGAGTTACCAATAAGAAAGTATGGTAAACTTAGGAAGACTAGTGTGAGTATCAATCCATATATGTCTCCAAAGCGTAATGTTCGGACGAATGATTCTTTGGCATAAAACAGCACCTTGCTTCGAGGTGCGTTTTCTAAGTAGATTGGGATTGAAAAACGATTCATCCTAGATAGAAGGTACTGTTGCTTTTGAACCTGGTATCTAAAGCTAGTGTCGAAGGCAGCTCTAAGAGGTACAACCTGTGCGAATGGCAAAAAGTTGAACCTTGATGCCTTATAAAATAAGGTAATTGAGAAAATAGCCCAAATGAAGAATGAAGCTACAGGCGCTATCATTTCTGATGGATTAGCTCTGCTAATTAGAAGTTCTTGTAGAGCTCCTATTGGAGAAATCAAGTTAATCGCTCTTGGAGTGTCTCCAAAGGCGAAGTTAAGTATGACCGGGGCGCAGAATGCCAATATAACGAATACTATCAGTAGCCTGACTAAGTTCTTCTTATAGAAAATAGTAAGCACTTTAAAGCTGTTCTCAAGTATGACCGAAAGGCTGAGGATCAGGAACACTATCGCGAAAAAGGCGATATAAAAGACCTTTAATAACAGAATAACAGCTACAAACGCAAAAATAAATGGAAGAAAAAGGATAAAAAGTATCATCGTTAAGTCGTACAGAGTTTTAGCGTAAAAGACTTCGTACGGCTTAACAGACGTAGAAAATATAAAGTCGCGTTCATAATCTACTACGCTGATCTGGCTTATTATAGAATAGAAGAGGAAAAGTGTTGGGAATAGGTAGAGTATAGGGTACTGCAGGATCATCTGAGTGAACAGGTTTCCGGTTGATTCTTCACCGCTTAAGATCAGAGGGATCAACCCTAAACCAGATAAAGAATAGATCAGAAGTAGTAGTATTGTCGACTTAGACCTTCTGAACGAACCGAAGGATGCTATCAGCCTCATCAGATAGATTTCCTTTATAGCCAAATCTGTTCTACCTACTTAGAAAACCTAAGAACTTTCTTTTCTTTTGTTCAGAAGGCCCAGTTTCTACTTGCACCTTTGACTCTTTAGTCAAAGTTAAAAATATCTGTTCAAGGGTAGTATCCTTACCTAGGTGCGCTAACTCCTTCAATTCTTTAAGGTTACCTGTGGCAACGTTCCTACCCTTGTTGACTATTGCAACCCTGTCGCAGAATCGCTCTGCAAGGTCGAGGAGATGGGTTGATAAAAGAACTGAGCATCCATTTTGCATCAGCTCCTTTATAATCAATTTAAGCTCAAACTGGCCTTCTGGGTCTATCCCTATGAAGGGTTCATCGAGGAAGAGTATCTTCGGCTCTTGAAGCAACGCTGAGGAAAATATGAGCTTCTGCTTCATACCCTTAGATAATGAGGTTACAAGGGCTTTCTTTTTCTCAGCCAAGTTAAATCGCGTGAGGAGGGCATCTATACGGGGTCTAAGAACAGGCTCACTGATATCGCGTATTCTCCCCATATAATATAGGAACTCGTATGTGTTCAAGTATTCAGGTATTGTTGAAGATTCAGGTACGTAGCCAATTAACTTCTTATATTCATAAGGTTCTTTGTCGATATTGTACCCTAGCACATTTACGATGCCTTCATCTTTCTTCAAAAGCCCTAGAATGATCTTGATGGTGGTTGTCTTCCCTGAACCATTTGGTCCAAGCAAACCCAACACTTCACCTTTGTTCATGTAGAGGGAGAGACCATTTAATGCAGGGATACCATCGTAAGCTTTCCAGAGATTATACACGTAAAGCGTTGCTTGTGTTGGATCGTATCTTCCAAAGGCGTTATTTAACATCTTGTTTGCACCTGTCATTGCACAGTTTAGAGTCTTGTCTAGCCTATAATATCTTTTACGTAGACCGGTAGATGACACACGACTCGTTAAGCACTCTACTCCCTTACTTCTATCGTTATCTTTGGGTCTATTTCCTTTACTATCTTATAGATTTTATCTATCGCCGGAATTGAGCCTTTAAGATTACAGCTTATCTTCTTTATAGATGCCTTATTAAATTCAGGCTCCAATGAGATTATTGAGACAAACTTCTCCTTTATTACGTAGTAATCGTAACTGTGCATTCTGACTTCAAATCCACTCTCCGAAAGCTTTTTCCTGAGGAGAACTCGCTTTTCCAATTGCTTAAATTGGGAAGCCATTAAAAGTTAAAAATAGAAACTTAGTATTTAAATCTTCTATGATAAACATTGTTAGGTGATTTATAACGCAACCTCGAAACTTGCTGATGGTCTCCTAATCTCTACTGCAAGGATCACGAAAAAACCGCCGAAGATGATTATAAAACCTGAGACGGTTGCAACAACAAGGAGTATTGCGCCAACGATCAGCGCGGCTAAACCACCTACTCTGAAACTTTTGTTTGCTATCTTACGTTCTACAATTCGTGAAAGGATAGTGATACAGATGAAGGTTATTATAGCGTTTATCAGGTAGGAAAGAGGTTTAGAACCTATTGACACCGCTTCCCCATTAATTACTTGGACCCCAGCTGATATTGCATAGTATGTACCATATACTAGAGCGAGGAAGACCCCAAAACGAATAAGCATGTCACCCCATCTTAGCAATGATGAGGCAACTTCGTTCCAATTTTCAACCAAAGGTTTACCATCTGCTCGCTTCATTTTATTCTACCATAATTTGTTTTATCAAGTATATAAACAATTCACCCCCACATTATTTTTAATAGAAGGACATATGATGAAGCAATAAGTGACGTTAAAAGACTTATCTTCAATCCTAAACTAATCCACGACCTAAACGATATCGATTTATTGTACCTTTTATCTAAAAGACCTAGCATAACTATGTTTGCGGTCGACCCAATTGGTGTGGCATTTCCAAAATAGCAGCCACCAATTAACGTACTCCACCACAATATGCCACCAAATGGGACATTTAAGGCAACAACCTCCGAGATGATAGGCAAAAAGACTGCTACAGAGACGATGTTGTCTACTAAACTACTAAGCGTACCAATTATAATAACAGCTAGTATAAATATGACTATTATCTGAAAGGGGGATGGTAGGATCTCAGCAAGGAACTTGTATAAGTCGATGAGAAGGATGGAAAGCTTTGCAGAAACACCTGTGAATTCGACTGTCGAGGAAATTGAAAACAGAAACATGAAATAAACTATAGTCCACCATTCAACATTCTTCTCAAAGAATGATGCAGCTTCATCTTTTAGCGAGAGAAGAACATAAGAAGCTAAACATAAAGGAATGGCGATAAGCAGAGAGTTAGTCGGAAGCTCGAGTAGGACTTCTAGTGTACTATGCAGAGCTAAGAGAGTTATCATAATTAAAAACAGTATTCCTCCCTTTTTAGATTCTCCTGTAAGTGTAGGCACCCCAGACGTTATTTCTTTGGCCACGATTTTTGCTCTGAACTCATTAAGAAAAATATTAAAGTTCTTGAATAAGATTGGGATTATTATGAGTGCCGAAAGAACTGCTGCAGGAGTCGACCACATAAGGAAGTCCCCAAAAGTTAAGTCTGCGTAAAAAGCAACATAGATACCGACAGGATTTCCTAGTACAGTTGCACTACTTCCTATGTTTGTTGCAAAGATAGCGCAGATAAGGTAAGGTATTGGATTAATATCAAATCTTTTTGCTAAATCGAATATTAACACGCTCATAAATAATATTGAGCTTACTTCATCAACCGCAGCCGCCATAAAAGCCGACATGAGCACAAAAAAAACCAAAAGAAGTTTAGGCTCGAACTTAGTAGCCAACATGGTCCTCTCAAGAAAGTAGTCGAAGAAACCAAGACTACGGATATAGCTTACAACCACCATCATACACAAAAGGAAAAGTATCACAGGTATATTCATATACTCCACAAGAGTGCTGATGTCAACAAACCCACCTAAAAGAAGCAACGCTGTCCCAGCCATCGCAACTGGGACCCTATATTTCCAGAAAAGTAGTGTTGCAAAGATCACCATACCAAATATTGCAATACTAATTGTCTGCTTGAATATGAATTCAGGTTCGTTATACTTGGTCCAGCCCTTGTATATGTATGATGGCGTTTCTGGGATTAAAATGTTTGAAAATATGGTATAGAATATGAAAGGTGAAATTATTAGGAAAATTAAGTACAACAGCATTTTCTTGTTTTCATGTATACTTGATAAGAAAGTCGTTGTACTTCGCATGACAACCATAAAGGGGGAAACGATTTAAATATTTAAGAGGTGATTCTGTCTCATGCTCTCTAATTCTTATTGTCTTCGAAGTTGGTAATATTTTTTAAACATAAGTCTATACAGTGTGGATGGTTAGTCAAATGACAACCCCATATGTTCAATTAGCATAATGATTAGGTAATAAAGATGGTAAATGAGTTAATATTAGACTTAAGCAAATACTCTTCCTTTAGTTTGGACTATTGTTTTAAGAGTGGTCAAATTTTTGGGTGGAGAAAAATGGATAGTTACTGGTATGGACCATATGACGATGTAGTGCTCAGGTTAAGTCAGATCAGTGATAGGCTCAAAATCCATGCTTCTAAAGAGATAAGTGAAAAAGAAATTATCCACTTTTTAGGACTAAAGGACAAGAAAAAAGATGTTGATAAAAGGTTAGCGTTAAACTTGTTCATGAGAAGTGCTATTTCAAGATATTCGGCGGTTCGGATCTTCAGGCAAGATCCATCGAACACCATCTTGAGTTACTTATGCGCGCAGAACAAGAATATACCTGCCATCGAAAGGATGATCTTTGAGCTGTCAAGGAAATTTGGTGACAGAGTTGAACTTGATGGAACAACCTTCTACACGTTCCCTAGATTTGGGAGAATAGCTCGTTCAAATGTCAACGAGCTCTTAAGAGTGGGGCTTGGATATAGAGCTAAGTACCTACTTGAGGCTTCAAAAGCGCTCAAAGAAGATGTGGACTATATCAACAAGATTAAGGAGATGAGTTATGTGAATGCCTGGAACGAGATGGTGGCGGGTAATATGAAACTAATTGGAGTTGGGCCTAAGGTTGCTGATTGCATACTTCTTTATGGCTTCGAAAAGATGGAAGCCTTTCCCATAGATGTTTGGGTTTCAAGAGTTTATACAACCGCTTTTGATAAACTTTTGCCAGAAGAGGAATCGAAATATTATTTTGAGAGACTTTGCCTTAAGAATAGACTTGACAAAGGATTATATCTTAAGTTGGCTAATAGCGCAAGAAAAGTCTTTGGGGAATACGCAGGATACGCTCAACTCTACATATTCATGTATGGTCGGGACTACCTAAGGTACTGCCGTTAGAAAGGTAGTTCAACATCGCACGAGATATCAGCTTTGCCACCTTGATCGGTTCTGGTACACCACCCTGTAATGTAAACCGGTCTACTGCCTCTTTCGCTTCATCTTTGCCTATCCCTGCACATCTTATGAAGACTTGTTTCCCTGTGTGCAGTGTTATACATTCTCTATCTCCTAGACGCTTATAGGCTTCGACCTTACCTTGGTCAAAGGGAAAATGATGTTTTAAATGATCCTCTAAGCCTTCCGACGGATGGTAGGTTATTGAGATAACAGGAATGGAGATGGTGCTATAAAGCCCGTCTACGTCTATTATGTTGAAAAGGCTTACAATGCTACCCCCAACCATTAGAAAGTTGACATCCTTTCTATGCAATCCTTTAAACATCAGCACTATAGCGTTGGTTGCGTCGTTGCCGCCTAGTGTCGCCCTCCCAAAGGAGAAGCCATCGATGATGAAATCACTTCTCATCACAACTCCTGCGAGTATGGAATTTGGGAGAGCACCCTTCCTAAAGCTTTCAGCTATCCCAAAGCAACGAATTGCTTTCTTATGGAGGTGGAGACGCAATGTGATATATAATAAATGGGTCTTATAAATTATTTCCCACCCAAATTTATGAAGTAAAGATGTTAAGATTTTGAAATGTTATAGAGTTTTCACTAGAGAAATCTTCTTTATATATTAAAGGCTCCAAGCCATTGGTGAGCGACATGGAAGGCTTCTGCGTCAAATGTAAAACTAAAAGAGAAATGAAAAATGCCACTGAGACGACTTTGAAAAATGGAAAGCCTGCTGTTCAAGGCGTATGTGCTGTTTGTGGTACTAAGATGTTTGTTGTAGGAAAAAAACTGCAATAAACATCTATTCCTTCACTTTTTTATTATAGATTGTAGAATCAAATTCAAATGCGCCTTATCACTTATATCCAACTTTTACTTCTAACCAGTTAATATTTAATTAATAATTTGTAGGAGTTTTAAGCATGGTGTTAAGGCTCCCTTTATTCCAAGGAAGGATGTTGTAGCCAGTGAACATCACCTTGCCTCGAAGTTTGGGGTTGATGCCCTTGATTCATGATGAAATACCGTTGACGCCGCAGTGGCGACAAGCTTTGCGTTATCTGTTGTGAGCCCACATATGGGTGGTTTGGGCGAAGATTTATTGCACTATACTATCAGATGGATATAAAGTTCATAGAACTCCTTACCATTGGAAGTTAGGCATTGCACAGATGGTTCTAGTGAAGAAGGGTGTTAAGTGGGCTTCGTGCGATATTAGAGGGAATGATATCCGATCGGGCAGGCAACATGAGCCTATCTAGAGAGTTCTATTAACTTATGTTTCAACTTAGTGGCCTCTAGGACGTCGATAGCGTCACCGCCTTCTCTATACTGTTCTAAAGCTTTCTCACAGAATGGGACACCTTGCTTAGCTTTGATCTTCACATCTAATTGCTGTGCTAGAACGTATTTGACGGCTTCTAAATACCAGTCACCGCTCATTTTATAATCACCTATGTTCTTGTAGCATTCAGCTAACCATCTACAGTACTCGATCTTTTCTTGAGAAGATTTGCCTTTATCTTCTACATTTTTCTCGAGAAGAGTAATCGCACTCTGGTAATCCCCCTTATGAATTAATGTGATTATCTCGGGTAGGTTCAATTATCACTCTACTCTTACTTACAAATTAGAGATAAAAACTTTTGTAGTGGAAATGTTTTTAACTTTAATCTTGTAAGCTCTCATGTGATCGTTTTTGGATAAATTCCAGTTTTACCTGCCGACTAGAATTATCTTTGAGAGAGGTTGTCTATCAAAAATAGGTGAATTGGCTTCAAAATATGGGAAGAAATGTTTTTTGATGACGATGGGCGAATTCGCGACAAAATACGGCTTCACAGAATACATCCTTGATAAGATCAGCGAGCGCGAGCTCTCTGTCTACCTCTATGATGAAGTTGAGATGAACCCTACAGAAAGGGGAGTAAATAAGATAAACGAGCTTTTCGTCGACAGCAGATGTGATGTAATAATCGCGTTCGGAGGTGGGAGTGTTATTGACGCTGCTAAGGCTGTATCTCTTTTGGCCAAGTTAGGTGGGAAGATAGGGGACTACTACTTTCCAAACGTAGTTGACAAAGAATTGTACCCGATAATCGCGATCCCTACAACATGTGGAACAGGGAGCGAGGTGACAAAATACGCCATTATAACTGAAGACGAGACAGGCAAGAAGAAGACCGTTCTAGGCGACACCCTTCTTCCGAAGGCCGCATTACTAGACGCCAACACGCTGAAGTACCTTACTAAAAGCATTATTTCATCTACAGGAGCTGATGTGATATGTCATTGCATCGAATCCTTCACAAGCAACAAAAGATCACCCTTTTCTGACATGTTCGCTGTTGAGTCAGCAAAGATAACCTTCGAATACCTACCTAAAGCGTTCAATGGCGATGAAGAAGCTAAAGAGAGGATGCTCTATGCGAGCTGTCTAGGAGGGGCTGCGATAAATACTGCTGGAACAACCGCGGCTCACGCCTTAGGGTACTACTTATCGTCAAAGTACCATATTCCCCACGGTATTGCAACGGTTATGTTCTTACCGCATGTTATAGACTACGAAATCGAGTCTATTAAGGGAAGGATCGAAGAATTTTCCTACGGAATCAAACTCGGTGCACCTGCTGAACAATTCACAGAAAAATTAGGTGAACTTCTAAACCAAGTTGACGTGCCGAAGAGCTTAGGAGAGCTGGGAATAAAGGTTGACGATAAGAATAAAATCGTTCAAGAAGGGTTATCGTTCAGAAGAAATCTAGAAAATAATCCTGTAAAGTTGGAGGAGAAAGATCTAACTGCCATAGTTGAGAAGGCTTTCAAAGGGAGACCAGCTATAAAATAGTAACAGAGAAGTATACCTTTTATTTACACCTTCTTTAATTTAATAGGGTTCGAGAATGTCGATGCTAGCTATCCTAATGATTGAATAAATATATATAACATCTATTTTTTTCTAAAGCTTACTTGATAATTATATCTTTAGACCTAGGAACAAGTGGGTGTAAAGGATACTTAATCAATTCAGAAGGAAAAATTCTCTTAAGTGCGAAGGCCAGATATGAAACATATTTTAGCTCAGGTAATATCGTCGAACAAAATCCTCACGATTGGGTTAACGCTGCTCTAAGATGTCTAAAACGCCTCTGCAAAAAGAATTATACAAAGGAAGAGGTTAAAGGCCTATGCATTGATGCAACAGTAGGCACACTAGTACCAATTGAGAAATGGGGCATGGCAGCCCTAAATAGGATCCCACTTTATTCTGACATGAGAGCGTTAGAAGAGTCAGAATTTATTAGAGAAAGGTTCGGCGAAATCTTTGTCTATCAAAGGACAGGTAACCCTCTAACACCTGTTCCTACACTTTTGAAGATGATGTGGTACAAAAGGCACAAGCCAAAAGCTTATGAGAAGATAAGAAAATTCGTTTCTCACAAAGATTTCGTAGTCGAGAACTTAGTTGAAGGAGACACACCATTTACAGACTACAGCGATGCCTCTGCAACCATGGCCTACGACATTCGGAAAAAGGAATGGATTTACGAAATACTTGAAGAAACTGGTATTTCACCTGACAAAATGGTGGATGTGAGGGAATCTACAGAAGTTGTGGGAGAGTTAAAGGATGACATTGCTGACAACCTCGGCATAAAAAGGATTCCAGTCACCGTTGGGGCAGGGGACTGTGCTGCAACGTTATACGGTGCAGGTGCGATCAAGGATAGCACTGGAGACGTTTACCTCGGTACCGCACCCGAAGTAGATTTAACAATGGAGGAGCTAAAGTTAGATCCTAAGTTAAGAGTTCCTGTTAGATGCCATGCTCTAAAAAACCATTGGTACTCGTCTGCTACAACAGTATCAGGTTATTCTATCAATTGGTTTTTAAACAAGATCTTGAGAAACACTTCATCAAAGTCGATAGAAGATGTTGTAGAGTTTTTGAATAAAAAAAGCGAAAGCGTTCCTGCGGGGTCAGGGGGGTTGCTGTACTTGCCTTATATTATTGGAGAGAGATCGCCTTTGCTTGATCCCCTTGCTAGAGCCGCGTTTATTGGACTAGACATAAACCATGGAGTAGAACACCTGTATAAAGCTATTTTGGAGGGGGTAAGTTTCGCTTTAAGAGAAAATTACGAAGTATATCTTAATGACATGGGTATCAGAATTAAGTATTTGGCATTTTGTGGCGGAGGAGCTAGAAATATGCGACTTAGGAAAACGATTGCATCAAACCTCAAGGTTGAAGGCGTACTCTTAGAAAATCCTATAGATTGTGCAGCTTTAGGGAACACAATGCTCTTTCTGAATTCGATCGGATTTTACAAAGACTTAGAAGACGCGAAAAACGTGATGGTGAAAGCTATTGGGAAAGAGACCCCTGATGCGACACTTGCAAAAACGTATGACATGTACTATTCGATCTATAAAGAATCTTACTTGAGGTTAAAAGACATCTTCATCAAACTCAGAGGGCATTAAACTCAACCCTAAAAACATAAATAGAGTAATACCTCCCCATAGCAAATATGAGTGAAAAGATACTCTTAATGACACCAGGACCTACTGAAGTAGACCCAAGGGTCATTAAAGCCATGCTAAGACCAGCTATATATCACTACGACCAAGAATTCATCTCATTATATGATGAAACTGAGGAGCTTTTGAGAAGGGTCTTCCAAACAGAAAGTGACATAATTATGCTGCCTGGTTCAGGACGTACAGGAATCGAATGCGCATCGCTATCCTTTATAGAAAGGAATGACAAGGTTTTAGCAATAACAACAGGAACATTCGGAAACTGGTTAATTGATATCCTAAAGGTACATGGGGCAGACGTTTTAGCCCTTTCCTTTCCTAAGGGGGGGAAAATCGATTTGGAAGAGGTGAAGAAGACTCTAGACGAAAATAAAGATATTTCAGAAATAGCTATTGTCCATAACGAGACATCTACAGCTGCAATATATAACAAAGAAGTTGAAGAAATTGGAAATCTTGCTAGAAGATTAGATAAGATATTTTTGGTCGACACCATCTCCTCAATGGGCGGTGCAAGTGTCCCTGTAGATAAGTGGAACGTGGATGTTTGCATAAGTGCCGCCCAGAAGGCTTTAGGAGGCTTAGTGGGTGTTTCGATAGTTAGTGTAAGTAAGAAGGCTTGGGAGAAGGCTTTAAAACGGAATACCATAAAAAGCTTCACACTAGACCTTCTTAGATGGAAGCAGATGTGGGTTAAAAAGGAGAGAGGCGGTCTACTTTTACGTGGTAGAAGAAGCTTCCCTGTTATCCCTCCAACACACCTAATTCTTGGATTGAATGAATCCTTAAAGATAATGCTTGAAGAAGGGTTGGAGAGCAGGTTCAGTGCAACAGAAGAAGTGGCTAAAATGATGCGAGACATGGGTGAAGAAATCAGGTTAGAGCTTTTCCCAGATGCTACCTTAGCTTCGCCTACAGTTACAGCCTTTAAAGTCCCAGAAGGCTTCCAAGGAAAGCAAATAAGACAAGCTATGAAAGAAGATTATTCAATATTAATCGCAGGTGGTATGGATGAACTTTCCGAGAAGATAATTAGGATTGGCCATATGGGCTATACTGCAAACAAAGACTTTGTTAGAAAGACCGCTATAGCCCTTGAAAACACATTACATGGAATCGGTTTTAGAAAAGGCTAGTGAAATGTTTGAGGAGAGACCTCTTTTTAGAATGCCCAACGTGTGGATATAAAAAGGATGTTAAAGGCTTTAGATCGGATTGCCCAATATGCGGTTATCCATCAGCTTTATTCCAAATAAGATACCCCCAACCTAAAGAGTTTCCATTAACAAGATACGTTCACTCAATCCTAAGATACTGCTCTCTCTTACCCTTGGAAGCCGAGGAAATAATAGACCACACTGTTGGAAACACACCTTTAGTCCATGCGAGAAAACTTGAAGGACTTTTAGGTTTAAAGAACCTTTACATCAAGGATGAGACAAGAAACCCTTCTGGCTCTTTTAAAGACAGAGGCGCTGTCATAGGGGTGTCTGCAGCGAAGACGCTAGGCTACCTAGCTGTTAACGTTGCGTCAAGTGGTAACTTCGCCTCAGCCATAGCAAGAGCTTGTACGCTTTCAAGCATTAAATGCCTTGTTCTAGTTCCAGAGGATACACCAGACGAGAAGATGGTTATGATAGCCGCCTACGGTGGAAAAACAATTAGAGTAAAAGGAATATTCGATGATTGCCGAAGGCTTTCAATACAGCTTTCTAAGGAGAAGGACATTATTTCAGCAGGTTGGGATTTAAAACCTTTCACACTTGAAGGTTGGAAAACAACCATCTTAGAAGTCTTTGAACAAATGGAGAGAACGTTACCTGACACAATATTAATACCAACAGGAGGGGGAGGACATGTTTTGGGGACTTGGAAGTCCCTAAAAGAACTATCAAACTTGGGGATGGCTGAACACCTACCAAAAATAATAGGGGTTCAAGCTTCTGGTTCAGCACCCTATGTTAAGGCATTTAGTGAAGGGTTAAAGGAGGTTCAACCTGTAGAAGATCCTCAAACGATAGCAAAATCTTTGAAGGTTTCAGATCCCCTAGAGCAAAGGGACGTTTTAAAGGCGGTAAGAGAAGTCAAAGGCGAATTCGTTGATGTAAGCGATGAAGAAATCTTAGAAGCGGTCGCAACCCTCGGGAAAACAGAGGGCTTATTCGTAGAACCTGGTGCCGCAGCCTCACTCGCCGGTTTAAGAAGACTGGTCGACAAGGGAAAGGTAGATGCTGATCAAAAGATTGTTATAGTTGTCACTGGTTCGGGATTAAAGGATGTTACAGATGTGAGACAAATCTTCGGAGACTTCCCATGCATTCCAAAAGATATAAAATTAGATGAAATTCTAACTATAACAGGGTTATCTTAACCTATTAGATTGTCAATTGAACAGGGGATGCGTCCAAGTAGAAGCAACTAATAGATGGTTGTAAAGGTTTAATCATAAAGGTTGTCAAAAACTATTTTATTGTCTACTCTCTTCTATATGGTTTCCCACTTTCTTTTGGAAACCTCTTTTTACCAATGGCGACTGTTACCACAAAAAGTGTTGTAATGTAAGGTATCATGTTAACGAAATAGAATGGTATCGTTTCCTTGATCCCTGGTGTGATTGCTATTGTCGTTGCAAACCCACCTGCAAGACCGAAGATAAATGCCCCCGCTAAGGCCAGAAGGGGCTCGAGGCCTGAGAAGACAACACATGCTAGGGCGATGAACCCTCTACCCGCTGATATCTCCTTTACTGCGCTCCCAAACCACCCTATGGACATGAAAGATCCCCCTAAGCCGCAGAGGGCTCCTCCAAATATTGCTGCGAACAGTCTTATTCTATCAACTCTAACACCAGCAACGTCAAGGGCAGTTGGCTGTTCGCCTGCTGCCTTTATCCTTAGACCTAATGGTGTCATGTTTAACATGTAGTAGCTGAAAAGAGCCACTACAATAGCAATAATGGTCACTATGTGAACGCGGAACAGGAAGATTGAAAAGGCTGGAACATGCAACTCTGCTGGTACTACGCGAATTCCAGGAACACCCCAAATGACCATAAAGAGGTATGGTATAAATCCTAGTGCAAAAACATTTATCCCTATTCCAGTTATAACTTGATCTGCTCTACCATATATACTCAGTATGCCAAATACGAATCCAATAGCAGCCCCACTCATTAACCCTACGAGGAGACCGAAATACCCGTTGTTAAAGAATTCAGCGCCAACAACCCCGAGAATTGCCGAGATAAGTAAAATCCCTTCTAGACCTATGTTAACGAGACCTGCTTTTTCATTTACGACTTCCCCTACACTAGTCAGTGCCAACGGTGTCATAGCCAACAAGCCTATTTCTAGTATACTCTTGCTATCAAGACCGAAGATCCCTGCAATACCGAAAACTATCAACAAGCTTATTGCTCCTAGGGCGATTCTCATGAACCTACTCACCTTTAGATTGAACCCGCTCCTCACTTCTTAACCCACCTCCTAAGTACTGTTATAGCTTCTGGGACGGACAAGGCAATGATGATTATCCCCGTTATTGCCCTAACCAGTTCAAAGTAGACCCCAGCGTTGTATTGCATATACCTACTACCTTGTATTAGCGCCCCAAAAAAGATCGAGGCAGCTATCACACCAATTGGATGATTTCTACCTATCAAAGCTACTCCAAGCCCATCAAATCCAAGTCCCGCAACATTGCCTAAAGTGGCATAGAAAGACCATACAGGGGGCCTCCCAATTATCTGGGATGCACCCGCAAGCCCGGAAGCTATCCCCCCAAGCATAAATGCTAAAAGAGTTGTTTTCCATACTTTTACCCCTGCGTAACGGCCGGCATCCGGATTTGATCCTTCAACCCTCAATTCATAGCCTACCTTTGTGCCCCAAAGAATAAAATATACGAGGACGCAGTAGGCAACAGCGACAAATATAACTGTTGTGAGTGTCGAACCTTCAAAGAGAATCAAGTAACGAGAACTTGGTAGAACTCGAATAGATCTTTCAGCACTTGTGGGATCCCCAAAATGGTACACAATTAAATAAGTTGTAAGCCAAAAAGCGATCCAGTTAAACATAATTGTAGAAATAACTTCATGCACCCCTCTAGTAACCTTCAATATAGCAGGAGTCAAAGACCAAAGTAGACTCACAAATGCACCTGCAAGAGTGGCACAGACGACGCCAAGACCAAATGGTAGATCCAGAGTTCCACCGATAACTACAGCAGCAAGAGCACCCAAGTACATCTGTCCTTCAGATCCGATATTGAATAACCCTGCTCGAACACCTACAGCAAATGTCAATCCCGTAAGCATTAAGGGAACCGCGAAAGCTAAGGTCTCAAGGACATCAGTGACGGTTCCAAAAGCGCCAACAAAAAGAGCATAATACGCATTAATTGGGTTAAATCCGAATATGATCATCAAAAAGGAACCTATCAACAACCCAATAATTATCGCAAAAAACGATTGACTAACAGCTTTAGCCCTTGATGATAATTTCATTAGTTATAGTAATGTTATTGCCTAATTTATAAATCTTTTATCGCAGCAAGCTCAACTCGAACTCTAAATTTACAAACTGTAAAGTTTTTAAGGAAAGACCTACAAAGAATTTATCGAATGAAATGAATGACTCTATTACGCCGTTTATTTCTATGATGTCAATTGGAAAGATCTATCCAGATGGCACAACCGCTCTGACCGATGTCCACTTCAAAGTGGAGAGAGGAGAAATAGTGGGTCTCTTAGGAGAAAATGGAGCTGGAAAGACAACACTTATGAAGATTCTTTCTGGTTTATTGCAACCAACCTCAGGAAAAATCATCATCAATGGTGAATCTGTCAACTTCAAGAATCCAATAGATGCCCTCAGCAGGGGAATCGGTATAGTTCATCAACACTTTGCTTTAGTACCAATTTACTCAGTACTTGAGAATATTATACTAGGACAGGAAGGTGTGAAGAATTCGATTGACTTGTTGTCTAGTCTAAAGCTAGAAAGAGCCAGAGAAAAAATACATAAGTTGATTGAGATAACTGGTTTAGAGGTACCCCTTGACGCGCCAGTAGGCAGTCTGTCACTCGGCATACAGCAGAGGGTTGAAATTTTAAAGGTCCTTTACCGAGGGATCGATGTTCTAATATTGGACGAGCCTACTTCGTTTCTTACACCGCAGGAAGTTAAGGAACTGTTCCAGATCATGAAAAACCTAAAAAAGGATAATAAATCGGTTATTTTCATCACTCATAAACTCAAGGAAGTTCTTGAGGCAACTGATAGAATAGTTGTCTTGAGAAACGGCTCAGTTGTAGGTGAAACATTAACTTCAAAAGCTAGTCCAGAAAGTCTAGCATTAATGATGGTTGGAAGAGAATTCCAACCGCCTAAGATCGAGGAAAAGGGATTTGCAGGCAAAGACTTACTAAAAGTCGATAGACTGACGGTTAAAAGCGACTTTGACACTTTGGCAGTTAAGGAAATAAGCTTTGATCTTAAGGAGGGAGAGATCTTTGCAGTGGCAGGTGTAGAAGGTAATGGACAAGCAGAACTTGTTGAAGCATTAACTGGTTTAAGGAAAGCTGAGTCTGGCAAGATCAGTGTTGGGGGATTTGAAGTCACTAACAAGAATCCTATCGAGCTATTTAGAGCAGGGATGGTCCACATACCTGCAGATAGGCATAAACATGGTCTTGTCCTAGATTTTTCAATCGCAGAAAACAGCATCCTTGGTAGACAATGGGAACCAGATTTTCTCCTCACATTTTCGAGACTAAATCTCCCAAGAATAAGAGAGTTAGCGTCTAGGATTATGAAAGAATTCAATGTAATCGCTCCTAGTATAGATACTGTAGCGAAAAGCCTAAGCGGCGGCAATCAGCAAAGGCTAATTGTAGGAAGAGAGCTTAGCAAGAGAAATGTTAAGCTCATCATCGCAGTTCATCCTACAAGGGGCCTTGATATTGCATCAACTTTTTATATGCATGAAGTCTTGATCAAAATGAAGACCGCTGGAAAAGGGATTTTATTAGTTTCTGCTGACCTCGACGAGATAATGGAGTTAAGTGATAGGATAGCAGTAATATATGAGGGAAAGTTTCTCGATATCAAAAGGACAAGCGAAACAACAAAAGAAGAAATAGGATTATTAATGGGAGGAATAAATCAATAAAAAAGAAGGGGGCTCGTCATTAACCTAGTTGTCCTCTCCAGTAATCTACAACATCTTTAGTCAAAGCAAGAGGTACAGTAACTTGTCCATTTCTGATCTCGCTTTGCAACGCATCCATCCCTTCCCATACCCAGCTAGGTTGCGCCTCTCTCATTGCCTTAGCAACTGTCTTTATTTCATCAGGGGGCATTGGAAGAACCTTCTTACCTGTCAACTTCTCTGCATCAAGCCCCATTTGTATGAACGCGTCTAGGTCAGATAATGTGCTTACTGAAATTCCTTCAAATGTCTCTCCAGCAACCTTAGTACCAATACCTAAAACAATTGAACCGTTTGAGCCCTTTACTATATCCCTAAACTTGTTTTCGACTACCCATTTTGCTGAGAAGTAAACACCTTTATCGACCCTCTTCATCATACTCGACAATATGAAACCGGGGTTTATCCAGTCCTGGTCTGCGTCAACACCGATCCAAAATGGTGGGCCAGTTGTGAGACCTTTTTGTTTAGATATTTCTTGTATGGCTTGGTTAATGCCAAGACCTAAAGGACCAGCTACGTTGTATACTGCCACGGCGTCTTTAGCGTACATAGCCTTAGCGGCTTCATATCCCTTTGTAATGTCACTAAATGTTCCTGTGTAGGTCCAGAGGACCCTCTCTTTAATTGGGGTTATACCTATTCCAGGTACTGTCGTTGTACCAAACTTTTTTTGGTACCATTTTATCGCCCAATCAGCACCCCATTTATATCCGATTTCAAACTTCCAAAGAACAGGGATTTCGATTCCTAGTACAACTCCAATATAAGGTTTCCCATAATGTATAGCAGTCAGTGCAGCCAACGCACCTACTAACGCGCTTCCTTTATGCTCTTCATAGGCAATATCCAACAAGTTTGGTGCATAGGTATTAGTTTTGCTTATAATGATCGACTGAGCATATGTGTCGATACCTGCGAAAAACTTGTCAGGAAACTTCGGAGCTACTTCAGCTAATGCGTCGCTGAGGAGATAACCGACACCAACTATTAATTTCACATCCGGGTCACTTGCCGCAGTCCGTAGGTTAGGCACATAATCTGATTCCTTCTCACTTATGATCTCCACCATTTCAACGCCGAAGTCTTTTTCTGCTTCTGCCCCACCTTTGAACGCCATGTCGTTAAAAGACAAGTCCCCTCTTCCACCAATATCTGATACAACAGCGATTTTGATGGGGCGAACTGTGGATGTAAAAGTCGTAGTCGTAGTTGTAGTCGCAGTCGTAGTTGAGGCCGAAGTCGTCGTACTAACTGATGTCGTTGTGGTCGTCGCCGTCGTTATGGTAGTGGTAGATTGTGTTGTAGTTTGGGTAGTCGTGATAGTTGTAGGCGTAGTTGAAGTCATCACATAATATCCGCCAACAAGGCCTGCGATTATTATAATGACGATAATAATCAAGACACTGGTCTTAAGTGCTGCCCTCCTATATTTAGGAGTCATACCTATTTAGCAGTACTTGGTTCTATATATTCCTTTTTATGAACTTTTTATTATGGTTAGATTTATCTAATCTGTAAAGAGACATTCAACAGAGCCATCTTCATATGCGAGGTTGGTTTGTAAAGCTTTAAAAGGAATCGTCATCTATTCGAGAATATGGCGGTGGATGGTTTTTTTAGGGAGCTCGATGTTCAAAGAGATCATCTTGGTAGAACCTACCATATAAAAGCAAGGCGGAATGAGCTAAATGGATATGTGATGACTTGCGGAAGTCGAGAAAGGGTATTAAAAGCGGGGGAGTTAATTGATGAACCGAAGCTTGTTAACGATAACAGAGGACTCACAGTGATCAACGGTTTTTACAAGACAGCACCTATTACAATCTTCTGTAGTGGTATGGGTCCAAGCTCGACAGAAATCGCTTTTACAGAATTACTTTTCAATATAGACTTTTTAAAGTTCAAGAGACCAACGATAATAAGAGCGGGTACAGCCGGAAGCTGGCATCCAAATGTACTTCTCAACGATATCGTGATAGAAACAGGGGTGGTTAGGAATGATGGTGCTTCCAAGAAGATCGCGCCGATTGAATGGCCTGCATTAACCGATATCTTGACAGATTTAATTATATGTGAATCCGCACATAGAATGGGTCTTTCTCACCGACTTCATATTGGAATAGGAATTTGCAAGGACACACTTTACGCGGACGAGGATCCTGAGAGGAGATCTGCAATTCACCAAGAAGTTAAGCTCGATCAGCAAGCGTATGAAGCATTAGGAGCGCTCTCCACATCTATGGAATCAGCACCCTTCATAGTTCTCACCGACTTTTACAACAAGAAACTCTTAGACTATGGATTGGATGTGAAGATCAGCTACTCCTCTGCTCTATTGATTGTCTCACCATATTACGCCCAATCAGTAAATGTAGAATTCAAAACATCTGATGAATCTGAAAATACATTAATCAAACTTGTTCTAGAATCTCTTGCCACAAAGTATCAACTTGACCAGGCCTACTTTAAAGGATTAGAAACATCGGTTTTAGATATTAAACCAATAATAAACCATCTTTATAAGACGCTACGGTGAGAAGATTTATAAAAAGCTAAACCCTGATTTCAATAAATTGCTGTCTTCAGAACGAATAGATAAAGATCAGATAGTCCAAGTCTTCAAACTAGACGTTGAATCGCCTAAGAAGGTTAACATTAACAAAAAACACGGTGATGGAAGAATATATAAAGTTGATTTCAAAAATCACGATGTAGAGGTATACATCATCGATACACCTCAATGCAGAGAGATTACATGTAACCCCCATATTGTAGGAAGATGTTTAGAGGCGCGATCTTCTGCAACCGCAAAATTTTCCATAAAAATATTAGAAGATTTGATAAATCCTGAAACCCCTCTTTTGATCTTAAATATTCTTAGGGCAGGCCCAGGTTACATGATATCTAGGGCACTAGAAGACGCTAGTAAAAAGTTCTACCAAGCTTGGATTCGCACAAAATACGTTCAATCTTCTTATCGAGATCATATAGAAAGAAGATTAAAGATCATCTACGAGGACTTATCTCATATCCCGGCAAGATGTAAAGTGAACCTTTTAGTGCCAGACACATTCGCAACTGGCACTTCGGCTGACGTGGCGATTAAAAGAACAGTTCAAGCACTTGATGCCGTCGAGTCAAAGGTTGAGAAAGTTTTCCTCTACGGTTTCATCTCTCAAGATGCCATACAATATCTCCTCAAAAGCTTTAACAACTATGACATGAGATTCATCGTCCTAGCTTTAGAAAATATTATGGAGCTCGCTTGGAATAATTACGATATGGCTATTTATGGGCTCGACCTAAGTTACTATGAAAGATTTAAGAAAATACGAAAGATATCTAGTATAATACCAGAAGAGGTTCTAGAAGATTGTTTACCATACTACGCTCCTGGAAGCGATCAACCAGGAGATTTTTCTTCCAGGCAAAGCATACTGTTCAACGGAGAGCGATGGGAAATAAGTCCAGTATTCTCACATCTTCTGAACAGTCTGATCTTGATCAGAAATTTGAAGAAAATATCCTGTGACCAACCTTGGTACCATCACGAAGAAATCTTCAAGGAAAAGGAAAATCAACTTGGCAAAGCCTGCCTAAGATACCTTCCAAACTCTCTCTTATGTCCTAAAGAATCTCTGTCAAGCGTAAGCTCATTTCTTAAGCCTTAGTCAACTATCTAGTTAAAATGATCATGTATGAGGAAAAATAATGAATTTTATCGTTTTTATAAACTTGATAGTGACTCTATTCGTGTTGTAGATAGGTTTATTAGTTATGACCACAATGGTTTGAATTGAGAAAAATTATGGCTATTCTCGAGGAAGTTAAAAACGACTATGGGAAATTAAGTCTTTACATAAACGGTGAATGGGTTGAATCTAAGACCTCTGTTTATCAGCCTATTATGAACCCGGCTTTCGATAAAATAATAGGTGAAGTGCCGTTCAGCAAAACTGATGAAGTGAATGAAGCAGTAAAGGTGGCTCAAGAAGCATTTGAAAGGTGGAGGGAATTGCCGGTTCCAACTAGAGCAGGTTACATCTACAAGCTGAAACAAAGGATTGACGAACACATTGAGGAGATTGCTAGGATTACGACACAGAACCATGGTAAAATAATCGATGAAGCAAGGGGTGAGACTCGGAGGTTAACTGAAAACATAGAAACCGCGTGCTCGATCGCATATACATTAGCAAAGGGCGAGCACCTAGACCAGATAGCCACAGGAATAGATGAGAGCTTGATTAAGGAGCCACTAGGTGTATTTGGCATTTTAGGCCCCTTTAACTTCCCATCACTTGCCCCATTCTGGTTCATTCCATTCGCCTTAGTTACAGGTTGTACCGTGGTTGTTAAACCCAGTGAAATTGCCCCACTTCCGTTGCAATGGGCTATAAAAGTGATGGAGGAAGTTGAATTCCCAGAAGGCGTGATTAACGTTGTTCATGGGGGAAAGGAGGTTAGTGAAGCCATAATCACCAACCCTGATATTCAAGGGGTCTGTTTTGTAGGATCCACCGCTGTTGGTAAACAGGTTTACAGATTAGCAGGACAGTATGGTAAAAGAGCTATCTGCCAGGCAGGAGCGAAGAACTATGTTGTCGTTGCTGAAGACGCAGATGTCGACAAAACAGTTCAAGCACTTATGCCTTCATTTTTTGGGAACACAGGTCAAAGGTGTTTATCAGGGGCAAATCTAGTTCCAATAGGCAGCATCTATAACAGGCTTAGGGATAGATTTGTAGACATAGCTTCTAAGATGAAGTTAGGTTACGGGCTTGATGAATCTGTTATGATGGGGCCGGTTATAACTAAGAGGTCAAAGGAACGTGTAACAGGACTTATACAGAAAGGAGTGGATGAGGGGGCGAAACTCATATTAGATGGCAGAGACCCTGAAGTGCCGAGCTGTCCTAACGGTTACTTCGTTGGCTGCACCGTGTTCGATGAGGTTACACCCGATATGACCATAGCTAAGGAAGAGATCTTTGGGCCTGTGGCTTCAATCATAAAAGCAAGTTCTCTAAGTGAGGCAATAGACATGATAAACAATAAAACCAACTATGGTAATGCTGCTTCACTTTTTACGAAAAGTGGTGCAAACGCTCGAGAATTCAGGAGGAAAGTGAACGCTGGAAATATTGGGATTAATGTGGGAATACCCGCGCCAATGGCGTTCTTTCCATTTGGAGGAAGAAGGGAGTCCTTCTTTGGAGTTCTCCACGGTCAAATAGATTGTGTCGATTTCTTCACAGATAAGAAGATAGTCATAGAAAGATGGTAACATGAGCGATTACACGTATACGTTAGGCTCGCTTCTAAGTACAATGATAGAAATAGAGGGCAAAGTAGTTGACTTTTATAAGAACATAAACTCTAATTTAGATGAAGAAACCAAGAGCCTGTTTTACCTCTACTCGGAAGAGCATAAAGGCGTCAAAGAAAAGATGGAAGCAGTAAAAAGGGAGACAGTAATAGAGTTTACTCTGGAAGCTATATCAGGGCTTAATTTGAGCATCCACATAAACAAGATCATGGAGACGATAAAGGCTGATGGATTAGATGGTGGAAAAAGAGCTGTAACAATTGAGAGAGAGCTTTCTAAACTATACCTATCTATTTCAGAGAGAGTCGCTCATATGTCTGGAGAGGCAAGCCAGTTACTTATATTAGCGAATAAAAAAGCGAAAAGAAGGTTAGATAAATTAGAAGGGGGAATTCACTGCTAGTTCTTAGATCGCGAGCTTTTCCGTAAGCTCTAACATTGTAATCTCCTTTTTTGTCAACGTCCTCTTGTCTCCAGTTAACGGGCTTGTCTTCACAGCGCCATCCACCATCCCTACCATAATGTCTTTCTGATTTGATAAAATGCATTCAACAGCCTTTAATCCAAACAGGCTTGCAAGTATTCTCGAACGGACGGTGGGTGGACCACCTCTTTGAATATAGCCTATTGAAGAGAATCTAACCTCTGCCTTAACGTTTTTCCTGAGGTCTTCTGCTAAAAGATAGCCGTTTGAGGCACCCTCAGCTAGTACGATGATCGTGGACTTCTTCCCCATTTCCTTCATCTTAAAATATTTTTTAACTAATGTAGCAAGGTCAAAGGGTATCTCGGGTATCAAGACGAACTCAGCGCCTGAAGCCAATCCGACAGTAATGGCAATGAACCCGCTTCCTTTACCCATAACTTCAACGATGAAAAGTCGCTCATGGGATATAGCTGTATCCCTTATTTTGTCTATCGCGTCTAGTGCTGTGTTAACCGCTGTGTCAAAGCCTATTGTCTCCTCTGTTCCCTCTATATCGTTATCTATCGACGCTGGAATTCCAATCGAATAAATACCACTCTTCTTACACTCTTCTTTAGCTGCTCTGAAAGTGCCATCTCCTCCTATTGCGATCAAATAGTCTAGTTGAAGGATGTTCAAGTTCTTTGCTGCTAATTCTAAACCTTCATCAGTTTTAATTTCTTCACTTCTAGCAGTCTTTAATATTGTTCCTCCTAGATTGATAATTCCTCCAACACTTCTAGCAGACATTTCTTCGAAGTCGTTTTCAATCAAGCCCTTATACCCTCTTTTTATCCCAAAGACTTTAACATCATTAGCTAATAAGGAACGTACACAGCACCTGATTGCAGCATTCATTCCAGGCGCGTCTCCACCAGCGGTAACTATTCCTACTCTAAGATTGGCCATACAGCGATAGAGACAAGTTAAACGGTTATTAACCTTTAATAGAAGCGGGACCCGACAGGAACATTTTCCCTAACTTCAACCAAGTACGTCTGTTTGTTTGCGTCTTCTGCTAGTAGCAACATTCCTTTACTTTCAACCCCGAAGACCTTTTTTGCCTTAAGGTTGGTCACAAAGACCATCTTTTTAGCTTTAAACTCAGAAGGATCATGTTGGTCAGCGACTCCTGTGACAATTGTCCTTAGCTCGTTGCCAAAGTCCACGGTTAACTTGAGCAGCTTTTGTGAGCCAACCACTTTTTCTGCTTCAATTATTAACCCAACTCTTAAGTCAAACGTCCAAAACTCTTCAACAGAATATTCTTGGCTCATAGCGAAGATTAACAACATATTATGCTAATAACTTTACTAGTGTAAGATAGAATCATTGGCACCAAATCCTATGCCTTAGTCTATTGGTGAGACTAAAAAGCAAATATTAACATGATTATGGTAAAAAGAATTATATATGTATTGAACTTTTACTTAGAGTAGTGAAAGTTATGGGCGAAAAGGTCTCTAAAAAAGGTTTTATGAGCATGTATACGGTCAGGGACGTCGTCCTAATGGGTGCTCTCATCGCTGTCAGCGGTGTTTTCAAAGGCTTCTGGGGGATAGGTAGAGCCCAAATTGAAGCAGTCGTTGGCCCTCTCATTGGCCCTGTGTTCTCAGTAGGTTTTTACATGTGGGGTGTTCTTGCTGCTGTGCTTATTGGCAAAGTTGGTGTTGGGACAATAGTAATGGTTCCTGGAACCTTTATTGAGTTAGCAGTTGGCAACCCATATGGCGCGTTAGTGTTCGTTTACAACTTCATAGAGGGGTTGGCTGCTGATGTCGGCGCAGTCTTTTTTAGATACAAGTTAAACAGGTTCTCAAAGGTATTCATAGCTTCCGTCGTCGCTTTAGTTTTTGGGTCAACGATATTCTTAGCTTGGCTAGGTGTCGCCAGGCTTCCCACTCAACAATTTCCAGATGCTCCACTATACTTCCTATTAGGCTGGTACTACTTTTTAGCGGTAATCGGAGGCATCATAACTGGAGTAGTTGTTTGGGGTATCTCAAAACTCCTTAGTACAGTAGGATTCAAAGGCAGTGAACTAAAGGTTGAGTCATAGGACTGGAATGCGCCTCTCTTACCTTTTTTTAAGAGACTGACCTTTAATGATTAAAATAAATGATTTAACTTACTGGTATCCGAGAATGGAGTCTCCTTCTCTGGATAGAGTAAATTTAGAAATCAATGATGGCGAGTTTGTTTTAATTGTAGGCGCATCAGGGTCTGGGAAGAGCACTCTTCTCTTTGCGCTCAACGGTATCTTACAACATGAGATAGGGGGAAGAATAAAAGGCCACATCGAAGTCAATGGCAAAAACCCGACTGAGAAAGAGGTCTTTGAAATGGCGACTACAATTTCAATAGTTATGCAAGATCCAGAGGTCCAGTTAACGCAGATGACTGTATTTGACGAAGTCGTTTTCGGCCCTGAAAACCTCCTTAGGCCTAAAGAAGAAATTATTCTAGCCGCTGAGTCAGCACTCAAGTTTGTTGGCTTATATGAGAAAAAGGACTGCATTGTAAATGAGCTTAGTGGTGGACAAAAACAGAGGCTAGCGATAGCTGCCGCTTTGGCTATGAACACTGAAATAATCGCGATGGATGAACCTACAGCCCATCTAGATCCAAAGGGCACAAACGAGGTCTTTCAAGTGATCAAGAAGTTAAAAGAGCTAAAAAAGACGATCATCTTAGTTGAACATAAAGTCGATAACGTAATAGAGCTTTTAGACGAAGACGATAGGGTTGTGGTACTGGACAATGGAAAGATCGTTTTAAATGGGAGACCAAGAGAAATATTTGCAAAGCACGGGAGAGTTATGATGGATGAGTTTGGTCTCGCTCTTCCACAAATAGTGGAATTAGCCCTTCGTTTAGGGATCACACCAGTACCGCTTCATATTGGCGAAGTTGATTGCAGCAAGTTCGACATTAACGCAATAGCTTCAAACCGGAGTAGTAAAAACAATATCCCTATAATAACTGTTAAAGATTTAGAGTTTAGCTATGGCAATGGTAATGTCTTAAATGGCGTTAACTTTACAATTCCACAGGGACTGACAACCGTTATTGTAGGGCAAAATGGCTCTGGAAAGTCTACACTACTTCAGAACATAATTGGCTTGTTGAAGCCGACTAAAGGCAAAATACTGTTTAATGGCGTGGAATTAAGTTCACTTGATAAAAAAAGTGTTTTTCGAGATATAGGATATGTTTTCCAATACCCTGAACACCAATTTGTAACAAAGACTGTAAAAGACGAGATTGAATACGGTTTGAAGATCAGGAACCTAGACAAATCAATCATAGAAAGCAAGTCAAAAGAATTTTTGGAAATGTTCGGTCTTGAAAAGACTGAAGACAGACACCCTCTTACGCTATCAATGGGAGAAAAAAGGCGACTTAGTTTTGCTACAATGCTCATCCTTGAACCAAAGGTTTTGATAATGGATGAACCAGTGATAGGTCAAGATCGAAGGAGGACACAATATCTAATCAAGTTAATCGATAAATTAAAGAGCCAAGGGATAACAATCATTATAGCTACACATGATATGAATTTCCTTGCTCAATGCGCTGACAACGTAATAGTCATAAACGAAGGCAAAGTAATCTTCCAAGGAGATGTAGTTGAACTTTTTAATGAAAAAAGAATACTAACAACAGCAGGACTTGATGACCCACCTGTCCATAAGCTTGCCACCAAACTAGGCTGCCCAGAAATAATTACTATCGAACAATTCTGTACATGTTTAGCTAAACAGGTGGTAACATGAAGCTTAAATTCCAATATAGACCGGGAAACTCGCTCTTCCATAAAATGGACCCAAGTATAAAGTTCATTTGGATGGTTATAATAGTACTTCTGCTTTTCATAATGACCGACCCATTCTCTGTGTTAGGACTTTTATTGCTCCAAATATTAATGGGGAAGATAGGTGCTAAGATGGGACTTAGCGAAATGGCTCGTGCATTGGTTATAATCGCGCCAGCAGCCCTCACAGTAAGCCTTCTAAACATATTTGTGATAGGCGACCTTCTATATGGGGCTGCGATGGGGTTGAGAATGCTTGCAGTCGTTATTCCTGGTGTGATCTTTTCCAAGACGACTGATCCGAGAAGACTTACCTTTAGTTTAGTTCAAGTTTTAAAGTTTCCTTATATGTTCGGTTTTATGATCAACACTGCTTACAGATTTGTTCCGATTTTTGAGGATGAGTTGAATAGCATAACTAACGCGCACATCGTAAGGGGCGTAGACATGGAGTTAAAGGGTATAAGGGGGAGGTTCAAAAAGTTGCAGATCACTGTTGAACCTCTTCTGATAGGTGTTATAAGGAGGTCGCAGTTGACAAGTATGGCGGTTCAGAACAGAGCCTTTGGAGCGTATCCTAATAGAACTTACACCTACGTGACAAAGGCGACTAAATGGGATAAAATTTTCTTAGCTGCTTGGATAATTGCTTTCTTTATATATGCCTTTACTCTAGGCACCCCCTCACAACTTCTTTCCACGTTCATGCCTTGGGCTAAGTGATGCAGAATATGAGCTACGAAGAAGTCATTAAAGCCGCTATGGGCAAGACACATTTAGACCTAGCGATACTAAACACTCGGCTAGTAAATGTGTTCACGCGAGAAATTTACGATGCAGACATAGGTATTATTGGTGACAAAGTCGCTTATGTCGCGCCAGCAAAAGCAGAAAAGTTAGAGACCGTTAAAAGCATCGATGCGAAAGGACAGTATGCAGTACCTGGACTTGTTGACTCACATTTACATATTGAAAGTAGCATGGTTATTCCAACTAGATTTGCTGAAGCGGTTCTTCCACATGGAACGACGACTGTAGCTATTGACCCTCATGAAATTGCAAACGTTATAGGGAAAGAAGGTGTGAGTTTAATGATTGAGTCGAGTCGAGGGCTTCCACTTAAGGTTTTTGTACTGGTTCCGCCGTGTGGCCCTGCCCTCCTAAACGTTGAAACTGCAGGCGCGAAGTTCTTCTCTGAAGATATCGAAGAGATGCTCAAGTGGGAGCGAGTGATTGGTCTTGCAGAAATCATGGACTACCCGGGCGTCATCAATCTCCATGATAGGATAACAAAGATTGTTAAGGCGGGTATAAAGGCCAACGTTGTACTCGATGGGCATCACATCATGTTGAATAATAGAGAGCTTTGCGCTTACGCTTCAACAGGTATTGACGCAAATCATGAGAACTTTGAATTCACTGGAATACCTGAAGAAATAAGGGTAGGGATGTATGCTAAACTTCGGAAAAACCTGTTCTATCAACCTGACTTCGTGGAAAAACTTAACGAGATCCCAGACCATCAAAATGTAATATTTGTAACAGATGATATCCTTCCAGATGAGTTACAAGCACACGGCCACCTTGATGATACAGTAAGAGCGGCTATAGCAAATGGCTATGACCCTGTTGACGCAATCCAAGCAGCTACAATAAGGCCTGCACGGCATTTAAGGTTGTTTAATCTGGGAGCGATTGCACCTGGTAAAATCGCCGATGTTATCCTTGTTCAAGATTTAAAGAAGTTCGAAGCCAACATGGTTATAGCAGATGGGAAAATCGTTGGAGAAAAAGGTAAGTTTGTTGGACAAATACCATCTTACAAAGTACCTTTAAAAGCTAAGAGAACAGTTAAATTTTCTAAAAACTTCACACCACAAGACTTTATGATAAAGGCGCCTATACAAAATGGGAAGGTAAAGGCTAGAGTCCTTGATGCGGCAAGCCTTCTAATCAACCTGGTCACCGAAGAAGTTGAAGTAGAAAATGGTTTTTTGAAGCCTGATGGGCTACAAATCATAGCAGTTTTAGAGCGACATGGGAAATCAGGTAACAGGGGATTAGGCTTGATAAAGAACTTCGTCAAAACAGGCGCAATCGCGTCGACGGTCTCACATGATTCTCATAACTTGGTATGTGTTGGTGAAAACCCATTTGACCTAAGCGTTGCGGCTAATAAACTTCTTGAAGTACAAGGTGGCCTCGTTGCTGTAAAGGATGGACAAGTTATCGCCCTTGTCGAGCTTCCAGTAGGAGGAATTATGTCTGAAGAGACAGTTGAAGTGATAGCCAAAAAGGTTTCTAATTTTAGAGGGATTACAAAAGAGATGGGCATAGTTGGTTACCATTCCTCGATAATACCAATTATGGTACTTGCTCTACCTGTAGCTCCAATGGTTCGGATGACCGACTACGGAATATTCGATGTGCTTCAACAAAAACTTCTTCCTTTATTCTCGTAGGATCAGATTATACACGACCTTCTTAACGAACATATTCTGGTGCTTTGAGAAGCGTTGGCTATCCTTTACAAACCCAACATTAATCTTGAACACAAAAGCAGGATTGGAAAACCTTTGAAGCAACTACACAAACTGTTACTGGTTTATAAAAGGCAGATGAAGTACCGATTAGGCGACCAATAAATGTTAATTAATGCAATAGTAGGGTTATGTGTTTGGTAGGAGTTTAGTACTATGCCGACGAAAAATGATTATCTGTCCGGATATAGAATTAGGGGGCTAAAACCGTATGATGCCAAGGACATTGTTAGCTTTCTTCGAACCTTAGATAGCTCAGGTGCTTATAACGCGGGAAGGTTAGCTGAAGCTTGCCGACTTTATGAAAGAATGGTTAGGAACAATACTACGATAGCTCTGACTTTAGCAGGTGCTTTCACACCAACAGGTTTAGGTGGTTATGTAAGTTTAGCTATAGAGAGGGGGTTAGTTGACGTTGTTATATCAACTGGGTCAAACCTTTACCATGACATGCATCTTGCCCTCGATCTTCCAGTCCATCAAGGAAGCTCTAATGTTGATGACTCAGACCTTCTAAAAAAAGGGATCGTTAGAATATACGATATTTTCATCCCTGAAGAAACACTTTTTAAGACAGACAGATTCGTTCAAGAAGTGGTTGTGAAATATAGAGAAAGCCTGTCTACGCCCATCTCCTCAGCCGATCTCCACTACATTCTCGGGAAGGAGTTACTTAAGGTAGCCCCTAAGCCTGATGAATCGATACTCGCTACTGCGGCAAAGTGTAATGTCCCAATATATACGCCTTCGCCAGGTGATTCAAGTATTGGGATGAACACAGCCAAGTTGAAGCTTGAGAACGGTGGTTTGATCATCGACCCAGATATAGATGTCTTGGAAACCGCTTCAATAATCTATAATAGTTCTAAGAACGGTGTAATAGTTCTTGGTGGGGGTTCTCCCAAGAACTTCTACTTTCAAACACAGCCAATGTTAGACCAAATACTAGGTATTGGTAGAGGTGGGCACGACTACGTTATCCAGATTTCAGTTGATGTCCCGCAATACGGTGGACTGTCAGGAGCCACCCTACAGGAGGCAGTTTCTTGGGGTAAGATAAGACCGAGGGAAGAAGTAAACAAGGTCACAGTCTACTCTGACATAACAATCGCGGGGCCTCTCCTCTTTTCATATATGTTTGCAAAGGAGCATAAGTCAGAATTAAAGAACATATATTTACATAAGGACGAATGGACGAATGATATGCGGAAAAGTTACATTGATCATATAAATAAATAATACAGCCATTTGGCTTTGATAATAGCTTAAGTGATCCTCTCCTTGGATACCAAAACAAAATCGATCTACTTCATGATCATGCTTTTAGGCGTCGTCAGCATGATGGGCGACGTAGTTTATGAAGGCGGGAGAGGGGTTATTCCTGACTATCTACAGTTTCTTGGTGCTTCTGCTTTCATAGTTGGTCTTGTATATGGATTAGGTGATTTTATAGGATATGGTGTAAGGCTTCTAAGCGGGTATCTTGTAGACGAGAAAAGGGTTTACTGGGGATTTATGTTCATTGGCTACGGCTTAGTAGTAGCTATACCGCTTCTCTCAATTGCGAATGTCTGGTCTGTTGCAGTCTTTCTGATAATCTTAGAGCGGTTGGGAAAGGCAATCAGAGCACCAGCTAGAGATACAATCGTATCGGTTGTAAGTAAAGGTGTAGGAGTGGGTAAAGCCTTTGGTTTACATGAGCTTTTTGACCAGATCGGCGCAGTTATTGGACCACTATTGGTTTCTACTATTATGTTCGTTACGGTGAATAACTATTCACTTACCTTCGGATTATTGTTTATACCGTACTCTATTCTAATCATAGTTCTTTTTTACATGTTTACGCGATTGAAGGGTAAAGTAGCTGAAGAAGTGGCGAGCAGGTCTAAGAGGACGGGAAGTATTTCAAGAGGGTTTTATTTCTACATCTTTGCAGTAGCGATTAATGTTTTAGGGCTTGTTCACGTCTCGCTCATACTCTATAAAGCTTCTCTAATCTTGAACCCAGTCGGTTTACAATGGATCGTCCCCCTACTTTTCACGCTTGTACAGCTTGTTGACGCACCAAGTGCCTTGCTTTCTGGAATATTGTTTGATCGACTCGGGATAAAGGTCCTCCTTTTACCTTTTATTGTCTCAATTATTCCATCAATATTTGTATACTATAACACGGACATTGTCTCTTTGGTGGTAGCGAGCGCTGTCTACGGTGTTGTCCTAGGAATGCAAGAGTCCATTTATAGAGCAGCCGTCGTACATTTTGCTCCACCTAGTATAAGAGGTACTGCCTATGGAGTATTTAACACGATATATGGAGCTGGGGTTTTGGCTAGTGGGATTATATTTGGGTTCTTTATTGACGCTTCAATAGCATTTCCTTTGGTCATTGGTTATGCTATCATGATGCAGGCTGTTGCCATAATTTTGCTTCTAAAAAGTAAGGCTATCTAACAATAACCAGAAAACCTCATCCTAAAACTCGATAGCACATCCTATGGGGTAACCACTACCTTCTAAGAGTAGTTTCTCTACTGTCTCCTTTTTAGGGCTCGGTAGAGCCGATCCTCTTCCTTTGACATCTTACTTTCTTCGAACAGTTTCCAAATTCTATTGAAGACCGGGTAGCCCAGCGCCTGCTCTGAAGACCATTCTCTTGCAAACTCCCCGTTAACTATACCTGTTAGGGTTTCTCTCATCTTTTGTTTAAGTTCTTGATCTTGTAGAATCTTGTGAGCTCTAGTAAACTGTCCATACTGACTAGTCCTCGAGTGGTACTTCATCTGCTTGTAAAAACCTACATCAGCCATCGCCTTAAAGATCTCGCTCCACTCTTCTGAAGCATAAAGCTCAAGTATAGCAGCTGCAGGTGATACACCATATTCTTCTGTCAGCAGCTCAAAGGCGGCTGTTGTAACCGCTATCATTTGGGGACCAATGAAGTGTTCTGTGAAAAGGTCTATCATAGCTTCCTCCTCAAAGCTCGATTCAACCGCAATACCGCCAGGAAGGAACGCGCCTATCCCCTTTGAGAGCGCACATGCGTAATCCCACGCCTTACCCGATACGTCTTGTGCGACGCCCAAAAGAACAGGGTAACCACGCCCCTTCCCCTTTACAAGGTCTAAGATACCCGCACCTATCATTCTAGGTGCAACCATAATGACATCCGCGTTAGTAGGGCATTTTATATAGTTGTACATCACATTGTAACCACTAGCAAAATCGATTAAACACCATTTCTTTTCTTTTAACACCGGTTCGATCTCTTTCTCATAAACCTTTGGAGCTATTTCGTCAGGGAGCAGAAGTAGTATTATATTAGATCTTTCAACGGCGTTTCGTATAGGGTATACAGAGAAGCCATCGGATACAGCTTTGTCCCAACTTGCATCCTTTATGCTTCCGACGATCACGTCCATGCCGTAAACTTCTTTAAGAACAATTCCGTGGGCTCTCCCTTGGTTCCCGTAGCCTATTATTGATATCGTCTTGCCCTTTATAAGTGAAAGGTCGCCGTCAGTAAACAGCTTTCCACCCATATAAATCACGCACTTCAAATACTTTTTATTGTATAAAAACATATCTAGTGAATTTAAACAAGACAATTGAATTACATATCCTAACAATAATCTTATTATTAGAGTTCAAGTTAAGGAAGGACTTTGGGTAGTCTAAAATGGGTAGGAGAAAGCTTGTCGAGCTTCAGAAGGCTTCAAAGGTCTATAAGATCTTAGGAGGCCAAGAATTCTGGGCCTTAAGAGACGTCAGCTTAGAGGTCTATGAGAAGGAGTTCGTATCGATCATGGGGCCTTCAGGACATGGGAAGACCACTTTGATGAACTTGATAGGGTTGCTCGACAAGCCTACCTATGGTAAAGTCATACTAGACGGGGTCGACACTGCAAAGCTTGACGATGTTCAGCTGTCGAAGCTGAGAAACGAGAAGATAGGATTTGTATTTCAACAGTACAACCTAATAAATAGACTGAACGTCCTCGAAAATATTGAGATACCATTAATTTTGAGGGGCGTCTCAAAAAAGGAGAGGGTGGAAATCGTTAGAAAAGCAATTGAGTTAGTAGGAGGAGAGGAAATATGGTTCACAAAGAAACCTAATCAACTATCTGGGGGGCAGCAGCAAAGGGTTTCAATTGCAAGAGCGATTATAGGCGACCCCCAGCTAATCTTGGCTGATGAGCCGACTGGAAACCTCGACACAGCATCATCTAAGATCATCATGCAGACGTTTATGAGGTTAAATGATTCGGGGAAGACCATCATAGCTGTAACGCATAACCCGGAAGTGGCGTCATGTACAAGGCGCGTTCTCTACATAAGGGATGGCTCCATCATTAAGGAGGAAGTGCCTGATCCATCTAAATGCGTTTTTAAATAAGCCTGATACGATACATATATATCTTTTCATATAAAAGGGAGCAATGTGAGTGGAAGTTGAAGCTGAACGGTATTAAGAGGGTTTCGTATTTGTTATTATTTATCCTAATGCTCCAAATCTATGTTCCCTGCTTGGTTAGCTTGGTGAAGGCCCAAGGGAATTTTGAGTTTATAAGTTCGGTTTGGGGGTCGTACTCGAACCCTCAAAAAGCGTACCCTGGCAGCACTAATGTAGCCCTAATGAGTTCCTTTAGAAACGATCGAGGGGTTGAGTTAATAAGTGTTACTGGCACACTCTATTTACCTCAAGGTATTGAAAGCTATGACGGGAAATCAAACGCCACTTCAACAGGATCACTTCAAAGAAACGGAACTACAAGCTTCAGAGTGAAACCAGGAGAAATATTTCAGTTCATTTACACACTGAGGGTCCTTGAATCGACACCACCTGGGGCTTACGATTGCGTGACAGAAATATCGTATACATACTTTGATGGAGCGTCTTACGTCAACGAACATGAGAACGCTACTACTACAATGACCATAAGCGACTATCCCATCTTCTCATTTCAAGTGATCGATAACTATTGGACTACTACTGGAGGGTATAGAGTTAACGCGTCACCAGGTGCACGTAACTTTAACTTCAACATAGTGCTTAAAAATGTGGGAGAAGATGGGATCGACGAGTTAACTGCTGCTTTAAAACTGGGAAGTAACTTCTTTCCCTCCGAGGCCACTTCTAACGCGAACAATGTCGGAAAGGGTGACACATTTACACTAATGTTTTCACCGATTTCTATACCTGCTACTACAGACCAGGGAACATATGTTAGAGAGCTGCAACTTAACTGCACCTTCCTCGGATATGGGAATGTAGTCAGCACCACTTCATACACGGTTCTAGCAACATTAATTATCTCTCCTCATCCTTCTCCAAACCTCCAAATTGTTAGTATTCATTGGAGTAACTTCGACAAGAACTATCCTGGAGCGAAAAAAGTTATGTTGGATGTGGAGGTTCAAAACCTTGGAGAGTTCACAATAACTGATACTCTAGTATCTGTTAACCTGCCTAATGGTTTCATGGATTCTTATGGAAAGAGCACTATAAACGCGACTTCTTCAACGTCGATAGCATATGGTGATTTTGCTTTAATTACCATAGGCCCCATCTACATAGGGGCTGGTGTCAGTTCTGGGGCGCATCATGCTGAAGCCGAGTTTACGTGTGTTGGCTCAAGAGACGGTTCACAGCTTATACTGAAGCAGAACTTCACTTTACCTATTGTGGTGAGTGGAATTTCGTTCTACATAGACCTTACAAGCGTCTCTTGGACATATAATGGGCAACCCGCTGTAGCGCTACCAGGTGCAAGTAACATAGTGCTATCCATAGGGTTAGTAAACAGGGGAGAGGACACACTATCAGGAATGAAAGCCTCTGTCCAAGCCCCTTCAGGTTTCAAGCTCATCGGCTCAAGTTACAGTACAGGCCCGATCCCTTCAGCTTCTCAACTTAATATGAATTTTAACTTTAACTTGAGCCAGAGTCTCAATGCTGGAGTTTATAACATACCTATAACACTAATGTTCAACGTAAACCCTGACTCGGGTAATTCAATGGCATCTACAAAAATAATTGTTCCAGTTAATGTTGAGGACTCTAGTAGGTATAATTCGAACTTGATTCTAGTCAACGCTTACTGGGGTACATCTGGAAACCCAAGACCAGTGTACCCCGGTTCAAAGTTTGTACCTCTAACACTTGAACTTTCAAACAGAGGGTTGTACCCTATACGAGGAGCGTATTTGAAACTAACTTCAGACACTTCGTTTAAGGGTATAGTAGAACAAGTGGATCTGGTATCAACTATTGCCAGTGGAGGTTCAGCAACAACCACTTTATATTTAAGCTTAGATGAATCAATTAAACCTGGCAAATATAACTTTACTGTCCTCGAGAACTATTTCCTAGAAGTCTATGGAGCCCAACTTATAAGATCACGTAACATCACGTTCCAGTTAGAGGTCTTTGAACCCTTAGTCAAAGCACCCTATCTAAAATTAATCAGCGGTTCATGGGCTAATGGTAATCCGGTATACCCTGGAACTGAAAACGCCACATTTAACATCCTAATCGCTAATCAAGCACCTTATTCTATCACAGGTTTATCGGCAGCACTTTCCCTCCCAAGAGGATTCACTAGAGGTAGCCAAAACGGCCTTGAAGCTTATGTTGCAGGACCCATAGGTCAGTGGCAGACGGCGACGCTTTCATTCAGCGTTAACGTGGGCGCAGACCTTACACCTACAAACTATGTGGGTAAGCTACAAGTAGAATACACATTGCTCAGCGGAGGAGACAATCTTAGGATCGTAGAAGGATTTGATGTCACTGTAGGGGTTAACAAGCTTGGAGGGTTTGAGACCATATACTCTAATTGGTTAGGGAGTAGCCCAGGGCCTGGGAGTACAGGGGCGATATTACTGATTTTAGTTAGGAATAATGATTTACCACAGATGAGAGGTGTTTATGCTTCTGTAAAACTACCAGAAGGTTTTTCTTCCACGTTCACTGGTTTAAGAAATGTTAACATAACCCCAACAATCTATGGATCAACAGCTCAAATTCAAGATATAGTTAGCCTTCTCTCTGGTCAAATTCAATTCCCAAGCCAGTACACACCAACCCCGCAAACACAGGCGGGTAGAGGGGACATAATAGCATTACAGATTCAAGTCAATGTCGACGAATCCACAAAGTTAGGGAACTACGTATTAGACTTTGAACTGAATTTCATAGACCCTTGGAACAGCATTCTAAAGGCAGATTCAAAAGCATCCTTTTGGTTGCCTGGAGCGACGAGAACCATTGATATCGTTGAAGGCAAGTCCAAGCTATTTATCGGTGTGAGAACAGCATCGATCCAACTCTTTTTAAAGAATAATGGTACCGCACCAATTAAAGATGTTTATGTCGCAATAGGAGGTGCACCTCAAGGTATCTCCGTTTCATCGGCTATCAAATATTTACCTGAAATCGCACCAAAGAATGAGGTTAATATGAGTTGGCTTGCTTCGGTCAACCCTCAAACACCTTATACAGGCTCCCTCCCAATAGTCGTCGTTATAAACTACGCAGACATACTTGGGAACAGGCGTACCTTTAACCAGACAGCTATTATATACGTTGAAGGGGTCATAGAGATCAAGTTGATGGACACTTCGATCACTCCTGAGGTTCTTTATTCAGCAGATACGATAACAGTATCTACAACCCTCTTGAACCTTGGGACATATAAAGCGCGGAACGTTGAAGCCGTGATCGCTGGGGATGCATTACTCAACGTGAGTGGTAACTACGCTTATGTTGGTGACGTTGATGTTGGTGCACAGGTTCCTGTCAGCCTTACTTCAAAGCTTAGAGAAGGAGTTGGAGACAAAACTCTATATCTTGTAATTAATTATAGAAACGTCTTTAACGAACCGGTCACTCTAACCTTCCCAATAAATGTGACAGTAGTTCAGAAGCCGACGCAGACAGAAACCACAAAACCGATCTTTTTCGAGCTGGGTGACACTTACAGGTTTGCTTTGATGATTGCTATAGTGTTTTTCTTGGTTGTCAGTGGCTACATCATTTACAAGATGTATCAAAAGACAAAGCAACAAGTTCCTGCGTGAACCATTAGATGATAAAGCCAGTCGACGTCCTGCGTTTCTCGTTCAAGGTCCTTACAGAAAAGAAGTTAAGAGCTGTGCTCACAATTATAGGCATTGCAATAGGGCCTGCTTCGATGATCACCATCATAGGCACAACTCAAGGCTATTCGCAGACTATCTTAGATCAGCTGACTTCATTGGGAGGTAATACTATTGTAGTCTTCCCTCAGAAAGGGTACACAATAAGCGATACAACAGTTTCCTATGTTGAAGGATTAAAAGGAGTGGACAGTGTTACACCATTTTATATGACTGAGGGAAATTTCAAGAGGGCCGACGGCTCACTTGTAAAGGTTCAGATATATGCAACAGACTTGGACGTCTTCTTAAAAACACTAGGAAGCCTTAAGCTAGAAGAGGGAACAATCCCTCAGAAGTCGATGATCACTTCAGCTGCAGTTGGATACGAGATAATTCACACGGAGGACGGTGCCAAGCTTTATAACGTTGGAAACGCTATTTCACTAAAGATACCTGTTATAAGGGATGAAAAGCTAGAGTTCAAAACAGTCTCTTTAAGAGTCGTCGGAGCCTTCCAGAAGTACGGGAGTTCTATATTCGTTAACCCTGATATGACGATATTCTTGCCTTTAAGCGCAGGGAAGAGCATCTTAGGGGTGACGCAGTACACAGGATTATTCATTGTAGCCGAAAATGAAGCAATAATTGGAAGTATAACGAAACAGCTTAAAGACAAGTATAGAGACCTTGTGCAAATTATAGCATTCCAGCAGATAGCTCAGACAGTAAATCAAATAATCGACACGTTAGATTTCCTCTTATTCTCATTATCTATTTCAGCGTTTGCTGTCGCTGTCACCGGAACCATGGCTACAATGTTCACGTCGATAATTGAAAGAACCAAGGAAATCGGTGTGTTAAAGGCGTTTGGCTACTCTAGTAGAAACATCCTTGTCTTGATTCTAACAGAAGGAATAATCATGAGTATAATCGGCGGAACAGTGGGAATAATCATTGGGGCTACTGGGGCATACCTATTATCATCAATAGGCTCTTTCTCAGTAGGTGTTGGAGCACAAGGGTTCTCTATTACAGCACAACCAGCTATAACAGCCGATTTAATTCTAAGGTCTTTAAGCATGGCTGTTTTCGTTGGCACGGTCGGAGGGTTAATACCTGCTTTGCGCGCTTCAAAGGTACCGCCAATAGTCGCATTGAGATACGAGTAACATAGGCTTTAAACTTATTAAGATCAAATAAGCAGATGATGTTTAATGAATCAGATAGGAGTTGTTGCTAGTGATTCAACAGAAAGCACAGCGAGGGTGATCGTCTTTGAAGGCAAAGAAAAGGAAACCGCAGTAGAAGACTTAGTTCTAATAAAGAACATAGGTGGAGAAGAAATTATAGGTGTCATAAGAGAAGGATTAGGAATAAACGAAGCTCTAAAGGCAGGGGAATACAGGCCAGGAGTAGCGTACACAAAAAAAGGTGGTACTCCATCCTCAAGCAGAGAAGTCTTTGACTTCAAAGTCTTTTCTATAGGGAAAATAGGGGACAGGCTAGAGCAGAACCTTAAAGTTATCGCACCCAGATCAAAGGTCTACGCTTTCGATTCGAACGAGAACCCAATGCGATATTTGAGTAAAGGACTAGAGAAGGCAGCCTACATCGGGTACTACGCCGGTCACAAAACCTGGAGGATCCCTGTTAATGTTACTTTTATCCCCTATCACATAGGTGTATTTGCGTCAACGGGTGGTGGCAAATCCTATCTAGCACGCCATGTTCTAATCCCGCTACTTAGAACACTCAAATATGATGTGATAGTATTCGATTGGAAAGGAAGAGATTACGCACCCTACTTCAAGGAGAACACCATCGGCTTAGAAGATGTTGCTATAGATGCTTTAGTGGCAGCGGACTACTTGTTAGATAAGATGAACTTCTTTGGAGTATCATCTTATAGGGATTCGAATCCTCTAATCAACGCGTTCAAAGAGTACATGGAGGACTCAGAGTGGAGAAATCTAGGGTTCGAAGGTTTCAAGGTCGATCTTAGATCTAAGATAGAAAAAGGTCTAAGTGAAGATGAGAGCAAATACGCAAGGCAGTATTTAAGGAAACTCGAACGTGGTCTAAGGAGGCTGAAGGAAGAACACTTCCTTGAAGTCTGTGGGAGGAAGGAACCTAAAGACATCGTAGCCGAAGCCCATGAGAAACATCTTCTAGTCATCAACATGGTGAAGGCGGGAAGCCCGCAGAAACTAAGCATCTTCCTCTCAATAGCGAAGTACTTGAAAGAGAGGATGGAAAAAGATGAAAACGTAAACCTTGCATTGTTAATCGACGAAGCACCACAGTACGCCCCATTCCAACCAAAAGGCCTTCAAGAAGATACGACCGAGATAATCAAGGACCTGTGCGCACTCGGACGATCCTACGGCCTAGTGATCATACTTCTCTCACAAGGGATAGCTGGCGACATAGGTATTAACGCTGCTGTTAGAAGAAACCTAAACACCCAGTTCTTTGGGAGCATACACCCATTAGATATCGAAGAAGCAAGCAAGTGGCTCACACCTTATGGTGTTAAGATAGAGTTTTTGCTACGTTTACCTCCGGGGCACTTTTATTTCGCTGGTAAAATGAATCCAGCACCTATGCCTCTACTGATGTCCTTTGAATTAGAAGGGTGAATTTATGAGTGAAGAGGCGAGCTGGGGTAAACTACCTTTTGATCTACAAGAGCAATACTACGTAAAGGCTGAAGAAGAAGCTAAGGCTATAGCGGAGAGAATATCTAAGAATGTAAACGAAATCAGAAAGCTTCGCCACCTTATCCAAAAATATGCGAAGCCATTTAGACCTAGCAAGAAACTCGACTATGTTATTGCTGCAGTTGACGGCTCTAACACGCCTATTCCTATATCGAAGCTCGGCTTAGGTGCTGCATTATACGCAGCAGGATTCATCTTATTTAACAATAAAGGTGTCTATGATGAGAGATACTTCGCTAACATACTCGCAAAGCGAACTGGAGCATATGAGGAATCTGTTAAAAGAACACTATACTTCAAAATGACCCTGATAGAGAGACTGGCTGCGCTTGAAGCGCTTAAGAAAGCTAAGGTTGTACTAGTCGATGGATCCTTCTACAGCTTCCTCTATGCAGCGATTCGAGATACTAAGCCATTAAGTGAGGTTGATAAAGAACTTGTAGACCAAATATCTCAGTCTACAATGAAGCTTATCGAATCCAATCGGGTTATTGGTGTAATAAAGAGGTCTCACACACGCGCAATAGGTGGGAAGGTTTACTCTGAGATAGATCATGGGACGGAGACGATTAACATGCTCGACAAATATATTTTAGCCCAAATATTGAACACCAACCACCTTCTAAAGTACGCCGACCTTTTCAAGAAAGCAGGAGCATTTAGGATATACTCTTACGTATCTTATCTGGCTTCAAAGGATAAAGCCGATCCCCAGGGGATCCTAAAAGAGGCTGAAGAAAGGGTTTATAGACCTTTCTTAGACAAGAGGATGCCTAGCTCAGTTTTAGAGTCGTTGGAAACATATAAGAAACTAGATCGCATGATGGTAAAATCTTCTAATGAAGCACCTATTTGCGAATTTGAATACCCTAGCGATGCCGAGGAAGTCGTGCAAGGACTCTTAGAAGTCAAGAACATGTTCAACCCAGCCACAGGCTTACCAATATATATCGATGTCATGGACCAGTCTGTAAGCCTTCCAAGGGAATTCGGTAGGGACTTCTCTAAAGAGATCGAAGCAAAAACCTTAGAAAAGATCGATGACCAAAACGCAGTTAAAGCTTTCTTCTTCCCTATGAACCCTCAAAAGGAGTTTTGAAGCGATTAGACCTTAGGTCTGTCGAAGTAGATGCTCTTACCTGAAACTGAGAGCGGTAGCCCCATTATCACATCCGCGTCCATAAGATTCAGCTTCTTCGCTGCAAGGCCTACTGTATACATGATCCTATTGTCAACACAGTACTCACTTGCTAGTTTGACCATAGAACCTAATGCTATTCCCAAGTCTATAATCGGGAAGATGCAGTTTGGACCTGAAAAGTCTGTTCGAGCCATCTTTTCTACCTTATCAAATTCAGAGCAGTCCTTATAGCCGCACCCACTACAATTCAAGTTCCTCGCACCAGAACCCTTCACACCCAATAGAATAACGACTTGACTGTTCCTCACGTTTCCTGCATCCCGTTTGAACCACTGGAAACCTTTCTCTTCCGCAAGCGAATCAAGCTTATTCGCTACCATTTCTTTCTCTTCATTTGTCAAAATAGAAATCAACAGGTCGTCTCTTCCTCTAGCCTTAGGCGCTGTTCTAGCTGCTATCGCAAGTTTTTGAGCCACATCTAATGCAGCTTCACCCTTCAATTCCAAATCAAAGTTTACTGGCATACAGTAACGTTCGCCGTCAACCTTTTTTTACTTTTCTTATCCTCCAACTGGTTTATCTTAATACATGGTACCTTTGAATTTTTAATAATTTAATTACAAAGGTTGAATAGAAAATGGAAAGAGCCAAACAACAGTAAATAAATCTTGACTACACTTAATTCTACCTATCAAAGGGCAATAGACCCGACTAACGTAATATTCCAAATGGAGCAACTACGTCCTATGCTCGGCTCTTTTGCTCTAGGATTAGCCCACCACTTGTTGGGTAGGTAAGAGAACACACGATCGTCGTTATCTCCGCCTCAATAGAGGGCTTGATTTCAAAGTATTTATCTATCATTTCATTCCTCTCCTCCTTCTGAATCATCGGCTTCACTAGTATTCCCTCATCTGAGGAGATCAACTCCACAACAGAACCCTCCCATAGTCTGTGCTTTTGTCTAAATGGTACCGGTATACAGATGCGCCCATTCCTAACTCTTGTTGGTATTGGCACAATATTCCAATAAGGCAGACAACTTAAAATGACCTAGATAAAAAAAGTTTGTCTAACACATCTAAAAAATTGATTTGACATTAAATCATACACATTATTTAAATTTGATTCACAATATTTAATTATTCATAATAGTACGCTATGGAATTGTAGTGTATGATAATCACCTATAAGGCCTTTATAAATTTAATTGGTACATACTATGATTTCAGAGGGAGTTGATAGAAACGAAAGTTAGCACCTATCTCTTCCCATTAATATTATCTATAGTCCTAGTCTTTTTCATATACCCAATATACCTAATCTTCTCGTTAGCGTTCCAACCTGATGCGTCTATCTTCAGCTATCCACCAAAATTCATCTTCACCCCCTCCTTGGAAAACTTCATATTCGTGATAGGATCTTACAAGTTTACAAACTATTTAATGAACAGCGTAATTGTCACAACATGCTCTGTCATATTATCTGTTATCATCGGCCTCCCATCAACTTATGTAATGTCAAGATATGATGTTAAAGGAAAGCAAATAATTTTCAGCGCGATTCTATTGATAAGGTTCCTCCCAACGATAGCCATAGCCATACCAATCTACCTAATCTATGCACAAATAGGACTTTACGACACTTTGCTTGGGTTAATCCTGGTATACGTACTTTTGAACCTACCTTTTGTCGTTCTTCTAATGAGTGGATATTTGGTCGATGTTCCAAAAGACTTAGAGGAGACATTTGAAGTAGACGGTTTATCTAAGACTTCGGTTTTCTTTAAGGTCACTTTACCATTGATATCTAAAGGCCTTTTAGTAACTGCTTTATTTTGCCTAATTTTTACATGGAACGAATTTGCTGTAGCACTTCTTTTAACTGGGAAAGACGCTAGGACACTTACAGGCCAGATAGCATCCTCCATGGGATTTAGCCCAGGCATGTTTTGTGCCTCAGGCTTGATAGTCGCTCTACCAATGATAATCTTTGGATTACTGATAAGACGATATCTAATCAGAGGGCTTAGTTTAAACATGGTAAAATAGAACTAATTTCTTTATGCAACCATTTTATAGGCAATCAAGTCACAAGTTAATAAAATTTAAATACAATAAATAAGCGATTATTTGATGAATATTAGTAAAAAATCTTGTTTAATAATACTTTTAGCTCTACTTCAAATTTTTTTATTTAGTCTTATTATTAGTAATTAGTTGTTAAAGAGTACTGTGAGCTAATAGGGGAATTGCCTTTTTACATCCAGAGCCTATTTTGCGTCTTAACCATATTTATTTATAATGGGATTTAATCAATTCCTAACCAACAAGAATATTTAGAAGAACTTATTAGTGCCTTAATAGTACAATAACAACATGAGGTATAGAAACAAAAAGGTCAATTTGTTAGAGGAGAAAGCTAACGAAGAGAAAAAAATTTCTAGAGAAATTAGCAAACTTGCAAATAGTATAAGGAGCGACGCTGTAAGGTCTATACTGCAAGTCATAGTACTTGACACCGAGAGGCATGCAAAACTGTACAAGAGCGCAGCCAACTTACTAGATCCTTCTAGAAAGATGACCAAACCTTCTGAGCTAGCGAAGATCCAAAACAATCTTGAATACCATATACAAGAAGAATCTAAGAACTTAGAAGAAATAAGAAAGTTAGCAGACGAAGAAACAAACCCTAAAGTGAAGGCAATACTAGAAGTTATAATAGAAGATGAAATAAGGCATCATAAAATATTCCAAACATTAAAAGAAGCGGTAATGAGATATGAAGTTATAGAGGAACAAGATATCTGGGAAAACCTCTGGACAAGAGAGGCATGGATAACAAAACAGATCTGAAACCCTATATGACAAACTAACAGTTCTAAATATTGTGAATAAATGACAATGACGTTAATGATTTATAGATACATAAAAATATAAGTTCGGTGCAACTTTAACGATTTAGATGACTACAAAGTTTAGATTCTACGGCATCTCGTTCTTAGAAATAGAAACGAGAGGAAAAAAGATCATCATAGATCCATGCGTTGAAGGGAACCCTCTTTGCCCGATAAAATTGGATGATATCACCAAAGCAGACCTAATTCTAGTGACACATGGAGCCCCAGACCACATGGGTAACGCTATAGAAATACAGAAGCGCACAGGAGCAACCTTGGTTTCAGCCCCAGGCGTGAGAGAACATGCGCTCCGCTTAGGTGTAGCAAAAGAAAAGGCGATAAGCGTCCTCTGGGGTGACTTTATTGAAGTGAAGAGTATCAAGATTCAATGCGTAGAATGTAGGCACATATCGTTCTTTAAATCAGGTGATATCTTCATTTCAGACCTTCCCATTAGTTTTATCGTAAGCCCTGAAGATGGGGTCAGAGTATACAACTTAGGGGATACAGCTATCTTCAGTGACATGAAGCTCATAGGCGAACTTTACCAACCAAATATTGCATTAGTACCTATTGGTGGGGCACCTAAGCTTACTGGAGGATGGACACATCTAGCCCCCAGGGAAGCGTCGCTCGCAGTTCAATGGGTACACCCGGAAATTGTTATACCAACACACTTTGACCCGAACTCTAACGAGGCTAAGGACTTTATTGGAAGAGTGCGATCTCTCAGCCCCATCACCAAAGTAATCGCACTAAATCCTGGGGAAGAATTCATCTATACACCAAAATAATCCCGTTTCTCTTCAAATTATAAAATAAGAGGCTCAAACTTTTTAGAAAAAGTTTATTTACCGATATATAATTGCCTATGCAACTAAAACAGTGTATTCGATTGGCAACCAAACTCGAGAGAACACTAACAATTCTAGTGGGGTTCACAATTTTATTCTCTGCGATGATCAACCCGTTAATATCATTTTCGGTTGTCGTTGCCTTCTTCACACTCTTCGCTTTCTACAAGCTATATAGAAGCGATGGTTCAAAGGAGAAGTAACCTTTCCTTTTTATGATTTGATTGGAATAAAAATTACTATGATAAAGCATTTAAGAAATATTTAAACAGGTATTAGTGCGAAGAGAATTTGGCACTAAGAAGTACTTCTTATAGAAGGATGCTTTTCCTATTCGACGTTGACTATACACTTGTTGATGGCGCAGATGGTCACAAATACGCCTTAGGCGTTGCATTGGAAAAGGTGTTTGGATTTAAGTTTGATATAAATACATTTGATTACTTAGGAAAGACTGACAAACAGATTATAAAGGAGGTTCTAAAAAATAAGGGCTTCAACGACCAATTAATTGAGTCAAAGCTACAAGAGGTTGTAGACAACATGGTAGACACATTCAAAAAGGTCGTTGACGTTTTCCCAATAAAGGTACTTCCTGGAGTACAGGAGCTTTTAGATGAATTAAAAAGGCGTGATGTCCTCTTAGCGTTAGTAACTGGAAACGTTGAGCCTATTGCTAGAGGAAAGCTGGATAAAGTCAAGCTTAACGAATACTTCCAGTTCGGAGGCTTTGGAAGCGATGGCATTAGAAGAGCAGACTTAATAAGAACAGCAATAGCTAGAGCAGAACGAAACCATGGCTTCTTATTTGAAAATAATGTGTACATCTTTGGGGACACACCAAGAGATATTGAAGCAGGGAAAGAGGTTGGAGTGAAAACTGTTGGTGTTGCTACAGGAAGCCATTCTATGGAGGATTTGAAAAAGGCGGGTGCAGACTTTGTCTTCACAAATCTTAGAAACACACAAGAAGTTATTAAAACCCTCTTAGGAAGCTAGTTTGGAAGAAATGCCTAATCAGGGTACTCTTAAAGTAGATGATAAAGGGAGTGAGATCCAATACACAGTTAAAGCTTCCCGTTCGAAGTACATATACATAAGATTTAAGTCAGATCTAAAACTCGAAGTTGTTCTCCCCCACTTTTGTTCAAAAGACCCGGAAAAGATCGTGGACGAAAAAAGGGAGTGGATCATAAAAAAATATAACGAACTCCTCCAACGAAGGTACGTCTTAAATGGGAAAGAGTTAATGATAGATGGAAAAAAATACCCGTTAATCACTAAAAACTCAAAAAAGAATTGTGTCAAGCTTAGTAATGGGCTAGCTATTATCAAGACAAAAGACGATAATATAATTCAGACCATCAAATTCTGGATGAAAAAACGTACGATAAAATACTTAAATAAAGAACTTCCATTTTACTCTAAAAAGTTGAACATAGAATACGCGAACTTCTATGTAATGGACTTGAAAAAGTGGGGATATTGTAATAGAAGGCGGGAGCTATTCTTTAACCTACAATTAGCAGCATTACCAAAAAAACTTAAGGAATATGTTGTTTTACATGAACTTACCCATAATTTAGAATTTAACCATTCAAAAAGGTTCCATGAAATTTTGAAAGGATACTGCCCAGACTATCGTAACAGAGAACGCCTTTTAAATCAAATAGTCCTTATCAGAGAGAATTATTAACAAATAGAAAACCTATTGATAAACTAAATGCTTAAATAATATTACTTTTTAGGATAAAAGTAATATAACTGGGGCGGGTTAAATGTCTAGATCCAGATACATAGCTTTCGTAAGCATAATAAGTGCACTCGGTGGGGTGCTCCAAGCATATCTTGCGCCTTTAACATTTGCAATATTAAGACTACCCTTTGGGCACGACATATTAGTCTTCTTTCCCCTTTTACTTTCTGGTTGGGTGATCAGAAAGGTTGGAAGCGTGTCAGGAGTGGGTATAGTAAGTTCGTTGGTATTCCTGTTTTTAAGACCAGGTATGTTCCTTGTTACAGCCTTCGCATTCTCTTCAATACTTCTTGACCTTCTACTCTACGCAATAAAGTATGAGATCACTTTTAAAATAAAAAATATAATTCTCGTTTCAGCCATGGTTGCTTTGTCAGCATACATTGCAGGCGCCATAATTGGGTTCTTCTTTATGACTGGCTCTTTGGATTACGCCCTATTCATTTGGGGCCCATTACATGTAGTTGGCGGAATACTCGCACTTCTAATAACATATTCCATTTTAGCTGCTTTAGAGAGGACAGGGGTTAGAAAGAAGATTGCCCTCTAATGAATATTACATTAAAAGGGCAGTTTCAATTCATGGCCATTATGGGCCTTCTTTGATGCTAGGTTTAAAGACTTGCTTGTATGCTAAGAGTGTGTTAGGAAATGTCACAAAATGTGTGGTTAGAACAATAGGAAGAAAACCATATCTCTGTGCTCTAGACGGGGTAAAGGCTTCATCAAAGTGCGAAATAATACATGAAGAATATGAAGGACTTTCATTCATATACTTTAATGGCCAACAGAAGATAAAAATGACATTAAAGGTGAATTTGTTATCACGCTACTTTAATAGACCGTGGGATGAACTTGAAGCCCTAGCAAACGAAGTTGTTCAGAAAGACATCAGCGACCTCTTTGAGATAGTAATGCCTCCTTTCTCTATAGGAGGGTAGCTTAAATGACCAGATATCATTCATCGTTCCTAACTCTACGCTTTAACACTAAATAACTAATAATTATCATTAACATCGTTATTGCTAAGCTTACCAAAATGAGATGATAACCGTATTTTCCTGAACCAAAGATTATAGGCAGAGGACCTATGAATATAACACCGCCTGTGGAGACGTTATCAATAATAAGGAAGGACCCAACAAACAGAAGGATAATGCCTAAAAAGCAGAGCGCAATTCCAACAACTATTAGAGTAGTTGCAATGTTCTTACTCAAATTGTCCACCCAAGGTTCGCAACCAAAGATAAAAGCATCAGAATTATCGCTAGGATGAGCACGATTATAACCCATTTTGTACTGGTTCCAATAACTATTGGTATAGGACCAAGTAGAATCATACCGCCACCTTCAACTTTGACCTCCTTTCTATAAGTTCTGCTTAGTGTTAAAAGGAGAATCCCTACCAATACTAGGACAGCCCCAGTTATTAAGAAAAATAAGCCTGCATAGGCTATATCCATATATTAAGGGATTAACTTCCTAAAAATTTAAACATTTATGTCCATGTTGTGCAGTTTAACGTTTACTTTTTTATAAATTAAAGCCTTTTTATTTCCACCCATTTACTTTCCACTTCTTCGACGATCCTCTTTATCATTTCGCTATTCAGGTGTTTGAACCTTCCCTGAGCCTTTAAGTACTCTTCAACCGGTCTCCTTTTACCTTTATCTAAAAGAAAACGGCTGGGCCCTGTTAGTCTGAAAGAACCATATTCGATCTCAAAAAGTATCCACGTACCTGTTAAAACCGCTAACTTCCCAACTTCAATTGTCTTCTCACTTGGAAAACGCCAACCCGTTGGGCATGGAGCGTGGAGGTGTATGTACTTTAGTCCCTTCATCTTCGAAGACTTTCTGACCTTCTCAATAAAGTCGAGTGGGTATGATACTGACGCTGTTGCAACGTAAGGAACACCGTGCGCAGCAATGATTGATGGAATATCCTTCCGTTTCTCCTGCTTACCCTTTATCGTTGTAGTTGTCCAAGCACCATAAGGAGTTGAACAGCTTCGTTGAATACCTGTATTTTCGTAGCCTTCGTTATCATAGCAGATGAAAAGTATGTTCTCACCTCTTTCTGCAGCACCACTTAGAGCCTGTAACCCAATATCACCAGTACCCCCATCTCCTGCAAAGACCACTACATTGACGTCTTTGTGTTGGAGACCTAGTGCACCATTTATGCCTGACGCTATTGCAGCTGATGAAGCAAATGGAACATTAATGACAGGAACTGTCAAAGAAGTCTTTGGAAAGGCTCCTTGTATTATTGTAGCACAACTCGCAGGTATAACTAGAATTATATTACTTCCTAACGCTTTCCCTAAAAGCCTAAGCCCCATTGCCGCAGGGCAACCAGGGCATGCTGTATGGCCAGGTAGTAGGTACTCTTTCCTGTCTAGTTCCTTAATCTGTAAACTCATTTCTCAAGCACCTCTAGATTTAGATTGAACCAGTCTTCCTGAACATCTCCTTCCTCATACGACTTTAAAGTCCTCCTGAAGATTGCTAGATAATCACCTACAGTCACATCTCTTCCGCCTAGCCCTACAATGTACCCTTTGACAAATGGTCTACACCTCAAGTTATACAGTGCACTTTTGACTTCGGACACCAATATCCCTCCACTTCCTGGGGAAAGGTCTCTGTCGACAACAGCGACAGCCTTAACCCTTGATAGAAGATTTCGTACTTCTTCCGATGGAAACGGCCTAATAACCCTTATCCTTAAAACACCAGCTTTAATACCTTCTTTTCTGAGAACGACCGCGGCTTCTTTAGCGTCACCTGAAGATGCTCCAATCACTACAATTACAACCTCTGCGTCTTTGCACATAAATTCATCTAAAAGGCCACCATAGCTTCGTCCAAAAAGGGATTCCCATTCTTTGTCAGCCTCTAAAATCACATTCTTGGCATCCCGTAAAGCTGTATGGTGCATGAACCTCAACTCCATATGTTCCGTAGGATTTGACATGTTCCCAAAGGTAAACGGGTTTTCAGGACTCAATAGGTAGGGCTTGTCAGACCTAGGTGGTAGGAAATGGTCTACTGTTTCTTGATTAGGTAGCTCAACTGGTTCTGATGTGTGTGAAAGGGTGAAGGCGTCTAGACCTACCATCACAGGCAGTAGGACGCGTTCGTCCTCAGCTATCCTATAAGCTTGGATGACCGTGTCTAGTACTTCTTGATTACTTTCTGCAAAGATTTGAATCCAACCTGAATCTCTCAATGCAAGTATATCTGTGTGCTCGTTTCCTATGTTCCATGGTGGCCCGAGCGCTCTACAACTTATTGCCATCACGATTGGTAACCTCGAGGCACTAGCCCAAAACGCCATTTCAGCCATATAAATAAGCCCATGCGAGGAACTAGCCGTGAAGGCCCTAGCCCCGACCGAAGAGGCTCCTACACAAGCAGCCATCGCGCTATGTTCAGATTCCACACGGACGTATTTCGCATTTAGCACCCCATTATCTACGAATTCAGCAAGCTTCTCAATGATCTGAGTCTGTGGGGTAATAGGGTAAGCTGCCACGAAGTTAATACGTGATAATAAAGCACCAAATGCTGCAGAGTGGTTACCAGAAAGGACCTTTAGCAAAGTTATTCCTCCTCCATCATCGTAATCGCTTTAACAGGGCATTCTTGTGCGCAGATCCCACAGCCTTTACAATAATCGTAATCAACTGAAACAGAGCCATCTTCTTTTATGGAGATCGTGTCATCAGGGCAATATATCCAGCAGATAAGGCATCTTATGCATCTTGCATTATCTATGACAGGTCTTTTAAGCCTCCAAGAGCCTGTCTTGCCAGCCACACCTTCTGCTGGTTCAGAGATAACAGTTATCTTCTTCATGCAATCTGCACCTCTTCAAAGGCTCTCTCTGCAGCTTTGGCATTTAACTCACCAACTTGGCCGACCCAGTTTGACTTTATTGCTTCAATCAAGCTGCTTAATCTGATCCAATTGAATATTCTAATCACACCTCCAAGCATAGCCGTATTAACAATAGTCCATCCAGCCATCTTCAAACCGAGCTCTTCAGCGATCTTTGTCGCATTGACCAACCATGTTTTATATGCTGAATCTTTCATTACACTAAAGTGTGATGGTGAGTTGATAAGGATAGAGCCTTCTCTCTTAAGCCCTTGTGTCACATTCATAAAGTCTAGAATCTTCTTATCTAAAACAACCACAAGGTCAGGGTTGTATACTTGGCTATGGATGGAAAGTTTTGCGTCAGAAAATCTAGCAGAAGCCGTTATAGGAGCCCCACGACGTTCAGCCCCAAAAAATGGGATAGATTGACCCCACTTTCCTTCGACATTGGCTGCTTTTACAAGAAGCTCTGCTGCGGTAACAACGCCCTGACCTCCTCTTCCATGAAATCTTATCTCGTATAACATGTCTAAGTTCAAATCAATTATGCCAAACTAGTATAAATATCTTTTAAAAAGATAAAAATTTTATACAAAAGGTACGTGTTAATGGTTTCTAAAGTCTTATATCTAAGCGTTACAACAAGAATGTGATTCGAAATGGCTTCGAAGACGATATCAGATGGAGTCTATTGGGTGGGGGTGGACGACTACAGGGACATTTTATTCGAAGGCTTATGGCCTATACCAAACGGTGTTTCTTACAACTCATATATTGTAAAAGGCAAAGAGAAGATTGCGTTAATCGATACAGTCGACAAGTACTATGCGAAGAACTTTATAACAAACATCAAAGAGGTTATAGAACCATCAAGTATCGACTACATTGTATTAAACCATTTAGAGCCAGACCATAGTGGTGCCTTAGACCAAATTTTACAGTTAGCGCCTAATGCTAGAGTGGTAGGATCCCGGCTAGCCATTAACATTGCAAAGGCATATTACACTCAAAAATTTGAAAGCATTCAAGTAAACGATGGTGAAACCCTACAACTAGGGGGATGCACTCTAAAGTTCTTTTTAACACCTTGGCTTCACTGGCCTGAAACCATCTCCACTTACATCATAGAAGATAAGATTCTATTTTCCGGTGACGCCTTCGGTACCTTCGGTGCTTTAAATGGGAAGCTCTTTGATGACGAAATCGACCTTCCAAACATGGAGATGAAGAGATACTTCGCAGACATAGTTTCACATTACTCCAAGTTTGTAATTAAAGCAGGAGAGAAGATAAAAAATCTTCCAATCAAAACCTTATGCACCACACACGGACCAGTCTATAGGAAGGACCCAAGCTACCCAATAAAAAAATACTTAGAATGGAGTTCAGATAGAGACGAAAACAAAGTTTTGATAATATATGGAAGCATGTATGAGCACACGAAGGAGCTCGCAGAATACTTTGAAGAGAATTTTAAGGCTAAAAACATATTAGTTAAGTCATTTGATTTATCTAGAACACATCCGAGCTACGTGCTAACTGATCTAATAGATGCGAAGGCTGTATTAATTGGCACTCCAACATATGAGGGATCGATCTTTCCACTTATTACAAACATGCTAGAGTATATAAGGATAAAGGGTGTACGGTCAAAACCCTTTGGAATCTTTGCTAACTTTAGCTGGGGAAGCAATATCATTGAACTCTTAAAGAAGAAGCTCGCAGAATGTGGCATGACTGTAGTAGATCCGACTATATTAACTAAAGGCCGAGCACTTGATGACGACAAAAGGAAAGCAGATATCTTGTTCCAAAAAATCTTAGAAATTGTTAGGCCAAACGATTAATAACAAAAAAGAAGTCTACTTTTGCACCGATTAAAAAGTTAATATAAGCTCTTTTTTGCCATTAACCTAAGTATGGTATCGTACGACACAGTTGCTGTAGTAGATTTTGGGGGTCAATACGCACACTTGATAAGTAGAAGAATCAGAGAACTCAAAGTATACAGTGAGGTTATAGCATGGGATAAGGCACCTTACACTCTTAAAGACCTTCTAAACTTGAAAGGAATCATCTTCTCTGGAGGACCTTCTAGTATTTATGATGAGAATGCACCAAAAATAGACGCGAGCGTGTACTCTCTTAATATTCCAATTCTAGGTATATGCTATGGCCATCAACTTATAGCAGCCCAGTTTGATGGGGTCGTCTCTAAAGCAGACTACCGCGAATACGGGCGGATAAAACTCATTATCAAAAAAGAAGATCGACTCTTCAAAGGTGTGGGAAAGGAGACAATAGTCTGGATGAGCCATGGCGATCAGGTGGAAAAGCTTCCTAAAGGTTTCATAAACCTAGCTATAACACAGCACAGCAAGTTCGCAGCTTTCTACAACCCTAAAAGAAAGATATATGGTGTACAGTTCCACCCAGAAGTTGTTCACACAGTTGAAGGAAAAAAGATCTTAAAGAATTTTCTTTACAAAGTTTGCGGTTGCAAACCTAACTGGAAGGCCTCGAACTTTATATTCCAAGCTATTGAAGAAATTAAAAAAGAGTATAATGGTGGTAAGGTGGTTTGCGCAGTTAGCGGCGGATTAGATTCTACAGTTACAGCTGTCTTGGTTAAAAAGGTGGCTAAAGACAGCCTTGTATGCGTCTTCGTCAATAACGGACTGCTCAGAAAAGGGGAACCTGAATCAGTGATAAAGTCACTTAACAAGCTAGGTCTAAATATTGTATACGTTGACGCCTCGGAAAGGTTTCTTAAATGTCTAAAAAACGTTGCCGACCCAGAGACTAAAAGGAAGGTGGTGGGTGAAACCTTTTTGGAAGTATTTGATGAAGTCGCAGCGAAGCACGGGCCATTCGCATACCTGGCTCAGGGAACACTTTACCCTGACGTAATAGAGAGTGCGAAGGCAGGTAGCCCGGCTGCAACCATAAAAAGCCACCATAACGTGGGAGGCTTGCCCTCTAAACTACCGTATAAGCTAATAGAACCCCTTAGATACATGTATAAAGACGAAGTCAGAAGGATCGCGTCTAAGCTTGGTCTACCCGATTCAATTGTTAAAAGACACCCTTTTCCAGGCCCTGGCCTATCTGCTAGGATAATTGGCGAAGTTAATGAAGAAAAGCTGAGAGTTAGTAGAGAAGCGAGTGCAATTGTTGAGGAAGAGCTCAAAAAAGCGGGATATTATGGCAAGGTCTGGCAGGCGTTTGCGTATGTAGGTGATGATAAAGCAGTTGCAGTAGTAGGTGATACTAGGATGTATGGGTACATGGTCACTGTTAAAGTCGTCACATCAAGAGATGGGATGACTGCTGACTGGGCTAAGTTACCATCGAAGTTGTTAGAGCAAATAAGTCAAAGAATAACAAACGAGGTAAAAGACGTTGCTTCTGTCAGCTACTGCGTATCTAGTAAACCACCAGCCACAATAGAGCCCCAATAAACTTCGTTAATAGCCGTCCCATCGGATCTAGTTAGAGTGTTGGTAACTTAGGTTTATAAATAACGCTTTGAAAACAAACCTTGCTTTACAATTTTGTACGCCATGGATTTATCTCAGAGATTATGTTATTAGTCGTTCGGACAAAACTATTTATCAAGAGCAATAAGACTTATCAGAAAGTGGTGTGAATTAATTTATAAGATGCAAGAAGGTGATAGTGGCATTAAATTCCGTCATATGGCTTATTTAGCCACTATTATATTTATAGTTGGTTTCTGGTTACATTATCCAATGGGTATACCAAATTTTTATACAGATATAGTTGACATAATCTGGACAAGGATACATCTCTACGATAAAATGATCCCTTATATCGATTATAATTTAGAATACCCAGCTCTCTCTGGAATCTTAATTTATGTGGCTTCGATTTGGCGAGAACTATATACTTACTATTATATCATAAGTTTGGTTTCCTATTTTTCGATGTTAGTGAGCTTATATGTAATCTATGAAATGCTTAAGGAATCGGGTAAATCATTCGATTCAATCGCTTATTATATGATCTTCGCACCATCGTTCATTTTCTTTTCAGTCTACAGTTTTGACTGGTTGGGCATAATGTTCCTCCTCCTCTCCCTCTTTTACGCCGTTAAAGGAAAAGCGCTCCAATCAGGATTATTTATGGGATTATCGGTCTCCGCCAGGCTTATTCCTCTAGTTTGCGCGCCATTTATTATAAAAGAATATTCTAAGCAAAGAGATAGGCTTCTATTTATCTTAACCTCTTCCTTATCATGGCTTTCTACAAACGCCTACTTTATGATAATGAACTTTGAAGGTTTTATTTACCCGTATACGTATCAACTCAGCTGGGTTGTTGAGGACAGCTGGTTAAACCTAATCCCAACATATTATCGATCTGTTTCAGGTATGCTATACTTTTGGATCGTATGTCTGATTCTATTCTGGAAGAAGAGAAAATTCAGCTTGTTTGAATCCTCATTTCTAGCACTTCTCGGGTTTGTTTTAGTCTCATACAAGTTTCCTCCTCAATATATGATACTTTTGCTACCATTCTTCGCATTATACCCTTCAAACTACATGCTCTTTATAACATCAAACCTATTGAACGTGATGATAATTTTTTGGTGGTTTTCTCCTACGTTCAACTTTGGGAATCCATGGTCAGTTAATAGCCCTGTTCAATGGATAGCCATAGTTAGACAACTTCTACTGTTACCTATATTTATTATCAACTTCTTTAAAAGAAAAACTTGATCAACTAATCTGGACTATGTTAATTTTCGTACGAAATCAACTTCTCACACTTTTACTAAAAAGTTTAAAGACTTCTCCAAAATTTCTATTTAGCCCATCAGATACATTTATTATATTAAACATCGACTATTATACGAGTTAACGATGATGACTGGAAGAGAAAGAATTAAAGCTGTTATGGACTTCAAGAAGCCCGATGTACTCCCTTGGTGTGAGAAGTTTTATGATGAAGGAATCATCGGCTGGCTTACCCAAGGACTGCCAGCAGATAAAACCGCGTCAATAGAGTGGGTAATGCGGGAAGGAAATATATCGATTGTCAGCTGGCCTAGGCTAAAGGGGTTCGATCTCTACTCTTATTTTGGCATCTCCAACTTCCAAAGTTTGGTCTTCCCAATCGATCTAGGCCCTATCCCAAGGTATAAGATTAGAGCAATAGCGGAGACGGAAAGATACGTCGACTTTGTCATGGGGCAGGGCTCCATTGCTAGGCGTTTCAAAAAGTCTAAGTACGTATGGTACAACATGCCCATGTTTCTTGACTTCCCAGTCAAAGACCCAAAAACCTGGCAAGACTATAAGAAAAGACTTGACCCACATACCCCATGTAGGTACCCAAAAGACTGGGACGAATCTGCTTATATTGAAGATTATGAGAAGCACACCAAAGGCACGACCTGTATAAACATTCCAGGCTTCTACGGGTTTGGTGCCGAATTGATGGGCATACCTACCTTCGTCTCCATGTTCTACAAGGACCCTGAGCTTATGAGGGATATGGTCTCACACTGGGAATACTTTACAATAGAGACGCTAAGGGACGTAATCGAGACACTCCAGGACAGAATCGACTTGATATACTGGTGGGAAGACCTCGCTGAAAAGAACGGCCCATGCATCTCTCCAAGGATATACAGAGAATTCCTCCTCTCACACTATAAGAACGTAACTTCATTTTTTAGAAAGAACAAGATCAAACGTATTATGATGGACAGCGACGGAAACATACATGCCCTACTAGAATTGATATCAGAAGCAGGAATAAACGGATTATGGCCACTTGAAGTTAACGCCGGGATGAACGCCATCGACGTAAAAAGGAAGTATGGGAACAAGTTCTTCCTTCTAGGTAATTTAGATAAGAGGGAGCTTGCCGAAGGCGGTGAAAGGATGAGGAGAGAAGTTGACTCCAAAGTCCCCATCCTAAAAGAAATGGGCGGGTACATACCTACCGTAGACCATAACGTTCACGTTGAATTCACTTTGGAAAGGTTTAGGGAATACGCAGACTACATAAAAAGCAAGCTAAATTATTAAAAGGTAAAGATGACAAGTTAAGAGCATTCAAGTAAAAAGAAATCCTTTAAAGTTTAAGTAAATGCTTAGAGTTATCTTGAAATATGAGTCTTTTTAATAAGATTGCTTTAGTTACAGGTGGGAGCCGTGGAATTGGTAGAGCAATTGCGCTGGGCCTTGCAAAGGAGGGTGCGAATGTTGCTATCAACTATTCTGTTAGAAAGGATAAAGCAGATGAAGTTGTTAACCTCATTAATAAAGAGGGAAGGAGGGCACTAGCTATTCAAGTAGATGTTTCTAAACAAGAAGCGGTAAACGAAATGGTTGGAATGGTGATCAAAGAGTTTGGTCGAATAGATATACTGGTTAACAATGCAGGCGTTTTCTGGAAGACGAGAGGCGTGCTGGAAGCAGAGAAAGAGCAATGGGAAAGGTTGATGGGAATCAATCTATATGGGATACAGTACTGTGTGCAAGCAGTGGCACCTTATATGATAAAGCAAAGGTATGGTAAGGTAATCAACATTTCCTCGATCGCAGGGATTGGGATATCAGGTAAAAGGTCTATAGCTTACGAGGTCTCCAAAGCAGCGGTTATTATGCTAACGAAGAAGCTTGCTGACGAACTGGGTGAGTTCAATATTAATGTCAATGCTATAGCGCCTGGCTACATCGACACAGACCTACTACGTGACAGAAGTGAAGAAAGTCTTAAGGAGCTGTTTGAAAGAGTCAAAACAAACACTGCTCTAAGGAGAGTCGGCACAGCTGAAGAAGTAGCTAACTTAGCTGTTTTCCTGGCTTCGGACAAATCAAGTTTTATTACAGGGCAAGTAATAGTGATCGATGGAGGAAGACGCGATTACTTCACACATAGCGTATAAAACCTGCACGTTAACTTTTCCAAGAACTAAAGGTAAAGAAATATAAGTAAATCTATGACGAACCCTAATTGTGGAGATTCAAGAAATAAAGTTAGAAGAGTTAGACCCAAAAAAGTTCATTGAAGAGAAGGTTGCAGAGCTTAGGGAGATTATTGGAAAGAACAGGGCAATCAACGCGTTATCTGGTGGAGTTGACTCGTCTGTTGTAACCATGTTAGCGCATAGAGCCATAGGTGATAGGTTGGAGACTTACTTTATAGAGAATGGGTTAATGCGAGAGGGTGAACCAACAAATGTTGTGAATACATTCAAGAAGTTAGGCGTCAAAGTAGAGCTTGTAGATGCTAAGAAAGAGTTTTTCGAAGCTTTGAAGAGTATTGAAGACCCTGAGATTAAGAGGGAGGCTATAACCCAAACCTTCTACAAAAGAGTGTTTGGGAAGATCGTTAAAGACAGTGGAATAAAATTCCTCCTGCAAGGAACCAACTACACAGATATTGAGGAAACGGTGGCTAAGATAAAGAGACAACATAATGTGTTAGAACAACTAGGCATCAACACAGAAAAAGAATTTGGATACAAAGTCATAGAGCCAATAATCCAGTTAAGGAAACCCGCTGTGAGAAAGATAGCAAAATACCTCGGGTTGCCAAAGAGCATATATGCTAGACCCCCCTTTCCAGGACCTGCACTGGCTGCGAGAATAATAGGGGAAGTAACACCAGAAAGGGTTGAAATAGTTAGAAAAGCTACGAATATTGTGGAAGAAGAGTTGCAAGGCATAAAAGCCTTCCAATGCCTCGCCATTCTACATTCAGACAAGGTGACAGGCTTAAGAAGTGGAAAGAGAGAATTTGGCCTCCAGGTCGAGGTCAGATGCTGGGATAGTGTAGACGCTAAAACAGCCACTCCTACAAAGATCCCTTACAACATTCTCTTTCGTTTAGCCAGTAGGTTGACATCGGAAGTCCAAGGTGTGGTCAGTGTTACATACAATATAGCGACAAAGCCTCCTTCAACTATTGAGGCGGTCTAGAAGGAACATGAATTTAACTCAGATCACTTGATTACAGCGAGCTTATTTATAAGAAGCACCTACCATTTGCGGTAAAGAGAAATCATGGTAGAACCCTCCCTTGTACTTTTATATGAGATAGGGTTGTTGATAGTCGTCTCCTCCATAGCTATTGAGATCTTCAAACGTATCAGACTGCCAGGCCTCATAGGAGCCATATTGGTCGGGATCTTTCTCGGAGGGCCTGGTGGCCTTGGATTCGTCAACGACCTTAACGTGATCAACACGCTTGCAATTTTAGGCTCGGTTTTAATTCTCTTCACTACAGGATTAGAGTTTGACGCAGAATCTTTTTGGGGGTCTGGGAAAAGAGCCTTTCTACTAACGACCATCGGAGTAATCTCCTCCATAATAGCAGGTTACGCACTAGGTTTAGCTTTAGGGTGGGGTGAGAAAGCAGCCTTCCTCTTGGGTGTTGTTATCGCTCCAAGTGGGACCAGTGTGATAGCACAGGTTTTGAACTCTCAAGCAAAGGTGCAGACAAAATTTGGTTCAACCCTACTAACCGCATGTGTAGTTGACGACGTAGAAGGAGTCCTATTAATATCCATTGCACTAGGGGCTATTTCAAAAGAATCATGGCAAATAGGTGACATGTTCTGGCTAAGCCTTGAATCTACCTTATTTATTCTTTTATCTATATATCTTGGAAGTAAAATTCTACCAAAGGCGATCTACCGATTCGGTAAAACATTATCAGAAGAAGTTCTTTTTTCAATACTTCTAGGTTTTGGGTTAATATTAGCTTTCGCAGCAACACAGGTGGGCCTTGCAGCTATAACCGGGGCGTTCATAATGGGCGCAATAATCCCTTATAAAAAGATAGGGGAAAAGGTGGGTCACAGGCTTTATATGATGAAGGAGGTATTTGCGACCATTTTCTTTACTACTATTGGCTTAAGCATAAATCCATACGATGTGCTCAATATTTTTCCAGTGTCACTTGCTATATTGGTCTTTGCGATCGGTGCTAGACTCTTTGGTGGTGTTCTAGGTGGATTGTTAGGCGGTCTAAGACAAAGAATCCTTCTCACGTCGGTGATAGGACTCGCTATAAGGGCAGAAATGTCCTTTATAATTGCAAGAGAAGCAGTTGCCAAGGGTATAGTCAGCGAACAGTTTTTAGCGGTTACAACAGTGATTGTTATCGGATCTATGCTAATTATTTTGCCATTGTTTTCTAAGTTGTCAACTATGACTGAATAGTTTGCAATGGCATGAGGTGTTTGTAGATAAATAACATTAGGGTGTCGCACTACGATTCCCTAATTATAATGGAAAGGTTTAAGCCTAGAAACCTTCAAGTAAAAAAGACGATAACATGAAGAAATCAATTGCTTTAGTAGCGCATGATAATAAAAAAGAAGACCTTGTAGAATGGGTTGATTTTAACAAAGGAACTTTGGCCCAACATAACTTGTATGCCACAGGCCATACAGGGCGTAAGATAATTGAGAAAACAGGATTAAATGTGACTTTACTTAAGGACGGTTCACATGGCGGAGATATGGAACTAGGCGCTATGATATCTAATGGGAAATTAGATTACCTGATCTTCTTTTGGGACCCTCTAACACCCCTTCCACACGATGTAGACGTTAAAGCACTTCTTAGAATATCTGTTTTATATAACATCCCAACAGCCTGTAACAGGGCAACAGCAGATCTGATAATATCAAGTCCATTGTTCCATAAATAGCAATCAAGTCAAAATCGTAAAAGGCATGGTGTGGAATATCTGAAAAAAGGAGATGTTATTAGCATCATTCCCAAATAGTTGTTATTCAAAGAATAGAAATAGGCATTTAATCCGATAATTAAAAATCCTTTTGCGTTAGCCTAACTCTAAATGCAACTTTCTAGCTTTTTACAGTCTTCAGTTGTATTATGGTCATAGTACTGTAAGATTATGGGATATGTGTCTACCCAGTAATAGGAAAAAACGATCCATTTAAACTTAGATGCCTAATGAGCTTTTACCAATACTTATATCAATTTAACACTCCATTTAATATTTGTCCCAACTTTTTATAAAAGTACAAAGAGCGTATTGATTATGTGGGCGAAGAATAGTGCTACCGCGCTTGCTAGAAAACTTTTTGTCCACGAAAGCTGTGTCAGCAGGCGGTTGGCGATTGTGCATAGTAGTGTGATCCATGTGTATATCGCTATTTCTATGTAACTTCTGACGGTTAAAAAGAGCGATGCTTGTTCGCTCATTTTAGTAGCAACAGCTATCATTTCTGTCATAGTTCCCCCAAAATATTCTAGTGGATAGTATATGTTTGCCAACGTCAATAAGACAGCGACCATGTTTACTAATGCCTGCACAGAGAGTATTATTAGTGCGGAACCGACTGAGACAAGTATTGGCTTCCACACCGTCGCCACTCTAAAGATTCTCAGAACGATGAAGATGATGCCACTTATAGAAAACCATAGGATAGTAAACTGTAGAAGGCTGGACACTGAATAGCTTAGTAAGTATCCTGTAGCATCGATTTCAATTGGAGTTTTGAAGATCCCTCGGAAGTAGAGGCCGTCAACAAGCACGGAAATGTTATAGTCTTTAGGCCAGTCAAATGCTAGACCGACTCCTGTGATGTTACTCCAATCGCCGTTACTTTTAACCCAATTTTCGGTTGCAAGAGGGATCGTAAGGTTGATCCAGGCACCGGCTGTGCTACGTGATAAGGAATCAGTTAGATTGTAGTAGAAGTAGTTGGAACCCTTTCCTGAAAATAGGTAGATTGATGCTGTTGATGGCACGATCTTTGGATCGACGATCTTTATCCTCAGCGACAAGTTCTTATAGCCCTCAGGGCCAGAACAGTTCACAGGCCCTATTTCCATTAGCGTCATGGATATCTTGGAACTTTTTGGCACCGAGAACACAATGCTCCTGTTGCCATAGTAGCTGCCATTTATGAAGTCGTTGAAGTCCTCTGTGATTTCTGCTCTTTGCGGTGAGGACCACATGGTTGAATTCTCAGTCCATGTATCGAACTGCCCTATTGATGGATCAACGTTAGGAAGAATCTTTTCAACGTAGCTTTTTGATAGGATAGTGTAGCCGTACATAGTGCTTGTAGCTATAAAAAGAACAAGTATCAAAATCAATCCGATGTACTTTGGCTCCTGAACGATCTCCTTGAACGCCTTATGAGGCGCATATAGTACCTCCATAATCGTATATATCAAGTTCTTCCTTGAACGTTGTTGCTTATCTACCATAGCACTATCGTTTTTGTTTTCCAGAAGTTCTCACACTCAAATGATTCAAGAAAGGAGTATTTTACTTAGTATTTAACTATTAGTTCACAAATTTTAACATTAAACATTCCTACTCTAATCCTTAGAAGGGCATTATATGTTCTAGAAATGTTTATTTCTGAACCCTATGATATCTGGGAGCGAAGAGGCGATGGCGTCCACCTAGGTCTCAAGCCTAAACCGCCAGCAGCAAGTTGGATAATGACGCCTATCAAAAATTTAGGTGAATATATTGGAGGCTTGGGAACCAAAAAAGAGTAAAGATATCTTCTATGTACTTTTAAAAGACGCCATCTTGAAGGAAGACTGCCCTATTTGCTTTCTTTTAAACAAGGGAAAGGAGAGATGGATCGATAACTTGTTATATGAGCACGTGACCGACCCAAATACAAGAGAGAAAATAAGAAATGATGGATTTTGTAGAAGGCATTTATGGGACATATTCTCGTACTCAAACAATCATCCTGGTCTAGATGGACTAGGGATTTCAATAATTATGCAAGACGTCTTAGAATCACAAATTGGGAAGTTGATCCGTGCAGAAAATGATGACAAATTTTGGGGCGATAAATGCATATTATGCAAACTTATAGCTGAGTCAGAAGAAAATTATTTGGCTTCTTTAATTTCATGGCTTGAAGCTGAATTATTAGAAGTCTACAAAGCGTCACCCTCTATTCTATGTCTAAACCATTTCCGATCTGTTTCTGGTAAAATTAAGTACGAACACAAAGAGCTTCTGCTTAAAATACAATTAGACAAATTAGAGGAACTGAACCGTAACTTGAAGTCGTTCATCAGTAAATCGGCTTGGGATGCAAATGAAAGCCCAACCTTTAAAGAGGCTTCTGCTAAAGAATTAGCAGGTAAGGTTTTGAGAGGGGGAGTTTACTAATATATGATTAAGATCCCATCAAAGGTTATACCTAATATTGTCGCTTATATCAAAAGCCGGCAGGGTGAAGACGGAGGTTACCTCTTTTATCAATACGAGGACATATTTGAATCGTCAATTGACGACACTTACTACGCTTTAGCCTCATTGAAGCTACTTGGAGAGAAAATACCCAATAAGAACAAAACACTAAAGTTCCTTTATTCAAAGACGGAGGATCTGAACCTTCATAGTGCCTATTATTGGGCAAATGCACTTTACACCTTACAAGAACATCTAGAAGAAAAAAGTAAGGTGACTGCTCTGTCTGTCCTCAATGAGAAGGCTAACAAGTGGATTGAGAGGTTGGCTAGATCGGATATGCTAGACTTTGAAAGAATCAACTTAGAAAGCAACTTTGAATCACAAGGTTCTTCCACTGAAATCTCTGCTATTGAGTTACCGACACAAT
>JARVJP010000014.1 GCA_029776065.1 Nitrososphaeria archaeon | reverse complement strand
GAACAGCAAGAGCCATACACATCGAGGCGAAACATCGCTGAATTCGGCATAGGCACAAACCCAAACGCAAAAAGAGCAGACAACGTATTAGAAGCAGAGAAGATAAAGGGCACAATCCACATAGGAATCGGCAGCAACTTCTTCCTAGGAGGAAAAGTAAAAACAGACTTCCACACAGATTTTGTAATTCCAAAACCTAACGTAATGCTCGATAACAAAATCTTAATAGAAAACGGGGTCTGGCTAATCTAACAAACAAATACCTTTATTTGAAAAAAGGACTGGCAACGCTACTTAGCGTTGCCAGCAAATGGTGTGATTTACGGTTCAAGCCATGGATTCCTGGAGAGAGCTTTGTTTACTATGATTGAACCCCAGTATTGGGGCTCCGTTACCGTATAGCCTTTGAGTTTTTCAGACCAGCCTTGCAGTCTTGGAACGTAGTACAGATAGACTTGATAAGCTTTTTCGATTTCTAGTTGTGTTAATTTATCTGCTATTTCTTTTCTCTTCTGGAAGTCTGTAGTCTTACCTAGCTGCTCTATTAACGTGTTGATTTCAGTATCGTTTATGTTACATAGATTCCAGCCTTTGGGGTGTAGGAAGGTTTGCCATAGCGCGTAAGGCGACGGGTTTGCCTCATCATGTATAGCAGTGTCGTAGTTTCTCTTGCTGAAAAGGTCTTCTACGAATATAGAAAAGTCAACATTCTTAATCTTCACACGGATATTAGCTTGAGCAAGTTGCTGCTGTAAGATTGTTGCTATATTAAGACCATTGGCGAATACTCCTGCTACTTCAATCTCCATATCTATACCATTAGGATAACCTGCCTCAGCAAGTAGCTGCTTTGCCTTAGCTACATCTCCAGTCGGCGGATATCCCTTAATGTTAGGATTATACCACGGATCATTTAAGCCTGGAATGAGGGTACCTATAGCTGGGATACCGTAACCTAGTTCCACAGCTTGTATGAGCGCTGCTCTGTTAACAGCATAGCTAAGCGCCTGCCTGACCTTTACGTTCTGGAAGACAGGGTTACCTTTCTCAGGATTATTGTTAATACTGATTACAAAAAGCCTAGTTGCACCACCGCTTTTAACAATGACACCGCTTTGATTGGCTGTGTTGACGTATTGGGCCGGTATATCTGTAAGGTGTATTTCGCCAGTTCTAAGAGCCAATATTCTTACCGAATGCTCAGGTATAATGCGTATAATAATTCTGTCTAGATAAGGCCTTCCACCCCAGTAGTCTTCATTAGCCTCAAGTGTTAAGTGGTCATTATCTACCCATTCAACAAACTTGAAAGGGCCTGTGCCAACAGGATGTCTTCCAAAGTCTTTGCCCCATTTTTGTACCGCAGTAGGCGATGGAATAACACCATGAACATCTGAAGCCAAGTAGTAGAGGAATTCTGCAAAGGGTCCATTTGGATTGAGCCTAAACTCTACGGTATATTTGTCTCTAACATTGACACTATCAAGAAGAAAAGCTATAGATTTGACTGCATTAGGATTTTGTATGTGTCTATCAAAATTAGCCTTAACTGCATCTGCATCGAATGGTGTACCGTCCTGGAACTTTACACCTTGCCTTAATGTGAAGACCCACACCAAGTCACTTTCCGCTTTCCAAGAAGTTGCTAATCCTGGTACAATTTTACCGCCTGGACCATAGTATACAAGTGACTCAAAGATGCTATTTATCGCTGTTCCCGCAAATGGTCCTAACAGTGAGTTTAGAGGGTCAAGAGTATCTTCTTGTTTTTCGGCGCCTACAACTAATGTCCCGCCATACCTTCCAGTAGGTTGGGGTGTAGTCGTGACTACTGATGTCTCAGTTTTAACCTCTGTAGTGGCTGAAGTGATAGTTACCGTTTTTTCTACTGTTGCGGTCTGTGTTACAGTTCTTGTTTCAGTCTTAGTTATAGTCGTTGTGAGGGGAGGTTGCAAGGATACTGAAGCTACTGCAGCAGCTGCGATGATTACAACGATAGCTATAACAGCTAGAGATATTTGTGTAGAAGAGACACCTTTGTTCATCAAGGTAATGCTATCTTTTCTCACCAGTTATTTAAAGGTGATGTCATGATAATCTATTATGGTAGTAACCAAGCTTAAAATAATCATATCAAAAAGTTAAATTTAATTCAAATTCTTGAAGAGAAGAGATAACAAATCACGCTGAATTATTAGATAACTTTAATATAAGAACAACAACATCCAGCTGCGGAAAATATGCTGGCATACATAGTTAAGAGAGTTGCATTAGTTATACCCGTCTTCCTTGGGGTCTCAATAATAGTCTTCGTAATAATGGTTAACACGCCAGGTGACCCTATATTGATCCGAATCGGTGTTGATCCTAATGTCTCACCAGAGAAGATTGAGGCTGCGCGTAGGGAACTTGGTTTAGATCAACCTATCTATGTTCAATATTTTAAGTTTTTAACGAGGCTTTTGCAAGGTGATTTAGGTAATAATATTAGAACTGGGCGCCCTGTAGCTCAAGATATTCTAGAAGCATTTCCTAGAACACTTATACTGGCTGTGACGAG
>JARVJP010000001.1 GCA_029776065.1 Nitrososphaeria archaeon | reverse complement strand
CAAGCTACTTCTATGGTGCTCAATGTTCTCAGGTCTACCACTGCTGAAGTTATCAACAACCTTAACATACCAGCCATTCGAGACAAGCCTATCTACTAAGTGACTACCTATAAAGCCAGCTCCACCAGTTATGAGGGCGGTTCTAGGTTTCATGACATTAAACCCCCTTTATAGATATTTATTAGTGCAAATGCTACCTCACTATATGTTTTCAGCTCTTTTTTACCTTCAAGACCTATTTTTGCACCCAATGTTCTATCTTCTAGCAGTTTTAGTATTGCTTCAGCTAAAGCCTTAGGATCCTTAGGGGGAACTAAGATTCCGTTAACCATATGCTTAACTCTGTAAGGTATTTCTCCAACATTGGAGGCCACCACAGGTTTACCTCTAGCCCAAGCCTCGCTAATTACCAAAGAATATACCTCTACATAATCACATATGCTTGGTAGCACTAAGCATGCTGATGAGTCTATGGCGCCTATCTTAGTGCTCTCATCTACAAATCCTAGGAATAAAACTCTATCACTAATGCCCAGCTTATTCGCAGCTCCTATATAGCGTTTGGGATTGCCTGGGCCTATGAATACAAACTTTATATCCCGTTTTTCTTTGATTACATATGGTATAGCTTTCAAAAGTACTTCTATACCTTTCAATGGGTGAAGTCTGCCTATGAATAGTACTATATCTTCATTTAAATTATACTTCTTCCTGAATTCGCTTTCTAAAGTTGGCATTGTTAACTGCTCCTCATCTATACCATCAGGGACATAGTGTAAATCGTTGGCTTTGACTTTGAACTTATTTCTAAGAATCATCATATCTCTAAAACTTTTGACTAGTTTTAAATCCGCTATCTTTAACGCCTCTTTCACCGTCCATTTACCATATGTTGGCCCAAAGACCCTTATTAGGATGCTTGGATGATCTCTGAAAGCATCAACAGCCATAAAGTGAATAGCTACTTTAGCTCCTAGAATCTTAGCTCTCTTAGCAATACTTATGTTGAATAGCGAATTTTGGCTATGAGCATGAACAACATCAACCTCTCTTAGCAAATCCTCATTGAAATCTGTAGGGATCGTAAGGTCGGGGTAATGCAATTTCAAACCTTTAACTCTATGTATGTAAACATTATTTAGCTCCTCTTCAACGGGACTATCTTTAGCCGAACTATAACTCGTGATCACATGCACTTCGTGGCCTAGTTTAGCTTGCTCCTCTGCTATCCTTTTGATAACTCTTTCCATGCCACCTACAACTGGATAATAAGAGTGGTGAATGTGAAATATCCTCATTGTTTATTTACTAACGTGGATTTACTAAAGGCGTATAACCCGTCTCGAAGACCTCGAAATATCCAGGAGATTTGCCATGGCCTGTATACTAGCAGAATTAATGCTGATACAAGCATATACCACACCCTTTTCAGAGTGGAACGGTTCCATTTGCAGATGAAAATCACATGGTTTCTGATCTTCCAATACATCCTTTCCCCTATACTCATCTTGGGCCTATTACCACCACTTTGAGCCGCAAGGTGAATGACGTAGGAGCTGGGTTCCAACAGCAGGCGAAATTTCATTCGCTTAATTTGTTGCTGAAAGTCGCTCTCCTCCCTAAAACCTGTCGGTGTATCAAAGGCTTCGTCATATCTAACGCCTTTATTGATAATCTCTCCCCTTATCATAAAGAAAGGAGGGAGAAACTCTGCCTCTCTCGGCCCATGCTTAACATCGAGGAACACGTAGCCGAGTAGCCTTGAGAGGTTATCAGCTAAGTTAAATGGTAGATTCAAAAAGAAATCGGGATCCTCTCTCCATCCAGCTACGACAATCTTACCCCCAACTGCACCAACATCGCTGAGGAGATCTAACCATTTGGCCATTCTCAGCAACGAACTCTCGTGAGGTAAGATGTAGTCATCATCAGCCATCACCACATATTGGAAAGCTTGTCCTTTGGCCATATCTAAGAGAGAGTTTCTTGCTTTAACGGACCCCAACCTTTCGAGCGAAAGCTTGTAAATGATTCTGCCTTTGTTGTATTTTTCAATAACTCTTTGGTACTTCTCGAGCACTTCTTCTGATGAAGCCTCGACCACGAGTAATACTTTATTCACTATATTCAATTTAAGCCAACTATCCAATGTTTTGTCAAGCACTTCTGGCCTGTCATAGCTTGGAATGAGAACAGCCAAACTTTTCTTTATCAAATTACTGATATACCATCACCCTTAAAGTCATATGCTTGATTAATACCTCAGCAGTTTCCTCCATGCCTCTGATGAAAAGATAACAAAACTCGCAACACTCTTCATTTCTGTGCTAACAAAAGGATTATTTGTGAGAGACTTGGCTTTTTGGAAAGAAGTTGATCGAGTTTCCTGAAGATGAATGGAACGTTATCATATGTTAATCCCTTAGCGCTAACGATGTTAAATCCGTGAATGCTGACAAGTTCTTGAAGGGCTTTAAGCGTATATAGTCTTAGGTTACCGCTTAAGGGTTCAGTAGCGTTTCGCCGAAATTTTCCAACATTAAACCTGGTGCTACACTCCGTCCAATAAGGCTGGTAGCCAAATAGAAGGGCTAATCTGTTAACCCACCATGCAAGGTTTGGCGTAGATATTAGGAAATAACCTTTTGGTTTAAGAGTGCGATAGGCTTCTTCAATCGCATTATCAGGGTTTGTTAAATGCTCAATCACTTCCTGCATCAACACAATATCAAAAAAATTGCTTGGGAAAGGCAGGGGGTCTTTATTCAAATCAACCTTTGCGACCTTAATCCCTTTAGCTTGCGCTTCCTCTAAAGCCTCTTCATTTACATCGACCCCATAAATTTCTTTGGCACCAAGAGATTGAGCTATCGTTAACAATATACTTCCTTTGCCGCATCCCAGCTCAACTATCTTAAAATTATACTGAGGAACTAATCTTTTCCGTAAAAGCGATATGCTGGCTGAAGCCCTCGGATTGCTTTTCTCTAAAATTAGATTATTGTTATCCTCGTTTTGCCTCTGCTTGTTGAACTTCACAATTTTTCTCATTCTTTCAGATGAGTTGTACGAGTTAGCGGAAATATGCATAAAAAGAGGATCTCCTAAGCGCTTACTTAACTTGTTTAGTCCAAATTATCTCCTTAGTGTATAGGTTCCTGGTTGCTCCTATAACTAG
>JARVJP010000003.1 GCA_029776065.1 Nitrososphaeria archaeon | reverse complement strand
TGTAATAGATGTTAATAAATATCCATTACCTCAAATAGAAAGTATCACTAAAGCGAATAGAAAGATAGGATTAGGCGTAATGGGCTTTGCAGATATGCTCATAAAGCTTGGCATACCATACGACTCTAAGGATGCATTGACAACAGCTGAAAAGATAATGAGTTTTATTTCAAAAGAAGCGATACAAAAGTCTGTAGAATTAGCCGAAGAGAGAGGTTCTTTTCCTAACTTTGAAGGAAGTTTATGGGAGAAAAGAGGTTATAAAATGATTCGTAATGCTACTTTAACTACAATTGCTCCAACAGGTACAATTTCCATAATTGCAGGTTGCTCTAGTGGTATAGAACCTTTATTCGCTGTATCTTTTGTAAGGAATGTTTTGGAAGGGACTAAACTCTTAGAAGTTAACCCTATTTTTGAAGAGATAGCGAAGAAAAGAGGTTTTTATAGTACTGAATTGATGATGGAGATAGCGAAGAAAGGTTCTATTCAGGAGATTGATGGAATTCCAGAAGATGTTAAGAGACTTTTTGTTACTGCTCATGATATATCTCCTGAATGGCATGTAAGGATGCAAGCAGCATTTCAAAAATATACTGATAATGCAGTATCTAAGACTATTAACTTACCAAATAATGCTACAGTAGAGGATGTAAGGAATGCTTTTCTTCTAGCTTATAAGCTAGGATGTAAAGGAATAACTGTATACAGGTATGGTAGTAAGAAAGAGCAAGTTTTATACTTAGGCTCAGTTCTTGGTGTGGAGAAAGGCGAAACTTTAGAGTATGTTAGTGCTGATCCTGAATACTCTGGAGGTTGTCCAACACCTTACTGTGGAACAATATAAAAGCAAAACTTAAAGCTATGGGTAAACTTTTTGCTGAATGATCAGCCGCCGTAGCTCAGCGTGGTAGAGCAGCTGATAATATAAGCTGAAGCTGTTAATCCACGCAGAGACCAGTTGGTCGTCGGTTCAAGTCCGACCGGCGGCGCCACAAATTTAGTTCAAGTCTAGCAATATTTATAGTTGAAAACGGTAAAGTTAACTTTCAGCAAAATACCTGCTATGATTGTTGTGAGGGCGCCCCTCAGCAAAGCTAAACATAAGTACTTCACTTTTCTATGTCAAGAGGGATACGAATATCTCAAGGCATATCTTGAATCAAGGATAGCTAAAGGGGAAGTTTTGACCCCTGAGAGCCCTGTGATAGCGGTTAAAGGGTCTTCCACTCTTCGAAGAAGAAGGCTGCCTTTGTGGAAACTAGCAAGATCATGGAATGTGTCCGCCAAGCCATAAGGGTTCGGTTTCCATGGAGGCCGTATGTTTTGAGAGCTTAATTCGACACACAGATGATTCAAGCAGAGTCTCATGGAAAAATAAGTCATCCATACGTGCAGTTCTTCATGGGGCACAAGGGAGACATGGAAGCAAGGTACACGACAAAACTACCTTCTCAGATGATATTGATTAAAAAGTAGAATAAAAAATGAAAACAACAAAATAAACTTAAAAATGACTTATATAAGGAAAACAAACATACGATTGGTTGAAATGTCTTTAGCCGAGTCTAAACAGTACAAGAAGACTGTAGAAGAGCTGAAGGAGAGAATCAAATCCGAGTTAGGCGATTCTATCGATTCTCTAGTCTTGTATGGCTCTGCTGCAAGAAGAGAGTACAAAGGAGTTGATAGCGACATTGATATACTGATCATTGCTAAGGATGAGACAAGCGCAACTTACAACAAGATTCGTAAGATAGCTACTGAGATTGATTTAAAGAACTCAACGGCTACGACTCTTGTTTATCTATCTCGCAAAGAGTTTAAACGTAATGCTAGAATAAGCTCACCATTTCTTAAGGAGGTTGCTAAGGAGGGTATTGCGTTATATGACAATGGAACATTCGAAAGATTTCGTGAAAGCCTCGTTAAGGTTAGCAGATAGAGCTCTAGAAGGCGCGAGAGCACTCTTAGATAGAGGAGAATACTTTGTGCACTTCTTGGTTACTCTTCCCTGCATTAGGTAAAGAAATCAAACTACCTCTTTTAAATCTAATACCTCTAAAGCAACTATATCTTTATCATCATAGAAGAATATCACAAAACCGTCTTCTGTAGGCTCACCTATCGGCTTATCAACATATTTGAACCTAATGTAAAGGTCTCCTCTTTTACCATAATCTAAAGCTATGACTTTCCTTGGCAACTTTATGTGATACTTATTTTCAATACTTGATAATATCTTCTTAACATCTAAGTCTAGAATTGTCTCAGGGATAATGTTCCATACCTCCTTCTTTTTCTCTTACCATTAATCAAGTAAGCTGTCCTTATATAACCTTCTATATTTTCTAACTCATATATCACTACTAAGAAATGTTCTTCATCTATTCTCTTTAATGCATGAATTCCTCCTCTTTCATCCTTGTATAATTCATCAGGATTAGAAAATATTTGCAACAATTTATTAGCATCTTCTCCAACTTCAGGATGTCTGAACTTAATATGGAGCCAATCATCTATTGTCAGAGTTATCCTCTTACCATCATGAGTAGTTGTAGTTAAAGGATAGAATGGCAAACTTCTTGACTATCTCTTAACTATGGGATAAATCTTACAGAAGCCTTCTCAAACATGAGAAATAAAGCTATTATATGGTATAGAACAGAACTCAAATCATGCCGATTATCCATGTAAATGTATGGAAGGGATTCTCAAATGAGGCTAAGAAGAAGGTTATAGCAGGTATAACTAAAGTCTTTACCGAAATAGGTATTCCTGCGGAAGCTGTTAAAGTCGTGATTCATGAGGTCCCGATGGAAAATTGGGGAGTAAGTGGAGAACAAGCTAGTGAGAAACTCAAACATGTAAAGATTCCGTGAATGTAGGAAATTCGTTAATGGTGAAGAGCAAAAGCTACAGAATCCAGTTGCACCTTGAACCAATCTACCACAAGTTATGCATAGAGTGTAAGATAACATCACCATACCTTGCTACATATCTCACATAAGCAGATTCTACTCATGACTCCTTGCCTCCATACTTCCTTAACTTCAACATGATGCATACAAAATATCCTCTTGCACCTATCACAAACTCTATGGCAGTAAATGCAAGTCTTATTGTTGCAAGTCCTACAATTTCCTTCTATCTGATCCCTTCTAACTATTGAACCACAAGTCTCGCACTCCCAAAGTTCTTGCATTTTAGAACTATCAATAGACTAAAGAATATGTCTGCCTCGCTCTCTTCCGTTTATTTTGCGTGTGAGCAAAATCATCATCCAATAAAATTAAATTTTTCTAAATAAAAAGCTGACTTTTGAATCGAGCTGGCTCAATTTATAAAAGGCTAATACTTTTTGAAAATTGTTTCGAATAAAATTCCAGTATGCCACAAATGAGGAAGATAGACTTCAATCGAAACTATACGCGCATGCGCGGGTGTGGGATGTTGTAATTTTACATAAGTTCTATCCAAGTCGAGAAAATATTTTCCTGTAGGGGAAAAAACAAAGGGTGTGTTAAAATCATTCACCAAACCTAAATTGCCATCCGTCACTATAGAAAAGTAGTTTGAAATTACAGGGTAAGTTATACCGCCCA
>JARVJP010000011.1 GCA_029776065.1 Nitrososphaeria archaeon | reverse complement strand
GTGGTAGTGCCATCTCCGACCTCTTTATCCACGGCCTTGGCAACCTCCACCATGGCCTTGGCAGCAGGATGCTGCACGTCAACCTTATCCAATATCGTCGCACCATCATTCGTAATTGTTACCGCTCCAAATTCATCAACTATCATTTTATTCATTCCATAAGGGCCTAAGGATGTCTTAATCATTTCAGCAACTGCCTTCGCAGCTCTAATATTACCTTTTTTTGCATCCCTTTTACTAACTCTCTTCGTTGTACTTCTAAGTATTTGTGATGGTTTACCCAAATTGTACAAATCTTACTCAAACAATTTATTATTTATCGTTTACTAAATAAACTTTTTTTAGTTTAAAAATTATATTTTTTTTTAAAAAAACTTTATTAATAAGTCTAATATAAATGTGCTACAAGGGAAATATGACGGAAAATAAATCACGTAGGGATATGTTGAAGATAGTTGGTGGTGCTGCCGGCGGTCTTATTGTCGGTGGTGCGATCGGCTATCTGGCGAAGCCATCTGAAACTGCGACTACAACGGTGACTAACACCGTCACGAAGACCGAGACAACAACCACCACTGGGACAACAACCACAACAACCACACCAACAACCACACCAGCAGCATGGCCTGGCTATGAAGCGGCCTTTAAGCCATATAGTGGCTTAACTCTTCAGTTAGTCGGTGAAGATACTGACTCAGTTATTTGTTATGAAAAAATCGGTGGCGCATTGGCTAAAGCCCGATATAATGTGGGTTTAAAAGGTACTTATGCGGCACATCCTTTTGACGAACAGAAGGCATTCTTAGATTTTGCCACAAAAACAGGTACATACGACTTATTTAATATGGACTACCCTCGTATTGGGAAGTTGGTCTCAGCAGGTTGGGTAACTGAACTTACACCTCTTTGGAATCAGCACCCAGAACTTGTCGATCCACAATGGGACTTTAAAGACTTCTTCGATTTAGACGTAGAATATAACTGTATATGGAATGGTAAGCTATATGGTGTGCCTCAGGACCACGTTCTAATGTTCTTCACATATAATAAAAAGAGAGCGGACGATGCTGGCTTCACAAATATCGGAGCAAGCCCAATAAGTTACGATAAATATGAGGAAATATTAAAGGCTTACACAAAACCAGATCAGAACCTTTACGGCTTAGCTACAGGTTTGGGACGTAACCCAGAATCGGGATGGGAATTTTGGGGCTACTACTTTAACCACGGAGGAGAAATCTTTGATTCCAATGGAAAATTATTGGTTAAAGGTTCAGGAGTGGCCTTAGAAACCTTAAAACACTGGAAGCGATTAGCTGATACTTACGCACCATCAGGAGCAAAGACTTGGACTGCTTATGATGTCTTCGAGGGCTTTGCTTCAGGATTATGCACAGCAGGTGAATTCTGGAACGATTCCATAATGGTTGTATATGACGACCCAGCGAGGTCAAAGGTTGTAGGCGAACTAGCTTGGGGCGTTTCTCCGGGAATGGGTATATCACATTGCGGACAAGCGGCTTTAACTATACCATCCAGCTCTAAAAATCAACTCGCTGCATGGTTAATGATGCAATTTACAACCTCAAAGGAAGTTATGTGCGATATAAAGAATGCGCCACCATATTGTCCAACTAGGAAGTCTTTCTACCTAAAGCCAGATGTAATAGCTCTAGACTTTTACGATAGATATTGGAAGAACGGAAATCTAGCCGGTGCAGAAAAGCAGAAGCCAAGACCTAGGCACCCACAGTGGGATGCTATGCAAGATAGTCTTACAGCAAACTTAAACGCCTGTTTCACAGGTCAACAAGACGAAAAAGAAACTCTTGACAAAATCTTCAACGAATGGCTTGTGATTGATCCTTCGTTCGTATAGGTGAAATCGTAGTGCCGGGGAAATCCCGTCTCTTCTTATTTTTTTCTTTAGCTCCTGCCTTTGCTTTTATACTTTTTTTTGGAATCTACCCATTTCTATTTGCATGTTTTTATTCTGTTCGTTCTTTCTACTTTGGTCTCAACGTTGATAACGTTTTTACAGCAATGTCAAACTACCATAACAGTGTAATTGATCCTCTTTTTCAATATTCAATGTTTGTGACATTTGTTTTTGTTATCGTATCTGTTGGACTACAATTGCTAATAGGTGTTGGAGCAGCAATTTTATTCAGTGTAATAAAGACTAAAGCTTTCAAATACATTCAAGTCTTTCTATCTTTGCCTTTGATGATGCCACCTGTTGTAACTGGCTTCCTTTGGTGGTATTTATTTAACACAGATTTGGGTATAGTAAATTATTATCTAAGTTATTTTGGAATCATGCCGCGAAATGTAAATTTACTGGCAACCCCTATCACTGCTTTAGCTTCAATAATATATGCTGATGTTTGGATGTGGACGCCATTTATAATGATTGTAACCTACGCTGCTATACAATCAATACCAAATGATGTAATGGAAGCAGCTATTGTTGACGGAGCCAAAGATAGACACTTGATCAGAAAAATAATTTTGCCAAGAATAAAAACGGCTCTTTTAGTTGTTTTATTGATAAGAGTAATTGATGCATTTCGAACATATGATTTGGTCTACGTTTTAACAGGGGGCGGCCCAGGAACATCAACACAAGTTGCATCTTTAGAAATTTATAACACAGCCTTTTTGAAGTGGTTTCTAGGACAGTCCTTCGCCCAAGCTTTAATGTTGACCGCTATCTTGATTCTAGTTGGAAATATTCTTATATATCTACTTAGGAGGGGTGTATAAAAGGTGAAAACAAGCGCATTTATCAAATTTATTTTAGTCACATTAATCACATTGATTTTGATTGCCTACTTTGATCTGCCTATTATTGTGATGATTGTGACCGCCTTCAAACAAAGAGCAGACATTTTCACCCCAGTTCCTAAATGGATATTTACTCCAACAATAAAAAATTTTGTCGACATATTTGTTGGAACCACTACCATGGCAGAAGGCACACTAGCAATACAAAACAGTCTATTTTTTGTTACAACTTCAACTGTGATCGCTATGTTCATCGGATCACTAGCAGCCTACGGTTTTTCTAGGTTCAAGTTTTTCGGAAGAGAAGATTTAATATTCTTTGTACTTGCGCAACGTTTCATGCCAGGAATAGTTATCGTACTCCCTATGTTCGTTCTTTACTCTTCGGTTGGGCTTAGGGGAACTGCTCTTGGTCTTATACTCTTGTACATCAACTCAGCTCTTCCTTTCGTTATATGGATGATGCGAAGCTTTTTTGACGAAATTCCAAGGGAGATTGATGAAGCTGCACGACTTGATGGACACTCATGGTTTACGATTTTCATAAAATTCGTTTTACCTGTTGCGAGAAATGGTTTCCTAGCGACATTTCTGTTCTCATTTATATTTACATGGGGTGAATTCTTATTTGCATTGATTCTAACGACCCCTGAGTCTTGGACAATGCCAATAGCTATCGTCAACAGTAGAGTGTCTTCAGAAATACTTTGGGGACAGATAGCGGCATACGGGGTAATATCAATAATACCTGTTTTCATAATCGCTATCGCTTTGCAGAAGTATCTTGTACGCGGTATGACCTTAGGGGCGGTGAAGTAAAATGGCAAAACTAGTGGTCGAGAATGTTACAAAGAAATACGGGCCAGCACTAACCTTAGAAAAAATTTCATTTACCGCGGAGGAAGGCCAGATAACGGTGCTCTTATCACCGCCGAACGGGGGGAAAACTGGAATATGTAAAATAGTTGCAGGATTAGATGAAGTTGATTCAGGAAAAGTATATCTTGGGGATAGAGATATTACTGATTTAGAACCCAAAGAACGGCGTGTATCCATGATGTTTCAGAAACTTGCTCTCTACCCAAACATGAACGTTTTCGAAAATATTGCAAGTCCATTAAAAGCACTTCATCTTCCACCTAGCGAAGTAATAAATCAGGTCGAGGCTATTGCAAATAAAATGAAGATATCACATACCTTGTATCGAAAACCTGGCACACTCAGCGGAGGAGAAAGACAAAGAGTAGCTCTGTCAAGAGCATTAGTTAAAAATAATGCGGATCTTTATATTCTAGATGAACCACTTACAAATCTTGATGCAAAAATAAGAGCGAGCATGCGAGCTGAATTTAAAATCCTGCAAAAAGAAATCAATCAGACGATGCTGTACGCTACACCGGATCCTATTGAAGCTCTTGCATTAGCAGATAAATTGATCGTTTTGGATAAAGGTAAGATAATCCAGCAAGGTACACCTGAATATATTTATAGGAACCCAATAAATAAATTCGTTGCTACCTTTGTAGGTTACTATCCGATAAACCTTATCGAAGGTTCTATAATAGAAAAGGGTGAAAAAATAATCCTACAAACAAATTTATTCGAGATCGAGATAAGTAAACTTAGGGATTCTGTAAAAGACCACATTAATTCTAAAGTGACTTTAGGTCTTAGACCCGAACTTCTAAACGTTGTCAAAAAGGAACCAAAAGTTCAAGAATCTTTGGATTTGTTTTACATCAAAGGTGAAGTATTCGAATTTGAAATTAGAGGCTCTGACACAGTTGTCTACGTGAAAATTAACGACCAAATAATAAGAGTTCTAGAAAGTAAAATAACAAAGTATGACATAGGGATAAAAGTTTGGTTGCAGTTTAACCTTAAAGACATATATCTGTTTGACGCAGAATCTGGTCTATTGATAAGGTGAAAATAAATGGTAAAAGTAGTTTTAGAAAATGTTGGTAAGGTATTTAAGGGTTCGAAAAAGGCAAAGGAAACTGTAGCTGTTAAAGGATTCACAGCTGAATTTCCTAGCAACAAAGTAGTTGGGATTTTAGGGCCTTCCGGTTGCGGAAAAACTACGACATTAAGGGCTATTGCAGGCTTAGATCCTCCCTCAGAAGGAAAGATCTACTTCGAAGACAAAGACGTAACTTATTTGCCACCAATAGAAAGAGATGCAGCCTTATTATTCCAGTTTGCTGTTGTTTACGATAATATGACCGTCTTCGATAATCTTGCATTTCCATTGATGGTCAAGAACATAAATAAAGAAGAAATAAATAAACGAGTTAAAGAGACAGCTGAATTCCTAGGGCTCTCTGATATTTTGAAAAAGAGGGCTAAAGGTCTTCCTGCAAGTATAAACCAAAAGATTGCATTAGGACGAGCGATCATACGTAAACCTAAGGTTCTATTATTAGATGAACCGTTGTCCTCACTGGATCCCGAAAGCAGACTTTATCTTAGACGGGAGCTGAAGAAAGTCATTCGATCCATGGACACCACCGTGGTATATGTCACACACGATCAATCCGAAGCAATGACTTTATGCGATAAAATTGCTGTTATGAATGAAGGAAAAGTGCACCAATATGATACTCCAGAAAACATATACCTGAATCCTGCCACAACATTTGTAGCATGGTTTATAGGTGAACCTGGAATGAACTTAATCGACTGCTCAATGGAAGCGTCTGAAGGAAAATATTACATTAAAATAGATGGTGTAAGCGACGTATCTTTTGAAGTAAGCAAATGGTCGCATGCATTAAAAGAAAGCGATAAAATAGTTCTTGGTATAAGGCCGGAGTTTATAACTATAACAAAAACTTATAAGAAGAATTCGATTGCAGGCAAATGTTTAGTTATTGAATCATTTGGAAGTTTTGCTTTATTAGATATATTAACTAACTGTTCACCTAATAATATTATAAAGGTAAAAACCCCTCTCTCAGATGATTTACCCAAAGTAGATGGAGATGTATATCTAACATTTCCTCCAGCATACATCAGATTATTCGATAAGAAATCAGGCGAACTTAGGGTGGTGATGACTGAATGAATATCTGGAAAAATGTTCTTAGGCTTATAAAACAGCTTTGGTTATTAATCGTATTTGCAATAATATGGTTATCTTGTTTTATCGCTTCTGCATTAACTGGACCAATCCCTCCTAGCTAAACGATCAAACTACAAAATTGGTTACAAAGTATAAGTTAAAACAGTAAAGTTTATAATGTATTATATCGCTATTCTATATTAATAACGGTTTTCTTAATGGGGCAACCAAATTCATCTGGTCAATCTACCAAAATTGCCAAAGATGTTCCCTCTAGTTCAAGCAGAATAAACGACCTAAAAAAGAATATCACAGCAGCAAAACTAGTTGCACAACTAGTTAGAACGACCTTAGGCCCTCGTGGGATGGCCAAGCTAGTTATGGACAATCTTGGGAACACTACCATTACGAATGATGGTGCGACGATATTGGATAAGGTTGACGTGCAGCATCCTGCTGCCAAGGCCATGGTGGAGGTTGCCAAGGCCGTGGATAAAGAGGTCGGAGATGGCACTACCACGGCAGTCATCCTAGCCGGCGCCCTCTTAGAGAAGGCAGAAGAGCTCCTAGACAAGAAGGTGCACCCCAACACCATCATCAACGGCTACAGGGAAGCAGAGAGAAAGGCACAGGAAGCCCTCAAAACAATGTCCATCAAAATAAACCCAAAAGACAAAAACTGGCTACTTAAAGTAGCTAGGACGACGCTAACTAAGAAGGTCGTGCCAGTTTACTTAGATTTTTTAGCTTCATTAGTAGTTGATAGTTTACTAATGGTTACAACGACTTCGGGAGATAAACTTAAAGTAGATATAGACGATGTTAGGATTGTAAAGAAGGCTGGCGGCTCAATAGAAAACAGCCAGCTTATAAAAGGAATAATATTAGATAAAGAAATTTCTTATTATGGAATGCCGAAAAGCATCGTTGATGCGAAAATTGCCTTAATCTGGGACCATATAGATATGAAAAAGACAGACTTAAAATACAAATACGAAATTAACATTGACAGCCCTGATTCGTTAAGGAAGTATCGTGAAGAGAAGGAAGAAGTACTTAAGAATATGGTAGAGAAGGTTGCAAAGACAGGCGCAAACGTTGTCTTCTGTAAGAAACCAATAGACGATATAGCTCAATACTATTTTGCTAAAGCAGGAATTATTGCAATTCAAAATTTATATCCTGAAGATATGCTGATTCTTGAGAAAGCTACAGGAGCGAAGATTATCAAAATATTGGATAAATTGACTCCTGACCATCTTGGCCACGCAGAAATGGTTGAAGAAAGAAAGATTTGGGAGGGGTATCCAGGAGAAATCTTTGTCGAAGGATATGATAATGCTAGAGGTGTTACTTTACTCATTAGAGGAGGAACGCAAAAGCTAGTAGAGGAAACAGAAAGATCGATACATGATGCCTTATGCGCTGTTAAAGGTGCAATGACAAAACCTATTGTGGTTCTTGGTGGGGGTTCTTTAGAAATAGAAATCGCTTTGAATCTCTTTAACTATGCTAGAACTTTCCATGGAAAAAAACAGCTCGCAGTCCAAAAGTTTGCAGAAGCATTAGAAACCATACCTTTAACATTAGCTAAGAATTCTGGGATGGATCCGACCAATGCATTATTGGAACTTGTTACACGACACCGTAAGGGTGAAAAAAATGTTGGAATCAATGCTCTAGAACGGAAGATTGAAGATACGACAAAACTAGAAATCTATGAACCATTAGTTGTAAAAGAAGAAATTTTTTCTATAGCTGTGAAAGCAACGGAAATGATTTTGAAAATTGATGAAGACATACTAGCACATCGAAAGCCAAAACCATATCGACCACCAGCTTCCACCCCGCAACAAGTCTTTAGCCATATTAAAAGAACATATAATAAATACGAATCCCAATTCGACACAGCTGAATATCCTGACATCAATCTAAATATTGCTTAGCTGAACATTTGATAAAACAATTAAATTCAAATACTCGTTTAATTTACATAAGATTTGCTTTGAGCAATATGATCTTACTGATCTTACTTATATCGACGTTAATAATTTTAGGCTTATTACTAAGTTGGTATTTGATTCTTAAAAGAAGACTAAGTAAAGTTGAAATAACACTAAATGAAGTAATAATTGAAGAACTAAAGTATAAAGAAGGAAAATTTAATATTAAACTAATAGCTAAGAATAAAAATTATAAGATAGTTTTCTTAGAAAAAATAAAATACACCTTCTATGTGAATAATTATGAATTAGGAAGAGGACGTATACTATGTAACTTACCAATACTTCCAAATGAAACTGTCGAACTGAACGCACTCATGCAGGTTAAAAATAGTAGTGCGGCGGGGCAAATATGGGCTTCATGTAAATGGAGAGCGCCCGTTTGGTGGGCAGTAAATGGAACGGCTTACTTTAAATCGGCATTTTGCGTCATGAGATTACCTTTTCATTCCAAACAAGGTTAATATCTTCACTTGCATCATTCAAGGCCTTAAAAGTTTACCATCTCCCATTGATGTATCCTAAGATTATAATTGTTATATTCGATTAATTAGTCAAAAAAGTAAAACCCCAGTACTAATTTGCCTACTTGAATTCAGAAGAGACTTAGTAACCTTAATAAAATAGTATTTAAAAAGCTCAAATATGCCAAATATGATGAAAGCAGCTTTATGTTATGGTCCAATGGACGTTCGTATAGTTGAACAACCAAAACCTCTACTTGGAGAAGGAGAAGTTCTCGCTCGTGTAAAATTATGCATGACATCAGGAACAACCGTTAAGCAATACGCAAGAGGTTACCCAGGTTGGACGTACCCTTTTGGTTGGGGGTATGAATGGGCAGGGATAATAGAAGAAGTGGGTCAGGGGGTAAGCACATCATTAATAGGGAAGAAGGTAATCCCATCCTACTATCGAGGAGATTGCAAATGCTGGTTCTGTAAACATGGACAACCGAATCTATGTGCAAATATGCGTCTACCTCGAGCTGAAGAGCTTAAGATACAAAAACCTCGAAATCTGGAAGGCGAAGGCGCGTTTCGGGAATATGTTAAGTTGAGAGCCGATCGAATACAAATCCTACCCGAAAGCTTATCACTTGAGGACGCAGCTAGTGTGCCAACAGTCGCCGTTGTAGTCCACGGTAACTATAACGTTGATATAAACCCAAATGACACTGTCCTCATCATTGGAGCAGGAGGAATTGGCCAACTACATGGTTTGATCTCCAAGTTAAGAGGAGCACAGACAATTATAATCGACAGAAATCAAGAAAGACTGGATTCTGCGAAGAAGAACGGGGCTGCAGACTGGATTTTAAATGCAGGAACAACAGAGGAAGCGAAAAGTAAGCTAAAGGAGTTGAATATTAACGAAGGATGGGGGCCAGACGTTGTTATCGAAGCAATCGGCCAACCATCGACATGGGAGGAGGCTATCGAATTGGTTAGACGAGGTGGTCAGGTTCTTGAATACGGTGGCTGTAAGGAGGGGACAACGATCACCGTCGATACCTATAGGTTACACTATGACGAGATAAAGATTGTAAGTTCAACAACACTTTCCCCAATTGATGTAACAATAGGCTACGACCTTGTTTTAAAGGGATTAATCAGACCCAGCATATTTATAAGCGGTTATTATCCGTTAGAAGACATAAAGACAGCTCTAGATAACACCATGAATCAGAAAGGGTTAAGGTATGCTGTTGTTCCATAATTTGAACTAAAAAATCCTTGAAATCGTTCCTTAAATCAACTGATAATTTTACTTAAGGTCTTATAGTCATCCTTAACCTTTGGATATAGGTTTAGGTATATTTGATAGAGTTTCGAGTATAGTTCATGGTTCTTAGAGTTCGGCTCTGTCTTTTCCTTTATCTGCACATAGTTCTTTAGGTCTTCGAACCTTTTGAACACGCCTGTTCCTATTCCTGCCAAGAACGCGTCGCCATATGGTGCACCTGGCACTGGGTGGACGTAGTATTGTGGTACACCTGTTATGTCGCTTATGATCTGTCTCCAGAGCTTGCTTCTTGCACCGCCATTCACGGCTAACATGTCCTTTATCTTAACCCCTAGGGACTCGGCTATGTCTAGGTGGTGTCTAAGCCCGTAGCCTCCAGCCTCCATGAGGGACCTGAATACATGTGCTCTCGTATGGCTTAGGGATAGCCCGAAGATTAGGCCTTTTGCATCGATATCCCATATAGGTGTTCTCTCACCTAGGAAGTATGGTAGCACGACTAGACCGTCAGAGCCTGGTGGGACTTTCTCTGCTTCTTGGTCTAGTAGTTGGTAGGCGCTTGTGTTTAGTATGTCTGCCATGCTTCGTTCAAGGTGGCCAAAGTTGTCCCTAAACCACTTTACAAGCCCTCCTGTGGCGATCATGCCTCCGCCTATGATGTACCTTCCTGGAACCACATGCCTTGTTGCGATCAATCTTTTGTCATAGATTGGTTTGTCTATGATTGTGAACCAGCATCCTGTGGTGCCGTACATGAAGCATGATTCGCCTTTGTTGACCATTCCAACGCTATAGGCTGAGACGATCGCGTCAGGTCCAGCTGCGATGACTGGTGTCCCTGCTTTGAGCCCTGTGGCCTTGGCTGCTTCATCAGTTACGTGGCCTACTACCTCATGTGGTAGGTACAGGTCTGGTAGCTTTTCTATGCCACCACCAACTAGATCGGACATCTCGCTTGACCATGAACTCTTTCTAGGATCGTAGTATGGGGCGAATATCATCGCGGTCGTGTGGTCTATTATAGCGCTCCCAGTGAGCCTGAAGGTTACGAACTTGTCGGCGTTGAGCACCTTGTAGGTCCTATTATAGTTTTCAGGCTCGTTCCTCATATACCACTCCAACTTGTACCCAGCGTAGTATGGGTCAGCGATGTTCCCTGTTCTCTGAACCACTTCTTCTGAGCCAAGTTTCCTCTCTAGTTCTTCGCATTCAGCGGAGGCTCTGCGGTCCATATAGATTATCGCCGGCCTAATGACATTACCATCCTTGTCTATTGGGATTATATCAGGGGCTAAACTACTGACACCTACTCCGACAATATCTTCGGGAGATATCTGTGTCTTATTTAGAAGTGTCTTTGTGATTTCTTTGAAATCACCCCAGTAACATTTCTCTGGGTCTTGCTCGACCCAGCCCGGTTTTATTATGTTGATGTCATGTTCGACCATAGCCTCTGCGAGGACTTTACCATTGTTGTTGATTATTGCACCCTTTGAGGAAGATGTTCCTATGTCGACTCCAAAAAGATAACATTCTCCTTTATTTGTCAACTATTATCACGTCTACCTATGCTAAGGTTTTACTTGAACCTTTAGGGCGTACCCGCTTTTTACTAACTCGAATCCGTCCTTCAGCTGTTCCAGAGGGAATGTGTTCGACACCAACTTTTCCACGTTAAGTTTCTTCATTTCAAGAAGCTTCAACCCTCTTTCTATATGGTGTGGGACGTGGTCGTAGCTTCCTGTAACGTTGATCTCTCCGTAGTGGATTATGTTAGGGTCTACTTCTATGTTAGCAGGGGGGTATGTTCCTCCAAAGAGGACAATTGTTCCAGCAGATCTCACGGCTTTGAAGGCGCTTTCAATAGCAGCCTTACTGCCTGTCGCGACTATGACAGCATCGGCGCCATAACCTCCAGTCTGGTCTTTCACAATCCTTGCCATATCCTCCTTCGCTGGGTTCAAGGTGATGTCTGCGCCGAAGTCCTTAGCCATCTTCAGCCTGCTTTCAACTACTTCGCTTACTATCACTTGAGCGCCGGAAAGCTTTGTCACTTGAACATGTATTAAACCCATCGGACCACCACCAATTATGAGCACGGTCTGACCAGGTTTAGCAGATATTATGTCATTCGCATGGAGACAGACTGCAATGGGCTCAGAGAAAGCTGCTTCTATAAAGCTAACGTTGTTAGGTAGCTTGAAGAGTGCTTTAGCAGGGGACTTTGCGTACTCTGCGTACCCTCTGGTGATGTTGCCTTTGTTTTTACAGAGGTGGGTAAACCCCATCCCACAGTACTTACATGAACCACATGGGACAATTATCTCTGGGACAACTCTGTCCCCTACTGAGAAGTCTTTGACCGCTTCACCAACCTTTACTATATCCCCGCACCATTCATGACCAGAAAGCCCATAACTTTCTTTACCCCATGGGTACATCTGTCTCTTGTAAATGCCTAGGTAGCTTCTGACGTCGCTGGGACATATCCCTATCGCTCTAACCCTGATCAACACTTCGTCAGGTTTTATCTCAGGTATATCGACTTCCTCTATATGAAGGTCTGTTGGGCCGTAAAGAACTGCAGCTTTCATCTTCTTTTTATCAAAAATTTGCATATATCTCACTAGCCACCAAGCGTTCTATAAAGTTTTTAAACCTTTCTCTAGAATGGAGAACAGAAAGATAGTAATCCATTAGTTAATGGTTTTTATTAAAGGCTGAAGCTAGTCTTCTCCCCTCTTAGGAGTCTCCTTATCTCCTTCACCATCATACGAGGCCCGTTTAGGAATGTGTCTATTGTAGACCCTGCCATATGTGGAGTGATTATAACATTATCTAATTTCACGAACCTTGAGTCTTTACTTAATGGTTCTTTGTCGAACACGTCTATTGCAGCTCCTGCTATCAGCCTCTGTTCTAGAGCATTGAGTAAAGCGTTTTCATCAACTAAGCCGCTGCGGGCTGTGTTGACGAAGTAGGCTGTCTTCTTCATCAGTTTGAACTGTGCCATGCCGATCATGTGTTTTGTAGCTGGTGTTAGACGGGCATGTACAGATACTATATCAGATTCTTTTAGTAGAGTTTCTAGGTCGACGAGTTTAGTGTTCAAGTCAGTAGATACTTCCTTAACGTATGGGTCGTATGCGAGCATATTCATGCCGAACCCTTTAGCTCTAATTGCAACAGCTCTTCCGATGTTTCCAAATCCGACCAAGCCTAAAGTCTTTCCCTCAAGGTTTTGTGGCATATTTGCTCTATCAACTGTCTTCCAAACTCCTTGCTTCAGTGATGTGCAAAATTCCGGGATCTTTCTAATTAAGCATAAAATTAGGCCTATTGTGAAATCAGCTACCGCGCCTGTAGTGCGACCAGGTGCGTTGAGCACTGTGATGCCCTTTTTCTTAGCTGCTTCAACATTAACGTTTTCATAGCCGCCTCTAATACACCCTATCATCTTCAACTTCTTAGAGGCGGAAATCACTTTTTCTGATACAGGCGCAAAATGGACTATCAGAAAGTCAGCATCTGGAATAGCTTCTACGAGTTCTTGGAATGGTTCAACTCCTTCCGCTCCACTTCGTTCGATTCTTAGAATTTCTGAGTAGAATGTGTCTATCGTCAAGTCTTTTTTCCAGTCAAGAATTGTAAAGGAAACACCTTCATTTTCAAGTTCTTTCATTGTTTCATAAATCAGCTTACCCTTTACTCCAGGGTCTCCACAAACAACACACTTCAAAATATTACACCCAAAAAAAGGGGGATTCGAGGTTTTTATAAACCTTTGCTATTTTCTGTGCCTAATTTCTACCAAATTCTTCCCACATAGGTTCGGAGTACTTTATAGTCTTCTCAAAGAGCAGGTAGAGTTTCTCATACTTTTTAGCGTCGTCTTTGTCTGGGGACTGCTCATAGGCTACCGAGGTAAACGCTTCAAGAGCAGACTTGTGGTCTTTGAAGACGCCAGCGCATATTCCTGCTGTAAGGGCAACCCCCTTCGCGCCTAGTTCACTTCCTTCTGGAACTTTGATGGGCTTATTCATAACATTGGAAAGGATCTTGGTCCAGATCTTGCTCTTAGCACCTCCACCGGCTATTCTAACTTCTTTGACCTTGACAACATCTTCAAGCTGTCTAACCTGAAGGTAGGTGGAGTATGCGACTCCTTCATATACGGCTCTAAGTAGGTGGTGTCTTATGTGCCTTCCAGTTATCCCATAGAAGCCGGCTCTGGCGTAGGCGTTCCCAGTCTGCCCGTATAGGAATGGGTGATAAATCACTCCCTCAGAACCTATAGGTATGTTTTCAACAACCTTATCAGCGTAGGCATGCGCCGACATACCTTCTTTCTCAGCGTTCAGTTTCTCCTCGTTACCTAACTGATCTATGAACCAGTTTAAGTTTGTTGCAGCAGCTGGTGAAGCATTGAGTAGAAACCATCTTCCTGGCACCCCGTGCACCCTTGTCATGCAAATCCTTTTCGGATCGATAACAACTCTATCTAGAACTATCTGGTTTATCTCCCAAGTCCCTAAGATGATCAACAGTTGCCCATGGTCCATACAGCCTGATCCCAATCCAGTCGCATCTACATCATGTAAACCTGAAGCTACTGGTGTTCCCTCTTTCAGCCCTGTCAGCTCAGCAGCTTGTTTGGTAACCCTACCGCATAACTCCCAACTTGGTACGATAGGCGGGAGCTTTTCTTTGCATTCTTCTATACCAAGTATTTCTAAGATCTTTGGTTCATACCTTCTCGTCCTAGGATCGGTTAAGGTCGCAGTTGCATCGCTTTCATCGGTGGATACAACACCTGTCAACTTGTAATTTATGTAGTCTTTGCAGAATATCACCCATCTTATCTTGTTATAGTTATCTGGTTCGTTCCTCTTCATCCACGCCAACAATGTGACTGGGGCGCCTGTATGAGGCTTCTGCAACATGATTGGATATAATTCGTCGCACTTCCCCTGAGCTTCCCATTCCTTTAGAATGGATGTAGCTCTAAAGTCTATTGATAGAATACCCTTCCTAACCGGTCTCCCCTCCTTATCGATAAAGTAGAGACCATCTCCTTGACCAGATACAGCTACACCTTCGATCTGCGATGGGTTGATCTTGGACTGCTTTATGGAACCTTTAACAACTTCCACGGTGTATTCCCACATCGTGTCCATGTCTCTTTCCACCCAGCCTGGAAAAGGTTGGGTTGGTAGCAGCCTCTTAGCCACTACCGCTATCTCTTTCCCATTAAGATCGAAGATCGCAGATTTGATGTTTGTAGAGCCTACATCGATCCCCATTAGATAGCTCTTTTTACCCATCTAATGGCGCCTCAGTTCCTCGCCAGCTATACGTTAACCCTCATGCCGTTCTGGTCAAAGATGTGAATATATTGTGTTGGGAAGTTTACCCAGATCGGTGTGTATTCGTCAACCATCTGTTCGCTTCTTACTTTTATGTCGTGGTGGTCTGTAGAGATGTGTATGATGCCGAAGCCTTTTCCTGCTGGTTCGTAAGCATCTACTATGAACTTGTACCATCCACTCTTTTCGACCGTACTCACCTCTACGTGCTCTGGGCGGATACCTAGCTTTACGTCACTCAAACCAGAGGGCAGCTTCATCGTCTTAGGTAGTTTGAAGACGAAGTCACCGAAGTCGATCGACCCATCCTTTACCTTACCATCTATTATGTTCATTCCAGGAGAGCCTATGAAGAATCCTATGAATGCTGCTGCAGGTTTATTGTAAATGTTTTCCACCGTGTCGAACTGTAGAAGCCTTCCTTTATCCATTATAGCAACCTTCTCTGCGAAGGTGAGAGCCTCTGTCTGGTCATGAGTCACGTATATTGTAGTCTGCTTTAGCTTTCTCTGAATCTTTTTGATCTCTGTCTTTAGCACAGCCTTCTTCTCTGGTTCAATAGATGAAAGAGGTTCATCAAAGAGAAAGACCTTTGGCTCCCTGATCAGCACTCTGCCAATCGCCACTCTCTGCTTCTCTGCGGGGCCTAGTCTTGGAGCGTGCGCGTTAAGCACATGTGAGAGACCAACCATTTCAGCAATCTCTAGAACCTTCTTCTTCTTCTCTTCCTGTGGAATCTTTAGGTTAAGTAATGGGAACATTAGGTTGTCGTATACCGACATCGAGTAGACCACTGGGAACTGAAATACTATTGCGACATTCCTCTTCTCAGGCGGGAGGCCCGTTACATCTTCGTCGTCAAAGTAAATCTTCCCTTTAGTTGGCTTTAATAGGCCACAGATGATTTTAAGTATAGTAGTCTTTCCACAGCCTGAAGGCCCGAGCAGCGCGTTCGTCGTCTGGTCCTCGAAGACCATGTTCACGTCTTCAACAGCTGGAACATCCTTATTGTATGAGTGGGTTATGTTTTCTAATACTATCTTTGCCATTTTCTCTACGCCCCCGATTTCTTGTACTTGGTAATTAACTTACCTGTCTGCTTGCTATATATAAAGAAGTCCGTTGGGTCGAGATACATTTTGAACGAGCTTTCAAGTTCTTTTTCGAATGGCACGTACATCACTAAACTCGAGCTATTCCATCTAAGTCGAACAGTCATCTCAGATCCAGCCATTTCTTGAAGTTCTAACTCCACCGGAATCGCGATACTGTTTCCACCTTTAGGGTTCAAGTAAAGGTTGAATGGGTAAACGCCGACTACAAATTCCTTTTCCTCCTTTGGAAGGTTTAAGTGTGTGACGTCAAGCTCAAGTTTTCCCTCAAAGTCTAGAAAGTCCTTGTTCCCCTTTGTGACAATCTTTGTATTGATCAAGTTCATTGGAGGGGTACTACAGATCTGAGCAGCGATTAAGTTAGAAGGTGATGTGTAACATTCTCTAACCCCACCTGTCTGCACGACATGGCCATTGTACAAGAAGATCACAGTATTAGCGAACACCAAAGCCTCCTCAGGTGATGGCGTAGCATATATTATGGTTGCTCTTTTGGTTTGTAAAATCTTCTTTAACTCGATCTTCATGCTTTCCTTCAGCTTATAATCCAAGTTAGTTAAAGGCTCATCAAGCAGGTAGACAGCTGCATCCTTTACCAACGCTCTAGCTAAAGCTGTTCTCTGCGCTTCCCCACCGCTCAATTCATTAGGGCGCTTCTTCAACAACGCATCTATCTTGAGTATTCGAGCTTGTTCAGTAACCTTCATTTCGATCTTATCCTTTGAAATGTTCTTTGCCTTTAGTGGTGATGCGATATTATCGAATACGGTTAGGTTAGGATATAGTGCGAAGTTTTGGAAAATGACTCCAATGTTCCTCTTTTGAGGCGGGTACTTGGTTACGTCCACGTCATCAAATAGTATCTGCCCAGAATCAGGGTTCTCCACCCCAGCGATAATCTTGAGAAGTGTGGATTTGCCAGCGTTTGTAGGCCCGAGGATCGATACAAAGTCACCAGAATCTATTGTAAAGGAGACATCATCCAATACTTTCTTTCCACCAAACGACTTAGAAATATTTTTCACTTCTATCTTTGTCATCTTAATCACCCTCTAGTAAGGATTAGGAATGCGACGATACCGGCAGGTATAAGAACAAGTTCAATAGGCAGTGGTATAAAGTTTAACCAGACGATTCCAATTAGAATTGTTAGCATTAATGATATGAAGATGCGATCACCTCTAGTGGTGTAGATGGGGAGGAATCCCTTAGTTGGCGTAGACCTTCTCTTTTTATCTAATGTAGCTACTATTATAAAGAAGCCTAGGACTAGTCCCCAAAGCACAAGTGTCTCCGGAGTAAAATACATAAATTCCAGTAGGAACATGCTCTCAGATCCTCCCAAAGGTAAACCCTTTTGACAGATAAGTCTTTGCCCAGTACAACAGAACAAGACCAGGAATTATTGTGATAACACCAGCCGCGGACGCTAAGCCATATTCAACTCCGTATCCCACTCTTCCTAAAGTCACAAGGAGCAATGCGTTTAAAGGTTTCGCTTGGAACGATGTAAGAACAGACGCGAAGAACATATCAGACCAGCTGAAGAACCATGTGAAGAAAGAGACAACACCTATTGCCGGCATACACAATGGAATAAATATCTTTCTAAAGTAAGCCCAGAGACTGTATCCATCTATGAAAGCTTGGTTATCTATCTCCTTTGGAATAACACTCATGAAGCTTGTGAAAAGCCAAACAGCTAATGGAATGTTGAAACCAAAGTAAGCGATTACGACTCCCGGTATAGTGTCCCACAGGCCTACTGCTCTAAATATAACCAGGTACGGGAGTACGAGAGCTGCAGCAGGAGCCATACGAGTAGCAAGGAACCAGAAGAAGATGTGCTTATCCGCCATGAAATGGTATCTTGATATGACATATGCAGCAGGAAAACTGATGAGCAAGGTGAATACAACACTTGTAACAGTAATAATTAATGAGTTTATTAAGCCTTCAGCCCAAGACCCGGATAGCGCTCTTTCCCAGTTACCTAGAAAGCCGTCAGGTATTAATAGCCTACCCTCTTCAACAGCTAATTTTGAGGAGAACGATGCAGAGATCATGTTCCAGACAGGGAATAAGAAAGCTAAAGTTACGAATACCATTAAGAAGTATCTGATTATTGTTTTGATGTTAACACCCATCTTATACAACCCCCTTACCTTTTGTCATAACGATCAGCAGTAACCAAGCAAGAAGAAGCACAGTCAAATTGTAGATCAGCGATAGAGCAGCACCATAACCTACTATAAATTGATCGATTGCGGTCTTTTTAACGTACAAGCTTAAAAATTCTGTTGTCTGACCAGGCCCACCCATTGTAAGAACAGTAGCTTCATCGTATATTTTCAGTGTATCAATCAACCTTAGAAGCGAGACGAAGACGAGTGGGAAGCTTAGTGCAGGTAATTCGATATGTCTGAAAATCTGCCATCTCGTAGCTCCTTCAGTTTTAGCAGAGAGAACAGGAGACTTATCCATACCAGCTAGACCAGCGGAAACGACGAGACATATTAATGCAGTCCAGTGCCAGACGTCCATTGCAACAATTGTCCCAAATGCCTGTTCCGGTACACGGTAGGGGTCGTAATAAAGGCCTAAAAAGTTCATCAGATTCCTTAATGTACCGTTCTCTCTAGCCATTAAACGCCAAAGAAGGCCGATTGTGATAGGAGGGATAAGTACAGGTATTGTGATTATCATGGAAATCAACGTATTCAGTTTTCCTTTTTCATATAGAATTAGAGCAAGTCCGATGCCGAAGGGAATCTCTATTGCTAGTGCTAACGCGCTGAAAATGATGTTTCTTTGGAAAGCGTCAATGACTCTTGTATCAACAAAAACCTTCCTAAAGTTCTCCAAGCCTACGAACTTCTCGACTTCTGCGAAAGGTGTTTGAACGCTGTAGTTGATAAGGCTTATTGTTGGAATTAGCCCAACACCCAATACAACTAGAAACGCAGGTAACAATAGATAGACAGTTTTTGACATAACTATTCTTCCTATGGGGAAGGATAGAGTCTTATATATAAATATTACATAAAAGTTAAGGTATAATAAAATTAATTAGGCAATAGAAAAAAAATAATAGCTCATAAAAACATTTTTTAAAAAACGATTTTTCTTAAAAAAAATTAAAAAAAAGAGAGTAGAGGTTAGCTTAGGTCCTTCTTATACCAACCGTTGTCTACTAACCACTTATCCATTTCTCCAGCTTGTAAGTCAGCTGCTTCCTTTGGAGGTAACCCTTGCTGTGCAGCCCTTGCACCTGCATCTGCCGCAATAGGCAGTATAAGTGGATAGATGACCATTCTAGCATCTGTTCCTGTCTGTTCCTTCATTTGCGTCTTCATGAGGGTTACTAGACCAGCGAGATCTTTGTCCTTTGCAGCGAACAATGGATGTTGAATTGTAGACCATCTTATCGGGACACCGTTTGCAAGGCTCTTCTTTAGGTCGAAAGCCTTTGATACCATGAATGTACAGAACAGGAACGCTATTTCCTTGTTCTTGGAATAGTTAGAGATAACCCATCCAGATGGGTCGATGTATCCTCTTGGTTTACCCTTCTGGTAGAACTGCTTAGCAACTGGGATCGGGCCGTATTCAAATTTGCCTGGAATCTTAGAATCAGGACCCTGACCTGTTGATGTGAACCAACAGTAGTGCGGGAAGAATAAAGCATAGTTTCCATCTGTGAAGAAACCTGTGTGTGCTTCTACTGCGTCCATTTGCCATACTTTATCTGGGGCATATTTTGGTATTGTTTTGAACCAGTAGTCGTACATCGCTACTCCTGCGTCACCATTCAATGTTCCTCCGTTAGCTTTGGAGAAACCGTAGTAGACGTTTTTCTCAATGTGCATTCCCCATGGAGTAGTATTTGGTTCAAAGCCTGTGCATTCGATTGGGTCCTTTCCAGCAGGAGCTGGCGAGGCTAATTGGAAGACGTCGTCGAATCCGTCTCCAGTCCACCAGCCCATGTGATCCCCTGCTCTGAGACCCGTTACGGTTCCATACATGTTCTTCTCTGGGCGTGTGAAGAACTCCATACAATCTCTTGCTTTGTCTGTTGTCCAGTCGTCATCAATCTTACCTGATTTCTGTGCATCCATGTAGTATTCCATTGGTGTCTTTAGGTCGTAGCCGTACTTAGCTTTGAATGCTGCTTTTTCAGCAGGGTCAGTGAACCAGTCCTTCCTATAGACAGTCCCATGTGGCGCGTTATACGCCAATAATGCCATCAAGTGGCCGTTTCTCCAGTCACTGTATGTTGCTCTGGCGTAGAAGTCTTCGAGATCGAAGTATGGGGGAACGAGTTCAGGGTGGGCCTTCATAAATTCTGTCATGTCTAAGCCACTCTTATACCATGTGTAGAAGCCGTTCATATCCTGATCTGAGCCGATGGCGTCAAAGATTCCGCCTTGAGTCTTCTGGTCTTCAATGGACTTCAATATGGTTTCAAAGTTGGACATCGATTCCCATTTGATCTTTATACCCGTTATCTTCTCAAACCATGGACCCAAGTTCTTCTCTTCCCATTCAGCAGGAGGAATTGCTTCATACATGATCAGCACAGTCTTCCCTCTGTACGGGGCACTTGCTTTAGCAAAGAACTCTAATTCCTGGATCAGTTGTGCTTGTGTTAATGGGGTTTCATTACCTACCCATGCAGCGCATTCGCGAGCAGCTAGTGTATATTGGTCTGCTGGTGAGGTTGTTGTTGGAGTTGTAGTTGTTGGTGTGGTTGTTGTGGTTGTGGTTCCAGTCGCAGTGGTTGTCTCGGTCTTCGTGACGGTGTTAGTCACCGTTGTAGTCGCAGTTTCAGATGGCTTCGCCAGATAGCCGATCGCACCACCGACAATAAGACCGCCGGCAGCACCACCAACTATCTTCAACATATCCCTACGTGATGTACTTTCGCCTGACAATATAATTCACTTGACTGTGGGTATAATAAGTACTTATTAATAAAGATTATTTAGATGTAAAATGGCAATTATGGATGAAATAAATTTTATGTGCATGATTTTATGCTTAGAGATTTTTTAATCTAGTGTCTTTATATTAATTCTTTTATAAAGATGTGAGAGTTAGGTTTGGTATTGACTAATGAATTCACTGCTTGGCAGCTACGACGTCGCCTCTTGCCCTTAAACTTTCAACGTTATGTATGTGAACATGTTCTCCTTCCCTAATTTCTTTTATCGCTCGTCCTATTACCTCACCATACTTTACTATTTCTTCTCCTTTAGAAATGTCTTTTATAGCGAACTTATGCCCAAAGGGTATATTTGACTTGGCTTTAATACTAAGTAGTGTTGGAGCTCTGATTTCAACTACTTCTTCTTTTTTGATATCAATTAAGGCGGTGGCTACATTGTCCTTTGGATTTACCATGATAGCCTTGCTCTTCATTTACTATATCACTGGTCCTCGAAAATAGATGTCTATACTTTCTTCATACCCAACTAGTTCAGCTTTAGAAGGTTTCCATGAAGCGACCTTTAAGATTTCATTCAGTACCATCTTACACCCATCTTCTATAGACAAATCTCCATAAAAGACTCGACTTAAGTCTAAGTCAATATGTTCTGACAATCTTTTACATGTAGCAGGGTTCCCCGAAGACTTAATAACAGGCACGATTGGAAAACCTTGAGGCGCACCCAAACCCGTTGAGAACAACATCATTTGAGCACCAGACGCCGCGAACCCAGTTAGGGCTTCAAGTTCACGTCCAGGCGAATCCATGAAGACCAAACCCTTATCATGAACTCTATCGCCGTAGTCAACCGCGTTGATCAAAGTTGTTGAGCCAGTTTTACATATCGCACCAAGTGACTTCTCCTCTATGGTAGTTATCCCCCCTTTAATGTTACCCCCTGTTGGTTGACCACCCCGCATGTCGACACCCATCGCCATAGCCCTCTTCTCCATATTTTCAATGTAATTGTAGAGCTTATCAGATACATCTTTGTTAATAGCTCTACGAGCAAGGATATGCTCAGCCCCTATGACCTCCGTCGTTTCCCCAAAGATCACCGTTCCACCTTCTTCAACCACCTTATCAGCCACATATCCTGCGACAGGGTTAGACACAATTCCTGACGTAGTATCAGAGGCACCGCATTTTATGGCGAGGGTGAGCTCTGATAAGCTGAATGTGCTACGCTTTTCATTCTCTGCGTCTAAGCACATCTTCTTAACAACTTCAGAACCTTTTACAATGGCTCTTGTGAGGCCTTCGTCTTCAACGTTTACTACTTCAACGTGTTTTTCCTTTGATATTTTATCCGCTACTTTTTGAGTTGAGACGCTTTCGCAACCAAGCCCTACTAGAAGAACTGAGTGCACGTTAGGATTAAGTGATAAGTTTACTAGAACCTTCTCAACGTGGGCTATGTCCACTGGTGTCTGAGCACAACCTTGATGGTGCACCATCAACTTTGCCTTAGGATTGTTCTGTGCAATCCCTCTAGCTGCTTGCCCTGCACATCCCACAGTACATAATATTGCAACATGATTTCTTACGCCTACACCGTTCTTCCTTTGGAAACCAAGAAAATCCATACCATAATCCTTGGCCAGACATGATTTAGACTTTACTCAGTAATACTTATTTTACGCCATCCATTTATTATGGTTGTAAACTCTTTGACGCATGCTCGCAGAATTCATTGATCCCCCTCTCGAGACCGTATAAAGGTACATATCCTAGCTCTGTCTTGGCAAGCGAGATGTCTAGATATTTCGGTCTAGGAGGCCATCCCTTTACAGTACCTGAGCCGATAATTATACATTCTTGACCCACATACTTATTAATTGCCGCAGCGACTTCACTTAAAGAATACGCCTTCCCAGTCGATATATTATATGCTCTATGAGGGGGTTTCTTGGTGTGGTATGCTAAGACCACACCATGCGCGGAATCCTTCACGTAGGTGTAGTCTAGTCTAGTGTCGCCACCCGATTCAATGAACAGCTTTTCTTTTTTGATACCTTTTTGGACCATAAGTAAGAGCACACTTAGTGGTTGGACAGGGGGTGTGAATACGTCCTCAATAGACTTCGCAGCCAATGATAATCCCGGGCCGTATATGAAGTACAGCCTTGTTGAGACATAGTCGATTCCGTAAGTGCTTGCATACTGTTCACCCAACATTTCACACATCGCCTTAGTTGCACCATATATATCTCCTGGTCTTAGAGGAAAGTCTTCTTTAGCAAATTCATCTACCTTACCGTATACTGACCCTGAGCTTGTGAAAACGATCTTCAAGTCATAGAGTCTAGCAAGTTCTAGGACATTAAGGGTGCCGTTAAAGTTCACCATAACACTATATGTAGGATTCGCAATGATGTACTTGTAGTTTATAATACCTGTTGTGTGGATGATGCCCTTAACACAATGGTTTTTAGTCGTCTCCACAAGTCTACCTACATCAAGAATATTACCATCTACATATACAACCTTTTTCCCTAATTGAGCTACGACCTCAGGTTTTCTAGGGGGGAGGACATCATAGATTATAATCTTATCTTCCTTACCTTCTCTAACTAGTTCTTCAACAACGTGTGATCCAACTAGGCCTGAACCTCCAGTTACAATGGTGGCCAATTCTATTCCACTACTTTCTACCTATACGCCTATAATAATATTCGATTTAGTTGAAGTAACTTTAATGGCGGTAATATCTGTTAGCGCGTAGAAATGGAGGGTTCCAATCTTAAAACCCTTTTTTAGGAATTTTAATTCTGATTCCCTGTCAACAAATTGTTACATCATAAACATAATACTTCCTTTACAATTATTTTAATTCTTTCCAATACTAGAAATTATGTGGACTGCGCATTAGAGATATGTAGGAGTTGTTTAACTATAGAGCATATTATTCTATTAAGTAATATTCAGAATATTTTATGAACAGCGAATTCAGATAATACTCCAAGAGTAGTCGATGCAGTCGAAATCAGATGACCGGAATAGTATAAGGGCCATTAGGAAAAATGGCTATAGACTTGCCACCATTCTCCTTCACCTTCGCGAGTTCTAAGGCTTCATCAAGCGTGTTTACCTTGTCCATCTTCATTTTTTCAACATCCTTTCTATTTAAAGAGTGTGAAACAACGATGACCTTAGAACGAAGCATTATCCTAGCAAGTACATGTGCTTGCCATTGATCTCTCAACGGCTCATTTTCCTTTATAGACGATAAAATGTCCTTTGGTGTTTCACCATACTCCATCAGCCTCTTGAATTCTTCGTGCACAACACCATCTCTGCATTCTGATAGAACGATGATCGATCCTTTCTTCTTTACTATCGACTCCCCAACAGAAATCCCCTTCACTGCTTGGTACAGGTTTCTATCTAAAGGAAAGCCTCCATTACTTGTTATGATGACGTCGTATAAGTGATCGACTTTTATACAAGCTTCAGATCGGACCTTTTCAACAGCTTCTTTATATACTTTTTCGACTTCTCCAGCGTGTATACTAGAAGGCTTACTACTCGATACAGTTACGTTTATAATTAGGTTAAGTCCGCTTAACCTTCCAGCAGCTTTGATGTCTTCATGTATTGGGTTGCCTTCAAGAATACCTGCTTTCGAGTTGGGGTGATCTATCATTTCAAAGCTGTGATTGTGGTAAACGGTTTTGGTTGAAGCGATGCCAGGTAACACACTTTTATATCCCCCACTAAAGCCTGCGAAGAAGTGAGGTTCAACGAGCCCTGTAGCTATCTTGAGTTTGGCGTCAACATATTTGCGATTTAACTTAACTTCGGTTCCAAAGCGGGTTCTTCCAATAAAGACGTGCCGATCTTCTTCATCAGATATGTGATTTATTATAGTAAACCTATCAACCACTTCTCTTCCTATGTTTTCTACAATTTCTTGACGTGTCATAGGCGTGTGCAGGCCGTTTGCTATTATGATTCTAAGACGGCCCATATTCGTGCCTACGGATTCGAGCTGTCTTAAAAGCTCAGGCACTATAATAGAGTTAGAAGCAGCGCGTGTTTTGTCACTCACTAAAACGCATATATCTCCGTTGCTCTTTTCAATCATTCCAGCATATTCTTTTACCATCTGCTTTATCTTTTGCTTGACAGTGTTAAAACTTGCAGATGTCTTAGGTTTCTTTGGGGTGAAGACGTTAACGATGTTCCCAGGGGGGATTTCCACCTCTTCAAACCCCTGTCCATAAGGTATCTGCGTTTTCATTTTGATTATGTGAGAACTCTTTAGTATATAAACACTTCCGCCTTCTATTGACGTTATTTTCGTAAATTATGAGGTTAGAAAATCTTTAAAAGAATGCTATAGTCTAGAAGGTGGCGATATAAATGGAAAAGATGAAAGCAGCTCTTATATATGGTGTTGGAAAGATCGGTCTAGAGATGGTTGAGAAGCCTACTCCCAGAGAAGGAGAGGTTCTAATTAAAGTGGAGACGGCAACAACCTGTGGCACAGACGTTAAAACCTATGTTAGAGGGTACCTAGATGACGTGTTCCCAAGACTCTTTGGGCATGGTGAAGTAGCAGGGACGATTGCAGCTATAGGAGACAAGGTGAAGGGGTGGAAGGTGGGGCAGAGGGTTGTCGCCCATAATACAGCACCGTGTATGACGTGTGAGAATTGCATTGCTCATGAATATCAAGGATGCTTAAGGATGCCTGAGTTCAACAAATTAGTGAAGGAGAATCCCTTGAGATACTTTGGAAGCTATCAAGAGTACTACCTTGTCCCAGAACATATTGTTAAGGTAAACCTTTTTGAGATACCAGATGACGTTGAATATGAAGTGGCTTGTCAACTAGAACCTTTCTCATGCGCAGTGAATGGAAGTTGTATCAGTAATGTTGAACTCGGGGACACAGTAGCAATAATAGGCTGTGGCCCTCAAGGACTCTATCACATGCAGGTAACAGGACTTCTTGGGGCAACGACACATATAATGGTTGACGTTTCTGATTACAGACTAGGGATAGCGAAGAAGATACATGCAAGCCGCCCCGGCAAGATCTACACAATAAACGCGGCTAAAGAAAACGTAGAGGAAAAAATGAAGGAGCTAACAGGAGGGTTAGGACCTGAAGTAATAATCGAAGCGGCCGGTTTTGGCGAAACCGATGAACAAGCAGTTAGAATGGTTAAGAAGATGGGCACGGTGAACTTTTATGCAGGAGCTAAGCCTGGCACTAAAGTGACACTGGATCAAAACATGATCCACTACAGGCAGATCAATATAATAGGGACAAACCATACAAACCCATTTTATGTTCATAAGGCTTGGAGGCTGATTACCTCTCACGCAGTGGATCTCAAGTCTATTGTGACGCATAGGATGAAGCTTGACGATATTCAGAAGGCATTCGATATCCTGTTAACTTCCAAAGAAGCCGAAAAGATAGCCATAATACCATAGAAGCGTACACAACACACCCGCATACTTTTTTTAGTCACCTTATCAAGGCTTAAGATTAATGGAAATTCTGAAATAAAAGGACATATATATGCACATGAACACTCCCCTTAGTATTGAATTAAGTTGGTAAAGAAAGAATTCAGTTTCCCCTTCTTATCAATAAAGACAGAAGCAGGACTTTCTCTCATAGAGAGACTGAGCAAAACATCGATCGCTAAGAGAAGTGGGTGGGTGTTCATCCTCCTATTGCCTGTTCTAGCAGCTATAACAATATATTTTGTTTTAAGTAGCATAGTAAACATACTGACAAACCCAAATGTCAGCGTGATGATAAGGGAACTTGGGCCAGCTATCAACCTCCCGTGGCCAGGTGTTAACCCCTACCTACCAGTAGTGTACGGATGGGTTGCACTCTTACTAGGAATGGCCGTTCATGAGTTTGCTCACGGAGTTCAAGCAAGAGCGTCAGGGGTTCCCGTTAGGTCCGTTGGACTAATGTTTGTCCTAATCTTCCCAATAGCGGCTTTCGCAGAAATAGATGATAAAGAGTTAGAGAAGACTAGTCTAAAAAAGATAAGTAGCACTTTAGCAGGCGGAGCAGGAATGAACTTTTTCACAGCGATTGCAGCCCTCCTGATCCTTCTACTAATTGTCTCATCTCTAGTACCTATTACAGATGGGATACTGATTAAGCGAATGGATCAGGAAGGCCCTGCCTATAAAGTGGGGATAAAACCAGGGGATATAATAGTTGGAGTGAACGGCCTAAAAGTGAACAGCCTACAAGATTTCATTAATATTGTCGAACCGGTCTATAAACCAGGGATCAACATGACATTTGATCTAGTAAGAGATGGAGAAAAATACGTTTATGAATTCACATTAGTTAAGAATCCAGATAACTCAAGCCGCGGCTACATGGGGATACAGGAATATATACCATTAGGGGATGTAGCTGAAAATTATGCTTCTGCACTTTGGCGTTTTCCCTCAAGAGAAGCCTTAATATATATTGTTCTTCCCACTCTTCCAGGAGCTACTACATCAGCCCCATTTTCAGACCTACTTCACTCATATTATGTATCTGACTCCTTTTTAGGAAACAACTTTTACGAAGTATCAAATCTTCTATACTGGATATGGTTGATCAACTTCAACCTAGCAATATTTAATGCCATTCCACTTTATCCGTTGGATGGTGGCTACGTCTTCAAGTTCACGTGCAGAAGGCTTTTAGGAAAGAAGGCCGGGGAAACCGGTATCAAACTCCTCGTATATTCAGTGAGTTTACTACTTGTAGCTCTTATAGTCTTCATGATCGCAGCACCTTATCTTATGTGAGAATTACAGGTAAAAGGAGATTGAGTTAAAGATCTAAAGATTGTGACATAAGCGTAGTTTCTGAAGCATTAAGACTTTATTTATATAGCCGCCTTCTCAGGGAGAATTTGATGATAAATGGAGCTAGCTGTTGAGGCGAGAAGCCTTGTTAAAGTGTATGATGGCAGAATCAAGGCTTTAGATGGTGTCGACTTAAAGGTTGAAATGGGGAAGGTTTTTGCCTTGTTAGGTCCCAATGGCGCTGGAAAGACCACTTTAATGAGAATCTTAACCACTCAACTTAAACCTACTTCCGGCGAAGCATTCGTCTTTAACTTTGATGTCGTTCACCATGGCTCAGAAATTAGGAGGATCGTAAGCTATATTCCCCAAGAGATGAGCGTGTGGACGGATATAAGTGGTTACGAGAACCTTTTAATTTATGCTAAGATTTATGGAATAGACTCTGGCAGTAGGGAGAAAGCAATTGAAGAAGTATTAAGGAGTATGGATATGGAGGGGGTGAAGGATAACTTAGTCAGGACCTACTCTGGGGGTATGGTCAGGAGACTTGAGATTGCTTGCGCATTACTTGCGAAACCGAAGATTCTTTTTTTAGATGAGCCCACAATAGGTCTAGATCCCTCTGCTAGGAAGGCTGTTTGGGAAAAGTTAACCTCATTTAAGAAGGATTTTGAAGCAACCGTATTTTTTAATACCCACTACATGGATGAGGCAGATCTTTACTCTGATGAGATAGCGATCATCAACAAGGGGAAACTTGTTAAGTTAGGTTCATCTGAAGAGCTTAAACATAGTGTCGGTGGAGAAGTAATTGTATTTGGAATAAATGGTAACGATGTGGGAGAAGACGTTTTAGAGGCTGTTAGAAGTTCGAGTCTTGTTAAAGACGTTATCTTCCATAACTCAGAGTTAAGTGTCGTAGTCGAGAATGCTGAGATAGCCTTGCCCAGTATTATTGACATCTTAAAGGGAAAAGGGGTTCCTGCTAAAAAAATCTCTATGACAAAACCTACATTAGACGACGTGTTCTTGAAGTATGCGGGAACAAGGTTAGACACCATTGGCAGGATCAGTGAGGTTACCCAGGTCAGGCGTATGATTAGGAGGGGGTAGAGTTGGTAGATTTTCTTAGAAACATGTTAGTTATGATCGAATTGGAGTTGAGGAGGCTTAAGCACGACAGGACTGAGATCTATTCGAGAGCGATTCAGCCAATTTTATGGATAGTTGTTTACGGCCCTATTATGGGAGGGGTGAAAGCGATTCCTACGGGTGATATTCCATACACGGACTTTATCACCCCTGGTGTTCTAATTCAGTCTACGACGTTTGTGTCCATCTTTTATGGTTTAACAATCGTTTGGGAAAGGGAATCAGGCATATTAAAGAAGCTTCTTGTTACACCTGCGTCCAGATACGCAACAGTTATAGGGCGGTCGATGGCGTCTGGTGTTCGGGCGATCTTTCAAGCACTCATCATTGTCCCTGTCGCGTTGCTTATTGGAGTTAAGTTCGTTCTTAACCCGCTTTACTTCGTTTCATCCCTCTTCATCATCTTCTTAGCTTCAGGTGGTTTCGCCGCAATATCTATTTTTGTGGCATCGTTTATGAAAACGAGGGAGAGGTTCATGGGCATTGGGCAAGCGATTATTATGCCATTGTTCTTCGCTAGTAACGCATTGTACCCGGTTAAGATCATGCCTCCTTTACTACAAGAGTTCGCCCTTGTTAACCCAATGAGCTATGTTGTGGACGCTGTGAGGAGCTTGATGATCACGGGCGATTTATCTAATCTCCCCTTGGATTTGGTTGCAATAGCTATATTCGATTTAGTAATGTTTGTTATAGCATCCATTAGCTTCAGAAAGATTATAGAGTAGCTAGAGATCGCAACAACGTCATATGCTATTTCATGAACACGAGGCTGCAGAGCTTCTCTGCAACCTGGTCTGTTGTGAACCCACCAGCTAGGTCAGGTGTCTTTACGCCATTAGACAGGGCCTTTACACAGACTTGCTCAATAAAGCTGGCTACTTTACTCAGATCTTTGTCATTTTGTTTGTTAGATAGCCATTCAAACATCATTTTACATGATAATATCATAGAGTATGGGTTAGCTATTCCTTTCCCTGCGATATCGGGTGCTGAACCATGGACCGGCTCAAACAAAGCTTTGGAAGTACCTATGTTCGCGGATGCTGCCATACCAAGCCCTCCAGCGACTTGTGCTGCTTCATCACTTAGTATGTCGCCGAATAGGTTCGTTGTAACTATGACGTCAAATACTTCAGGATTTCTTATCAGCATCATACTAGCCGCATCCACATAAACCTCGTTTACGGATAATTCGGGATATTTCGCTAACTCTCCCCTAACGCTTTTAGCGAACAGGCCGCAAGTCTTTCTCATCACGTTAGCCTTGTGCACGATCGTCACCTTTTTTCTTCTTGATAGGGCGATCTCTGCCGCTACCTTCGCAATACGCTTAGAGGCTTTTTCTGTTATAACCCTTAAAGCCACAGCACCGCCGTTGACCTCAAATTCTTTGCCAACATACAAATCTTCTGTGTTCTCTCTAACTATTACCAGATCGATATCCTTCAAGTATGGGAGGTTGGCGTAACTTTTGGCAGGTCTCACGTTAGCGTAAAGGTCGAGCATCTGGCGAAGCCTGACAATCACGTCAGCAGCACTCTCTCCAACAGGCCCTTTTACAGCTGCATCAGAGTTCTTTACTCCCTCGATCGTTTCCTTTGGTAGCGCTACACCAAATCTAGCCTTACAGCTATCGCCTGCTTGGTAGGAAGAAATGTCTAAGTTCAGAGAAAACCTTTTTTGTAACGCTTCAAGAAACTTTATGGCAGCATCTGATATTTCAGGTCCTATGCCGTCTCCTGGTATCCAAGCGATTCTGTACATCATGCTTGATACTTTCTCTTTAGAAGAAGCTTGTTGATCCCCTCTAACATGGCTTCTACACTGGTCTGGACTATGTCTGGACCAGCTGTTCTCGCAGAGGCTTGAAGGTTGTTCGCGTCCTCCACCCTCACCGTTACTTCAGCGAGGGCGTCTGATCCCCCTGTTACCGCGTCGATTCTGTACTCTTTTAGGCTGACCTTTATGGTATCTTTAAGTACCTCTTGGATTGCTTTCATTGCAGCGTCAACCGGCCCAACACCCATCTGTGATGCGACATATTCTTTTCCGTCGAATTTGACCTTAATGGATGCAGTTGGCATTACTTTATGCCCTGTGACAACAATAAACTCCTCCAAGCTCAAAGCCCTTTCTTCTGCGCTTACTTGACCTATGACAGAGCTTGCGATGGCTACGAGGTCGGTGTCCGTAACCACTTTTCCTTTATCACCCAGCTCTTTAACCTTTAGAACAATGGTTTTGAGCTGCTCCTCTTTCGGCTTTATCCCAAGGCTTTCCAGCTGCGCCTTGATACCATGTGAACCAGCATATTTTCCTGCTACCAGCCACCTCTTTTTACCGACCATTTCAGGGTTTATGGACTCGTATGTTGATGGTTCCTCTATTAAGCCGTGGGTATGAATTCCCGCTCCATGCCCGAAGGCGTTGTCGCCCACGATCGCTTTATTCGGTTGAACGTAAATACCAGTTAACCTTGAAACCAGCCTACTTGTCTCATATGTCAATTTCTTGTTTATTCCCAGTTTATAGCCATAAAGAAACTCTAAAGCCATTACGACCTCCTCCAAACTTGCGTTACCAGCTCTTTCTCCTATCCCATTTATGGTTGCGTGGAATTGGCCTGCGCCAGCTAAAACACCAGCAATAGTATTCGATGTAGCTAAACCGAAGTCATTATGGCAGTGAACGCTTATAACGGATCTACCTGAAACGCTTTTTATGGATTCTACAAGCTTCGCCATCCCTTCTGGGTTCATTATCCCAACAGTGTCAGCTATATCAAGGTAGTCAGCTCCCACCCTCGCAACTTCTCCATAAACTTGCTTCAAAAACTCAAGATCGGTTCTAGTCGCATCTTCTGCGGAGAATTCAACTTCTACTCCATGCCCTTTAAGGTATTCGACGGATTCAATCGCCCTCTGATACACCTCTTCCCGCGTCATCTTTAGTTTGTGCTTCAGGTGAATATCTGAGGTTGCGATGAAGACATGAACTCTATCTACGCCAGTATCCAAGGCTTTATCCATGTCTCCTTTAACAGCGCGAGCTAAACCACAGATCTTTGAATTAAGTTTCGCTCCAGCTATCTTCTTTACTGCTAAGAACTCCCCCTCGCTGCTGATAGGAAAACCTGCTTCTATGACGTCAACACCTAGTCTATCAAGCTGATTTGCTATCTGAACCTTATCGTCGATCGTTAAACCGACTTCTGGTGTCTGCTCTCCATCTCTGAGAGTTGTGTCGAAGACGTATACTCGCTTATTCATTTTTCTATCCCAGCGAGTTTCCTAATGACATAGCCCACCTTTTCTATCTCCTTTTCATCCATTTTAGCCATCATTTCTGCTAGCCTTTCAGTGCTTACTCCAACGTCACCAGTCCACTCACGCGCGAAATCCCCCCTTTTAATCTCTTCAAGGGCCTTTCTCATGTTCTGTTTTACATGGTCGTCGACTATTTTATATCCTCTAGTCAACCCACCGTATTTCGCGGTGTCACTCACAGAGCACAACATGCCTTTAAAACCCTTCGCGTAGATCAAGTCCACAATGAGTTTAAGCTCATTGCATACTTCAAAATATGCTAGCTCTGGTTGGTACCCAGCTTCTGTTAAGACTTCATAACCTTTTTCGATCAGACTCATTACACCACCAACTAGTACCGCTTGTTCACCTAGCAGATCTGATTCTGTTTCCTCTTCGAAGGTTGTCTCAACGACCCCTGCCTTCGTAGCGCCTAAGCCTTTAGCATAAGCTAAAGCTAGTTCTTTAGCTTTACCTGAGTAGTTTTGTTCAACAGCCACCAACGCAGGTACACCGAATTTATTCAAGTAAGCCTCTCGAACCTTAGCACCTGGGCCTTTTGGAGCAACCATGAACACGTCAACATCGTTAGGGGGCTTGATAAGCCCGAATCTTATAGCATAGCCATGAGCAAAACCTAGCGCTTTACCAGTCTTCAAATTCCCTTTAATTGAATTCAAATATATTGAGCTGTGAGTTGTGTCAGGGGTGAGGACCATTATCACATCAGCTTCTGCACAGGCTTCACCGATTTCCATCGGTTCGAAGCCGTCTTCACCTGCAAGCTTCCAACTAGTCCCTTCCTTTCTTAAGCCTACAAGCACGTTTAGCCCTGAATCACGTAAGTTCAGAGCATGCGCTCTACCCTGACTACCATACCCTATTATTGCGATTTTCTTTTCAGATAGAGCCTTAAAGTCTACGTCGGAATCATAGTATATTTTAGCCATTTTTATACCACCTAGAAATATTATTTTTCAATTACAGTTACACCTGTTCTTGAAATACTGCATACAGTGAACCTAGACGCGGAATTTATAAAGTCTTCTACGCCTTCAAAGCTGTCGGAGACCTCAATGATGATCGAATCCTCTGTCACTTCAGCTACCTTTACACCCTTAGATTTCACTAGTTCAATAACCGAGTCCCTTGTAGCCTGATCTTTTGTCAATATTTTGACTAGAGCGAGTTCCCTACTTATAACATTATCCTCTTCAACTAACTTAACATCAAGCACGTCGATCGTCTTTCTAAGTAGTCTAGTGAATGAAAGGGCACTCTTCTCATCAGCGATCATCGTGATGACCATCCTAGACACAGTTTTATCCTCAGTCGGTCCCACCGCAATACTTTCAATGTTGTAGTTCCTTCTCTTAAAGTGATTTGCGACTCTGAAAAGTACTCCTGGTTTGTTCTCCACCAGTAATGAAACGGTTTTTAAGTTGTTTCTTTTCATATCACACCAACATGTCTTTTAAACTACCACCTGTCGGAACAAACGGTAAAACATCTTCTTCAGGAGAAATAGGTATGTCTATTACTGTGGTCACCTCACATCTTAACGCTTGTTTAAGAGCTCTCTCGAGCTCGTCTAAGCTCTGGACCCTTACTCCTTCAGCTCCATATGCGTGTGCAAGTTTTACAAAATCTGGTGTAGAACCAAGCCATGTAGCATAATACCTTTTATTGTAAAATGTTCTTTGCCATTGTGCAACAAGACCAAGGGAACTATTATTCAGGATACAAACTATAACTGGAAGGTTTTCAGTTACACTTGTGGCTAAGGAGTTACATGTCATCTGGAAACTGCCATCCCCAGCTATATCTAACACAGGCACAGAAGGTTTAGCAGCCTTCGCACCAATAGCAGCAGGGAAACCGAAACCCATGGTTCCAAGTCCGCCACTGGTGATGAACAGCCCTTGCTGAGCTACCTTAAAGTAGAGCTTAGCCCACATCTGATTTTGGCCGACTTCGGTTGTTACAATCGACTCAGATGGCAGCACCTCCCTGATCTTCTTTATTATCTTTGGAGAGCTAAGCCCATTATTACCATTGTTTCCAAAGACCTTCTCATCATATTCTTGTTTGAGGCTAATCACCCTCTTTAGCCAAGGGGACTCGTTCTTTGTTATAGCTCTCTTCATCAATTCTTCACAGAACATTGTCATGGACCTTCTAAGATCGCCTACGACAAATTCGGTTGGTTCGATATTCTTACCGACTTCGGTGGGGTCTATGTCGAATTGTATAACCTTCTTTCTATTTGTGAAACCATTGATATCCATTGTTGACCTGTCTGAGAACCTAGCACCAAATGATACAACTACGTCTGCTTCAGTTATTAGGGTGTTGGCCTGATAGGTGCCATGCATCCCTATTGTACCCATAGACAAAATATGATCTTCTGGGAAGGAACCTTTACCCATAAATGTGGTCACAACAGGGAGCATTAGATTGTTAGCTAAAGCTAAAAGCACATCCTCAGTACAACTCCTTTTTACACCACCGCCTGCTAGTAGAATCGGTTTTTCTGCGCTAAGTAGAATTTCTGCTGCTCTAGCGACAGCAGTTGAGTCTGGTTCGATATACGGGGTGTACCCTCTTACAGTCACTTTATCTGGGAAGGACATATCATCTACCTTTGTCTGAACGTCCTTAGGAATATCCACCACAACTGGACCAGTTCTCCCTGTTGAAGCAAGATAAAAAGCAGCTTTAACACTATAAGGAACCTCAGATGCTGACCTTGGCTGAAACACATACTTTGTTATTGGGTTAAATATACCAGGAACATCGGCTTCTTGGAAGGCGTCTGTATCGAGAAGGCTTGTTGGAACCTGCCCTGTGATCGCAACTACAGGAGAGGAGTCTAAGTGCGCAGTCGCTATACCTGTGACAAGGTTGGTTGCGCCTGGCCCAGAAGTGGCAACCACAACACCAACCCTTCTAGAAGCTCTAGCGTAACCATCGGCCATATGTGCAGCGCATTGTTCATGCCTTGCAAGAATATGTCTTATCCCACTATCCTTTAATTCATCGTAGACAGGGATTATAGCTCCTCCTGGGTAGCCGAAGACAATTCCTACATTCTCCAGTTTAAGGGATTCGACAAGAGCACGAGCACCAGATAATCGGACCATTTTTTTTATCACCCGCCCCATTAAAATTTTATCGGGGCAGCTTAGACGATAATAAGGAGAATTACATTTAATCTCCTTATAATGGAGACAAGCTTTGATGAAGCTTCTAACTGTTCCATTAGACAGTAGGCATGGCGAATTTCCTTTATAAACTTATCGGCCATCTGAACTTAATAATAAGATTTAAATTAAATATTAGTAAAATTTAAGATAATATTTGTTATAAAATTTTAAATTTAACCTATATTTTCGCACACTATAAACGTTTATATAGAGATATCCAGTTGCTCTTCTCCTCATGGAAAGTGAGAGAATAAAGAACGGAGCCAATAGGGCACCGCACAGGTCACTTTTAAGAGCGGTTGGCTTAAACGACGAGGACTTTGATAAACCATTCATTGGGATAGCAAACAGTTACACCACTATCGTCCCAGGTCATGTCCACTTAAGAGACCTCGTACAACACATTAAAAAAGGAATCATAGATGCTGGCGGGATACCATTTGAGTTTAACACGATTGCTGTGGACGACGGAATCGCAATGGGTCATGAAGGCATGAAATATTCTTTACCATCTAGAGAAGTCATCGCAGATTCTGTTGAAGTCATGGCCAGAGCGCATGCCTTTGATGGGTTGGTATTACTATCCAACTGTGACAAGATAACACCTGGCATGGTCATGGCTGCTGCACGGTTGAATCTACCATCCATACTGATTACAGGCGGGCCTATGAAGGCTGGGAAGCATAAGGGCAATAAGATAGGGCTAATTCACGTCTTTGAAGCAGTCGGAGAATATGAAAAAGGGAAGATAAGGTATAAAGATCTCCTAGAAGTTGAAAGAAGAGCCTGCCCAGGAGCGGGTTCCTGCTGCGGCTTATTCACCGCTAACACGATGGCGATACTTTGTGAAGCAATGGGGATATCTCTGCCATATTCCTCTACAGCGCCATCACAAGGATGGGAGAGAGAAAGGCTTGCCTATAACACTGGCAAGCAGATAATGTATTTAGTCAATAACAGTGTGAACATTCGAAAGTTCATGACTAAAGAGTCTTTTGAAAACGCGATAATGGTTGATATGGCTCTTGGAGGGTCGACTAACACGATACTACACCTTATGGCTATTAGTAAAGAAGCAGAAACCAAAATCAGCTTAGAAGATTTTGATCGATTAAGCCACATCATACCTCATATTTCACCAATTTATCCGGGAGGAGAGTTTATGGTTGAAGACTTCCATAAGGCGGGTGGAGTCCCTGCGTTGATGAAATCGATTAGAGAAAAACTTCACACTAACATGCCCACTGTTTTGGGAAAAACAGTTGGAGCGATATTAGAGAAAGCAAAAATAAACAACAAAGACATCATACGAAGCTTTGATAGCCCCGTGCACCCTACGGGAGGACTGATAATACTAAAGGGTACGTTAGCTCCTGAAGGGGCTGTGATGAAGGTCTCTGCCTTAAAGACAAAAGACTACACTTTTGAAGGCACTGCAAAGGTTTATGATTCTGAGGAAGAAGCATATGAAGCGATAATAAATAATAAGGTGGAGAAAGGAAATGTTGTTGTCATAAGATATGAGGGCCCTAAGGGAGGACCTGGTATGCGTGAAATGCTTAGCCCCACTAGCGCTGTTGTTGGAATGGGATTGGATGAGGATATAGCTCTTGTAACCGATGGCAGGTTTTCAGGTGGAAGTCGAGGCCCTGCTGTTGGCCATATCTGTCCAGAAGCTGCTTCCGGGGGCCCGATAGCTTTGGTCGAGGAAGGGGACTTAATCAAAATAAGCGTTGCTAATAGAATAATAGACCTATTAGTAGGAAAAGGTGAACTTGAAGATAGGAGGAGAAAGTGGGTCTACCATGGTCCTAAGACTAAGTCAAAGTTTCTTCTTAGATATAGTCGAAGCGTTAAGTCAGCGAATGAAGGTTGTGTTTTAGAGTGATCACGTTGGGGGGGAAAACTGTCGCGGATAAGATTTGGGAGTTACATGTTGTAGCTAGAGAAGAAAGTGGTAGGGACCTGCTATACATTGATAGGCATATTATACACGAGGTCACTTCACCAATTGCCTTCGACGAGTTAAGATCAAGGGGAATAAGTGTTAGAAGACCTGATTTAACATTCGCAGTTGTAGACCATGACATACCGACAGTTGGGAGGGAAGTCTGTGATGAAGATGTGCTTTCATTTAAACAAATAGCGAGCTTATCAAAGAATACTAAGGAATTTGATATCTTTTTCCTAGACTGTTTTAGCCCGTACCAAGGAGTCGCGCATGTAACCTACCCTCAACTTGGGTTAACATCACCAGGTACAACGCTAGCTTGTGGGGATAGCCACACATGCACTCACGGTGCTTTAGGAGCTTTAGCATTTGGAATAGGGACGAGCGAAGTCGCACACGTTCTATCCACTCAAACACTATGGCTAAAGAAGCCTAAAAACATGAGGGTGATATATAGGGGACAAATTCCTCGCGGCGTTACAGCAAAAGACATAGCACTTTTCACTATAAGAAAACTTGGTGTGGGTGGTGGATTTGGCCATGTTATTGAATACAAGGGAAGCGCTGTTGAAAGCCTATCGGTCGAAGAGAGGATGACGATGTGTAATATGTCGGTAGAAGCAGGTGCAAGAACGTCCATTATACCTCCAGATGATAAAACTTTAGACTATATCAAAAACAAGCCGTTCACACCTAAGGGAGAAGCATGGGAAGAGGCATCGCAACAGTTTAGAAAACTTTGCACAGACCCTAACGCGAAGTTTGATAAAGAAGCTAGTTTAGATATTTCAAGATTAGAGCCTCAAGTGTCATGGGGCACCAACCCTTCCATGGTTGCAGGGATAACTGAAAGAGTGCCTGATCCTAAAGAGTACAGAGACAACTCTCAAAGAGAAGCTGTTGAAAGAGCCCTTAAGTATATGGATCTGAAACCTGGTACAAAGATGTCCGACATAGAAGTTGAGGCAGTCTTCATAGGTTCTTGTACTAACGGTAGACTAGTTGACCTCATTTCTGTTGCGAAGATAGTTAAAGGAAGAAAAGTAAACCCACATGTTAAGGCTTTGATAGTTCCAGGCTCGCAGCTTGTTAAAAGATCGGCTGAGAGGATCGGATTACATAAAGTCTTCCATGAATCAGGTTTTGAGTTTCGAAACGCTGGATGCAGCCTATGCGTTAACATGAACGAGGACAAATTCAAGGAAGGGGCGAGAGTAGCAAGCACATCAAATAGAAACTTTGAGAACAGGCAAGGGTTAGGTGTTAAAACCCATTTAGTCAGCCCTATAATGGCTGCTGCGGCAGCTATCGAAGGGCGTTTCGTAGACATTAGAGAATGGGAGCTAAATGAAGAACTAGATTTAAGAAAGTGAATCAAATGATGTTTGAATCAGTTAGTGGAAAAGTTGTACCTTTGTTCGCAGAAAACGTGGACACAGATCAGATCATCCCAGCAGAGTACTTAAGATTGTTGTCAAAAAATGGTCTTGGCAAATACTTGTTCTTTAAATGGAGATACGACGATCAAGGTCAAATTCAAAGCAATTTTCCACTTAACAAAAGGGAATTCGCCAAATCAACTATTTTGGTCGCAGGAAAAAACTTCGGAATTGGATCATCCAGAGAATTTGCCGTCTGGGCTTTACAGGATTATGGCTTCAAAGCAGTGATAGCGCCATCTTTTGGCGACATCTTTTATGGAAATGCTCTGAAAAGCGGGCTTCTATGTATTCAACTTTCAGAAGATAAAGTGCAACAAATTCAGAAAGCAGCAAAGGACGGAGAACTAATAGTCGAAATCAATATAAAAAACCAAGAAATAAGGACAAATAAAGGAGAAACAATTAAACTTGAGTTAGACCCTCTAGTCCGAGAACGATTCCTTTTAAAACAGGATGAGATAAGCTACACTTTAAGCCATGAAAAGGAAATAAGCCTGTTTGAGAAGACAAGACCCAAGTTTCTAGACATTGAAGGCCCAATATTCTTAGATTAGTCAAACACTTACGTGCGAACTTATAATATTATTCCATATGCAGAGGAAATATTTAACAACTGGCTAAGTTAACCTGTCCATTACCTTTTTAAACCACCATGCTAAAGATGGTGAGCAGGAGTTGGACATGGAAAGCCAATATCTATAGGTGAGAGTGGACATGGAACGCCAATTTTATTAGGAGAGAGAATAATTCTCTCAAAGCTCTTGCTTAAAGCATTTAACGAAAACCAACGATTAATTTTATCTTCAATAAGTAAAAACAAAGAGGCTACAGCGACCTCATTTCTAAAAGAGTTATCTGAAATGTCAGCGATTCCCCTTTCAACCTTGAAGTTGAACACTAAGATACTAAGGGAACTAGACCTTGTAACTTATGGCACACCCCGTAATCCAAAACCCATCAGATTAACTCAGACAGGAAAGCTCATATCAGATATACTTGCTGCATCTAATAGCGATTTTAAGAAGTGGACCCGTGGAAAAAGGCTCTCCAAAGAGGTTAAGATCAATGTCTTAAAGCAGGCAATATCCTCTCAATCGAGCCATCTTCCATCATCACTATCCGCAAACGACCTAGTGGCCTCCATATTCGAAGTCTTCTCTCCCAACCTAAGAAATAGCGAAAATTCGTTTATTCTAAGTAAGGGGCATGCTGCACCCGCTTTATATGCCACATTAGCTGAAAAAAAAGTAATAAGTAAAGACGAGTTACTTTCACTCGGTAGTTATGGGTCAAGACTTCAGAGCCATCCAGAAAGGAGGTACCTGCCGGAAGTTCTTGTTTCAACAGGCTCCTTAGGTCAAGGCTTGTCGATAGGCGTAGGCATCGCCTTAGGGAAGAAGATTAAAAACAAGAAAGGAAAAGTGATAGTCCTCTTAGGCGACGGCGAACTCAACGAAGGGCAGGTTTGGGAGGCCATCATGAGTGGAGCACATCACGGATTAGATAACTTGATCGCAATAGTGGACAGAAATTTCCGCCAATTAAATGGCAGTACAGAAAAAATAAAGCGACTAGAACCATTAGAAGAGAAGTGGGCTTCCTTCGGATGGGAGGTAATCGTCGTCAACGGCCAAGAGACAGGTGAAGTCGTATCAACACTGGAATACATCAAGCATAATCAGACAAAACCAGTAGTCGTAATTGCCTTGACTCAAAGAAATGGTGGCATAAAGTCGTTAAGAGAAGACCTCTTCCATTACGTTCCAACAGCCGAAGAATATGAGAGAGCAGTGATGGATATAAATGAAATTGAAAGTTGAGAGTTACAGAGACGCTTTCGGGCAAAAGCTAGTAGAGCTAGGGGAAAAGAACAAACATCTCATCGTTTTGGACCCTGATGTAGGAGATTCAACAAGAACAGCGTGGTTCAGGGAGAAATTCCCTAACAGATTCGTAAACGTGGGGATAAGCGAACAAGACATGGTAGGCATCGCAGCTGGCCTTTCTATTGAAGGATTCACTCCAATAGTCGCAACATTTTCAATGTTCATCTTAAGAGCGTGGGAGCAGATAAGGAATACTCTTGCAAGGGATAACCTAAACGTTAAGATAGTAGCATCACATGGAGGACTAAGTGATTTTGGAGATGGCTCGTCTCATCAATGTTTTGAGGATATCGCTTTGATGAGAGTTATACCTGAAATGAAGACGATTGTGCCCGCGGATGCTCAGTCGACCAAGGGTCTTTTCGAACAGGCTATAAGAACAAAAGGTCCGACGTATATCAGAATTGGAAGAGATTTCTGTCTAAAAATATACGAAAACGAAGATGATGTTGTACTGGGAAAGGTAAATGTCTTGGAGGAAGGAGACGACCTAACATTAGTAGCATGTGGCCTAATGGTTCCATTCGCTCTTATGGTTCACAAGATGCTGTTAAAAAGTGGGGTTAAATCTTCAATAGTTGATGCTCACACTATAAAACCACTTGACTCCCGTCTAATTAGCATTTGTAGAAGAACTGGAAGGGTTGTCACAATTGAAGAACATAGTGTTATAGGCGGCCTTGGATCAGCATTATGTGAAAACCTTTCTGAATACGGTGTAAAGGTGAAAAGAATAGGTGTTTTCGATAGGTTCGGCGAGTCTTCAGAAGATTATCGAAAGCTACTTCAGAAATTCCAACTAGACGAAGATAGCATATTCAAGCAGGTCATATCATTTGTGGGGTGAATAAGTTGGAACTAAAACTTGTAAAGGAAAAAAGGGTGGGGGACTTCGTAATTGAGGGGGCAAGGATTGGGAGAGACTTCCTAATCGTAGCAGGCCCATGCGCAGTCGAGTCTAAAGAACAGCTTTCTAAAACAGCAGGGTTCTTGAAATCTAATGGCACACATGCACTTCGAGCAATGGTCTTTAAGCCGAGGAGCTCTCCTTATTCCTTCCAAGGTCTTGGAATAAAGGGGCTAAAGATTGTTAAGGAAATCAAAAAAGAATATGGCATGCCTGTTGTCATCGAAGTACTTGACCCACGGGATGTTGAGCGTGTTTGTATGGTAGCTGACATATTACAGTTGGGCGCCAGAAATATGCAGAACTATCCCCTGCTCAGAGAAGTAGGGCGAACCACAAAACCTATCATACTTAAGAGAGGGTTAAGTGCGACCATTGAAGAATGGCTAAGTGCAGCTGAATATATAATGAACGAGGGAAACATGGATGTCATTTTATGCGAGAGAGGTATAAGGACCTTCACTACTGAGACAAGGTTCACATTAGACCTCGCCTCAATCCCAATAATCAAAAAGCTTTCAAGCTTACCGATAATTGTAGACCCGTCACATGCTGCAGGCACTTCTGAGTTAGTGATACCGCTGGCCAAAGCCGCAAAAGCCATAGGTTCAGATGGTTTAATCGTCGAAGTCCATCCCGATCCTCAACGTGCCTTAAGCGACAACAAGCAGCAACTGAACTTCGACATGTTTAGACAGCTCATTATAGAGTTAAGCGAGTTGAAAAGATGATAAAAGGCAAATTCAGTAAGATAACGATAGGAAGAGGGATCCTCGACCAGATAAGTTCAGAGATAAGAAGCATAGGTCCTTCAAAGGTCTGTATCATAACCAACAGGATCGTCTCAAAAAACTGGTTGGACAAGGTATTAGAAGCGATTCATTTAAACAACGGACTGGAAACAATCGAAATCGGCGACGGAGAAAGATACAAGAACATAACTACAGCGACATATATTTGGAGAAGACTTCTTGAGAAGAAGTTCACCCGAAAATCGTTGCTTATAGCCTTAGGGGGAGGAGTAGTAGGTGATCTAGCAGGTTTTGTCGCGTCAACATTCATGCGAGGAATATACTTTTCTCAAGTACCCACCACATTATTAGCTCAAGTTGATTCAGGCATAGGGGGGAAGACAGGTATAAACTTCAAAGGAAAGAACACAATTGGAACGTTCTATCAACCGAAATTTATACTAGTAGACACACAATTCTTAGACACGTTACCTAACCTTGAATACTTGAACGGTCTAGCTGAAGTTGTAAAATATGGTGTGATAAGGGATGTGGAGTTCTTTAAATTCCTTGAAAATAATGTTGGAGAAATTAAGGCAAAGGACCAACTTGTCCTGCAAAAGATCGTGAAAAGATGTGTGGAAATGAAAGTTTCAGTGGTCGAAGCTGACGAGAGAGAAACAGGGCTTCGGATGATCCTGAACTTTGGCCACACATTCGGTCACAGTATAGAAAAGCTGACAAACTATAGGCTAAGACACGGTTTTGCTGTCTCAATAGGCATGATGATGGCATCAAAGGTAGCGACTGAGATAACAGGATTTCATCAACTAGACCGTTTAGAGAGCCTCTTAAAAAACTTGGGTCTACCAACTTCAACAAAGCTTGACTTAGAAAGTGTCGTCAAAGAAACTTCTAAAGACAAGAAGGCTTGGTATGGTAAGACAGTATTAGTATTACCAGAGAGAATAGGAAAGGTGACCATTAACGAAGTCGAACAAAAAGACATACTCAGAATTCTAAGAAAGTGATGTATAAGTGCGAAAGCCAAAGCTATGTGCAGTAATCTCAAATAATAATGCAGAATGGATCAGGACAGCTAACAGCGCAGATCTGATAGAGGTCAGAATCGACATGATCGGTGAATACTGGCGATCTCTGCTCAAAACATTGAGAAGACCATGGATAGGGTGTAATAGGTCTAAGAATGAAGGAGGCACTTGGAACGGGACAGAAAGTGAACGCATAAGAGAACTTTTAGATGCAATCAGTCTAGGAGCAACCTACATCGACATAGAACTTAGATCTGATCAAGTAAAAGAAGTCATCAAATACACTAAGAAATCGAATAAGAAGGTCATCATCTCCTACCATGATACAAGAGAGACACCAACTCTAGCAGAGCTCAAACAGATCATCAAAGAGGAGGCATGTTTAGGAGCGGACTTATGTAAATTAGTTACAACCGCAAATAGGTTCGAAGACAACTTAACAATCCTCCAGCTACTACAAGAAAACTCTGACTTAACGCGTATCACTGCATTCTGTATGGGAGAAAAAGGGATCGTGAGTAGGATACTTTCCCCATTATTCGGTGGGGAACTTGTCTACGTCTCAACAGGAGTTGGATCGGAGTCTGCCACTGGGCAAATCAGCCTTGAAAGCTTCAAAAAGATCTATAAAATGATAGATCAGAAAACAAGAATCCAGTTGGTAAGTGATAGGGTATGACCTTAAACAAGAAGGTCTGTTGCGTAATCGGTGACCCGATTGAACACACGCTATCTCCTTTGATACATAACAGGGCATTCCAGGACCTAGGTCTAGACTTCGTTTATGTTGCATTCAGAGTGAAAAAGGAGGCACTAAGGAAGGCTGTCGACGGTATGAGAGCCTTCGATATACGTGGGATGAACGTTACAATCCCACATAAAGTTGAGGTAGTAAGCCTTCTTGATACTGTAGAAGATGTTGCAAAGGATATAGGAGCAGTCAACACAATAGTGAACGACAACGGAAGACTCATAGGATACAACACCGATGCGGATGCTGCAATTAAAACCTTATCTTGTAGTGACATGATTCCGAGGAACAAGATAGTTGTCATCTTGGGCGCGGGAGGAGTGACTCGGGCAATCGCTTACTCAATAGCAAAAGAGAAACCAGACCACATAGTTATCTTGAATAGAACGAGAGAGAAAGCTGTGGAATTGGCAGAATACATTTTAAGAAAGACCGGCACGCCGGTCATGGCGAATCAGCTAGACTATGAGTCACTAGCTAGGGAGTTAAAAAAAGCAGATCTTGTCATAAACTGCACACCAGTCGGCATGGCACCAAACATTGATCAGTCACCTATCCCAAAAAAGCTTTTGAGGAAGGAAATAACGGTTATGGACACTGTTTACAACCCTCTTGAAACCAGACTGCTAAAGGATGCGAGAGATGCTTGTTCGATAACGATATCCGGATTGGATATGTTCATACATCAAGCTGCCTTAGCATTTGAGAAGTGGACAGGTCGTAAAGCACCTTTAAAGGTGATGAGGGAGGCCGCGGTTCAAGTGTTAAAGGGTGAACCACTTTAAAGACGAACATTATTTTAATAGGTTTTATGGCAACAGGGAAAACTACAGTAGCCAAAGCCATAGCTCAAAGGCTGGGAAGGAAGTATGTAAGCATAGATGATATGATATCTGATAAGACAAAAAAGACGGTAAGCCAGATATTTAAAGAGGAAGGCGAAGAAACCTTCAGAAAAATGGAGATTGAAGTCGTAAAGGAAGTGGCTGGAATGAGAAATGTGGTCATTGATTGTGGTGGGGGAGTAGTCGTTAACAAAATGAATATTGAGAGACTAAAACAAGATGGCTTTATCATCCTACTAAAAGCATCCCCAGCCACCATCATTGAAAGAAATTTAAAAAATGGAAGGAAGAGGCCTTTGCTTGAGGTCGAGGACCAGTCTAAGGCAGTCAAAGAACTACTAGCCCGCAGAGCAAAACTATATGAGACCTCTGCAGACTATGAGGTTGACACAACCAACCTGACTGTCGAACAAGTAGTGGAAAAGATAGTTGACATCTTACAAAAAACGGGTGAACATAATGAAGGCTATCGTTAAGAGAAGCTCTATAGAAGGATTCTTCAGACCACCACCATCTAAGAGCATAACGCATAGAGCTTTAGTCATTGCAGGCCTTGCCAAAGGCACAAGTAGAATAATTGCCCCGTCGATATGTGATGATACTCTTGCTACAATAGAGGCGTTGGAGAGATTGGGGATCAAAACAGTTTTGGAAGAAGGCAAATTAACTATAGAAGGAGGCAAATTCACAGCACCGAAGGAGGAGATATTCTGTAGATCATCGGGTACAACCTTGCGATTTATGACAGCCGTTTGCACATTAGTTGGGAAAGAATGTAGACTTACTGGAAGCGAAGGCCTGATGAGGCGTCCAATGGAACCTCTTCTAGAAGCGCTAAGACAGCTCGGGGTAGAATGTTATAGGGAGCGATTGAAGATTTCTGTTAAAGGGAAGCCTAAAAGTGGACAAGTGAACATAAGAGGAGACATTAGTTCACAGTTCATCTCCGCACTACTGTTGATCTCACCTCTAATTGAAGGAGGAGTATTGATTAGCTCGCAGACAGAAATCCAGTCTCTTCCTTACATTTCTTTGACCTTGGATGTACAATCCAAGTTCGGTGTAGAAGTCAAAAACATAGAGAACAGGAGGTTTGAAGTCTTTCCACAAGAGTACAAAGCAACCACATTGACGGTTGAAGGTGACTGGAGCTCTGCAGCATACGTCCTTACCGCAGCCGCACTCACAGGCAGAATTATCGCTGAAGGCCTAAACTTAGGGAGTTTGCAGGCGGATAAGGCTTTAATCAACTTGATGAAAAAGATGGGTGCAAGAATCCGGATAGACGAAAAGTCGATAACCGTTGAGAGATCACCGCTTAAGCCGATAGAGTTTGACATTTCCAACTGCCCAGACCTATTTCCGGCAGCCTGCGTCTTATGTTCACAGGCTGGTGGCTCAAGCCTGATAACGGGGGTGGAGCGACTAAAGTCTAAAGAATCAAATAGGCTTGAAGCCATGGAAACGTGTTTGAAGAGCATGAACATTAAGGTAGAAAAAGAACTTAATGCTATCAGAATATCTGGTTCAAAAGCACATGGTTCAAGAATATATCCATATAATGATCATAGGATAGCTATGGCCTGCGCTATACTAGGATTAGTAGCAGAAGGACAGACTGTTATAGAGAATGCAGAATGTGTTACAAAGTCTTTTCCTGAATTCTGGAATGTGATAAGTAGCTTAAACGCAAACGTCCAGGTGGTTGAATGAGCGCCAACACAATAGGTGTAATGTATAAAGTCACAAACTTCGGGGAAAGTCATGGTAGGTGCATAGGAACTATTATAGATGGCTGCCCAGCAGGTCTTAGATTATCAGAGGATGTAATCCAAAAAGAGTTAGATAGGAGAAAAGGTCAAAGCTACTTTTTCACTCAAAGAAAAGAAGAAGATAAAGTAGAGATTGTTTCTGGAGTGTTTAAGGGGGTCACAACAGGCGCTCCAATATGTATGATGATGTTAAACAAGGACGTGGACTCTACACCATATGAGAAAATGAAGACAAAGCCAAGACCCGGTCATGCCGATTTCGCGTCATACATTAAATACGGTGGCTATAACGATTACAGAGGTGGAGGAAGGTTCTCAGGCAGGGTCACCGCAGGCTTTGTGATGGCAGGTGCACTCGCAAAAAGACTATTAACACTATTAAATATTGAGATATTAGCGCATACAATTGAAATCGCAGGCGTCAAGGCTAGGCCCAAGAGTATAACAGAAGTCAAGAAAAATATTGGAGAGAACCCTGTTGGATGCGGTGACCTCGAAGCAGCAACCAAAATGTTGAAGGCGATCGACAAGTCCAGAAACGAGGGAGACAGTGTAGGAGGAATAGTTGAAGGCATCGCCTTAAACGTGCCAGCCGGTCTTGGAGAACCAATATTTGATACATTAGACGGGGACTTAGCCAAAGCATTATTCGCGATACCGGCAGTGAAAGGCGTTGAGTTCGGATCCGGATTCAGATGCGCACAGATGAAAGGTTCAGAAAACAACGACGCATACACACTTAAGGGAGTAAGAGTGCTCACAGAAACTAATAATTCTGGTGGAATCTTAGGAGGCATTAGCAATGGTATGCCTATCGTCTGCCGAGTAGCTATCAAGCCTACGCCATCAATTTCAATGACTCAGAAGACTATCGACATTGTAAAAATGGAGCCGACAAGCTTACAAATTGAAGGAAGATATGATTCATGTATTGTACCAAGAGCCTTACCCATAGTTGAGAGCATGATGGCGATAGTCCTTGTAGATCACGCCATGAGAGCAGGCATCATACCTCGAACCTTGAGGGGTGTTGACCATGACATATGCGAATGAACTCGAAGCACTCAGAAAAGAGATAGACAGAATAGACGAACAAATAATTAGACTCCTATCGGAGAGAATCAAAGTCTCAATAGAAGTTGGGATAATAAAAAGAAAATATAACAAGCCAATCCTTGATTCGAACAGAGAAACAGAAGTCTACAAGAGAATAAGAGAACGCGCCGAGCAGTTAAACATAGATCCCGAGGAAAGCGAATCGATCTTCAAGGGAATAGTCAAGATGTGTAGAAGCGCGCAAGGGAAAGAGTTCTAAAAATTAACACAAAGGATGGAACCTATCTCAGGCTATGACCGTCGAAAGCCTTCCTCAGCCTTACCATTTCTTCTATAAACCTTTGTCTATCCTTCTTTCTCAAAATTCCCAACCACTTTTTAACATTCATTTTAAACTTTAATTCAGCGTCCTCAGTGCTAACTAAGCCCATCTGGATCTCCGCATAAAGGTTTGGATCAGAGTGCACAACGTTGTCAGCTAAGGTAAAGAGCAGATTAAAGCTAGTTCCACCGATCTTCCTCAGCTCTTCCAATCCAATATCGATCCAAGTATCTAGGGCAACAAGACCTATAAAATGCGATAACCCCAATATTGTGCCCATCAACTTATCGTGTTCTATTGGAGACATCATACGCACCTTAAATCCTTTTATCTCAAGCCACCGCTTTATATCCTCTGCTAACTTCTGTTCTTCTTCTGAAGTAGGCGTTAATATAAAGTTCTGATGATAATCTGTAGCAGACGGACCGAACATGGGGTGAGCCCCAAGTGTAACACAGTTTCTGATGTATTTATGCATAAGCTGGACTGGGACTTCCTTTATCGATGTCAAATCAATAACCACCTGCCCAGCTTTAAGATGTGGGCCGATCTGTTCAACAACCGCTTTAAAGTCCAGAGGAGGAACGGAGATCACTATCAAGTCAGCACATTTAACAGCCTCAACATTGTCCTCAGCCACGTTGATCGAGGGCAGTTCTCTCTTGAGCTGGACCAGTTTGCTCTTCATCCTACCTGAGATGATTACCTCAAAACCTTCTTTAACGAAGAATTTGGAGAACCATCGACCCATCCTTCCAGCGCCGCCAATTATCGCAACCCTCTTGAAATTCATTGTTAAATCACCACTGCAACAGGGCATTCTTTGTCTTCGTTCATGCAACAGTTTAGCAGAACGCAGTTAATATGTAAACACTTTTTACTGATAGCGAGTGATTCTTCTGACTGAAGACCGACCCAGTCTTCTAATCCCATGATATTGCTTCCCATGTTCTTGGAACTATCGAGTTCAACTTTGTACGACAAGCTCCTTCGCCTTCGGATAAGAGCCTAAAACCTTCAAGAAAGTCGAATTCACCTCCAGTTCCTTCAACGCTTCCTTCATCCTTTCTTCAACCCTATGTCCTTCAAAGTCCAAGTAGAAGTTGTATTCCCAAGGTTTCCCTATTATAGGACGAGATTCGATCTTAGTCAGATTAATATTCCTCTTAGCAAACGGTTCAAGCGCTTTATACAGCGCACTGGGAACATGTTTGGTTGAGAAGATTATTGAAGTTTTATCATTTCCTGTTCTTTCATTATCATTTAAAGCAATAGCGAGGAACCGAGTGTAGTTATAGGGATCAGATTCAATATTACGTGCTAGAATGTTCATTCCGTAGACCTTTGCAGCCCTTTCACTCGCTATCGCCGCTGCATTCGGAAGATTCTTCTCTTTAAGGATCTTCACACTCCCAGCAGTATCATAAGAGGCTATCAGGGTACAGCCCAAACGCTCCAAGAACTTCCTACACTGCCCCAAAGCCTGAGGGTGAGAATAGACTTCCTTCACCGAGCTAATATCTTTTTCCTTTGAAATTAAACAATGCGTTACCTTAAACACGGTTTCTCCCCAAATCATAAGCTTTGACTCCAGAAACAGATCATAGGTTTGAAAAACACTCCCCTCAATAGAGTTCTCTATAGGCACCAGCCCATATTCAGCTTCTTCATTCTCTACAGCGTGGAAGACTTCAGTCAAAGTCCTATAGGGTAGAGTGTCTATGTCCTGACCAAAAAAGGTCAATGAAGCTTCTTCACTGTAGGCGCCTACTTCCCCCTGAAAAGCCACCCTAACCCTACTTCCTGTCATCAAATCCCTCCCTTGTATCCCTACCATAAGACTTAAAAGGATTAGTGGAGGTTAACAGATATTAGACTATAATGTCAATACAATCCTTCGATGAAACCGAGGCCTTAAAGACCGTTGATGAAATTGTAGGTAAAGCTCAATATGTGAACCGTATAAGCGAACAAGCATACAAATCGATTCAAGAAGCACTCAAGAAATCCCTAGAGAAGTCAAGAGTCGTCATCCCAGTCATCGATCCATCACGTATAATTCTCAGGGCAACAACTGTTCAGACACTCTTGGACGGTGCGAGGGACCATGCAGGCCCTGAACTATATGGAAAGCTTCTTCAAAGATGGGGGGAAGAAATAGGAATAAGCTTTGGCCACATTCTGATCGAGACACTTAAGCAGAAAAATAGGCTTCCGAAAAACTACAAAACCATACTTGTCGTCTGGGCCATCTTCGACAGCTCCGCTAGATGGGGCGATATAAAGGTTAACCTATTCGACGAAAATAAAAAAATGGCAGAGGTGAAGATCAGTAAAAACTTTCTTACCATCGGATACGAACACGAGGTACATCGACATTGCCCCTTCTTTGAAGGATACCTAAAGGGTGTGACAACACAAGCATTCATGGAATGGACTAGATGGGCTAATAACATATACCAAACTCCAAGAAAAACTCTTTTATGCGAATCGGTTTCAGAATCACAAAAAGGGGAAAACTGCGTATTCCAGATGAAATTTAAAGTCGAAGAGTTAAAGGAAGCATGTAACAAGTTGGTAGAGTCCTTTGAGGCGCATGACAGTGGGAGATGGGAAGAATCCATAAGACTTTCCTGTGAGAGCCTGGTGGCTGCTCTAAGAGATAAGGTTGGCGCTGTAGGAAAAAGCTTCGACTTTATCAAGACCATAAAAGCGTTCTCGCAAGTTGGAAAGACTTTAGCTTCCCAAGATCAGGCCATGGAATTCTACAGCCTTGCAAGCAGGGTCATAGGCCAAAAACTTGAAAGGAAGACTTCAAGCGAAGATTCGAGCAAGATAGCGGTCTTCACTAGAAGATTTATCACCGAACTGGAAAGGACATCACTTACATTGGAGCAGAAGGCTCGCATAAAGGCTTCAGCCAAGACTCAATAAAATTCATCAAATACACATGCTGTCATACTTAAATTTATAATGTTACAGAGCCGAGGCGCACAAACCTACAGAACAACTCCAAAAGAAGAGATCAGAAGATAAACAAGAATGTGAACTGTATTGTTAGCACAGCACCGACAAACACAATTATAGAAGTCTCTAGAACCAACCTAAGGGTTGTGCTCTTTATCTTCCGATCTATTAGAAGACCTAACCCTGAAACCGAATGCAATATCATCAGTAGACCAACGGCGTAGTGTAGCCAGAGATTTGTGTGCAAGGATAAACTTTGAAAGTAGTCCAGTAACCCAAAAGTCAAGAATTTAACGAATTCGGTGTCCACTAGCCCCATTCCTGAGAGGAAGGAGACATAGAGGCCTACAAGGAGAGGAATCGATGTGTATTCAACGACCAAGCTGTAAATCTTCATTCTATTCAAATGATCTCGCCTTCTTAAAGTGCTCAGCTAAGTCTTCTTCAGTTATCCGATAAAGTTCTTTAGGGACGCCTATTGGAATAACATATAATGGCTGTTCATTTCCTGTCGCACCCATAGTGCTTTTGACGTGGTCGTCGTGAAACGCGCCAATAACAACAGCACCCAAATTAAGGGCAGTTGCCATCAAGTAGATATTTTGCCCTACATGACCATCTTCCATGTGAACATATTGCTCACCTCTTTGCCCATACACCTTCATAGTCCTCCCATAGTCGGCGAATACCACAAAAGATAAAGGTGCCTTTCTAACCCATTCTTGGTTTAAAGATGCTTTAGCCAAGTCTTCCCTAATATCCCCCGACTTGATCAACCTAAGACTATGATCAAGGCAATAATACTTGTACGAGCCACTTGGCAAATACTCAACCTCATTCACAAGGACACCGTTCTCTGAAACAGAAACATATATTTCTATTGGGTAAGTTCCTCCAGCACTTGGAGCTGTTCTGAACCCGTATTTGAACTCAGTAAGTCCTTGCGCAGCCCACAACAACATTGAGAGGTTTTCAATAGTTATTGGCTCATCCTTATATTCTCTTATCGACCTTCTCCACGCAATGGCTTCTTCTAACCTAACATTGCTTTTGAACCTAGGTAAGGGGAGGAAAAGTCTTTTCCCAGGAACTGTAGCCCCATTTTGTGTGACATCGCTTTGCCTATTGATTAGTGATCGTTCTAAGCCAAGCCAAGTAACGATTGCTCCCCCAACAATAACTAAACCTCCAATCAGTTTTAGAAGCTTCCTTTTCTTGACATCATGCTTCTGATTTGACATATCTAAAAAGTTCTTTAAACCTAAATATAAACTATTTAAGATTGAAGCATAAACTTATGAGCTTCGTTTTTATAAAAGGAGTTACCAGAAGGGTTGGTTAGAACTAAATGAAGATAGATAAAATAGAAGTCTACCATGTGGCAATGCCGCTGATCTATCCATGGCGAACAGCCTACGGTGAAGACTCGGAAATACACTCTGTTTTAGTTAAGATGGTTTCAGGTGATGAATACGCTTGGTCAGAGACCTCCCCTCTCAACGCGCCTTGCTATTCACCCGAATGGGCAGGAGGCGTATTCACGCTGATAAAGGACTTTTTAGTCCCGAAGATTGTTAGAAAAGATATAGCAGACGCAGAGGAGCTACTTCTTCAACTACAACACATTAAAGGCAACCCCTTTGCCAAAGCAGGAGTTGAATCAGCTTGGTGGGTTTTGAACGCTAAAATTCAAAAGAAGCCTTTACATAGAATTTTAGGTGGAACGACTAGGGCGGTCGAAGTAGGGGATGACTTTGGGGTCCAAGACAGCATAGACATGCTACTGAAGAAGATCGAGAGAGCAGTAGAAGAAGGTTTTCCAAGGGTTAAGCTGAAGTTCAAAAGAGGGTGGGACGTTAACATGTTGAGTGTGGTAAGAGACGCTTTCCCCAACTTTCCATTTCACATAGACTGTAACGCTGGCTTCACACTTAAGGACTTAGACCTTTTTAAGAAAGTGGATAGATATGAGCTTGAAATGATCGAACAACCCCTCCATCATACTGACCTGTTGGACCATGCTAAATTACAAAAACAGATAGAGACACCGATCTGCCTAGATGAAAGCATCACATGCATAAAAGCAGCTGAACAAGCGATCGAGCTTGGAAGCTGTCGTTACATCAACATCAAAGTTGGCAGAATTGGTGGATTATACAATTCCTTAAAAGTCCACGACATCTGCCGTGACGCAGGCATAAAATGTTGGGTAGGTGGCATGCTTGAATCATCAATAGGCCAAGGTATCTCGATCGAACTTGCTACTCTAGATAACTTCAAATATCCCTCCGACATATTTCCTTCGAATAAGTTCTATATTGATGATCTAGGTCACCCAGACATAAGGCTTTGTGATCGAGGAAAAATAGACGTGTCAAGGGTACCAGGTACACCCTATGAGCCGAAAAAACAAATGTTAGCGAATGCGACGATAGAGAAAGCAACGATCTCATAGACCGAGGTAGATGATCTAATCAAAAGAGACACATAGCATGTGATAAATGATTATTTACTAGAGCGACTAATTAACTTGGGCGGAAATATGTCATTCGACCCACTTAACCTCGGCGACTTAACCCGTATTTTAGAAGAAATAGAAAGCTCAAAGGAGGGGTTAAACCCTGAGGTGTTAGGCTCTTGGTACAGTATTATTGAATCAGAAGCCAAAGCGCTATGCCCAACTGAGGAGTTGCGAGAGAGTATAAAGGTACAGCAAGATCAAATATTCCCAATGAAGTTTAAGGTAGATATGTCTAAACGAGCAGTACCATTCTTCATGAAAGCCATAGATGACCACTTAGAAGAGATGCCTTTCGCAACCAGACTTTACTTTCAAAAACTACAAGAGATAATTATTAAAAGATTTACAGAGGAGGCTACAAAAAGCAAAAATACTAACACAACCTTGTAACTAACTGGTTATTTCACCAGTCTTGTCATCAAATTGAATGCCTAGTCTTCTTTGAAGGATTTTCGATTTAAATTCGGTGGAAGTTAAGGTTGAGATAAATTTTTTGATAGGGTCGCTCTTTACTTTATCCTTTTTTGTTATAAAGTCGAATCTCTCATTTTGTAATGGAATGAAATCAAGACCTAAAACTTTGGCTACTGGTTCGATACCAACACCTACATCGGCTTTTCCGTTCTTTATGGCCATCGCTACTTCAAAATGAGACCTTACCTCGTTTTGGTAACCCCTGATACCTTTGACCATCTTGTCAAAGTCAATACCTCTCTGTTCTGAGAGCTTTTGTAATAGCTCATCCAACAAAATTCTAGTACCGGAGCCTTTATTGCGATTTATGAACACTATTTTATTTCTGATAAGGTCTTCTATCGAATTAATGCGCTTAGGATTACCGCTCCTAATCATTAGTCCTTGGCATCTATAATACCCATTAATCAAAGCAAGTTTCCCTTTAAAGTAGGGGGCTTTGATCAGAAAGAGGTTGTATTTTCTATTTCTTCTATCGAAAAGGTGTACTCCAGCTAGGTCTGCAAGATCCTGTAGTACGAGTCTTAAGCCAGTTCCTGATCCTACGTTAATATACTCTACAAAAAAGTCTTTAAAGTTCTTTTCCATCATTACTATTAATTCTTCAAGAGCGTAACAATGGCTTCCCATAATTAATAAATCTGGGGTTAGTAATGTATTAGACTTTAGCAGGTGGTCAAGCTTCCTTTGGGCAAGCAAGTAATTCTGTAGTAATAACTCGCCATTAAGAGATAGTTTTGCACCTCCTCCTCCGAATCCTCCAAACGACCTATCAATTATCTTGAATCCAAAGGCTTTTTCAAGAACATTTACCTTAACCCATGCTAGCCTGTAATCCCTACCTATGTGTTTCGCTGCTAAGGCAATTGAGGAGTGTTTACGGATTTCTTGAAGAAGCGTTGCACCCTCTTCATCTAATCCTGTTGACGCCCCCTTTTTCGAGATCATGAGGTTAGGTTTTACTTCAATAGTATCCTTGGACACAAAAGCAGTCTTTTTATCCAAAAACTATTTCACCTCTAACAAACTTAGCTACCCGTTCATCCCTCGGGCTGCCGAAGAAGTCTTCTGTACTGGCTTCCTCTATTATTGAACCATCAACGAGTAAAGCAATCCTGTCAGCTAAGCGTTTAGCTTCGAACATGTTATGCGTGGTGTATATAACTAAACCATTATTCTTGGCGTAGTTCCTGATAATGTTTTCCACGATAATTATATTAGCAGGATCTAGGTTTGCTGTCGGCTCGTCAAGCAGTAGTACTTCAGGTTCTAGAGCTAAGGCCATAGCAAGGCAAAGTCTTTGCGCTTCCCCACCAGATAAAGTATAAGCGTGCTTATCAGCATAGTCGAGAAGACCTACTTCCTTAAGGGAGCACTGGATTTTTTGTTTCAAAATGGTTTTATCAAACTTTCTGATCTTCAAACCCAATGCGATGTTTTCATGCACTTTCATGTTATACAATGTTGGTTGTTGGAAGAGCATGGCCATCTTCTTTCTATACGCAACTTTCTCATTTTCTTTAAGTGATAAGATATTAACACTGTTAAAGAGGATTTCACCTCTACTAGGTTCTTCTAGCATGTCGATTATTTTAAGTATTGTTGTCTTGCCTGACCCATTTGGCCCAATAACACAGAATATTTTGCCTTCCTCGATCTTAAAGGACACACCTTTAAGCACACTTTTGTTTCTGTAGCTTTTCCAGATGTTGTGGACTTCGATCATTTTTAGTCACTCAATCTTGGAGGCTTAAACCCTTTCTTTGAATTGGGTTTATACTTGGATTGTAACTTTGTTAAAACGAGGTTTACAACGAAAGATGTAGAAAGGAGGATTATTCCTAGACTTATCGCCGTATCGAATTCGCCTGTGCTCGTGTAAAGCACTATTGCAGTAGTAAGAGCTCTAGTCAAGTATCTTATATTTCCTCCAACAAGCATTATCGCACCAACTTCAGAGATCGCGCCACCAAAGGCTGCAACTATAGCAGCTAAGATTCCAACTTTCGATTCATTTATAACGATCCAAACGAGTTGCCTTCTATCCGCTCCTAAAGATATGGCGTGGTCGATCAGCTTTTGCGGTACAGCGACTATTGCAGAATAGGAAAGCCCTGTTATTATAGGTATTGACATTATAAATTGGGCAAGAATCATTGCCCAAGGTGTATAAAGTAGCTGTAATGGTCCCAACAAACCTGATCTTGATAATAAGAGGTAAAGAACTAGACCAACAACAACTGGTGGTAAGCCCATAAAAGTGTTGGTTAGGGTTATTACTAATTCTTTACCTCTGAAATCTTTCAGAGCCAAGAGAGTTCCTAGTGGGATTCCAATAATAGATCCAAGAAGAACCGCAGATAACGACACTTGAAAGGAGAGAAGGGTTATGCTTATTATCTCCTCATTTAAAAAGTCAATAAAAAGAGAGAAGGGTGACATATTTATCTATTGCCTTAGTTTATTTTCCCAATATGTTACTTGTTGGTCTTCATATGGGTCTTGAATACTGACCTCACTAAGTCTTCCAAATAATGGATTGAAGAGTCTCTGTCCTCCTTTGGTGTAGTTTCCGATGAATGCTTGAGTTTCAGGTGATACAAGGAAGAGAACAAACCTTTCCGCTTCTGAGTGATGCAAGTTGGGGTACTTCTCTGGATCTATTAAAAACACGCGGTATATGTTCAAGAGTATTGGGTCTCTTTCGAAAACTAGTTTCAGACCCAATTCCGATGATAGCGTATACCATGTCGCTCTGTCTGTTAGAGTATAACCTTGGAGGTTGTTAGCTAATCTAAGTGTTTGAGCCATTCCTTGGCCGGTTTCCTTATACCAACCTTGACCAGAAGCATTGACTCCAACATTTTTCCATATTTCAAGTTCTTTTGTATGCGTCCCAGATTTATCTGCCCGTGACGCAAAAGTGGTCTTACCCTGTGCACCTGCTTCTGCAATCCTTTTGAAAGCTTCAACAACTGTTTTAGTTGAATTCAAACCAGCTGGATCATTAGCTGGACCTACGATTATGAAATCATTGAAAGCGATCCTAACGCCATGGACACCGTAGCCATCTTTAAGAAATTGTTCTTCGTAGCGTGGGCTATGAACTATTACTAGATCTACGTCACCTCTTCTCGCTATTTCAATCGCTTGCCCCGTTCCAACCGCAACCCATGTTAGGTTTATATTTGGATTCTGGTCCTCAAACTTCGCTTTCAAAGCATTTAAAAGACCTGTTGCATCGAAGCTTGTTGTCGTTGCGAGTCGAAGAAGAACTTTCTCAGATGAAGTGTTTGTAGTCGTAGTACTCGATACTGTGCCTGTAATGAAATTATTCAAAGTAAAAGCCGTAACAAGAACTATAATTAAGCTAACAACAATAATTAAGATGTTGTTTCTAATAAAAGCCATATACCGCTATGATATATAATCATAACGCTATAAATAGTTTTTGGAGTTCCCTATAAGCTAACCTAATCGATTTGCTATGCGGCTACGCATAACAGTTAATTTGATAATACCATCCATTTCAGAAACTTAATACCAGTATGCATGTTTGGCGCATTCTTTTCCTATATAGTGACGGAGCTGTAATTTATCTTAACTTTACCACAATCAACCTTAAGTAGTCAACCGAGTCTTCGCATGAGTCGTTTACCATTTCTAAGGAGTAGAAGAACTGAGATAGAAGTATAAATTCACCAGTTGTCATTGTATCTGAAGGTAGATCTTTGATCAAGCCTCTGACCGTGCCGTGGATTTCATCAACTTCTTCCTCTATCCTTTCAACTATATCCGCATACTTTATAACGTCTTCGATGCTCGAGGTCAGACTTTGGACGGCCCTTTTTAGCATGTTAACGTTATCTAGCGTTTTTTCGACAAAAACAACCGCGATATCTTTGACTTCACTGGGGTATTTTTCAAAGGAGAGTAGTTTGAGACCACGGCCAGCACCCCTTGCATAATCTGCAACCATGTCCACCCTTTTTATCAGATGCATTAAGTCATCTCTTTGAGTTGGAGAGAATTCGCCTTTAGAGAGTTCGTTCATTATATTACCTCTCAAAAGATCAGCTTCCTTCTCCTTTTCATTTAATCGAGATATGTGGACTAATGCGCCCTGTCTATCCCCTGAAATCATCTTCTTCGTTGCATGTGTTATCTCCTCTGCGCATCCTGTTGAGAGGACTAGATGATCCTGGATCATCTTAACTACATTTATTTCTCTTCTTTTTGTTAACCAGTTTAGCAGTTCTTTGCTCATATTAGATGGTGTCTATCAATATTAGTTTATTATATAAACTTATTTAACCAAAATACATGAATTTATTCGAGTTTAAAGGCTGATTCTAAGCCCTCTTCAGGGAATTTAAAGACTAAAATCCTCTCTTCGTCAACATGGAAGTCGACTGTGTCTCCAACATTTAAGGAGGGGGCATCGATTCTTAGAGACCTAGAAGTAAATGTTGTTGCACCTACTTTAATTATGAACTCTATTTGCCTTCCTAAGAACCTTTTCTCAATCACTTTTCCTACATAGTCGTTATACCCTTTTCTCTCAAATACCACGCTTTCGGGTCTAAAGAATACGACAACATCAGAACCTAACTCAAACCTCGATGCGCTTTCAAAGACAAGTTCACCACATTTTACAGCGCTTTGCTTGTACTTTCTACGCACTATTTTCCCTGGAACGAAGTTTCCCTTCCCAAGAAAGTAGGCAGTAAATATGTTCTTAGGATAGTAATAAAGTTCTTCTGGAGAACCTATTTCAACTATAGATCCCTTTCGCATAATGACGATCTTGTCTGCGATACTCATTGCTTCTTCTTGATCGTGTGTAACATGAATTGCGGTTATTTGCAGCTGCTTAACAATCTTTTTCACTTCCTGTCTCAACGATATCCTAACCCTAGAATCTAGCGAGCAAAGCGGCTCATCTAGGAGCAGTAGCTTGGATCCTGTGGCTAAAGCACGCATTAAAGCGACCTTCTGTTGTATACCTCTACTGCTAATCTGCTCTGGATACTTATCTCTCCAAGGATCCACCTTCCCAAATAAGAACAGCTCTTCAATAAGCTTGTCTCTTAGCTGGAGGTTAAAGTCTTTGACGATAGGGCTGTAGGCGATGTTCTCAAAAGCAGTTAAGTGAGGAAACAAGAGAATGTTCTGGAAGACAAAACCAAGATTACGGTCTTCTGGAGGGAGATTACTGACGTCTTTACCGTCAACAAGTATCTTCCCACCCTCATCTTGTTCAATAATACCCATTATGACCTTGAGGAGAGTGCTCTTTCCACACCCGGAGGGGCCTACAATTACCACGTATTCACCTTCGCCGACTTCGAGGTTGACATCTTTAAGCGCAACAACCTTACCATAGGTTTTAGTAATGTTTTCAACTTTTAGTTTCATATAACAACTTCAACCTCCTTCGTGAACCCTAGAAGAGGGTAGTGGAACACCTTCATGTCGTTTACATCAAAGCTAAGCGAGACAATATCGTTCACTTTATAATTCAACGCATCCCTATACGATGTTTCTATCAAAATCGGCTTATTTGGACCAAAAAGCGTAGCTTCAACAACGACATATGAACCCATACTATTCTTCTTAGCGACTCTAGCAAAAAGCAACCCACCACGCCTTTTGTGTAACCGGATGGAAGAAGGCCTTATGCAAAGTAATACACGATCACCTATCTTAAAGTTACCATATGCTTTGATCTTATGGTACACATTTTCAACCATCAACTCCATAACACCGTCCTTTCTGTCTTCGACATATCCTTCAAGGAAGTTTGTTCCCTCTATGAAGTTCATAACAAATGGGGTCTCTGGGTTCTGATAAAGCTCGATAGGACGCCCAACTTGAATTAAACGCCCTTCCTTTAGCAACCCGATTCTATCAGCTATAGTCATAGCTTCGTCTTGGTCTTGCGTCACATGAATGACTGTCAACATGTTTTCCTTTGCAAACCTACGGAGTTCTTCTCTTAACTCTAGTCTAAGCCTCGCATCTAAAGCACCAAGTGGCTCATCTAATAAAAGCAACTTAGACCCTGAGGCCAACGCTCTTGCAAGAGCAACTCTTTGTTGCATACCCCCACTAAGTTCATCAGGGTACGCGTCAGCGCGGTCTTCTAAATGGATCTTTTTAAGCAAGTCCATAGCGATTTCAAAAGACTTATCCTTTCCGACGCCTTTCTCTTTTAAAGGGAACATTACGTTCTCTAATATGTTCATTTGGCGGAAAAGGGTAGGATTTTGAAACATCATCGCAGCACCTCTTTCCCATGATGGGACGTAGGTGACATCTTTGTCACCAAAGAGAACTCGTCCCTTATCTGGTGAATATAACCCTGCAACAATCTTTAACGTGGTAGTTTTACCTGAACCAGATGGCCCCACTAAGCAGAAATATTCTCCATCGTCAATGGCAAGTCGTATATTATTCAGAACAGGGTTATCGTTGAACGACTTTGACACTTTTACCAATTGAACTTTAACCATGCCTCCCACCTACTTTACGGATAATCAGCAGCATCACATATGATATCACAATTAGGGTGAGCGTGGCAACACCTGCATCCGCCAACAATCCTTTCTTAACAAAATCTACGATAATAACAGGTGCTGTGATCGCAGAAGGAGCTACTGCTAGAGTCGCACCGGTTTCGTCAATGCTTCTAGTAAAGGCGAAGATAGCACCAGCAAAGATAGAGGACTTTATCTGTGGGTAGATCACCTTTGTAAATGTGCTAAATGGTGTTGCGCCTAATGTCTTCGCTGCTTCCTCGAAGCTTTGGTCAAGCGCGTTCATCGCATTTGTTATCGTCCTAACTGTGAATGAGTAGGTTATTGCCACATGTGCTAAGATTATTAGAACCAAGTCGTTAAATGCGAAGAATGGGACAGAGGGAGATATGTAATTCAACCAGAAGATGTTGAGTGAAATTCCTACGGCAACCGTTGGGAAGACCATCGGTATTTCAACGAGGTTATCTATAATACTTTTAAACCGGCTACTTCCTCTCGCTATGAAGAGTGCTAGAGGTATGCTGAAGACAAGATCGATGACGGTTACAGCGAACGCAACAATAAAAGAGAAGACTATGCTGTTGCTGATTAGATAGAATTTCTTAAATAAGGTGCCTATATGTCCTAAACCATAAAGCATTGAGAAGGTTGATGGAATAAGTGCAATAACTATAAAAAACAGGCTAGTAACTATACTCCTTAATCTACTCCATCTACCTTTGCTTAGCTCCGTCTCAAGTGGGAGATAGACCTTTGTAAAAGGCAATTTAAACTTTTTGATAAAAAGCTTTATCCCAAAAAAAAGAATAAATGATATAAGTATTAACAAGAGGCTGACAAATGCACCTGCGTATAAGAAGGTTGGATCTTCAGTTGATTTTAAGCGCCATAGATAGATCAATGTTGGCGCAGTATTTGTAGTCTCAAGCGCCCCAGTAAGTGTGAGAGCGATGCTTGTCGCCCCTGTCTCACTTAAACTCCTCGCAATAGCTAATATGACGCCTGTCAAAATACCAGCTTTAACCAGTGGGAGTGTGATAGTCCGGATAGCGGTGAATGAGCGAGCCCCAAGCGTCTTTGAAGCGATTTCATATGATACATCGAAGTCGGTTAAAGCCGCAGAAACACTCCTCACCATATAGGGAATTGTAAATGCTACGTGTAATAGCACCAATATCGAATACGCATGTAAGGCTTCCTTGAAAACCAATGGCCAAAAAAGAGCAACTGAGAAGCCTAAAGCCGATGTAGGTGTGACGATGGGGATTTCGATAAGAGTGTTCATTAAAGTTGAAACCCTACCTTTGCTCCTCGCTAGATAGAAGGCTAATGGGATGCCGAAGAGTACGTCGATGAATGCGACGAATATCGATAATAATATGCTGACTTGAAGGCTTTCTATCACAAGCTTGAAATTTTCTGCTTCTGTAAAGAGCTTTGAGCTGATTTCTACCCAGTTTATTGGAACATAGCTGACTACAAAGATCGAAGGAACTATGACAAAGAAGATGAAGAATAAGACAGAAAAGGTTCCGAAAAGAACACGTAAAACCCTATTCTTGGACAAAAGAGAAAGTTTATTGGAAAATTTATGGAGGACGTTCGCCATACCTATTTCGCCCCATATGGAGTTATGCCCGTGGTCTTGCAACTGGCCTCAAATAGGGCTTTGAAGAATAGTGTAATAAGTATTTTCCGTTTTAGGCAGATCTAACGTGAACCCTACAACCCTATTTAATTTGTCTCTCATAATAAAGTAGAGTAAGTGCGGTCTTAGCGTCTAAAACAGGGTCTTTTAGAACCAGTCCAATAGCTTCACTTAATGAAACCTCTAACATTTGTATGAATTCGGTTTCCTCAGGTGACGAGATCCCTCTTCTCAGGTCCTTAGCTAGAAAAGCGTAGATCACCTCAGTACAGAATCCTGGCGAAGTATACAACTTGAAGAGCTTTTTAATCTTACCGGCGATAAAACCGGTTTCTTCACGAAGTTCCCTCTTCGCGCAATCTTCTGGTGTTTCATCCAGTTTATCAAGTGTTCCGGCAGGCAACTCGTGAACCCAGCTATTAACTGCGGTACGGAACTGCCTAATAAGAATGACTCTATCATCTAATATAGGGAGTATTACCACCGCACCTGGGTGCTCCACTACCTCCCTGCGGAAGGCGCGTCCATTGGGTAGCTTGGATTCTATGACCTTAATCTTGATTCGTTTATTCCTTAAAGAATGAATAAAGTTACTTTGCTCCAAAACACGTCCACTATAGCCTATTACTTGATGGCTTATAATTTTGTAGATTTAAAATAATGATTGGCTTAGACTTTATTCTTAATATGGAATAGGTTGAAGGCTATTTTTTAGGATAGATCTTGTAAAAGTTAGTCATAGCGGAGTTAACTATTTCCTTTGCGTCATCTACATTCTTCCATTCCCGCACTTTAACCCACTTATGGGGTTCAAGCCTTTTGTAGGTTTCAAAAAACTCTTGAATTTCACGTAACTTATGGGGATGAATGTCTTTAATGTCGAGGTAGCCATCGAACCTAGCGTCGTTCACAGGCACAGATAGCATCTTCGCATCTAGTCCCCTCTCATCTTCCAAAATTAAGGCGCCTATGAGCCTTACTTTAACCAAGCACCCAACTTCAAGTGGTTCATAAGTCATTAACATAATATCCAGTGGGTCGTCATCATCAGCCCAAGTTTGAGGCACAAAACCATAGTCAACAGGGAAGACTACAGAAGACGGTATTACCCGGTCTAAGATGAAGATCTCTAGTTGCCGATCATATTCGAACTTATCTCTCTTACCTGTGATAACTTCTATGATCATATTGAGTTTAATTGGAGGCGCGTCTCCTGGGGGAATATCTTTCCAATAGTTCATTCAGTCTCACCTTCAAACAGAGAAGATGTGAAGTAATATTTAAGTGTAAAATAAAGTCAAACTTTAGATTGCTGTGCTTTACCTCTTATCCGTGTTAGAACTTTAAGATTAATGTAATATGGCGAACCTCTTTCTAGTAGAAGAGGCAACATTTTTACATCAAATATTCTCATTAGTTTGCAAAACGCGTTCCAAGTTATGACTTTATACGCCATTAATGTCTTCACCTCAATGAGGAGCACCCTGTACTTTCTACAATATTTTGCGGCTTGTGGAACAACTTGCACCCTCTTGAAAAACGATGTTCTTGCATAGAAGCCATAAGAGGCTTTGGCTCTAGCTCTTGAAAGGGCGATTGCGTAAACGTAATCCGAGCGCCTCTCAGAAATATTCCAATACTTCTTTCCTTCTATCGCAGCTTCAAGGTTAAACCGTTGCTGCTCTGAGACATCATTGTAGACAGAAGGAGACTTCTTACCCATTTTAAACGCCAGTGTATCGGTAACGAGTGGTCATATGGCACACTTAGCAACGCCTATACTGTATAGGCATTCCGAGCATGAATTCGTATTACTTAGGCAGTCCACCTTATTTGAACGGACGTAGAAACAGTTTAATGTGGAATAAGGGCAATCACCACACCAGGGTATGGTATCGTTTTTGAACTGTCTCAAATTCCTAAACTTTTCATATTGATCGTTACCCCATATATTAAAGACGGAGTCTTCATTTATATCCCCAAAGAGGACCTCATCAACGTCCTTCAGATGCGTGTTTACGAATTCTTTATGAGGGTACATGAATTCAAGACATGGAGCGACCTTTCCATCCGCTCTAACAACCATCGTATGACTCACAATGTAAGGACAACTTCTTGCTTTTTTGTCCCCAAGCAGCTTTGGAAGTTCTAATTTGATGTTATTTCTTCGAGCCATCTTTGTGACTGTTTTAAACACGTCATTTACCTTTTCTATTTCAGAGATTCTATCTTGCGAGTCAAGGATAAGTGGTAGATTTAACCAATAGCCCTTTTCTCTTGCTTTTGCTTGAATGCGTTCAAACGCTCTAAGACTTCTCTCGTCATATCTGCCAGTGTGTGACTTGCTATAAACGCTAATAACTGAATTATAGATGATCTGCCAGCCTTGATCTATTATATTTTCAACTAGTTCATATGATTGTTTACTATATGTCATAAAAAGCTGGCGATTCATAAAGTCATTGGAATATGAGACCACATTTGTTACTAAAATTTCGTCTACTTGATTCTCAGATGCGAACTCTACTAGGCTTACTAGGTCCTTATAGTTATCCTTCATCAAAACAACTTCTATAGAAAGAGAGAATGGAAGCTTCGCTTTCTGCTTCAAGTTAGCTACATTTTTCAAATTTCTTATTATTTCTGCTTCTTGCGAACCTACTCTAAGCTTTTCTAGGCTCGTATGGTCAGGGGTATCTAACGAGAAAGCGATCTTGTTAACACCATCCTCCACGATCAACCTGTGAGCTACTTTCTCAGTTAAAAGAGAGCCGTTTGTGCTGAAAACTATCTGACCTGAGTCACCAAGCTTTGACCTTGTCAAATGCACCATTTCAAGAAACTTGGTATGGGTTAAGGGTTCACCTAAGCCATATAGCACAACTTTTTCTAACCCTGAAAAGCTGTCAGACAGTTTCTTATAGACTACAAAGTCCATCTCCTTCTCCTTTATCTTCCAGAAGTTCCTTATGCAATAAACACATTTGAAGTTGCATCTATTGGTTACTTCGACCTGTATCGCCTTAAGGGGAGAAGACATAACGTTTCCCTAACTATCCTCCGGCAACAGGAGGGAATATTGCTACAGTGTCATTATCTTTGAAATTGACTCCTTCTTTAATATCCTTTAAGTTTCTTCCGTTGATCATGATTATCAAGTTGTTTCTAAATCGTTTAGCTTCTGAATCAAATATGTCATTAATTATTCCATCCCCGAATCTCCTTCTTAGAGCATCTAGGAACCCCACTATGCTACCATCGAAGGTCAGAGATACTTCCTTTGCGCCATACTTCTCTCTAAAGGTTGCAAAAAGTAGGACTTTGATGGAGACCATTAGCACCAAATATCAACCATAAGCAATGATATAAAAACATGATTAATTTAAATTAAAATTACAAAGATCAACAGATTGTTGACTATTAAAAGTTGTTCTACAGACCTTTTTTTAACAGGAACTCCCAAAGATCATGTTAGGGTTGGGACTAAGTGAAGTTATGTTCCTTAGAGCTCAAATTTTTCCCCAGGCTTAAGCAAGATGACCTTGATTTTTGATAAAGATTCTACTTTTCTTTTAAAACCTTCTGGATCTGTGTCCCATCTGTGCATCGGTATGACTGCTTTGGGGTTAACAAATTTATTAGTGTTTAAGTAGCATTCATCGTGTTAAGTGTTTCTGGTTATTGTCTCGTTGTAGTGCTAATCAATTTTAATATTGACAAATATTTCCCTATAACTTTTATTAAAAAAGAAAGGGGGGGATTAGAGCTCTATTTCGAGCTCTTTTAACTTGGCTAAGGTCGGTACACCATTCACCCATCCACGTAGACTATAGTAGTCCTTCTTCATCGTTTCTAAATCGACTGTCTGTCCTTTTACTGGCCCCTCTGGCATTGGTTCAGATATTAGACGAGGTGGTAGCGTGTCATCTTTTTCGGTGAACCCGTATTTACTCATTATGAATCGCTCAAGATTGTATATCCGTTCGCCAATCTTCATTACATCGTCTTCGCTTAGCTGCATTCCTATAACTGCTGATAAGAGCTTAGCGTAGTCTGGGGCGCCTATAGCGAAGGTTGTGAAAAGGCAGTTTACGGTCGAATTAACTACTGAAGCGAAGTCTTGGAAGGTCTTTACCCACTGGGCTTTCCCCTCAACAGTAAGTGGGTCGACTTTCGATGGTATTCCTAGAATTTCAGGGGAAATCGTATAGCCTGTAACGTGGCAGCCGCCACGGTTTGCTGTGGCATAGTTTAATCCGATACCCTTTGCTCCACGAGGATCGTATGCAGGCATTTCTAGTCCCTTCACGCTCATAGATAACTCGGGGGCACCAAATATTTCACATAATCGCCTAGATCCGAGGGCCATGAATTTTCCGAACCCGTCTTTGTGAGCAATCCTCCAAATAGATTCTACAAGGGCTGCAGCATTACCAAAGGAAAGAGGCATCCCTTGTAGGTCTTCGTCTTTTATTAGACCTTTCTCACGTAGTTCCATGGCTGCTGCGATGGTCGAACCCGTTGAGATGGGGTCGAGCCCCAATTCGTCACAGAGGTGATTTGCCTTTATTACTGCTGTTATATCCATTACTCCTGTTGAATTCCCTAGAGCCCATACACTTTCATATTCTGGGCCTTCTGTGACAGAGATTTCATACGGGCCTGACTTTACTGAGGTCACACGACCACATGCAATATTGCATCCCCAACATGGCCTCTTTTTTATTAGATATTCTTTCGCAATTGTTTCACCACTGATTTTGTCTGCTTCTGAGTTGTATCCTAGTTGCCAGTTTTTATATGGCAACATCCCAGCATTGTTAATTACATTTATGAGTATAGCAGTCCCATAGGTTGGAAGCCCAGAAGAGGTTACTGAGTTGTTTCTTTCTTTTTCATAAGCTTCTTTCGATGCTTCTCTGAACTCAGTTTCATTCGCGACTGGAACCTTTGCTGAACCAGAAACAACTATAGCCTTTAGCTTCTTTGAGCCCATCACCGCACCAAGACCAGTTCGCCCCGCAGCCCTATGTAAGTCGTTAACGATTACGGCCATCGGCACAAGGTTTTCTCCGGCTGGGCCGATGCATGCAACACTCACATTCTTTCCTTCAACCTCTTTCCTCAAGAGGTTGTCGGTATCGAAGGTGGTCTTCCCCCACAAAGAGCATGCGTCATGTATTCCAATCGTACCATCTACTATAGAGATGTACACTGGTTCTTTAGACGCACCTTTGATTACTAACGCATCGAAGCCTGCGAACTTTAAGAACGCACCCCATTCGCCACCAGAGTTGGCGCTACCTATTGAGCCTGTTAGAGGGGATCTTAGAGCCATCACATGATATCTTCCAGGTGAAGGGAAGCCTGGTATTCCTGTGCCTGGGCCTGTAGCAAATATTAGAACGTTTTCTGGCCCTAATGGGTTTAGGTCTTTTGCGGCATTCCCCTTCGATTCATATTCTTTAAGATATTCGTAGAGTAGTGCAAGGGCGTATCCTTTTCCTCCGAGGTACTTTTTTGCGAAGTCTTCACAGATGCTTTCGATCTTCACTGTCTTGTCGGTTAAGTCGATTACACCAATCTTACCCATATATCCGCCGAGCATAACTGTGTCAGGAGATAATACCAGCCCAGTTATTTATGTATTTCGTCTAGCATGCCGCCTTCCTAGATTCAACTGTCTCCCATAAACTAATTATATACTTGTGACACATTCTTCTCGACGATGGACAAAGAAGTCGAGGAACAAGTTAAAGAATATGTTAGATCCCATTTCGTTGACGACGCATCAGGGCATGACTGGCACCACATAGAGAGAGTATATAATATGGCATTAAAGATCGCGGAAAAGGAAGGTGCTGATAGAACCATTGTAGGCATCGCAGCACTCCTACACGATATAGGCATCAGGAGGGAGATCGAATGCGGCTTAGATCACTCAGAATATGGTGCGAGTCTCTCAAAAAAATACCTCTTAGAGATCGGTTTTGACCCATCAGAGATCGATAGGGTTGTTGAAGCCATTAGAGAACATAGATATGGTAAACAAATCAAACCAAAGAGCCTTGAAGGAAGGGTTCTTCAAGATGCGGACATGCTTGATGCAATAGGTGCCATCGGCATAGCGAGAGCCTTCGCCTATGGAGGGGCAAGAGGAGCTCTGATCTACAACCCCACAGAGAAGGTAGAGAATTATGACCCGTTTAAAGTCAAGTCAACGATCACGCACTTTAAAGAGAAGCTTCTAAACATCAAGGACAGATTTAACACAAAAACAGCGAAAGAAATAGGTTTAGAGAGGCACCGTTTTATGGAAAAGTTCCTAGAAGAATTCTACAATGAGATAGCGGGAGAACGTTGATGTAAGAAGGAAGGAGGATTACCCTATGCGGCCACCCATCTCTTCTAAGGCCTTCTTCACTTCTTCTACCGAGGCACCGTCCTCTAACGTAGATATGTCACCTAGGGAAGCACCGCCTACAACGGCCTTTAGAAGACGCCTCATTATCTTCCCACTTCTAGTCTTTGGAAGTTTGTTTACGAACATGATATCAGCTGGAACTGCGATTGGGCCTACTGTGTTCCTTATGTGTTTAGATACCTCTGCTTTCAGCGCGTCAGATGGCATATAGTTGCCTCTTAGGACTACAAATGCGACAGGGACGTCTCCTTTAATTTCGTCTGCCTTACCTATGACAGCTGCTTCAGCAATTGATGGATGGGAAACCAAGGCACTTTCGATTTCCACTGTCCCGATCCTATGCCCTGCGACCTTAAGCACTTCATCTGCTCTACCGAGGAACCAGATATACCCATCGGGGTCTCGGATCGCGTAGTCACTTGTGTAATAGGTGCCTTCAAAGCGGCTAAAGTAGACCGTCTTATACCGTTCAGGGTCTTGCCATAACGTCTGTAACATGCCAGGCCATGGAGTTTTAATAACCAAGTAGCCACGTTGCCCGTCTGGTGCTGGGTCACCATTATCATCTAAAACTTCTGATAATATACCAGGCAAGGGGAACGTTGCTGAACCAGGTTTGAGTGGGACGAGTTCAATTCCTAGTGTGGGGGATATCATGAATCCACCTGTTTCTGTCTGCCACCAGGTGTCTATGATAGGAAGCTTTTCTTTTCCAAGTGTCCTGTAATACCATAGCCAAGCTTCAGGGTTAATCGGTTCACCTACTGTTCCTAGCGCTCTAAGGGTTGATACGTCATGCCTAAGAACCCAGTCGTCTCCAAACTTCATGAACATCCTGATAGCTGTTGGAGAAGTGTATATGATCGTTACACCATGCCTCTCAACCATATCCCACCATCTATCTGGTTGTGGTGCGTCAGGAGCCCCGTCGTACATGAAGGATGTTAGGCCAAGCATCAGTGGTGCGTACACAACGTAGCTGTGCCCTGTGATCCAGCCTATGTCAGCTGTACACCACCATATATCGGTATCATTGACGTCGAATGCCCATTTCAGCGTCCAATACACCCAGACTAGATAACCACCTGTCCCATGTTCGACACCTTTGGGTTTACCGGTCGTCCCGGATGTGTATAGTAAGAATAGAGGATCAGAGGAATTCGTGGGCTCAGGCTTTACATATGTGTTAGCAGGAACCCCATTTATAGCATCGGAATAGAATAGGTCCCTTCCCTCTTTCATAGAAATATTATTCCCAGCGTACTTTACAACAAGAACCTTTTCCACAGAAGGAGACTTTTCAAGTGCGGCGTCAGCGATCTTCTTAAGCTCGATCACCTTGCCTCTCCTTAGGCTTCCATCTGCAGTGACCAGTATCTTCGCACCAGCATTATTGATTCTGTCTGCTAACGCTTCTGCGCTGAAGCCAGAGAAGACGACAACATGCGGGGCGCCAAGCCTCGCGGCTGCAAGCATCGCTATTGGAAGCTCAGGAATCATAGGGAGGTATAAGGCGATCCTATCACCCCTTCTTACTCCTAAGTCTTGAAGCACCTTAGCTAGCTTGTTGACTTCGCGATAAAGCTGGTAGTATGTGATGGTCTTAACCTGCCCATCTTCTCCCTCCCATATGTAAGCAACCTTGTTCTTCTTATCCGTCTTTATGTGCCGGTCTAAGCAGTTATAGCTCGCGTTGAGCACCCCTCCTACAAACCATTTGTAGAAAGGTTTGTTAGATTCGTCAAGCACCTTGTCCCATGTTTTAAACCAATCCAGTGCACGAGCCTTTTCATCCCAGTATCCTTCAGGGTCCTTTATGGACCTTTCCCACTCCTCCTTCCTCAGTTTTCCAGGCTCAAATTTCATGTGAAATGGTAATGATGTTTCAGACATCGATCTATCACGACCTAGGTTATTAGAAGGCTTTTTAAAAATATTTATCGCAAGAAAAATGTAGTGTATAGTCCTTGCTGAGAGCCTTAAAAGATGGATTATCAAGTTAATCAAGAAGATTAAATAATGTAATAATCCTCCTTTTCTAATAAGCTATTTATAGTTGAATGAAGAAGTAACTAAAATGCCAAAGGACCCTGTCTGTGGTATGTATGTTGAAGAAAGCGAGGAAGCCTTAAAGGTTACAGTAAGGGGTACAACCTACTACTTTTGCAGCGAAACCTGCATGGACACATTTCTGCGACCTGAGGTCGAACTTCGTAATCTAAAGACATTGATAGCGCTTTCTTTAGCTTTGGGGATTCCAGCATTTCTCCTTAGTTATATACCTCTTCTTGAACCATATATGAATAATTTACTTCTGATGCTGCTGGCAACCCCGGTTCAGTTTATCGCAGGAGGGAGATTTTATAAAGGGTTCTACCACGCTTTAAGGGCTCGCTCCGCTAACATGGACACCCTTATTGCTATAGGAACTTCAGCCGCATACTTCTATAGCGTAGTTGTCACTATACAACCCTTTTTACCATTACAGCTTAACTTCCCAGAGGCCACATACTTCGATGCTTCGACCCTCATAATCGCGTTCATCTTGTTGGGTAAGTACCTTGAGCACCTAGTCAAGGGCAAGGCTTCTGACTCGATCAGAAAGCTCATGGACCTCCAACCAAGAATGGCTCACTTGCTGACTGAGGAAGGAGAGGTTGACGTCCCTGTTGAAAGGGTTCAGGTTGGGGATGTCATCGTTGTCAAACCAGGGGAGAAGATTCCAACAGATGGCGTGATTCTAGATGGGTATTCATCAGTTGATGAGAAGATGATCACCGGGGAGAGTATACCTGTTGAAAAGAGTGTTGGAGACCAAGTTATCGGGGCAACCGTCAATAAGACAGGCTCATTTAAGTTTAGAGCTACTAAGGTTGGCAGCGACACCACTTTATCCCAGATAATAAAGCTGGTTGAAGAAGCACAGGTGGCGAGAGCACCCATAGAAAGGTTAGCAGACGTTGTTTCATCATATTTTGCCCCAGTCGTTATCGTATTATCGATCTTGACCTTTCTTGGGTGGTATGTCGTCTTCAACAAACCCTTCGCTTTAGCGTTTGCCTCGCTTATAGCGGTTCTAGTCATCGCATGCCCATGCGCACTTGGTTTAGCAACACCAGCTGCAATAATCGTTGGAACAGGTAAGGCTGCAGAACATGGAATATTAATCAAAGGCGGAGAACACTTAGAGAAAGCGTACAAGTTAAGCACAATAGTCTTCGATAAAACAGGAACTCTAACTAAAGGCAGACCAGAAGTTGTTGATTTAATTGCTGAAAACCTTTCCACATCTGAAGTTCTAAGCTTATGTGCTTCGGTTGAGATTAGATCAGAACATCCTTTGGGAGATGCGATACTGAGGAAAGCCAGAGAAGAAGGTGTTGAGATCAAGAACATATCCGATTTCGAAGCCTTACCAGGTTTAGGGATAAAAGCGAAGGTCAACAGAAAGAGTGTAATCATAGGTAATAAGAAGTTAGTAGGGCAACTATCGGTAAATATGGAGGTTCAGGAGCAGAAGATCTTAGATCTAGAAAGAGATGGAAAAACCGTAATCATTCTACTAGTCGATGGAATGGTAGAGGGGATATTAGGCATATCTGATACACTTAAGGAGGAAGCTAAGGACGCGGTCAAAGAGTTGAAGGAGATGGGGCTTCAGGTGATCATGCTTACAGGAGATAATAAACGAACAGCAGAAGCCATAGCAAAAAGACTAGAAATTGACGAGGTTATAGCTGAAGTCCTACCTAAAGAGAAGACAGAAGTCATACAACGGTTGAGAAAACAAGGGAAAGTCGTTGCTATGGTAGGAGACGGGATCAACGATGCGCCAGCCTTAGCTGAAGCAGATGTGGGAGTAGCGATAGGTTCTGGAACTGATGTTACAATAGAAACAGGAGGAATTATCTTGATAAAAGATAACCTAATGGATGTTGCACACGCAATAAAGCTAAGTAGAAAGACGATGTCTAAAATAAAGCAGAACCTGTTCTGGGCATTTGCCTACAACACTTCACTGATACCTGTGGCAGCGCTAGGCTATCTAAACCCTATACTAGCAGGATTAGCTATGGGACTAAGCTCGGTCACAGTAGTCACAAATTCGTTAACTCTTAGAAGATATAAATTCGATTAACCACCACAATCCATCTAGAGTTTTCCCGGTAAGAACGCTCTAACCTTATAAGCAAGAAATACTAGACCCGATGTCAAAATGTGGAGATTAGTGATTAACTCGGGAACAGCTGAAAGCAACATGGCATTGGATGAGGCAATGCTTATCATGAAGGAAAAGAAGACGACGCCGAATACTTTAAGGCTTTATACGTTCATCCCGAGCGCGGTCACAATAGGCTACTTTCAGAAGACAAATGAAGTAGTTGACTTGGATTTTGCCAGAGAAGAAGGCATCTCAATAGTTAGAAGAATTACAGGTGGCGGCGCAGTATTCCATGACGAATACGGGGAGATCACGTACAGTGTTACTTCGACCACCGACTATTTCCCATCGGACGTACAGGAAAGTTATAGAGAAATCTGCACGGGGCTGGTCTACGCGCTCAAGGAATTCGGGGTAGAATCCAAGTTCGAACCAATAAACGATGTTACTGTAAGGGGAAAAAAGATTTCAGGGAGTGCTCAGATAAGAAGAGGTCATGCGATTCTACAACATGGAACCTTTATGTACAACACGGATATTCCCAAATTAGGAAGACTCTTCAAGGTTCCAAAGGAGAAGCTAATCGCTCACCGTGTTAACACAATATTCGACAGAGTCACGACTTTAACTAGGGAAGTTGGAAGAACTGTGACAAGGGAGGAGGTAATTGATGCGCTTAAAAGAGGGTTCTCAAAAGCATTCAACTCTGATATTATGATCGATAGAGTACTAGGTGAAGAGCTTGATTTAGCAAAAACTATTGAGGAGAAGTATAAGAGCCAAGCTTGGAATTACAGGCGATGATATGGCCCGCATAGAAGCCTCGAAGAGGGTTAAGAGTGGTAAGAGCATCAAAGTTGAAATCGAGATGGAGAATGAGCGTATCAAGGACTTTATTATAAGTGGAGATTTTTTCGCATACCCTTTAGAGCAATTCGAAGAGCTCCAGAGGGAAGTGTTAGAGAATGGAACAGCAGAGAACATTACCAGCATCATCAATGAATACAAAAAGAAGATAGAGTTCACAGGAATTAACATCCAAGACATTGAAGATCTTATTCTAGAGTGTCTTACAAAGCACCATAGCATATAAATTTGAACTATGAACCAAAACCAAGATACATATGATCATTTAAGATTCAACAGCAACCAAATAATGAACCTCTGTAACCTTCGCAAAGACATATACTTTATCTAGCGCCTTCCAATACTCTAAGTTTGAGCTTATTTCGTCGATTGTCACCTGATATTCTTTAGGAACAGAACGCACAATAGAGATCGTGGTCGGATTGAACCTGAACCCCCATTTATTACTAAACCCTACAACCTCTCCACCGATGAACACTTTAGTCTTGTTCCGATTTAGTTTATCGAGCTCGTCCCACACGTAGTCGTCAGTAGTTTCAACTGCAATACGATTCCCTTTAGAATCTTCTATGACAACCCACTTATCAGTCAAATGCGCGGTTTCACTCAAATAATTTAGATAGTGAAGTCTCTGATAAAGTATTAAGAAAGAGATAACGACAATTGCAATAATGATTACTTTTCTTCTCTCCATGCTATGAGCAGCTACCTTATGCCATATATTTAAGCCTCAATCCTTTACAAACTTCGGATTCGATCCTAAGCGCTTATATCTTGCGTGCATCTACCATTACACTTAGGCGCAAAGCTTTGCAGTGGTTAGAAGTTCATCCTGATCTCCTATCAGAATTCCCAGATCTAAGAGCAATCATAACAAAGTTTAAAGGAATCAATATAAAAAGCAACAACTCTAACATAGGGATAGATGAACTAATTTCTAATATAACAAAGGAAACCCGATCTAAGTACACCCTAGAAAACTTGAAGGAGGTTACTATAATAAAGGCATATAGAAGCTTTTTCTGGAAGGTTGGAATCGACCCTACCAAAACAAGACCCGCTGCAGAAGCCCTTATAAGAAGAATCTTAGCAGGCAAACCCTTCCCAAAAGTAAACCCCTTAGTGGACGCATACAACTTATCTTCAATTATTAGTGGGGTTCCAATCGCAGCCTTCGATACAAGGAGGCTAAATGGCGATCTAAAGATGAGAAGAGCGGTTAAAGGGGAATCCTTCTTAGGGATAGGAATGGAGAACCCACAAACGTTAACAGGAGTCGAAGTTGTAGTTGAAGATGAGAAAAAATTGGTTGCGATCTATCCGTATCGTGATGCCGACTATTCTAAAGTAACAGAAAATACAATGGAAGTAACGTTTTTAGTTTGTGGTGTACCAGGAGTTGGAGAAGACGTGTTAGAAAGCGCGAAAAAAGTTCTGATTAGGAACGTTACCAACCTTTGCCAAGGAACACTAGTTGAGCCTTAGAAAGATCTTGGCATAAGAGGCTTGGAAAGCGCTATAATGCATTGTTTTAAATACAGGTATGTTTTACCTCTTAAGAAAATCTTTTAGGATGGAGAAGTCTCTCTTGTAGTTATATGATGAGGTTTTTTCTATCAGATTTTTACAGACTCCTTAGATAATAAAATGCCTTTAAGGAAGAAAATAAATTATGTAGGCCCTATTTTTTATAGGTCCAAATTTGTTAACCATACGCAACTGCTAAAGCAAGGATTACATCCTAACTAGTTTTGTTTCTCATTGATATAAGAATGTTTTAACAAGCGTAAATGATAACCCCAATCTTTTTATGACCCTCTTTTTACACCCGTCTATCACACATAGAGTCAATAAATAGCTTTAAATAGATCTAGAAAGCTGTAGGAAAATAGAGGTTTTTGAATGAAGTTAGCCATAGAAACCATTGGTTTAACAAAAAGATATGGTTCATTAACAGCAGTGAGCAAGCTTAACCTAAAGGTAGAAAAGAATACAATTCATGGATTCCTAGGCCCTAATGGGGCTGGAAAAACCACAACAATAAAGGTTTTAGTGGGCTTGTTAAAACCTGATGAAGGCACTTTTAAGGTTCTTGGGCAAGAAGTGCATGGGGATATGCCGGATGTTCGGTTAAGAATGGGCTATATGCCTGAACTCCCAAAATTTCCCAAACACCTTAGGGGATGGGAGCTTCTTGATATTTATGGAAGAATGTATGGGATGACTAAGCAAGAGCGCGTGGAGCAGATACCTAAACTGCTGGATATGGTTGGTCTTAAAGGAAGGGAGAAAGACTTTGTTGGAAAATACAGTAAGGGTATGCAACAACGTCTTGGCATTGCGCAAGCCTTGTTGAACGAGCCTGAACTTGTTATTTTAGACGAACCGAGCTTAGGTTTAGATCCTGTTGGCATGGTTGAAGTTAGAGAATTGATTAAGGAAATTGCAAAGGAAGGCAGAACAGTCTTCTTATCATCTCATTTGTTATTTGAAGTTGAGCAGATATGTAGCCACGTGGCGATCATCAATAGAGGTGAATTATTAATATCAGATAGCATCCAAAATGTTTCTAACAAGCTTTCAAAACCCAGTACAATGCAGGTTGAAGTAGCTAAGCCTTCTAATAAGGTAGTCGAAGCTGTTAAGAAGCTATCATTTGTTTCTGAAGTAACGCAGGACGGTAACAAGCTTATTATTGAATTGAAAACGCATGATGACGTTAGAGCACAAATTTCCCAAGAAATAACAAAAGCTGGAGAAGTAATCGTTTCAATGAGTTTGAAGGAGCAAACCCTTGAAGAAGTCTTTATGCAACTTGTAACCAAATCACAAGGAGGAAGAGCTGAATGAGAAAAAGAGAGTTAAGTTGGAAAACGCGTTTTTGGGCTGTTGTAAGATACGAGCTTTTATGGAATATTCGAAAGAAAAAGTTTCTAGGTGTAATAGTGGTAGCCTTTGCACTCGCCACTCTCTCTTTAGCTTTGCCGGTTCTTTTGAGCAATATGATCGGGCAATCGCTCAGCCAAAATCCAAATTATGTAGTCAGCACAGGAGCAGGTATAGGCGGGTTAGGCATGTTCCTTTTCGCAATTGTAATCGTAATGAACAGCATTTCCGGTGAGTTCGAAAGTGGCACAATAGTTCCCTTGTTGACAAAGCCTGTTTCTAGAACAATGGTTTTTCTAGGTAAGCTTTTTGCAGCTTTAATAACTCTTCTCTCAGCATATGCGGTCCTTTTTATCTACATGGCTGTGGGTGGCACAATCGTCTATGGTCTCCAGAACAACCTTCATCTTTTACCTCTCTCCTTGTTTGGGACGATCCTCAGCACCTTCTTGTGGATAGCCGTGGTGCTCGCTATAGGCGCCTTATCCAAAAGTTCTTTAATAGCTGCCCTTGGAACCTTTGGTATCTTCATAGCTTTAACCATAAGCAGCCCAATAATTTCCATATTTTCAGATCAAGCATGGATCCTTAATTATGTTCCAGGAGGTGGAACCACAGGATACATTGCAGGAGTAAAGCCACAGACTCCCTATGTACCAGGCATTGCAATATCAACTGGAACAGATAACATTGCGGCCAACTTGATTAATTATGCTCTATATCCTTCATCAAATGTAACTTTCTTTAAGATGAGTGCGCTTATAGGGCAATCTCAGCAATTGATTGAACTATACACAGAATCTCTATCAATAGTTCTGTTAAGATCAATAGCCGTAGCGTTGGCCTATATCTTTGGTTTTCTTTTAATCTCATGGTATGCTTTCAAACGGGCACAAATGCTAGAATAAAAAGGACAGACTTAATCCATAAATTATAACATCATTAATTTGGTATACTTTCTTTTGACACATTGCTAATTGCATGACAGAAAATCAGGTGCAATAACCTTCATGGCCGCGGCCATGACATCATCCCTGCTACTACATTCACACTCTTACTTGAAAACATTTTAGGTAATTCTTTCAGATTTAGTACACTGTAAAAAGAATTTATAATTAAATGGCTATCCACTAAGATGGTGCTCTAGTTATGAAATTATTGTTCAAGATTGAAACCGGAAGATCCGAAGGTAGAGTGGAAGGAGACGTGGCTATGATAAATAAAAAGAAGTCATTCAAAAAGTTTGATAGTAGTTTCTTTGCATCAACATTGACTGAGGAGAAGAGAACCGTGATGGACTTCACTTCTGAGGGAACCTCGGCCATGAACGCATTAACCCGATACTTAGAGGAAAATGGGTTTAACCAAGGATACATAAAATGCAGTAGCGGGATCGTCTCTGATTTACGATACGCTTTTTTCTTAACAAAACATAAACCGTATCCAACCTTTGCGTATGCGCTATTAAAGGGGCGAAATCAAGTAATCAGCCTTTCAGGTTTTTTCCTTCCACTAAGAAGCCAAATAGACCCTACTCAGAAGAGTATAGTCCCACATCTTCACATAGTCTTCAGAAGCTTAGAAGACGGGAGAGTATATAGTGGGCATTTTGTTGACGCTGAAAAAGCAGACCTAAGAATTGAAGTAGTTCAACTTTCTGGAGGGGAACTAAAAAGGGATATAGACCCGAACACTGGACTCATGTACCTAAGAGCAAGAGCAGCTAAAAAGAAGAGACGTAACAAAGAGAATTTCTTGATCTTCGCTGTTGGGCAAAATGAATCTTTCCCAGATGAGTTATTAAAAAGAATCAAATCATACAATAACGTGACTAGTGGGGAATATGAATTTGCTGTGGGAACCCTTTGGTCTGCAAGGCTAAAAAATACGGAGCAGGAACACATTATAAACCCAAGAGAAGGAATGGAACTATCATATACAGAAGGAGAGATCGTTTTAGAAAAGGAAAAAACGAGGCATCATACAAAGGTCACATTAATAGATAGGTTTGGTAGAAGTCATTCAGGGCACTTGCTAAGTGGAAGAGTAAAGGATCTAGTCGAAGGAGTTCTAAAGCTGCGACCTTGATCGACCAATATATCTATTGAGCAGTAGAAATAGGTAAAGACCGACTCCAAATAACCCGGAAAAAAGGCAAAACGAATAGATTAATGGCGTTAATTGAGGCGCGTACAACAAGTTTAAGTGGATAGGGAAGAAAGGAGTGATGTCATCGTAAAGGGGTGCATCGAGGAGTACATGCGTGAGAGTGCCTAGAACGCCTGTGATAATAAATGGTTGCGTCGTTTTCGTTGCTCCCTTTGTAAGGCATAGACGCTGATAAAGAGTATGTAAAAACTTCTCGTTTTCCTTCATTACCAAGCCGATTATAACACCTACTAATGAAGCTATGAGGAACGTGTGCATGAACCCATAAAGTGGGTAATTAAGATTGAGAACTAGTACGAGGAAAGGTTCTAGATCGATGATGACACTTGACAAAAGAAGGGTTGGTAAGTGGATAAATCTTCTAATAGATAGACCGATTAACAACGCTGGACCTAGGTGGAAGGGGGTAAACGGCAACCTATCTCATCTTTCTGCTTCTCTCTTATATAGCTCTTCTCTAATAATCGTTCTTTAATACTCTATTAAGAAGGGCAATAGCTTTATATTCAACTATGAATAGTATGGATTTGGTTTAATATGCCTTATTGCCCAAAATGCGGACAAGAAGTTACTCCTGATGATCTGTTCTGCCCCAAATGCGGAGCACAGTTAAAGGTTACTCAACCACCAATTGAGCGAAGATATCGAGGGGAAAAGGCTGAAAAAGAGGAAAAAGCTGAGAAGCAAGAGAAGGAAGAAAAGGAAGAAAAACATGAAGAGCCTGCTGATAGATCAGGCCCACTTATTGGAGGTTTGATCCTAATATGGTTAGGGATCACATTCTATTTAGCGCAGATGAATTATATAGGGTGGAATGTTTGGTGGGCTTATTTCATTATAGGAATTGGAGTGATACTCCTTCTTCAAGCAGCTATAAAATACTTAACCTCACCTTACAAATCCTCTGCTACAGGGTCACTAATAGGCGGTTTGATAATGATTGCGATAGGGTTAGTGGGCGTCTCGGGTGTACGAGACTGGTGGCCTTTCATCTTTATAGCCATAGGGATAGCGGTAATACTTACTGGCCTTAGCGCTTTAAAAAGAAGCCCTAAACCTAGATAAACCATCTTGTCAGAATACGGTATACGATGTGCTCAAGGATCGTTAGGGGTTTTGCTCGACCAAATACTCTGAAGTATTGACCACCTAGGCACTCCACCATATCCCCTATATCGTATCTTGGAAAAAGGCAAGATGAGATGATCAACCGTCCCCATTCACCTCTTTTCATTTCATAAAGCATCTTAACACCCCTTCCCGTGACTACTTCAAATAGGTAAGTATCGTAGTTAGGAGAAACATAGGGCAGATCGTCGATCTGTTGGGCGAATGCACCCTCAGTCGCGGTATACATCTCTATAACCGGAGCGTTTCCATACATCGCTTTAAGCACAGGAGCGTACTTCCATTGAATTCTTGGAACACTAGTACAAAACATGGCTTTAATGTCCCAAAAATTCTTAGGGTATATGCCATACCTACGCTTCACGTATCTCGCAAAGGAGGTTAAAACAGGGGCAACACCCATGCAGACACGAACGTCTTCCCCTCTAGTTAATTGGTAGGTGAGTTCAAACCGCTTTAACCAGTCCTCCCATCCTAGTCCCCCTCCTAGAGAATCTATCTTCTCTTGGCTAGGAACAAGTTCAAATCCACCAAAGCTTGAAATGTACTTTGCATATGTTCCTGAGCTATGGCCGTAAGTTATGGCTTCTTGGCCACTTTTAATCAACCCTGTACAGGAAGGAAAGTTCAAATTGAGAACCTTTCCAGATAGTAAGTCAACTCGTTTTGTTCTAAATATGAAGTTCGAAATGGCTCTGGCACCACAAAGCAGTATTTGTTCCATATGCTTTTGTGTGACAGGTAAGATCTTTGATGGCCCTGTTGTCCCCCTTGTCATCACCCAAGTTAATGGGGGCTCAGGCAGAAGCGTATGATAACGACCTTCTGAGACATCATTTATTAGAGGCTTTAAGTCGGAGTAGCTAACCGTTGGGAAGTGTCTTCTATATTCATCAATGCCAAACGAACTTGATGCACTATGTTTTTGTCCATACTTTGTTTTAGCGTAATCATCTAGCAAAGTTTTTAATGTCTTACTTTGTGCTTCAGCAGGATCTTTTAGAGAATCGTACCATGGGTCAATGATCGACTTGAATATATCCAAAGATGGATCGGTAGACAGCATGCCAACACACTTTGATATAAGTTTGGTATCAATATTGACGCATCATCGTCTGCCCTATAACGCCAGCGATGATTGCAACACCTAGACCGACGATAAAGAAAGCGACTAAAGTTAGAAAGTCTGCTCCGGTCCTTATTGTGTCTAATATGTAATAATGTAAGATAACAAGGAAGACGCCTTCTGCTATATTAGATGGGGTATGGAATACCCCAATTCTTAGGCTGATTCTCAAAGCACCTAGGACGATCAACCATGTACCATAGTAAAGAGAAAAGGTTGCTGCGTAATTCAAGATTTGTGGAGGTGGTACAACAGGCTTTCCATATATCTCAAAGCTTTTGAAATAGTTTACGAATTGATTAGGTAGGTTAGGGTTATTATACCATATGATAGCTAGGACGATCACGAATACACCGAACGATACAGTACCAAGTGGGTCATACTTACGAGCATGCCTCCTCCTTCCTTCGTACTTTGATGGATGTGTATTCATCAGATTCAAACACCGCTACTCTTAATAAATGAATATGCTTGCCCTCCTTCCACCACAGCACCTACCATGCGATCAGTATATTTTTGCCTCGGATCTCCTGCAGTAATTAATCCACCTATTATATCAAATAGGATAAGTGGCCAAAAAAGTTTGCTAATATTCCTCAAAAAAGAACTTCCAAGGGGTAATGGGCGCCCAGATTTCATGACCACCCTTATACCCATGACTCTTTTCCCAAACGTTTGTGTATAAGCATATTCTAAAAGTGCGAAATATAAGAGAGAAGGAATACCCATGCTGAACGGAAACCAAGTATCGAATGGGGACCTGAATAGATTAATCGACCCTCCACTGAATATATAAGGGAGTTGGAAAGCGATGGAAAGCAGTAAGACAATTGCACCTATAATAACTGAGTCGATAATAAAGGCGATAGCCCTATTTACCCAATAGTTTTGTAGTGTGTGATCACGCCTCATTTTATCGAAGTTCGTCTCTTCAACTTCAGTGGGCTGTGCAATACCTTCCCTTGGGGCTTGAGCCTTTAAGGCGAAACCACAGTTGTGGCAGAAAAAGTCGTCTTCGTCTACTTGGGCACCACATTTAGGGCAGAACATATTAGCTTCACACTAATACTGTTAGGCTAAAATAAATACCTTTCCATAAAAATAGGTATTACGTGAATTCAAACAATTTGTATAAGCTTCAACTGAAAAAGCGAAGATACTCGTTTGGCAAAGAACAACATGCCCTTATAACCTTCATATTGAACTTCTTTGCGACAACAAGGTCGGGTACTGCCACTCTGTCAACAAGTCTCTCTTCTATCGCATAAACGTCAAGGGATCTCTTCATTTTTGGAGGCCGCATGCACCCAATGGCAGTTTCATACTTAGACGATCTAGCATACCTCAGGAAGTTCAGTAACTTCTCTAATTTGGGGATAGAAGGTTGAATCGGTGGAGTCGAGGTAGGGATAAAAAAGAGCACAGTTAGCAAGTAAGGATTATAGTCCTTTGCCAAATCGACCGCCTCCTTTTCAGTTGTTGCATCGTCACCTCTAAAACCGATCGGTATATGGGGAGCGATGTATGATGGCCCGTATTTCATCAAAACATCTAAGCTTCTAATGTAATCCAACGAGCCCCGTTTTAATCCTTGCAGTTCTTTTATAACAATCGAGTCAACAACAAGTTGGAAGTCCACTATATCGACTTTACTTTCCCTAAGTAAGCAAGCCATTTCTTTATTTACTAAACCTGAGTGAACGCTGACTAAAAGACCAAGTTCCTCCTTTATCCTCCTAATAACTGGCAAGAATGGTTTTACTGGGAGAACACCGTCTTTATCGAAGCCACCGCTTACTAGTATACCCTTTGCGGATCTCTGTTTCAGAGACTTTACAACTTGATAGAACAATTCTGGTGTTTCAGCACCTATCATTCCATCAAGGTATCGACCCCTACAATAACTACAATTTAACAGGCACTTACTACCAGTAATACTTATTGCAGGGTATATAGCACCTGGAAAGTAAGCTTTAAGAGGCATTCAATGACCTCCTTTCCAGTTCAACTGCTTACGTATCAATTTCATATCTTTTTTAATCAACTCAATCGAAGGATAATTGTAGATTTTACTAGGACGCTCATTATAGAAGGGTCTATTGCATCCTGGGCACCCACTTGCTAGGAGACTCGACTTTAAAGTATCATCGTCAACTTCTACTTTCAAATTCACTGTACGCCCCCTGTGTAGAATTTCGTTCGAATGATAGCCTTTACTCAAAAGATACCGGATTACTTGCATTAATCTGTATCTTTCTATTTGAGGCTGAGGCACATGCTCCATGGAAGTTCCCTTTGTAGGAGTAAACGCGAAAAGAGCTACCTCACCACCAATATTGTATATTTTCTCCATTAACTCAACGAACTCGGACTCGCTTTCCCCTAGACCAAAGATCAAATGAACATTAACATGCTTAGCCCCAAAGAGCCTAACTGACCGTTCAATAAAGGTAAAAAAATTGTTGAAACTGAACGCACTTTTAATATATTTAAAACGATTAGGGGTAGTGTCAAGCCCAACACCAAGGTAGTCTACACCCTGTCTCCTTAGCGATTTTAAAGTTTCTTCCTTCAGTGGAGTAGTCCCAATTGAGATGGGAAGGCTGACTCCACCACCCCTAACAAGTCTAAGAAAATCAAGTACCTCCCTTTCAAAGTTAGGTTTAATAACGGTTTGAAAACAGATTCTAGAAAAATGCGCACCCTTTCTCATAACGTCAACAAGCTGTGCCAACTCGATCTTCGGCCATGGCACCCTGGAAACATATTCTTTATCGGTTAGATGCATTGCGCCTTGAGAACAGAAAGCACAGGACGCTCCACACCCTGTTTTGGAGTATTGTAACAGGTAGGCGGTTGTAGGTTTTTCAAGCATTGGCACATCGGCTAAGCCCAAGACTCCTAATGTGCCTATTGAAGTTCTAATTAGCATCTTTTAACCCAGAACCTTGTCTAAAACTAGATTCACGTAGATGTGTTATTAAATATTAACCAATTTTAAAACATATTTATTACGCAGTCGGTTAATGTTAGTCTAGCGATGGCGCAGGACATAGTGATTAAGGCTAAGGTGGTAGATGGTCTACTTACCTATTCTTCATTAAATCACCCAAAGGAAGCCATACTACTTCTAAGAGGAACTCGCAATAAAAAGGAGATCATCGTAAAGGATTTGATCATCCCACCTTTAGCCTTACATGGGTATTCTTACGCTAGTTTTCCGCTTTATATGGTTCCAATGGACTCCTCAATAATAGGGACTGCGCACTCCCATCCCTCTGGCATTACAGAGCCTTCTTTAGAGGATCTATCTAACTTCTATGGTGCGATAATGGCAATTATTGGGTTCCCTTATACCTCTGAGCGAAATATCAAAGTCTTTGATAGAAATGGTAACAAACTGTCTTTTATTATCGAAGATCAGAGATAATAAATAACCACACTATTTGTAAAATCATCACAATGTTTAAATCTCAGGCTAGAGGGAGAAGGTATGAGGTGAAAAGGCTGAGGCCAAGTTTCAGAAGCGGGCCCCGTGAAATGCACAAGATAGTGTGTTCCGACTGCGGGAAAGAAGATGAAGTACCATTCAAACCAACCGAAGGAAAGCCCGTATACTGTAGAGAATGTTATAGGAAGCATAAAAAGTATTAGAAGACCAAGTTAAAGATCACCATATTCATAAAAGTAGCAATTCTATATCAACTTCTGTACTTTCTATAAATATTTATTTCTTTTATTTTTATCAATGTCTAATTTTAATATCTCCTTTTCAAGTCTGTTCAAATAACATTATCATCATCTATACCAAACAGCATAGTTCCACGATAGGAGTTCAAGAAAGCAGTGACGGTTTGATTTTTACACAATATTTTGTGCATAATTTTTCTAAGCGTTCAACTCTCTGATCAACCATGCTTCCCACATATGATACCTTTTATTGGAAATATAAACTGTAGCTCTAAATTTAATACCAATCTAGCAGGAAAGTTCTACACATAAATATGTCTTTAATATGATAGCCATATATGCAGAAAGATTACGAGGAAGTCTCCATATCGGTTTTAGGGTTAGACTGTTATGAATGTTCTAAAATCATAAGGAAGGCATTATCTAAAGTAGATGGAGTAAGCTTTGTCGGCGTTAACTATATGATGGATAAGGTTACTGTCAAATTCGACCCAAAGAAGGTAACTAAAAAGGATATAGAGAAAACCATTGAAGAGCTTGGGTATCATCTGGCATACAAAAGTTATGAATCAAAACGTGAAAAGCTTAGAAGACGTATATTAAACGTTTAAATTTTCAATAAAAGAATATCAACCCTATGGCCAACAATCTAAAAAGAACTCACCTTATAGACTTTCATAGAAAATATGGTCAGATCACCAAATTTGCGGGTTTTGAACACGCCTTATGGTATGATGGCATTCAATCAGAACATATGGTTGTCAGAGAGGCTGTTGGCGTGTTCGATGTAACCCATATGGGCAGAACGATAGTAGAAGGAGACGACGCGATCATGTTTCTTGAGAGAATATTACCTAGGAAGATCTCAAACATGGTAGTTAAGCAGGGCAGATATAGCTTCTTTTTAAACGAGAAAGGTGGGATGGTTGATGATCTAACTCTTTTCAGACTAAGTGAGAAGAAGTTCCTCTTAGTCTATAATGCAGGAAATAGAGAGAAGGATTTTTTTTGGATGCAGAAGAACTCCATAGGCTATGACGTGAGACTGGAGGATGTATCCGATCAAGTTGTCATGTTGGCTGTTCAAGGACCAAAAGCAATCAACACACTACAAACTATTTGTGATACCAACTTAACTACCATAAAGAGGTATTGGTGCGAATGGATCAAATTAAAAGAACACAGCGTCTTAGTGACGAGAACAGGCTATACTGGAGAAGACGGGTTTGAGATCTACCTATGGGACACCCCACTTGAGAGAAAGGAAAAAGCGGAAACTCTCCTTTACCTGATTTTAAAGGCTGGAGAGCCCTATGGAATAAAACCGTGTGGTCTAGGGGCTAGGGACACACTCAGACTAGAGGCAGGTATGTGTCTTTATGACCATGACATAGATGATACAACGACACCGCTTGAAGCAGGCCTAGGAATGTTAGTCGACTTCGATAAACAAGACTTCATCGGAAAGGAGTCTCTTATCAAGCAGAGGGAAAGCGGCTTGACCCGGTCAAGGGTATGTATCCGCTTAGAAGAGAAAGGCATACCTAGAAGTGGATTTGAAATATACCATAACAATTCAAAGATTGGAAGCTTAACAAGCGGCACTTACTCTCCTCTCTTGAAGACAGGAATTGGAATGGGGTATGTTGGTGTAGAATACGCGGCTGTTGGAACCGAGGCCTATGTTAAGATCAGAGACAACTTTGTTAGATCGCGTGTTGTAGAGGCACCATTCTATGATACTTCAAAGTATGGGGTAAAAAGGAAGACGTAAACCTAATACTTAATTGAAGATACGATACAGTGGGATTTAAAATCAAGCTTACTATGTTCTATCATGACAAAGAGGATAACGCATATTATTTTTGGCTTGGGGATATCGATGTTCTTTATTGAAGTTTCTGATCCAATAATGCTAGTGTTAGGAGTCGTATCGTCACTATTTGGGGGAACAGTTCCAGATTGGGATGGCAAAGTATCACATAGGAAAGTTGTACATAATATATTCGCATTAACACTTACTTCAACTGTTATAATACTTGCTTTTAGTACAATAGTCTTTCCAATGCATGCGTTGAACATAGCTTTGCCCTACTTTCTCTCATACTCTTCCCATCTTCTCCTGGACATACTAACAGGTGGTGTAAAACTTCTTTTTCCTTTTAATAAGAGGAAATACCGTCTAACGGGAATAAAGTATGATGAACCAGCAATTAACACCATACTACAAGCACTAGGAATCCTAATGATTCTAGTTAAACTAGAATTTGGCCTTAAAATATGAAAAAGTGCATATTTCTTCTTAATCCTCAGAAGAACATGTTAATTCTAGTTACTACGTTAACACTTAACCCAACTATAATTTGGTCAACTATGTCAGCAAGCTAAAGTACGTACATATGAGTAGGAAAACATGTAATACTGAAGCTTCTAGAATATGATATTAAAAATGCATCAGAGCAATTATTTTTGCGTATTATTTGCTACTCTAGATTAAAGGACTGAGATGAGCGAAAATGGCGTACAATTGCAGAACTTAGATAACCTCTTAGCTACTTAAACATCGATCTAAAAAAGCTTAAACGCCAGAAAAGGAAATCTCATAAATTGGAAAGATCATTATTCCATGCCAAATACTGGGTTATATATGACGATATAACCGCTTATAAACAACAATGGCATGTGTGCAAAGATTCCTACAACATGAACAGAGAATCTAAAGAGGTAGACAGACTAACTAATGTTTCTTGTTATAGCTTCCATCCACTTGACATAAATGTCATGATATGATCTTTTTGGCGTTCAATTACTAGATTCCTACTGTTTACTTCCATTTAATAGAATAAGTTGTTGTACATAAGAAAGGTTCAAATTCTAGCTTTTCAGTGCATCATTAATGAACTACAGATGAATTTGGACATCGCCTTAAGAACTATATCACCATTCTTGATCCTTATGGGACTAGGCGTCATTTCTAGGAGAGAGGGTCTTTTGAAGGGAGAGGATGAGAGAGCTCTTAATTCTTTCATTTACTATTTTGCTCTTCCAGCCTTTTTAGTGAGCAACCTGTCGGAAATTGATCTCGCTCAATTGAACTCCGATTTCTTTATTGCGGGGTTGATGCCTATATTGATTGCCTTTGCCATCTTTGGCCTTCTTTACATTCTCTTTAGGTTTTCTAAAGGAACGTTCTCACTTCTTATAATATGCACTGTTTTTGGCAACCTGCTCTTCTACGGCATACCGTTCATAGTCTTCGCATTCCCCGGAGCAGCTTCATTGGCTACGCTTTCAGCTGCCTTTATTTCTATCTTGGCGATTCCCATCACCATCACCATTTTAGAATTTTACAACACTAGAGGACCAAACAAATTAGAGAACTTAAAAAGGGTTTTGAAGAAGATCATGAGAAACCCTGTTATCATATCGGTCTTCTTAGGCGTTCTTCTTTCTGCTTTTAAAATTAAGCTCCCTGTTTTTGTATCGAATTCTTTGAATTTACTGGGAGCTACCACAGTGCCTGTTGGCATATTCTTACTCGGCGTTTTCTTTTATGGAAGGAGGTACAGTGAACTTGCCAATGGCTTCAAACTAACCCTCCTTAGAATGGTTTTCTTGCCCACTATTGCGTTTATAGTCGCTGGCCTAGTCAATTTGAGTAGTATGGAAATGACGACTATCGTGATAATGCACGGAACTCCACTGGCTATCCCAATGATCGTATTTAGTGAACGCTACAACTTCTATAAGGATACAATAGCATCTTTGCTACTGATTTCGTCGATTTTGGGTGGGGTATACCTTAACATTTGGCTTCTAATCCTTGGGCACTAGTTCGACAAAAAATGAGATTGCCTAATAAAGATTTTAAAAGTTAAATGGCTACAAAGACTGTGTATTTGGTTCGTGGAAGTTTTATGAAAAACCTTGAAGGATTGATCAAACTAATAATTATAATAGGCTACGAGGCTTGACCAATATTTTGAGATCTAGAAACAAGTATCTTTCTCTGATTTAGATTTGATGGTGTATAGCAACTTCTACATAATAATGTACTATGATGTTTGGCGAACAACAGAAAGATAGAATCCGATCATTATGATGAATGCACCCAAGATAACGAGTATAGGTGGTGTTTCGTTAAATAGAATCACCGCTAAAAGTGTTGAACCTAATGCTTCACCGTATACGGTAGCGCTCACTGTAGAGGCTTTCATATACTTCAAGCTATAATTATACGAATTGTGACCTAAACAAGAAGGACCCAAGGCCAGAAGCATGAAGATCAGGTAGTCAGTTTTAGTGTAACCAAATAAAGGCGTATTAGATACTAGAATAAAAAGTAAGAGAAAGAGGGAAGAATAACCGTAAACGTTCGACACGTATGGGATGAAGTCAACCCTTTGCCTAACACTTCTTCCTATAAAGAAGTAGAGACCGGCGAGTACAGCGCCGCCTAAAGCGAGGAGGTCGCCTACAAAGTTTCCTTCAACATCTAAATCTGAGCCTAGTATCAAAAGGGTTCCAAGAAAGCAGAGAGCAAGGCCTAGAAGGTATTGCCTGTTTACGCTCTCCTTTAAGATGATGTATGCGAAGAACAAGGCGAAGAAGGGTGAAGTATCAACTAGGATCACACTCGCAGCTATAGTCGTAGACTTCAAGGAGGTTATCCAAAGCGCGAAGTGAGCAGCAAGCACGAGACCATTAAACGACATAATCAGGTAATCTCTTAATTTTAACCGCGTAGAACCTTTTGACATCGTTATCCCAATCAAAGCCATGATTAACGTAGCGAAAAACAATCTATAGAATGCGATTACCAAAGCAGGTGCATCACTATATCTTACCAGTATAGCACCGAAGGCGAAACTCATAACACCTACGATAAGAAAAAGCTTAACTTTGATCAGAGCACTTGCTTCTCTCTTCAACGGCTTTCTTATGGGACCTATCTTTTAAAACGATTCTATTAGTAAGTTACTCGTAAGCTCTCACATAAGGTTTTCTGTTTAAGCCCTTAAAGCACTATAAATTAAGGAGACACTTGAACAATAATACTGTCGTGGAATTTTGTTTCGCTCCATTGGGCATAGGGGAAAACTGCTCTGACTTCGTAAAACCCAACATTAGCCAGCTCGATTTCATAGTCCTCAACCAGCATAGACATGGGACTTAGAAATCTCTTCTCAACTACTTGTATACAGGGCTTACTAGTATCTGAGTCTATGGGGGAGACCTCTGATTCCCTGCCATCTGGCGTTTTAACCATCACCCTAAAGTTGGGGCTACATGGTGTTGGTGAATTGTATTCAAAGACATTATAAGCAAGATTTATGGCTAACACCTTAACGAACATCTTTTCTCCAACTTGGTATACAGTCTTACTTGTCTCGATCAAAAGTATTATCTTTTCATTGCCTACAACGTAATTATTTATTTTAAAAAGAACATGGCTAAGATCGCTTAGATACGTTGGTGATTTACTTGTATCTGCCCATTCAAACACAACTTTCTTTCCGTCCCTGTTTACGCATAGAACGTATGTGAAGTAGTCAGCAGAGCCGGGTTCCGCTTCTAGCTTTAGACCAGCAGGGTATTTCGTGATCAAGGCATTCAACTTGCTATAAAGCTCATCCATCAACTGTACAGGTATTGTGGCATTACGGAAGAAACCGGCTCGTGAGTTGTTGTAGACGACTAAACCATCCTTGAAGTACTCTACCTTAATCTGCATAGCGGCAAAACCGCCTGATATAGAGAGCTCCATAAACTTGCCTTTGGAGGTTTGACTAAAGGTAGTATTTATTGCAACCACTTGAACTATAGTTACAAGTATCATGAAGACGAATAATACGGCTAGACGGACTTTCCCTTCCATATCATCCACCACTACTTATTTGATAATTCATATTATAACACTATATTTTAGAACATGTGTTCTAATGTTAGAACAACCTCTCTAATCTTCGACGAAAAACTATGACATCGATGCACCTTTCACCATGTTTTCCAGCTTTTGCCTTATTAAAACCCAACTTTTTCTCGTCCTTAAGCCGCAATCAGGGTTTGCAGAGACCTTAGAAGGATCACCTACAACCTTAGCGGCATACATCAGACGATCGCGAATAAGTTCTGGAGATTCGATCAAAGTTTTTTCCACTACATTGGCCCACTTAGAAGGCGCACCCTCATAGTCGAGTACGTTAACTACGCCTACTCCAAATTCACCTTTAAACCCGTTTTCAACGAAGAACTTTAGGTCGCTATAACCTGGCCGGTCTTCGCTTCGAATCCCAAGTCGAAGTGAATCCCTATTTGCAAATTCGAGGGAAAGTTGATTACATTTCTTTAAGTCAGTAACATATTTTGATAGAACTTCGTAGTTGCTATAGCAGTTATGTAAACTGAATGTGGCATCCACTCCTTCTGTTATGGTGTTAAATGATTCTGTGAAGAGTTCCATTTCCTCCTTATCAGAGTGGCTAGTTAAGGCAGGTTCATCTATCTGAATCCAACACGCTCCATTTCTTCTAAGTTTCAATATCTCGGGTCTTAAGACCTTAGTTGCTAGTTCAAAGATCAGTTCACGCTTAGCTCTTTTCTTTGCTTCTTTTATCGAGTTCGCTGATTTTATATGCTTATAAAAGTAATAATTATTCAGAGACCAATCAGCAAGTGTATACGGCCCGGTTATTGGTACCTTTAACTGTTTCCTTGCCACCTTATTCGCAATTTGGAATTCTTCAATGTAGATGTCTTGCCTTCTTCTAACAGGAGCTATAACAGATGCGACATTGTAGTATTTATTGTCAAGCGATTGCACTCTACCTAAGAATTTAAAGCCTTCAATCTTACTAATAGGGTGCTCATACATCTCAACTCTTAGCACTTCACCTGTGTACACTCTGCCAAGCCCTGTCGATTCAAGAAATCGGATAGCATATTTAACAGCCCACTCCTTTATCATTTGAACCTTTTCATGAGAATAAGGTTCGCTGAATAACTTCAGAAGGCCATTTAGATCTTCGATCTCCAAGGTTGTACCCCAATATTCAGCCTCTTTTATGTCAGTTTCTTGAAGTGGCAGACCTTTTAAGCTTTTTAGAAACCAGCTAGGCTTGGGGAGACTACCGATCTCTTGTGTGCTAAATATGTCAAACCACCTCTAGTTTCTTTTTCAGCAGACTTAATTCATTCAACTTTCTATCTGCATAAGGTCGAGGAAGATATCTTAGGTCCGTGTTAGGCATCAATGAAATTTCTTCGAGGTCTAATCGTCTAAATAGTTCATTACACTGTCTGATGAAACTTTTTGGTTCCCTAAAGGGGTTAAACGAGTTCAATATACCAAATGCAAAACGACGTACTTTAAAGCTATCAATATGATCTAATGGGGTTTCTACCAAGTCTAACCCAATAGTGGCAGTCTCCATACCAGCAAACAGACTAATAATATCACGAATATCTCCAAAAAAAGTGTGGATGACAGTATCAGAAGACAGATCAGTAATGATAGACAAGGCTTCACGAATCTTAGAGAATTGAGTCAAGCGAGGTTTTAAATCTTCATAGGCCAGTGAGGGTTCTTGAAGAACTAGTAAGAATCTTCTTCCTCCGCCTACCCTCTTTAACAGATCGGATAACGCATTCGAATAAGCGCACATTAGTTCATTAAAGTTGTTATAATAATGATTAGTCGATAGTGTGGATAAAGTGAAAGGCCCTGGCAACATGATCAATCTAATTTGATCTGATGGAATTAAGTAATTGAAGCAATAATTAGGAAAGACTTCTTCCTTTAAGCTGATTCGCTTGTATATAACTGGTTTCCTATAAAAAGTGTTAGTTTTAAACCATCTGGAATATCCTCCCAGTCGAACTCCTTCAAGGCTTTCTATAAATGGCCTAATCGGATCTTGCCATTTCAATGAGCCATCGGATATAGCATAAAACCTGAGGGACAACTGCAATTTGATTAGTTTAGAGGTGTCACTTTTGAAGGCATCTTCTAGTTCAGAGTAAGAGGTTAATCCTTTCTCGTAATTTCGCGTTTTATCAATAAGATCTTCTGATCTTGAATGGATACCTGAAAGGAAAATCTTTACATGCATACAAGTCCACTTTAATGATAATATACAAAAAGTTTGTCTATCAATAAATCGACAAATGTAAAGCACTCTATTGATGTAACGTGAATTTGCTAAAGTTCGCTGCTTGTTATGGTCCTAACATATTTCTTACTTACTTTATATAGTTGTTTGTCATCAGTTACCAATGTTAAATCGTTTTCCTTAGCAGCATAAACATATGAAGCATCGTAAAAAGATATGCTTTCTTTCAAAGCTATTTTTAATATTTCGAAGGCGTCTTCAGCTTCCGGCTTCTTTAGCTTCCTGAAGATTTCTATCAAAGGGTCTAACACGGTGTTAGCTTCATCATCTGTTATCGCTTTGTAAACATGAACTTGTTTCCATACAGCGTTTCCTAACTCATAAAAAGCCAAATTTAATGTCCAGCCCTCAAACAATTTTTCTATTTTCTTCTCTCCACATAAGTTTATTATAGTAGATGAATCGAAGAGATTCATCTCTGTTCTCTACTCTCCCTTATAGCTTTGATCCACGCGTCCTTCCCAACCTTTAATATTATCTCGCTTGCTTTCTCAGCTTTTTTATGAAGAAGTTGTCTCATTCTTTCTTCTACTTCTTTTTCAAGTGATCTCTTGATAACTTCTGAAGGTTTTATACCTAATTCAATAAGCTTTTTCCTAAGCTCTTCATCAATTTTGGCTGAGACTGTCACGTATTTGGCCAACTATACCACTAAATTATACTAATTTTTCTTAGTATAAAAATATTACTACTTAAAAAGTCAACTTTCAAAAATGGAACCTTTATCACAATCAAATATACAAACCACTCTTTAAGCTTATTAGACGAAGCGATAGTTCTGTTAGCTCCTTGCTACTCTTCAACTACCCTAGACATATAAGCCAAACTCACCAATCTATTATAGGTAACATTATAGAGCATTGTATATAAAAGGTGAATAAAAATGAATGGATCATTCAACAGCATGAACTTTACTTTTAGGAAAGAAAAGGCATACTTTTACCATCCGAACATTATTAACTATATGTAAAGAAAATGGTAAAATTAAAGAACTTAATTTGATAGGAAGTACTATAATATGTGCAGCGTTTAGCGGAAAAGTCTTTTCGACTTATCCAATCAACCAAAGAAGTTTATAGAATCAAACATTCAAATTTTCATTCTACATAATTAACACAGTCTGTTACGTTTTTTGGTATTATTTTTAACTCTTTTATTTTTGAAGTTTCAATTTTTAAATAATGAGGTCTTCCTCCATAAATTCCGGTCGAAGAAATTGTTATAACCTTTCCATTATGCGAGATATTTGGGCCTGAGGCGGCTATGTCTGGTTGATGACTCCTTACGATCATATTCATTCCTAGGTTATGTAGTACCTTCTCGGTTACATCCTTCCCAAATTCGACTCCTGCGCCTCTCATATTAGAGTGTTCACCCTCATATTCTACTGGGTCGCTCCAGAGCAGATCTTCCTCAATTTCTTTCGTGGGCTCTATCAGATCTTTTATACTCTTAATCTTGCTACTTATTCCTCCGTGAACAAAGAGTATTTGTGTCGGGATATACGCTGTCAGGTACAAGTTTGAGAAGAACGGAAATAATTTTTGTTCAAAGTAAGTATTCCAGTTGTATTTTCGCTCCACTTCTTGAATGAGTGTGCACGGATAAAATCTTGGCTGACCTGAAGGAGAGTAGTCTTCATGGTTGCCCTTTAATTTCACAACATTTTTTCCTTCTAGCTTCATTAAACATTCAATTATTTCTAATCCGTTTGCTCCTCGATCAGCATAGTCTCCGAGGAAGATTAAGCACGAATCCTTTTCCTTTCTCCAAGATTCAACTATTTTATGGAATGTTTCAAGTTCACCATGCAAGTCGCCTACTACAAAGACGCTTTTGTATTCTTCCAAGTTTATCTTTAATGCTTTCGAATTCAACCCTTTACTATCAACCATGTATGTTTACTGTACGCTACCTGAAATAAATTCTTTGGCATATTCCTAATTTAGGTTTAATACTTAACTGATAAGGGGCTTAAGGACGAATCATAAATATTGTATCTCACAGTTTTACTTTAACCTGAATATTCTTGGATTCACCATATGTATTGGCCTTTGGCCTTTAAAGAATAGCTCCAAGTCTTTAGCATTCATCATGTCCATTCTAGAGAGAGCCTCTATTGTGAAATTAGCCATGTGGGGAGATAGTATAACGTTATCTAATTTATGAATCGGACTGTCCTTGCTTAGCGGTTCTTGTTCAAAGACATCTAATGCAGCTCCAGCGATGCACCCACTTCTAAGAGCGTTAACAAGGGCAGGTTCGTCGATGATCCCCCCTCTTGACGTGTTGATTAGGAAAGCGCTTTTCTTCATAAGCTTTATTCGACTATCATTTATTAGATTCTTTGTTTCATTAGTAAGCGATAAATGCAAAGTAACTACATCCGAGGAACTCAGTAGGGTTTCGAGGCTGACTGGTTCCACACCACATTTTCTGATTTCTTCTTCCTCAACATATGGATCATAAACGATCAATCGAACGCTAAAGCCTGATAACTTCTTTGCAACTCTTCTTCCTATTGCACCAAAACCAACTATACCAACCGTTTTATCCATTAACTCATGACCTAGGAAACGAATCCAATTCCCATTCAACATTTCTTTCGTTACCTTTTGAAACTGCCTTAAAGATGCGAGGACCAACATCACAGCATATTCTGCTACAGAGTCGGAGTTTGCCAAAGGAGTGTATGTTACAACAATCCCTTTTTCTGTCGCTGCTTCGACATCGATGTTGTCGACGCCAACACCATGCCTCGCAATTATCTTTAGACGCTCTGCAGCAAGTATCACTTCTCTATCTAACTTTTCATTACCTAAGATTATGCCATCGTAATTTTTTACCGCGGAAATCGTTTCTTCTCTGCTTGAGACGGGTTTCCTGTCTATCTGTGCGAACTTCTCAATAGTTCTTAATGCGTCCATGCAATGGACACCGTACGACTTGGAGGTTATCAAAATTTTTGGCAAGTTCACACCAAAGTTGATTCCCTTTAATTTTTTAAACTTTCTTTATTACGAGTATCAGAGTTCTATTATTCTAGTTTGTCTTTTCTCCATGTCTACTATAGCCAAGGTCGATTTCCCACTTAGATACCCGCAGAGCTCTCCTGGGTTCACGACGAGGCAATTGCCTAACTTTTTGTTGACCGGCCTATGCCAGTGCCCGTAGGCTATAAGGTCGAACGCACCACTTTGTCCTAAGGCTTCAATAATCTCTTCATCTTCACCATGTGTGAGCACAATTCTATATTGATTTATTGTAAATGTTGACTTAGGCCATATCAATTTGCAGTTCTCTGATTCTGAAAGGGTCTGTTTAAGCATAAGCCTTTCACCATCGTTGTTCCCAAAGGTGAAAAAAGACTTTGAATCAAATCTAAGGAAGAGTTTAGCTGAAAAAGGGCTCACCATATCTCCTGTGTGAAGCAGGTAGTCAACTTTTTCCGCATTTAGAAGGGAGATGGATTCCTTGATCGCATTTAGGTTGTCATGTGAATCCCCAACGATACCTATCTTCATCACTAAACCACCGCTATTTGTAAGTTACTCTGCGAATTAAGTTTTCACTTTAAAAGAGCCAGAGTGTTCTCTAATAATTTTAAGCCCTCTTGAAACTCCTTCTTTCCCTTCTCTGTTACTTCATAATACTTCCTATATGAACCGCTTCGAAGTATGTAGCCTTCCTTTTCCAACCTGTATAATACTGAGTACACTGTGATGAGGTCAGCTTTAATACTGTATTTATCTCTTAAAGCTTTGTAAAGTTCTCTACTGAACATAGGCCTTTCCACTAACAACTTTATTATATAAAGCCACAAATTGTTTAAGGTCAGTGATGAAGTGAGTCGATTAAGAGGTTTCCCCATCGCTTTAATTAAAGCATATTAATATTTAAGCTTGGAAATATTTATATCCATAAATATTTATAGTTATAAACATGTCTAAGATCAAGGTTGCGCTAGCAGGTGTTGGAAACACCGCTTCTGCAGTAGTTCAGTCGCCATATTATTACAGAGGAAAAGATGAAACCTCTCTTGGAGGATATAAAGTATCTGATGTAGAATTCGTCGCTGCCTTCGATGTCAACAGGAACAAGGTAGGGAAAGACTTGTCTGAGGCGATCTTCGCAGAACCTAACATAACACCAAAGTTTGCTGACGTCGATAAGACAGGTGTTAAAGTGAGCTGTGGCCCTGTGTTAGACGGCGTAGCAAAACACATGGAAAACATCATAAAGCCTCTGAGAAAGGGTTGCTCCTTAGAGGAGGCTGTGGAGATCGTTAAAGGTGCAGACGTCCTTCTTAGCTTACTACCTGTCGGTAGCGAGAAAGCAACAAGGTTCTACGCTGAAGTCGCGTTAAAAGCAGGTGTTGCGTTCATAAACACAATACCAGCATTTATAGCAAGTGATGGGTCATGGGGTAAGAAGTTCAAGGAGGCAAACCTACCCATACTTGGCGACGATGTTAAAGGTCAAATTGGTGCAACAGTATTGCATAGAACACTGGTTAGACTCTTTAAATTGAGAAATGTTGAAGTAATCGAGACATATCAACTTAATGTTGGGGGAAACACTGACTTCCAAAACATGATGGATGAGAATCGACTGGTCAGTAAAAGGGAGAGTAAAACAAAGGCAGTCACATCAGTTCTACCATATGATATTGGAGTTAGAATCGGGCCCAGCGACTACGTCCCATTCTTAGGGAATACAAAAGTTGCTTTCATATATGTTAAAGGACAGAGCTATGCAGGATTCCCTGTCACACTAGATGTCAAGCTGTCGGTAGATGACAAGTCTATGTTTGCTTATAGCGCGATGGACGCGACTAGGCTTGCAAAGGTAGCTTTGGATAGAGGAGAAAGTGGTCCGATAAATGAGGTGTGTGCATTCTACTTCAAACATCCCCCTGTTCAAGCAGCAAGTGATGAGGAGGCAGCTGAGTGGATAAAGGCTTGGCTTGCTAAAAAACCTGACATCTTAATAAAAATGTAATGTTCAAAACTCAAGGCTTATAAAACAGGGCAATATCACCACTTTTCGCATGCAGATCTTGAAGACGGTTGTAGGAAGCTTCCCAAAACTAAGAGGGGACATAGAGGAGTCGATTAAGAGGATGGTAGAGATGCAACTTAAACATAATATAGACATAGTTTCTGATGGTGAACAAAGGTCTGACATGATAGGGTATTTTGACACCCTTCCCGGCTTGGGTAGAAATAACCGAGGCGTGTTCATAAGGTCTAAGGTGGAACCAATAGAAACGCCCAAGGAACATATTAAACTACATGATTTTAGATTTGTTAGAAACTACTTGGATTCACTTGGCAAGTGGAGTGTTCCTATAAAGGTGACTATAACAGGCCCCATAACATTAGGGTTCTCATGCGCCTTAAACGGGTTAAGCTATTATAGAAACATCGGCGATTTAAATATCTATTACGATTTTGCGCGGGCATTAAGCCCTTTGATAGAAGAAGTTGCTAGGAATGACTGCTACCTACAAATCGACGAGCCAAGCCTCTCATCAAGGGTGATCGATTCTAAGAAAGCAGTCAAATTTGTAAACGAGTCGATCAAAAATGTCACCAGCAATTTTCGAGACAATAATAGGCTTTCTGTCCATATTTGTGGACCACTTAATGAACAGTTGTTAAGTGATTTTATGTCATTAGATGCACCTGTATTGAGCCTAGCATTCAGCGCTCATAACGTTAGAAATAACTTAAAGGTAGTTTCAAAACAGATGTTAGAAGCGCATAATAAAAGGATAGGGGCAGGGTGTGTATCTGTCCAAGCGACCACTATTGAGGAAGTCGAAGGGGAGGAAGTGGTCAAAGGTAGGCTCTTAAAATTATACAGCAAGATAGGATTAGAGAGGATACTCTACATCCACCCTGATTGTGGTTTTAGAAGCACAAGTTTAGAAGCCTCAGAACTAATACTTGAGAGGATGGATTCAACTTCTAAGACCTTATTAAGTTGAGAAACGGTTATTTAATGGAGTTTTGATATAATCAATATGCATGAGTGGGCACTTGCCGAAGCGGTCATCACTACCGTTGAAGAAATAGTTGAAAGAGAAAAGTACGAGGAAGTCTTCGAGGTAAGTCTAACAATAGGGGAATTACAACAGATAGACACAGGTATCATGAAGTTCGCATTAAAACATCTTAAGGAAGGCAAACTTAAGAAAGCCAAGTTCAGCATAAAGATGCACAAAGCCAGCTTTAAATGCAATGTATGCGGTAATCTTTGGGTCTTTAACAAAAATAAATTTAATGAGGAAGTCTCTGAAGCGATCCACTTCATTCCCGAAGTTTCCCATACGTATATTAAGTGTCCAAAATGCAAAAGTCCAGATTTCAACATCGTTGAAGGCAGGGGACTTTACATTCAGAAAATAAGAGGTAGAAAGTAGTTTGGTTGACCCCCGAATCAGCATAATTGATGGGAGGCTTAGGGGTGTAAAGGATATAATAGTGGTTTCAAGCGGTAAAGGAGGTGTTGGAAAAAGCCTTACAGCATCAGTACTTGCTTTAATCTTAACTAGAAGGGGATACAAAGTAGGTTTACTGGACCTAGATTTCACAAGTCCTTCGACTCACCTCATATTAGGGGTTAGAGGATTAAACCCAACAGAGGATAAGGGTATTATTCCAGTAGAGGTGTTCGGGTTAAGGCACATGTCAATAGTCTATTATACAAAAGATAAATCAACTTCTTTAAGAGGGGAAGACCTATCGAATATACTTACAGAACTGTTGGCTGTAACTGGATGGGGTGAATTGGACTTTCTAATATTAGACATGCCTCCTGGAATAGGAGATACGACATTAGATGTCATTAAGTATATTAGTAGATCCAGGTTCCTATTAGTAGCAACACCATCCATTCTCGCATTTAGCACTGTGCAAAAACTTGTAGACCTCCTTAAATCACAAAACATCACCATAATTGGCGTCCTAGAAAACATAGGAAGAAGTGATACAGCCTTAGCCAAACATGTGAGGGATATTGGTGTGAAGTACCTCGGAACAATACCTTTTGACGACCAAATCGAAGGGTCAATAGGGAACGTGGATAAGTTATTTAACACAGAATTTGCTAGTTCGATTGAGAAATTAGTTTTACCAAATATATTAGAAGCAAGATGAAGAACCTTAGTAAGGTTAGAATGAACTACCCTATCCTGATTTATTCAGGCCCACTGCCAAGAGTTAAAACAAAGAGTTAATTGAGTTTACCAACGCGTACAGGGTTAAACCTTTGGGCTTCCGAGCTATATATTAATTCTTTAAAGCAAAAGGGTTCGAATTTCACCAATTGGAAAGAACGCCATCTATCGTCAATTGGAATACGACGTCATGTAATCTGCGCCACTTCCAAAATAAGTCGTTATAGATCTGATTGGCTGACTTGTCAGGTTCTTGAATGGTTTCCCAGTGGACTAAGGAGGACGCAGCTTCTGAAATGTTCTTATATATTCCCGCTCCAACACCAGCGCACATCGCGACCCCAAGCGCAGTAGCTTCTTTCACTTGAGGCACATAAACAGGCTTACCGATAACATCGGCTTGAATTTTGGTCCATATCTTGCTCTTAGCGGCACCCCCACAGATTCTCACATCCTTTATCTTCATGTTTGAGCATTCCTCAAGCTGTAAACAATTGGCGAAGACTGCGTAGCATGCGTTTTCGATCATCGCTCGAGCCATCTCCTTTCTTCCAGTCAATTCCGGTCTTGTTCCATTAAGCCCAAAGAAAGAACCTCTCGACCTAACCTTGAGTGTCTGAGCACCATCAAATACACTTGAGAAGACAGCAAACACACCGTTTGAGCCAGGTGGCACGCTTTCAATTTCTCTATTAATTATCTCATATGGGTCTACCTGCAGTATCTGCGCCATGCTCTTCTCTAAACTGCCCACAGAATCACGATACCAACGGAAAGCCAGCCCTGTTAGAATAGCGTTGCTCTCAATCACCCATCTCCCTTTTGTCGCGTGAGCTCCTGTCCAAAGCTTTTTCTTCTTACTGATCAAAGGTGTATTCACAACCATCTGGACAGGGGTTGTGGTACCAGCAACAGCGGTCGTCTGCCCCTCCTCCACCGCAGCAGTCCCCAACAAACCACACTGCGTATCAGCACCACCAGCAATGATTGGAGCCCCCTCTTTAAGCCCTGTTTCTGATGCAACTTCCTTTGGCAGCTCTCCAATCTGTTCTCCTCCCTCGTATATTCTTGGAAAAATATCCTTCGGTAATCTGAGCCATTCAATAATGTCTTCAGACCATTCCCTCCTTTTGATATCTAGCATCCCAGAGGATGAAGCGATCGAGGGCTCGCTTGATATGACATTAGACAGTTTGTATAGAACCCAATCACTAAGCATCAACATCGTATCAACTTTATTGTACTTTTCAACTTGATGCTTTTTTAACCAAAGAATCCTATAAGGAGCTAGGAGTGGAGCAGGCCAACGACCAGAAACCTCGTATATCTTTTCTCCAAATGCCTTTTCAGTTTCTTCGGCTTCTTTGAAGCCTCTCCAATCTACGTTAGGGGCAGCGTAGATCTCCTTACCTTCTTTGTCTAAAAGTACGATGCCTTCTCTCATACTGGTAGAGCTGATTCCCGCTATTTTAGAGGGATTAATCTTTGACTTAGACAGAGTATTTACGATACAAAATTTGATAATGTTCCACATTTCCTTTGGATCGAATTCAACAGCATGGGGAATGTTCGGGTAAAGATACGTCCATTCTCTATATGTACTTGCTACTTCTTTCCCATTTAAATCAAATATGAAGCACCTGCCACCTCCAGTTCCGATATCGATCCCCATTAGGTATTTTTCAAAACTCATGGCATCACACACCTTAACTAAATAATGAGACATCATATTAACTTTTTGACAGAAAGAAGGATAGGTAAATGCAGAGTTCTATGATTCCCATCCAACTATGAATAAAAAGAATGCTGAATTTGGGCGCTTTAGGGGTGATCAGAATCCGATTTCTAATATTTTGGTAGAATCTCTCTATCTGTAAGATCGAATAAAGTATCGTGTAGTTTACGCCATTTTTCAAATAATGGTAAGTATTTCTCGTGTGATGAAGAATTTGGTTCTTTAATCGTTTCCCAGCGCACTAAAGAAGAGGTAGCTTCGGATACGCTTCTGTACAAACCTGACCCCACCCCTGCACATATCGCTACACCCAACGCTGTTGCCTCTTTAACCTTTGGAACATAAACAGGTAGGCCTAAAATATCCGCTTGAATTTGAGTCCATATTTTGCTCTTAGTGGCCCCACCGCACATTCGAACCTCTTTTAGCTTAATTTTAGAAACATCCTCTAACTGCGAGCAATTCCCTAGAACAGCGTAACAGGTATTTTCAATTATTGCCCTTGCGATTTCCTTCTTCCCTGTTAGATCAGATCTAGTGTGGGCGATACCGAAGATAGCGCCTCTGGGCCTAGTCTTCAATGTCCTCCGTGCATCCATTATGTTTGAGAACACAGCGGTCACACCGTTAGAGCCCTCTGGTACAGACTCTATTTCCTTATCAATTAGTTCATATGCGTCCACGTTTAGAATAGATGCTAAGATCTTCTCAAGATTTCCTAAAGCATCTCTAAACCATCTAAATACTAGCCCAGTCCAAATAGCATTACTCTCTAGAACCCACCTATCCTTCATAGCGTGAGCGCTTGTCCAAGTCTTCATTTCCTCGCTGAGTATTGGTTTGTTTAATGCCATTTGAACGGGGGTGCTGGTACCTGCGACGATTGTGGTCTGCCCCTCCTCCACCGCAGCAGTCCCCAACAAACCACACTGCGTATCAGCGCCGCCTGTGATGATAGGGGTTCCTTCCTTTAACCCTGTCTCAGACGCGACATCCTTTGCGACACTTCCTACGTATTCCCCGCTATCTTGGACTTCAGGAAGAATGTTTTCAGATATTCCAATCCAACCAACGACCTCCTTAGACCACATTTTTTTCTTGACATCGAAGATCATCGAAGATGAAGCGATTGAAGGTTCGCTAACAGCTATGTTACCTAACTTGTATATGACCCAATCGCTTAACATCAGTAACTTATGTATGGCCTTGAACTTCTCAGGTTGATGTTTCTTGATCCACAGTAGCCTACATGGCCCAAAAAACGGGAGGGGCCACCTACCAGTTATCTGGTAGTTTTCTTTACCGTAAAGTCTTTCCAATTCTTCTGCTTCAACGAACCCTCTACTGTCCATGTTGGGCGCAGCATATAGTGCGCGCCCGTCTCTATCTAATAGGACAAGCCCTTGTCTTTGACTTGTTGAACTGATCCCAGCGATCTGGTTAGACGTGATCTTCGATTTTGTCAGAGTTTCTTTGATACAGAACCTTATTGTCTTCCACATCTCATCCGGGTCGAACTCTACAGCGTACGGTATATTCGATGGAAAGATGTACGTCCATTCCTTATAGGTGCTCGCGATTTCTCTGCCATCTAAGTCGAAGATAAAGCATCTTCCACCTCCTGTCCCAACGTCGATTCCCATGAGAAACTTATCAGTCAGCATTACTCCTCTACTCCTACTAATTTAATGGTGATTAAATTACAGGATGATTTCTCCCTTAGAATTGAAGATTCTTAGGCGCTCCTCAGGAAACCTGATATAGAGTTTTTCGCCTACTTCGACTTCGAACTCTGGGTTTTTTGCTCTAACCTTAGTGCCATTAAGTTGCAGATTAAGAACCTTCGTGATGCCAATGTCTTCGAAGAGAACACAAGTGCCTAACATTCCTTCTTCAACCTTTCGTTTACTTAGTTCTATGTGTTCAGGTCTTATTCCTAAAACGACTTTACCAGATGTTTCTTTCTCAACTTCTTTAGCTAATTCGTATGGAAGGCTTACTTTGATGCCATCAGATTCGAAGACTATCTTTGAACCAACCTTCTTAAATGCACATTCGATCAGATTCATACCAGGGTTTCCAATAAAGTATGCTACAAACGAGCTTGCAGGCCGCTCATATACATTACGTGAAGTGTCGTATTGGAGTAGTATGCCGTTATTCATCACTGCTATCTTGTCTCCTAGAGTTAAGGCTTCACTTTGGTCATGGGTAACGTAGACGATTGTCTGCTTCTTCTCAGCCCTATATCTAAGTATCTTCTCTCTAAGAATAAGTCGTGAGTGGGGGTCTATATTCGTCAAAGGCTCATCTAGAAGAACACACCTAGCATCCCTTATGATGGCTCTACCGAGTGAAGTCATCTGCTTTATTGCAGCATTCTGTTTCCCTGCCTTCATTTCGAGATATGGTGTGAGTTCTAGGAACTCAGCCATTTCCTTTACCTTTCTTTTGATCTCTTCTTCACCAAGCTTCTTAGCTCTAAGTGGAAATGCTAGGTTCTCGTAGACGCTCATCGTCGCGTAGACGACAGGGAATTGGAACACCATTGCGACGTTTCTCCTTTCAGGTTCGATGTCCGTGAATCGATCTTCGTCGAAGTATACATCTCCTGAAGTCGGATATATTAGTCCAGCGATTATCCTCATTAGAGTAGTTTTACCACATCCAGATGGCCCCAACAAGGCAACAAGTTTACCATCATCGACCTCCATCGAAAGATTGTCGACCGCCTTTACCCTCTTATCATAGATGTGTGTTATATTTTTTAGAGTAATTTTACTCATTATCTCATTCCTCCTCAGGTCACCCTTAAACCGGTATCTTTGTCAAAGACTAACAGGTGCGCTGGATCGAAGTAGACATAGACCTGTTCTAACCCTTCCATTCTATAAATGTAAGGTACATGTATTGTGATTTCTTCGCTATTAGAACGGGCGTAGCAGATGGTTTCAGCTCCAACAACATGGGTCAGATGTACTTCTGCTGGGAAGGAGACCATTTCAACTTCTACTTTCCTCTTTGATATGGCGAGGTGATGAGGTCTGACCCCTACCTTATATTCTTTATTTGGAGAGAGCCTTTCTTTATATTTAGTAACATCTGTTCTAAAAAGAGGGGTCTCTAAAAACAGGTGCCCATCCTTTTCTCTCGCCTCTGCTTTAAGGATGTTAATAGGTGGTGTACCAAAAATCGTTGCAACAGTAATGTCATTTGGCGTGTAGTAAACGTCTCTAGTTAACCCGTATTGTAGTAGCTTCCCATCGCTCATTACTGCCACACGATCTGCCATCGCTAATGCGTCAAGAGGGTCAGGGGAAGCGTATACAAGTGTGGCTGAAAAGTCCTTGCACATCTTCTTTAATTCCTCTCTCATTCCTTCTCTAATCTTGTAGTCAAGATTGGTTAACGGTTCATCTAATAGGTAGACGTCGGCATCTCGGACAAGGGATCGAGCGATAGCAACCCTCTGTGCTTGACCACCGCTAAGTTCTCTCGGATACCGGGAGAGGAGCTCTTGTATTCCTAGAGACTTTGAAATTTGATTGACCTTTTCATCGATTTGGCTCTTTGTCATCTTCCTCGCTCGAAGTGGGTTGGCGATATTGTCGTAGACAGTCATATGTGGATAGAGAGCAAAGCTCTGATACACCATCGCTACATTACGGTCCTTAGGTAAGAAAGTCGTTATGTCCTTCCCATTAAGATAAATCTTCCCTTTATCTGGCTTCTCAACACCGGCGATTATTCTAAGTAAAGTGGTTTTACCGGCTCCTGCATTGCCAAAGATCGTCGTGAACAATTTATCATGTATTGTGAGAGATACGTTATCTAGTGCAGTCTTGCCCATGAACTTTTTCGAGATGTTTTCAATCACGAGTTCTGCCATTCCAGCTCACCTAACCGCTCCGAACGTGAGCCCTCTAACAAGGTTCTTTCTAACCAGAAAGAATATGATGATTAGAGGAATCAAACCATAGGTAGTTAAGACGGCCATCTGGTTCCACATATACCCCCATTCACCACCCATATACTCGGCAATACTCACCGGTAGTGTTTTTGCAACAGGGGATGTCGTTAAAATGGAGGCGAACAAAAACTCACCAAAACTAAACGCCATAACCAACATGCTTATTGCAACCATTCCTGGTCTTGCCAACGGAAAAGTTACCCTCCTAAACGCTTCAAATCTGGTATATCCGTCTATCTGATAGCTTTCCTCTAGTTCCACAGGAATCTCTCTAAAGTATGATAGCATTACCCATGTTATAATAGGGATGTTCATACCACCATATAAGATGGACAAGAATAAAGTTGTATCAATTAAATGAAATGTTCTACCAATAAGATAAAGTGGCATGACAACAGTCGCTGGAGGTAGAAATCTGAAAGTAAGTATTGTAAATAGGACATCTTGTCTCCCCTTAAAGGTATACCTTGCACAACCATAAGCAGCTGGTATACCCAACGCCAAAGCAATGATTGTACTTCCTATCATCGCCAAGATGGAGTTAGCATAGTAATTAGGGTTCGGTCTGTCGTACCATACCTCAATAAACCAGTTGATTGTAGGTTTTTCTGGGATAAAGGTGGGTGGCCATGCGACTACTTCTATTCTGCTCTTAAACGCAGCTGTTACGGTCCAATATATTGGCAATAGAGTCCAAACAAGTACAATTAATACTAAAATCACATAGATTATGTTTGAACTAGTTTTTGACTTGTTCATTGTATCACACTCTTAAATCTCCTAACGAGTATATTTGCCAAAACAAACATCAATATCCAATATAGGACTGCCACAGCTCCACCATACCCGATGTCAAGAGGTTTAAACGCAACTCTCCAAATATAAGCGCTTAAGGTTTCTGTCCCAGATCCACCCTTTGTAACAACGAAGATAGGGTCTGCGAGTTTCAACAAATCGAGAACTCTCAATATTGAGACGATGACCATTACTGGCTGAATAGATGGAAGGGTTATCTTGGTGAAGACCATAAATGGAGAAGCACCATCTACCTTCGCTGCTTCATAAGGCTCTCTTGGAAGACTAACAAGCGCAGCTAATAGAACAATAGCAAAGAATGGTGTCCATTGCCAAGCGTCGATCAGTAAAATAAGTAGTGAAGCTAACCAAAAGTTCCCATAAAAGTCAATAACGCCAAAACCTAGGACTTCAGAAAAATATTGCAGAAGACCTAGCTTAGGCATAGTAAGAAGCTTCCACATTATGGACGTCCCTATAGGAATCATTAGGATAGGAATTGCAATTATTACCCTTGCTATCCCAACACCCTTGAATTCCCTAGAAAGAAGTACAGCAATTCCTAAACCAAGTGGCAATTCTACTGCAAAACATATTATAGTATAAAAGAATGAAGCAAACGCTGAATTCCTGAAATCTATGCTTGATAAAACGTCTATGAAGTTCTCCGCTCCAATGAACTGGATGTTAGGGTTATAAAGAGTCCAGTAGTGCATGCTAGCGTATATGTTATATAGGAATGGGAAGAAGAACCAAAAGAATAAAAATAGAAGGGTTGGGATTGACATAAGCAATCCCGGATTCAGCTTTCTCATTGATATTCACCAGTTAATACAAGTTATGGCTTTGGATTGACTTCGTTATGCTCTTTGCACCAGTCTTCTACAGTCCATGGAGGGGGCTTGATCCCTGTTTTCAAGTAGCCTGCCTTATCTAATATTTTTCTAACTTCGGCTTCCGCATTTTGTAATGCCTTCTTTGCGCTTGGTTCAGAACCATCAAGATATCTGTAGATTTCTGCGCCAGCAGCTTCTTCAATAGCGTATGCTTCAGGAATATATACAAATGTTTCAGTTGCAGCAGTCCAAGCAGTCTCCCATATATTCTTGTATGCAGGTTGACCTTTCCACACCTTCGGATTACTAATTACAGATACAAACCCTGATTCTACACCTGTCCCATGGCAACCCATCAAAGCTGAAGATTCTTGGCTATTCATGTAAACAGACCAAAGGAATGCGAGCTCTTGTTGTTTACTCGTCTTTGGAATTCCCAAGTACGTTGTTGTAATATTCTCTGGTGCATGGTTCGTGGTTCCCTTAGGATAGGGACGAATTTCTATAATGTTGTCTGTATTCAAAGGTGAGATCTTTGAAAGCTCGGGATCGTACGACTGTCTTGGCCAGCACTGGTGTGATGTCGCCATTGCGCCTAAGCCAGCTAACCATTGTTCTCTGCCTAATTCGTAAGTATTGTTAATACTACCAGGTGGGCTGTATTCTAGTAATTTTTTGTGTATTTCAAGTGCTCTAACTCCTCCTTCTTCATCTCCAACGAAGTTTGGTTCCCAACTGTCTAAACGTGTGTAGGTGACATCCCTAAATTGGACAGCGATCGTCCCCCAGTACCAAAATGTAAGGAAACCTTTTGCACTATAGTATGTGATCCAGGGGTACCAACCTTCTTTCGCCCCGATCGGTTTTAACACCTCACAAGCTTCTAACACTTCATCCCATGTCGTTGGGATCTTTAGCCCAGCCTTGTCCAGAAGGTTTTTTCTGCATATGAATGAGTGAAGGTCCGCATCCTCTACTACACCTAGTAGTTCACCATTTGGCCCTGTATTCATCATTCTAAATGCAGGGTGAATATCTTTCAGGTCCACACCATATGTCTGTGCAAAAGGCCTTATGTCTATCATGTAAGGGAAATAGGCCTGAGCCCAAGCACCAAAGAGCTCTGCTGTGTCGTATCGCCCAGTACCGGCTGTGAATTCAGCCATTAGTTTCTCGTGCAATGTCTCAGGAGGAATACCAAACAATTGTAGTGAAGCACCTGAAATTCCTTGAAAACCGGGCTGGAAGGTCTGAGGCGCAGAAATATCGACACCTTCGCAAGCCATAGTTACAGTCTGCCCTGCATACTTTGATTTAACTTTGCCCCAATCGATCGATCTAACCCAATCAGTCGTTGTTATGTATTCTGTTGGATCCCAACCTGTCCATTTTAGCTCCCAGTCTTTCATAATTCTATCTGCTCTTGGAAAGTACTGTTCCCATGGCACAGCTGTAGGAGACACTGTTGCGGTACCTGTTACAGTCTTTGTTGTGGTTTCTGTAACAGTCGTCCAAACCTTCTCTCCTGGGTTCAGAAGGTATCCAGCAACTCCGCCAACAATAAGACCGCCCGCTGTAGCGCCAGCCACTTTTAAGAAGCTTCTTCTACCAACACTTTTTTCAGACAAATCCCTTCGCATTCAAAAGAGAGCACCTATTATTTAAACATTCTAATTAATTTATAAACTAGAATGCGTAATAATTTTAATTTTATTTTAATTTTATTATTAATTAAAATGATATATTTAATATTTATATAATACTGTTAAAATGTAACTTTTAAATAATGATTGTATCCCTTTTTGAATCGGTGTACAAGATATTGAAAATATTAATAGCAGGAGACTCGTTTATGAAAAGCGATATAATAAAAATCCATTTACAAGAAATCTTATCAAAAGTTGATATGAATTTAAACATACGTACAATAGAGTGGACTACTCGAGAGTACCAGAAAAATGTTTTACAAGGGGTTCGGAGATTGATTGAAGAGTTTTCAGGTGACCCTAAGGAGCTGGCAAAAGAGATGGGCGATACACAAGTCCTTGTAGTTCACGCGGCGCCTGTGACAGTCGAAGTCCTCGATGCAAGTAAGAATTTGAAAATAGTTGCTTGCACTAGAGGTGGAGCTGTTAATGTTGATGTAGATGCTGCAACAGACAGAGGCATACCAGTAATAAACACGCCAGGTAGGAATGCTGATGCGGTAGCAGATTACACTATTGGGTTCATCTTAGCTGAAACGAGGAGTATTGCAAGGGCATTTGAGGACCTTAGGAAAGGTAATTGGAAGTATGAATACTACGACTATGAAATATGCGGTTACGAGTTAGCAGGTAAGAGCTTGGGGTTGATAGGGTTTGGGCAGGTTGGAAGAAAGGTCGCTCAACGCGCGAAAGGCTTCGAGATGAATGTGTTAGTATATGATCCATATGTTAGGAGTGAGGATATTCTTGCGATGGGTTGTCAGCCGGTCGATCTTGAGAAGTTGTTAAAAGAGTCTGACTTTGTGTCGATCCACGCTCGGCTGACCCCCTCTACCGTAAAGATGATAGGTGCAAAAGAAATAGCTTTGATGAAGAAGACAGCTTATCTTATTAACACTGCTAGAGGGAGGCTCGTGGACCAGAAGGCTTTATATGAAGCTTTAGAGAACAGGCGTATTGCAGGAGCAGCCTTAGATGTGTTTGAAAATGAACCTCTAAGTAAGAGTGACCCTATTCTAACCTACGACAATGTTACGATAACACCTCATATAGGGGGGGCAGCTAAGGATGTTGTCGCGAGAGCGGCGAAGATGGTCGCTGAAGACATCAAAAGATTGCTTGAAGTTAAAACACCTCTTTACTGTGTTAACCCGTCAGCATTAAGTAAATGGGAAAAGTTTGATCTCTTAGGATGATCGTTGTTTAATCAATTGGAACGCAGGTAGTTTACTGATTTTTCTAGAGGTTATGAGTAAGAGGAACAGGTTAATACAAATCCCGATCCATAGCAGGTAAGGAACTATTTGACTTAGGACTATAGATAAGCCTATTGTTGAGCTTGCTGTAGAAGCAGCTATTAGACCAGCTAATGTTGTCAGAACTGTTGGAAAACCACAACAAGATGAAGCAGCAGAAATAGTTGAAGTTATGCCTACTAATGTTGATGTTGAACTCATTACACCCACCCCGCGTTCTAATCTACATGCACCTTTAAGTTCTCTTGAGACATACAACAGCTCTGTAAACACGAGACTAGCTATCATTGATGATGTTACCATGGCTAGGAAGGCCAAAATGGATATAGAAAGGAGAGAATTATTGGAAACCATCCAAAATATAGAGAAGTCGTTAGTGTCAAAGGAAAATGACCTAGAAATCGCGTATCTTGTGAAAAAACCGAATGCTATGGGCGCTTTCCAACCAATGTACGATTGTGTCATGTAGAGGAAGATGCCGACTATGGAAAACAGATTAATTACGATTAGAAGTAAGGTAATTAATGGGAACGCTACTACGTATCTTCGCTTAGCGAATATCTTTTTAAGCACTTCAGTCACATCACTTAAAAACAACATCGAAAGAAAGTGGAAGAAATCTTTTATTTATAGATTTTCAATTTGATGACGATCTTATTAAAGTTTGATTCATATTCTAGACTAAATATTAAAGGTCTTCCTATGGAAGATTTAAAAACCATCCACTTAAAAATATGGGTGTGAGACTTAAAGACAAAGTTTGTTTAGTAACAGGTTCTTCTAGAGGTATAGGTAAAGCGATAGCGCTCACCTTCGCAAGGGAGGGGGCGAATGTCGTAGTGAATTATGAGAAGAGCCGGGAAAGAGCGGAACAGGTTGTAGATGAAATCTCCAAAATGAGTAGAAGAGCGATAGCGGTAAAGGCAGATGTGTCAAACAAAGTTGAAGTAGACACCATGGTGAATAAGGCGTTACACGAGTTCGGTAAGATTGATGTCCTCGTAAATAATGCAGGGATAGCGATCATGAGCCCCAGCATATTAGAAGCCACAAGAGAAGACTGGGAAAGAACCCTTGCAGTAAACCTGCTTGGCCCCTATTATTGTATACAAGCGGTAGCACCATATATGATTAAACAAAGATATGGGAAGATCATCAATATTTCATCGAATGCTGCCTTAGGTACAATTGGCAGAACAAGTGGCAAAGCTGTTGCGTACACACCTGCTAAAGCAGGTTTGATAATATTGACAAAGAGGTTAGCCTTTGAACTAGGAAAGTACAACATAAATGTGAATGCGATAGCGCCTGGTATAACACGTACAGAGATAATAAACATAGGGCGGACCCCGCAGGAGGTCGAAGAACTTCTAAAGGAGAAGGCGCGATCAACCGCTTTGGGTCGAGTAGCTGAGCCTCAGGATATGGCTAATGTTGCTCTATTCTTAGCATCAGATGAATCCAGCTTTGTGACAGGGCAGTTAATAGTTGTTGATGGAGGAAGGTTTGATTATCTTTCTCACAGCCAATAGATAACCAAATAAAGTTGCATTAGTACTTTCTATCGTAGCAACCTTAAATAAAGATCACTTTAATTTCAAAGGTTGAATTGTCAAAGCTAGTCTTTTTTATGATGTAAAATATGAAAACAGTGCCAGACGATTTCCAAATCATTGACGAAGTAAAAGGCACAGGTCTCAGAAATATTGGAGTTAAAGAGGTGGGTCTTCCTGTTGATGAACTTAAAAGGCTTATATCTATAGCACATGACGAAGGCATGGATTCATTTTTAGAAGTTTACACAGCAACCGAAGATGGACAGGTAAGAGCGGTTAAGATCGCAAGAAAATAGGAGTGAGAAACATAGTTGGAATAAAGAGAGGGTACAACAAGGTTTTCAAAGAACTAGAGGGAACTCGCTTCTACCCCATAGTAGGAAGATGCACAGGAATACCAGAAATTTTAAGAGGAAAACCAGAAGAGATGATTTCAGATGCGAAGAAGTATAAGATGATAGGGGCTGCAGGAATCAGCCTGTTCGCTTACAGATATGTTAGTAGCGCAGAAGAGCTGATGAACAAGGTTATACCATAGGTAAATATGAAGGTCTTCGTTGGAGGAAGCCTTAATGATATGGAGCGCATCAAAAAGGTGATAAAAGCAAGACCAACTTATTTTGCAGTAGCTGCCCCAATTTTAAACAGAACCCTTGCTCCTGGTGGAGGCATAAGCGATCAGATTAAGGCAATTATAGACCTTGAGAAGAAAATAATAGAATAATTAAAGAGTTACCAATTACAGAATAAATATATATATAACTAAAAAAATTCTATAACGAGAAACATGCCAAAAGATAGTGAGATAGTGGAAGAGTTACAGAAAATTCGTCAGCTACTTGAACCAAAACCATCTCCTCCCCCACCTCCACCTCCAAAGGGTTTATGGGCCGAGTTTATCGATTTCATTGGGAAAGGAGGTATACTAGGGCTTGCCATAGGCTTCATAATGGGCACGTACATCGGTAAGTTGGTTTCAGCCTTAGTCAGTGACATAATAATGCCTATACCAGGAGCCTTCTTACCAGCAGGTGATTGGAAAGAAGCAGTCATAAGTTTAGCGATCGGAAATGGAATGAACTTTAAAGTGGGAGACTTTGTAGCTGTAATAATAGACTTTCTAATAGTTGCATTTGTTATCTTTTTAATTGCTAAGTATGCTCGAAAACTTGGGGTTAAATAAGGTCCCCCTCCTTCTTTTTTATACCACTATTTTGAAATATTTACAAATGTTTACAATTAAAAATTAAAAACTTTTATTAGTCTAAGGCAAATACGATTAACATGTTATGTACACCATATTGGACAAAGTTCAGCTTGCAGAAGGTATTTTTAAAGTTAGAATCGACGCACCATTAGTAGCGAAAAATTGGAAACCTGGACAGTTTGTGGTCCTAATGGTGAACGAGGCTGGAGAACGCATCCCCTTAACTATAGTTGATGGCAATTCCAATGACTGTACAATATCATTGGTATTTCAAGTTGTTGGGAGGACGACGATGTTACTTGCTTCAAAAAATGCTGGTGATAAGATCTTCTCTATTTTAGGACCGCTTGGCAGGCCTTCGGAAGTTAAGAAATATGGTGATGTAGTGGTAGTTGGAGGCGGGGTTGGCGTGGCTGAAATCTTCCCCCAGGCTAGGGCTTTGAAGTCTCTAGGGAACTATGTTATTGGAGTTGTTGGAGCGAGAACATATAGTCGTCTTGTTTTGGTTGAAGAGCTGAAATCAATTTGTGATGAAATACACGTGTGCACAGATGACGGCTCTTATGGGTATCGAGGGTTTGTATCTGACCTTCTAAAGAGACTTTTAGAAAAAAAAGATACTATTGGGTATGTGTATGCTGTTGGACCAGTCCAAATGATGAAGGCGGTTAGCGAAGTCACACGTGATCGTGGCATTAGGACTTTTGTTAGCGCTAATCCGATAATGATAGATGGAACAGGGATGTGTGGAGTTTGTAGAGTTATTGTCGGTGGAGAGATCAAGTTCGCTTGCATCGATGGACCAGATTTTGACGCACACTTGCTTGACTTTGACACGCTTGAGTCGAGATTGAAGACGTACACACAACGTGAGTCAGAAGTGTACCAGAAATTTAAGGGGTGTGAATATGATGGATAGTGAAGAAGCTTCCATAAGGCAGATGCCAAAACTTTTAACCCTCGAAGAGAGGGTTAGGACCTTTAATGAGGTGAACTTAGGATTTAATGAAGATCAGGCTCAGAAGGAGGCAGCGCGTTGTCTACAGTGCCCTAAGGCATTTTGTACGTCAGGTTGCCCCGCTAACGTGGGAATCCCACAATTTATTAGTGCGATAAGAAATGGAGATTATAAAAGAGCTATTGGGATAATATGTGAAACAAACAGTTTACCTGCTGTAACCGGTAGGGTTTGCCAAGTTGAAATGCAGTGTGAAAAAGCTTGTATTTTGAATAAGAAGAGAGTACCTATTTCGATAGGTTTGCTTGAAAGGTTTGTTGCAGATATCGCTTTAAAAAAGGGTTGGAAGAAACTTAAATGCGAACAGTCACATGGTGGGAAGGTTGCTGTGGTGGGCTCTGGGCCTGCAGGGCTTACGGTTGCAGGAGACCTTGTTAAGCTGGGATATGATGTGACGGTTTTCGAGGCGTTCCATAAGCCTGGTGGAGTTCTTGTTTACGGCATCCCTTCGTTTAGGCTACCTAAGGATGTTGTCGAAAAAGAGATAAAAACACTGGAGGAGGCGGGAGTGAAATTTGTTACAAATGTATTTGTGGGAAAGACTCTAACTTTAAGCGAACTTTTTAAGAATGGTTATGAAGCAATATTTATTGGTATAGGAGCAGGGGCACCTATAATCTTGAACATACTAGGGATAAATTTGAGTGGGGTTTACACCGCAAATGAGTTTCTTGTTAGGACTGTTCTAATGAAGGCGTACCTTTTCCCTAAATATGATACTCCAGTAGATTCTGGAAGAAGGGTTGTTATAGTAGGTGGGGGGAACACTGCAGTAGATTCAGCAAGAGCTGCTGTTAGGTTAGGAGCTGAAGAAGTAACTATTGTGTATAGAAGAAGTGAGGAAGATATGCCTGCAAGGAGGGAGGAAGTATTGCGTGCAAAAGAAGAAGGGGTTAAAGTTCTGCCACTTGTGAGCCCTTTAAGGTTTGTTGGAGATGAGAATAATCATATTACCAAGTTAGAGTCTGTCAGAAACAAACTTACATATATAGATAAGACTGGAAGGCCTACACCAATTTCAATAGAGGGCTCGAACTTTTTCATAAAAGCGAATATGGCTATTTTGGCGATAGGACAAAGGGCTAACAAGGCATTCACCCAAACTATTCCTGAAATAAAATTGGACAGAGACGGATACATTATCGTCAACTATGAGTCGAGAACCAGTCTTAATAGAGTTTGGGCTGGAGGTGACATAATTGGAGGCACAGCAACGGTGATACAGGCGATAGGCGATGGTAAACGAGCTGCATTGAACATAAATAAAACTTTTGACAAAAGCGTGCGATAGATATAGTCACATATGGGTGGAGGCGATAAGTTGGGTTTTAAAGGGGATATTTCAAAAGATTTCTTAAACGATAAAATTTTTAGAACAGCAACAGAGATATTGAATATAGGTTATGTCTGTAACAGGTGTCTTGGAAGAGCCTTTGGAAAATTATTACATGGGATCACAAATGAAAGAAGAGGCGAAATCGTAAGAGATTTTATAGCGTTATCATTGGAGGCGGGAGTAAAAATCGATCTTAGAATGGAAAATTTTCAAGATTATAACTTTAGATGGATACAAAAAACATCCTCCGAGGAGAAAAAGTGTAGTATTTGCGATGACATTTTTTTGGAAATAGTTCCAAAACTTATAGACGAAGCTATAAAAAACGTGCGAAGGTACGAATTTAGGACCTTTCTTGTTGGGACCATTTTAAACAAAACGCTTTATGAGAAGGATGAGTTAATTCTAAGGACTTCTCCAAAATACGGCGAATCCATTAAAGACGAGATAAACAGGGACGTGGGAAAAAGGTTAGAGGGGAAATATGACAGAACTGTTGATCACGAAGATCCACAGCTTGTAATCATATTAGATCTTAAAAGATTAGAGGTTGAGATAAAGCCCAAGAGCCTCTTCGTATATGGTGGGTATAAGAAACTTGTTAGAGGTATACCTCAAACAACATGGCACTGTAGAAGATGCAGAGGGAAAGGGTGTAGAGCTTGTGGTTGGAAGGGTAAGATGTATAGGACATCGGTACAACAGATAATTGAGAAACCGCTACTTAAAATGTCAAAGGGGGGAAAGTCGAGCTTCCACGGCGCAGGTAGGGAAGATGTTGACGTTAGATGCCTTGATTATCGACCTTTCATTATCGAAATTTTAAACCCAAGGATGAGAAACTTAGATCTTCAAAAGGCATTGTCTGAGATCAACAGATCTAAGTTTGTAGAGGTCAATGATCTTAGATTTACCGACAAAGATGAAGTTGCATCTATCAAAGAAGCTAAAGTGGATAAAACATACAAAGTGATAGTAACATTCAAAAGACCTTTAAAACAACTTGATAGGCTTAAAGTGTTAAACGGTGCGAAGATTGCACAACAAACCCCCTTAAGAGTATTATCGCGTAGAGCAGACATCTTAAGAGAAAGGAAGGTCAATAAGATCGAGTTTAGAAGGCTAACTCGATTTAAGGCTGAAATATTTATTGAATGCGAGGCTGGGACCTATGTCAAAGAACTTGTAAGCGGGGATGGAGGGCGGACAAAGCCTAACGTTGCCGACGTCCTAGAAAATGATGTGAAAAAGATACTACTTGACGTCGTGAAGATAAGTAGAAAGGAATAGTCTAAACAAATATTTTCAACAGCGATGATAGATCCAGATAAGCTTTGTACTTATTATGGAATGACCTTTTATACAACACCTTCACCTCATGTTAGAGCTTCTTTAACTCGTTCTCTATCGCCTTAGCTAATCGACCTACACCAACTTCTATCTGCTGCTCAGTTGGAAACGTGAAGTTGAGTCTAAGTGTGTTCCATCCACTACCATCTACGAAGAACGAGCCTCCTGGAACGTATGCAACATTGTACTTCTGTATTACATCCATAAGTATCTTCTTAGTATTCACACGTTCATCTAACCATCCAAATATGAACATGCCGCCAACAGGGTTGCTCCACTTCGACCCTTCAGGCATCTTCTCCTCTAGCATTTTATGCATCAGCTCACATTTTATTTTATATTTGTTGATTACAGCAGGAAGCCTTTTCTCTATGATCCTTGATTGTAGAGCGTGTAGTACAAAATACTGGTTAACAGAAGATGTACATAAATCGATAGATTGTTTAGCGAGCTCATAATAATTTAATATACTTTTATCTGCAATTATCCATCCAACCCTCACCCCAGGAGCGTATATCTTGCTGAAGGTGGAAAGGTAAACTACTCGACCTTCCGTGTCCAAGCTCTTAAGCCTTTTAACTTGGATATCTCTAAACATTATTTGACTGTAAGGGTCATCTTCAACAACTATGAAATCATACTTTGAAGCCAATTCAAGAAGCCACCTACGTCTATCCATTGACATCGACAGACCAGCTGGATTCTGACAGGTGGGTATCGTGTAGAGGAATTTAGGCTTCAGCCCCTCCTCATTCATCGCCCTTAAACTGCTCTCAAGATAATCGATCTTCATACCTTCATCATCCATTGGTATTCCTAAATAGTTGGGTCTAAATAGACTAAAAGCTTGAATCGCAGCAATGTAAGTTGGGAGCTCGGTGATTACATAATCACGTTGGTCAATCAATATCCTTGCAGTTATGTCAAGAGCTTGTTGGCTTCCAGTCGTGATCAAAATCTCTTCAGCAGAGGCTTTGATACCGAGCTTCTCCCCACAATACTTTGCGATTTCTTCTTTTAGTTCTAATATCCCTCCAGTTAGACTGTACTGGAAAGCTTTTTCTTTAAATTTCGAGATATAATCTATCGCAGAACATATTTCATCTTCGGACGGTAAGCAGTAAGGATCTGGCAACCCACCTGCAAAGGATATAACATCACCTTTTGCATAGCGTAAAATTTCACGTACTTCGGAGGCTTTCATTCTATCAGTACGTTTAGCTATAAAGTTATAAAGATCCACCATAACTTCCCCATAAATTTTTATACAATTTCGTTAATAAACGTTTTTACTTTATTAAAAACGAAAGCTATCATCGAAGAGGAATAAATTTTGTAAATAAAAAATCTCAAATTTAATCCTTTTAAAGTTAGCTTATGAGATCAGAAGCAAACTGATCCTTGCCGAGAACATTTTTGCTTTGAATCACAGTAGTTGTATGTTACTTCTTGGGAACTATTTAACAATGTTTATATATAAATAATATCGACGCTGATATCGATATTGATATGTATATGGCCTCTATCGGAACAGACGTTCACCCCCAAGAGATTACAGTGCGAACTCAAGGACTTGGGAAGGTCTACAAGAGAGGAGCGATAGAATATGAGGCACTAAAGAATGTTTCCATTTTAATTAAACGGGGGGAGCTTGTATCAATCGTTGGGCCGTCGGGTAGCGGCAAGACCACCTTACTTAACCTTATTGGAACCTTGGATCGTCCAACAAGTGGAGAAGTGTACATCAACGGCGTACCGACGTCTAAGCTAAGTGGGAAAGAGCTTGCTATGCTGAGGGGTAGGACATTAGGTTTTATATTCCAATCATATAATTTGATCCCATACTTGAATGCAATTGAGAATGTTGGACTCCCTTTAATGACACTTAATATACCAAACGCTAAAAGGAAGGAAAAGGCAAGCTTTTTGCTAGCTCAGCTTGGTATGGCTGACAAGGCTGACAAAAAACCGAATGAATTGAGTGGGGGGGAGCAGCAACGTGTCGCGATCGCCAGAGCTCTTGTGAATGACCCATCTTTAATATTAGCCGACGAGCCAACTGGTAACCTTGATTCAAAGACTGCTAAGGGAGTTGCGTCTCTTTTGAAAGGCATAAGTAAGAATGGGAAGGTGACCATCGTCATGGTAACTCACAACCTAGAGATAACCGGTGTCTCTGACAGAATAATATATCTTAGAGATGGTACAGTTGAAAAGGTGATAGAGAACATATGAGAGATAACATTGTTGTATTAGGTATTACGGCTTTACTCTTATTTCCCGTCTTCTCAAGCTTTGGAAGAGTTAGTGCATCAAGTTTCGAAGTGACAAGCGTAAACTGGGGGACAGTTGCGACACCTATAGAAGTTGGCCCAGGCGACCTTAACGCCCCCTTGACTGTGACACTTAAATATGTTGGTTGGTATGCGGCTTCAACCCTAAAAGGCACATTGGAACATGCTCCTTGCTTCACCGACTTGAATGGAAACACCAGCACAACGGCATATGCAACAGGAGTGGCGCCTAATTCCCTTTTTCAATTAACATTCAACCTGAACTTAGACGAAAATGTTTCTATCGGCAGTGCTATGTTCACATTGAAGTTGATGTGGAACACCACGTGGGACACAAATCTGACTCAGGAGCTGACCTTCCCAGTGCAGGTCAAGGGTAGAGTTAAGCTCAATTTTGATACTTCAACGGTTTATCTTATGCCAGGAAGGGTAAACGATGTTTTCATCAACGTCAACAATAAAGGAACTGGGAGGGCATCAGAAGTCACTATATATGTTACGGCACCATCTCAGGTTAGCTTACTGAACGTTCTTGATGTTGTACCTACACTGGATCCCGGGGCTAGTGTTCAATTAAAGCTTAGTGTCTATGTCTCACCTCAGGCTGGAGGATCTCCGACCACCTTTTCTCTTGCAGCAACCTACCGAGACGCCTATCTGAATGTTAGGAGCACAAGTCAGAGTCTAGGTTTTATAATAGGAAGCATTGAACAAGCCACATTTAAGGTTCATCCCTCCACAAGTTATCTTACTCCTAACGAGTTGAACCGAATTGACATAACAATCGATAACCAAGGATCAACGGCGATGAAGGACCTTAGGATAAAACTTAGCCCACAGCCTCCCCTAACAATAATCGGCACAGACGGAGAAACCAACTTAGGAACATTGGCTCCAGGGCAGAAAACCCAATTTCCAATAACAGCATACCTCCCATCCACATCATCGGATTCAACATCTGTCTCACTGACAATAACCTATCTCGATGAGTCCCAGATAATTAGAAGTGAAGTGAAAACGCTTTCGTTTCTACTCAAGCGTACATCAGAACTATCCCCGATTTCGATAAAAGTCCAGCCAAATACTCTTGTGGCCGGCAAGGCGAACAACCTAACTATATTGGTGTCTAATATTGGAACGACACCGCTCAGGAGCATTTCTATAATGTATTCTTTTCAAGGCGGTCAATTCACATGGCTTCAACCCGACATATCGCAGGCCGACCAACTCCTACCTGGAGAAAGCTTTATGGTTGATGCAAAGATCTTCGCACCACCCACGTCAACTGCATCCACTATACTGCAAGCGAGTATAAAATACTATGATACACAGAATAACTTAAAACAAGAAATTAGAAATATAGGCCTATTGTCACAAGGCCTGATAAACCTACAGATGGTTGACTTCTCAATACTACCTGAAAGACCTACAATAGGCCAAATATTCTCAGTCACGGTCACCTTAACTAATATCGGTACAATAGTTTCTTCAGCGGTCATAGCTACGCCTCACCTCCCATCGGGCTTTAAGATGTTTGGGTCTAACTCAATCTTCATAGGAGACATGCAGGTCAACACCCCAACAACGTTCACACTAAGCATTTTAATTACGAACACAACAAAGCCTGGAACATATCAAATACCCGTGGAGTTAACCTACTTTGATAATTTAAGAAATCAGCATACTATAATCAGGAACATTACATTAGACGTCTATGAGAAAGGCACTTCAACCCAGACCTCGACAATACAACGAGGTTCAGACGCCGGCTTCCTCCCGATGGTCTCATACTTGTTCGTTGGAATTGTTATGTTAATCGCAGGACTAGCCATAGGTAGGAGATCATCACATAAGTCAACCATTCATGGCTAAAGTATAAAAACATGGAAGACTCCTTGAGGTGAAAAGATGAAGATCAGGGACATTTTATGGCTTGGATTCAAAGGCCTAAGAGAAAGAAAACTTAGAGCAGCCCTAACGATTCTAGGTGTGGTCATAGGCGTTGCAAGTATCATCGCCTTAGTGTCTCAGACAACAGGGATACAGGTAAGCGTTTTAAACACGCTCCAAAGCCTTGGTCCCACAACACTGATCGTGACACCAAGCAGAACAACTTTCACCCAAGTCGACGTCGCAAAGATAGCTTCAATCCCTGGAGTTGATAACGTAATACCTATGGTGAGCGCCCAAATGGAGCTTACCCTTGGAAGTGAAACCAAAGCAGTAACCGTCATAGGAGTAGATAGTGAAGGCCTCAGAATATTCCTCGGTGAAATCAGATTGGTTGAAGGTGCCGTGTACCCACCAAGCAGTGTGCCACTCGCCTTGGTTGGACATAATATCGCCTTTCCAGTTTCGCAAGCAGGTTCCCAAGGTTTAAACATCGGTCAACCTTTAATTCTCGCACAACAAAGTGGGCAAGTTAGTAGGAGGGTCACTGTACAAGTGATAGGCATACTAGACACATATGGTTCAAGCTCTCTAATACAAACTGATAACACGCTGTTCATACCGATGGAGTCGGCTATGAAGATATTAAATAGGAAGTCCTATTCTCTTCTTTTAGTTAAAGCAGCAAGTATTGATGGAGTAAGTAACGTCCAAGAGCTTTTAACTAACATATATGGGAACAGCGTTCAGATCATAACAACCAAACAGATAACTCAGATCGTCTCCACCATAACAGGATTACTTGGAGCATTACTTGGCACAATAGCAGCCATATCACTGACAGTAGCAGGTGTGGGGATAATCAACATCATGCTCGTCTCAGTATTCGAGAGAACGAGGGAAATCGGTGTCTTAAAGTCCATTGGGTTTAAGGACAGCGACATCATGAAGCTATTTTTATCAGAGTCCGCAATAATAGGTTTGACAGGTGGGGTAATAGGTTTAATCACAGGCTACGGCGTGTCCATGGCAATACCATACCTTTTACAGACCATACTTTCTCCTAACGCACAAGGGTCGAGCACAGGATCTGCTGGGTTCGGAGGAACATCCTTTGGTGGCGGGATGTCTTTATCATACACTCCTGTTGTGACATTAGATATGGCATGCGTTTCTTTACTTGTCGCTGTCTCTGTCAGCGTTTTAGCAGGACTTTATCCCGCATGGAGAGCTTCAAGAATGGACCCTATCAAAGCATTAAGATACGAATAAGTTAACGCATTTCCTATAATTTGTTTAAATGATAAAGTGATGCTATCAAATAGGATGATCCCAAGGTTTTAGCCTAATGCTCAACTTACTGAAAATTATGGAGAAGAAAAGATGATAAACTTGGAAGCATACGCCAAAATGAGCTTAAATCAAAATAAACTGGGTTTTGTTGATCGCATCAATTTCTGAAGCTTCAAAAGGTCAAGAAATGAGCCTTGAACTTTCAATTTTCCTGTTGAATAGGCATTTATCGGGTTCAACTTATTATCAACGATGTCGAAGAAGGTGTTACTATCAGAGGAAACAATGATGTCCGGTCTTTCCGAAGAGAATTCCAACAGCTTCTTCACAACTCCATTTTCAATCTCTATGCAAAAGGAGGCTTGCAAGTCTGTGAATGTGAATAGGATAGTCTTTGTGAAGGACGCAAATATCGCCTTATTTGAAGGCAATTCAAGTCTTTCCAAGATCTTAGACAACGCTTTTATAACATCCTCCTTTGAAGCCAACCTATCTCTTAATGGATGATTTCAAATTCCTGTATTTAAACGATGTGAATCATCAACTTAGCATTACATTAAATTTAAATCAATTATAGTCTCGAATAACATTTTCCCGAAATAGATAAATTCGCTACAATACTTAAGAGGATTTAGATTTGATCAAATTCAAACAGGATGATTCGTTAACAAAAGTCAGTAACCCTTGGAAGAAATGGACACCCATTCATCTCTTAAGATACTGTATAAGTATGTGTCCTGATATCTCCCATCACCAAATAATGACTTCCTCATCAACCCTTCTCTGATAAACCCATTCCGTTCAAGCACCCTTTGAGCAGCAACGTTTTCGGTTGAGGTCGTTGCTTGAACTCTCTGAACGTTGCGAGTCTTAAAAAGGAAGTCGACCAATAGCCTTACTGCTTCTGCCCCATACCCCTTGCTTCGCTCTTCGATGGAACTGATCTGGAAACCTATTTCCAAATTCTGCAATATAGGATGCGCGCTATAATAGACAACTATTCCTAGCCTTTCTTTATCCTCATTCCTCTCAATTAGAAGTACTGTGAGATCGTTCGGACCTATTGGGCCTTTAAACCACTTTTCAACTTCACCCCAACTCGCAAATTGGAAAACGTCGAAAACACCCACCGACTCAGGGGAATTGACCATTCTAAACACCTCTCTCAGGTCTTCAGGTTCAAGTGGGCGAAGATTGATTTTATTGCCCTTTAGAAGTACCATAATGGACCATCATAGTCGATATGCTTAATTATAATATTAAATTTGCTTATAGTTGGCTTTTTAAGCAATAAAAAGGGAAATTGACGCAGCAGAGAAGAACAGAGCTATTCAAAAGCAATACTTAACGCCCGTTGTGATCTCACTTCTTAATAGAAACACCGAAGTCGTAAGCTACTTGAAGAGACCTGGCTTCCCAATATATAAGAGGCCAAAACAACGTATAAGAGCCGTTCACGCACTATACCTTTACGGAAAGATCATCGGTAGAAGCCTGCAAACATAGTTTATCTAAGACCTTATCATAACCAAGATCATCTTAAAAGACTCTAAAGCTCTAACCTCATGAGGTTCATTAGCAGGCAATATTATCATGTCACCCTCTTCTAACATATATTGTTTTTTCAATATTTTAATTTCTGCCTTACCATCTAGGATGAGAACAAAGGCGTCATATGGTACGGTATGCTCGCTTAACCTCTGCCCTTTATCAAAGGCAAATACTGTGACAGTACCGCAGTCTTTGTCGATAACTGTACGACTAACTATACTCTCTTCTTGGTAGTTAAGATCTCTCGAATTAAACACTTTAGATTTAGGAGACTCGTTCCCCATTCTTTATCATCACTTCTTAGGGCACATAATATTTAAGAGTTCACGTTAGACCTAGCCTTCGAATTAATCTTTTTATTTTCCTTTCCGATGGAAATTACCCATGGCAACACTAAATGTGCCGACAGGGCTTCTGAAGACGATAATCCTCAAGGAGGCATCGAGGGCACCCTTATCGGCGGTAACTTTAATAAAAAATCTATCTGAGAAGACCGGGGGAATGTGGCAACCAAGTCCAGGCTCGATATACTACATTACTAACGAATTAGAATCTAAAAACTATCTTAAAAAATTGATAATTGAAAACGAGAGATATCCCAAATACATAATAACGCCGAGAGGAAAGGAGGAACTTGAGAACTTGATGAGAGGCGCTAAAAAAGACCTCTTGAAGATGGTGAAAATACTTCAGGTATACTTTGACACCTTAGAAAACAAAAATCTAAGTGCGCAACTTGGCGCCTTATTCGCAACTCTACAGACTATTCAAGGCGATTAATGATTAGAAGGCTCATACGCCCTTTTTTTTCCTAGGGAGCCGATCTTCTTACCATCTTGCTTTCCACTTTCTGTTTTTAACCGAAGGCTTCAGGTCAACCCATCTGCTTTCGGTGACTTAGTTGCCTAAGCCACAGATTGTGGTCGGCTTGACGATTTGAAGTTCATTTCCTCAGGAGCAGATTGTTTCCACAAGAGCATTTGAACAGTGGATATCCCACATCCACCCTCCGGATGGCAGATGCACGCTCGTTGGCTGTTCAAATGCAGATGCTTCAACTTTCTGCAGAGGACGTATGAGCTTGATACATAACTAACAACAGCTGTTTTATTATTTTAATGGAAATTTTATATGACTTAGTGGATAAAAAATATTGACTTAAAACATTCAGTTGGAGACAGTGACTGTACTATTGCTCATGGGTGAAGTATGCAAATTCCTCATTCCATTTTCTGCATACGTAATATGATAACCTCCAAAATCCGATTGCTGGAGGCTTGTTAGGTATATCAAAGATCTGTATCTGGTACACCTTCAAAGTTTTCTGCATTCTTTCATCCCAGATAGGAGCGTTCCTCTGCAGGAACCCCAGCTTCACCAAGTTCTTTATCACAGTCCCATACAGATTTCTCCGGCTATACTTAAATGGAGAGTTACCATACATTAACTCTTTATTTTCTAGCCTCTTTGAGAAGTTATTCAACGCGTTCTTGGTGGCTCTTCCTTTGTTTTCTTTCATCCATTCTAGAAGGAGTTTAGCTGCAATTCTAGATCTCTTGTCAGGGAAAAGGATTTCTAAAGCGCTCTTCGCGTTTATGATGCTTTCTTCAGAAAGGTTAAGTCGCATTATATTCTTGTTTTATAATGACACAAAATAAATGTTTCTTTTAATCGTTCGAGGTTTCCTGTACTGTGCCTATTCCCCGTGTCTTCCCCTCCCTGAACACGAACGTCTCATTTTTTTCAAGGTATTCGGGGCGCATAATGAACTTGAAGGTGACTTCAGCTATGTCACCGGTCCGCAATGCCTCTTTGCTCATCTCGATGATTTTAGCTGTCTGTCTTATGGTATGGGCGTGGATGACTGGGGTATACCCAACTCTCATGGTTGTAGGGTGATGTAGGACTTTAACCTGCGCTTTAAAAGTTCTTACTGGATCAGGGGACAGGTTCTTATCCAGTACGGCCATCCCTTTCCTAAGCTTACTATACTCGATAGACGGAATTGCGAATGTTGCGCTTTGGCCTGCAAAGGCCCTCTTTACAAAGACTCGGTTTATTTGAATGCCTTTAATCTTCGTCTTTTTAAATGAGTTTCTTACGTCCTCAAAGGGACCTACCAGCACTTCATCCTCAACAGACACAGCGCCTTCTTCCACCAAGCCGCTAACCACGGTCCCCACACCCGTTACATTGAATATCTCATCCACATAAAATTTGAATGCCCTCTCGTAGCATTCCTTCCATGATATCCTTGGTGGGATGATGTTCAAAAAAGCTTTCAAGTCTTGTAGGCCGTAGCCTGTTAGATTAGAGATGGTGAAGATTGGTACAACACGTCCACTCTTTATGTGCCTAGCAGCGAGGACGATGTCGTCCTTAGACTTCACTAAGTAGGGAATCTGATTTACACCTGGAAGCTTGAGAACTTTTATTATATCATCTAAGGTTTCTCTAATCTTCTCTTCAGGGGTAATATCGATTTTGGTTAGGCATATGAACACGGGTATTTTTAAAGCAAGAGAGATTCCTAGATGCTCTTTGAACGTCCCAACTACACCGGAGTTAGCAGCGACAATCAGGGCAGCATAATCAGGAAGGTTTCCAAGTATGCCTCTTAGTGTGGTTCTAAGATACTTCTCGTGACCGGCAAGATCGATCAAGTTTAAAACTTTGGAAGATTTTAAGTATATTTCGCTTTCACTGTAGTTGATCAAGTCTGAGTTCACACAGTTACCGAGGATATCGAATCCTAGAATATGCGTGTTGACGGCTGAAGTTCTCCGCATCTTTATTTCGTGGATGTATCTTACAACCTTGCTCATCGCTAATCCGTCGCCGTCGTCTAGAACATTGTAAACAAGGGCACCCTTTATGGATGATTTCCCAGCGTCAGCGTTACCAACAAATACTAGCGAGACTGAGATTGGGAGGGTTTCAGCGACTCTTCTAACAAGGAGTTCGTAAACAGTTCCTTTTTTGCCTTCAACCGATCTAATAATTGTATAGGAGACATTGATCATCTTACATATTTTGTCGAAATTTTTGAAGGTGACTTTAGCTTCTTTTGGGTCAAGGCCTAGTAGTTCACCTTCATCCGTTACCCCTAGGTCGTAAAAGGCTTCGCCACCTCCTTCATTAACGCGGTAGTTGAGTTGTGTGGCAAGCTCGTTAAGCCGGTCTCTATCAACTGAGGTTAATTTGAGCTTATATTCTACATTACCTTCGTCGTTTTCTGAATTAAAATGCATTTATCACTATATATTTGATTGATATACTAATAAGTGTTTATAGAAACCCTTTCCTTTGTATTAATGGCTAATGTCGTCTGGAATAAGACCAGAAGACCAGCCCACCGATCAAGGCTTCAAACCACATCATCACAAGCCTTATCATGACAGTTGCAGCAACACTTAATCCAAGTGGAATTCCTGAGATAACGTAAAGGCCTGACATTATAGTTTCGACAAATCCTACCATGCCAGGGATCCCGATAGGGATTATCTGTATCGATATCCCGATAGTGTAGACAGCGATTATCAGAATAAATGAAACATGGAAGTTCAACGATGAGAAAACGAAATAGGCTACTAGCACGTCAAAGACCCAATACAAAAAAGCAAAAATGATTGATAGCGAAATCAATGTTTTACCATGTTTCAATACGTTCATAGATTTTTCGAACTCGGAAAACGCTTTTCCTGTAAGTTCAATTATGCTAGAGCCCTTCTTCCATCTTTTTGGGATAAACCTATCTAGCAAGGATGCGATCTTGATTCCAATCCTCATGGAAATATTTGGTTTTACAATAAAAAGTAACAACACGGAGAGGGCGAAAATTAGTAGAGAAGATATTGTTACTATTAGGGAGGATAAATATGATGGAAGGTTATAGAATAGGCCAAGGTATAGAAACCCAAAGATCGACCCAAATATGAATGGAAGGAACGTTATTATTCTGTGAAGGAAAACAGTAGCAGCTACAGTGCCATGATTATCGTTTGTCTCTTTTACGACATATAATATTCTAGCGATTTCACCGCTGACAGAAGCTGTTGGGACCATGATGTTGAAGAAAACACTTATCCAAGTGCTTTCAATCGCCTTTAATATCCCAAGCTTAACTTTCGCGGACTTGAGCAAAAAGATCCATGAGATAGCGTACGCTATAACACCTAATATCATTGAAAGGAATGCTATCGAGTATTGAACTTTATCAGCGAGAGAAATGTAATTTATCATACTCTCAAAGTCAGAAAATAGGATAAACACTGTTAAAGCGAGAACACCTATTATAAGTAGGAGAAGCGGCTTTAGCTTATCGATCTTCCATATTTTACTGGTGTTCGAATAAGAACTATCTCCCAAGAGATAACACGCCTATTCCGCACCTATTGTATTTATGATAGGCTATTATTTCTTTTCTATAATAATTTTAATCAATATAGCTGGGAGTTGAAAATTTTTAAATAAAGAAACTTCGAAACAACGTTGTCTAAAATGGGACTAAAACTGATAGTTCTCATTAAACAAGTACCTGATATAGCTAAAGTAAGGTTCGATGTTGAGAAGGGTAGAATAGATAGAAGCTCAGCAGAAGCTGAAATCAATCCGTTTGACCTAAACGCGTTAGAAGCAGCGGTGCAGGTTAAGGAGAAAGTGGGAGGCATCGTCACTGCCATCAGTATGGGACCACCTCAAGCAGTTACATCTCTTAAAGACGCCATAGCAAGAGGCGCTGATGAGGCGATATTATTAGAGGATAAGGTATTTGCAGGAGCAGACACTTGGGCAACTTCTTATACATTATCTTGTGCCATAAGGAAGGTTGGAGACTTTGACCTAATCTTCTGCGGTGAGAAGACAGTAGATGGCGATACAGGTCAAGTTGGAGCTGAGGTGGCTGAACAACTCGGTATCCCACACATCTACTATGTTTCTAAAATAAATGATATAAGTCAGGATAAGATCAAAGTTATGAGCGAAGTCGATGAGTCATCCTATTTACTTGAATCCGACTTTCCACTTCTAGTCAGCGTAACCAAGGATGTGAATAAACCAAGGCTTCCTACCTTAAGGGATAAACTTAAAGCGATGAAGGCAGAAATAAAGGTGTGGCATGCTAACGATCTATCAGATGTAATAAACCTAGCAAACGTAGGATATTTTGGGTCACCAACAACTGTTCACAAAGTCGTGATACCTAAAGAAAAGGAGAGGCAAGGAAAGACCTTCAAAGACGTTCCTGGAGGGGTTAACTTCGTATTAGACGCTTTAGAAGCGAAGAAGCTGATTTAACAATGACAACAAGTTCCGAAATTAAGAAAAAGGTTATAGTTTTTGCAGAAAAAAGAGACGACTTAATTCACCCAATATCCTTCGAGCTCCTAGGCAAGGGTAGGGAGATCGCAGACAAACTGAATGCCGAACTCTCATGCGTTCTTCTTGGCTACAGGGTAAGCAGAGAACAGGCTATGGAGCTTATATACTATGGCGCGGACCAAGTATTCTTATACGACAACATCGTATTCAAAGAACTAAACATAATCCCATATAAACACAACATCGTCCAACTAGTGAAAAGAGAAAAACCAGACATCTTCTTGTTCGGGGCAACTCACTTTGGTAGATCTCTAGCGCCTAGGGTAGCAGCTGCGTTGGAGACAGGGTTGACCGCAGATTGCATAGACCTTCAAGTTGACGAAAACGGTGACCTAATACAGATACGTCCAGCCTTCACTGGAAACATTCTAGCCCACATCAAAACAAAGACCAAGCCGGTGATGTCTACTGTTAGATACAAAGTCATGCAGATGAGGGAAAAGGATCAGGCTAGGAAGGGCCAAATCATTAATGAGGCCACGGAAGTACCTAATGAGAGAGGACCGAGAATTATTAGAAAAGAAAGACAAGCAGAATTCAACATCACAGAAGCGAAGATCATAGTTTCAGGTGGAAGAGGACTTGGCACATCAGAAGGATTCAAGCTTTTAAAAGAGCTAGCAGACTTACTAGGTGGCGTAGTAGGAGCAAGTAGGACACCAGTGGATGAAGGCTGGATAGGGAAGGAGCATCAAGTAGGCTTCAGCGGTAACACGGTCAAGCCTAAGCTTTACATCGCATGCGGGATATCTGGCAGCCCTCAACACCTAGCAGGAATGAAGGAATCAGAGACGATTATAGCCATAAACACCGACCCATCAGCGCCAATACACAGAACCGCAGACTACAGCATCATAAGTGACCTATACCAAGTCATACCAGAGATGATAAAACAAATAAAAGCCAGAAAGGTGAACCGAACCTGATGAATGACATAGTAAAGACCTTAGAGGATATTGTTGGACCAGAGTTTGTGATAACCAGCAAAGAACAAATGGAAAGCTACCTAATAGATGAAACCAGCATCCCAGTCAGGCCAACACCTTCCACAGAATGCATACTTGTTAAACCAAGCGATAGCAACCAAATATCAGCTATAATAAAGCTAGCAAATGAGAAAGGGATAGCAGTGTATCCAAGAGGAGGTGGGACAGGCTTAGTTGGAGGAGCTATTCCAACGAAAGTTGGAATCATAGTGTCCATGGAGAGGATGGACAAGATCGTCGTTGACAAGGAAAACCTCATGGCCGAAGCCGAAGCTGGAGCTACCCTTGGACAGCTTCTAAAGGCTGCAGACGAGGCAGAACTCTCTTTCCCCCCTCACCCTGGTGATGAAGGCGCACAGATTGGAGGGTTGATTGTTTGCAACGCAGGTGGAGCTAGGGCTGTAAAACACGGTGTGATGAGGAACTTCGTTAAAGGGTTAGAGGTAGTCCTTCCAACAGGGGAGATTCTAAAGCTAGGCGGAAAACTGTTGAAGGACAATATGGGCTATAGTCTAATGCACTTAATGATCGGGAGTGAGGGCACATTAGGCATCGTCACCAAGGCCTTTATCAAACTGACACCAAAGACAGAACGCACGTTAACACTCTTACTACCATTTAATACTAGGCATGAAGCCTTAAAGTGTGTGCCAAAGATATTGAATGCAGGCGTCGTTCCGTTAGCGCTAGAATATGTTGAGAGGGAAGTTATGGAGCTATCTGCAGAACACTTGGGCGAGAAATGGATTGTAAGTGGTAAGGTCTTTCTAATAGCGATCTTAGCGGGAGGCGAGAACGAAGTCTTCTCGGATGCGGAAAAGATGTCCACAATAGCTTTAGAAAACGGCGGCCTAGAACCTTCAATAGCAGAGAGACGCGATGAGCAGGAATCAATCTTGAAGATAAGAAGCAACATCTACACCGCATTAAAACCAAGATATGGTGACATCCTAGACACCACAGTCCCCCCGTCAAAGATAGGGGAGCTTGCTGAAATCATCGACGCCATATCAGAGAAGTACTCAGCGTACATACCTGTGTATGGCCACGCAGCAGATGGCAACGTCCACTCACATGTGATGAAGGAGGACTTGGAGAAATACGATAAAATCAAAGAAGAAATCTATAAGGCCTCAATTGAACTAGGAGGTGTGATCACAGGAGAGCATGGAATAGGCAAGATCAGGGTTAAAGAGTTATACAAGTTCCTGCCAGCAAAACAGATCGAACTAATGAGACAAATAAAGAAAGCTTTTGACCCAAACAACATCTTAAACCCTTCAACAGTCCTAGACTAAAATGGCTTTATGATAAATAATCATTCTTTTTACCTTGTAATTTAAACTCTACTACAGAACTAGGGTTTCGATAACGTTATAGCGTTAGGAAATTTTTCTTAAACCCACACCATTAGTGCACTCACAAGCTAGTGTAAAGGGAATGCACCAACATATTATGTTATTTTGAGTGTATTACACCAATCAGCGATTTTCTTTTTCGTCTCTTCTTTGTTCCTTAACTCTTTCGCCGGCAATGCTAACTTACCCACAAATGTTGAATTCGGCATCAACGCTTTGATCTTCTCGACGGCTTGACCCAAATTTGAATCCGAGAAGAATAATGCCACCTTCTTTCCAGACAAGTCATTCTTTTTCAGGTATGTTCTGATCGCCGGCGTTGGACTACCAGCCCAAACAGGTTGCCCGATGATTATGAGGTCATAGTCAGCTGGAATTACTTTTGTTTGAGCAATCTCAGTTTCTTTTCCGAACATAGCATCCCTACCAGCTGGCAGGAAGGCAAGTCTACCTTGACGGTTCTTAAGATCAATGACTTCTTCTATGTCTGCTCCGAGTTCTGCCGCAATAGTTTCGGCCATGAATTTCGCGTTTCCAGTTCGAGTGTAGTAAACTACCAAGGTTTTCATTATCAATCCTCAGATTATAGTTATGTTGGTGTTGGATAAAAGACTTTTTTAAGAAATAATGAAAGAACGACGAGATTATAACTTAACATTAGACCAAAGGCTTTAATGCAACATCTAGCAAGACTATTTGAACGCCATGTTAAATGAGCTTTCGATACATTCTCTTAGCCAAAAGCTAGATAAAAAAGAGAAGAAGATAGTAGAAAGCCTTTATGGTTACAAGAATCTTAGCCAAAAGTTTGCTGTTTACAGTCCATTTAAAGTGACCTATGGTGAGGCTTTAAGCATTTTATCCAGCGACCCTTCTTGTATCAATTATCTAAACAGCGTAGCGTTCCCTCTCGAGCAAGAGAATTGGGAAAGAGGCGAGGTTACTCTAACCGACCCACCTATGGGAACACCTTCTGATATGATGGAATGGAGCTTTAAAGTACTCGAAGAGAACTCGATTGCCGCAGTAGATGCGAGCACAATAGAGCATAACCTACATCAGAACCTTCTTTATTCGTATACGCAGGTGGGGGTCTACTGGAGAAAAGCTGGCAAGTGTTATAGTAATTCATTAGGGGATTTAAAGATAGGCGATGAACTGTATGCCCCTGCAATGCGCCCAAGGATGTTTGATGGGGTGGATTACCAGAAATGGAATTGGGAACTCACAGTAACTCTATTGAAAGAGTCTTTTGAAGAATACCTGCCCTTTATAATGTTCCTTGACGAATCTCTTTCGATACCATATGCTCAAAGCTATACTAGGGATAGGCAGTCTTACCTCTTAAACTCGCTTAAAGATTATATTAGGGAGCTTGATGAAATGGGCATCATACCTGTGTCTGTATACCATAGTTTAGATAGAGGGCTGATAAACCTTGGACTAAAGTGTTCCACTTGTAAAGGCACCAGAAGGTGTAGTGATTGCTTGACTAAGCCATCAGAGGAGGAGCTGTTATTCAGGAATTTATCGGACAAGCTTTTCTTAATTGAAGTCCTGAAGGTGAACTATTCTCGAACACCCTACTTTAGGCCAATAAACCCAGTTATCGCTAAAGACTTCAACAAATTGGAACTTGATCTTGTAGCCTTCTACCTAAGAATTGATGAGAGCATATTAAGAATTGAGTTTCCATACAAGTACTTGGAATCCGGTGAAGTTGTAGAAAAAGTGCACAAAGCAGTTGTCGCAGATTCGATACTCACAAAAGGATATCCTTATACTCTAATGAATGCCCACGAGTTTGCAGTTCTCTCTTCAAGGGACAGAAACACAGTGAATGAACTGGTTCACAGAAAAGCTTTAGAATTGAGCAGAAAATATGGAGTTGATCTAACATTAAAGCTAACTAGAAAAGGTGAGTTGAAAAGGAAGGGGATAGCCTGATGAGTTTTAAACTGCATGGAGAATATGGGTTAATGGAAAAAGCTATTGGAGAAGTTATGGCGTCAACTTTTAAGAGGTTCGAATTCGAGCTACACAGGGAGAAAACAGTTGAAACCATAGAGCGAGGTGCCTTCACGATAGTAGATAACGGGGCATATTATGTGGTAGGCGTTGTGACAGACACTAAACTTGTAATTGCTGGTAGTTCAACAAGACCTTCTAGACTCAAGATCGCGCCAACAGAGATAGACCACGCTCTACCCGACCTAAAAGATCGCACTTACAACTCTTATGATGCGACAATCGTTGGAGAATTCGTCCAAGGACGTTATCTACAAGCAGACCATTTACACCACGCTTTAGTCCATGCCCAAGTCTATTCGATGGATGTAGAAGATATAAGGGAATTCTTAGGACAGCCTTGCGACTACCTCCATCTACTATACGAGAACGGTGGAGTCGACTGTGTCTTAAGCCATCTAATATATTTAAAGAACGTTTTGAACCATTCTGAGCTAGCTCAGTTTTTAAGTGGAGTAGTTAGAATGCTTCACATTAGAGGGTTTGATGAACTTAGCTTAATGGTGGTGAGTCTTATTGAGTAATAAGGTAGGTTTTACCATAGGAGGAACCTATAGTAATGGAGTTCTAGTCAAGCTAGACGGAAAATCTCATGAGGAAATTGAGATAGGCCATAGTCTAATTGTGAAAGGAACGCAAAGAACGTATTTGATGATAACAAACGATATTATTGCGGATTCTGATGAAACTGCGTCAGTTGTAAACATGTCAAGAAAACCGATGTTTGCAAAGGAAATGATCGCTGATACTCTATTGTCTTCTAAAATCAATTGTATACCAATAGCATCATCTGCCACTCAAGAGGTTGAAGATGCACGAACCATCCCAGACTACCTATCAGAGTGCTATCTACCCACTCCAGAGGAAGCTTGGACATTTTACGGGGCATGTAATATGGAGGACAGGTACCCGTTGGGTACAATAAAACCTTTGGACTTTAAAGTTCCAATCGATGTTGACACGCTAATCCAAAATAGTTTCGGTATATTTGGGAAATCAGGCACAGGAAAAAGTGTTTTGGGTAATCTGATCGCTGCCTACATAGTGCTGTATTCAAATCGTATTAAAAATAGTCAACTAGTCAGTATTCCTTCGGTCTTACTCATTTTCGATATGCACTCTGAATACGGATTAAAGCTTAAGACACCGACTCAACAAGTACTGGCTCCTGGTGTAGCAGAGACCTTCCCTGAAGAGTTCAGAGTCTACTGCGTCGACCCTGAACTTGTTGATGAGATAGACAAGGAGTTTAGAAGGGGGGTATTAGCAAGCGAGCTAAAGATCCAGAAGAAGAACATTGAGGTTGAAGATGTAGTTGTTTTAAGCGAGCTCCTAAACATATCTGGAATAGGGGCACTAAATCTTTACGCAGTTAAGAACAGGTTAGAAGAGCTGGATAAAACGTGGTTTGATGCGCTACTCAACTTTGATAATTTTGATTATAAAGTACTTAAGTCTAAATTCGACATGCAAGTGATAACCAGCTTAAGGGCTTTCTCGAGAAGGCTTGAACCGTTCAAACATTTCTCTCAAATAACAGATGAAAACGATACATGCCAAGAGTTGATAAACGACCTTAAAGAAAATAGAAACGTTGTAGTCACGTTTGGGAGGTATGGGGATTCTGAAATTTTATACATGTTCGTAGTCAACTACATCTCGAGAAGACTTAGGGAGGAATATGTCAGCAAAGGAATAACCGAGGGAACGAAGAACAGGATCGTAATATTTGTTGAGGAAGCACATAAGTTCCTAAACCCCGAGGTTCGTGGGAGCAGCCCTCTGGGTCTAATAGCGCGGGAACTTCGAAAAAGAGGAATAGTACTATGCGTTATAGACCAAACCCCTTCCCAAATCGATGAAAATGTGTTGGGTATGGTGTGGAACTTCTTTATTGGAGCAACGAGCATCGACAGAGACGTTGAAGTCTCTACAAGAACCCTTAAACTGCCTAAGCTCTTTAAACCATTAGTCACATCTCTTAGAAGACAGGAGTTTCTCACATATGGTAGTGCTATAAGGTTTCCAGCGGTAGTGAAGGTGATGGAATATAGCTCTCAAATGGGGGAGTTGAGACGCATTTATGAGTCAAAGTACAAACCAGACTTCAAAGAATATTCCAAGTCGTTGACAAAAGCGTTGGATAGTGATTAAGTTGGTGAAGATACTTCATACGGCGGACCTGCATATTGGCGAAGACCTTTTCACTAGCTTGGGCAGTAAAGCAGCTGAAGAACGATACAAGGACATCCTAGACTCCCTAGAACAGATCAAACAGATAGCAGTAACCGAGAACGTAGACGTTGTACTTGTAGCAGGGGACGTGTTCAACAGGGTTTTACCCTCAGGTAACGCTTCACTCCATTTTTCAGAGTTCTTAAAGTTCTTTTTAGATAAACAGATACATGTGATCATTATTAGAGGAAACCACGATAGACCAGCGAACGATAGCGCGTCTGAGCTCTTGAAAACATACAGAATATTACTCTCTAGAACGCAGGAGAATTACTTCCACTACCTTGGGAAGATCGAGAGCATAATGATCCAGACGAAAGATAAAAGGACTGTAGGGTTTGTGGCATTACCATACTACCCTGTGGAATTAGAGTATGAGGGGGTAAAGGATGCAGAAGAAATCTTCCAAAGAGCGAAGGACGTACAACGACAAGCCCGCATAGATGAAATAAAAAAGGAAATCTTTAGGCGCGTAGAAGGTGAGCGAGCAAAAATAAAGGCTGATTATTACATCCTTGGAGCACATATTCCAATCATAGGCTCTATACCAGGGTCAGAGAGAAGGTTCTATGGTTCAAGGAGTGAGATCACATATGGAGCGAATGAAGTCTGCAGGCTGCCATTTGATTACATTGCGTTAGGCCATTTCCATATCATGCAAACGGTCGGCTCAGATAATTGCTGGTATAGTGGGTCTGTATTTAGACTGACCTTCGATGAACCATCGTATATAGATGGTAGAAGGCTTAGTAGGAGTGAAAAGGGGGTTATAATAGTGGAAGAGAGGAATGGCAAGCTTTCCTCTAGAATTACCCCCCTCAATACAAGGGATATGTGCTTGGTTCATTTAAGCCTTCCGAATAGAACGTACGATACAACAATTATAAACACCGAACAGATTTTAGATTCAATAATGAAAAAGTGCCCTATCTATGAACCAACCAAAGGACCTTGTGTTAAAGTTGAAGTCAAGCTTCCAAATACCATGAGAAAGACGTTCGATAGATATACCTTAGAACAGGAACTACTAAAGAAAGGATATCTGCATGTTAAAATAGAAGTTTTATCAGAAGAAACTAAGGTTTCGCAGGTCGTCTCAAAGAGTCTACCGGTTAAGGAAGCCCTTCCAAAATACATTAGAAGCATAGACATCCCCCAAGCTTTAAAGGAAGAGGTCATAAAGGAGGCTTTGAAGATTATTGACGAAGTGATGGAGGAGTGAAGATAACAAAGATACTTGCTGAGAACCTAAAGGTATTTCCAAGACTAGAACTGAACTTAGAAGATTACAAAGTCGTTTTAATAACAGGTCCTAACGGTTCAGGGAAGACAACGGCATTCGTCACAATCCCTATAATTTCATTCTTCAACGAATTCAACGAGTTCTCCTTGAAGGACCTATCACTCCCCTCACGGGAAGGCGTTATTGTCCTTGAATTTGAACACGAGGGAAAAAGGTATGCGATAGAGAGAAAGTATACGGATAAGGTTTCCAGAGCACTTTTATACAGTGAAACGGATAGAAAGAAGATTACAAAGTTTAGGGAAATCGAAGGCGAGATAGAGAGGATATTTGGTATGGACGCAAGGACGTTTCTAAGCACGGTTGTAATTGCCCAAGGGCAAGTTGAGACACTAAGTGAAAAGTCGCCTAGAGAGAGAAGGGAACTTTTCCTTAGGTTCCTAGAAGTTGACTTTAAAAGGGCTTACGACAAAGCTAAAGATGAATTAGATCTTATTACACCAAAAATAGACAGTTTAAAAGATCAGATAGAGAGATTGAGGACGGATCTAAAAGAGAAGCAACCCTTAGAGAACCTGATTCAGTCTATTAAGAACGAGTTAAAAGGCCTTGACAATCAAATATTGGTAGAAGAAAAAAAGAGGAACGCTTTAGTAAAGGAAAAAGAAGAAGTAAGCGAGGAACTTAAAAGGTTACACGAAACCTTAGGGCAGATCAAAGAGCTTTCAAAAAAACTAGACGCACTTGAAAGAGAAACAGAGGAATTTGTTAACAGAGTAGGTAAGATCGATAAAGGAGAACTTGAAAGTAAGATCAAAAAGACTAGTGACGACATCAAAACACTACAGGACACATATGTAAATATCGAAAATAAGTTAAAGTTAGAACAGACCCTTTCGATGCTTAAAGAACTCTTCGAACTAGAAAACAAGGTACATGAACTGCCAGATATAGAGAGGAGATTAAGAGAATTAAACACCAACCTTGGGATAAAGGAGGTTGAACTATTAAAAGCTAATGAGACAAAAGCAGAGTACGAAACTAAAAGGAAGGCTAGTACGATCTACCTGAAGAACGTAAAGAATGAATTCAAGTGCCCAGTCTGTGAGACAGACCTCTCATCTGAGCGACAAGTCAAATTAGTCGAAAAGTTGACAAACGAGATAAATTCTTACCCTGAAAAAGTCAAAGAGCTGACTAGAACAATTAATGACTTAGACCGAGAAATTAGTCTGCTAAAAGAAGAAATATCAGAATTGAATATTAAATATTCGCAATCAATTGATGCAAAAAGAAGATTTGATAAGGAGGTTATTGAGTTAGATGACGAATACAGAGGGGATGTTTACAGTAGCATACAGAGGGTACGAGAAAAATTGGATAACTTGGAAAGAAAAATTGAAGATGACTTAATTAAAGTAAACCTTAACATTTTACCTAATCAACGCACCACATCCTTTATCCTAAGGAAGGAGAGGGAACTCGATAACGAGAAGGACAGATTACAAAAAGCCCTTGAAGAATACAAAGACTACGAAAAGAAGATTGAAGAAAAAGAGTCAACTTTAAAGAAGAAACAAGAATTATCAAAAGACTTAGAAAGGGTAGAGGAACTTACTAAGAAGGAAGAACAACTTAAAAGAACAATACAAGAAGTAGAGGATAGAATAGAACAACTCAAGGGAGAAAAGCGTTCAAAGACAACGAATCTAGAGGTTGCTCAAATCAATTTAGGAAAGCTAATGGAGGAAGAGAGACTGCTGCAAAACAATGAAGATGAGATGGAAGAGTTAAGGAGAAAGAGGGAAATATACTCTATACTGAAGGAAAGGGTCTTTCACACCAACGCCTTCCCAGTGGAATATCTCAGGGAGTTCGTACAAATGGTGCAAGCTAACCTTTCAGACTTTATATCCAAATTCAAAGGTGGAAAATACGAGATTGATATAGGAGTAACTGGCGAGGGGGACATAGAAGTTAGAGCGAGAGATAGATCTAAGATAGATAACGCGTACAGACCTCTATCAACGTTTTCACAAGGCGAGAGAACCATCATAGGTTTCGCAATTAGGCTAGCTACGATGAGCGCTATTTCACAATACAAGGGAAAGAACATGCCAAACATATTAATCGTTGACGAAGGTTTTGGACCATTAGACCAAGAAAACATGAAAGTATTAATTGAAGGAATCAAAGAGCTCAGTTCAATATTTGAACAGATATTCATAATAACACACATAGAACAACTTAAAGAAGAATTCAGCCAAAAGTTAGTCGTTATAGAAACAGAAAGGGGAAGTATAATCAAGCCAGAATGATCGTGAAAAGAGATTAATATAGATGATAAACAACAGGGGTATATTGAATAAGGAAGTGTTCGATTTAATAGGAGAGGAGTATTCAGGTGAAAGAGCAAAGCACATAGTAGAACAAATTATCAACTTCCATAGAATACAAGCAAGCCCTGGTTACAGAGCAGCAGCGAACCACGTAGCTCAACAACTCTCCGATATAGGATTAGAAGTTGAAATACTAAAGTACCCAGCAAACGAGAACGCTTCCTTTTGGAACTATTCATCGTTCCAAGAAACCTTTGTAGATGAGGCGAAGCTCTTTTTAGTCACAAAAAGCTTGAAGGAGAAGATAGCGGACTACCAGGAAAATAAACTGAGCGTGATACAGCGTAGCATGTCTACCCAACCAGAGGGCATAGAGACTGAACTAGTTGTCTTAGATAAAGGAGAAACAGAAGAAGAATACAAGAATGTTGATGTTAAAGGAAAAGTCGTGCTAGTGTCTGGTGACTTAAATTATGTACTACCTCTAGCAGTTGGGAAATATGGAGCAATAGGTATCATTTCTGATAGGTTACCAGAACTATTACCTGTCAGAAGAAGATTAGACCTCCCTAACGCCCTGCAGTATACAAGCTTCTGGTGGCACACAGGCATGAAAAAGTGCTTTGGATTTGTCATATCCCCAAGAAGAGGAGCTCAAATAAGGGACCTAGCAAAAAGAGAAATCTTGAAGGTCGAAGCAACTGTGAAGAGCAAGATTTATGATGGAACAATAGAAGTAATCACAGCAAAAATCCCTGGAGAAGGTGAAAAAGAGATACTGTTGACCGCTCATCTATGCCACCCTCAGCCCTCCGCAAACGATAATGCGTCAGGAGTTGGAGCGCTGATCGAAGCGGCTAGAACTCTGAAGACACTTATCGGAGGAGGAAAGCTGTCTAAACCTAAGAAGACGATTAGATTCCTTTTCATACCTGAAATGACTGGAACCTTTGCTTATATAGCCAGCAACGTGAAAAATCTGAGGAATATTGTTGCAGGTGTGAACTTGGATATGGTCGGCGAAGACCAGAAACTATGTGGAAGCATACTAATGGTCGAACGTACCCCTCTCTCTCTTCCAACATTCATCAATGCATATGTGGAATATCTTTTCAACTACCTAACAAAAGATGTTAAAACGTTATCCGAATCGGAGAGATTATCAAGTTTTAACTATGCTTTTATTAGCTTTTCAGGGGGAAGTGATCACGAGATACTATCTGACCCCTCTGTAGGGGTACCAACAATCTCCTTTACGAATTGGCCAGACAGGTACTACCACACATCAGAGGACACGGTTGACAAGGTGTGTTCTGAAACCCTATGGAATGTTGGAACTATTGCTACAACCTTTGCTTACACCCTAGCATGCGTAGATAGAAATGATTTCAGTTTTTTAGCTTTGTTAACAGAGAGATTCTGTGAGAACATTATTTTAAAGCTCTTTGACGAGATCATACTTGAAATATCAAATACTAATAGTAGAAACTTTGAGTCTAAAGCTTCAGAGCAGCTAAGAAGGTGGGAAGATCAGACAAACCTATGGCTTAACTACCTTGGAAGCGCTATAGAGGGCTTAGAGAAGTTTGATACAGCAAACCAGGAGATAGCCCAGATCAAATCTTATTATCATGGGAAGTTCAAAGGCTTTTTAGAATTAAAGCGAACCAAGCTCTATGACCAAATTTTAAGAGAGGGATCTAAATATAACGTCTACAAAGTGACACCAAAGGAGTATGGGGAGATAAAACTCCAAAAACAAGCATCAAAGTATGTACCAATTAGAACGAATCCTGGTCCAATCGATTTGAAATCTAAAATGATAAAGTTAAATGAAACCGAACAGAAGAAGGTTCTGGAACTTCAAAGAAAGAATCTGTGGAGACGGATTGCCTATATTTCCTTATGCTGGGCTGATGGAAAAAGAAACCTATGGGATGTTGCTAGGTTAACTGAAATTGAGACAGGGTATTCGAAACATAAAGAGGTCATCCAATGGTTTAAACTACTTGAAAAAATGGGCTTCATAAACCTTAAGAGGGTATAAAATTCTAAGGATCAACTTTGAGTATTTACTTGGAAAGGATAGAGATAGTGGGTACACCGATCTTCAAGCCATCCTTTAAAGAGGATAGGGCGTTTCCAACCTCTATCACAGTGAAGATTCCGGCTAACTTGGCACCACTTTTATTCACAATACTTACAAGAGCTTTGATCGTGTTACCAGTCCTTATCAAATCGTCAACGATCAAGATCTGATCATTCTTCTTCAAACTCGACCTAGGAACGTAAAACGACTTGATCAGAGGGGGGATCACACTATATTTTTCTTCATAGTATTTCTCAAACAGCCTCTCTTTTCTAGCGATCACGACATCAACACCGAATACATTTCCCAGCTGTATAGCGATCGGTATACCATTCGTCTCAACAGTCAAGATCTTTGTAACTTTTACGTCCTTGAAGTAGCTTAAAGCATGTTCAGCAATTACCCTTTGAAGTATAGTGTCATATGTTAAGAAAGACACATCTATGACACCATCCCGCCCAACGTAAATTTCATCTCTTAGAATTTTTTTGAAGTAATTATCTTCAAACCATTTTATGATCTTTTCTGCTCTCTCCAAATTTGGTAGCACGTGGCCTTTCACATATCTACTGATAACAGGTGCGGGAAGACTTAACTCTTTAGAGAGCTCCTCATAAGTTAGTCGCTTTTTTACTTCAGAGAGTATTTCAACAGAATACATCTTTATCTTTGTTTCAGAAAGTTTATTCATATTATGCCATTAATAATATAGGCGATATTAACTTTTCAAAGGGGGAGAATCAAGAATGGAGGCTATTCTGAAATTTTATCGAATTGTTTCTGAACATCAGGGAGGGTGTCGATCAGATCAGATGCTGTTATATGGAGACCCTTCCTCTGGAAAGCTAATTCACCCGCTTTACCATTTAAATAAGAACCTGCAGCCGCAGCTTCACATGAGGGCACACCCTTCGCGATTAGAGCACCTACGATTCCTGATAAAACGTCTCCTGTTCCACCAACGGTCATGGCCGGTGTTCCTGCATGATCTAAATACGTGGTTTCCCCATCACTTATTACATCGATTGGACCTTTTAAGAGTATAGTAACCCCAACTTCTTTAGCCTTGGCTTCCACCAAAGTGCATCTTTCCTCTACTTTATTCGATGGCACAACGCCAAATAATCGATTGAACTCTCCTGCGTGAGGCGTTACCACATGCTTCTTGTCGTTCAGTAACCTCACAATGTCGTAGTGAAGGGCGTCTGCATCGAGAACCATAGGTATGTTTCTATACTTCATCTCTTTAATAACAAGCTTTAATCCGTCTTCACATCCTTTACCAAGACCAGGCCCCATAATGACACAGTCAACTGCTGGTAACCATTTAATAAGACGTTGAGCACACCCAGTCTTAAACTTAGCATCTGGAAGAGGGAACACAATCAAATCAGGTGACATAGACCTTATAGAAAGAGCATTCATCTTCGGTGTCGCTAAATATACAAGGTCCACACCTGTCCTAAGTGCGGCCATAGAAGCTAAAAATGGGGCTCCGTGAAACATCCAACTCCCACCTATTACTAGAACTCGCCCATTATCGCCCTTCCTAGACCACTTCGATCGTGGTTTTATAATAGATTTGACGAACTCTTGTGAGGTTTCCTTTAGAATCGCCATCTTACTCAATGGAGAGACAGACGTTTTACTTAAAAGTTTTGTGTGACTTTCAATGGCTCACTTAGCGTGATCTTACCTATAGCACCCATAGGACAAATTAATGCGCAATAGAAACTACCCCAACATTTATCACAACATAATAGTTCATCTTTATTAAAGTCGTACAAGATACCATTATCAATACACGCGTAAACACATCTCATACATTTAGTACACAGGCTCTTTGAGATGGCCAATGAGCCCGTTAGAGGATCGATGAAGATGGCACCACTCCCACACGCCTTTAAACAATATTTCTCTTCACAGGATGTGCACACCATTAATTCAAATCCACGTTGTGAGTTTTGGTAGACTCGAATACGTGGAACTGACGACTTATGCATGATGCGACACACTTGCTCGCAAACACCACAGCCATTACATCTATCTGAGAACAGGCTTAGTTTGAAATCCACATTATAGTAGATGGTTACAACATATAAACTCCAATAATAGTTATATTGACACCAATGATACGAGTCATGCGCAAATCTATGACCGACTACGAGCCTATAAGCTTTTACGCATTCGCAACAACTTGCGAAGACATAGGAAATACGGCCAGCAAAAACCTTAAAGTCGAGATACTTGCAAACTACCTTAAATCATTAGATGATGAAAACCTCAAGGTTGCGTGTAGATTACTCTCTGGCGAGATCTCTCCCCCCTCAGAGGGGTTAGAACTACAGGTTGGATACTCTACCCTAGTAAGCATTATAGCCGAGTTAAGTGGAAAAAGTGATGACACACTTGGAAGAACATATCTTCGATATGGAGACCTTGGGGATGCAGCGGAGGAGATGTTGGCAGTAAAAGTAATCGAACCTCTTATAAGAGAGAGATACACTCTTGTCGATGTTGAGGAAAAGTTTAGGAAGGTTGCTGGAATGAGTGGAAAGGGCGCGTATCATGAAAAAAGGCAGGCACTTTTAGGATTGTACTTGAATATGACCCCTCTTGAGTCAAAGTACCTCACTAAACTACTTACAGGGGAGATGAGAATCGGTCTTGTTGCAGGTTTGGTCATTGAAGGGGTCGCAAACGCGTTTAACCAAGGATATGAGGAGGTTAATGAGACTTACCTACTCACGAACGATATTGGAAAGACAGCGTACCTTGCCAAACTGAACAGATTAACTGATGCTAAACTTGAGCCATTATGCCAAACCAACTTCATGTTGGCTGAAGCGATGCAGACAGCCCAGGAAATAATAGAATACTTTGGAAGAGAATTGATTTGTGAACCTAAGCTTGACGGGGTAAGAGCGCAATGCCACAAAAAGGGTGAAGTAGTTAAGATATTTACTAGAAGAGGAAACGAGTCGACCAATTATTTCCCTGAAATAGCGGAAGAGCTTAAGAAGATACCTCATGATTACATATTCGATGGCGAAATTGTGGCATACATGAACGATAAGGTGTTACCATTTACACTTCTTCAACAACGACTTCAAAGGAAAGAAATTTCAGAGGATTTGATGCAAAGGATACCGTTATCTCTTTTTGTGTATGATGTGCTTTACTTCGACGGAAAGTCTGTCTACAAAGAGGCATTAAAAGAGAGAAAAAGGCTATTTGAGAAGATAAAGTTTCCAGAGAAAGTAAAAGTGTTAGAGTACACCTTCATCAACACGAAGGAAGAAATAGAAAAAATGTTCCACGAAAGCGTAGAAAGGGGTTTTGAAGGATTAATGTTGAAAGACCCCGAATCAATCTACACAGTAGGAAAGCGTGGTAAAAATTGGGTTAAGCTAAAGAAAGAACTTGACACGCTCGATGTTGTGATAATTGGAGCAGAAAGAGGACATGGTAAAAGAGCAAACATATTTTCTGATTACATATTTGCTATATGGGATAATGGAGAGCTTAAGACCATAGGTAAAGCATACTCCGGCCTCACCGATAGAGAATTATACGAAATGAGTGACAGGTTAAAGAGCATGGCTATAAAAGATGAAGGATGGAGAATAATCGTCAATCCTCAAATCGTGATAGAAGTAGCTTTTAACGGCATTCAAAAAAGCAATAGACATGAATCAGGGTATGCACTCCGTTTCCCCCGAATAGTTAGAATCAGAGAGGACAAAAGTATAGAACAAGCCGATTCATTACAGCAAGTCGAAGAGATATTCCGGAGACAACAGAAGACTATTTTGGGAAAAGATAATAGCGAATATAAAACGTGATTTAGGTATGGTACTTATTTCAACTCTAACAGCTATAAGCCTTTTAGCAGGAGCAATACAGGACGTCAAAGAAAACCAGATCAGCGACTACACATGGATCCCAGCGGCTGCTGCTGGCGTACTAATGGTTTATACGAACCTGAACAATCAAGTCTTCTTGGCCTTTAAACTTGTAATGGTGGCAGTAATTTTAGCACTAAGTTACCTTCTCGGAGGAGGATTAGCAGACGCAATAGGATTAGCAGTGATTGTTATTGACGACGATCCATTTGCCCCTATAGGGACCTTGATCATCTTCACATTAGTGACGGTTCCATACGCGATAGTAAAAGTTGTGATTAAAAAGGAGAGGAAAGTAACTCTCCCTTTAGATGAGTTTATGGGAAGGAAGAACCTATACCCTGTAAAGGTAATCGTTGACGGAGTTGAAGAAAGGTTGTCTAAGGTAGCGGATAACGCTTATAAACGTCTTGAAGAGCTACAAAGAGAAGATAAGAAGGTGTTTGTTGAAGCAGAGACAGGGCTTCCTGCGATTGTGCCTATGTGCATCGGATACCTTGCCAACATGATGTTATCCTTTTACTTGGGTAAATATCTAGCGCAAATATTCCTCTCTATCCTCCTCCATTAAGATTATACATGTTCTACGTTCATAGTTGTATAAATCTTGAGTAAAAGATAATTATAAACAAAAGTAATATAAGCATTTAATCTGAAGAGCTTGGTGAGAAAAATGATAGAAATCAGATGGCACGGTAGAGGGGGACAAGGGGCTGTAACAGCATCAGAGATGTTAGCGAACGCTGCTCTAAGGGATGGAAAATATGTTCAAGCCTTTCCAGCCTTCGGACCTGAGAGACGTGGAGCACCGGTCCTTGCGTTTACAAGGATAGATGACAAACCTATCGAAATTAGATGGCAAATAGCAGAACCCGATGTAGTTGTAGTCCTAGACATGTCCTTACTTTCTGTGGTGAATGTGACCTCTGGATTGAAGAGTGATGGTATAGTTGTACTTAATACTGCTAAAGATAGTTCAGAAGTTAAGAAGATCTTCCCCAACTACAAAGTCGCTAAAGCCGATGCTACTTCTATAGCTTTAAAGAACTTAGGAGCGCCGATCACAAATACAGCAATGTTGGGCGCACTCTTGAAAGCAGCACCGGTGATCTCTTTCGAGACGATCGCTAAGGTCGTTGGAGAAAGATTTGATCAAAGAAATGTTACATCTTTAAAGGAAACATATGATAGTACAGAGGTGTTGAATTAAATGCCGAAGAAAGTTTCTGAGATAGATGAAGGATTTGTACTTAAAACACCACTAAGCAGTATGCAGACGAAGACAGGGAGTTGGAGAGCCTTTAGAGCAGTTATTGACTACAACAAATGCATCACATGTGGGATCTGTTGGAGTTTATGTCCAGAACCTGCGATATACCTAAAGGATAACAAGTATACCGTTGATTACGATTATTGTAAAGGCTGTGGGATCTGCGCACAAGAATGCCCTGTGAAGGCGATTTCTATGGTTAGGGAGAGTGATTAGATGAAAACAATACTCCTTTCAGGAAACACTTCACTATCTTATGCTGTTAAACAACTAGATGTAGACGTTATATCTGCATACCCTATCACACCACAAACCACTATGGTGGAAAAGTTATCAGAGTATGTAGCAAACGGGGAACTAAACGCTGAATTCATCCCCGTAGAGTCAGAGCATTCTGCTCTGACTGCCGCGTTAGCAGCTTCAGCAGCCGGAGCAAGGGTCTTCACTTCAACAAGTTCGCAAGGTCTGCTTTTGATGCATGAAATTCTCTTCATCACAGCTGCGATGCGGATGCCAGTGGTTATGGGCATCGCAGACAGAGCGGTTTCAGCGCCAATAAACATATGGAATGACCATAGCGATATAATGGCTCAAAGAGATGCAGGATGGATCTGTTTCTTCGCTGAATCAGCCCAAGAGGCGTATGACAAAACTATACAGTCATACAGAGTTGCAGAAGACGAGAACGTACATTTACCTGTGAACCTGAACTTTGATGGCTTCATCCTCACACACACCTACGAACCAGTGACTACATTAGACGATGAAGAGGTCTTAAAGTACGCACCTAAGAAGATTAGATCACTTGTACTTGACCCAAAAAGCCCTTACACGTTTGGAGCACTCGGCTCACCTGAGTACTATTTTGAAGCAAAGTATCAGGCAGTCAAAGCTTTAGAAGACTCCTTTGATGCGATAGTTAAAGCGGACAAAGAATATAAGAAGATAAGTGGGAGAGGGTATGGAATATTTAATGCCTACATGACGGACGATGCAGATACGATACTAGTCTCGTTGGGTTCGATAGGTGGGTCCGTCAGAGAAATCGTGAGAAGGATGAGGAGAGATGGGGCGAAGGTTGGTTCTCTAAGCCTTAAATTATTTAGACCGTTTCCAGCAAAACAAATTGTAGACACCCTCTTGAAAACTAAATCCGTGGTCGTCTTAGAGAAGGCGACAAGCCCTGGTGCTATATCAGGACCACTTCACATGGAGATCCAAGCCAGCCTTAAAACCTTTGATGTAACAATCCCAGCCATAAACATCATCGCAGGACTTGGAGGAAGAGAAATAGGACCTGAAGATATACGCATAATGTTCAACAAAGGGCTTAAAGTCGCTTCTCAGAAGAGGGTTGATACGATAATGGATTATGTTGGGGTGAACATCTAAATGCCATATAAGACCGTTAAAGACTTACCACTAAAGGAAAACTTCGGCCCAGGGCATAGACTTTGCCAAGGTTGTGGTGCAGGAATAATCGCTAGACTCGTAACAAAGGTAGCAGGAGACAACACTATAATTACAAACGCCACTGGTTGCCTAGAAGTGTCTTCAACATTCTACCCAGACACAGCATGGGGAATTCCATGGATACATATAGCCTTCGAAAACGCTGCTGCAGCAGCATCAGGTATAAGAGCAGCCTATAACGCGATGATCAGGAAGGGACTCAAAGACAGCAGCCCAAATGTAATCGCATTGGGAGGAGATGGTGGGACAGCAGATATAGGGCTACAAGCACTTAGCGGGGCTTTAGAAAGAGGAGACCACTTTACATATATATGCTACGACAACGAGGCTTACATGAACACCGGTATCCAAAGGAGTAGTGCAACACCCTATGGAGCATGGACAACGACTTCTCCTCCAGGAAAACTTAGCCCAGGCCAAAAGACTGAGAAGAAGAACTTGGTCGCTATTGCTGTAGCTCATGGCATAAAGTATGCGGCAACAGCAAACGTTGCATATATAGTAGATGCGGCGAACAAGATAGAGAAAGCGCTGAACACTTCGGGTGCAAGCTTCATACATTTCTTAAGCCCTTGCACTCCCGGTTGGAGGATCGACACAGCTTCTTCAGTAAAGGTCAGTAGGCTAGCTGTTCAAACCGCTTTATGGCCGCTTTACGAAGTTGTTAACGGAGAGTACATAACAACGGTAAAGGTCGCTAAAAGACTTCCTGTGACCGAGTACCTTAAGGTGCAAGGAAGGTTCAGACACATAGTAAACAAACCCGAAGAGGTAGCTAAAATACAGGCAATAGCTGACAGCAACGCAGCGAAGTTTGGCTATGGACCCCTATCACAGTAAAGGGGGCCTTTACATTATTTTTCTTTTCTTGTTTTTTACATAAAGTTGGTTACCATACATAAAGCTTTTATAACAGTGTAATATTATTTTCTATTGATAACAAATGCAAGATGAACAAAAGGTAGAAAACATCGTAGACACAATAGGACTCTTCTGTCCGGAACCAGTGTTTAGACTCAGGAAGGCACTAGATAAGGTCAAAGTAGGAGGACGTATTAAGCTGTTAACCGATGACCCAGCAGCGGAAGAAGACGTTAAAAGGTTATTATCAAGGAGAGGAGATAGGATAGTCGATTACGAGATAGAAGGAACGGTATTAAAATTCACAATAATGAAGGTGAAATAAGATGGCAGATAGGGAAAGGTTACTTTATGTGGTGATGTCAGGCCCTGAGACCCCAGAGAAGTTGTATGCGCCGTTCATCCTAGCAACGGCCGCCAAAAAGATGGATATCGACGCTACGATCTTCTTCATGATAAAAGGGATTCTAATCATGCGAAAGGGTGTCGCTGAGGTGATAAAGATGGGTAATATGCCGCCTCTAGCAGAGTTTATAAAGCAGGCTCAAGAAGAAGGCGTTGAGTTTATGATATGTGAACAGAGCACACAGATCCTCGGGCTAAGTAGAGGAGAGTATATTGAAGGGTGTAAGTTTGGTGGCCCAATCACTTTAAATGACTTAATGCTCTCTTCTAAGTCAGCACTTGTCTTCTAGGTGAACAGCTTGAGAAGAATATTCCTCGATCACGCGTCAGGATGCCCTATGGATGCCAGGGTCATAAAGCATATGGAAGAGCTTTATGACAAAAGTTTTGGAAACCCCTCATCTCTCCACACACTAGGTTTGGATGCTAGGAAGAAACTTGAGGATTCAAGGGAAAAGGTAGCGAAACTTATAGGAGCAGAAAGAAAAGAGGAAATCATATTTACAAGCGGAGCCACTGAGTCAAACAACTTAGCACTAATAGGTTACGCTTTGAGAAACAAGAATGGGAGAAGGAAGGTAGTGGTTTCTAAGATAGAACACATTAGCATAATGAATGTAGCAAAGTATCTCTCTAAGCTAGGTTTTGAAGTAGCTTACGCACCGGTTGACGAGTATGGGAGGGTAAAACTCCCAAAGCTCGATGAGATAGTTGACAGCAACACTTTGATCGTCTCAATAGCTTACGCTAACGGCGAAATAGGAACGACTCAAGATATTCGCGCCATATCTGACATCGTACACGCGAAAGGAGCAATACTGCATAGTGATGGAGTGCCTGCGGTTGGTAGAATACCTGTTAACGTCGTACGGGATCAAGTAGACATGCTAACTCTATCTTCAAATGACCTCTACGGCCCAAAAGGTGTAGGCGCGTTATATGTAAAAACAGGTACTAGAATTCAACCGATAATCTTTGGAGGTGGACAGGAGAAGGGGTTAAGGTCTGGAACAGAGAATGTGCCTGCAATAGCCGGCTTCGGAATGGCAGCAGAAATAATGTATAAAGAATGGAGAGAAGAAAGTGAAAGGGAGAAACAAATCAGAGACAAGCTGATAGATACGCTTACATCGAACATCGAACAGGCATACCTTAACGGTCATCGCACATTAAGACTTCCTAACAACGCCAGCCTCCGATTTATCGGTATAGAAGGAGAATCTCTCGTCCTTAATTTAGATGCATACGGAATAATGGCTTCAACTGGTTCCGCGTGCTCTTCTAAAACTCTTGAGCCATCACATGTTCTAATGGCCATAGTCCCAAACGAGGTTGAAGCACACGGATCCTTAATGCTCACCCTAGGAAGAGACAATCGGATAGAAGAAGTTGATCAGGTGTCTACGGTGATTAAAGATGTTGTTTCGAAGTTGAGGGCAATGTCGCCGCTGTGGGGAAAACCACTTGATTTAGAGGAGTGGAGACAGAAAATGGAGCATAGTGAAGGTGAATAAGATGACGTACTCGGAAAAAGTACTTGAACATTTCAGAAACCCGAGAAATGTAGGTGAAATCATAGACGCAGATGGGGTTGGAACCGTTGGTAACCCGATATGCGGTGATCTGCTAACACTTTACATAAAGGTAAGAGATGGGAAGATTTCTGATATAAAGTTCAAGACCTTCGGGTGTGGTGCAGCCATCGCAACGAGTAGCATGATAACAGAGCTGGCTAAAAACAAGACATTAGATGAAGCGTTAAAGATCACTAGGAATGACGTTGCCAACGCGCTTGAAGGGCTACCGCCTATTAAGATGCACTGCTCTAACCTCGCAGCTGATGGACTTAAGGAGGCAATAAAAGACTATTACTCAAAAAGAGGAGTTAAACTAGATGAGAAGAAGATCATTGTGTTAGATGATTGCCCATCATGTGGGTTTGAGCTCAAACCATTTAGAGATAAAAGCATAAAGTTCTGCCCCAGGTGTGGGGTGAAGGTTACAAAGGAAGTATAGAACAACTATAAACTTTTAGTTAAAGATTTATCTAATGTCAAATAGACAGTTTGATTAATGAAGGAAAACCTTCTAAATCTGTCCGACAACGAATTAATTACTAAATTCGTCAATGGCTATGCTTGGATCTCAATTCACGGATTCGGGCACGTTGGAGCAGCGATAGCATCCGCGTTCCTAAGAAAAGGTTGCAAAGTTATCGCACAGGACGTAAAAGAGGAAGTAATCCAAAAAATAAATAGCGGTAAATGGAGAACTATAGAAGACGCAGAAATCTCAAAAACCATTATACAAGCATACTCAGATGGAAAGATCGTTGCAATGGAAGGTTACGAAGAATCAGTTAAACGATCAAGTTTCCACATAATCACAGTCCCATTTTCAACCAAAAAATTGGGAAAAAATTGCCCTGCAGATGTAAGCCTAATAGTTGATGTCTCAAGAAATATTGGGAAGTTCTTAGAGGTAGGAGATGCGGTTTCCATCGAGACAACGCTGCCACCTGGAACGACCGAGAACACATTAAGGCCGGTAATAGAGGAAGAAAGTGGACTTAAAGCGGGAAGAGACTTCGCCTTAATCTATAGCCCAGAGAGAATTCTTGTTGGAAGGGCTTTAGAAGACATCGAGTCAAGGTATCCGAAGATAGTTTCCGGCTACGGTAAAATGAGTTTAAGAATCGGTCAGCTGCTCTACTCAATAGTGGCTCAAAAGGGGGTTATCATTCTTTCTTCGATAAAGGCAGCTGAAGCAGAGAAGGTCTTTGAAGGCGTGTATCGTGATGTCAACATAGCGCTCGCTAATGAACTCGCAGATTACTGTGAAGAAGAAGGATTGGATTATTGGGAGATCATGAACGCCGCTAACAGCCAACCATATAGTCACCTACATAAGCCAGGCATAGGGGTTGGTGGTGCATGCATCCCGGTCTACCCTTACTTTATACTTAAAGGCAGGGAAAGGTTACTTAAACTTGTCCATACTGCTAGAAAGATAAATGAACGGAAACCGATAGAAGTCGCTGAAAGGGCAGTTATTGAATTTAGGAGGAAGTATGGGGACTTGAAGGGATGTAAAGTAGTTGTCCTAGGGCTCTCGTTCAGAGGGGGTGTTGCTGACAGCAGGCTATCCCCGACATTAGACGTTGTAAAACGCCTTTTGAAGTATGGATGCGATGTAGTGGTGCATGACCCATTCACCTACGAAGAGAACGACCTACCAAGGGAAGTAGTATTCACAAATGATTTATCGAAGGCGTTAAGAGGTGTGAACATAGTGATAGTTGCAACAGACCACAGTGAATATAATGGGTTAACCCTAGAAAAGATTAGGAAATATTCTTCAGATAAACTATTGGTAATAGATCCGAAGAACATATTGCCTAAAAACAAACCTTAAGATACAATCTATTCAACTCAAAGATTTGTAGAATTAAAGTTTAATAGTAAATACAGGAAAGCTCAATGAGATGAAAAAAGGGAAGCGCATCATAGTAGTAAAGATCGGAACATCAGTCCTCTCAGAAGACGGGGGAATCAGTGAGAGAGCAATAAAGAACATAGCATACCAAATAGCAGAACTACATGGGAAGGAACAGTCATTCATTTTGGTTTCCTCAGGCGCAATCTTATCAGGTATCACGATCTTAGGATTAAACACAACACCACATGAACTAAGTTTAACAGATAAGCAGGTCTGTGCTTCAATCGGACAACCATATCTCATGAGCCTTTACGAGAAGTACTTCAGAGAAAAAGGCATCATTACCGCACAGATACTCTTCACCGAGGAGGACCTTGCAAACCAGATCGCCTACAAAAACGTCTGGAGAACCCTGAACGCTCTGCTAAAACGCAATGTTATCCCGATAATCAATGAAAATGATGCGGTTTCTGTTAAAGAACTCCTACCTGTAAACCCCTACGTTCCAGATGATGTTAGATTTGGAGATAATGACAGACTTTCAGCGATAATAGCTTCAAAGCTGGGTGGCGACCTATTGATAATGTTAAGTGACGTAGATGGATACTTTGAGGTATCTGAAGACGGCTCAAAAAGATTAGTTAAGAGAATAGAAATCCTAAACAGCGAACTAATGAAGTCAGCTCAAGGAAAAGGAAAGCTTGGCAGAGGCGGCATGAAAACAAAACTCCAAGCAGCCAAGATAGTTGCCGAGACAGGAATCGAAGTTGTCATCGCAAACGGCACCAAACAGGGGATAATAAAGGACATATTATCTGGAAAAGATGTGGGTACAAGGATAACACCAGCTACAAAAAAGAAAACAACGCATTATCTTTTAATTGACAGATAGTATAGGAAGTATGTAAGCAACTTATTAAGAACATAAACTACATTATCAATGCCATAAACTTGACAGATCACAAGTCAAGTTCGTTGAATTTTATTGAAAATAACCATTATTTTCAAGCTCTGATTTATTAACTAGGTTCTTAGGAAAACTTTTTCTCCCTAAACCCATTTACCTTCTTCTAAAAAGAGAAGAGTAAACACCTATAAGCTTTTTAACATTTTAAATTCTTGTTCAATTATATGTATTGTAAAGAAAAAGTCTTTCTCTTTCATCATTTGAAGACTTATATTGGATTAAATCCGAAGCTTAAATGTTGAATAACATTGGAAAGTAGGTTTCAAATCAGATCCGTAAAGGCTAGAGAAATATTGGATTGCAGAGGGAACCCGACTGTTGAAGTTGATGTTATGACAGAGGTAGGCGTTCTAGGGAGGGCGGATACCCCAGCGGGCCGCTCAAGAGGAAGATATGAGGCGTCCGAGCTAAGAGATGGTGGAAAGAGGTATGGGGGACTCGGTGTACGGGAAGCGGTTAAGGTTGTAAACGAAGTTATTTCACCACTTCTTATTGGAATGGACGTTAGATGCCAAAGAGATATTGACTATAAGATGATAGAATATGATTGTACAGAGCTGAAGTCAAAGCTTGGTGGTAATGCGATGGTGGCAACTTCTTTAGCTGTGGCAAAGGCAGCAGCAAATAGCCTATCACTTCCTCTATATCGATATATTGGGGGCTCGAACTCTCACGTGCTTCCTGTACCGATGTTTCTTTACATATGTGGTGGAAAGCTTGCAGCAACCGATTTCGACTTTCAAGAGTTTAACGCTATGCCAATAGGTGCGAGAACCTTTTCAGAGGCAATTCAAATGGGGTCGGAGGTCTATCACACGTTAGGTAATATGTTAAAGGAAAGGTACGGTAAGTATTCTCTGAATACCGGGGATGAAGGCTCCTTCTCCCCTCCTGGAGTGGACAACCCTGAGGAAGCGTATGAGATAATATTGAAGGCTATCAAGGAAGAAGGGTACGAAGGTGACTTTGTGTTAGCCTTAGATGCTGCAGCAACGCATATGTACAACCTGGATACAGGCAAGTATAGGTATAGAGGAAAGGACATTACTAAAGAACAGTTGATGGAGATATATGAGAACCTTGTGAATAAGTACCCTCTTAGATCAATAGAAGACCCATTCCATGAAGACGACTTTGAAAGCTTCGCTGAAATAACAAGGAGGCTTAATATTCAGATTGTTGGCGATGACCTTTTCGTCTCGAACATGAAAAGGCTGGCTAAGGGTGTAGAAATGCATTCAGCAAACACGGTCCTTTTAAAAGTAAACCAAGTAGGAACCTTGACAGAAGCCCTAGATACAGCATCCTATGCGATGAGGAACAGTTATAGTGTTTTGGTCTCTGAGAGATCGGCACAGACGGAGGATACTTGGCTTGCGGAATTAGCGGTGGCGATCAACGCAGGACAGATAAAGAATGGTGCCCCAACTAGAAGTGAGAGGGTGGCGCAGTTCAACCAACTGATCAGAATAGAAGAAGAGCTGGGAGGCACCTCTAGATATGCGGGTCGGAACTATAGGATACCACCTCTAACCTAAGATTTTTATGGTTAAGCTTTTATTTAATTCAAATCTTATCTATACCTCCTAAATAAAAGATGAGCAAGGCCAAGAACATGATTATAGAGAACATAGATGAGCTCACATCAAAGGGAAAAAAGAAAGAGAGAAAGATCCTACTAGAATTGGTAGAGGAAACCCTAAATCAAGTTAACTACTATAACATTATCAAAGAAGTAGCAAAACTAACCAATAATATCTTGAAGATAAAGGACCTTAAGCTGAACCTAAATGATTTCAAGAACGTCTACGTAATTGGAGGAGGAAAAAACTCGAGCTTCATGATCAGAGCACTTGAAGAAATACTGAATGGGAGAATAGCAGGGGGAGTGGTGGTTGAGAAAAAAGGGTCTACCACTCAAACTAAAAGTATTCCAATCTTACTTGGAGGACATCCAATACCTAACCCTGATAGTGTAAAGGCAGCTGAAGAAGTTCTAAGAATGCTTAACAAGGTAGGAAAGGATGACCTTCTCATAGTCTGCGTAAGCGGAGGATGGACCGCTTTAACTTCGAAACCGCCAATTGGGGTTCCTCTAGCTGATCACGTAGCATTACATAGGCTTCTATTTAATTCCGGGATGACGGTCGAGCAGATGAACATTGTAAGAAATCACTTATCACAGCTTGGAAGAGGAAAGATTCCCATGTTGGCTAAGGGAGCGACGACGGTTGGTCTAATTGCTGTGGATGAAGTTGAAGGAGAACCCTGGGGGCCCACTGTGCCTGATTCTTCAAGGTTCTCCGATGCTGTACGGATCCTAATAGATTTCGACTTGTTGGATAAGATACCTGAGTCCATTAGGAAGTACTTAGAGACAGCATTGCCTTCTGAAGAATCCCCAACGTTACTAGACTATGAGAGGAATGGTCTAAAGGTCCATAATCTGGTGATCGCAGACAACATTAGATTATGCGAATTAGTACAAAAGATAGCTTCTAAGAGAGGGATAAACTCCTTTATACTAACGACCAGCCTGAGAGGGGAAGCTAAGCATGTTGGAACAGTAGTCGCATCTATTGCGAACGAACTATCTACGTTCAATAGGCCTTTTAGACGCCCATGTCTAGTTATACTTGGTGGAGAGACCACGGTGACAATAGCTGGTAAGTCAGGAGAGGGTGGAAGAAACCAAGAAGTTGCTCTCTCAGCAGCACAGCATTTGTTGGAAGATAGTAAAGCTGTTATCGTATCTATTGCCACAGATGGTACAGACGGCCCGACCGATGTTGCAGGCGCGATCGTTGACGCTACACTAATACCGCGTGCAATAAAGTTGGGCTTAAACGTTGCATTGGAATTGAACACGCATAACTCATCCTTTGTATTCAAGCAGACAGGAGATGCAATCTACGCCAGAGTCACAGGCACTAATCTAATGGACCTAGTCTTAATCTACGTAGAATGAATATACATAACACGCCTATACTATAAACTTGTAAAAGAGGACGTTGAAGCAAAGTTTTTATTTTATAGAAAATATGGTAAACTAAATGTCCGAACTAATAGAAAAAGCAAAGGCAGCTAAAAAAGCTTCCTACGCCCTGGCCAGATCCTCTGATGACACAAGGAAGAGTGCTTTGCGTTCGATGTCAAGAGGGTTGATAGACCACTCAAAAGAGATCCTAGAAGCGAACAAGAAGGATGTGGAAGAATTCAGTGCATTTAACCCTGGTTCACCTCTAGTAGACAGACTCCTACTTAACGAAAAGAGGTTGAAGGAATGTGCTGATGGGCTTTTGAAGGTAGCTTCTCTACCTGACCCAATTGGAGAGATTGTTGAAGGGTGGAAGACAAAACACGGACTAGAGATCTTGAAGGTTAGGGTCCCTATCGGTGTAATTGGAGCAGTCTATGAAGCAAGGCCCAATGTCACGGTCGACATCGCAGGGTTAGCGCTTAGAGCAGGAAACTCCTGCGTTCTTAGGGGAGGATCAGAGGCGATCAACTCGAACGTTAAAATCGTTGAGGTCATGAGGTCTTCTTTAGATGGGATCATCCCACAGGATTCGATCCAAATTATAGCGTCAAAGGAAAGGGCAGTCGTAAACGAGATGCTTAAACTGAGCGATTACATCGATGTCATAATACCAAGGGGGAGCGCGTCATTCATAAAGCATGTTAGGGAAAGGGCGATAGTTCCTGTGATAGAAACTGGCGCAGGTAACAACCATATCTTCATCAATTGGGACGCTGACTTTGATATGGCAAACAAGATCATAGTAAACGCAAAGGTTCAGAGACCAGCCGTTTGCAACGCGGTAAGAAAGGTACTTGTACACGAAAAGATAGCTGACAGCTACATACCGATACTGGTAGAGGAAATGAGAAAGTACAATGTGCTCGTAAAAGGAGACCAGAAGACTACAGCCATCTCAAAGAGCGTGGTTATGGTATCAGAAAAAGACTGGTATGAAGAGTATTTAGATTTAACGTTAGCAATCAAAGTAGTTGGATCTGTTGAAGAGGCCGTGGACCACATAAACAAGTATGGTACAAAACATTCTGAGGCAATAATAACAAAGAACCTACAAGACGCAAGCTACTTTAAGTTAAACGTTGACGCAGCATGTGTTTATGTAAACGCTTCAACAAGATTTACAGACGGAGGAGAGTTCGGCCTAGGAGCAGAGGTAGGGGTCAGCACACAAAAGCTCCATGCAAGAGGACCGATGGGGCTGAAGGAGATTACAACGACCAAGTATATTATCCATGGCTCAGGGCAGGTGAGGGAGATCTAACACGATAACTTTGAAGCTTTTTCAGCGCCCGCTTTGATTGCTTCAATTATCGAACCCCTTACACCGGTCTTCTCTAGAACATATAGACCTTCAATAGTAGTCCCACCAGGTGTAGCCACCCTTTTACTTATCTCTTCGAAATCATATTGAGAGAGAAGTTTTGAAGTACCTAGGAAGACCTTTACTGCAACCTTCTTCGCATTATCGTGGCTTAACCCTAAGAGCACACCCGCTTCATAGAACGCTTTAATCATTTCAGCAGCGAAGGCCACCCCACTACCAGATAAAGACGTGAAGGCATCTATCTGGCTATCTTCAACTTCGTACACATCACCTATCTTAGAAAGCAGTTCAACAACCTTCTTCTTTACATTTGCATCAGCAGTCTTAGGGGAAGCTAAAGCGATAACTGATTCACATACTTCACTTGATATGTTTGGCATGGCTCTAAAGACGTTCTTACCATGTATCTTAGTGGCCAAACTCTCTAGTTTTACACCTCCTACAAATGAGACTAAGGCCTTACTGTCTTCTACGAAGCTAAAATTTCTAGCAGCTTTCTCAAAATCCGAGGGTTTAACGCACATAAAGATCACTTCTGTTAAGAATAATAAGGCCCCACTTGAGACAGAAGGGTGAACACCCATACTAGTGAACTCCTTATGCTTACGTTCATCTTGATCGTATACGAAGATTTGATCAGGAGGGTAGCCTGATTTAATCAATCCCTTGACAATTGAACCGCCCAGATTTCCAAGACCTAAAACACCTATAGGCATAATCCACATTCACTCAGAAAATCTGTAATAAACTTTACTTAACAATAGACCATCAGATTCCTTTGAACAGTCTAGTTGCGAAGATTGTTGGGAGACCGGCTTGAACAATCTTTCGGGCAGAAAGTTCTCGATCGTAATCAAGCTCAAAGAACTTCACTTTCAAAGAATCCAAATTTACTGTACAATAACGTGCCAGAGGGTTTCCATCTCTAGGTTGGCCAACGCTCCCAGGGTTGAAGATAACCTTGTCAAGCTTATGATATGAGTAAGGGACATGCAGGTGACCAAGCCCCATTATATCTTCTTCGTATTCTGTAGCATAAGACAGAAATTTGAACGGATCAGTCTCTGGGTGGATGTAGTCGCCGAAGATAGGGTTTTCTGGGGTTGCATGCGCCAGTAATATCTTCCTGTTTTCCCTTTTTAGACGCAATGTCCTAGGGAGGGATGATAAGAACTCAGAGTTCTCCTTTGTGACAATCTTTCTAGTCCACATGATGGCGTTCACTGCTCTTGGATTGAAATACGATGTATCACCAGTGCATACTGCGTAATCGTGATTTCCAAGGATGCATTTTATCCCTTTAGAACGTACTATATCAATTACCTCGTTTGGGTTAGCACCGTATCCGACTAGATCACCTAAGCAGTAAGTTTGCCCCCCCTTAACTTTTTCAAGTACCGCCTCAAGAGCTTCCAAGTTACTGTGGATATCCGCAATGAAAGTTAGTTCCAACCCATTCATATAGTCTCTGCGAAAACCTTTTATTTACTTTGCTAAAAACTCCTCTAAAAGTTGCAAAAACTAAAAATTCAATAACGCGTTAACTTTAACAATTGACGCGTGGGACCATATAGGAATAGGTAGTCAATATGTTAGAGCCTAGCTATAAACCAAAAGAACTAGAGGAAAAAGTCAGAGTCTACTGGGATAAGAACAACATCAGAAGAAGAGTAGAGGAGAGGGAGGATCAGAAGGAAGTTGTAGGCTACGTCGAAGGACCTCCTACATTGAATGGTGAACCACATATAGGCCATGTTAGAGGAAGATTTTATAAAGACCTCTGGTTCCGTTACGCGACGCTTTCTGGGAAAAAGGTGATTTTCAGAGGGGGATGGGATACTCAAGGACTTCCAGTTGAACTCCAAGCAGCTAAAGAACTGGGGATAACTGGGGAAAAACAAGAGCTAATCAAGATCGGCATGGAAAAGCTGGTAGAAAAAGCGAAGGAGATGATAAAGACCTACTACGCTTCTTGGATATCTTCAGATAGGTTACTTGGCCTAATGATGGACCATGAGAAGGATTATTGGACTTACCGAGATGAATACATTGAGAGGGAGTGGCAGATCTTGAAGGCAGCATGGGAGGAGAGGTTGTTAGGAGAAAGCTATAGAGTAGTGGGCTATTGCCCGCACTGCCAAACAGCTTTAAGCCATAGTGAGGTAAGTTCAGAATATGAGTTGTTAGAGGATCCTTCGCTTTACTATAAAGCCAAACTCAGAGACCATGAGAACAGGTACATAGTCCTTTGGACTACAATGCCATTTACACTTATCACCGATGTCATGGTGGGGGCTAACCCAGATGCAAGCTACTCTATAGTAGAGGTAGGAAACGAAGAGTGGGTTATCGCGTCTAATAGAGTCGCAGATTTGATGAATGAACTTGGGATAGCAGATTACAAAGTTAAGGGTAACGTGCTCGGGGTAGACCTTAAAGGAAAAAGATACTACTACCCTCTAGCTGAAGAGGTACCTAAGCAGAAAGAATACGATGAAAAGTTCAAAACACATGTTATGGTCCTTGACCAGTCAGTTGACATAAGCACAGGCTCTGGTCTCGTCCATATGGCACCAGCAAATGGAGAAATAGACTTTAATATAGCACAGAGAGAGGGGTTGCCGATCTTCAACCCTTTCGATGATTCTGTGCACTTCACCCAAGAGGCAGGGAAGTACGCTGGAATATTCGCAAGAGATACGGACTTCATAGTCATCGAAGACCTTCGAAAGAAGGGTCTTGTCATTAAAGCTTCTAAGATTATACACGAATACCCAACCTGTTGGAGATCACATCATCGACTAGTATGGCTCGCTAGAAGAGAATATTTCTATTGGGTTGATAAGGTAGGTGATAAAGCACTAAAGGCCGCGGAGGGTGTAGAGTATTTTTTTGAGGCGCCAAAAAACAGGTTCTTGAACATAATCCGCGAGATGAAGCCTTGGTGCATTTCAAGGGAAAGAGTCTGGGGTACACCATTACCGATATGGACCTGCAGCCAATGTGGTGAAAAAAACGCGCTCTTCAGTAGAAAGGAAATCGTACAAAACGCTCTAGAGCTCCCGGATGGACCTAACTTCGAGCTACATAGACCATGGGTTGACAGAATAACAATAAAATGTAAAAAATGCGGTGGAAAAGCCTTCAGGGAAAGTTTTGTACTGGACACATGGCATAATTCAGGTGCATCACAATATGCAGCGTTCACAGATGAAGAATACCGAAGATACGTGCCTGTAGAATTTCTGACCGAAGGTATTGATCAAACACGAGGTTGGGCATACAGCCTTTTAATCCTAAGCGTGATCTTTAACAAAGCACCTAAATCGTGTTACAAAGCGTTCCTCTTTCAAGGACACATCTTAGGCCCGGATGAGGCGAAGATGTCTAAAAGCTTAGGGAACATAATCGATGGAAATGAGACCCTATCACAATACCCTGTTGACGCGATAAGATTCTACTTCGCATGGAAGGTTTCACCGATAGCTACGCTGGTCTTCAAACCTAATGAAATACTTGAGAGACCTTTCCAGGTTCTAAACACCCTTTATCATCTGCACGTCTACCTTCAACAAAACAGCGTTCTAGACGGCTTTAACGATAAAAAGCACAACCTAATATGGGCTCAAAAAGAGGGAAAACTAAACTTCTTAGACGAATGGATACTTTCAAGAAGTCAGAGAATAACGGAGGAAACGATCAAATCCTATAGTAAGTCAGAGTTCAATGAGGCAGCCAAAACACTGGAGAAGTTCATAATAGAAGAGATTAGCCAAAAGTACGTCCCCGCGATCAGAAGAGAACTTTGGTCAGATGATCCTAGCACATTGGATAGGAGACTTACAATATACAGTGTTCTTTCCTACTGTCTTAAAAAGGCAGATATTCTTTTACACCCTATTTGCCCATTTATTACGGATTGCTTGTATCTAGAATGTTTTACAGATAGAAAGGATTCGATCCTTTTTGAGAGCTTCCCAGAGGTAGACGAAAAACTTCTCAACGACTTAGTTGAAAGGAAGTTCACTTTAGTCGATAGAATGATATCCACCGCAAATGCGCTGAGGATGAAGGCTAAACTCAAAAGAAGATGGCCTGTGAGAGAAACGGTCTTTATCATCCCAACGACTGAAGACTTTACAGAGCAAGAAATCAGAGTGTTAAAAGACTTGATAAATACGAAACAACTTACAATAGCTACGGATCTGGCTTCTGCACCCACAAAATATAACCTTAAACCAAATGTGGAGAAGCTGGGCAAAAGGCTGAGGAAGGATCTACCAAAGCTTTTTACCTTCCTCGAGAGAACCGATCGAGACACCTTAGCTGAGGAGCTCATTGCGAAGAAGAAAGTTGAATTAGAAATAGAAGGCATTAAACTCATATTACATGAAGAGGATTTCCAGTTCATAATAGAACCTAAGGAAGGTTATGACCTACTAGAAAGCGATGGTATCAAAGTTCTTATGAAAGTATCTAGGGAGAGTGACTTGATCAAGGAGGGCACAATTAGAGATGTAGCAAGAAGAATTCAAGCATACAGGAAGGAAATCGGCTTAAACCCAACGTATGTAGTCAAATCGGTAATCCTATGGAGTGACGATAACGAAATCATTGAGACTGTGCGGGAGAAGGTTGAAGAGTTAAAGTTCTTAGTTAGAACAGAAAACATCGAAACAGTTGAGAGATGTGATGAGGACTGGAAAGAGGAAGAAATTGATGGCAAAAGATTAATGATAAAGATCGTTATCTAGTGGCCTATCCGTACATTTGAGGACTACCATCAAAGTCTTCTTGTGTGATAGGGACCCTTGCGATTACTTCAACTGTCTCTTCAAGACCCTTCCGCCCCAGAAACCAAGAGATAGACGATGATAGAGTGGAAGGTAGATTTTGATTCAGAATATCGCCGTTCAGCCTAAGCTCACCGAAGGCTTTCTCGAAGTCTTTCAGTAAAGAGTTTAGACTGTTTAGACAGATCTTACGCCATTCTTCAAGGGAGAACTGGTCTGCGTTGTCAAGAAAACGTCTTATAATTGATTTCTCATAACTGTATGAGAAGTACTTAGCAGAGTTCTTCCCTTTAACGACCTTAACATAGTTAGAATAAACCATAGACATCTTCCTCTTCACTTCACTTACCTTATGGAGGAGATTTACAGCAAAGTAGGGCACCTCATTTTTGCGCATGATTTCTAAATTGGTTTCGAAACCCAATATTACAGGGACGAGCATGTTCGCTGGGATAGTGGCGTCAAAATTGTGGTCTACATTAAAGCAGTTGACATCCGAGTAAATTGAGGTTAAAATGCTTAAGGTATCGGACATATTGGTGTTTATGTATATCAAACCAATATCCGAACGTTCACCTAACTTAGAGGCAAAGAAAGCTGCTACAAAGCAGGCGAGCTCCATTAAGAAAACAACTTCTCTTCGCATCTTCATCCTCCAAGCAGTATCAATCAACCAATACTTTCTATATCTCCTATTGATCAGGGCTTCCTTTTTAAAACTCTTGTTTTCATAGATCGAGTCTAGCATCTTCTCAGCCTTGTTGTTACGTATCTTCTTTAAAAGGGTGGAAGATTCTTGGTAGGATAGGACCTTCTTATAGTAGAGGAACTGCACTAATGAGGATACAACAAGCTTCTTCTCATGTTCGTTCCAGATAGTTGCTTTCACGAATTTAACCTATACGAATACCGTTTTTAAGTGTATTCAACAAACATTTTTCAACTTTGGAAATTTCTGTAGTCCTTTGCCTGGTTCAACAGCGTAAGGTATCATGTTTAGAACATCCTTATCTTTTAGGAAGGGTGATAGAAACATCGAACTTGGATTGGTATTGACATCTGTTCCATAGGCAATAGGTGAGATAGATGGCAAGACGATTAAGGTTTGCCCTCCAACACGACCATGAAGAAAACATTTGAATCTATGTTTAAAACCAACGCTATCTGTAATTACGATCGATGGGTGTTCGTGGCCCAAGATCACGTATTCACTTATTAATTCGATTTCTTCAAGGGGAAGATGCCCATGTGTTAAAGTGGCGCTCCCAAAATGCATTGCCTTTTTATGAAGTTCAATATTAAACTCCTTAAGAACAGCAATTATATAGTTATCATGATTGCCTTGAACAACTTTAAGATCGACTTTGAGTTCCTTCAGCGTTTTGATGAAAGCTTTAGTTGACAGCCATTCACTTGGTGACGGGTAGCCAAATTCATGTTTTATATCACCGAGAACTATTAGTTTATTTAGGCCTAACTTCTTTAAAGGAGTTAAGATCGTATTCATTATCCTATGGGCAACCGATGTAGGGATATGAATCCCCAACGATTCCAGTTCATCCTCAATCCCAAAATGTAAGTCTGCAACCACCATGGTAGAGTCGTCTAGAAGCAAGGCTGGCCATGGGTCAACGATCTTAATCCGCTTAGTTAAACTTATCATCTGACCTAGACTTGATGAGCATAGTTTCTCAAGAGTTATTTATTCTTTGGCCAGGTTCTTCTTTTGTTGTTCTTTTACCCTCGAGACAACTTCATCATATAAAGCCTTAAGTAGAGCTTTTTTGTCCTCCATTAAAACCATATCACTATACCCTGAGAGTAACATGTCATGTGAGAATGGAGAAGGCAAGTCGCATTGGGGTAAAAAGATGAACCTTCTCCTTCCAAGCTCGACATCGTCTATTATTCTTAATGCGTTCTCAACATCCATTAGGTCCTCGATTATCTCACGGTATGCTTCTTGGAGCACAGGGAAGTCTTCGAATTCTTCAACTATCTGCATCAAAAGCTGTGCATTGCTCTGTTGCCTATTGACTGTTATCTCGTGGCCTTTGTAGTTCCTCAAAACCATAAGGGCTCTACTTGCGCAATGCCTAAATCTTCGTCTTAGGAGTTCAGTATTCTTTATAGCTTCTATCAGCAAGTGTCGAGCGTTTTCCTTTGAAACAATGTTTACTATCTTTCTTATGTCCAAAGGAATGTGCCTTGGGATGGTAAGTATGAAACCAGAATCTGTAATCGTGACCGAGACATTTCTCTTAGCATATTTGGTTATCACATAAGCATATATCCTCGAGAGAGCTTCGTTGACTCTCCTCCCGAAGACTGTGTGGAAGATGAAGTTTTGCTCCCTTCTTTCACCTACATAGTTCTCTACCATGATAACTTTATCTGAATGCCTTTCCTTGACTCTTAGGTAATTTAAGAAGTCGATTTGTGTTTTAAAGTACGAGTATATTGATTCACTCGCATAGGAATCTGAAGATGTTTCTTTTGATATTGTTTCTAAAATTTGCTTCTTTGGCACTTTTAAATCAAGCATGGAAAAGACTTTTTCCCTGAATCGCCCTATTGATTCAGCTGTGTCAAAGCTTAAAGGTAGCATTTCACTAAACCATGTTGGAACGGTCGGCTTCTCCCCCTCTGCAGGAGTCACGTAAGCAGTTAGCCCCTTAGAGTACTTGAATTCATATGGCTTACCTCCTAACAGGAACACGTCACCGGGCCTAAGTCGTTCCAAAAATTCCTCTTCAATCATACCAACCCACCTATTGTTAAGAGTTAGAACCTTGACGTGGACGTTTTCTGGGATAGTGCCTATGTTGGTTGAGTAGATTACTCTAATAAGTATACCTCTTCTTCCAAAGACCTTTTCTACATCGTCATACCATATCTTTCCATATACGCGATGTCCCTCAAGCTGCTCATACCCTCCACTTAAGTACTTAAGAACGCTTTTAAAGACAGAATAAGGGAGATCTCTATAATTGTAGCTACTCTTCACCAGTTCGTACGCAGCTTCCTCACCCCATCTCCGTTCTATTGCCATACCGACTACATGCTGCGAAAGCACGTCTAAGCAGTTCTTAGGGATATGAACCCTATCAAGGGAACCCTTCTTAGCTTCGCTTACTATTACCGCGTCCTCCATCAAGTCATCTCTTTCCAACGGTATAAGGTACCCTTTTGAGACCTTTTTCAGAGAATGACCCGACCTACCAACCCTCTGAAGGCACTTAGATACTGATTTGGGAGAGCCTATTTGGACGACACCCTCTATACTTCCAACATCAATACCAAGCTCTAATGAAGTACTAGTTACAACAGCACGCATCAACCCATGCTTCAACCGATCTTCGATATCCCTTCTCAGTTCTTTTGATAAAGAACCGTGGTGCGCAGCTAATTCGTCACCATCTACTACCTTCAGCTTCGAAAGCTGGTATACGACGCGTTCTGTCCCTGATCTGGTGTTAGTGAATATTAGCGTAGTTTTATGTAAGCTTATCAGATCTGTGATTAACTTGTACATTTTATACGAAGCTTTCGATGCATTTGTGTGGACTAGATCTTTAACTGGACAAAGAACTTTCAGCTCTATTGGTTTGACAAATCTTGTATCCACTACAGTACAATCTCTTTCTGTACCGTCTTTATTATAACCAACTAAGTACCTGGCAACCTCCTCTATGGGGTGGATCGTGGCAGATAGACCTATTCGCACAATTTTGTCTAAAGCTAGGGCCTGCAAACGTTCTAGACTAAGGGAAAGGTGCACACCACGTTTATTATTACAGATTTCGTGAATTTCATCAACTATTACCCATTTGACAGATTTTAGATTCTCCCTGAACTTTGGTGCCACTAAAAGAATTGCAACACTTTCAGGGGTGGTAACGAGGATGTGAGGGGGTTTCTTGAGCATCTTGACTCGCTCGGCTTGTGATGTATCCCCAGTCCTGACACCAACCCTTATTTGCGGAATGTAACTGTTCTCCTTTTCAGCATAACGATATATGGCTTCGAGTGGTTGGTTAAGGTTCTTTTCAATGTCATAGTCGAGTGCTTTAAGCGGGGAAATATAGATGCAGTAAACCTTGTCCTCTAGCTTACCTTCTTTACCCATCTTCAGCAAAGTATTAATAATACTTAAAAAGACTGCAAGGGTCTTCCCAGAGCCTGTAGGCGCAGCGATCAATGTACTTTTCCCTTGCATTATAGAGACGATTGAATACTTTTGTGGAGGAGTAAGAGATTTGAACCTACCAAGCCATCTTCCAAGCTCAGGTTCGAGCATCGGTATGATTTGCTCTAGCTCGTACCTCTCTTGTGAGTAAGAGACCACCATACTATTCACTAAAGTCTACTAAATTAGATTGATGACTCGAAAGAGAATGAGCATCGTAGCCTAAGCGCCTTAACGCTTGGCTGAATTCTTTAGCATAGCCGTGGACGGTGTAGACCTTCTCCGGATCAACTCTCTTCACAACTTTAACTAAATCGTTATAGTCGCAATGATCACTAAGAGGGAAAGGATAATCTATATGGCTCATGCCGTTAAACCATTTGTCAACAGCCCATCCAGAGAAAGAAAATGTTACAGCACCATACTTTTTTCTCAATGAGGAGATTAACCCACTCCTTAATAACGAGGAAGGAGCTATAAGTATCCAAGGCCTCTTCTTCAAGAGACCTTCGTCCTTAGCTTTTGAATAGCTTTTGTGCGAATCTAGTGGCACACCTAAACTACAACACACTTCATTCATCTTACCAACAGATTCATGAACGAAGATCGGAGACCATGTAGAAAAAAGATACGATAATACTTGAGCCTTACCTAGAGCATACCCGCAGAGGATCACAGGGATACCCCTTGAGAACATTTCTGATATGGCCTTATTAGCTTCAGCCACAACAGAAGCTGGTGAAGGAAAGGAGTATCGTCTATGGCCATATGTGGCCTCAATTATGAGAGCCTTCGCCTTCGGAAGCTTTGGTGCTTTAAGAAACGCTCTAGGACGGAGAGCCATGTCACCTGTATAAAAGACTTCATCAGGAATTAAGAACGATTTTGAACCCACAATATGTCCTGAGTTAAGAAGTTCGACTTCTTGATTCTGAATAGGGTCTGGTAGATCAAACCCTCTCGCTCTCGCTAGTTTAACGGTTTCCTCTGAAGCGATTAAGTTTTTGGTTACTCCTCCATATAAATGATCGATATGCGCGTGCGACATAAAGATGTAGTGTGCATCAACCGGTGAGCGCGGGTCTAAAGCATAAGTTTTATCTCTATAGCCAACAAGTATTGCATCGTTCATTGATACGGAGACTCGACCGGTCAAACCTCACCATCGCTCTAAACACAAACTGTTATAGATTGGAACTAATTAAATTTAGCATGAATCATTTTCTAAACGGTGATTGTGATTAAATAAAACAAGCGCTTAACAAATTCTTAAAACCTTTCATAAAAAATTAAAAAGCTTAACTACTAAAAAGGATAAAATAGGAGTACAGCAACATCTTAAGATGCAAAATGCCAGTAAAAATTGGGTTAATTGGGAAGACAAACACAGGTAAGACGACGTTCTTCAATTCCGCAACCTTACAAAGCGCAGAGGTATCGACATACCCTTTCACCACAAAAGCACCGAACTTTGGTGTCGCTCACGTCGTAACTCTATGTGTGCACAAAGAATTCGGTGTCAAAGACAACCCAAAAAATTCGAGATGTGAAGACGGCTGGAGATTCATACCAATCGAACTAGTCGACTTACCAGGTTTAATAAAAGGAGCATGGATGGGAAAGGGCCTTGGGAACCTGTTTCTTTCGGTCGCCGCGCAATCCGATGCACTAATTCATATCGTTGACGCATCTGGTTCGGTTGATGCGGAGGGTAGAATAGCTGAACCAGGGACAGGAGACCCAGTAGCAGATATAGGAGATATTGAGGAAGAACTTGTCATGTGGTATCTTAAATTAATTCTCACTAACCAAGATAGGATAGAAAGAGATCTGAAACGGGACGTTGACCTCGCAACCTCAGTTGAGGGTTTCATGCAAGGTATAGGTGTTAAAAAAGAGCACGTCCTCCAAGCACTTGAAGAGACAGGGTTAATAAGAAAGGACTATTTGAACTGGAATGAAAAGGATACAAAGGATTTCGCTTGGACACTTCGAGATGTTTCCAAACCAACGATCATTGTTGCGAATAAGATGGACCTCCCACATGCAGAAGGAAATTTTGGGAGAATATGTGAGGAGTATTCAGACATGATTGTTATACCCTCAAGTGCTGAGGCGGAGTTGACACTAAGGAGAGCGGAACAGAAAGGCTACATAAAGTACATACCTGGGGAAGAGAGGTTTAAAACAATAGAACCCAGCAAACTAACAGATAAACAAAAATGGGCTTTAAACTTTATCAGAAAGGTCATTCTTAGCCAATACTTCCACACAGGTGTCCAATTTGCACTTAATGTAGCGGTCTTTAAACTGCTAAAGATGAGTACAGTATATCCTGTATATGACCAAAAGACTCTATCGGATAAAGATGGAAACGTCCTCCCTGATGTGCATTTAATGCCTTATGGTTCGACAATAGCAGACCTAGCTAAAGAGGTTCACTCTGCTCTCGCAAAAGGATTACTCTATGGAATCGATTGTCGAGATGGAATTAGACTACCTATCACTTACAAGCTCAGAGATAGAGACGTTATCTCACTCGTATCAGCAAGTACGAAGAAAAAGTGATAATAAGAAGGAGAACAAGCTCACTACTACATCAGATGCGCAACTCTCCTTCACAGCCATTATAAAGGTTCTGATCTAGTTTAATATTACACTAATTCACTAATAAAGATATTAGCCACAAACTAAAATATTCTAAGGTTTAATACAAACAACTTTAAGCAATAGATTATGACAAAAAGGGGAAGCCGGTCTGATAAGTTGAAACTATGTTGTTAAGGATTATGGTAATGCTCCAGTTACAGCAGTTTAATCATTAATAGGAATAATAGGTGGTAACTTCCGTTCAGTTTTCAGGACGGATGTGGCTTTCCTTTGAAGACGGTTACTTAGCTTTCACCTTCTCACCATCTTCTAGGTTTGCCCACGACCAAACGATTCGGAAGGTTTGAGGTTCCCCCCAACTCTATTCTACTCGTTTAGCCGTTCACTGGCTGGCGCCAGGCACCAAGTCCTACCCTGATGCCATCTTCTATCAGCGAACCCATCCTTTTCCTGACCGAACGGCAAAACTATTTTGTTAGCTTACTATTTATATCTTTCCTTTTTAATTTAAAAACTCTGATAAAAGGAGGGTTACAGAGTCTTCTTGATATGGGTTGAATGTTTCTAAGCTTTACCTTAAGATAGGTCGAAGATTTAATTCTAAAGTGATTTCTATTCAAGAAATGGGGAAGATTCTTTATCTGCTGATTCTTCTCCATCGAGTCCCGTCCTTTGTGTCCTCAAGTATTATGCCGTATTTTTCTCTTATGGTTTCTCTTATTCGATCAGCTAGCTCAAAGTCTTTTGCTTGCCTAGCCCTTTCCCTTGAATCAATAAGCGCTCTTACCTCATCAGGAAGAACTTCTTCGACAAGGTAATCGTTTAACTTTAATCCAAGAACGTTATCGAACCAAAGTATTAACTTTATGGCCTTTTCGGCATCCCCACCGGTTAACTGCCTCAACTCTATCATCTTGTTAACATACGCAATGAATTTGAATACTATCGCTAAAGCCTTTGGCAAATTAAGATCATCGTTTACTGCGTAGAGAAACTCCTTCTTAGTTTTAGCCAATAATGAGTTGAACTTTTTGGTGCCTGCACCTTTTTCTACCTGCTTAAGTTTCTTTAGGAAGTCGATGATTCTTTTAACCGATGCCTTCGCAGCATTTAACCCCTCGAAGGTGAAGTTCAGCTGTCTCCTATAATGAGCTGAAATAAACAAGTATCTCACCTCCCTCCAAGTGTACCCTCTATCCAAGACATCCTTTAACGTGTAATAGTTTCCGAGCGACTTAGACATCTTCTTTCCTTCAACAAGCACATGCTCACAATGTACCCAGTATTTCACAAACCTTTTACCTGTTACTGCTTCACTTTGTGCGATCTCGTTACTATGATGTATGGGAATATGGTCTACTCCACCACAATGTATGTCGAAGGTATCCCCTAGATATTTCATGCTCATGACACTGCATTCAATATGCCATCCAGGGAAGCCCACACCCCAAGGTGAATCCCATTCCATCTGTCTTTTGACGTCCTTTGGAGAGAACTTCCAGAGAGCAAAGTCTGTGATGCTCTTTTTACCAGGTACCACATCAACTCGCGCACCAGCTTTAAGGTACTTATTTAACTTCTTAAAATTCATCCCAGTTAGCTTACCATATGCTTTAAACTTTGAAGTATCAAAGTATATTCCATCGCCTTCAATTCTATAAGTATACCCTTTTTCTTCTAACTTCTTTATGAACTCTATCATGTCACTTATGTGATCTGTAGCCTTAACTATAATAGTGGGCCTTAAAATGTTAAGGAGGTCACAGTCTTTAAAGAAGGCCTCTGCGAAAAAACGCGCAATCTCGTACGCGTTCGTTCTCTTTATCCTCGCAGCCATCTCAACTTTATCCTCTCCTGTATCAGCCTGGCTTGTCAAGTGGCCGACGTCGGTAACATTCATAACATGAGTAACCTTGTAACCATTTAACTCTAAAACCCTTCTGAGAACGTCTTCGTTCACATATGTCTTCATGTTCCCAATATGAGGATAATCGTACACAGTTGGACCACAACAGTATAAACCAACTTTTTTATCCTTTAATGGTCTAAAGACCACCTTACGTCTACCCATTGTGTTGAATAGTTTGATAACCATGCAACCTTTCACTCCCTTGATATTTAAAGTAAGAACTTAAGTTTTTGACGACAACCCCTTCCAAACTCGTCTTTTAAGGTGCTTCTACAAAGTAACTATTAGACTTAAAAACAGACCTTTTAGAGTCAAACCTTGAGCTCACTTAATTTGTTTAAATCAGTAACTTAAACTCTTGCTTAAAATATGAGATTTAACATGCATTATTTATTTTACTCATATAATTTAATTTCTAAATGTAAAATAAAAAAATAGAGGGGTTTAGTCATAAATAGGCCAGTATCCTGGGAACCACATTAGCTGATCAGGATATGCGTAAGCCCACACATACCAAGGTGAGAGATAGTAGTAATCAGATGGATAGCCATTAAGTTTGAGGGTATGCGTTTCTACCCTCCCAGTTGGAACCCATTGGTCATTTTCCCAGTCGGCTTCGAAAACTTGGCCTGTCAACTTTATCATCAGATTAATATAGTATACTGGTGGACCACTTGCACAAGTATACGTTCCACTTATCAAAACCTTCGAACCATAGCTGTCTGTGCCAGTAAGCTTGAAAACAACCCTCTCCCAATCATTGTAGTCAGGACCAACTACAGGCCTAACTGTAAATGACCCTCCTCCTGATACTTTGTATTCTTCATTTGGAATCCAATAACTATATCCTTCCCCATCTTCTACATATTCTAGGGTCCCAAAGACTATGGTTTCTGCGAAGTATCCTTCTTCTTGGTCGTAACCATAAACAAAATAACTTACTGCGAAGAGTTCGAAGTCTTTTAATCCAGCCTTTCCAGTCGGCGTGTCAACATCTCTTATTGCAAACGCCCATTCCTCATAGAGGATCGTTCTCCCGTTAAATCCATCTGGGGATTCAAGTAGAAAGAATGGCACAGAATAATATGTGTCAAAGAATGTGTTCGGTCCGGTCAGTGTCTCAGTGGCACCGTAAGTTACAGGGATCATAGTTGTTAAGGATAATAAGAAGATTAGTAACACATATTTGAAGTTGGGTCCGAATATTTTCATACCATGTTCTAAAGTGAATGTTTATTTAAATCTTTTCTTAACTTTTTTTTAAAAAAATATTGAACCCTACTTGATGGTATTCTTGCAAGGATTTTATGTTAAAACTTTTTACCCTCCTTATTCCTTGGATGACTTCTTCAAGCACTCTTGGAACAGTCACCACTGGTATCCCCATCTCTACAGCCTTCCTTCTTATAGCATATTCGTCGTCTAAAACACTTTGGAAGGTGTCTAACCTTTCTGTTTCAGGGATGTTTATTATCATGTCTATCTTTCTGTTCAGGATATAACTTAACACATTTGGCTCTTTCTTCTCACTTACCTTATGAAGAACTTTAACATTTAATCCCTTATTCTTGAAGTACGTAGCTGTTCCAGGTGTACAGTATATATTAAATCCAAGCCACAGTAGTTGTCTTATTAAAGGCTCAACTTCATCTCTTCTCGAATCAGTACTTACGCTTACAAAGATGTTTCCACCGTGATTTGGTTTAAGAATCTTTAACCCTACGGCAGAGTAAGCTAGCAGTAACGCTTCGTAAAAGCTTTCACCTATGCATGCGGCTTCACCTGTGGATTTCATCTCAACTCCTAATATGGGGTCTGCACCATCAACCTGCATAAACGAAAACTGTGGAGTCTTAACACCAACGTGTGGAACGTCTTTTTCATCGGTATCTTCTATTCCAATTCCCAAAAGTGCTTTCGCTGCTTCATCCATCAAATTGACCCCTTTAACTTTTGATACAAATGGCATCGACCTACTAGCCCTCAGATTACATTCTATCACACTAACCTCAAGCCCCTTCACAAGATATTGTATATTAAATGGCCCAACTATTTTCAACTCCCGTGCTATTCGCCTTGTATAATCTTTTATCTCCTCAACGTGTTTCTTTGAAAGCCTCTGTGTTGGAATAGTCATTGTAGCGTCACCTGAGTGTATTCCTGCAGGTTCAAGGTGTTCTATTATAGCGCCGATAAACGTGTGTTCGCCATCACACACACCGTCTACCTCGACCTCCATCGCACCACTTATAAACTTGCTAACTGTTACAGGATAATCTTTTGTGACCTTTGCAGCTCTTTTCAAAAAGTCTTCAAGCTGCCAGTGGTTCCAAGCCACCTTCATGACAGACCCACCTAAGACATAGGACGGTCTAACCATAACAGGATAGCCTAGGCTTTCAGCAAACCTTTTTGCTTCTTCTATAGAAGTGAACTTGGCCCAAGGAGGCTGTGGTATGTCCAGTTTGTCTAGTAGTGAACTGAACTTGACTCTATCTTCAGCTCTATCAACATCTTCCCCCTTTGTCCCTAGGATTCTAACATTGACCTTTGCTAGCTTTGGTGCAAGGTTATTCGCAGTCTGCCCGCCGACACATGTCACGACACCTAAAGGCTTCTCCTTATCGTATATGTCGAGAACACGCTCGAAAGTTATTTCTTCAAAGTATAGTTTGTCGCTCATGTCGTAGTCTGTTGAAACTGTCTCTGGGTTACAGTTCACAACGATGGTTTCATTTATGTTGTGTCTTTTAAGTGCCCACACAAGGTTCATGGTTGACCAATCGAATTCAACACTACTACCTATCCTATATGTGCCCGCCCCTAAAACAACTACTTTCTTCTTATCGTTAGCAAAGCTCACGTCGTCTTTATCCCCTCCATAAGTGAGGTAGAGGTAGTTCGTCTTAGCAGGCCATTCTGCTGCGAGAGTATCTACCTGCTTAACAACAGGGATGATGCCAAACCTTTTTCTGAAAGCTCGAATCTCTTCTTCCTTTATATTTGTAACTTTAGATATTTGGCTATCTGAGAAACCGATCTTCTTAGCTCGTCTAATTACCTCACAACATTCTTCTCTTAGTTCTTTGACTTTAGAGAGTTCTTTTTCCATGTCAACAATGTTCTTTATCTTTTCAACAAACCATCTATCTATCCAAGTCAGTTTGCAAATTCTCTCTACACTAATGCCTAGTTTAAGCGCCTTCACAATATTAAGTAGTATAGAGTCGGTTGGCATCACCAACGCGTTTTCTACTTCATCCAAGGATTCGCCTTCTAATTCTGTGGTCAAGCCGTCAAATCCGACGTCTAACATCCTCATCGCCTTTTGAATCGCTTCTTCAAACGTTCTGCCGATAGCCATCACCTCTCCGACAGACTTCATCTGGGTTCTCAGCCTTCTATCAACAAATCCGAACTTCGATAAATCCCATCTGGGAACCTTTATGACAACATAATCTAGGGCGGGTTCAAAGAAAGAACTGGTAACATTTGTAACCTTGTTCATGATTTCAGGAAGAGTGTAACCAATCGCTAGCTTTGCCGCTATATAGGCTAGCGGGTACCCTGTAGCCTTAGAAGCGAGTGCTGAAGATCGTGAGAGCCTCGGGTTAATTTCAATGACGAAGTAGTTATTTGACTTAGGGTCAAGAGCTAATTGTACGTTGCATTCACCTACAATCTTACTCGCTCTAGTCGCCTTGATCGAAGCATCTCTTAACATGTGATATTCGTCGTTTGTTAGAGTCTGAGATGGTGAGACTACAAAGTTGTCCCCTGTGTGCACCCGCATGCCTAGGACGTTTTCCATATTGCAGACCGTTATGGCGTTGTCATCGTAGTCTCTTACAACTTCGTATTCTATCTGCTTATATTTTCCTATATATTCCTCTATCAATACTTGACCAATGTAACTATTAGCCAAACCCTTACTCACAATTTCATCTAATTCTAGTTGGTTGTAGGCTACACCACCTCCTCTCCCTCCAAGATTATACGCAACTCTGACGATCACAGGGTAACCAATGCGTTCAGCTATCCTCAGAGCATCCTTCACATTTGTAACCGCTTCACTCGCTAGAACAGGAAGAGAAACTTCTTCCATAGTCTTCCTAAAGAGCTGTCTATCTGACGTAATGTTTATACTCTCCACACTTGTGCCAAGAACACGAACACCATGCTTTTGGAACACACCTTTTCGATAAAGTTCAAAACCGCAGTTCAGTGCGGTCTGACCGCCAAACCCTAAAAGAACACCGTCTGGTCTCTCTTTTTCTATCACCTTTTCGACGTATTCTGGTGTAGTTGGTAGAAGGTATACTCTGTCGGCTAACTTTTCATCTGTTTGAATGGTGGCAATGTTAGAGTTGATGAGAATAGTTCCAATTCTTTCTTCTTTAAGAGCCTTTAAAGCTTGTGTCCCAGAGTAATCGAATTCGCCAGCCATTGATATCTGTATTGGACCTGATCCGATCACTAACACCTTCTTTACAGATTCGAACTTTGGCATTTAACAATTCACCATTTTTGCAAACATGTCAAAGACAAATGTTGTGTCGTAAGGGCCTGGGGACGCTTCAGGATGGAATTGTGTACTGAAAATGGGAAGATTCTTATGCTTCAACCCTTCAATAGTACCATCGTCGATGTTCTTTAACCAAACCTTGTAATCGGTATTCTCTAAAGACGCGCCGTCAACAGCGTAGCCATGGTTTTCACTAACGATGTAACACTTATTATTCTCTAAATCTCGAACTGGCTTATTCTGTCCTCTATGTCCAAACTTCAATTTGTATGTATTACCACCCAAAGCTAAACCAAGAATCTGATTGCCAAGGCAGACACCTAAAATTGGTCTTTCATAAGATTCGATCAGACGTTTGATTTCTTTCACGGAATCAGACATCTGCTTAGGGTCCCCAGGGCCATTGCTTAAAACGACACCATCAGGCTTAAAACTTAAAATTTCATCTGTGGTGTAACTATACGGCACCCGGATAACCTTGAATCCTCTGACGAGAAGACTTCTTATGATGTTGTTTTTTACACCATAATCAACCAACACGATAGTTTTACCATTTACACCATATACTTTAGGAGCCTTTATGCTTACTTCTTCAACGAAGTTGATTTCACCATATTTCTTTGACTTGCTGAGCAGTTCAAACCCCTTATCAGGTTTTTCGCCTACAACTATTGCACCCATCATAACACCCTTGACTCTTATCTTCTGCGTTAGACCCCTAGTGTCAACATCGTAGACACCTGGAACTTGCTCTTGGTACAACCATTCATGAATGCTCTGAACCGAAGCCCAGTGGGATGGTGTTTGACAGTATTCGTGGACAATCACCCCCTGAGCTTTAATCGAATCAGATTCAAAATACCTTGGAATCCCAAACTTGTCTATATTACGGTAGCTGGCAACACCATAATTACCTATCAAAGGATAAGTGAACATAAGTATCTGCCCTCTGTAAGATGGGTCTGTGAGTGACTTGGTATAGCCAACCATTCCAGTTGTGAAAACTACTTCACCAATAACGTTTTTTTGGTAACCAAAAGACCTGCCTTCGTGAACAGAACCATCCTCAAGAACAATCCAAGCCTTTTTTACTATGGCCGTAAACCCTCTCCCGCTAAGACCTCTGCACTTTTTAAATCTTTCTACTAAAAATAACAGTCAGAGCTAAAAGAATAAACTGGCAATATCATCACTTTCCGGGAGAAAAGTTAGGTTTGGACAAAATTCAAATACCAGCTTATAACTATAATTTAAAGAAGGTGACAATTAAGCAAAAGAGGAAAAGAAAGAGCTTAAAATACTTGAAGATTGTTAAAGTCTGCTGAACATGAAAATGTTATTTGGGTTTGTGATGGCGCAGCCAATGTTGGACAGGTTGAACAAGCGACCGGTGTTCTACTTACGAACATGGATAAAGGACGTATGTGTTGTACAACAGCAGTTGCAGCAGGGTCATTAAGGCACATGGAAATTGCAGAAAAAGCTAGAAAGAAAATAAACTATGAAATAATAATTTCAAAGTATCTGCAAAAGGTTCCAACACTTGACATTTACAATGGGGATATTAAGAAGATATCAGAAATAATAATTAAAGAAGCCCAACTCTAACCGTTATGACTTAGGTCAGAAGAGCTCAACCCCTTCAAGATATTCTTTCCACCTTATCAAGAGAGCATGCCAAATCAAACTTCTACTTACCAAAGAATATGCTTATTTTTAATAAAAAACATGCGTTAGTCACTATAATTCGATATATTTAAATACGTTAATATGATTGGCTAAAAGTTAAAGTGATGCATATGGTTGAGAAACCACGATTTATAATGTGTATCTGTACAGGAGAATGCCCAGGTTTTACAAAACTCGACCTTTGGAAACTTATAAATTTCGTCAGACGCGAATTAGACGTTGAATACGCGATAGTACATCCACAATTATGTGTTGACGATGGCGATAGATTTTGGAAAGACTATCTAAAAGAAAACAGAAAAGACATAGTATATGTTGTTGGTGCGTGCGATCCTAAGATGCAGAATAAGATGTTCAAGGAAATTTTTGCATCAAAAGGTTTAGACATCGAGAAGCAATTAGTTTCACTGGATTTGAGGAACATGGGAACAGAAGAAGCTATGAAGAAGGTAGAAGAAACTGTTAATAAAGTACTAAGTAAAGCAAGTGCTTAGAAGGTCTAAGAGAGTGCGAAATCTGGTGAGATTATGGAAATTCCACGTGAAGAAATACCTTGGTTCCCATCAATAAACTATGAGAAATGCATTCGATGTCTGACTTGTGTGAAGATGTGCCCACATAACGTATATGGCGTTGAAGGAAATGAACCTCGCCCAATAGTCAAGAACCCATACGAATGCGCCGTCGGATGCCAATCTTGTGCTAAAATGTGCCCAAGTAATGCAATAAACTTCCCATCAACAGAAGAGCTTAGGAAGATCTTAAGGGAACTAAGACAGAAATATTCAAGATAAAATTCGAATGTAAATATTTAAATAAGCAACTTCTTATTTTTTAACATCTAAAATGCCGAAAGAAACTGTTGACATGAGACTCACACGACTATTAACTTCTGGGCTTTGCAAAGGTGATCCATCAAAATATGCTATGGAACTAAAACAACTTGCAAACAAAGTTGCGAGAATTGGGAAAGTTGAAGAGAAAAAGGAGAAAATCTTTAAGGCATTAGCTGACACAACTAGATTGAGAATTCTAAAACTTTTAAAGGTGAGAGAGATGTGCGTTTGCGAAATCATGATCGCACTCGATCTGACCCAACCAACAACTTCTCACCACCTAAAAATCCTAGAAAATGCAGGCCTTATAAAGCGTAGAAAAAAGGGGAAATGGGTTTTCTATAACAGAAAAGATCTAAAAAGGTTAGAAATAAATTAGATCACCATTAAACTTGCCTGTTATTCCATTAAATAGCAGATGTATTAATGTATATTTGACAGGTTAGGTTAAATAACCCTAAAGCTGTTTTATATCACTTATATTCTTTTTGAAACGGTAGTTACTCTTGTCGTTTTTCTCTAACATTACAACTATTTTGTGAAAATGTTTTTAGATTTTCTATATTAAACTTGTTAAAAAAGAATGGAGGGTCTTAATACAGTTTAATATAAGGGCATAAGTTAAAAATAGGGTTATTGAAGAGGGTGTACGGCATGAGGAGCAGAATTTCAGTTTCTGGGATAGTTCAAGGCGTAGGATTCAGACCTTTCGTTTACCGAACAGCTCTTAAGAATAGTCTAACTGGCTACGCTAAAAATATGGGCGACGGCACAGTTGAGATCGAGGTAGAAGGGGAGAGGGAGAATATCGACAAGTTTGTAAAAGACCTATACTTTGAAAAACCAAAGTTTTCTCGCATCGATACCTTTAAAAAACAAGACTTCAATGAAGAGAAGGGTTACTCGAAGTTCGTTATTTTGAAAAGTGAACATAAAGAGAGGGAAAGTGCGTCCTTAATTCCACCAGATCTTGGAATCTGTGAGGATTGTGCTCGCGAACTCTTCGACCCTAGAAATAGGAGATTTGGATACCACTTTATCACCTGCACAAATTGTGGACCGAGATACACTATTATAGAGAGACATCCATATGATAAAAGGAACACCACGATGAGAGACTTCTCAATGTGTAAGAATTGTGCGCATGAATATGAAAACCCCATGGATAGAAGATTTCACGCTGAGACCATAGCGTGTAAGGTGTGCGGTCCCTTTTTGAAACTCTATAATAAAGATGGCATTCCCGTCACAGGCGACCCCATTATTAATGCTGCAAATCTTATTGACCTTGGAAAAATAGTGGCGATAAAAGGGATTGGGGGGTTTCATATAGCTCTTTCTGCTTACCTAGATGATTCAATTGCGCAATTAAGGAAATGGAAACACCGTGAACAGAAACCCTTCGCAGTCATGGCAAAGGATTTAAATACGGTAAAAGAGTTCGCTGAAGTTAAAGAGGAGGAGGAGAGATTACTTTCTTCAGCAGCAAAGCCAATTGTCCTTCTTAAACTCAAAAAAGAGAGCAGGCTTTCAAAAATGGTGAGCCCTGGGCTTCATAACATAGGCGTTATGCTACCATATTCTGGGGTACATCTTCTACTCTTTAGCAGGTCAAAAACAGATGTGTACATCATGACAAGTGGGAACCTGCCTTCTGAGCCGATAGTTGCTGAGGAAAAAGAAGCAATTAAGAAGTTTTCCAACATAGTTGACTTCTTTCTAATACATAACAGGAGGATCCTACACAGATGTGATGATTCAGTCATTCGTAAAGTGGGTGATGGATTCTACTTCATTAGACGTTCAAGAGGATACACGCCTGAACCGCTTAACTTGGAAGGTGTAAAGGACACTATAGGTTTAGGGGCTGAGCAAAACGTGGCCGGCTGTGTTATCTCATCAAATAGAGCATATCTTACGCAGTATATAGGTGACGTAGAGAACCTTGAAACATTAGATAGCTATAAGTACGCTCTAACAAGAATACTTAGACTTTCAGCATCTAAGCCAATAGCGATAGCTCACGATCTCCACCCAACATTTAATACAACAGTTTATGCCCAAGAATTGTCAAAAGAAAAGGGTATTCCTAACTTTCCAATACAACACCATCACGCCCACATTGCTTCAATAATGGCAGAAAACGAACTAGAACAATCAATAGGGATAGCATTAGATGGATACGGATATGGGTCAGACAAAAACGCGTGGGGAGGCGAGATCCTGCTTTGTGATAGGGATAAGATGATTAGGGTTGGACATTTGGAGGAGCAACCCTATCTCGGAGGAGATCTTGCAGCAAAATATCCCGCAAGAATGGTCTTAGCGATACTCTCCAAATTAGGGTACGATAACAGGTGGGCATCAGCGAACTTGTCAAAATTCCCATACGGAGCAGAAGAGATTAAGATCCTCTCTAAGAAGCTAAAGAGCAGGGACTACATACTAACATCGAGCACAGGCAGAATCCTGGACGCAATATCAACACTCCTAGATGTATGTGACATAAGGACGTACGAGGGAGAGCCCGCTATGAAGTTGGAAAGCTTTGCTTTAAATGCTAAAGGAACATTTAAGGTAGACCCAGTCATCGAGAAGAACACAGTGAAAACTACAAGGCTTATTGAGGAGATCTTCCTCCAACTTGGGAAGGTATCGCCAGCAGAACTCGCCTACGCTGGGGAGGAATACTTGGCTAGAGGAATAAGTGAGTTGGCAGCAATTAAAGCTAGAGAGCATGGAGTAAAGGATATATCGATTTCAGGAGGCGTCTTCTATAATGAGCACATTTCAAGAGTCGTAAAGGACATGATTGAATCTAACGAATTGAAACTGCATAAGCACAAGTATGCTCCTCCAGGTGATGGGTGCATTTCACTCGGTCAGGCGTATGTTGTAGGCAAATGGATTATGAAGTAGATGTAGGTAAATTAAAGACAAGTTCTTTGAATCAGTTTGTGGTTTATTTAAAGAATTAAGGAACACTTAGGATACCTAATAAAAACTGCTTTATAGCTTAATGAGAAAACAAGTAATTAAACGATCTAATAGGAAATTTATATATAACGGCTAAATGTGGAAAATCGCAGTGCTATGTGTTTAGCTATCCCTGGGAAAGTTATTGAAAAAAACGGCGATCGAGGTAAGGTTGACTTTGGAGGCGTATTTAGAGAGGCGAACCTATCCTTGGTTGATGCTAGAGTTGGAGATTATGTTATCGTTCATGCCGGCTTTGCCATCTCCAAAGTTAATAAGAGGGAGGCGAAGAAGACTATCAAGCTCGCAAACGAGATATTTTCACGCTAAGGAGAGGTTACTTAATGGAGGACCTTCGAGACGCCCGGCTTATTAGAGGAATAATAGAGAAGGTTGCGAACTACAAAAAACGATTTCAATTTATGCATGCCTGTGGCACACACCAGGAGACACTTGTTAGATATGGTCTTGACAGCCTATATATTAATGCAGGTATCACTGTAAAGTCAGGACCAGGTTGCCCTGTCTGTGTCACAACAGCTGATGAGTTTGTTAAAGTTATGGCGCTTGCAGAAAACGGGAAGACTGTAGCTGTCTATGGGGACTGCATAAAGGTCCCTGTTAATAAAAAATCCCTTATGCAACTAAAGGAAGAAGGCTGCGACATAAGAGTAGTTTACAGTATAGAGGAAGCTCTTAATATCGCTAAAGTGGTAAAGAGAGACGTAATTTTCATGGCAATCGGATTTGAGACAACAGCGCCTAATACAGCTATAACGCTAATGAGCGAAGACTTACCTGAAAACTTCTATGTGTTTAGTTGCCATAGACGTTTTGTACCTGCTATGGTAAAACTTCTGACAATGGGAGAAACAAAGCTACAAGGATTGATTGAACCAGGACATGTGAGTGTCATAATAGGCACGAAACCATATGATGAGATAAGGAGGAAATTTAAGATTCCGCAGGTCATTTCTGGTTTTGAACCACTAGACATGACGATCTCGGTTTACAACCTCGTCCTTCAAAACCTTAGAGGGGAACCGATTGTTGAGAACGAATACAGCAGGGTGGTTTCAGAGGATGGGAACCTTAGAGCTAAAAAGGTTATGGAAGAGGTATTCCTTAATAGGGATGGTGATTGGAGGGGAATCCCAGATGTCCCAGCGTCTTTAATGGGAATTAAAGAGAAATATTCTTCACATGATGCTTCTAAACAATTCGAGGATATACTTGTAGATGCAAATTATCAAATGTCTCCGTTGGAAAGTAGCTGTAGATGTGGAGAGGTGCTTAGGGGTGTCATTAACCCAAACGAATGTCCTTTGTTTAACAAGGTATGCACCTTAGAGAACCCTGTAGGAGCATGTATGGTATCAACGGAGGGGGCTTGTAGGATTCAAGCTGAATTCAGCATCGAATACTAGTTTAATGATCAACTATCGAGAATAAAAAACTTCTTAGATCTTCCTCGTTAAGACCTACTCCTAGTGAGGAATCCTTCCTTGCGACGGTTTTGCCATTTTTGAAGGCGATTAAAGTTGGAACCGCTTTTATGGAATATTTATCCCATAAGGGGTTATCGTCATCGGTGATGTCTGCCTTCAAGATGTTATACCCTATTTTTGGTAAATGCTCTTTCAAAATCACTTCAAATTTGACACAAAAAGGACAATATGTAGTATAGAATACGACGATAACCATCCCCTCCTCTCTTAAATTGCCTCCATCGAAGGTAGACTTTATGAAGTCGAACACTTAGCGCGAACACCTCCGTAACATTAAATCATTGTACACTAACATATCCTAGGAATCGGGTCTCCTCTAGGTTTTTGCAGAATTCTCCTTCCACCGATGGCTGTTTTCATCACTACTTTGTCAGATCGACTCAACACTTCCCCGATGATTTCTGCATTAGCACCTTCCTTTGTCTTTCTAAGCGTATCCAATACTGACTCAGCCTTTTGAGGTATAACTGCTAATACTGCCTTCCCTTCGTTGCCTATTTCTAAGGGGTTGATCCCAAGTATTTCACAAGCGGATTTAACTCCTTCCCTTATAGGGATCTTCGATTCATCAACCTCTATCCCAACCATGCTCTTTTCACACCATTCATAAAGGGTGTTACTTAGTCCCCCTCTTGTCGGATCCTTCATAGCTACGACACCGCCCTCTCTTAAAGCTGAGTTTACCAAGTGATTGAGAGGCTGCATATCAGATCTTATGTTAGATGATAACCCGTACTGCTGTCTAGCACTCATTACTGCTATCCCATGGTCGCCTATAAAGCCGGATACAATTATTTTGTCCCCAGGTAGAAGGTTTGAGTCTAAAAGCCATCTTGACTTTAAACTTCTATAACTTTTAACTACCTCAAGGTTTTGATCAAGAAAATGGTTTCTATACCCTATCCCCGATGTGTTTGTTACCATCTGCTTTAGCCCACCCTTTTCAACGACCTTGGTGTCTCCTGTAACCACCTTCACTTTAGCTTCGTCACATGCATGCTTCATACTGTCGAGAACTCGCTTAAGAATTGAAATTTCAAGACCTTCCTCCATTATTAATCCTAGTGATAAGGCTAATGGCGAACCACCAATCATCAATATGTCATTTACCGTGCCACAGACAGATAGTCGGCCAATATCACCACCTGGAAAGAATAGTGGGTAGACAGCATGTGAATCTGTCTTGAAAACTATATCATTTATAACCGATGCATCATCTAAAGCTTCCAAGGGAACCTCGAACCTATCGTTGTGGAAGCGCGATACTATCAATTCCCTTATCAGAGCCTGAGTTACAGCACCTCCGGCTCCATGAAGCATACTCACGCGTTCTTCCATAGATTTGGAGCAGATAGAATCAATTTAATAATGTTTATGTTAAGTGTTTATCAGTTAGTCCAATAGCCCTTTGAAAATCTTATACCAAAAATAAAAGTAATCCATCATGAAATCAGATCAAAGAGAGGAACAATAATAAATTTAAGGAGTTGTAAATTATAGGGTTGCGTTGGCGATATTAAACAAGGATAAGGAATTAGAAAAAGTATTAGTTGAAAGTAAGGTGGTAGCTGTTGTCGGCCTTTCCAGAAGCCCTGAGAAAGACAGCTATATAGTTGCTAAGTACTTGTCAGAGAAAGGATATCGAATCATATCAATCAATCCTAACGCCGAAGAAGTATCTGATTGGGTCACGTACCCTTCACTCCTAGCCGTACCCGAATACAATTTAAAAGACATCGACATAATTAATGTCTTCAGACCCGGTGAGGAGCTACCAGAAATTGCCAGACAAGCATGTGAGTTGAAAAGGAAGTATGGTAAGCCAAATTATCTTTGGATGCAGATAGGCATATCAAACCTTGAAGCAGCCAAAATAGCAAGAGAATGTGGCATAGACATAGTAATGAACAGATGTATTATGATGGAATACAAAAGGCTATGTCCAAAGGTATAAGCTACAAACAAACTCTAAAATAAAAATGAGTTTTTCTATGCCAACGTAGAGTTGTATACCTACGACAGGATCCAGATGCCCATTAAACTAAAGCAAATATTTTAACCTACCTTAAGGTATTCAACGATCGCGTCACGAACAACCCTAATATCTTTTAACCATATGAACTCGTTGACGCCGTGAAAATTCGTGTCTTCAGCAATCGGACCATATGAGATAGTAGGTATCCCCTTGGAGCTTGTGTATCGCCCATCATTACCCCCTAGCTCTGCGGCCAGTGGCATAGATCTTCCTACAACCTTCTCAACGCATTCTTTGAAGTTGTGCACAAATGGCAACCTTGGGTCGGTGTAGTAGTTACCTCCTCTTTGGGCAACTTTCAAATCGATTTTGTACCCTTTACCAATTAAGTCAACCTTTGAAAGGAACTCCCTGAGTTCGTTTTCAGCTACTGTGACGTCTTCTTCAGGTATTAGACGCATATCAAAAGTAAGCTCAGCTACACCTGGTATTATATTACTCTTGATACCAGACTTTAACATCGTAACAGAGAATCTACCCCAAATTTTATCTTTAATTGATTCCGGAGGGGCGTCAAGTTTGGATAGTTTCTTTTCCCTAAACTCTTTGAACTTATCAAGTTCAACAATTAGATGCCCTATACCTTGCAAAGCGTTCAAAGCTTTATGCGGGTAACCTGCGTGCCCTTGGACGCCTTTGACAACTATTGTACCAGTGACTATACCGCTTGCTCCAATTGATAAAAACTCGTTACCAGCATCTACTATCAAAGCTTCGTCCCCCTTTATTCCGATGTCGTTAATAAGATAACCTAGCCCTAACTCTCCACCTACCTCTTCATCTGGTGTGATCAAAATTTTAAAGTTCGTTTTAGCTTCTTTCCCAACCTTCTTTGCAGCCCCAAACAACGCAGCAATCGCACCCTTATCGTCAGCGGCACCTCTACCATATGCTTTTTCCCCTACAACGGTTAGGGTAAAAGGGTCATGTGACCACCCGTTTCCAGGTGGAACAATATCATAGTGAACTGCAGCCAGAATCGTCTTTGGCGCACCAACGTTTAAAGTGGCAACCACATTTGGCCTAGGTAAGTTGTCAGAGGATTTAGTTTTAGAGTCATAGATTTCAACTTCTAATCCAATTTTATCCGCTTCTTCTGCTATAATTTCAGCACACTCTGAGTACCCGATCTTTGTCAAAGAGTCAGTATTGACAGCAACAATCTTCTTTAGAACATTTAATTCGTAGATTAGATCGTCCATGAGTGTCCTAATTTTTTTATGCTAATAAATATTATGACTTGTAATAATTGCCCATCCTAAACATTTTTAATATAGATGACAGTCTGACTCTGGGGTATAGTAGGTGGCGAACAAAAAGAGCGTTGTCATTGTAGGCGCCGGACCTGCAGGTATATTCACGGCGCTTGAATTGTCAAAGTATAAAGAGATTGATGTGGTAATAGTTGATAAAGGCAAGGACATCGATAAAAGGCTTAAGGGAATAAATGGAGTATACAATGGTTGGGGTGGAGCAGGGGCGTTTAGTGATGGGAAGTTAACGTTCTCAACAGAAACTGGGGGATGGCTTGCCGACTATATAGATGAACCAGCGTTAATCGATATCATGAACGCTGTTGACAAGACGTTCTTAGAGTACGGGGCAACAGAGAAAGTGTACGGTACACAAGAGGACAGCATTGCTAAGATAGCTAGAGAAGCCGCAAAAGCAGACTTCCGACTTATTCCAAGTAAAGTGAGACATTTAGGAAGTGATCAATGTCCAATCATTTTACAGAACATAAGGAGAGACCTTGAGAGGAAGGTCGACATATTAATGGAGACAGAAATAGAAAAAGTCGAAGTTGAAAACAGAGTCGTTAAAGGTGTTCGAACAATTGATGGGAGGACCATCCCTGCTGACTTTGTAGTATTAGCGCCTGGAAGGAGTGGAGCAAACTGGCTAAGGAAGGAGGCAGAGAGATTAGGGTTAAATTCCAGTGTCAACCCCGTGGACCTCGGTGTAAGAGTTGAAGTACCAGCTGAGGTTTTAGAGCCTCTTACCTCTGTACTTTATGAACCAAAACTTGTGTATTATAGTAAGTCCTTTGACGACAAAGTTAGAACGTTCTGCGTCAACCCTCACGGATATGTGGTCGAAGAAAAAATAAACGACTTGGTGACAGTGAACGGCCATAGCTACCTTGAGAAAGGGTCTGAGAACACCAACTTCGCAATACTTGTCAGCACACAGTTCACTCAACCATTCAAGGACCCGATCGCATATGGCATGTACATAGCAAAACTTGCTAACCTACTTGTAAATGGTGTCATGATACAAAGGCTAGGAGACCTCGAAATAGGAAGGAGATCAACCCATGAGAGAATATCACGTAGTATAACTAAGCCCACACTCAAAACAGCTCAGCCCGGAGATCTTAGTTTCGTTCTCCCAGGTAGATACTTGACGGACATAAAGGAGATGTTAAAGGCACTAGATAGAATCGCACCTGGTATCTACTCGAATCACACATTGATCTATGGGATAGAAGTTAAGTTCTACTCTTCAAGACCCAAGCTTACAAGGAACCTAGAAACAGAGGTCAATAACTTGTTCACAATAGGTGATGGAGCAGGTATAACAAGAGGGCTAGTTCAATCCTCGGCTTCAGGATTGATCGTGTCAAGGGAAATATTGCGCAGAATTGAAAGAGCTAACTTACCACAGTCTTTCCATAAACAACGTCCCTAAGGATCTGAAACGCTTGTTCAGTGGAAGATACATTCTCTACCATCTTCTCAAACGGGCAGGTATCGCTCCTTGCCTTATTCAAGATACATTTAACCATCCTATCATACAAAACAGATACATCGTTAGATGAAGCAAGTTCTAAGGCAGCAGTACTGATAACCTTCGCATAAACAGATTTTATCCTCGCCCTTATTATAAGGAACATAGCGGCCTTACCTACGACCTTATCGGCAATGGACGCACCCTCAACCTCTTTTTGATAAGTTGAAATCGCTTCTAGAAGCATTCGTATCCCTTTGCTCTTGGTTTCGAAGACGATCTTACCATGTTTTACAATTACAAAGGACAGGTTGTTCTTCAAAAGCCTTGAACGGGCAGTGATTAAATCGTTTTCTAAATTCATACAACGTCATATGTTGTAATGGAAAACTTTTTAACGCTTTCCAAAACAGCCCTCTTCGACTTGAAGGTTTGATAACACCCTTTCTTTCAACGCTTGGTCTAGTGCTCCTAGCGGAATTCGGAGACAAGACGCAGATCTGTGCACTTACGCTTTCACTAAGGTACAGAAAGACGTATTCAGTGGTTTTAGGAGCTGCATTTGGATTCCTTTTAGTCGACGCGTTAGCGGTGATTGCTGGATCACTCCTCCTAGAATTCATACCATTGTCGTGGATCAAGATAGTAGGAGGGTTTATCTTCATAGCCTTTGGGGCATACTATTTTATAAAAAAGGATGAAGAATACTGCCTAACAAACAACAACAGGACACCATTTATATCGTCTTTCATCTTGATATCAACAACCGAGATGGGTGATAAAACACAGATAATGGTGGCACTATTATCCGCTATCTATTCAAATCCATTAGCTGTGATCTCTGGGGCACTTATAGCCTTGGTTGGGTTAACGGCCGTGACCGTAATCGTGGGAAACAGACTACTCGATAGAGTGCCTTTGAAGAAGATAAGGAGAATCACCCCATTTGTGTTTATAATACTTGGAATCTTACAAATAGCTTTTAGCCAGTAATTTAAAGTGGCTTAAGATACCTTAATATTATCAACATATAGATTTTGGTGAGATACACAATCTCTTCTAATAGGATACTCTCATCAGCTGTATGTGCTACCTTTATGTCACCGCACCCTAGAACGATGGTTGGAATACCAGATTTAACGAAATGGAACATTTCTGTTGTAGCAGGCATACCCTCAACCACAGGTTCGCGACCAAATAAGTCCTTAATTGCTTCCTTCGCTAACCCGACTATAGGATTTGACATATCTGTTTCTGACGCAGGTAACGAATTATAGAGTGAGAGAGAGTACTCAAAGGCAGGATCCTCTAAGACCATTTTGTCAAGTTCACACCTTAATTCCTTATCAACACCTTCAGGACTTTCTCCAGGCAAAAGCCTCCGGTCAACTGTTATCTCACAAACGTCAGGTACAACGTTATCCTTAGAACCCCCTTTAATGACTCCAACAGATAAGGTTGGATGACCAAGCAAAGGGTGACCCTTCAAATTTTTATACTCTTCCCCCAATTGCTCGAGCTTGATAATTGCTTTAGCCATCTTGTATATAGCATTCTTACCTTCATCTGGGGCACTCGCATGCGCTAACTTTCCAAAGGTCGTTAACTTAAATCTAGCGAACCCCTTATGGGCTATAATAACTTGTAAGTGTGAAGGTTCTCCAACGATACATGCAGTCCCTGAATACCCTCTTTTCAGTATGTCGTCAGCTCCAACACAAGAATCTTCCTCATCAGATGTTAAAGTGATCAACACGTTACCGTTAACATCCACCCCTTGGTCGATTAAATGCTTCACAGCCCATGTGAACGCGGCTATCGAACTCTTCATGTCGGCAGAACCTCTTCCATACAACCGCCCATTTCTTATAACACCCTCCAAAGGATGGACACTCCACTTAGAGAGATCGCCAAATGGGACGGTGTCAAGATGGCCATTGAAGATTAGGGTTCTATTAGAAACACGCCCCTTGTATAATGCTACAACATTAGGGCGATTTGGCTTAAAGTCATATTCCATGACCTCTAAACCAAAGCCTTTTAGAAGATTCGCCATATAATCTGCTAAACACTTTTCATTTCCTGGTGGGTTTTGGCTATCTATCTGAACCATCTTTTGAGCCAGAGATATAACGGCATCTGATGGAAACTTTCCTATAACCGAAGATTCGAGTTCGGAGAGCATATACAGAGCAACCACTTAAAACATAAAAATCTTTATGAACGTTTTATTCAAAAACCAAAAAAACCTATCTCACGCCTTCTAAGACTATAATGACATAGTAGAAACCAACGAACCTCAAACGTCAACAGACAGCTTGACAGAAGATCAAAGTAGGTGAATCAACCATCAAACTTGAACCAAATATATTTAAACAGAGAAGATCTTAAAGACATTGATTAAAGATGAGCAGATCAGGCATTGCCGACCTCCCCCTACACTATGGGCGATGCCCACATTGGTTGTTTCCAAGAATGGTCAAGCTATCTAAAGCAATATCTGAAGCGATAATATTAGAGTTCGGTAGAAACGAGTTCTTAAGGCGATTAGCAGACCCATACTTTTTCCAATCACTCAGTTGTGTTGTAGGGTTCGATTGGCACAGTTCTGGAACTACGACCACGCTGACTGGAGCGTTAAAGGAGGCTTTAAACGCAGAAGAACTTGGGATAGCGGTATGTGGAGGAAAAGGGAAAGCGTCCAAGGAAACCCTCTCAGAAATAGAGAAGGTAGCAGAAAAGTTTCCCCTTTCAACCGATAAGGTAGAGCATTTACAGTACACAAGCAAGATAGTGGCCAAGGTAGACACATCCGCGATACAGTCAGGCTATCAACTTTACCATCATGCCTTATTCGTAGACGAACAAGGAAGATGGACAATTATACAACAGGGACTGAACCCAGATAACAGATATGCGAGGAGATATCATTGGTACCATGGGAAAGTGGAAAACTTTGTTGTGGAACCACATTCCGCTATTGTATCAGATAAGGTTGAGAAGTATGTTTTAAACTTGACCTCTAAAATTAGTTTAGAAACACAAGAAACTATAGTGGATATAGCAAGGGAGAACCCAAGGAAGGTTGCTAAAATGTGGCAAGAAATACTTGATAGATCGAATGTTACCTTATTGGACTGGGTTGAACCTGGCTTTAAAAAATTTAATCTGAAACACCTTTGCATGCCAAGGAACATCGATTGGAAAATTGCTAGACGATTATATGAAACACAGCCTAGAGACTTCGAAGAAGTGTTGATGACTGAAAACGTGGGCCCAAAGATGATTAGAGCACTGACATTGATCTCTAACCTAATTTACGGAACCGAGGTCGACTGGAAAGACCCTGTTAAGTATAGTTTCGCTGTTGGGGGGAAGGATGGAGTACCTTTCCCCGTAGATAGAGAGACCTACGACAGGTCTATAACGGTGTTAAAAACAGCGATTGAGAATGCCAAGATGGAAAAAGACGAGCAAATTAGGGCATTAAGAAGGATTGGCATTTTTTGAAATAAGTTTTTATAAACTCAAGATATTTTAATGCGATATGGAAAAACCAGACAGTTATGACGTTATAATCATTGGAGCGGGAATTGCAGGACTTACCGCAGGTATTTACGCAGCAAGAAGAGGGCTGAGAACTCTGATAATATCTAAGGATATAGGGGGGCAAGCACTGATAGCTAAGGAAATTGAAAACTACCCAGCTGTAGATAAGGCGAGTGGTGTAGAATTAGTGCAAAAAGCATATGAACAGTCACAAAAGTTTGGAGCAGAGCTAATAATAGATGAAGTTAAAAAGGTAGAGAAAGAACACGAAGGCTTATTTCGAATTAAAGTAGTAAACAGTGAATACTTGTCCAAGGCCGTAATAATCGCATCAGGAAAGATCCCACAAGACTTGGGAGTAGTAGGAGAAGACAAATTCAGAGGCAATGGGCTGTCGTACTGTGCAACATGCGATGCACCATTATACAAAAACAAGAGGGTAGTCGTTGTTGGTGATGGAGCTTACGCATATGATGCAGCAATACTTTTATCAAAATACGCAGCTGAAGTGGTCTTGATAACTAGGAGAAAAGAGCTTAGTGGAGAAAGGGAACTAGTAGAAGCCATATTAAAATCTCAGAAAATAAAGGTCTTATACGAAACTAAGGTTAAGGGAATATTGGGAACGTTTAAAGTCAAATCTATCACTCTAGAAACATCTCCAAATATAGAATACAACATGCCAACCGACGGGTTATTCGTTGAAATGGGTTACGCCATAAAAGTTGAACCATTTAAAGACCTCGTAGATCTAGATGAGAGAAAACAGGTTGTCATTAACAACCGAAACGAAACCTCTACTTCAGGGGTCTTCGCCGCTGGAGATGTCACAAACACCCCCTACAAGCAATTCGTGATCTCAGCATCGGAGGGGGCAAAAGCCGCGCTTTCAGCCTACGAATATATTCAAAGGCTGGCTGGGAAAAGTGCAGTCGCAATAGACTGGCATAAGTGAAGGAAAAGAATGAAGAAACAATAATAAAAAATATGGTAAATCTTGATATAGGATTCTTTAACAACACTTTTATTACCGATGGTTACATCTTGAATATTATGGAGACATTAGCACAGTTTGTAGAAAATATTTGGATAGTTGACACACATGAACACCTAGTCCAAGAGAATGGGAGGGTTACTATGGAAGCAGATCCACTCCAAACGTTTTTACTACAATACACTTCCTCCGACCTTATTTCAGCAGGTTTAAAGGTTGAAGACTACGCAACCATAATGAACTCAACCATACCCATAGAGGAAAGGTGGACTATTCTTGAGCCTTTTTGGGAGAAGGCCAGTAACACCGGATACTTTGATGTGCTAAGGATCGCTGCAAATGACCTCTACGGAGTAGATGACATAAACGAAAAGACCATAAAGAGGCTTAAGGAGAAAATGGATGAAACCAACAAGATTGGTTTATACAAATGGGTATTGAAGGATAAGGCTAAGATCGAGATCGCGATACTTGACCCTATAAACGATAACATAGAAGTTGACAGAAGTTTCTTCGCACCCGTCGTCCGACTTGAGGACTTCATCATCTTGAGGAGCAGAGAGGATGTTAGAAGGCTTAGCATGCTAACACAAACACCAATTCATTCACTAAGAGACTTAGAAAGAGCGATTGAAGGTAGAGTCGAAAGTATTTTAGGCCAGATCGTAGGATTCAAGATTGCGTTAGCTTATAAACGAAGCATCTACTTCGACAATGTCACATCCAGCGAAGCAGAGAAAGTCTTAAACAAGATCTTAGGATCCAAAGAAACATTCCATAGGTACACTAGACCCGATGGCGTCAGAGTAACAGTCTCAGATGAAATTTCAATTGAGGAAGGAAAGCCCCTTCAAGACTATATGGTCCACAAAATGATCCAACTAGCAAGCAAGTACTCCTTACCTGTACAAGTTCACACAGGAATACAAGAGGGAAACTTAAACAATCCAAGCAACTCAAACCCAGTTCTACTAGCAAATCTTTTCATGGAATATCCTGAGGTAAAGTTCGACGTATTTCATAGCGCATACCCTTATACAAAGGAGATAGCGACACTCTGCAAGAACCTGCCTAACGTTTATGTCGACCTATGCTGGCTCCACGTAATTTCACCCTTCTCCGCTAGAGAAGTATTAAGTGACCTCTTAGACACTGTACCAGCAAACAAAATATTCGGATTTGGAGGAGACTACAAATTCGTCGAAGGAATTTATGGGCATTCTAGAATCGCTAGAAAAAATATCATCAAGGTATTGGAGCAGAAGGTTCAAGAGGGGAGGTTTAACGAAGAGAGAGCGAAGAAGATCGCTTCAATGATACTGCATGATAACATCCTAGAAGTCTTCAAAAAAATAAGAACGTAACCTGCTTATTGATGTAAACGAAGGGTCATACCTATTGAGAATCACAGCCCTAAAGAAACCTGGTTATGACTTCTATTATATCATCGTAGATCAGATAAATAATGCGCAAAGAGTAGAAGAGAATAAATAAGGCGATGCACGATAATAGCGTGAACACCTTGAAGGAGGCAGTTCTCTACACCAAGTTAGATGGTAAAAGAGTAAAGTGCGTAGCTTGCCCCCGCTATTGTAAACTATCAAACGGGCAGATAGGGTTCTGTGGTGTCAGGAAGAGTATAGATGGAAAGCTATTCCTATTAGTCTATGGGAAGGTGATCGCAGTACATATGGACCCTATAGAGAAGAAGCCCTTCTCACACTTTATGCCCGGGTCCAAAGCGTTTAGTATAGGAACCGTAGGCTGTGACTGGGCATGTGAATACTGCCAAAACTCTGATATTAGCCAAAGAAGGTATGTTAGCGGCAGCGAAGCCCCTCCGGAAAGGATAGTCGAGTCAGCTTTAAGGTACGGAGCAAATGGTATAGCATACACTTACAATGAACCAACGATCTTTATAGAGTACGCACATGACATAGGAGTTTTAGCTAGGAAAAACGGGCTCTACAACGTTTTCGTAAGCAATGGGTATTCAACCCCCGAAGCTACTAAAATGATGCTAGAGTTCCTAGACGCAATAACTGTAGACTTTAAAGGAAATGGGGAGGAAAGGTTCTTACAAAGATATGCATATGTACCAAGCCCAGAACCCATATACCAAAGTCTAGTCACTTTAAAGAGAGGAGGACTTCATATCGAAGTTACAGACTTAGTCGTACCTAAAGTTGGAGATAGCTTAGAAGCTGCTAGAAAGCTTTGCCGATGGGTACTTGAAAACCTCGGCGACGAAACTCCGATCCATTTCCTTCGCTTCCATCCAGACTATAAAATGGTAAACCTACCTTCAACGCCGATCAACACATTAGAGAGGCACTATAAAGCAGCAAAGGACGTGGGATTAAAATACGTATATTTGGGGAACGTTCCAGGCCACCCATATGAAAACACATATTGCTCTAGATGTGGAAAAATGATTATAAAGAGGTATGGCTTCGAAATTTCTGAATGGCATTTAAACGAAGACAATAAATGCAGCTTTTGCGGCAACGCGATACCCATAAAGGGAAGATTTAACACACAAGCTACGTCTAGAAACAGATTCTATTCAATAGAATCAATCTAGAAACACATATAGGAAACTGGGAACTTCTTCCAAACAACTTCTCCACATGAAGATGATCAAGAACGACCTAACCTTTTATAAAATAATTCTAGACTAGTTTCCAAAAAAAGATGGTAGGTTAATAGAACAACTTAATAGGATAATATTGTACTATCTTTTAAAACCTTTTAATAGGTTAAAGCGGATAATTCCTAGAATACAATGGAAAAACTCGAACCTATTGGAACAACGCATCGATCGTTCTTGAAGTACGCAGCAGGAGTCATTTTGATTCTCTTAGGAATCTATTCCCAATACCTATTCAATATGAGGGGATTAATCTATGGGACCTTGGTAGTATACGTTTTACCTTCATTCATTATTTATTTGCTCGATGGGAAAAGGATACTTTCAAATTCTTTCAAAAACCTTAAAACCGCGTTGAGGTTTGGCCTCGGATATTTCGGGATCTTTAGCGTGGCAGGGCTAGCGCTTGCATTCTTTCTTCTAGCAGTCCTATTCGCATTTAATCCAGAAATAATGGATATGATAACAAAGCCCAACCCCCTTCTAGACATCACACCAGACCTTGCGATGGCCATGGTCTGGTTTTCTTTTATAGTGGTTGGCCCATTCGAAGAGTTCTTGTTTAGGGGGTTCGTCTTTGGAGGGTTAGCAGACATATTGAAGGGAAAGCATTGGATTTACTCTGCCTTAGCATCATCACTTATATTTTCAATCATTCATTTATACTATCTTTTTGTCTTTGGAATAGCTTCTATTATACAGTTCTCTCAAATCACCCTATTTAGTTTAGGTATGTGTGGGGCGTATTATAAGTCAGGGGGAAACCTAATAATCCCAGCCCTTATCCATGGAGCATACGACGCAACAAGCTTTTTGATCATAGCGCTGCCAGAAAACCCATTCTTAGGACTTGAGTTAAAGATATCAATGATAGTGGCAGGCTTCTTTGTCGGCGTATTCTATGCTTTAGGGAAACGTTAAATTTCAGCTCGTCTACCATTCTATTATTTTACCAGAACTTTCTGTAGTAGAGTATCCATCTAACTTTGACGGAAGGGCTTTGGCGAAGTCCTTTGACCCTAACACATTCAGGAATTCAGACACTTTGGGTTTGCTCAAACGATCTTTGAGTACAACGAAGTCGTATTCTTCATCCACAAGAGGTATGAAGTTTAAATTGTATTTTCTAGCGTAAAACTCAAGTCCTATACCTGCGTCAGCTCTCTCTTGGGTGATAGCTAGGGCGACAGCGGAGTGGGTCTTAGCTTCATAGTTGTAGCCTTTAATCTTTTTACATAAAGAAGATAGATCAACTTTCAGACTCTCTGAGAGGATTTTAAGGTTATAGTCGATAAAGGTTCTTGTCCCTGAGCCCTTATTCCTATTTACGATGCGGACATCTTCTTTTAGGAAGTCTATGATAGTGTGTATGTTCTTGGGGTTGTTAGGTTTTGTTATAATGCCTTGCTTTCTTATATAGCCTTTAACCACAACAGCCTTTCCTTTAAGCCCAAATTGTTCAATGAAAGGTGTGTTATACTTTAATGTTTTTTCGTCTAGTAGGTGTGTTCCTGCTATATCAGCTTCTTTTCTTTTGATCGCATTCCATCCTGCGAGGGAGCCAACGTTGATAACCTTTGTTACACACCTACTTTGAAAGAGGTTAAAAATTAGCTCAACAGCTGGGCAGTGGCTACCTATAATTGTGAGTTCAGGTATGACCAGTTGGTCTGAGAAAAGGTTAACAGTAACATGTTCATCTTCATCTATGAATTCAACGTTTTCTGGAACATCAACAAAACCGTCGCTGTAGTTTAAAACTGAAACAGAACCTGAACTTCCAGGAGTAGGGTAAGCGATGTATGAAGTATTGTCGGTGACGACACTTACAGGAATTAAAGTCCTTCTACCTTTACCTATAGGTATTCTAAACGGAACCTTTGCGGTCACCACCCTCCCGACTTGGAAGTCGATACCAGACATCTTCGCTAGAATAGGCTTTACCAGCACCATGAAGATCATCATAGCAGAAACGGGGAAGCCTGGAAGACCGAACAAGACCTTTTTGCCAACAACAGCAACTATAGTAGGCTTACCAGGTTTAACCTTGAGACCGTGAACAAGTATGCCGGGTTTACCTAGTGAATCGAAGACTTTATACATCATATCTCCTAGACCAGCTGAAGTACTTCCAGATGTAATGACTAGGTCGTATTCTTGTAGCGCTTTATGAACAGCTATGTACATCGCTTCATACGAATCTGGCAAAATGCCTAAGTAGGATGGTACACACCCCGCTTCTTTTATCATAGCAGTTATAGCTGGGCCGTTTGCGTCGTATATTTTCCCTACTGTTAGCTGGGAGCCTGGAGGCATTACTTCAACTCCTGAAGAGAAGAGGCCCACCTTTAGCTCCCTAAAAACAGGTACCTTCTTGAAACCTAACGCGGAAAGTGAAGCCACTTCTCTCGAGGTGATCCTCGTCCCTCTCCTTAGGAAAATGTCTCCTATAACATAATCCGAGCCGGCTTGTGCAATGTTCTCCCCATAAACTACTGGGCGATAAACTTCGACTCGCCCTTCTGATTCTTTGGTATATTCCACCATTACAACAGCATCTGCACCCTTTGGAATAGGCGCTCCAGTCGCGATTCTAACGCACTCCCCACTACGTAGTTCGAGCTGTGGGAGACGCCCTACTTCGGAGAAACCGACGAGTCTTAAAGTAACGGGGTGATCTTCTTCTGCTCCAAAGACATCACTAGCTGATATCGCATAGCCATCGACTTCAGACCTATCAAATGGAGGAGAATCTATAGGGGATAGAAGGTCTTCGTAAAGGACTCTTCCAACACAATTCATAACATCAACTTCCTCCCTTGCAGACGAATCTAAATAGGCAGCATCACTAACGAGTTCGAGGGCTTCTTCAACAGATACGAGCGAATGGAAGATCTTCGCCACTTTAATTCACCTAAACAGGTTTGAGAAGTAGGACGTTGACTTTATCCCCTTCATCGTAGCCTTCTAGGTCTTCATCTACTACAACAAGTCCATCCCCATTCGTCAAAGTAGATAACAACCCTGAACCAGTCAACCTTAGAGGCTCGGCGATAAAAACTCCATCAGCTCCTTTAGAAACTTTTACTCTAACGAATGCCTTTACCCCAACTGGTTTAGCGAGGCGTCTACTTAAAATGGCAGGCATGGTCGGAGGAGGAGACGAGGTTGCACCCCTAATGTGATCTAAGGCTCTCTTTACAAAGACCTCGAAGCCGGTGAAGGCGGCTACTGGGTAACCAGACAACATAAAAACGGGTTTTCCTTTGACTAGCGCTAAACCAGTAGGACGACCTGGCCTCATCCGCACACCGTGAAAGATAACCGAACTATTTTCTAGCGAGAGAATAGCTTCTTTCACAAAGTCTGACGAGCCTACACTCGTTCCCCCAGTTGTTATCACCATATCAACTTCTCTTAAGGCTTCTTTTATAGAAAACGCTATCTTGCCTAGATCATCGGATACGATGCCGAGGTCGACGGCTTCACAGAAGTTCTCTTTGATCAATGAAAGAATCAGAGGTCTCGTGGTATCGACTATTAGGTTGTCTGAATCAGAGGAATATTCTTTTAATTCACTCCCCGTAGATAGGACGCCGATCCTCAATTTCTTGTAGACACATACGTTCTTATTACCCGTAGACAGCAAAGCCGCGATATGCCAAGGCTTGATCAAAGTTCGTTTTTTAAGAACTATGTCTCCTACTCTGAAATCCTCTCCTTTTTTTGACACGTTCTGTTGTGGAGAGACAGGTCTGTACACCATTACTTCGGATCCTTCAACTTTAGTATCCTCTACCATAACAACTGCGTCAGCACCAGGCGGGATTGGCGCACCCGTGTACACCACGGATGCTTCGCCATATGAGTTCGGTTTTAACTCGTTAGGGCGACTGTTAGCGAAGACTTCTTGAATAATATCTAGTCTAGTGGGGTTCGTAACAGAACTGCTCACTACATCGCTAGATATAACAGCATACCCATCCACAGCACTCCTATCAAAGCAGGGAACATCGAAGTTAGAGAATACGTCACTAGCGCAGAAGTCATTTAATGATGCAACAGTTGGAACTACTTGAGTGCCCAAACGAACACTCTCCAACGAGTTATACATAAGATCTAGGGACTCGTCTACACCCTTGAGGGTTTTAAACTGCTTTATCCTCGAATACATTTCCTCCTTTTTCAAAACCTCCTTAACCCCATACCATTTAGTCTTGTCCCCTTTTAATTTACTTTCTTACTGCGAACATCATAGGCTATATCCTCAATTACGGCCAGAGCCTTCTCAATATGTTCTTTTTCGATGCCTCTATGCGTCACCATTCTGATATCCCTTTCGCTGAATGGGAGGGAGAGAACACCTCTTTTTGATAGCATGAACACGAAGGTGCCAGATGTAACCCCTAGGTCGCTAACATCGAACTTTACGATGTTTGTCTGCACAATTCTCATATCAACCTTGATCCCATTTACTTTAGCCAAACCTTCAGCGAGGAGCCTTGCGTTCCTATGGTCTTCCTCTAACCTATCTACCATCTTCTCGAGTGCTATGATTCCTGGAGCAGCTATTATTCCAGCCTGCCTCATTCCTCCTCCAAGCATCTTCCGTACCCGCCTAGCCCTTTCCACGAATTGGTGATCTCCAACAACGATAGAGCCTACAGGGCAACTAAGACCCTTTGACAGACAGAACATCATGTTATCAACGTGTTTTGTGAAGTTCTTAACATCGGTCTTCAATGCTACGGCTGCGTTAAAGATCCTAGCACCATCCATGTACAGCTTTAGGCCACGCGCTTTAGCCACTTCGCTAATAGCTCGTATCTGGTCGGGTGTTGTTATCGTACCACCTGCCCTATTATGTGTGTTTTCAATAGCTACTACAGTTGTTTCTGGAAAATGGATGTCCTTCGGCCTTATCGCGGCTTCGATGTCTTTAGGGTCTAGGACACCCATATTACCTTTAATGGTTATAGGTACAAGTCCTCCGATAGCCGACAACCCCCCAACTTCATAGTAAAAGACATGTGATTCAGCTTCTAATATCACGCCATCCCCCCGTTTAGTATTACTTACCAAGGACACTAGGTTTGCTTGAGTACCACTTGTTACTAGAAGTGCTGCGTCCTTACCCATCTTCTGCGCAGCAAGTGATTCTAATTCGTTGACTGTGGGGTCCTCGCCAAAGACATCATCACCAAGTTTCGCATGCTTTATCGCTTCTAACATTTCTTCTGTTGGAAGAGTAACGGTATCGCTTCTGAGGTCAATTATCTCTTTTTCCATCGAGACATCTCCATCCAGCTTCTATGAGGGTGGTCAGACGGCCCTATATTATTAATCTTACCTCCAAGGAGTTGACGTATATTCCTGTCTTTAGATGGCTATAACGCTTCGCATCATTTTATAAGATTTATATTCAAAATAAAGTAACGTTGATTTATTGTTATCTGGAGTAGTTTTCAATATAGAGAGATGCGCAATACATGATGGCCCTGGTATAAGGACACTCGTGTTCCTGCAAGGTTGCCCACTAGCTTGTCTTTGGTGCCAAAACCCAGAAGGGCAATCAAAACACCCTGTACTTCTCTTCTTCGAGAACAGATGTGTCAAATGCTTTAGATGTTTGACGGTGTGCCCCACTGGTGCGACCTCTATCTCTGAGTATGGAAAGGTCACTGTTGATAGAGTGCTATGCAGAAACTGTTTCAAATGTGTTGAAGTCTGCCCTTCTGGGGCGAGGAGAGTCTCAGGGAGGCTTATGTCGTCTAAAGAAGTGGTTTACGAAGTGGAGAAGGATTTCGTCTTCTACCGCAGGTCTGGTGGTGGTATCACTCTTTCTGGGGGTGAACCGACTGCTCAACCAGAATTCGCAGCTGAAGTGTTAAGGGGATGTAAAACGAGATATATACACACCTGCATCGAGACATGTGGTTACACTCAATGGGAAGTCCTAGAGAAGTTGCTAGACTACACAGATCTAGTACTTTACGACATCAAACACATGAACGAAGAAAAGCATGTTAGGTTCACCGGTGTATCTAATAGGTTGATCTTGGCAAACGCTAAAAAGGTTGTTACTAAGGGTGTTAAGGTCGTTATAAGAGTTCCTCTGATCACGGGCTTCAACGATGACGAAGACAACGTAAGAGCGTTAGCGGAGTTTGTGAAGGAATTAGGGGTGAGGTACGTTGACCTTCTACCCTATCACAGATTAGGTGTTGGCAAATACAAGCTACTTCAGAGGAAGTATTCTTTGGAAGACCTTGAACCACCAACAAAAGAGCACGTCTCAAAGTTGAGGGATGCACTTGCTTTAGGCTATGGGTTAGACGTTTCTATTCATGGAGGAAGATAACCAGATCCTCAGCCAGTCCTTTAAATCAACGCATGCTCTGTTCTTAATATTATATCTTCTTGAATCTCAGAGTCCAGTTCAGCGAATAATGCACTATAACCCGCGACCCTCACCATCAAGTTCGGGTATTTTTCAGGCTGCTTCTGACAATCCCTTAAAGTCTCTGCGGAAACAACGTTAAATTGGATGTGCATACCTTTCAAATCACATAAGTACGCCCTAATGAGTTGCCACAGTTTTTGTTTTCCCTCCTCACCTGTAACAATGCCTGGGCTGAACTTAATGTTGTGAAGCTGTCCACCTGAAGCAAGCATGTTTGGTAACTTAGCGCAAGACTTTATCACCGCAGTTGGGCCGTTTTTGTCTGTTCCATGGAATGGGGATATTCCCTCTGAGACCGCTTCACCACTTCCTCGTCCATCTGGTGTAGCGCCTATAAAATGCCCAAATGGAACGTTTGCTGATACAGTACTGGTTGAGGGTTGCCAACGCATATAGATAGGGTCGGGTGTGCCGGCGTAACCTTTCCACGCCCACCTCATCGTCTTATGGGATGAGATATAATTGTAGATGAAGGTGCTAAGATCAGCGGCGATCGAGTCAACGTAGTCATCGTCGTTCCCAAACTTCGGGGAATCGATACACCACCGTCGAACTTCTGCGCCATTCGGTTCCTTCTCCGTTTGCTTCCAATTAGTCTTTAACGCATATAGAAGCTGTTCACCAGAACACTTCTTCTCATCGAACACGATCTTCTTTATCGCAGCTAAGCTATTCACGGTGTTCGCAGTACCAATAAGCAAGTCGCCTACATGATCATAGATAGAGCCCCCGCGCTTTATTGGTTTTCCTCTGTTGACACAGTCTTGTACTAGAGCTGAGATATAAGAGTCAGGTACAACTTCATCCATAGAAATATCTGCAACCGCATCAGCAATAATATGTTGATCGATGTAGAACCTTATCTGTTTTCGGAACGCGTCCATAAGGTCTTCGAAGTCCCTGAAGTTGGCAAGGTTTCTTTCATCAGGGCACAGACGGTACCCTGTTCTAGGGTCTAAGCCTCCATTTAACGTCAGTTCAAGAATTTTAAGAAGGTTGACAAAGCACGCTCCATTCGGCCTATACCCGCCCTTTCCAGGAACGATAGCCTCCACGCATCCAACTATAGCATAATCGCAAGCGTCCTCCCATGGGATGCTTCTATTCATCAGCGATGGGATCATGACTTCGTCGCTGAACCAAGCAGGCTGCCCACCGCCCAGCATGTTAACATCGAGGGCAGCGTAAGCTAATTCGTCAGGGGTCTTGTCGTGAACCCTAATTGAAATCGAGGGAGCAGGTAGCCTCATAATCGCTTGACATTCTAGAACAAGGTAGGTTAGCTCGTTTGTAGCATCTGAGCCATCAGCCTTCTGGCCGCCTATAGTAAGGTTCTGGAACATTGGATACCCTCTGAAGAACTGGGTGCACTCCCATGGCCTAAGTTTGTTTATAGAAAAGAGTTTGAGCCATAGGCATCCGAGCAACTCCAACGCTTGCTCACGTGTGAGCTCTCCTGACTTGATGCTTTTTTCATAGAATGGGTAAAGGTACTGGTCGAACCGCCCTAAGGACATCGAATGTCCATTATTGTCGATCTGCAAGGTCAAGTGGATGAAGTAAATGGATTGTATCGCTTCCCAGAAGCTTCTCGCAGGGTTCTCTGGAACTCGCTCACAGACTTCCGCTATCTTCATTAACTCCCAACTTCTACCCTTATCCTTCTCCTTAGCCGCCATAGCCCTTGCTAGTTCAGCGAATCTTTTAGAGAACTTAATAACAGCTTTGAGGTAGATTACTACGGCCTTAAGGAAGTTTACTCGCACGAGGTGCTCAGGGTTTGTCAGGTCTAAGCGGGCAAGATGCTCCTCTGCTTCTTTAATTATCCCAGCTAACCCCTTATTTAATATTTTAGGGTAATCTGGGATTATGTGGCCGTCTCCTCCTACCATAACCCAGTAGTTGTCGATTACACCCATCTTCCAAGCCTGAAATACGGGTTCTGGCATAGTGGCAACGCATCTTTCTGCATGTGTTTTACCACGCCAATACTCTGAGAGAGCGAAGAATTCTTTTTCAGTTTCAGGAAGGTAGTAGAAGCGGTCACCAGGCCTATCTGACGGTTTAAAGGGCACGCCACTAAATTCGTTCTCAAGCCATTGAACGTCGAATTCCGGGAAGATTGGGGCTGCTCTAGGCCTACTTGCTTGGTTGCCTACAATCAATTCATCGTCTAAGATATAGATTTTCATCTTATTCAAGCAGTTGTCAAAAGCTAAAGCCCTTCTAATATTAGTAGGTAAGTGCTCAGTCTGCTTAAAGGATTCGGTATAATAACGCATTCTCTCTACACATATCTCGGGTTTAATAGAGAGTATAAAACGCCGCATTTTATCGATTCTTGGAGGAATCTTCAATGAGCGACCTCTAAACCTAATAGCCTCTATCGTATTCTCCAAATCTAGTCTAAACATATATTTGGAAGTTTGTATAAAAATGTTGCACAACAGAAGCTCAGCAACAAAATGGAAATAGAAGTGTAAACGTGTCTTAAAGGGCGGTATCTTATAGGGAGAATACAGCCATGGTTTAAATTACAAGTTACAGGATCAGTAGCCGGTGCTAGCTTAATTCTTCAACTTAATTCGTTACAGGTTGGCTTTATACTTTTAAGCACCGTTATGTGATTCAGCGGAGAACTTCTTCAAGTCTATTATTTACTTCTTCCCAATTTACGATGTTCCAGAACGCCTCTACGAACCTAGCTCGCTCATTTTTGTAGTCTATATAGTACGCGTGCTCGAAAACATCTAGAACCAACAGTTTCCACCCGGGGTAGACGTTCATGTTATGTTTTTCAACCTGCATGATCATCGGTTTCTTAACCTCTTTCTCAAAGACTAGAACAGCCCACCCTGAGCCTTCAACGCTAACTGCGGCTTGGTTGAACTCCTTCTTGAACCTTTCAAAGCTCCCAAATTCGTTGTTTATAACTTCAGCTATCTTTCCAGAAGGGTTTCCACCACCCTTTCCAGGGGGGGCAAGGTTATTCCAGAACATTGAATGCAAGAAATGCCCACTTATGTTGAAGGACAATTCTTTCAGAGTTGCTCTCATATCTAGATCGGTTCCTTCTCTTCTAGCCTTTTCCAGCTTCTCGAGGATCGCGTTAGCACCATTCACATAGGCTTGGTGATGCTTCTGAAGATGTATCTTCAACTGTTCCTCAGAAATATATGGCTTAAGTGCGTCATAGGCGTATGGGAGATTTGGCAGAACGTATCTACTCATATTCATCTCACCTATATTTTAATTTCACCAAACACTTCTTTATATATTTTGTTTATAACAAGGTAATGTAAGTAGAATTTTGTCCTTGTAATAGTTATCTTTATGCAGGTGAGGGAGAGATAAGTGTGCTGCCTTATTCAAATATAAGTACGCCGGTATATTTCGGAGTATGTGGGAGTTTGTCATCCATAGGATAAACAGAGGTTCAACCACAATTATAACGCAAATCGTCCATTCTAGCGGTAGTCAAAGGTTGACAAGAAAACATTCAAACAAATCACTTAAATAAGAACATCAGCCAATAACAAACAATGATCAGTAAGGATAAAACAAGTTGGACAAGAGTCTTAGTCTTTACTGTAGCCTACCTATCACTCTTCGCCATCTCAGCCTTCCTCCATACCGTGAACTCACTATCTGGCTCACCAGAACTACAATGGTATCTTGAACGGCCACTTCAAACTGCAATCCGAGTAGTTGAGGAGGTAACTCGTAATCCCTTGATGATGTTTACGCTTGCCCAATTGATTGCATACCCGTTCATCTTAGGTCTTCTGACAGAATGGGTCTATCGCGCCACCAAAGCATATGCCATACTTAAATTGAGACAAAGATCGATGAAACGGATAAAATAACCAGAAATTCAATATTACCTTAGGCCATTATATTCATTCAGCAGTCGTAAGTTTCTTGTTCCACTGCCTTACTATACTGAAACTTTTTGTGCTAACCAGCGATACCAAAATAACCACATTTATAGAATCTATGGACTTATACCATCTGTCCTTGTGGCCCTCATATGTGTCTTTCTGTCGTCTCTCTTAGGTTTGATGTCAAAACACTCAGATCCAATCTGGTAATTCGATTGGGTGGGGTTCTGTCCCGCCCTCAATTGATGGTATTTCGAATGCATACGAGGGCCTTGTCTCATTGAACCTGTGTCTGAGGTAGATCTTTGCCCAATCATTAGGAGGAGTCATGACGTGCCATGTGACATACATTTCCCATTCTTCAGACAAGAAGATATAGTGCATAACAACTAAGATTCTGGGGTTTACAATCGTGCCCTCCCATTCAGTAGCATTCAAAATACCAAGTTCTGGGTAATTTACAGTAATCCAGGGGATGAACTTATCCCGTATTTCTTCCGCAGTCGAGCCGATCGAATCCTTCCAATCAATTACTTGAACAAAGACCATCTCTTTTTGAATAAGACCATTCCGTTCCCCTGTGATCATAATGGTCAAGTTTGAGCCAATACTTTCCGGCTTTGGGACAATGATAACTTCAGCTACTTGTCCACCATGTACCTGTTGGGGGGTGACTTGCACATCAGCCATTCCTTCCTCACTTGAGGCGGAAATATTTATCGGCCCAAAGCTACCATAAGACTTCTCTATGATTGAAACCAAAAACATACACTTCTGCCCAACTATACCCAGCATTCCCCTATGTGACTCCTCTATACTCGACGGCTTGAGAGGCCTTGGCACTACATTCATAGAGAAAGGTACAGGGCTAGTTGTAGTGGTACTAGGTTTATAATAATACCATGTAAAGCCAGAGAAAGCAGCTGCAATAATTAAAACTGCAACGAAAATAACAAAAACCTTCCCTACACCAAATGACCAATGATTTTTTATATTCATCCTAACATCATACCTTACATTAACATATATATTCATTAGAGAAGTAGGAATATTAGACCACTCTAAAGTGAGTGTCTGGAACAGTTGGTTTTACATGATGAATATGGTTATGGAAAAGTGCACAAAAAGAGTTCGAGGCGAGGTACATACCTAATGGCAAGCTTTAAAGTTAAAGAGAAGGTTTTGGATCTTTACGGTATTTGCTAAAAGTGTTTTACCAGTTGAACAAAAGGTTACACGCAAGGCATATCTGAGATTTAGGGGAAGGGTCTTGAGCTACTGTAGCCTGTCAATCGGTTATAAACTTGATCATCCAATGTAAGTGGTGTATGGCATTCGAGAGCATATGGTTGGGTGTTTTCGCGAGTTTAACGGCGGGTGTGGCTACAACTCTGGGAGCTATTCCAGTACTTTTTATGAAGGATATTTCGCATCGTGTTTTGGATACAATGCTTGGATTTTCAGCAGGAGTTATGCTCGCTGCAACCGCTTTTAGCCTCCTAGTCCCAGCTATAGAGTTAGGTGGGGTTGAGGTATCCGTTATAGGCTTTATAGTAGGAGGATTCTTTGTTTATTTACTTGACAGATATATACCTCACTCACATATTATCAAGGGGTCTGAAGGACCGTCTTCCTCTTTATCCAAGGTTAGCCTACTGATTTTAGCGATCACTATACACAATTTTCCTGAAGGTTTAGCGGTGGGGGTTAGCTTTGGTGGAGGTGATATTGCTGCTGGACTAGTTATAGCGACGGCAATAGGATTACAGAACATCCCTGAAGGCTCTGCCGTTGCGTTTCCCTTGGTAAGAGAAGGCTTCAGTAAGAAGAAGGCGATATGGTATGCGGCTTTGACTGGTCTGGTTGAACCTGTTGGTGGGCTAGTTGGTGTGTCGATGGTTTCTATAGCACACTTTCTTCTACCTAGTGGGTTAGCGTTTGCAGGAGGGGCTATGGCATTCGTTGTAAGTCACGAGATGATTCCTGAAAGCCATCGAAAGGGGCATGAGCTTGAAGCTACCTTCGGGTTTATCTTAGGTTTTGCGGTTATGATGTTTCTAGACACGATACTTGGGTAGTGAGAAGAATTCAGCTCGATTGTTATGTAGTCTACATTAAGGAGAATGCTCAAAGGAGACAAACTTGATCTTCCAGCGTTCGGTTTAAAGCGAATACAGAAACCCAGCCGATGACGTATAATAACAATTGTAGAAACGCATGTCTTGAGTTTGATGCCAACAGGTCAGACAGTGATCGTATGGCATCATATTGTTGGAGAAGGTGTAGGGAATAGGTTTGTTTATGCGAAGTTTTACACTATTACTCCTTTTTGACGTTTAAGAAATTATATGTAAGTCTGTCTTTTCTTTCCAATCTGAAAAAGCTCATTAAAAGCACACCAAATTCCACACCACTAAAAAAGACATCAGAGTGAGTCGGATACTTATAAGTTAAAAACCCCACGCCTATAAAGACACATACAACCAGAAGAAAAACAAAGACACCAAAAAGAAAATTAGAACTATAAAATATCCTCCCTGTAACCACCAAACCAACTTCACAGCCAAGAAAAAACCATCGAACGCGTAAATTATTATAAACATCCTCCAAAGAGCAAAACAACCCTACAAACACAAAACATGAAACAAACGCAACACATGACATCACAAACCCAAAAACAAACAAAAAACTTAAAACCACCAAAACAACACACACAACACGACCGCCCAGATAGTATAGCCCGGCCTAGTAAGAGTGGGCTCTCTCACTCCTAGAATACCCGGCTGTCACCCGGGCGACCCGGGTTCAAATCCCGGTCTGGGCGCCTTCCACAAAATAGATTATATATCATAATTAATTTTACGCGTTGGCTGGTGATCGGGTTATTTTCCTAAATTCTTCAGTTCTTATTTCTTTTTCGATTACAGTCAGTTACTCCTTTATTTGCGTTTAAATCTTCAATAACATTATATAATTGATGCGGAGTGTTTTATAGTTGGTAACAGAATTAGACATGAACTACGCTCCTATGAAAGAGTTTACAGAGCGTGATTACATCAACTTTGCTAGCAAGAATGATTACGTCATCATCGAGAATGAGAAAATAGAGTTGAAGAAAAATTGGAATATTAAGACTTATGCTCCACCCTCCGATTACGTTCTTGAGAACCAAACCGTGTGGAGCTTTCCTGACAGAGGCGATTGGGCCACTCATATCGGTAACTACAGAGGAAACTGGTCCCCTTACGTCCCAAGGAACGTCATTTTGAAGTATTCCAAAGAAGGTGATTGGGTCTTAGACCAAATGGTCGGCAGTGGCACAACTTTGGTTGAATGCAAATTGTTAAGCAGAAATGCAATTGGAGTAGACATTAACCCAAACTCAATAATTGTTGCTAAAGATCGACTTAACTTTAAGTATAGTCCATTGGATGAAGCTTATAAAGAACCTGTTATCAAAACTTACGTTGGTGATGCAAGAAATCTTAATGAAATTAGTGATAACTCCATCGATCTGATCGCGACCCATCCGCCTTATGCCCACATAATAAAGTATTCAAAAAACAACATTGTAGAAGGAGATCTCTCAATTTTATCCCTCGATGATTATTTACTTGAGATGGGTAAAGTTGCTGCTGAATCGTACAGAGTTCTAAAACCGGGCAAGTATTGCGCTATACTAATAGGCGACACAAGGCAGCATCGACATTACATACCAATTGCGTTTAGAGTGATGCAAGTATTTTTAGAATCAGGATTTATCTTGAAAGAAGATATAATCAAAGTTCAGTGGAAGACAAAGACAACTAGAGAGAAATGGAGAGGCACCTACGACTTCTATCTGATCGCTCACGAGCACCTTTTTGTCTTCAGAAAGCCACTATCAGACGAAAAGTTTAGTGATATCAAGTTTAGTTCAAGGTGGTGGTGAAGTTTTGGTAAGATATGATCTACTTGGTTTTAATTCGTTAGAAGAATTCAAAGAAGACTTTTTCATGACTCTCCTTAAGACAGGTCATACCTATGATTTTTTTGTCGACTGGAAGAAGGTTGAAGATAATGCTCGGAAGTACATCATTGAATGTGGTCTACTGAACTCTTTGACCCTTGAGAAGAGTTCAACATCAAAAAAAGACTTGTTACGAAATATATTATTTGAACACCCTAGAATATTAGAATGCGCTCCCCTTTTGCTAGCGGTAAGAGAAAAAGAATTGGAAGTGGCCGAAATAGCGCAACAAATCATCTATAGAAGATTCAACTTTCAACGTAGTTTGGACAAAAAACAGATAGATGATGCAGTGCTCTTCTTCGAAAAAACAGGGTTGTTATCTCTCTTCGACAAAATAAAGGACACCTATACCTATCTATTAGGAATTGAAGTTGGTCTTGACAGTAATGCACGCAAGAATAGAAGTGGTGCTGTTTTCTCAAGAATTCTTGAACACGCGTTGAATTCAGCAATAAACGAAGTAAACCTAGAGGGATATAGATACTCCTATGAATCCGAAGTAGATATCAAGAAAATTATTAACACTATAAGCTTAGACAAAAGAGTTGACTTCATAATCAATCACGGTGATAGACACATCGCAGCTTGTGAAGTAAATATATACCATGGTCCAGGTAGCAAGCCTTTGGAAACAGCAAGATCCTACATGACAATAGGTAATGAACTGAATAAATGTGGTCTTCACTTTATATGGTTCACCGATGGCCCTGGATGGATTGAGATGAGGAATCCCTTTAATGAAGCCTCAGAAAAAGTAGAGTTAATCTTGAACTATTGCCAAACTACAAAATTCATGAAAAATCTACTCAAAAAGATGACTAAACCTTGAGTTCGAATGAACATGATGTAATAATCACTACTTCCAAGTTCACAAAACAAGCTCAGGAAGAAGGCAAGTTCATAGGCATAAGAGATGTTATAGCTGGCGCGATCGCCCTAGCTAAAGGTTACACCTTGGTGACAAGGAACATAATTCATCTAGAGAAGATTAAGGTCTTAGCACGGCACTCGCTCCTTAATTAATATGAACCTCGAGATATAATTTTTGGGATTTGGCTAAAAAATAATCGAATCTAAACCGTTAAAGTGAGAAGACGCTCACAAACCCGCTTAATGTATCTAACTTATTAGCTGACTTTAATCATTATCTCGTTTCCTTCGACTTTTACTTCGTAGATTATTCCATCTTTTGTTTTTGCATTGATGGGACCTATCTTTGGCCCTGAAACAACTTTCCCTGTGGTTACATCAAATTTTGCTCCGTGTAGTGGACATGTGACTACGTTGTTTTCTAGGATCCCTTTTGAAAGATCTCCGCCTCTATGTGTGCACCTGTTTCCTATTGCATAATATTTTCCGTTTACGTCGGCTATCAAAATTTCCTTGTCTTTCATTTTGATACTTTTCATTTTCCCTATTGGGATGTCTGATGCTTCAGCGACTTTCACGAAACTCAATTCTATCACAAATTGATATCTAATCTTCTTATATTATAAAATTTACTTTTTCCGTCAATTCTAAATATTGTTAATATGTTTAGATTCAAGAAATTCTTGCGCTCAGTCCACCATTGTATTCAAGTATGTAATAAAATGGAAATGGTTGACAACATCGATATTTTCTATCCAGAAAATCTAATACAAGGAGATTATGCCCAACGATATTTATCTAACACCAATTTCACAGATTTGGTTTCATCAAGGTAAAAATAGTATTTATCAGTCCCACTTAAGAGTTTATTGATCTCTTATGGAAGGTAATACTTAAATTAGTTTGTTTGTCAAGATGTGGTATGGAAAAGGAAATGGAAATCTCTAAAAAAGTGGATAAGCAGGGTAGATTGGTTTTACCAAAGGAATGGAGGAAAAAATATGCTGGAAGAAGGGTGACAATTAAGATCGAAGATGATCTAATGATCATTAAACCTCATAAGCCTGTAGACATTACCAAGTTCTTTGACAGAATAGAAGTTGATATAAAATCAGACCTTTCTGATTGGAAAGCTGTACGGAGGGAGCTTTATGAGGTTCATTGATGCAAGCGTATTTGTTCACGCATTCATAAAGCCTAAGAGGGATCTGAAAAATTCAGAAGTGAAAATAAAGAATTCTGCAAAAGAAATAGTGAAAAAGATCAGGGATGGCGAGGATGTTAGCTTGACTATTGTGCAATTAGCTGAGATAGCAAACTTACTTGAAAACAACCTTACACTTGAAGAAGCTTTTGAAGCAGAAGAGTTCTTACTCTTTTCGGAAAACATCAAAATACATAGCGTTGCCAAAGGAGATTGCTTGAGAGCATTAACAACGGCAAAGAGTAAGAAGATTGGACTGAGTGATGCTATAGCGTATACGGCTATGGTAAAAAATGGGGTTAACGAGATCTATTCCTTTGATAGAGACTTTGATAAACTGGAAGTAAAAAGGATTGAAAGATGATTTTTTAAACAACTGGATATGAGTATTAGGGGAATATAGTAAGGTTGAAAAAGCAAGAGTTTTTAATAGATAATTTCTGCCAAAATGGTCAATAATTTTTATCAGAGCTTATCCTATTTAATAGCAGCAAAACTTTTTTTAAGTTAAGGAATAGATCCTTCGGCCAAAATGTAATCTTATAGGCGGTAATAGGCCTAAAACCGCTACCAAAGTAAGTTCATCTTTTCAAGAATGTGAAAGGCTAACGTAAAGTAGAAGATTATTGTTAAAGGTATGTGTAATGTTCGCCAATAGTCTCTTATCGGCCTTGCTTTCACATATCGTCCAAGCATTCCACCAACGACTATCACGGCCATCAGTAGGAAGGTGAAGAAGCTTATAAAGTAGCCTGGCCTTGGATCTTGCACCTTGTTTATTAAATGGAAGAATACAAGAATAAGTGATATAGTTCCAATTATGCAATGAACAAGAAGCCATGTCTTTACGCTTTTTGGGAATCCTCTCTTCATGGCAGAGTAGGAGGCTGAAGCTGCGAGTGCTAGAAAGCCTGCCCAACCCAGCCAGTGAGCGAGGTCTTTTGGGAAGATGCGATATGGTCCTTTTTGCTGGCGTCTAGCTTCTGGGCCTATGTTGAAGGTTATCAGGGCAGTTAAAAGTAATATGGATAGGCATGTAATTATCCAGATCAAGTTCTTATTCAAGCTTTTGTCACTTTTGAATTAAGATCATGTCTTTATAAAAATTATGTGCTTATTATTAAATGGAAACAAGTTAATCATTTATAAGCTAAGTTATGATTCTGCAAATTGGTAAAAAATTTTATATACATATTATATATGTATTACTTGTATGACAATAATTACTGTAAGGGTTGACGAAAAGTTAAGAAAGATGATGAAAGAAGTCAAAGTCAACTGGAGTGAGTTCATTAGGAATGCCATAGAGAACAAGATAGAGGAGGAGAGGGGTAGGAATCTCGCTAAGGCGGTGCTAATAAATGAGAGATTGAGAAAAAGGAGCAGAGGTGAAGAGAAGGCTGAGGACATCATAAGAAAGTTCAGGGAGGAGCGTTATGCAGGAAGTTGTAGTCGATGCTAGCGTGGTGGTAAAGTGGTTTGTTGAAGAGGAGGATTCCAACAAAGCTTTAAAGATAAGGGACAAATATATTGAGGGAGAAATAAGGGTCATCGCCCCAAACATAATCACCTATGAGATCTTGAATGCATTGTACCACAAAAGGCTTTTTTCTGAAAGTGAACTATGTGGAGTCTCTGAAGCCTTAGACTCTTTTCTTTTTAACCTTTACCCTCTTAAGGGAGAATACGCTAAAAGGACTGTGACAACTTCTTTCGAAAACGATATAACGGTCTATGATTCAGCATACATATCTTTAGCCATCATCAAGAACACGTATTTGTACACCGCAGACGACAAGCTAATTGAGAGATTAAAGAAGAACTATTTGAAACACGTTAAAAACATAAGGGACATATGATTTAAAAGGCGGAGCTATAATCGTCAATATCGTATTGTCATAGCTTGTTTCTAGTAAATAGTGTATAAGTTAAAATGATTTAGATATTTTTGAGGTTATAGGAGCAAATCGTTTGTGAATGAATCACTTATTGTTGGGGTTTGGCTTACACAATTGGTTTTGGCGTAGTCGAAAGCTTCTTCAACTGTTACGTCGGATACATTTGGAATATTATCATACTTATCCGCCTTTTTTTGATGTTAAGATTTACCTCTGAAAATAGTTAAAACACATAAGCACATATTATCAATATCATTCAAACTGCAGGTATACCAAATGACAATTGTTATATAGTGCAACACCGAATTTGTAACTAGGAGAACTGAACTTGACTAATGTGGTGGCTGTTAATGGCAGCCCAAAAATGGAGAATGGAAATACTGAAGATCCTTACCCCATTTCTCGAAGGCATGAAGGAGGCGGGAGCGTCGGTTGAAGTTTTCTATGTCAAACGCTTAAACATCAAACCTTGCACAGGAGAATTCTATTGTTGGAATAGAGAACCAGGTCAATGCTACATCGATGACGACATGCAATCCCTTTATCCCTTACTCCGTAACACAGATATCCTCGTGCTAGCCACACCTGTTTACATTCCCTTACCGGGTGAAATGCAAAATTTCATGAACAGGTTTATCCCCTTAATGGACCCTATTCTAAAATGGCAAGATGGCCGCACACGTGCCAGACTTCGTGCTAATGCGAGGATTAAGAAAGTATTATTGGTGTCTTCAAGTGGTTGGTGGGAGATGGGCAACTTCGGAACTCTGCTCAGGATTGTTGATGAATTTGCAAAGGATTTGAACATAGAGTTCGCAGGTGCTTTACTCCGACCTCATGCAAACTTGATGGTGGAGAATAAGGAAAAAGCTGAAAAGATATTTAAAGCAGCTAGGCAGGCTGGCCATCAGCTTGTAGAAAAGGGAAGAATTTCGCAAAGCCTCCTAAAGACCATCTGCCAGCCACTAGTTTCTGAGAAAAAGGCGTTATCGGTATAAGTAGAAAATTGATTTTGTCTTCTGCCTATTTAGACCGAAGCAGTTATGATTAGATGTTCAAAATATTTGCTACACTTTCCAGAAGATTGTTAATTTTTGCATAGTAATCTATATTCTATTTATGAGCCTTCTTGTAGGAATATACTATAATTGAAGCAGTAATTAGACTTAATATTATCGAATTAAGGATGTTCAAAACGTTAGGTGATGATATTGTACGAAATGCATAGAAAATAGTAAGCGGTGTGAAGATCAGCATGGCGATGAGGAGCTCAGGTCTACTCTTTATCATGCTTAGGAAACTGCGTGCCTTGTAACTAATTCCATCTAATCTGGAAAACCCTTCTCTTCCGCCCCAAACTTGTTCTTTTCTAGTAGATCTAACAGGTCTTCCACTTAGTATTAGATCTGCCGACTTTGGAGGTGGCCTCCGCATCCATACATCTATATTCACACAGTTGTGGGTTGGTGGTAATCTGTGTTCGCTACAAAAGTAGTTTCCGCAATAATTGCATCTAAATGGAAGGTCGACCTCTTTTTCACAATAACTGCAGTGATTCAAAGAGAGCTCTATGGTTATTGTGGATAATTATGGTCCTTTAAAAGTATACTGATTATTTTGCCTAGTATCGCGATGATGCTACAAAGGCAGAGAGAATAGGTTTCTCAAGCTGTCGGCGTTTTCTATTACGTTTAGATCTCCATGGGTTAACCGAATATATAAAGCCAATATCAAAGATATGAATATAATAAATATTACCAAATAATCTTTGATTCCCATCTTTATTTCCTTCAATTCAGTCGGTTTAATAGGGGCACCATATCCTCTCGCGGATATGGACATTGCTATCGTGTTCATTCTTTCTAGTGAGCCGATCGTCAAAGGAATTAGCACAGGAAGCAGTGCTTTAAACTTGTCTATACTACTCTTAATTCTCACGCCTCTTGCCCTCTGAGCGTTCAAGATCATCTTGGCTTCCTCAGACATTTGGGGGATTAACTGGATACTGAGTGTCAGCATTAAGCCATATTTTAAAGGCAATCCTATCTTTCTTAAAGAATTTATCAGATCCCTTGGGTGTGTTGTACTAACCAGCAAGAGAGCACCATAGCCGAGGCCAAGAACCCTGAGCCCGAAGACCAGACCAAAGTATATACCTTCCCATTTCATTGATTCAAAGAATGGTAGGGATAACAGATACCCAAAGATTGCAACAGAGGTTTTGCCAGCAGGATTCGCAAAGCCGTGTATGACGATGTTTAAGATCATTATGATAGCTAAGAGCTTAATAATCGAATTCTTGACTACATTTGCACCGGTAGACCAAGCCACTAGGACAAAGTTCACTAAACAAATAAGCAAGGCTATAACGACGTTAAAAAAAAGGAAAGCAATAGTAGTCGATACAACAATGTAAATTATCTTTGTTCTTGGATCCAAGGAGTGCAACCAAGAATTACCTGGTTTGTAAAGAAGTCCAGATGACGTACTACCACCCTCTAAGTTTATTGGAACTCACTACATCTGCAAATTGTGTCGGAGTGATGATATCCGTTGGAAAGTTTTGAAGGTTGTAGTCAAATCTAAGAGCGTAAGATAACAAGCTTGTATGGGGCGGGTTAATTCGAGCTTCTCGGATAACCCTCTTTGCACCATTATTAGATAAGTCAAAAATCTTCTTTGGCTCATCGTCTCCGATAACCTTACCTTCTGCCATTACGATAACCCTCTTTGCATGTCTCGCGACGAAACCCATATCATGAGTTATAACTATAATCGTCTTCCCTTCTCGACTTACATTAAGTATTGCCTTTTCGATTAGTTTCATTCCAACAAAGTCCTGCCCTGTAGTAGGCTCATCAAGAACAAATATTTCAGGTCTCATCGCATGAATAGCAGCCATCGCTACAATCTTCTTTACAGGGAGACTAAGACTAAATGGGTTAGAGTCCAGAATGTCTTGAATACCGAAAAGTTCAACGGTTTCTTTAAGCCTTTTTTCTGTTTCTTCCTTGCTGAGTAACCTCTTAAGGCTAAAAGCCAGTTCCTGCTTCACTGTCAGGTTAAAAAGCTGATGATTAGGGTTCTGATAAACATACCCAACTACCTTAGAAAGCTCCTCAACATCAGAATTACGAGTGTTCTTTCCTTTGATAAAAACATCACCTTTAGTCGGTTTAAGAAGCCCGTTAAGGTGTAAAGCAAGAGTGGTTTTTCCTGAGCCATTTTGCCCAACTATCGCAGTGAATTCCCCTACATTTATCTTGATGTTTACATCTTGAAGGGCTTGGACGTTACCCGGATACACGTGATATAAATTCCTTGTTTCTATTACCATTATTTATCACCATACTTTTCTGTGAACTCTAAGCAAGCGTCATGCAATCTCACAGGAGGACTGATGCCCTTGTATAAGCTTCTCTGCTTTAATATGTAAAAGATTTCGGTAACTTCAGGAAACCATACACCATGACTTACTATAACGTCGAAGTTACCAAAAACCTCTACTGGAGTACCATCCAAGATTACTTCCCCATCATCAATTAGTATTGTTCTATCTGCTGACTCAGCAAGCAAGTCCATCTTATGTTCAACCATCACTATTGTGATACCTTGCTCTTTGAGATCTTTTACAGCTTGGAAGACTTCTAATGTTCCTACAGGGTCGAGTTGGGTAGTCGGTTCGTCGAGCACGAGAACTTCGGGCTTCATTGCGAGAACCGAGGCTATTGCGAGTCTCTGCTTTTGCCCCCCTGATAATGTATGTGGTGGTCTTTTCTCTAACCCGTTTAGTTTCATTGTTTCCATAACATCTTTTGCTCGTTTGAAGAGCTCCTCCTTTGGAACCCCTAAATTAGCAGGCCCGAACATGACTTCTTCTTCTACTGTAAGTTGGCTCAACTGTGATTCAGGATCGGAAAAGACTAAACCAACCTTCTGCGCTATCTGTGGAACTGTACATTTTGATGTGTCCATTCCGCAGATTTCAATTTTGCCTTTCAGGTCTCCTGTTAGAAAGTGAGGTACTATGCCATTTAGCGCTAGACACAACGTTGTCTTCCCAGCACCATTTGGTCCTATTATCGCTACAAATTCGCCCTTTCCAATCGAAAGATCTATGCCTTTTAAAGCCCAGTCTTTGGCGCCACTGTATCTAAACCAAAGATCCTCAATTTTGATTATCTTATCCAAGGGCATCATGCGCAGATTATTTCTACCAGAACTTGGAGAACTTCTCCATTATTTTAGGAACTCTTTCATTTATGCTATCCTTGAGCTTCTCTTCGTCAACTGTCTGTAATACTTTATCCTTCATTACCACCTTCCCATTTACTATTGTGGTCTTAACGTCGTTACCAGTAAGTAGGTTTACAACTGCAAAGTATGGGTCAGGACATGGTATAGTGTGTAAACTATCACTTCCGAGCACGATTAAATCTGCCTTCTTTCCAACTTCTAAGCTTCCTATTTCATCTTGCCATCGAATCGCCTTCGCGCCATTTATTGTCGCCATATTTACCAAGTCTTCGTCTTGAACCAGTGCTTGATCCAAGTAGGGGGCTCCAAAATGTGAGAGCTGGCAAGTCTTTGATATCTTCATCTCCTTGAATAAGTCTAGGCTACCCCATCCTCCGCCATCAGAGCCTATACCTATTACTATACCGTTCTCCATCATATATGGTACCTTTGGAGAGCCGAACATCGCAAAATTCCCGCTCGGACAGTGAGCTACCTTCACATCCTTCGCCTTAAAAAGTTGGACTTCGTTCTTGGAGAGCTGTGCTGAATGAGCTGCTAGCACTCTAGGAGATAAAAAGCCTATGTCATTTAAAATTTCAGTCGTCCTTTTCCCATAGTGTTGAATGCAGTAGTCTATCTCATAGGCACCTTCTGCGAAATGGGTTTCAACAATCACATCAAGCTCTTCAGCCAACCTTGCGAATTCCTTGAACAACTCAAGTGAGCACATTATAATTTGTCTACATGAGAGACTACCGCGAATTCTCCCATCAGCCTTTTTATGCCAATTTCTCACTAGGTTGACATTTTCGCTAATGGCTGACTTTGTGGTATTTCTCACATTCGCTGGTAGGCCTTCATCGTTCATGTCGAACGTAGACTTCGCTATTATTCCTCTTATTCCAGTCTTCATAATAGCCTTAGCCATTTCATCTGGATAGGGGCCACCATGCTCCGCAAAGCAGGTTGTTCCGACTTTTATCATATTAACGTATGTCGCAGTTGCGCTGAGGTTCATATCAGATTCGCTTAGGCACGATTCGAAAGGTATAAGGTAAGTTTTCCATCCAGGAGCTTTCATTCGATAGTTCTTATTTTTTATTAAGTAACTTAAATTACCTCTTAGAAACTGTTGTCCTGAGTGGACATGCGTGTCGATCAGTCCTGGCATAACTATCTGCCCATGTGCATCGATCACTTCTTCAGCTTGATACCTTTCTTCGATAACATGTGATTTATCTATTGCCACAATCTTTGATCCTTGAACTGCAAGCCCACCATTCGAGTATACTGTGTTTTTTTGATCAGATGTTATGATTATTCCGTTCTTAAGTATTAAGTCTACCTTTTCTTTCATTCAGCTCACCTATTTGGTTTCGAGGAATTCTATTTTGAGGCTTTTTCTTTGTACCAAGGAGTTAGTTTCTGAACATCTGACCTTGGAATAGCTCTCACAATTGATAATACAAGTACTGAAAGTATCACTTTATCGAATATTGACGTTGGAAATTCGGCCCAGAATCTAGCGGTTAACATGTTCCCCCATGATTTATAGAGCACGGTGAAGAGTATATCTGCACCCCCACTTCCTGAGACGCCACCGAACAAGTAAACGATAATCGGTGATGTAACAACAGAAAGGGAGAAAGCGAGAACAACTAATAGTATAGCATACTTTGGCCATGACTTAGTCATAGAATACTTAGTTCCAAACCCCCAAACCAGTGCAGTTGTGATTGGTGTAGCCCAAAGAAGAGGAATCAATGAGGAAGGGTTTACAGTCAAGCCCAACACTACACTTCCTACGATGGCGGTTATAATCCCCCATAAAGGTCCTGCCATCATGGAAACCAACATAATACCGCCTTGGTCGATGAAAACAGGGAGATTAAGTGCGGTTCTAATGGCAACTAGAGACACATTTATAGCAATGCCCACAGCAACAAGAGAAATTTTGTACGTCTCACTTAATTTAGGGAAATCTATCTTTTCGATCTTAAATTGATCTTTAAGATTCACCATATAACAAATATTTTAATTCGAGTTTATAAACTTTAACAGGCCAATGCTAAAATATTAACATGAATAATGCAAAAAATATAGCGTAAACCTCATATTGGTTGACAGCTAACATCCCAATTTGTGCTCGTTGATGGAAATAAGCATAAATATTAAGATTTTAGAATATAATCGTGATTGACTATTGGATAAGAGTATTATAGACCCCCTTTTGTTTAGAACTTCAGAAATTAAAGCACCTAGAAGAATTGTTTTCGGCTTAAATTCTTTAGAGAGACTTTGTGATGAAGCTAACCTTTTAATCGATCCGACTGAGACTCTAATCATCACAGACGATGTAATCTCAAAGATGGGCATAGTGGATAAGGCTTATAAAAAATTAGAAGACGGTGGTTACAAAGCTTCTGTATTTAATAAGGTTGAGCCAGAGCCAAAATTAGAGACAATCGAGGCTGTTATTGACTTCGCTAGATCTAAAGGCTTTGAACTTGTTATAGGCATAGGCGGTGGTAGTGTAATGGATACTGCGAAAATTGTTTCAGCTAGCTTAACTAACTTAGGCGACATAAGACGGTATATCGGACCATACCTTATAAAGAGGCGGGGGGCTCCAATTATTTGCATCCCTACTACCTCTGGGACAGGAAGCGAGGTTACACTTTATGCCATAGTTACGATTGGAACAACTAAGAAGGCATGTGTTAGCCCACATATCATACCTGATACTGCCCTTGTCGATCCGATGCTCTCGATGACGATGCCCCCCAGCCTTACCGCAGGTTCTGGGATGGACGCATTATCGCATGCGGTTGAGTCGCTGCTCTCTACTGAGTCAACACCCTTCACAGATGCTCTAGCATATTTAGCGATCAAGCTTATCTTCAAGTATTTGAAGCGAGCTTATCAAGACCCTAAGGACATAGAAGCTAGGTACTATATGGCTTATGCTTCAACCATTGCAGGTATACCCTTATGTAATGCGAAAGTGGTTGTAGGGCATTCCATATCCCAAACCTTCGCGGCAATACATAAGGTTCCTCACGGGGTATCAACCGGAATGACATTGCCATATATTATGAAATTTTATGCTCCTCTTTCAGCTGCTAAGTTGGCTCAAATGTCAAAGGAGATCGGTTTAAACGTTGATGGCCTCTCCGATATGGAGGCAGCTACTCAAGCAATAGAGAAAACAAAGGAGCTCGCTGACGAGGTTGGTATACCGAAGTCTCTCAAAGATGTAGGTGTGCTGAAGGAGTCTCTTCCGTCGATGGCGAGAGATTCGATACGTAATTGGCCAAGACCAAACAGCCCCATTGAATTAAATGAAAATAACGTTTTAGAAGTATTCAATTGGATGTGGGAGGAAAAACTCTAAAGGTAGAAAAGAGACCTAGCGTGTTTTATCCAATTTTCTCCTTTAAAGGTGTATTTTAGTGCTTAAAGATAAAAAGATTTTTAGAGCGGCCTATAAAATAAGATATGTGCAAGGGGAGTTACTTGGCTAAGTCATGGTTTGTCACACCATTATATCTTTCAGGGGCTTGGACACTGATGATTACTTACCAAGTTTTCACTCAAACTGCTTTATCCACCGTTTTAAATGAGATTAACTACTATTGGCCAAGTATTGGTGCCTTATTAATTTCAAGGATTGATACCATAGTCTTTATCTACGCGTTTACATGGGTCTTTGTAATTTCATCAGCTATGCCTTCTGTTGTCCTTGGTAGACAGAAAAGCGTTATTTTACAGTTCTTTGTTGTAATGTCGCTCACCATCCTAACACTCTCTGCCCCAGAGATAGTGAAGATATACTTTGACTTCGACGTCAAAAACTTGTTCAACTTTACAACTTTCCTTCAAAACCCTTACTTCGCAATCCTTTACCTTTCCGCGCCATATCTGATACTCTTTGAAATAGACATACTGGGGACAGGGGAAGAGAAGTCAAAAGCCAAAAACAAAAAATAAATTGCACATAAAGTTGAACCTATACCCAGGATCGTAAGGGCTTACGCTATCAAGTCTTCAAAGATTTTCAGTAAAGCTAGTTTATAGACGTTTTCTAGAACGGGGAGAATACTCCCACAAACACAAGCCAAGCTAAAATAGTCTTTGCGACAAAACTTAGAATGATGTATACTCTCTCGCCATAAAGGTAATCTTTCCAACGGCCTATCCCTTTATATTGAAGCAGCATGTTTACGGCGAATATGTTGAATAAGAAGTAGATGAAAAGAATTAGGTAGACAAATGTTGGAGGTTGGTTCCCGCAGAATTAATGGCTGAAATAAAGTATGCAAAAAGTACAACCCAAGGTGTACCACCTGAGATACAGCCTAAGACAAAGGGGGACCAGATTATCTTTTCAGATCTTTGGTTTATCAGCTCCATCAAATACCCGAACATTATCATCATCGCATTCAAAACAAACATCATTACAAGAGACCAGAAATCCCAAACCCCTAGGAATAGAGCGATCAACACTATCATAATAGAGCTGGAAAATGCATATTCATACCATCGGAAAGGGTTCATACCTTTCTTCAAGTTCTCATTGTACTTGTCATTTACTACGAAAGCGATCATAAAATGGGCTATAGCAGATATTAGTGGAAATGAGGCGACTATAGCTCCTAAGTAGCTCACAGTGAAAATAACTTGTGGATTTGGAACCAATTCTATTTTTACGGGAGGACCTTGAATTATAGTAATATTTAGGTAAAATGTGTATATGCTACGCTCCCATTTCAGAAGAGAGCCTAAGATTAGCATTATTATTCCTTGGGAGAGATGTAGAAAGCCTGCTGCTATGTTAAGACGTCTTAAATAACGGAATGATATTGGAGAACTAGAAATTATTTCTTGCTTTTTCCTAAAGGTCATAAAAAAATAAACAGATCTAATTTAAATACTTTCTGTCAGATAATTCAATGAAAATGAATTCGCAAACTTAATCTTAGCTGTGTAACGTCTTAGCACGAGCATTTTAGAGTGTAATGCATTTAACTGTAAAATTTCACAAAGTAAACTTTATTTCTCTCTAGGCATGCATAATATTTCTTCAACTATGAGTCGTCTTTCTTTATTCTTCCCCAATGCTTGTCTTTGAGGGGCGGTTCTTATCACTACCGCTGTGTCGGCACCACTTTCTGTTCCACCTACAGCAATCACTTTGAGGTACGGTTCTGTTTTATTAAGTTCAACTGATGCTATGGATACTTCTATAGCTACTTTCATACCTTGGCCAAAGATGTAAAGTGTCTCCTTAATTGCGTCCCATTTCTCCCCGAAAAAGGGCAATAAGACGATATCGAAGATTTCGCGCCTCAGTCTTTCAGAGATAGTTCTATCCAAATCTCTTAATCGTTCATGCAATAATTCGTCTAGGAAACTGCCTTTTACATGTTTAACATCTTTCTTCTTATAGATAGATATTAGTTCGCTTTCAGATATGGTCACAATGTCAGCTAAGTCACCTAATCTTTCAGAGAACATCTTAGCAGTTTTACCTGTAGTGACAGGTACAATAACTTTCCTTAAATCGCCTAGACCAAGTCTATCCTTAACCGCATCAACTACAGATATTGTGTTTTCTGGCCCAGGTTTCTCAAAGAATACGACTTGCCTCTTGACAGACATCGGTGATATATTTTATGCAGTTATTATTAATCTTTCGGCTTCCAACGTGTTGAATACTTGCTGAATGGGGGTTTGATTAACTTACCATTCATATGTAAGTGACTCATATAAAAGGCGCCAATAGTACGGTGTAGAGTATGATCAAGAACAAAGTAACTACGGGTAGGAGTTTTTGCGCTTTATCTTCAAAACTAATGGCCTTGTCTATTTGCTTTTTGTCGACTAGCCTCATTCCTTGCACACTTACACCTATGTTATAGAGGAATAGGGAGTAGATGGCTAACATAACTCTATCGAATAGAGTTAGATATGAAAGCGGGGGTAAGCTTCCAAGTGTTGCCAAATGGTATGCAACTGCCGAGAACAATGTCGTTATACCTATTGATATCCTCTGTGAATAGTTCTGTATGCTAACTGCAAACGATAGCAGGCTTATCAACGTGATCAAAGTAATTGGGACAAAGTTTTTCATAAAGACTGGAAAAATTTCTCTTTGTATTGACACTGTGAAGACTAATCTGGAGTAGTTTTCACCTGGGTATTCGTGAACATAACTTTGATATGTAAACTCCTTTGGTTGCCATCCGACAACGTAGGCTTGTGAATCCAAACCGCTTTGCTCAGAATCCGGGATCAATTCTAACGAAGTTATATTCTGTGTTTTGTCTTCAATCATTATATCCAAGTTTTGAGTATCGAATGGGAAGTTCTTGAAATCGTATTGTTGGACGAATGTTGCCTTAACCCTATATTCAACGTAACCTTCCCTTTCGACTGTTTTCTCTATTCTAGTTGGTGCGCCGTTGATGAATTCAAAGTTAGGAGGAGCATCATCGTAGATGAACCAAAGATAAAAATCTATCGAATAAGTTCCAGCAGCCAGGTCTACTTTGTCTATGCTTGTTATCCACACACCAGCCTTCACTTTAGATGGAAGGGGTGCTGCACAGGCTTGTCCCATAGTATAAGTTAGAGTTGTTATCATGATTATGGTTAAAATCAAAAACTTTTTTCTAGTCATGTAATTTAATCTCTCCTTGTAGTAGGTTTTTAAGCTTTTTGATATAAGAATAGAGGCTTTCACAAGTATAACGTAGCGATGTTTTAGACAACCGAAACTATATTGATTTGACCAAAGTTCTTATTGATATCTTGCGCCCAAGTTTATACTCATATCATAGGAGATAAGTAAGACGTTCTGTAAGTTTTTAATAAGAGACATATAGATAAGTTAATATTATTTAAATGGTTTAAGTTTGAAATATGGCTTAAATAGTCCTTCGTTCATTGCTTATATTCGATTGATTCGACCGTTAGGCACCATTCTTATAGGATTGGTCACATTTGCCGGTCAAGTGATTCCTCTAAAGGCATTACCTGAGTTACCATTAAGCTTCTTTCCATTTTCAACTTCAGTTTTTCTAACTGCATCGTCCTTTGTAATAAATGATTACTTAGATGTTGAAATCGATCGTATAAATAGACCTAATAGGCCCATCCCATGTGGTTTAGTTTCAAAGAAGGCGACGCTTTACTTTGGCTTAACATTATTTGCATTGGGTTCTTTATTTTCCATTATGATAAACTTGTTAGCGATGTTATTGGCATTGCTTTTATTTTATCAGTGCTCTACAGTTTATATGATAAGGGTTATGATTTACTAGGAAACATAATGGTAGCCTATTGCGTCTCTATCACGTTTATCTTTGGTTTCTTGTCAACTACGAATTCTATCGGTCTTACGGTAGCTACACTATTTACTTTGAGTTTTTTCTCGAACTTAGGGAGGGAAATAACCCAAGGCATAGCTGACATGGAAGGTGATAGAGTTAAGAGCGTTAGAAGTGTTGCAATAATTAATGGACCTCATACAGCAGCTCTCCTCGCTTCAGTCTTTTACTCTATAACAGCTCTATTTGGCCCAATTATTTTTCTTTATCTATTTAACAAGCTAGATGTTCTAAGGACTTTAGTTGTTCTTATATCAGAAGGAGGTTTCTTTTTTTCTATTATCTACCTTTTAATGGAACCTACAAGGGATAGAGCTCTAAAGACTGTAAAATAAGTCGATCTTTGGATGATAATGGTTTTGGGAGCGATTACCATAATAGGCTTATATTTATAAGACTTGGGTTTAGCATCAAACGACCTCAATATTTAATCGATGATAAACCTATTCAAGTATAGGATGTGGAAACATCTTTTAAGACGTTTCTAATAAGTGGTAAATGCGCATTAAGATTAAATTATTTAGGCCAAAAGTCCTTTTTCAAACGGAAAGATTTAGGTTTCCTATTTGATTTAATGGTCTCTGCTAATGCATGCGAAATTATTGGTAAAGCAATTGTCGCGTCGCAATAACATTGCACGAACTTCCCATCTAGTGATTCTTTGCCCCATGATATTGCCTCTTCAAATGTACATCCTGATAATCCACCCCATTGGGGTGCATCTGTTGTAATTTGGACTGCGTATTTATGGGGGTAGTAACTCTCATTTGTTAGATTGCAATATATCGGTTTCTTATTCCTACTTGGTATTATTCTATCTTTATATAAGAGATCTGCGGTTACAGCGAAAAGCTGAATGAAATCCTTTGGAACTCCTCCACCAATATAGATCACCCCTGTATCCTTTACTTCTTCTGCAAGCTTCATAAATTCAACATAATCTTTAATCGCATCGATTGTTAAATGGAAACCATTGCTTTCTGCAATTAAGGCAGCATCTCCATATGGGCTATCTATAATTGCTGGACAAAATATTGGAACCTTCTTTTCTGCTGCGGTTGCAACGATACTCTTTATTTCTTTTTTATAGAGAAATCTCCCAAACAAGTACAGGAACTCTCTAGAGGAGTATTTGTAATCCTTATCTAGTGTTTGAATGAAATCAGCTATGAGTTCGGTCATCTTTAAATAATCATCCTCTTTTCCATAGACGTCATAGTATCTGTTTAGGCCTAGGTCAAAAACCTCCTTGTCATCGACCAAATGTGGACCTTGGAAGTAGCTGTAACCCATCGCCTCTACGATATCTTCCGAAATATTAGCTCCTGTTGGCACTAAGACGTCAACATAATTATTTTCTATAAACCAGTTTATGATACGCCATTGCCCTGCAGTAGACATCGAGCCAGCTAAACCCATGAAGATTGTTACGTCTTTGTCCCGTATCATTTCATTTACGACATTAGTGGCTTCTGCAAGCATTCTACCTTGATAACCTGTCTTTGCCATTTTAGATAACAGTTTAGATATACTAACTTTGTTTTCCACTTTTATGGATTGAACCTTTTTGGCATAAATATCCTTTAACTCCATTTCATTTCAATTTAACTGATTTAATGGTATTTATTATTTTTCTTCTTTAAACCCCTGATAAAGACAACATGCTCACGTTAGTAGCGACTTCTATAACTCTTAAAAAAACAGTCGATTAAAAATCATAATGAATCAAAAACCAAACTTATTACACCATAGAGATACTAGATATGGTTTCTCTTGTACGAAGGCCATTGCGTCAGAAATTATCTTTGCTTCCGCTTCAGAGTTTGATAATTCCAATGTCTCCTTCACGAAATTACCTACTCTCCCAATCCAGCAGACTTTAAAAGCTTCAATCACTTCATCCTTATCTTCTTCTCTGACTTGATTGAAATAGTTGGCAAAATGGTAGGTGATTCTGGCCCAATCTTTGGCGGTGATCGATGCTTCACTAACCGAGCTCTCCTTCAGAGATTGTAATAGGTACTTTGGTAAAACTCTTTGTATTGTTTCCTGATGCCTTTCTAATTCGCATTTAAAAGTATCCAACGCACCCTCATAGCCTACTTCAAAGGGTTCAGGTTCTTGATCTCCCATACTTCCTCTAATAAGGTTTGGGTCGCTTATTGTGTTAACATTCTTCCACTTATCAAAGTAGAGGTCAGTGCATGTGAAAAGAGCCCCGATAACTTGTTTGAACATAGGTCCTAGATGCTTCGTAGGATCCTTAACGTCGTGTATCTTACTTCCTAAAAATGCTTCTTTTACTTCAAGATCATGTGCTAAAGCGGTATGGGTTATCGATATGTCGATTCCAAATCGAGGTGTGTAGGGTGTGCGCCATAAAAGCGAGTTTATCATTAATTCTATAAGCTCTTTTGACAACCCAAAATCCCCACCTATTGGCTGACGGATATTTACACCAAAAAGGGATAACGTGAAGGGGTAGATCACTTGATTTGTAATTGTCCCGTCGTATTTATATCTGGAATATCTAGGAGTGGTGAGTCCTGTTCCTTCGAATATTGGTTTTATGAGTAGGTGCATCCATTCTGGGGTTATGCTCCTTAGATCTGAGTCAACCATGGCCATTGCTCGACATCCAAGCCTTTTTGCGATTTTTAAGGCTAATTTTATAGCAGAACCTTTTCCAGGTACCCCATCATAAATTTTGGCAATCAAGTGGATATTCTTTGGTAAATTAACTGATTTAGCGATTTCAAATGTTCCATCATTAGAGTTGCCATCAGAAACAACTATGACACTCTTCATGCCGGGAAAGAATTTGTCCAGGCCTTTTGAAACTTGATCGATCACATAAGCTATTGTTGAAACATTATTATATGATGGTATCCCTACAAGGATGTCTGCACGTCCTACTTCTAAGGGTTTTCTGATCCCCATTTCATTAGAAATAAGATAAACATATTTAATATATCTTTCCCAGCATTGAAAACACTTATTAGATATTTAATGGTAGATTATATAAAATGAGAGTTGCAGTTATTCGAACTACGTTAAATAGAGGGTCAGGGCAGGTTGTTCACATAAAGGAAACAGCTAAAGCACTAAAGGCAAAGAATCACTATGTTGAAGTCTTTTGTAGACAATCTTTAGAAAATTTAGGAGATATTCCTGTGAATATAGTGAATGACCCTTTAAAGAACACCCTCTTCTTCCGTCACTTTACCTTTTCTCTCTCGCTTCTTAAGTTCATTGAAGACTTCGACATAGTTCATTCTCAATATCATCCTGGCGTCTTAGCGGGAAGTTTATCTCATTTAATAAAAGGGAAACCTCATGTTTTTACCTATCATGGTTTCGCACCTGTTAGAGTTTGGTCAAGTATTAGGCAAATGTTAAAGATGATCGACCACCGATTAGGAACGTTTATAGCCTTAAAGTATGGTATTGACTACATTTTAACAGTAAGCGAATATTTAAAGCGTGAACTTGTTGAGAAGTATTACTTTCCAAGTGATAGGATTCTAGTATGTTATAATGGGATTGATTTTAGACGATTTAACCTAAGTGTGAAAGGTGATTTGATAAGGGAACGCTATAAACTCGGAGACAAACCTTTAGTCCTATTTTTTGGACGCTTAGTACCATATAAAGGTGTTCAATACATACTTCAAGCAGCACCCTTAATATTAAAAGAGGTTCCTAACACATATTTCATTGTTGCAGGTACTTCAAGGCATGATTTCATCAAAATCAGCAGATTATTAACCAACCAAAAAATCAGAGAAAGATTCATCTTCACAGGATATATACCCGATGAAGAAGTTCCTCAGTTTTATTCAACGTGCGACGTCTTTTGCTTTCCTAGTTTATGGGAGGGTTTTGGAATCCCACCAGCTGAGGCTCAAGCATGCGGCAAACCCGTAGTTGCTTTTAACAACTGTGCTATCCCTGAAGTTGTTAAGAACTTTGAAACAGGTATATTGGTTCCTCCAAGAGATTGGCGATCACTAGCAAAAGCAACATCAATGCTTCTAAAAGATCCTGATAGAGCAATTAAAATGGGATTAGATGGAAACAAATGGGTTACCAACCAATTCACTTGGGAAAAGGTCGCCACTGTTGTATCTGAAGCCTATAAACGAGCAGTTAATTACCATGGTGTTTGGTGTTGAACAAGCTTGTGATTTTAGATATGGATGGAACTCTTTTAGCGCAGAGGACTGTTGACGTATTATGCGAAGCTTACAATTTAAAGAATGAACTTGATAAAATCGATAAAGAAAGTAGCAAACTCCCAGCCTTTAAGATTGCAGAGAAAGTAGCAAAGCTATTCCAAGACATAGCGGTTAGGGATATCCAAAGCACATTTAACAAAATCCCATTAAACCCCTATGTGGAAGAGTTCATAGAATTTATTAGGCAAGAAGGGTTTATAACAGCTATCGCTACTGATTCTTATCAATTTTTAGCTGAAAATTTAGCTAAGAAACTAAACGTCAACCTTGTATATGGCCTTGATGTTGAAATTATAAATGGAAGATTTACTGGACGCATAACTTCTGAGTATAAATGCCAAGAAATTAGAGGCTGTAGAAGATATTACGTATGTAAACTTTGGTTTCTACGTCAGTGTCGTAGACTGTTTAACCCTTGGACAATAACGATAGGAGATGGGGAAAGCGATTTTTGCATGAGCACTGAATCTGATTTTGCTATTGCTTTTAACCCAAAAAGTAAAAGTTTAGAGGGAGTCTGTGACCTAAAGGTTTCCAGTTTTTCGGAGTTACTAGATCTTGATTATAGCAAATTTATATAGGATAATTGTTATTATTAAATTATCATGGTTAAAGTTGTATCAGCTCCTGTTGTTGGTTCAGTCAAGGAAGTTGACTTAAAGCGGTCTGTTAGGGAAAAATTAGATACAATGGTTGTAGACGAAGCTGGATTAAAAAGGCCTTTAACAATTTCGATCGCAATTCCAACCAAAATCGACGTTGGAAGAAAGTCAAGAAGAAAGGAACTTGAAACTTTAGGGAAGATGCTTAGAGAGTGTAGTCAGTTAGCTGACCTTGGATATGTGGATGAAATCATAGTCTTGGATGGTTCGGTGAACAAACTAAATAAACCTGATTACAGCGTGTTGATTAAGGTGATTAAAACTGCATATCTTTACCTAAGCCTTTTTAGAAGAGAGGTAGGGCTGATCGCCTCTAGTAAAGCAGAAGCTATGCATGCAAGTAGAGGTTTTTTTGACTTTTTCGTGAAGGTGGTCCACCAATATGACCCCAATATAGCTAAGCTGATAACTTCGAAGGTCCCCCAACTGAAAAATGCAAGTCATATGCCACCTGGCAAGGGGACTGCTTTGTGGATGTTTATACCATTAACAAAAGGTGACATTTTATGTTTTCTTGACTCCGATATCATGAACTTTGAGAAGGAAATGGTGGTTGCCTTATGCCATCCCTTAGTTAGTTCCATAAGAAACAAAAGGTTAAATTATCAAATGACGAAAGCGTTTTATAAAAGGTTAACTTTAAGGTATGAATCAGAGCATAAAGATTACGTTTTCGGTGGTAGAGTCTCAAGACTTTTTGCGTTACCTTTAATCAAAGTATTGTCGATGAGGTATCCAACGATCTTTGGGGGTTTAGAGACTTTAAGATATCCCCTTTCAGGCGAGAGCGCGATCATTAGAGAGGTACTCGAAAAAATTGAATTTCCCTATGATTATAGTGTTGAGATAGCAATCCTCTACCAAATCGCCCAAAAACATGGCCTTAAATACATATGTCAATCGGATTTAGACCTATTCTATCATATTGGCCAATCGACAAAGGGTCTTCAAAACATGGTACAACAGATCACAACATATTTTATAAACATCCTGAAAAAGAACAATGTACAACTAACCAAAGAAGAAGTCGATGGATTAGTTCAAATGTACGTAGAAGAAGCCTATTCATTATTTAAAGAGCATCGTAGAGTTTTTAACGCATTAAAAAAGGATGTTAAGCGGAGAGTTAAGGAACCCATATTTTACTCTAAACAGACAGATACCCAGAGGCTTAACCTATTTTCTTCAATAATGACTGAAACTTTGCAGAACCCCATACAATTAAAAGACTGCTTACCAGCTTGGAGTTCTTGCGTCAGTAACTCAGATTATCTAGTATTAAGCACGTTGATGAAAAGACGCTCAAACCAATCTACTTACAGTCGATTAAGGAGCGCAGAGTTAATACCTAAAATCTAAATGTTTAGAAGACTAAGAAATCTTTTAGCAAGTATGGCGTCCCATGTGAACCTTCTTGCGACATTGTTAAAGTTTGAACCGACAATGTCAAGAATATATTCTTTATAAATTCGGAAAGCCACATCTTTAGGACTTCCATTTAAGTCGAACATGAAACCGTCAATATCTTCCTTAATCAGCTCTTGGAATGGGGGTATCCGTGAACAAAAAACCATCTTTCTTGCTGCACCAGCTTCTATTACTGGTAGACCAAAACCTTCTTCTTTGCTAGGTACAAAGACTAAATCCGAAATTGAATATACATCACCTACGCTCCACTTCAACACTCTATTACCTACAAACACTCTATCATATGAGATTAGGTCATGGCAAAAGATGATTTCTTCTTCTAGCCCCCTTCTCTTTATTAACTTATTAAGATACTCTAAATAATCCATACCCATGGTTGTCGCTTGGTGATCTGGTGGGCCTGTCACTAAAACTTTGAGCGTCTGATCGGAACCTAATAAATGCTTTAACTCGTCAGCGACCCAAATAGCCATCTCAATGTTCTTTCTAGGCGTAACTCTCACGGGAACTAGAATGATAAGGTCCTGAAACTTAATACCTAATCTATGCATTAACTCAAGAGTCACTTTATCAATTTTAAGATAATCTTCAATGTTTACCCCATTTGGTATAACTTGAACGTTATCAAGTTGCAGTTCCCTCAGTTGACGTGCTCTGTATTCAGTAACAGTGACATAGGTTATATTAGGACTCTTATGGAGGAATAGATTTGCTGGGAATTCTTTTTCCTTCCCTATCCACTCTTGCCTTAATAGGGCAATATCATGGATCCAGAAGACAAATCTTGTTTTTAATTCATCGGCAAGCTCATTTATAGCAGCAGTGGCAGCAAGATTAAAAGGCATCGAAGGAATATTATGAACTATACAAACATCTAAGTCCGTTAAAATAGGGTTCAGCCGAGATTTAATTTTATTTTTAAGGCTAATGAAAGATTTAACCTCTCTTCTCTCAGAAAGTATCAACTCTTGAGTTGTCTTGACTTCTTGATTTTGTGGAGATAGTACTGAAATCTTACTTTCAAGGATTTTGTCATTTTTGTATCCACCGCCAACTCCATAGATCATATGAATCGTATATTCAATCCTTTTAGCGAGAAATCTTATATGTGCGTCGATGACCCTCTCAACCCCCCCTTTCTCAGTTGGCGGAGCCGAATAGTGGATGATTCCGACACACTTTTTATGGCCACGTAAGGAGTCGAATAATATTGAGTTATCTCCTTTTTCTTTTTTAACATCCATGATGATTATCTTATCGATTCAACATTATTAAAGCTTTGATGCGAGATTACTTTCTTCATTAACCTTTTAATAAGAACTAAAACTAGTAGCTAAGAACAGACCATACAGAAATAGGAAGATTATACCCTCTTTCCATGTCATTTTTAATCCTGAGAGAAAGTACCATAAAAACAACTTAGCTATTATAGAGAATAGTACTAGGTTCGTAAACGCAGATAAGCTTACAGCGAATGGTAAGGCTATTAATGCGAGACCTAAGATACATGTTATATTGATAAAACAACTCCCAATAACGTTTCCAAGCATAATCCCTATCTTTCCTTTCCGCACAGCGGATATGTTCACAGATAACTCAGGGACAGTAGTTCCAAACGCCACGATTGTCGCCCCAATTATAACTTCAGGCACACCTAATTCTAACGCGATGTAGGTTGCCGAGTCAACAATAAGTGCCCCGCACATAAGTACGCCAATAATACCTATAAATATGAGCAGGGCATATTTTTTAATCTTCTTTCTTTCTTCTTTTGATGCCTTCTCACTTTTTTCCTTCTCGGAAACTGAAATTTGGAAGGAGGACAAAATGAATACAAATACAAGTATTATGCCAATAAACTTGCTAGCTTCTCCTAGATAGAGTAAGGCTAAAGGGATCGTGGATGCAATGAAAAGACCAAAATTTAAACTGTTGATTTCTTCTTTTTGAATCTGATTTATGGAGTTAGAGTTCCCTTTTTTTAGGAATAATACCAGATAACAAATACCCAATATTAGGGTTATGTTGGTAATGTTCGCACCTAAGACGTTACCAAAGGGTAAACCTATTCCTTCACCTGTGATCAGCACAGATAGCGCTATTGAGAACTCTGGCAAAGATGTGGAAAAAGAAATTAGCAAAAAGCCTATTGTTGTAGCTGAAATGCCGGTCACAAACGCAAGTTTCTCTGCGTATTCTACAACTACATCGCTTGCTTTACTTAAGACGAGAAATGACAATAGTAAGACTATAGCATTACCTAAAAGACCAAGTTCTTCAAACAATTCAACTCACCTTTATTTCATTTTACTGTTGAGTGCTATTTGTAATATTCCAAAGAGTAAAAAGAAGTTCCAAAGTAGAGCAACAATAAGTACTATACCATTTATCGCAGGATGAAAATTATTCAAAAAAGGAAAATAAAACAAATATACGACTATAATAAACATCATGTGAAGAAACTTTTTGAAGACTATAATCTGTTCATCCTCTTTGACTTCCATAAATTTAAATTTCTTAGCTAAAACTACTGCAAAAACCTCTAACAATCTTTTAACTCTTGGAACAGCTTTGAGTAATAGAATTGTAAAGGGAATAAATACAATCAGATTTACAAAAAGTCTTGTTTGAACGTTAATTGTGTCCGCTATAGGGATAAATACCAGAACCCCGAAGAGCCATATTAAGACTGCAGCAGAAAGGTTATATGTTGTACTATATTTGATACTTTTTACAGCCGTCTCGTCTTCTTCGAAGACTTCCTTTTTAGAGTTCAAGGCGGTTCACTTAAAATTTTTTTAGCAAAAAAAAGGGAATAGCTCAGTATAGAGCAACCATTACTTTTTGGAACGTTTTTCAAGTTCTTCAGCCCACTTCGATGTATGGCGTCCTAATTCAGATGCTATAGCTCTTGTACTCCTCCACAAGGCAAATACAGACCATATTACGATCAGGATCAATAGTATAGCAGGTATTGCTGGGTGAATTTGCCCTAGGTAATCCGCAAACAATAGGTACGCTAATGACACGACAATTACATATATTATGCCATCTAAGGCTATCCTGTAATGCCTAAATGATTCGATGTTAGATTCTCCGCTTACTTTCCCAACTTCGAAAGCCAGTATTCCCGCGATTCCACTAGTCAGTTTCCTTATATCCACGAATACTGAAAATATTATGATAGCAAGTACAACCACAATTATGAAGCTAATTATTGAATGTACTGGATATCCGTAGAATACTTGTGCCATCGACTTCGCTATAGGTAAGAAAATCATTTCTCCAAATAGCCATATTAGTATAGCTGCTATTATTGATAGGACTACTCTTGCACCGACTTCACGAACAGCTTTTGCAGATTCAGCGTAGGCCTCAGCTCCATAGACGTCGATACCTTTCCCTCCTGTTGTCTCTTCAGTTTTTACTTCTTCCTTTTTTGACATAAGTGCTTCGACCACCCATACTTATTGAATATAACTTATAAATATTACTAATATATTATACTATTAATAAATTAATTATACTTATAAGTATTTATATGGGGAAATTATACGTCTAAGGCGATCATGATTGCCGCTTAATGAGATATACGTTGAAGGAGAGGAAGTCTTCAAAATGGCTCAAGCACTTTCATCAAGGACAAGCTTTAGGATATTACAATTGCTAGCTAATGAAAAGTTAGATATCTCAACAATCGCTCTTCGCCTTGATCTTAGCGAGGCATACATTAGCGAAGAAATTAGTAATTTAGAAGATTTAAATTTGATCAAGGTAAGCTATTCCCCAGGGAAAAGAGGAATAAGGAAGATATGCGAACTTCAAGTAAGTAAGATAATTTTATTCCTTAAGAACTAGAGTAAAACGTGCACTAATCGAGGACAAAAGAGTAATAGCTAAGAACCATATAAAATACGGTTAATAGAAACCAGTGAAGACGTAACTTGTCAATAAAGCCAAAGAATTCACGATAAAATTTGTATAGTAAATAAGTATTATTTATATCAAGAAAATGTGATGACAGAAATATTTCTGGAATTCTAATTATTTCATGGGATTTCGCAATAACTCTCGCTATAATGCTAGTACCAATAGTATACGCTATGGCCAAGAAAGTGTCAAAGGAAGTAGCATAAATCAACATAGTCCCAGTTCCTCTTCTTTTTTATAAAAGGAAAGATGAAGTCCCACACATAGCCTGCGTAAGCCAACTTATATGTGCGGCAAGAGTTGGAGATAGTAGCTTAGTTGATCAAGATGGGAATTTTCAAAGGAACGGTTTGGAGACTTCTTCAGAGCGCAAGGAATAAGGCAGCTCAGGCGCTTAGCGAAGGATGGCCTTTGAACATTAGTGAATGAGCTACAATGAAAAATAAACGTAGTTGCAAATTGGTTTAAGTTACAATCCAACTTTTTCGTTAGTTTTTATAAGGCATCATGTTTAAATATACGACTTATCGTAGTTTTGATTTAGTGCGTTCGTAGTGATGTTGTATGAGCAAAGAGGTTACGCCGATAGTTGAGGAATATCTTGAAGTTATTTATAAGCTTCAAGAAAAAAAAGAAGTTGCTCGAACATCTGATATTGTTGCATCGCTTAAAGTATCTCCTGGAACCGTTACTAATACTGTTGAAAGACTGGAAAGGGATGGTTTAATAGTTCATGTGCCTTATAAAGGTGCAAAGCTCACTGACAAGGGCCAAAGGATAGCTTTGAACGTTATTAGAAGGCACCGATTATCTGAGAGACTACTTACTGACATTTTACATGTGGAGTGGGAGAAAGCACATGAGGCGGCATGTAAGCTTGAACACGCTATCGATAACGATGTAATAAAGAAACTTGAGAAGGCTCTTAACCACCCTAAGACATGCCCCCATGGCAACCCTATCCCCACTAAGTGTGGAGGAATAATCGAAGAAAAATCACAACCTCTGGTAGAGCTTAACGTAAAAGAAAGCTGCATGATAATGAAAGTAATAGAAGAAAAACCTGAACTATTGCATTATTTAGGTACACTTGGACTTGTACCTAATACTAAAATAGAAATCTTAGATAAGGCCCCTTTTGATGGCCCTATAACTCTAAAGGTCGGCAAGGCCAATCGAGTATTAAGTCACGAAGTCGCATCAATAATAAAAGTAAGACGGATAGAATAGGTGATTGATATTCTATGGAAAGACAGAGCTCTGGAAGAGTTGAAGTACCATTATCCACCCTAAGAGACGGGGAAAGCGGTGTTGTCTCCTCCATAATGCCCCGTCATGGGAAAGGTTGGGGCTTTGAGAAGAGGCTTATGGACTTGGGTATAACACCTGGTACGAGGATAACGGTTGTGAAGTCAGCACCATTCCATGGACCAGTAGAGGTCTTAGTGAGGGGGTCGAGATTGGCTCTTGGCAGAGGTATGGCTGACAGAATTTTCGTTGAGGTTGATAGGAAGTGAGCAAGAAGAAACTGGTGATCGCTTTAGCCGGAAATGCGAATGTCGGGAAATCGGTTATCTTCAACCATTTAACTGGTTTACATCAGCACATAGGAAACTGGCCTGGGAAGACTGTTGAGAAAGCAGAGGGTACTCTACACTTTAGGGGGTATACGATAGATATAATTGATTTACCAGGCATATATTCACTTTCAGCTTATTCCCTAGAAGAGTTGGTTTCAAGAAATTTTATTGCTGTAGAAAAACCGGATTTAGTGATAAATGTAATTGATGCGTCTGTTCTCGAAAGAAATCTGTTCTTCACACTACAATTAATCGAACTTGAAACGCCAATGGTTATTGCTTTAAACCAGATGGATATAGCTAGAGAAAAAGGCATAGAAATCGATATAAAAAAGTTGGAGAAAATTCTGAATATACCGATCATACCAACGATCGCAACAAAGGGGGTTGGTGTCTTTCAACTCCTGGAAAAAGCAGTAGAAATGATTGAGAAAGGAACTGTTAAACCAACAAAAATTAAGTATGGAGGAGAAGTTGAGGAGAAGGTTAATAATCTGATAAAGATGCTTGAAAAACTTCAATTAAAGTACCCTCGAAGATATGTTGCAATAAAACTCTTAGAAGGAGACCAAGAAATTGAACAAAGAGTTAATGAAATAAGCCCTCAGATAGTGTCTACTGCAAAGGAAGTTGCAAAGGAAATTGAACGACTACACGGCCATTCTTGCCCAACAGTGATAACTTCTGAACGATATGAGGTTGCGGGATGCATTGCAAGAGAAGTTCAAAAGCTAGTTATACCAGCAAAACCTTCAATAAATGAGAAACTCCATAACATGACAACACATAAAATTATTGGGTATCCTATTATGATCTCGTTATTACTTTTAATATTTTATCTTATCTTCACCTTTGGAAACTATACTTCAGACTTGTTGAGCAACATCTTATACGGCTTCAAGCCTCTCTTTGTTGACCTATTTGGAAGTGGTTTCTTAGGCACAATTGTTTGGGGAGCTATCGAAGGTATCATAGCAGGCACTACAATAGCCCTACCATACATCGTCCCATTTTACATAATATTGTACTTGTTAGAAGATTCAGGTTATCTCAGTCGAATCGCATTCCTGATGGATAACGTAATGCATAAGATGGGGCTTCATGGAAAAGCATTCATACCTGTCATGTTAGGATTCGGATGCAACGTTCCAGCCTGCCTAGGTTGCAGGATAATGGAGACGGAGAGAGAACGACTTATAGCTGCGTTCGTTTCAACGTTAGTTCCTTGCGCCGCACGCTCTGTCATAATACTTGGTTTGGTAGGCGCGTTTGTGGGTATTCAGTGGGCCTTAATGCTTTATATCATTGACCTGTTAATCATTTTTTCTCTTGGGAGACTTGCGTTTAAAGCTCTGCCAGGGGAGTCGACAGCCTTAATTATGGAGATGCATGATTACAAGCTGCCACATCTGAATACTGTTTTAAAGGAAACATGGTTTAGAGTAACCGAATTTATAAAGATAGCCTTTCCCTTAATAGTTGTTGGAAGTCTTACGATAAAGCTTGCAGAATTCTTTGACCTTTTGGAGCCAGTAGCCACCATCCTCAGCCCAGTAACTGTTATATGGTTGGGATTACCAGCTGTTACTGGAATCACGTTGATATTTGGCGTACTGAGGAAGGAGTTAACATTAGTCATGCTCGCTACTCTTATGGGGACAACCGATTTTGCAGTAGTCTTGACCCATGTTCAAATGTTCGTACTAGCTTTAGTTGCTATGCTCTATATACCATGCGTTGCAACTATAGCTGCTTTAGTTAAAGAATTCGGTTGGAAAAAAGCCTTGTTCATAACGATTTTTGAGATTACATTTGCAATAATTTTAGGTGGCGTTGCATTTAGATTGCTGACTTTGGCAAGCATATAGTTAACTAATTCTTAGAGTAATACATGTGCGCGTTCTTCAATATGGCAAATTGATTAGGTTTTTCATACCATCAACCACTACACCATATCAATTACTTCCTGTTATGATTTAATAACTTACCTATAAAACCTTATAACATAAAGATCGTTGTCGAAGACGGACCTATTTATTGGAAGTTATAGACATATGTGGAACATATTATTACGTCATAGGTATATGAAGATTGGAAATATATTAGTAAGAACTAGTCTCTTCTGTTGACAAGATAGACACCTGTTAAAACCATCATGACACCCACCATCTGAGAAAAATTGATCATCTCCCCGAGTAACAAATTGCCAGAAACTAGAGCAACTACAGGGATCATAAGGCTTGAAGAAGACACTTTTGCAGCATCTTCGCTCCTTAGAAGGTAAAACCATAGAAAGAACGCTACCACAGTCGACAGGACCGTCACATACACTAAAGAAAAGATGTATGGTAGATCGGATACGAATACGACACCTCCCGTCCAGAAGGCGAATGGGTAGACTATGATAGAACCGATCGCAACTTGAAAGAAGCTTATCCAGTAAGGATGAACTTTATCGGAGATTATCTTATAATGGACTATTGTGACAGCCCAGAGAAAGGCGCTTGCCAACAAAAAGACGATCGACATTGTAGTATATTCTAGACCCCCAATCTTCTCAATGTATATCATTGCTATGCCCCCAAATCCGATCAGAACACCTATAACTCTAACTTTTGTGATTTCGTTCCTCAAAAAGATGGCTGACAAAGCGAAGACGAACAGTGGCTGCGTAAATGTTACCACCGAACTTATGCCGGCACTCTCATGCTCTAATCCGATCATTAAGAAGGTAACACTGAACGCGTAGATAATGCATAATATGACGACATTTGCGTATACTTTGGGGGCTCTCTTGAACCCGTTTTTAGCGAAGAGAAGAAACGGTGCTATCATGAAACTTGAAAAGAAGAACCTTTGGAATAGGTAATTTAACGGTGTAGTATAATAAAGACCTACTTTCATGTTCACCCAGTTGGCACCCCATATTAGGATCACAGCCAAAAGCATTATTGAGTTCTTTAGGTTCTTCAAGTTCTAAGCATCTTCGGTAATGCCCGACTTGTGGCTCCTTTATAAAGGCAATGGTGACATTTAACCTCAACTAATGTTTCCCCTCATTCCTTGATACATTTCCTTTGTAGCCAGGTTTCAAGCGACCAAAAAGCAATATTATAATGACCTTTCTTTTCAACCAAAGAGATAGCTAGAAGAGGGTCTTCATAAAATATCGTAATCGTTGCCATGAAAATACTTGGTCAAGATATTTCTAACATTTTATCAACAGCAGCCTTGGCTCTGAATCGAATGTCGTATGGGATCTTGATTTCGGTACTCATGTCTTGAAGAGACCAAAGTACCTTTTCGATGGTTGTCATCTTCATGTTTGGGCATATGGCTAATTCAGATGCTGGATAGAATTCCTTTTCAGGGTTTTCCTTTCTAAGTCTGTGAAGTATACTGGTTTCTGTGCCAATGATCATCTCACGTACTTTAGACTCTCTAGCGTACTTGCACATGCCTCCTGTAGAAAGTACTCTGTCAGCCAAGGCAATTGTGGTTGGTGCGCATTCTGGATGGACTATAACCTCTGCTTGGGGGTGAATCTTCTTCTGTCTCATGATATGTTCGGGTAGAATCTTGGCGTGAGTTGGGCAGTAACCATGCCATGATATAATCTTCTTCCCTGTCTTGGTATATACATAGTGTGCTAGATATTTGTCTGGGATAAAAATGATTTCATGATCCCTGATCGATTCTACAACCTTGACAGCGTTAGAGGAGGAGCAACATATATCACTTTCCGCCTTGACTTCAGCCTTTGTGTTGACGTAGCACACAACCTTTGCATTTGGATACGCTCGCTTGAGCGACTTCAAGCCTTCCACGGTAATCATATTGGCCATAGGGCATCCGGCATTCACTTCTGGCATCAACACCTTTTTTTCAGGGCACAGTATGACAGCTGTTTCAGCCATGAAATGTACCCCACAAAATACAATTGTGGTAGCATCGCTCATTGCAGCCTTTTGACTCAGTTCTAACGAGTCTCCAACGAAGTCAGCTATATCTTGTACTTCGGCTGGTTGGTAATTATGGGCTAGTATGATCGCGTTTCTCTTGATCTTGAGATCTTTAATTCTATTTTGCAGACTCAAAAGGTTGTTCTCCAACTTATCATATTTCCTATTAAAATACTATATAAAATAGTCGGGTTCCTTTTTTCTCTAACTTTCCTTCTAAAAACTTATATTCAGAATGGGCAAATCATTTATGATGATTTCTGCCATTTCGGTTTTTGTCTTTCTCTCTGCCATAATTTTTATAGGCTTCTTTGGTAACATAGCTTTCAAGAAGACAGGCTTTCCGGAAATATTCTTTTTAATCGCTTTCGGTTTCGTTGTAGGGCCAGTTCTAGGCTTCTTTCCTGTTGACCTTGTTAAGTTGATCGCGCCCGTAATGAGCAGTCTTACATTAGCTATGATACTTTTCGGCTTCGGACTAGAAATATATGTCAAAGAACTTTTGAAAGAAAGTTTTTCTGCGTTAATTAGGACATTAATATATGTAGGGTTAAGTATAGTATCGGTTTTCTATATATTGACATACTTATTCAACTGGCCTCTTTACCCAGCTCTATTCTTAAGTGTGACTATTGGTGGCGAAACAACAGTCGCTGTTGTCGGGTATTATGCTAAAATGCTTTCCACAAACAAGAATCTGTTCGTTAGTGTAACGATGGAGGCGGCCTTAAATAGTCTGATAATTATAGTGCTTTTCTCAACCTTTCTAAACAGTTACCTTAATAATATTGCACTTGATCTCGATGGAGCAAAGGTTATCATCGCCTCGTTCTTTTCTAAGTTTTCTGTAAGCTTCTTGATCGGAGTTGTTGCCGCGCTTTTCTGGCTTAGGCTTATTAGGGTCGCATATGACGTGAAATACCTGTACATAGCTACATTTGGTTACCTTCTGATGACGTATGCATTTGTTGAGGTCATCGATGGGAGTGGGATAATATCTGCAATCACCTTAGGTCTGGTTTTTGCCAACAGCAAGCTCATTTCTGATCCCCTATCGTTGAGGTTAGAAATGCCTGAAAATGTTATGATATATCTGAGCCGGTTTCAAGACGAGATCTCCTTTTTCCTTAGAACGTTCTTCTTTGTCCTCTTGGGTTTAGAGATGAGTATCTCAACATTCCTTAGCCTTAAGAATTACATTATGTTAGGTGCTATAATGTTGGCGCTATTATCTTCAAGGTTTGTTGCAACCTATGTGGCCGACCATTCTAGACCAGGATTTGAGAAAAGATTTATCTTCACATTAATGGGACAGGGTTTAACACCCGCTGTTGTAGCGACCTTGATGATAGAATATGGTACACCCTACTCGCAAGAGATACTTTCTATAGTTACGATGGTCATAATAGCTACAAACTTAGTCTCTTTAATTGGAGCGAGAACCTTTAAGGCGAAGAACGTAGACGCGTGATTAACGACTAATATATTTTCTAACATGACTTTCATTCTAATACCTGATTCCAACTTTATAATATAATATAGAGTAAAGGAATATAAGGAGCGGCACCGTTGATTTTAGCTAGATGGAAAGGACAAAGGTGAATATTGGAGAAGATTTTAAACCCGCATCCCAACTTAAGAGACTTTACAGCTATTACCTGAACATAGTGTTCTTTGGAGGCTTTCTTTCTTAGTACATTCCCCTTATCCTGTTTGTGCAAGAAGTAGCTTTAGTCTCTTTGTTTGCTATATTTTTTCTAGTTTATGTCTTTAGCCTTCGTCTGGATACCTCGATACTATGAGACGGTATTCTATAGGCTTACCGAAAACGAGATAGTCTGGAGAAGAGGCGTATGGTTCAAAACAACTGGTATAGTACCATACAATAGAATAACGAACATAGATGTAACCCAATGGCCTTTATCAAGAAGACTAAAGGTCGCCTCTCTTAAGATCCAAACAGCAGGGTACTCAGCTCAAAAGACTTCCGCTGAAATAAGAATAGAATGTGTGGAGAACTACGAATCCTTAAGAGAGACCATAATGAATTATATTAAAAGCAGGAAACCGCAAGCAGTTGAGACATACGAAGAAAAAGTAAATGATAGGATTCTTGAAGAGGTAACGAAGATAAGACAACTTCTTGAGGGACGATCGAAAAAATAGAAGTTTGTGCTTATTTCTAAATAGAATGATTGGAATTTTAACTAATAGCTTCTATACAAGAAGGTAGAGAAGAACAAATTCCATCTCTAGACCTCTACATGTTGATCTATAAACTTCTTATACCAGCTCTTGTATTCTTCTTCTGTCACAATGTGTATTTCGAAGGGTGTTAGATCGCCTATTGCCCTTTTAATCTCTATTCTCAGTCTAACTCTCTCTTTCACATCACTCGCAAGCCTTGTGATCAGGAGTACGTCAATATCGCTGTCAGGCCCCATATTTCCTCTAACATAGCTCCCAAACAAAATAACCCTTGCTGAGGGATCGTACTTCCTAACTAGGGCTTTAATCTTATTAACATAATGGTTTACATTTTCATAGTACTTTTTGAAGGCACTCAAGATTTCGAGCTGTACATCCACTTCGGTTCTTATGCTCATCGCAACACCTCCAAGGTCTGTTCCGCAAACTTTAACACTTTCTCGGCTACCTCTTTATCGTATTCTCTTGGAAGGTACCTGGACGTTATATACGCGTCTTCGAGTAGATTTATAGTTTCTATATTTGAATTGTATAACTCGAATAAGGCTTTGTCTTCGTAAACCTTCTGAAGCTCCTTTAAGAGTGATGTTAGGGAGTGGGTTTTTATATAAGTGCCTATCTTCTCATATAAAATGCGTTTTAGGTACAGCTGAAGAAACTGCTCTACGTGAAATAATACTAAATCATACTCCTCCCTCTGAAAGTTATCTCTAGCGTTATTGAGAAGACCTAGGGCTCTCCGTCTCAAGACTTCGGAATGACAATCACGCATTTACCTTTTTTTCCATATTAGTTATATTTAAAGATTGGAAATTAATTATTCAAACAATTTACTCAAGTAGTGGCTTTTTTGCGAACATCGACATTTCTATGCATTCTTAAACACTTTCTCTTGAAATTGTCAGAACTTCACTTAATCGCCCGTCAATCTCCCCAACAAAAGATTTGAACATCTCACAAGGCACTATAGGTACACCGTAATAGTATCTTTCAGAAGAGGGAAGTAAAGTGACGATTACAGGAACTAGAACCTTGTCCTTTAAAAGATTCTTATCAATTGCTAATAAAACTTTGGCTCGACTTATTTGTTTGGCGACAACCCGATCTAGATCGGACCCTCCAAGAACCTTATGCCATTGTTTACAATCAATTACAAGTCCGAAGGATCCTTTTAAAGCCAACACATCTATTTCGACTCTTGGCTCCTTCACCCTATAATTCTTAAAAGAGGTAAAACCATATTCTAAGACTAGGTTGTGAACGAAGTCTTCAAAGTCCTGCCATCCCACTAGCTTGAGGATTTCGTTGAAACTTGCACCAGCCTTTAATGCCTGTATGGAGAGTATGGGGATCGAATTCTTCTTAACAAATACCTTATCTTCGTCTATTTCTAAATAGTTCTGTTCGATCAAGGGCGAAAGTACTTCGATCACAGTTTCACCTGGAAGCCCTGTTGAATCGGCAACTTTTTGAATAGAGAACGTTCGTCCTCTCAAGTAGGGGAGAATCTTCAGCAGAGTGTTTGAGTTAAGGTAAGCCATGACAACAGATCTCTTGTAAGTTTCCACTTTAGTGGAAGAATAGGATTGATATAAGTACCAGAATCACTATGAATATTATAATCATTGGGAGTAAAATTCTAAGGTATGCTAGAAACAGGGCTAGAAAGTCTTTGTAATCAGGTTTCACGCTCTTAGCCAACATCTCACCAAATGTTCACTTCCTAGATCGGTGTCTGGCGGCATCTTTTCTCTACAGACGTCCATAACATAGGGGCATCTATCTTGGAACGGGCAAGCTACTACCTTTTCGATCGGATTCGGTGGTTCCCCTTTCAGGATTATCTTTTCTCTTCTCAATGTTGGATCGGGTACAGGTACAGCCGACATTAAAGCGATGGTGTATGGATGTTGAGGGTTTTTGAAGAGCTCTTGTGTGGGTGCAGTTTCAACCCATACCCCTCTATACATCACAGTAGTTCTGTGACTTATATACTTGATTATAGCTAAATTGTGGGTAATCAGTAGGTAAGAGTAACTATACTGCTTCTGTAATTCCTTTAAAAGATCAAGGACTTGGGCTTGAACAGACACATCTAACGATGCTGTAGGCTCATCTAACACGATGAACTTTGGTTCTACACTGAGAGCCCTTGCTATTACAACCCTCTGTCTTTGACCACCGGAGAGCTCGTGTGGATACCTATAGAGGTGTTCTTCACTCATTCCGACTCTCTCCATCAACTTAGTTGCATATTCATACTCTGAGCCCTTATGCATCGAATGAATCTTCATAACTTCAAGTAAGGCACTCTTCACGGTCATCCTAGGGTTCATAGATGCGTAAGGATCCTGAAAGACCATTTGGACCTTTCTTCTATAGTTTCTTAGCGCTTCACCTTTTACTCTAGTGATGTCTTCGCCATCAAAGATAATTCTACCCGATGTTGGGTTAGTTAGTTTCACGATAATTCTACCAACAGTTGTCTTCCCGCTACCAGATTCACCTACTAGGCCATGTGTTTCACCTTCGCGAACGGACATTGTTACATCGTTCACAGCGTAGACGTACCCTATTGTCTTTTGAAGAATCCCTCCTACTATAGGGAAGTGTTTTGTAAGATTTTCTATTTTTACTACTTCAGTCACCATTACTTCCCACCATAAAGATAGCATGCAACCGTAGAACCCTCCTCTAACGTGTAAGGAGGAACCTTCGTTCTACAAATTTCTTTAGCATAGGGGCATCGCAAGTTAAATGCACAACCGGTTGGTGGGTTCACCAAATCTGGCACCGTCCCAGGAATACCTACCAGTTCAACTTCCTTATCTGTTCTAGGTAGTGCCTTAAGTAACCCCTGTGTATAAGGATGCTTTGGAGAAATAAGAACTTTCTTTACGTCCCCAATTTCAACCACTCTCCCAGCGTACATTATCGCAGCCTTTTGACAATTTTCAGCAATAACACCTAAATCGTGGGTGATGAGTAGCACGGACAAGTTCTTCTCTTTCTGAAGCTCTTTCATTATTTCCAAGACTTGAGCTTGTATAGTTACATCTAGAGCAGTTGTGGCCTCGTCAGCTATTATTAGGTCTGGAGTCAGAGAGTAAGCCATAGCAAGTAGGACTCTTTGCTTCATCCCACCACTGAGTTCGTGAGGATACATCTTAAGAACGCGTTCAGGGGCAGGCATCTTGACCTTTTTCAACATTTCAACAGCCTTCTCGAAAGCGATTCTCTCAGCCTCCTTTTTATTCTCTAAAGCCTTGATTTCTGGGTCATTATACTTTAGAACATCTAAAAACTGTCTTTCTATCTTAAAGACGGGGTTAAGGTAGGTATGAGGGTCTTGGAAGATCGTTGCAATTCTTTGACCTCTAATCTCACGCATCTTTTCCTCACTTAGCTCGAGCAGGTCTACTCCATCAAATACGATCTTGCCTGACACAATCTTAGCATTCGCCGGAAGTAATCTTTGTATAGAGAAGGCAGTTACAGATTTTCCACTCCCAGTTTCACCAGCGAGTCCTAAAACTTCTCCCTTATCTAGATCAAAACTTACACCGTTTAACGCGTGGACTATACCTCTATAGGTGTAGAATTCTACTATCAAGTCCCTTACACTGAGCAGCATCTTTTCACCTTCTAAGCCTCGGGTCTAACACGTCTCTTAACCCATCACCTACAAGATTAAAGCCTAAACATGCAAATAAGATCATTATACCTGGGAAGAATATTATCCAAGGCGCTTGAAAGAGGTATACCGCGCCTCTGGAAGCAAGAGAACCCCACTCTGGCTCAAAAGGTGATGGACCTAGGCCAATAAAGCTCAGCCCCGCTGCAGTCAATATCACACCACCCATATCCATTGTTAAAACAACGAGCATAGGGTATATAGCGTTTGGGAGAATGTGCCTGAATATTATCCTCCAACTTGGCACGCTAAGTATTTTAGCAGCAGCTACGTATGGTTTTTCTCGTTCAGAAATAAATTGACCTCTCATGATTCTAGCATATCCTGACCACCAGACTATGATCAAAGCTAGCATCAAGTTTGTAAAGGACCTTCCTAAAACAGTGGCGATCGCCATTGCTAAAACCAATCCCGGGAAAGCCAAAAATATATCAGTGATTCTCATGATTACTTCATCAATAATTCCTCCAAAGTAACCAGACACCGAGCCGACCAGTATTCCTACGCCAATTGACGCCAGTATAACAGATAGTGCTATAGCTAAATCGTATTTAGCAGCGAGTACTACCATGGCCACTATATCTCTACCATTATCATCCGTACCAAAGGGATGCTCCCATGAAGGAGGCTTGAGAGCGTTTGGGTAATCAACGCTCTTCGCGATGTTTGGGTCGACAATAAAGTCGCCGAAAAGAGCTAGGAAAATGAAGAAGAGCACCATAACAAAACCAGAAACTACTAGTTTGTTCTTTCTTAGCAGAGTTAAAGCAAATTTTAGGTCCATCAAAAACATTCTGGTTTGTCTACTTTTCAATGGCATCACCTTAATACTTAATTCTTGGATCGAGCTTAGCGTACACTATATCCACTAAGAGATTTATTAACACATAAATGAATGAGGCTAAGACCGTAAACGCCATAATAGTGTATGAATCGTTTGAAGATATGGCGAATACTGTCAGCTGGCCCATACCTGGGAACGCGAAAATGCTTTCAGTTATTATAGCCCCAGCTAATAACCCGCCGAACAAAAGACCGCTTAACGTCGTTACAGGGATCATAGCGTTTTTTAGAGCGTATTTGTATATCACCATACGTTCAGGTAACCCGTAGGCTCTAGCTGTTGATATGTAGTCTTGGCGTAGGACTTCGAGCATACTTGAACGCGCAACCCTTGTTACAGCCCCTATACTCAGAAAAGCCAATGTCATGGCCGGAAGTATTAGATGTAGCAGAGCGTCAGATGCTATTATAAAGTTGCCTTGTATCAGTGAATCGAATATCATCAAGCCTGTTATCCTATTAACAGGATACTGTTGATATAAAAGGGCGTCAACCCGCCCATTTGAAGGAAGACTAGGTAGGCCAGCGACCTTTGGAAGGTATGAGAACGAATATTGCAATGTCAAAGCGAGCCAGAAGACCGGAATAGATATACCCGTTAAAGAGAAAATCCTAATAGCGTGATCTACAACAGAGTTATTCTTTAATGCACTTATAATACCTAAAGGAACACCGACCAGAATTATGATAATAAATGATGCTATTGCAAGCTCAACGGTTGCGGGAAAACGATAAAAAAGAGCTTCAATAACAGGCATATGCGCTACCCTAGACCAACCCCAGTTGAAAGTCACCAAGTCTTGCAAATATATTATATATTGGATATAGAAAGGTTTATCTAAACCAAGCCTCTTTTCAATAGCAGGTATTGCTTCAGGTCTAGTTCTCTCTGTGACGTATGCACCTAGAGGGTTCAAAACTATCCTTGACAAATAAAAGGTAAGAATGGTTACACCTAATAACACAAAAATCAACAAGAATATTCTCCTTATAGAATATTCATATAATTTCAAAAAAATCACCTAAAAGAAAAAGAGGAAAAGGGTGTAATCACCCTTTAGATATTGTTGCAAAATAGTTGCCTGGATAAGCTGGGTTATAGTACCAACCTTTTACCCATGTTCTTTCAACATGGCGTGCAGTTGCTTGAGCGGTCCAAAGGTAGATGTACTCTGAGTTCAAAGTGTTCACTATCTGGTCTATTATCGCTTGCCTCTTCACAGGATCTGCTTCAACTGCTTGTTGCTCAATCAAGGTGTTTAATTCAGGGTTATTGTACCCAATTACTATTGGGAAAGTGCCTTTCTGACCGTGACCGAATGGTATAAGGTAGTCATCTGGATCAACATAGTCTGGTGCCCAACCTAGAACGAAGAATGGTAACGCTCTTGCCCTCTGCTTTGCAAGGAAGGCTGGCCAATCAAGTGGTACGACTTGAATCACCAAACCTACGTTAAGTGAGTTGATCGCGCTTGCGATTAGAAGGGCTGCTTTTTCACGGGCTAAGTTTCCTGTGTTGTAGTATAATGTCATGGTCTTAGGATTCTGTGGGCTAAATCCAAGATCTGGACCAGCTTGTAGTAGGAGTTCTTTAGCCTTTGTTAAATTATACTGTTGTGTAGGTATACTTGGATTGTATCCGAACATTCCTTTGGGTACGGGTCCATTTGGTTGTATAGCGAAATATTTCACCACATCTCTAAGGTATTGGTCTATGTCGAAAGCATATACGAAGGCTTTTCGCACTCTTATATCCCTAAATGGTTGGAAGGCTGCAGGTTGTTTTGTTATCTCATCTTTGATATTCAGGTTGAAGGCGATAAAGTCCAGGTTGAACGTCTCATATGGTCCTGTTACTCGGACCTTGTCAGCTACTTCTGGCTTGACCACGATCTTCTTTTCGTTAAACCAAGTAGTCATATCTATCAGTTGGTCTATGTGAGTTACAGGCACGTAGGCAAAGTCAGCGTCCCCCTTTAATAGATCTAATAGTCTAGTATTCGCATCAGCAACACCTTTTATGATCACGGTCTTCAGAACAGGTTTGATATTGCCTTTGGGTCCACCCCAGTACGCGTCGTTCCTGACCAATGTCAGGACATTTGGTTCCCAGGACTTTAGAATATAAGGCCCTGTTCCTGCTTCAGCATGCCTATCCATCCATTCATTATGCTCGCCGACTACGATACCTCCATGTGCCTCAACATAAGTTGGGGAGACTATCGCTGTAACAGTATATGCTAGAACAGAAAGCCAAGGAGAGTACGGGTAGTCTAGGTTCATTCTAACTGTATACTCGTCAAGTACTTCTATTGGCTTAGAGGCAAGCCATGCAGCTACATCATCCTGTGTTGCAACACCATCTTGGATACTATACATCAACTCTTCTGCGCCCTTTAATGGCCCGAGCATCCACGCTGGTCCATTAGGGTCAGCTATTAGTATTGCTCTTACAATAGAATAGTTGACAGCTTTCGCATTAAATGGCGTACCATCATGGAACTTGATACCCTTTCTGAGTGTGAATGTGTAACTCTTGCCATCAGCAGACATCTGGTAACTTTCTGCGAGCCATGGAATCACCTTTGTAGCACTTTCACCATCATACCACATCAATGTTTCGTATACGTTCATTATGATCTCTCCCCCAGCGGTTTCATAGTCTACAGCTGGGTCAACGTAATCAGGCTCACCGATCGTTTCTTGAACAAGTGTGTCAGGGTTTGGAGGCTTTATCGTTGTAGTCGTAGTTGTTGGCGAAGTTGTGACAGTTGTAGTAGTGGCTGTAGTGGTGGTAGCGGTAGTTGTTGTGATTGTCGTGGAAGTAGTAGCAGTTGTAGTAGTAGCAGTGGTGGTAGTGGTTGTTGTGGTAATAGTTGGTGTAGGAGGTTGCATTAAGACCGCAACAGCACCTACTATAACTACTAAGACGATCACTGCAACAGCTAATATTGTGCGAGAAATTCCTCTCATTTTTTGCACCTTAACTTGGTAATTTTAGACTATCGCTATATAAATATTGCTATAATCGGATAAGCATCTTCATTAAATCATTTATTTTAGTAATGATTATTGCGTTCTCTAATGTTTATTTATTAGAAAAAATGAACAGGTATCCTAAGCAGTGTGACATTAATATGAGAAAACTTCGATCCTTTTCAACGAGAAAAGTTTTAGTATTACTCCTCATTACGGCCATCTTACTGGTAACAGCGATTCTTCCATTCATACCTGGAGCTGTTGAGTTATCTGGCTTTCGCACGACTAAAGAACAGTTATTTCCAGTGTATGAAAATACTGGATTTGAAAATGTTTTAGACGGGGTTGTGAGTAGCTGGAATCTTATTAATGGTTCAAAGATCAGCCGTACGATGGTCTACGAAGGAAATATGGGAATAAATATGACGCCTTCAACACCCATTAATATTCCACAGATCATATATTCTGGTAAAAACGCTACAACAAGGTATATCGTAGGGGGGAACTTGGTTTTTTCATTTGCTGCAAGAACCACCAAGACACCTTTTGGTACAATACCTTCTTATATAGCGATGGAAACGATAGTCTTCCATCATGGAAAGACGAATGTAACCGCCTTTTTTCTAGACCTTGTGCTTTATAAAAGGATGGAAAACATTACTAACGGGGCGACTTCGACAAAACACCGAGTTTTACTTTACAAAAACTTGCCAGAATCTGATGAATGGATCGAGTATTCGCTTCAGATCTCAAGCCTAACAGGATTATTCTCGGAATATCTTAGGAAATGGAGGGGTATTGACGCTAGCCCTTCTGATAAATATGAGGTAGTTGGGTTAACGATCTGGTGTGAGAACTTGGTTGCATATGTTGACAAGGTTTCATTTTACCTAGTTGAACCGAAACATGTTTTCATAACTGTGAAGTCGAATTCGATAATACCTATGAATATGTTTATCTCACAGATTACTGTTAACGGAACCATAACGCAGAGTTTATCTGTTAAGCCTGAATTTGTAGCACCCTTCACATCCTTTGAAATAGAAACATATGTCCCATATATACCTCTTAACGGTTCAAATAATTATGTGTCAATAAGATTCGGGTCAGGCCACTTAGTTCAGTTCAACTTCGTCGAGAGGACAGAAAGGATATGGTTGACTTTTTAGAAAAACACAAGAAAGCGCTCAATATACTTGAAGATATTGTATTAGTTGTTTTGTTCGCTTCCTTGATCTTACTACTATTTAGTGCCATTCTAGGTTATTCTCCTTTCTACTATGTTGAAGGAATCAGCATGCACCCTACAATAGAGAATGGGGATTTAATAATAATAGACTGGACCAGATTTGAAGACTTAAAGGTTGGGGATATAATTGTCTTTAAAAGGCCTTTATTGGATGATAAGGTAGTTCATCGTATCGTTGATGTTAGAAACATCAATGGGGAAAGAGTGTTTATAACTAAGGGAGATAACAATCAAGTCCCTGATTCAAATTATGTTAAAAGTGATAACTACGTTGGAAAATATGTAGGAATAAGAATTCCTTATGCAGGTTTTATTGGACAGGCATTAGCACCACCTGTGAATTATGCGATAATTGCGATTTTAGTAATTTATCTAATATATTTAGACATCTATCAGCCTAAGAAAAGGGCGGGTTAACACTTCCCTTTGCCTATGAAGAATATTAAATAGAGCATGTTCAGATTCCATAGAAGGTTTCTGCTCCCTCGACAAAACTTGCCTTCCACTACCTGTACATTAGGTTAAAATCAAAGGAATCCTACGTAGATGAGGCTTTATAAACTATTTATATATCTTATTTATAAGTATTTAACGAGATAGAATGTCAAAGGGCAAGCGAATTGTAAGCATAGAAAACGTTGTCGCATCAGCTTCTGTTAACCAGAACATTAATTTGATAGAAATAACGAGAAGGTTTACAAACGTTGAATATAGACCGGATCAGTTCCCAGGTTTAGTCTTTAGGTTGAAAACACCAAAGACTGCTACCCTAATATTTAGCTCTGGGAAGATGGTTTGTACGGGTGGAAAGTCCGAGGAGCAAGCGTTCAAAGCAGTACACACGGTCGTTAAGATGCTTAAGGATGGTGGAATTGAGATCACAAACGAGCCAGTTATCGAGATTCAGAATATCGTTGCTTCAGCAAGTTTAGGTGGTAGGGTTGACCTAGAGGAAGCAGCAATCAAGTTACCCCGGTCTATGTATGAACCAGAACAGTTTCCAGGGCTTATACACCGAATGCTTCAACCGAAGACAGTTATTCTGTTGTTTGCTAGTGGAAAGCTGGTGTGTACAGGGGCGAAGAAGGAGCAAGAAGTATATGAAGCGGTTGCTAACTTACATCAAACACTTGAACAAATGAAGTTAATGGTATATCGATGATAGAACCTTACTTTGTCCCTACCTGTTTAAGAACAGCTTTATATTCTTCGTCAGTGATAACATTATTTTGATAAAGTTCTTTCGCTATTTCTGTAACCTTTGATACATAATGTACAGTTATCCCAAATTCTTTTAACTTTTGGATCCCGCCTTCCTCACGGTCAACAAGAACAACGGCATCTGATACTTCACCACCCTCTAAGGTCACAGCCTCCTTAGCAGTGATCAAAGAAGAACCGGTTGTAATCAGATCGTCGATCAATAATACACGTTGCCCTGGTTTAAGTAAACCTTCAATATTCTTCTGAGTACCGTGACCTCTAACCTCCTTACGGACATAGATCAAAGGTTTCTCTAAAGAGAAAGCGACAGCAGAGGCAAAGACAAGACCGGAAGTAGGTATACCACAGATTAGATCGAAGTTTGATAAGCCAACTTCTTCAACAACAACTCTAGAGAACATGCTTATAATCTTCTTGAAAATTGAAGGATAACTTGGAACCAGCCTCAAGTCTATGTAATAACTGCTCATCTTTCCACTTGTTAATGTGAAAACACCGAACTTAAGAGCCTGTGCCTTAACCAGTGATCGGGCTAAATCTTTTACCAAATGTAACTTCTCCTCATTCCAGTTCATAACTCCACCACCACTTCCACATCTCTAGGGATTATTTGAACTCTAATATTAGGGTCTCTAGCCTCCACTATAGATTTGAAATCATTAGAACGAGTACCATGCAAAGGAATAGCGACTCGAGGCTGAATCACGTGAACCATCTCACTACCACTCTTAGGTGAGGCACCTGGAGCGATACCAATGGGCACAAAAGCCAGGTCAACATTCAATTTTGCAAGTTGAGAATGTTCACCTGTAAGTAGTGAGCCATTTGCATAAAACAGTTTAACGCAATCAGAGTATTCGATCAAATAAGTGACGGGGTTAACTGCGGGGTGAACGCTCTTATAAGCTGTAATAGATAGATTAGAGTCTTTGTAAATGTTCCCAGGTCTCATAATTCTAAGTCGCTCCTTTGGGATGTACCTTCTTAATCTACTCCCTGACTCCGAGTCGGATATGACCATTGGGGAATACTTTGAGAGCTCGTTCACCAGTCGAACATCCAAGTGGTCGTAGTGCTCATGCGAGATAAGTATGTAGTTTACTTCTCCTATGCTAGAAGACAGGGTCTGAGCAGGATCAGTGACTAATGATATATTATTATAGGTCACCTTTATGGTGCTGTACTCGTTTAACCATAAAATCTTAACCGCCTTGTTCACCATATGACACTAGTATCCCACCTCTAAGATAAAACCTTTAACAGGAAACGAAAAGAGTAAAATAAAGTAAGGATTTATTAAATGCGCTTACTAGTTGTGGGTAGAACATGCCTGAAATCTGGCTAAGATATGGAAAGGTCGAAATCGCCATAGAGATCCGAAGGGAGCGTCTTGCCCAAGTCATAGAAGACCCCTTACCAGACCAAATAGTAGATGTGATTAACAAGGAACTACAGGAATTAAAGGAGATGGATGAAATACATGTTCTAGCAGGGGACTACGAGTTATCGACAGTTAAGTTCATACGACATCTAATCCAATTTGTTTCACCAAGTAAAGTCAATATATACTCGAATGAACAAATTTTAAGACAATATAAAAGGGAGGTCAAGGAAACACAGTGCACCTTTACGAAGATAGATGAAGAGAAACACTCTATTGGAATAGTTGATGGAGTAGTATTAAAGTCGCCAACCATCTTTTCCAGAAAAGATCTCTATTTCATTTCATCTGTTGGTTTAGACCCGCTTTTCGGGTTTTCAGGGGGGCCAACAGCTTTAATAAAATTTTTAGGGGATAACCTAAAGTTTGAGGCCTTAAAAAGAGAGACTGAGTTAAAGCCTAACCCAGCTAATGATACTGCGGCGAGCTGGTTTGCTGGAAGAGTAGCAGAGGAACTTAAGGAAGTTAAAGCTATCGAGGTCCTTCCTGGTAGAGACGACTTCAGTAAAGTCTTTACAGGGAACGTCCTTGAAGCCCATAAATCAGCAACCCAAGAACTTTTGAAGTATTCAGCAAAGAAGGTTGGTTTGAAGATACCATTAGCTGTAGTTACACCTGGTGAGGAAAGTAAATGTTCAACTTTCGATCAATCCCTTAACTCGCTATGGAACATTTTACCAGCTCTCGAGGAAGGAGCGTCAGTGATCGTTCTAACAGAATCGAGCGGTGGCCTTGGCTCAGAAGCTATTACTCAATACATATATCGAGGTTTCGAAGTAAAAGAAAGTATCAAAAGAAACCAGTACATTGAAGGGATAGAAAACCTTTACTATTTGTTAAACTACGGAGCGCAATTCGACCTAGGATTCTTGACGACACTACCAAAGTCTTTTATCGAGAAAAGATTAGGTTATAAAAGTTATACAACCGGCAACGACGCAGTAAACTACTTGATTGAAAAGGATCAGGAAAAAAGGAAAAAAATAACCGTTTTAGCCAGAGGGGATAAGACACTACTAATACATTCTTAAAGAGGAATTGGGGCGCATAAAATAGTGACCACCAACACTAGTCCGTAGACGAGCTTCCTCGACCTAGAAAGCGGTGAAACTTCATCTAAAGGCTTTATCTCATTCTGCCCAAATGATAAAAATAAAATCAGCATAGCCATTAGAAGGAAGCCGAAGAGCGCCATTATAACAGCAGATAGCAAAGTGGCAATTCTCTGCTGCCGCTCATTAAGCACACTACGAGACATATGACCTCCATCAAGTTGCCAAGCAGGAAGGGTGTTCAAGAATGTTATTAGAAAACCGAACCATGCTGCGTAAGCAAGAGGCGAGAGTATTACGACCATTTGCTGTGATGCCGACACCTTTCCCGTTCCAATCAACATAAGGTTCATTATTAATGGGACATCGACAAAAGACGTTTCTCCTGCTCCAAAGAGTTTAGTGAACTCCTCCAAAGTCATAGGAACTGAGGTTAAAACTCCAAGAAAACTGACAAAAACAGCTACAATAAATCCTGAAATTGGCCCTAAAAGACCGATATCAAACTGTGTATCTTTATTTACCATAGGTTCTGTAGCAAATATAACAGCCCCAAATGTTGGAACGCCTGAGCCTGGAATTCCCGGTATAAAGTAGGGCATTGTTGAAGATAGCCCACGCTTCCTAGACATAACTAGATGTCCTACCTCATGCAAACCGAGTATGCCTATAAATGCCAGAGCATAAGATAAAGTCACAACTATAGGATTCCACTCTGGGAATATCTTTTGACTTGTAGAAGATGAAGCCCTCACCCAACCATCTATTAACAGAGATGCCATAGTTGCCGCGAGAAGTGTGACCCCCATTTTGTAACTATACTTTTTCCTTTTAATATAAGGGGCTACATAAAGCGTTAAATATGGTTCACCTTTCCTGAGAACAGGGATGTAACCACTCTTCTTTAAAGTAGACCAAAGGGATAGAAAATTTTCCTTTATGTTTTCGGTCTTCATGACCTTATATTCTACCGCTCCATCAGAGCGTAGAAAGTAATCTATGATTGTGAAGTTCTTACTAACTTCTTTGGTAATTTCTTCATAGCCTAGAATGTTTTGCCCATCAGAACTTTGCATCTGAGAAGCCAATAATGGGGCAGCTTTAAAACTTATCTACATAATAAACTATGCGTAAAGTATGCAGATGCTAATCCCATATGGTTACACTCTGAGGAAGGCAAGAGAGGAAGATATCGATGGGGTTATCAACGTTAACAGTGTCGCCTTACCCGAACACTATACGCACTCGTTTTATACCTCAATATTTTCAACTAATCCTGACACATTCTTAGTTATCGAGTATAATGGAAGAGTTGTAGCCTACCATATGGGTAGAATAGAGTATGGTTTTTCTTTTAAAACAAAACCTCAAATAGTAAAAAAGGGGCATATAATCTCCATCGCAGTTCTTGAAGAGCATAGAAGGAAAGGGCTAGCAACAGCCCTCTTACAACGAGCCATAGAGGAGTTTAAGAAGCATGGGTGTGAGACGTCTTTCCTTGAAGTAAGAGTTTCAAATGATCCTGCAATAAGCATGTACAAAAAGCTGGGGTACCATGTCGCTCAAAGGATTAGAGGGTATTATAATGATGGAGAAGACGCCTACGTCATGGAAATCGACCTAAAAAACAAAAATGGAGACAGGCACAACAATTAAGTATTTTAATGTATTTGAACAATTTTTATACCAGCCAAATCCGAGTGTAAGACATGGAAAAAGCACTGAAGAACAAAATAGAAAAGGCTTTAGAAAAGGTGTACGACCCCGAAATAGGTGTCCCAATTACAGAGATGAAGCTTGTTGATAAGATAGATATTCAAAATGGGGATATAATAGTGGATTACCACCTCTCTATGCCATACTGTCCACCTATGTTCGCAATTAAAATAGGCCAAGACATAAAGAAGGTGGTCTCAAGTATAGAGGGCGTCAAATCCATCAAAGTAAATTTAAGAAACCATTATTTAGCAGATCAGATAACGGAGCTGATCAATAAAGAAGAATAGGATCATAGATAAGTGCGCTTAACGAGCAATAACTATATCAGCGAGTTATTTACAATGGGGTAATATTGAACTAAACTATAGTATTTGTTAAAAGAAAGGTGAGACAAGTTTGAGTGAGGAAGACGAGTTAAAAAGAGAGATAGGAGCTTTTGGCGCTTTCAGCATGGGTTACGCCGATGTTGGCGCAGACATTTACATTTCACTGGGCCTTATCGCGCTCTATGCCTTACAAGCAGCTCCTATCGCTCTGCTTATAGCTTCAATAACTTACATAACAACTGGACTGAGCTATGCAGAACTCGCTTCAACCTACCCGGTCGCAGGGGGAGCGCACTACTATGCTTACAAAGCTTTTGGCAAATTAAACGGTTTCTTAGCAGGATGGGGATTGATGCTTGACTATACAGTAAATATTGCTCTTTTTTCATTAGCTGCGGTCGGGTACTTGGGTTTTCTAGTAGAAGCGTTCTGGGGATCAGGTATCATTCTTATGAACCCTTATTACGGTATATCCGCGATCTTTTTAATACTTGCCTTAATTGTTTTGAACATAATTGGGATAAAGTACTCGTCACGTTTCAACGAATTATTTGTGATGATTGATTTGTTTACAGTAGGAGTTTTACTACTGTCAGGTGTAGCCACATTACTATTTTCTGGAAGGGTTATCTTATGGTTTAACTCGCTATCGAATATTGGGGAGACACCTTCTTGGAATGGTTTTGCTTATGCAATTACTCTTAGCATGGCGTCCTACATAGGAATTGAGTCGATCTCTCAAGCAGCGGAGGAGACTAAGAACCCTAAAAGAATCATTCCTATGGCGACGAAAGCAGCTATTATTTCTGTTCTAATTGTCGCCCTAATGGCCTCACTCTTATCTGTAACCCTCTTAGACGTGTCTACAATAGGAAGCAGAGCACAGGATCCTATGGTGGCTCTTGCTTCTTCTATCCCCTACATCGGTGGTCTACTCTCCCTTTGGATAGGTTTCATGGGATTTATGATATGCTATGTTTCAACAAACACAGGAGTCATCGGTGTATCGAGGGTAACGTTTTCAATGGGTAGATTAAAGCTTTCACCACAAATATTTAGAAGGGTTCACAAGAGGTTTAGAACACCTTATGTTACGATAATAATCTTCCCATTAATAGCGATCGCAATCATCATGTCTAACATATTCCTCTCAAGTTTGGACCTCCTCGAACTCGTCGCCTCTCTTTACAACTTTGGGGCACTAATATCTTATATGTATGTGAACCTTGCGTTAGTCATTCTACATAAAGAAAGTAAAGAAGGTTGGCATACTCCATGGGTTATAAAGATACCTTACCATGGAAAGAAAACTGAGCTCCCTCTTATCCCACTGATAGGTTTTATATCCTGTTTTACAATATGGGTAATGATGGTTATAACGCACGAACAAGGGAGACTATTAGGCTTTGCATGGTTCAGTTTTGGAGTAATCCTCTACTTAGTTATGCGTCTAAAAAGGAGGATAGGAAAAGATGAGTAGGGATCTAACCTGGCATCCTGGCAGGCTTCTACTCCCCCTATCTTATACACCATATGAAATGAACGCTGTTAAAATAGCCTTTTACATTTCAGAATGCTGTGGCAGCCCTATCACAATCTTCCATGTGAGAGCACCTGATGAGAAAGAAGAGATAGACTTCACAATCGAACTCGAGAAGTTAGCCAAAGAGCTAAAGGTAAAATATGAATTAAAGGAGAAAACACTCCGTGAAACATTCTCACATAATTTGATAGCATCCTCTATAGTCGATGAATCAAATAAAGAAGATTACGAATACATCGTTATGCCCGCGCATAGAGAAAGAACCTATGTTGAATTCTTTGGAAGAGTCTCTGATAGGGTGGTCAGAAAGACTAAAAAGAAGGTCGTTATTGTTGAGACACCTCAAATCGGATTAAAGCTGCCTCTGGTGCTCAAGCGTATTCTCGCAGCCACATTTAAGGAAACAGTCTCTGAAGATGTAATTCTTCTCTCGGCATTACTCACCAGCTCGGCTTCAACCAGTGACGCTGAAATAAGGGTTATGAAGATAGTCGAGCTCCCACCCACTATACCTTTAGATGAAGTCGCAGAATCAAAAGAATTCAAGAAAGCTGGAAGAGTTTTTACTCGCAGTGTGGGTGAATACATAGGACTAGTTGGGAGACCGCTCACACCACTGATTCTACCTGTAAGGGAAGCAGAAGATGTTATAAATTACATATCAGATAATGATATAGACATCCTCTTACTTTCTGTATCGAAACCCAGATTCAGAAACTTGCTAGGTAAAAAGGAATATGGTACAGTAAAGAAGGCGCCAGTAGTCACGTTGGTTGTAGTGCCAGAAGCATGAACGATGATGAATTTATTAATCCTAAGAACATAACATGCACTAGAAGAATTATATTTCAAGACCAAAGTTTTTTGCGAACGTAGAAAAGCGTTCATATTCGTTAAGGTACTCTATTCCGAGATAGGTTATTTTATACTTAGTTGATTTTTCGTTCCTGATTTCTTCGATTAAACCTACTGAGATTAGTTCATTCAAAATCTTTGTTACACGAACATATGATATGTTTGCCTTATGCATAAGTTGAGCTATTCCGACACCTTCTTCATGTCCCTCTTTAACCGCTAGAAGAACATCGGAAACAATACGGACTTGGTGACGGTAGCTCATCATCTATGTTTTAACACCCCTATAATATATCCATATCGGAACAAAGAAGGCTAAAATCCCAAATACTTGGAAGATTAAGGAGAAAACCTGATATATTGTTGGATCAACGACAAACTCTGCAATCCAACTTAGTATAGAATATGTGGCAAAGCCCAACAGCCCAATAGCTGTCGATAGTACAATCCGGGATTTAGAACGAGAATATGTGATCATTGTTTCTAGAGTTGCGTAGAATATGAAATATATCGACAACGTCTTGAATGCGGCGTTTAGATTAAATATAATCAAAGGGGCAACTACAAACCTCTTTTCTTGATACACTTTTACCATATGGGAGAAAGCTAGAAAGAAGAACCCGACCATTTCGAAAAAAGAGGCAATCAGCTTTATATAGTAAAGGTCTTCGATTACTTCAAACATAAAAAGTGAGTCAGCGAGTAGATTTAGAAAAAAATTTACAGAAAGACCAATAAAAGCTAGAGAAAGTCTCGCAAAAACGGATTTTTTAGTCTTTGAGTAGCCAGCATAAGAAACCATTAAGGCTAGAACAGTTACCACTAAAGCTGCTAGCTCTAAAGCTAACTTTGATACCTCGTATAGTGTGACCACCAAGCCTTATACTTAACATACTTGAGAACTATTAATTTAAGTTACTGTGTGTTAAAAAAAGTTAAGTTAATGTATAAAAGTTTTTGTTAGAAAAATAGATACTAATTAATCAAGATTTCAAAAATTTAAATATGCCTATAACGATAATCTACGCAGAGGCAAGTTCTGGTGGATATTTGTCCAGTTTGTGGATTACCTAAAGACCTCTGTGTCTGCGAACAAATAAGCAAAGAAAGTGCAAGGATAACGGTGAGATTAGAAGTTAGGAGATTCGGTAAACAAACCACGGTCATAGAAGGGATTGACCCAAAGGGTAATAATCTACAAAAGATAGCACAACAACTCAAATCAGCTCTAGCATGTGGTGGCACTGCAAAAAACGGTACAATCCTCTTACAAGGGGATCATCGAGACTTGATTAAGGATAAGTTGGTCAAACTAGGATTTAACAGTAACTCAATAGAAATACAGTAGGTGAGCATTCTGAGCACTGAACCAAAGATAAAAAGGACTTCTGTTACGAAGAAGAAGAACAAGTACTGCCCAACATGCTTGGGCAAGCTTAAACCGGTTTTAGGCTTACATGGGTGGTTATTACCGGAGGAATACGAATGCCCTTCTTGTGGGTATAGGGGCCCTATTGGACTTGAGAAAGATGAGTAGACAACATTCCAATATTTTTTAATAATTATGCTGTTTACGGCTTAGGACAACGTAATGTTATTTAACTAAGATACCATATGGAAATCGTTGGAGAAGACTCTTAATAGCGTTCTGGCACTGGTTATTTCCGTACTAATAGTGCTCATAGTGGCGACAGTTGTATTTTCTTTTATATTAGGCCCATACATCGTCTTCAATACAGAAGAAGGGAAGCAAATAGAAGGAGAGATCGATTATTACTATGTCTTCATTGTTGGGTTCTTACTTGTATTCCCCTTTTCCGCAGTGATACAGCAACAGTTCGTATCGGAATGGGTTATGTATGTCGCAATATTCTCTATCCTCTTATTTTCTGGAGAAAAAACCCTTGCTAAAGTTCTAAAGAACAGCCATAAAGGAGGGGTCAGCAGCTTCTTTAAGAACGACCTTTCTGCGTCAATAGCGATCTTCTCAATAACCGCAGTCCTAGTACTTGTAATAGACCTTGTCCAAACTATCGTTGGAATACCATCTGGCACTCTACCTGAAACCAATTCTGCAAAACTTCTAGCAACAATAACACATGCACCTCTATCTGAAGAAATTGGATTCAGATTATCAATTATTGGCTTATTCGCCCTTTTAACAATAAGAGGGTGGAAAACAGGCGTCTCAAAAATAGAGTTCTTACTCAACCCCTTGCCCACGTTAAAGAAGTCGCAGAATTACATTAATTTCAGGAGTAGGGTTTGGGGTCTATTCCTTCCACTAATCATTGGATCGTCACTCTTTTTCGGATTTGCGCATATAGCACCTGGTTCGGTATGGGAGATAGGAAAGTTTACTGAAGCCACAATCGCAGGATTGATGCTTGGAGTAGCCTATGTGTTTTACGGGCTAGGTGCGGCTATAATGGTCCACTGGGCGTTCAATTACTACACCAATTCAATATATTTATTCGAGCAAAATGTATACAACTTAGATCTATCTACTTTCAATGACATGTTCGTTTTGGTACTAGGAACAATTCTAATACTCTATTACGGAGCTAAAATCTTGCTGCCAAGAATAAAGAAGAAAGAGCAATAGTTTATATCCATTACAATGATGTCTCCATAGGGATGTAAATGGGCATACTAGGAAAAAGCGAGATTCTAAAGCTTCAAAAAGAATACCGTATGATCCACCCCTTTGAAGAAAAGTTACTGGATGGCGACGGATACATCTTAACAGTGAAAGACAACGTCGTCTTAAACTATCTTGAACATAAAAACCTGATTTCAAAGGAAATAATAATGCTTCCGACAAACATCATAGCACACCTTACAGCAAAAAGTAGATTCGGTAGACTAGGACTTTCCTTCCTAAATGCGGCAAAGGTCCACAGCGGATTTGTAGGTAGGCTAGCTCTCGAGGTAGTGAACCTTTCCAATGAGAGAACTCCAATCACCGTAAGAGAAAATGACCCGTTCATGCATATTGAATTCATCCAAAGAATAGGCGAACCTTCGCCCTACGAAGGGGAATACCAATTTCAGTTCATGACAAAAGAAGAAACTGAAGAAGCAATGCCTTATTTCAAAAAGATCGTACCTAGCTTTAAGCCTAATCGAGAATAGTGTAGACAATACGCATGGTATCAGGTCTATCTCGAGTCCCAACACTCATTTTTTTAATCTTCTTCTTCTTGACCAACGTGGAGAGACAATTAATAACATCATCATGCGTTGCCCGGTGCTTGAGGGCTAAGACAATATCTGCTTGACTAGCATAGTTCATTCTACGTATGATATTTATTACTTCTCCTTCTAATAGGGTTAAATCACTCGACAACTCTTAGTTCATCGGGTGTTAATATGTTCCTTAATCCCTTATACCTATTTCTTATTGTTACTTCAGTTACACCAGCTGCTTCGGCAACATCCTTCTGTGTTTTATTTTCACCCTCTAAAACACACGATACGTAGAGGGCAGCTGCCGCGAGGCCCATAGGGTCCTTTCCAGCTGAAGAGAGGCTCTCCTTTGTCCTAGTAATAATGTCTAAAGCTCGACGTTTAGTTTTCTCAGATAACCCAGCAGCGCTAGCGATCCTAGAAACCGTTTTAAGCGGGTCGGCAACAGGCATCTTCTTATCTAACTCACGAACAAGAAGACGGTAGCATCTTGCAATATCCTTCTTCTTGATGTTACTTGCTGCACCCACATCCTTTAGAGTACGTGGAGTCTCAGTTTCTCGACATGCAGCGTATAGTGACGCAGCGATTAAGGCAGAAATAGAACGACCTCTAACCAACCCCTTTTCAAGAGCTTGCCTGTAGATATAAGCAGCTCGTTCAACTACAGCGTCGCCCACACTTAGCTTATCTGCAAGTCTATCGAGTTCACTGAAGGCTTGTCTAAGGTTACGGTCTACAGGCTCGTGGACTTGGCTCCTTCCATCCCAAGTTCTCAACCTGTCAAACGTAGTCTTCATAGCCGAAGAAATACTTTTACCTGAAGCATCTTTATCAAGTTGGCTAATGATTGTTGACAGGCCCATATCATGCATGGCTAACGATGATGGAACACCAGTCCTACTACGGCTCTCCTTTTCCTCTTTAGAGAAGGCACGCCATTCTGGGCCAGCTTCTTCAAGCTTCTCTCTAACAACGAATCCACAATGGCTACAGAATATTTCGCCTCGAGCATTATCAAGTATTAGTTTAGCACGCCCACATCTTGGGCATTTTTCAGTTAAATAAGTTAAACTTCCACTAGAAGATTTATCATCACTCATAAAAATACACCAAAGTTTATATACACCAATAATACTAAAATATCTATTATTTAAATGTTACTAATTTTGTTAATAAAAAAATAAAAATTGATACAATAATAAAACTTTTTTTCCCTCTTTATATTTACATCCATCGTGAGCCAACAAGTAGGGATAGTAAATAAATACTTAATCAAGAAACACGCTAGTGATCCCTCGATTTTAGTAGGCTGTAAAGTCGGTAAGTTGCAATGGCCGGTTTGTGGGTATGATGTGATAGTGTTCACTAACAATGTGACAGGGCAGATACCGGTCCAAATAGACGATATAATTTTAAACATCTACTATCGTACGCATCAGGAGCTTGAGGACAGAACAAATTATGAAATTAATATTGCATTATTAAAGGCTAAGATACTTAATGACCCTAACCTCTTCCTCGCATCACTTAAAGAAGGGTTACTGAAGAAAGAGAAAGAAGTCTTTTCACAAGCATTCGAGGACCAAACCCTAAAGCTACTAAAGCATTTAACATATGCAGAGGAAGCTTATGGCTTACAAGCACTCTATTCAACAGCATTCTGGCTCTTAGTCCTCGGCTACGACGCAGTTGTTGCGCTGAATATTTTAAATAAAGAACTCAGCTCACCAAGCCATCTGATCCAGCAGATCAGAGAGAACCCGTTATTCAAAGGTTCTGAGTTCTTTGTAAGCATTGCTCACTTCCTAGGATTGGAATATGCTACAACAACTTCCTTTAAAAGGGTATTTTCAACATTGACACTTTTTATGAGGATGACTGACTTCTATGAATTTGAAAACCGGCCACCAACAGATTTTTCAAAAAAGCCCATTCTCCTCTCCGACATTAAAGTAAATGAACTTCTCAAAAAATGCCAGTTCGCAATAGAACAGAAAATGCCGTTAAATGCGCATATTATTTCAACCAAGTGGTACACGGATTCGGTAAGAGAATTATACCATACAGTATGTTCGATGGAAAAAGTATCACAATTTAATCCGAAGATTATAGAAGAACTAGACCTAAGAAAGAACAAGGTTACAGAAAATAAGCTAAGTTTTTCAAGCTCTATACTAAACGAGATAAATTTAGAGGCGCAAGGTAAGAGCTTAGAAGAAGCAAGGAGGTTTGCATATAAATTAAAAAAGATAAGAGGCTAGAGCTTGTAACCCATCTTCCTTAAGAAATCCTTTCTTTCTGCTCTATCTTTCTCTAATTCAACACCTAAGGATGTGAAACCGTCTATAACACCTAGTACACCCCTCCCTTGTTCTGTTTCAGCCACTATCACTTGCAAGGGGTTAGCGGTCGCAGCGAAGATGCAACAGACTTCGTAGACGTTCTTTATCTTCTCGAGTACATTAATTGGGTACGCGTCCTTTAGATAAACGATAAAGGTATGCCCACATGACAGGTTCATAGCGTTCTTTTGCGCTAAAGAGATTAACTCTTCATCATTCCCTTCACTCCGAATTAGCCTCTTCCCTGAGGCCTCACAGAAAGCGACAGCGAACTTCACACTAGGGACACTATTAACCACAGCTTCGTAAACGTCCTCAACCGATTTTATGAAGTGGGTAGCGCCTAGAATTACATTCAACCCTTCTGGCACATCTATTTTAACAACCTTTAACTTTATCATACACAAAAAGACATTCTATTAAAGAAATAAGTCTTTCCTTTAAGCTGGCTTGTGGAAATTGTCATATGTGAGACGGTGAATAAAGGTGTTGGTATAGCAATGGATAAATATAGCGCAGAAAAGACTTTTTTGTGCAAAAAGTAAAATCCAAAAGGCTACTCTTTGTCTCAATAACTATTACTTTAATCATTGCATTTAATGTTGCTATTTCCTACATAAACAGTGGTTATTCAACGAATGTAGGTACAGTGGATATTGAAGATGGGGAGAAACTGTTCTACATAGCACATATTCCTAAAGCAAACGGACCTAAACCTCTTGCGATCTTAATGCATGGTTTCGGAGGAAGTTCTGAAATGATGGACATGATAGCAGGTGAACTCGCCAACAATGGAATACTTACAATAGCTTATGATAACAGGGGGCATGGTAAAAGTGGCTCTTACTTATCTTTCAACCAGACGCTGATATACAGCGACTTTAGCAAGATCTTAGAAGTTGGGTTAAAATATGGTGCAAATCTAAATTCAATAGCAATTATAGGCCATAGCATAGGTGCTTATTATGCTCAATCGCTAGCAAAGAACGATAGCAGAATAAAATGTCTAGTAATAATTGGCGCTACACCTACCACAGACTTTCTAGATAAAGATTCAAAGATAAATGTACTTGTTTTGAACGGGGCGAATGACGAGATCACAAGCATAGAGACAGCCTTAAGCGCTTTCAAGAACATAACAGAGGTGGAACACCCTGAGGTAGGTGTGACTTATGGAGACTTCGAACAAAACAATGCTAGGGAACTCTACATAAGCGGTTTAAATGACCATTTAACAATACTATATAGTAGCAACGGAGTAAAGAAGACTGTAGAGTGGGTGAGCCAGTTTTACAAAATTGGTAAACTAGTCTTCTCAAACGATATTAAACTCGCACTCTTCCTGCTTATCTCGGTCTTAGCGTTTTTACTAGTATTTCCTCTCCTCAGAGACATCAGGGAAAATCTAGCGATACCACCAGAGAAGGTTGATAAGGTTTCTAGCGTTTCTAAACTAGCGCCCACATACCTTGCAGGCACATTTTTTGCAGGCCCGTTTACTCTACTTCTACAAGTTGTTTTCATGCTATTCTCTCCAGGGTTTGTTTCAACGTTCGTCCTAGGCTTCTTCTACTCTCAGATCGTAGCTTTCTACATAGTCTTCTATGTGCACAAGAAAGACACAGATAATGGTTTTAGAGAGCTCTTAAACACTTACCTTGTTAAAGACAAGCTTCCCCTAAGAATCTTATATTCCGCAATAATAGCGATCGTCGTATATGTACTTTACTATCTAATGTTTCAACACTTCTTCAACATAGAAATAAGTTCTTATAGAATTGGGATGGTTATAGTTCTAGCAGTCCTTCTAATACCCTATGTCACATTTAACGAAATATTTTATCGAGCTGTTTTAAGCACTTTAGGAAAGGGGCTACGTTATAAGGTAGCATTATCGATGCTGATGAGGGTCTCTAGCCTGGTAATATTCTATATCGTCATTATGATGCTCTTCGGTACTTCAGGGGGAACCCTTGGGTTTCTAACCATTATATTATATATGGTCGCAATACTTCAGCTGAGCTTTGACTTAATTTCACTATATTTGTTCCAAAAAAGCAGGTCTATCACCGAGCAAGTCATCTGGAACTCGATCATATATGCGATATTGTTAACAGCAGTATCCCCAATTTACTATTAACATAGATCATTCAAGCAGCGCATTTATAACATTAATCCAAGCTTGTGAGGTCATTATATTATTATAACCGCCACCTCCAAGAGCCAAGATACCGTGACTCCCACTCTCCAAACAGACCTTTTTAAGCAAAGACGCTAAATCCTTATGCACCTGAGGTGACAGGTTAAGGTGGGTAATTGGATCACCTTTAAGGGAGTCCCCACCACACTGAAATATAATGAAATCAGGCTTTAAATCTGCGGTGAAAAACTTTATTTCATTGAACCTCTTATAAAAGTCTGCGTCATCAGACCCTGCAGGCAGGGTTATGTTCATTTTAGTACCAAAAGCATTGCCTTCACCCCTCTCAGTTTCTTTACCTGTACCAGGGTAAAGTGTTCGCCAGTCCTCGTGCACGTCCACAATCCAAACATCTTTATCTTCTAGATATTCATAGAAGATCCCATCTCCATGGTGTGCATCAATGTCAACATACAAAAAAGATTTGACACCATGCTTCTTACGTAAAAACTCTATTGCAACTCCAATATCATTGAAAACGCAAAAACCTGCAGCCGAATCTCTTCGAGCATGGTGGAGCCCTCCCATGGGGTTGAAGGCGAAGGCAACGATGTCGTCCATAATTTTTTCAACGCACTCTATTGTTGTACCTACAACGTACGATGAAGCCTCAAAGATGCCTTTAAAGGCAGGAGTGTCGCCGTAATCCAGATACCCAAAGCCATTGAGCGACGCTTTCTTAACATATTCAATGTATTCTTCAGTGTGAAACAACTTTATAACTTCCTCCTGAGCCAGAACAGGGCTAATTAATATTATGTCATCAAACAAACCATTTTCTTTGAATTGCTTATCGAACATCCTAAAAAAAGATCTAATGCGATTAAAGTTCATTGGATGATCTATCCCAAAGGAATATTGAAGCAACGCTTCACCGTAGGCAACACCAACTTTTCTCATACAACCTACTTATTGTATGGTGGAATTTAATAGTTTTTTAGAGTATAAAATTGTTAAAAAATTAAAAAGTAGATAGAGGAATATCTGATATTTCTACAGTAACTATAACAAGCTCCTTAAACCATGAGCAGTTAACTACTTCAAATCTATAATCTTAACAACCCTTTCTCTATCATTAGGGCTCTCTAGCTTGATGAACGAGTAAAGTTCAGGGTCTAATGTTTTGAGTTCGCTTTCCACAGATAAATAAAGAACATCGGTCAACATATCATGAAGCTTATAAAAATCATCTTGAGTCTTAAATTTACTTATCAACCTTTTAAGAACCGATGTTTTATAAGAGGCTAGGAACGGGTCGACCTTCTTATCCTTCCACCTGGGGATCGCAATTTCATATTCGTTAATACTATAACCTACAGTAAACAAAATATTTGGCTTTAGAAGGGGCCTATCACCGCTGACTAAGACAGTTACAGGTGTTTCAACAAACTCCAATGCTGTAGATAACATTTCAGGAAGGCTTTTACCCTTGCCCATAATGATTCTGGCGCCAACAGGGTTGATTCTCTCAAGTATATCAATAGGAGGTTCGATCGGTGTTAATATCAGAATATTATCGTATATGGTCCATAAAGCGTCCAGAACGTATTCGAGCACAGAAGATTCGGTAGTGGTGCTGTAGAATCTGTTGGGCAATGGCATGTATGTGAGTTCATTTGCTATGATTATGCTCGTTACCTTGGATTTGCTTGTGTTCAATAAATATCAATTCAAGTATTGGTTTTCTTAAGATATTAAATTTTTCTCTTTACCAATTTTAATGCTGATTGTGTCACCGCATTTAACCTTGAAGCATTTGGACGCATTACCTCGGTTCACAGCAATTTCTAAGCAGTCGAAGCTATTGAATAAAGTTAAAGGCTGATTCTCCTTTACTTCATGATATGATCTTACAAGAGGTATTGTAAATCGACTTCCTCTTATCAATATCTCTAAAGACTCATCTAACTTTCCTCGGAAGTTCACTCTCTTGAGGTTTGTAACAATGTTACCAAAGGAGTCAATAAATAAAACTTTGCATACTATTTTTTCTCCTTCCACATGAGGAACAGGTATGGCTAACTCTTTAATTTCCCGTACCATTGGGCCTAATTCTTCGATAGGTAACCCCTTAGAAATCTTAGCTGCAACATAAGCAAAAACATCTCTCCCATGGAAAGTGGGGGAGATCTTTTCTGGTAACTGAGCCTTATTTTCTATGCTCACAACCTTGTCCACTCTATCTTCGCGTACAGCTGGGAAGAGGATTCCGTTATCTGGGCCTAAAAAAATGAAGTTTCTAGTTTTAATAGCAAGGTTCTTCCTTGTTGAACCTACCTCTGGATCGACTACGCAAACAAATATGCTTTGTCTAGGGAAAAAACGGAAAGTTTCCTTAAGCAGAAAAGCGCCTTGAAGAACGTTTTGAGGTGGTATATTATGTGTTAGGTCTACGATAGTGCAGGAGGGGTTCACCTTTAAAATGATTCCTTTCATTTCACCAACATAAATACTTCCTTCTCCAAAGTCTGTAAAGAGTACAATAGGGGGACTTCTCATCCTTTATAGACTTCAGCTTGTTTGTTAAAGAGCTTTTGCTTTTACTCAGAAAGTTTATAGTAAACCCGCTTTCTCCCTTTACCTTTGTTTTCTATCTTTTCAAGGGCGATTTCACCAATTTCTTTTGTGTTTTGAACATGTGGCCCCCCATCTGCTTGAATATCAACTCCTGGGACTTCAACTATCCTTAGAATGTCCAAGTTAGGAGGGGCACGTTGTGCGAGCTTTACTATACCAGGTATTTTCAGAGCCTCCTCACGTGATAAGAAGTACACCTTCACTTCTATCCCTTTCTCGATTATGGAGTTTGTGGCGTCTATTGCATCTTCAAATACTTGCCTATCTGATGAATCAAGACTAAAGTCGTCTCTGGCGTGCTGTGGGTCGATTTGCCCCCCTGTTACATACGCGTTGTATTTATTGTATAGTATAGAAGATAGTATGTGCGCAGCCGTATGCAGTTTCATTAAACTATATCTTCTTCCCCAGTTAATGCTTCCTTTAACTCTATCGCCAACTGATACATTAGGCTTACCTTCTACAACGTGAAAAACATTACCTGTAAGCCTGTCTTCATTCACTTGAATCACATTATATTGGCTCCGATTCACAGTTAAGGTACCTATATCGTGGTCAACCCCACCTGAAAGAGGATGGAAGGCGGTTCTATCTAGTATTAAGGCGTTATCTTGAAAACCTACTACCGTCGCTTCAAAATCTTTCAAGTAACTGTCACTTTGGAATAGGAGAACAGTCAACTCTTTCTCCTAAAGACTTATTATCATTAGATATAAAAGACTTCTACTCATTTAAAACTTTAGAAATATACTCATCTGCACAAATGGCGGCTTTCGCTCCATCCCCAACCGCGGTAGAAATCTGCCCCCAAGGACCAGCAGAATTCTGTACAACACAATCTCCTGCCGCGAAAACACCTGGTATCGACGTCATCATTTTATCGTTCACCCTAATGAAGTCATATTTATCTTTAGCGACATCAAAAACACTAGTATTAGGTGCTAACCCAACGTAAATGAAGACCCCTTCTACAGGCAGCTTATATGATTCATTAGTCTTGAGATTCTTTAGGGTTAAACTGTCAACTTTATCTAAGCCATTTATAGAAGAAATTACTGTCGACCAAAGTATTTCTATGTTGTTTATCTGAAACGCCTTTAACTGGAGAGCTTTTTCTGCTTTCAATCGATCGCGTCGATGGATCAAATAGACCTTCCTGGCAATTCGTGATAAGTAGATTGCTTCTTTGACACCTGAGTCTCCGCCACCTACCACAGCAACAACTTTTTCCTTGAAGAAGTTACCATCGCATAAAGCACAATAGGAAACTCCTTTTCCATAGAATTCTTTTTCACCTGGAACTATAAGCATCTTCGGCTTCGTTCCTGTAGCAATTATTACAGCTTTAGCGATGTAATCAGTCTCATCGGTTACGACAAGCTTACGCTCACCTTTATTTATGAGTCGTGTTACCTCCTTTACTTCTATTGGGACAGAATAGAGTTTGACTTGGTCTATGAGTCTCTGGGCCAGTTCTTCCCCACTTATCTTAGAAAATCCAGGATAATTTTCAATCAGATCGGTAAGCGTAACTTGTCCTCCTACAGTAAGGCGCTCAAGTACAATACAACTTCTCCCACTTCTCCCAGTATAAAGTGCAGAAGTCAATCCAGCAGGCCCAGCTCCAACCACTACAATATCAAATTCTTTCGTTTCCTTCATTACCATAAGATAACATGATCATAATTTATCATTTAACTTTTTCCAAGACCACGAAGACTATGACTGCGAGCATCAAACCCCCGATTATATACGATGACTGCGATACCATAAGGCCACGAATAAGTGCGAAAGAGAATATTAAAAGCGAAACATATAAAGGAAAGTGCCGTTTCTGCCTTCGCCAAAAACCATGTTTCGACTCTGTCTTTAACACCTTTTCAGATAGTGCGCTGATGTTCGCATTTAACCATCTTTCACCCAAAGGAGATAGCGCCCAGTATACGATACCCTCTTTCTCAATGGATTCGACTAAATTTACCTCCTTTAATTCGTTGAATATCCTGTATAAGTTTGGGAGAGGTACATCTAACTTATGACTTAGTTTTGAAGGCCTTTCAGCGCCTTCTCTAAGGGCTAAAATTAGACGTGCCCGTTGCTTTCCACCCACCGCTTCAAAGATAGCTGATAGATCACTTTCGAAGCTTTCCAACGCCATCCATAACATTTAATGGGTTACATGTCCTTTTAAATTTAGTGCGGGATATAAACAGACTTCCTTACTATGATGCGAAGTACTCCTTAATGCTCCTAACGATCAAACATTCGTCTTCACTGATCTTAACCTGCTCTGAAGTCGCTTCACCATCAAGTATGATGTTGGCATTCCTTATGAGTACTACCGGCGTCATTTCTGTTGTCTCCCCCATCACCATATGAGCCATACAAGCCAGGTCGTCGACCACGTTTATGAAGGTAATTTTTAAAGACTTACCAAAAAGATCTGTTTTGCCCCTACAGTCTATTACAGGCAGTATACCGGATGAGCCTATCGCAATTCCAACCGTTCCACGTCTCATCGGGTTAACTCTACTGTCAGATATTACTACCCCGACTCTTTTGCCAGTTCTCTTTTCAAGCTCTTCCCTAATCCTACGCGCTGTCCCATCAGGGTCTTTAGGCCATAAAGCTGCAAAACCGACAGGCGCATTCTTATGGTCTACTCCAGCGTTAGCCATTAGTATGCCATTATTGATTGAGAGTATAGCTCTCTTCACACCACCAAATATTCTTTCGGATTCATCTAATACGATTTGCACGAATCCAGGTTCAAGAGCATACTTCTCAGAGAGGATCTTCGCTTCTTCGCTTGAAATGGTCTTCTCGTAGTTGACGATCCTACCTTCTGAAATAGCGAGTATTTTGTCAGCGATCACGATCACATCCTTATCTTTAAGTCGAATTCTACTCCTCTTTAGTAATTTGATGATGATACCTACTACGTCTTCACCTTCTTTAACTAGGTGAGACTTTAACGGGATGACTTCTACCCTCTTCAGCATCTATGTTCTTCATTTGCCATCTTTTAATAGGGTATAAAGAGGTTTCTAAAGATCATTAGACTCTATCAACATAGCACTTAATTTAGAAATCTTTTAAATCACAGAAGATACCATCAGACCAAGTGGTGTAACAGTCAGATTGTCAGAAGTAAGTGCAGAAGAGAAGATCAGGTATTCCAGACAACTGGTCCTTAAACATATAGGTGAGAATGGGCAGCTGAAGTTGAAAAGAGCACGAGTTGCCATAGCTGGTGTAGGAGGACTCGGAGGACATATCGCAGTATCGTTGGCAGGCATTGGTATCGGCGCTATAAAGATCATCGACAATGATATAGTAGACCTATCGAACATACATAGACAAACCAACTTTCACCATAATGATATAGGGAAGCCAAAGGTTGAGGTAATTGAGGAGAGGATAAAAGAGGTCAACCCAAACACGATTGTCAGCTCTTCAACACAGACAATAAACGAAGACACGGCAATACAATTCTTGAAGGATGCGGATATTGTTGTAGATGGGTTGGATAGCTTCATCCCAAGGGTTGCGGTCAATAGAGCAAGCATCCTAAATAAGATTCCATATGTTTATGCGGGAGTTCTTGAGACATATGGCAACTTAAGCACATTTACGCCAACTAGAACAGGATGCTTAGAATGTAATCTCGCATCACTAATAGGGCAGCCTACTCTAACGTGTGAAACTGTAGGAGTACTACCTAGTGCAGTAACTCTGGTTGCCAGCTTAGAGGTGAACGAGGTAGTCAACTTGGTTGTACATGGAAAAGGGCTCTTAGAGAACAAGCTCTGCGTTGTAGACCTCAGCCAACCTAGTATGGACATAATACCATTCTATAAGAACGAGAAATGCCTCTCTTGCAAGTCAATAATAGATACTACCAGAAAAGAGGTGAGCATAGTTGAAGTCTGTGGAAGGAATAAGTACACAACAACACCTAAAAGAACATTTGACTTCGACATGCCAAAGGTCGCGCAAAAGATATCTAACACATATAAGGTAAGGCTACTTACAAAGAACTCTATAAGCTTTGACTATAGCCCTGACGTGAAGATAACCCTTATGAAAAGTGGAAACATGCTTTTGATCGGACCAAAGGACAGAGAAGACGCATTAAAGATACACCAAGAAATATATCGTATGATTAGCGAGATATAGCAAGATTTTTTAACTGGGGAAAGTGACTGAGGGTAGAAAAATAAATGTGGAAAATGAAACTTGCAAGGCATCATATCATCTGCGTGATCCTTTTAACAACACTCACGCTTTCAATCTTCTTCACTTCAGCAGAACCATTTGACACGATTGTAGACGTTGTAATAATATTTAATGGCAAACCTTTAGCGACCATCACGCGTGAAATGAACATTTCTTTAAGTAATCCAATAATTCAAAACATATCAAAACAGAAAGAACATGAATTACTAAGCGCAGTTTCAAAACTACAGAGTAAAGGTTACCCAGTAGAAGTAGAAGAATATCTACAAACCGTGGTACTCGGCGTAATCGCCAAAATACCCTCAAGATATATCCCTATAATCTCAAATGACAAAAAAGTTGAACTATGCGAGAAAAGCAACACCTACAAAGTAAACCTTGAAAATAGTGTTAAAATGATAAACTCGGATAAAGTTTGGAACCTACAAGACATAAACGGTAATAACGTAACTGGAAATGGGATAGAGGTTGCTGTTGTAGATACGGGGGTCAACTACTTACTACCAGCTTTAGGAGGGGGAATTGGACCGAACTTCAAAGTGGTAGGAGGATATGACTTCATCGACAAAGACAAAGACCCAATGGATGATGAAGGACACGGGACAGCGGTTGCCGTAATAATATCTGGTAAAGATGAGAAGCTGAAGGGGGTTGCTCCTGATTCTAGAATACTAGCTTACAGGGCACTGAGCGAATTTCAAGAAACATCGACATCTCTTATTGTACAAGCTATAGATAGAGCTGTTGCCGATGGTGCAGATATTATCAACTTAAGCTTTGGTGGACTTGGTGAGAACAAGGCGGTAGGCACAGCGATCGCCAACGCGGTTAACGCAGGTGTTATTGTTGTTGCCGCAGCTGGTAACTCCGGCCCAGAAACCTACACAATAGAGTACCCAAGTGCACTTAATAACGTAATATCAGTGGGTGCCTCCTCTAATATTGGTTCGCAATCTTATAAAGCAGAGTTTTCAATTCCTGAACTAGAGCTCTCTTTTGACGCAATACCCTTAAACAAAACAGTTCAAACAAAGGAGCCATTAGAAGGAAAACTAGTCTATGTAGGACTAGCCTCCAAAGAGGAAGTGTTAGGGTTGGATCTGAATGGGGCGATCGCTGTCGCTAAAAGAGGAGTTTACTTCTTCAGCGATAAAGCTAAGAACGTCCAAGAGAAGGGTGCAATCGCATTGATAGTCTTTAACAACCAATCGTATAATTTTATAGGGGCACTAAAGGACGAAGTTTCCATACCTGTGGCTTCAATTCCAGGGAGTGAAGGTGAATTTATAGTAGAAACTTTAAAGAGCCGTCAACTCAATGGAAGGCTTTCCATAACCCCAGATCCTTACCAAGTGGTATGGTTTAGTTCAAGGGGACCAGCATCCCCATTCTATATTAAACCCAACCTTCTAGCGCCTGGAAACGATGTAACGACGATCGATTACCGAGGAAGATATGTGCAACTTTCTGGTACGAGTTTTTCTTCACCGCATGTCGCAGGGGCAGTAGCGCTAATAAAGCAAGTACACCCAGAACTCACTCCTTACGAGGTGATGTCCCTTCTAATGGGAAACGCGGAACCCTTAATGACCGGAGGACAACCTTACACAATCGACACACAAGGAGCAGGGTTGATGGATGTTTACAATTCTATAATGAGCGACTTCCTTGTTATGCCGAATTCCCTAGTCATTCACTTGTCACCTTTAAACCAGACTAAAATACAAAGAAATATCACGGTTTTACCCTTAACAGAGAATAACATCACTTTAAATGTGTCTGATACTTGGACAGGACCGGATTATGTTAACGTTCGATTAAAGGATAAGCGTTCAATTAATGGCACCACTCAATTGACAATCGAAGCCGAATTAAAAAGCGAAGTCTATGGGACATTTTATGGCTGGATAAATATTTCAAGCAACAAAGTCACCCAAAGAGTCCTAATTAGAGTCAACGTCAACCGCGTAGGCATAACCATAGTTGAGCATACAAAGGACCACATAACATTCACATTCCAACCTAAGGACTTTATCGCAGCGAGGATTACAATTCAAACCCCAGGTGAAACTATCCAGATAACACATTTCGTCACCAGCCAAGAGAATATAACCTTTGAGACGCCGATGCTTGGTGAGTATTGGGTATCAGTCTTAGCAAACACTAAAACAGGGATACTTGTTGGATACGATATCATAGCGATAGGGCAATCATATGAACAACCAATACCAATAACCACAAGCACCTCAATCCCTACCCCATCAATAGCATCAATCCCGTACAACGCCCTTGAGACGATAGCATACACGTTGATCCTCATAATATTTGGAATTATCCTATATTCCACCTTAAAAGTGGAGCATAAAGGAGCGTGGAAAGGATGACCTCAATTCTAAAAATTTAATCGATTTATAAGAGTAAGTTTGAGGGTTCCTCGACGTAAAATGGCACAGGGAGAAGTACTTGAAACAATACGATTAGCTTTAAACCGTGCAAGGCAAACCCTCTTAAAAAACAGGGGGTCGATAAGAGTAGTTGGAAGAAACCGTTTTGGAGACACAACATTTAACATCGATGTTGAATCAGAAATGGTAATAATTGATGAATTCAAGAAAAGCGGTAGAGGGTACACAATTATATCTGAAGAATCAGGGATAACCGAGGTAAATAGAGGGGGAATGGTTGCGGTAGTAGACCCACTTGATGGAAGCAACAACGGAATAAGGGGGCTTCCATGCTACTGCGTGTCTATAGCGGTTGCAAATGGAAATAAACTCTCCGATGTCTTCGCTTCAGGGATCATGAACGTGGTCACCGGTGACATAATCCTCGCCACCCAAGATAGTGTACTATATAATAACGAGTATAGACAAAGGTCGAAGGTAAGCGAACTTAACCACTCCATAGTGTCAATAATACCAAGACTATACAACACAGACGACCCAAAGTACACAGAGAGCCTCCTAAAACTACTAAAGATGATAAGACATCCAAGGTTTATCGGTAGTGCGGCAATAGAGTCTGCATATGTTTCAGTAGGTCTACTGGACGCTTTCATAGAGCTTTATCCTAGATTACGTGTAGTGGATCTTGCAGCATCGCTCCACATGGCGAGGATTTCTGGGGCATACTTCAAACTCTTAAACATCGATAAAGATCTAAATTTAGACTATGATGGAAGAATCAGTTGCATAGTCGCAGCAAACGATAGATTAGGTAAGGCCATATTTCAGACAATAAGGGAATAAGGAAGCGGCTAGTAGACCTTTTCCAAGCCTAATAATAGTAAAGTTCCTAAAATTACTATTGATATAAAAGAGCCGATCGAAATGCCGAAGAGGGAAACCTCGATAGGTATTTGCAGAACCAAGTGAAACAGTATAACCCCTATGAGGAAAACTATTATTAAAAATGAGACTAACGATGCTAGAAACTTTGGAATGAGACCCTTGTATCTAGATAACGAATAAGCAGAGTAGCTTGCAACGAAGTTTGCAATGGTCCCGATCAACATGTCGTAGACGCCGTAGAAAGAGTAAATATTAGCTACAAAGGCGCCTAAAGCAGTACCATATATGGCTGCTTTACTGATCTTTTTATTATAGCTCAAAGGGATCAACGCGTCAGCAACTCGTATTTGAAAAGCTGCGAGATAGCTTATAGGAGAAAGAACTATTGTGAGAACAGAGTATATAGCAGCAATTAAGATAGACAAAGTAAGAACCTTTCTACTATTATTTTTTATGCCCAAACTTTCTACCTCCCTACCGGGATTTATTCTGCGGAACAGTGGGAGGACCACCACCCGCATTACAAACATCTACTCAATTCTTATATTAACGTTTCCAAAAATTGTTACTAAACTCTCCACTCAAACAATGGTCTCACATAACACAAAACTCCTACAACCTAAACTAATCTAAGAGCGTTTAAACGCACCATAAAAATCACTTAGTACAATAATTTGAATAATATGTCTAGAGGTTAACTAGCTTAGGCTCAAGCTTATTTGATATGGTTAGGATGATCATAGCCTTGGGGCACATAGGAAATGGTTTTGATGTTGAACCAGGGTTCATAAAAAGAACACCCTCTGACTCTATTATCTCAGGTTTATGCGTGTGGCCGTAGATGATTCCGTCAAGTTTTTCATCAAATTGGGCTATAACCTTCTTCTTTATACCAAATGGTGGCCCGCCTTCAGGTGGATGTGTAACACCTATCTTAAAACCGTTCAATTCAAGTAGCAATTGGTCACTTAACGATGTTTTTATCTTCAAGTCATCCATGTTCCCATATACGCCAAAGAAGTTTTTACTAGATTTAAGCTCATTCACTAGATCGATGCTTGTATAGTCTCCTGCATGAATTATTGCATCCACTTTACTAATTTCGTCGATCACCTTTTTTGGCAGTTGGTTTAGCGTAGAACAATGGGTATCAGAGACCACTAGGACCTTTAACATCATATAGTGTACAGAAGCCAATTAAATATAACTTTATTTCTCACATATAATAAGAATTATATAGACGATAATTGCAAACAATGCGATTTTAATGACCGAGTTTGTGACTGGAAAGTTGAAAAAGATCTTAAAAGAAAACAAAGTTTCAGTTGGAACCTGGATCACTATAAATAATACGGATGTCACAGAAGCTCTTTCTAGAATTGGATTCGATTGGTTAGTTTTTGACACGGAACACGCCCCACTAACTATCGAGACAGTCCAAAGACTCATACAGCCCCTAAATGGGAGCAATGTATCCCCTATTATCAGAGTCCCTTGGAACGACCCAGTTATGATCAAGCTGGCCTTAGACGTCGGCCCAGAAGGCATCCTTGTGCCTTGGGTGAACAACAAGGAACAAGCCATAAACGCGGTAAGAGCCTGCAGGTACCCTCCTGAAGGTATAAGGGGATGGGGGCCTAGAAGAGCCGCTGTATATGGCTTAGACCCTACATACTGGAAAAGAGCAAAAGATGACGTTGCTTTAATCGCTCAAATAGAAACACGGGAAGCCTTAGATAACGTTGTAGACATTTTATCCACCGATGGTATTGACGCCTTCTTTATAGGACCATACGACCTCTCAGTCTCTCTAGGTTTTCCTCTTGATTTTGAATGTGAAACCTTCAAGTCGGCAATAGACACAGTCCTTGAAGCAGGAAGGAAGACTGGTAAGCCTGGTGGAATATACACAAGTGGTGGCCAAGACGCAGTAAAATATCTGAAGAAAGGTTTCAAGATGATAACTCTAACATCGGATATCTCATTACTACTAAAGGGGGCTAGGCTAAGCCTAGACCTAATTAGATCTGCCTGAACAATACCTTTCTTAAACGCTGGTAATATCCCTTATCATACTATGAATTTTAACCATCCAAGTTTTATAGAATTTGAAATTAAACAAATCGAATTTGACTTTTCCATAAAGAATATTGTTAGAGTATAAGTATATATTCAATAAAACTTTTAAAAGTTATCAATAAATAACATAGGTATGAAAAAAGAAAAAAGAACCATTATCATTTCAGATAATGATAACGATTGGAGAACTGTAGCTAAGTTTGCTAACTTTCTCCTAGAATCTAGATTAACTGTCCTTTGGGCGCAAGATTCATTTAATGCTAAAGTTGGAAAAAGCAACAACTTGTTTGCAGCAGGTAGTATTATGGTACCATTTGGACAAGTGTTTAACTATAGTACAAACCCCATAAAGAATTATGAAATGATTGAAAAAGAAGTAGAAAATTGGAGAATTAGAGCACATACTATTTCTGGAGAATTAGATGTTGATGCAGCATATCTTCGGCCAGCCCGAGTTGCCTTATATGCAGATGGAGGTTCACCCTACCCCTTCGCAGACATTTTATCAAATGTAGGAATCGAATATAATGACTTAACAGCTGTAGACATCAGAAACGGAGAACTTGAAGATTATGATGTATTAATAATTCCAGGCGGGGGGGAGCTTGGTCCCCCTGTTCAAGGAGAATTATTAGGTGAAATTGGAAGACAACGCGTAAGAGAGTTTGTGCACAAAGGCGGAGGATTATGGGGTAGCTGTGCTGGTTGCTGTAACATTATTTATATGCCTGAAGAAACCATTAATTCTTGGAAGCCACTTTTTAAGGATTGGCGAGGCATGTACAGTTTAGAGGTTATTAACGCTGAATACTGGTCAGTAGGCATGTCAGGAGTTGGGAAGCTTACTGTGAAAAACATTAGAAAAGACCACCCAATCATGTTGGGTATGCCAGAAGAATTTGAGATGACATGGCATCTAGGTCCCTTTCTCAATCCCATAGAAAGAAGAAATAGAGACGCTTCAGATCCGATCCCGCTACTACAATTAAAAGATTTTACCAAAGAATGGACTTCTGCTGAATTCACACATTCTCCTACAAAACAAAAAGAAACGGGTGCACTTGAAAAAACTTATGCTGGCAAAGCGATCAGTGAACAACGATTTGGGATCATAGCTGGTTACTATGGCCTTGGAAAAGTCTGTGCCTGTGGAGGACACCCAGAATTCGGTCTTGACTGGCTTCTGGAAAAATGGGATCTACCTGCAAAGATGATAGTTAACTTCGTATTTTGGGTTGTCTCAAGTAGTGTACCTTGCTCTTATTTGAAAAGAGGCACTAAGCATTTACCCTTCAAATCAGCTTCGATGTCAGCTCCTAAATATTTACATAAAAAACTCGTTAAAAGATGTGATGCAATAAGGAAAGAGGTAGCAAAGCTAGCTTTAAAACCGCTAAAACCAACTCCTCAATGGTTAACTGATGAGAGAGCAGAGTCTACATTCGGATTAACAGCACTTCAAAAATGGCCTAGTATAATTGCGAGATTAACTAAGTTGCCAGATGAGATCGAAGTGGAAGATGCAGCACTCCAAGAAAGGCACGTCGAATTGAAAATTAGGCTAGAAAAATGTGAGAAATTAGCTGAATCCATTTTGATAGAAAATCCGAACACGTTCTCATTGGCTCAGACTTTAGACGAAATGAGATTAAGAATCTTAAATCAAATTCTTGGAATAAACGAAGATTACAACTATAAAAGACCTGTTGAATGGAGACAAGACTATGGTTGGCAAGGAGCATTAGCGTTGCTTGATTCAGCCTTACAAGGAATACAAAAGGCAACCAAAGGTTATGACGAAATAGAAGTGAGTGATAAGAGCCCCTATAACATTATTTGGAACTGGTACCTTGGATCGATGTACGATCTGATCAACGCGTTAATAATTATTAGGGGCAGGGAAAGGTTGACGGAGCTTATAATAAAAGTGTCAGACTTCGTATTAAAACTATATCAAAACGATATCAAAGCACTAAAACATCCTACTTATTAATAGCTTCCAACATGAATTAACCGGTATAGTTACAGCCTTCCTTTTTATCAGCCAAAGTTGATCATCATTTCGGACTTAGAGAAGTACCTAGCACATCACCAAGAAGATTGAACGAAATTATCGTTACAATGATTGCAAGCCCTGGGAAGAGCACACCCCACCAACAACCTAAATAGATCGCTGTACTTGCCAAATACAGAATTCTACCCCAACTTGCTACGTTAGGATCGCCGAGTCCGAGGAAACTCAATCCAGCCTCTGTAAGTATACCATTTCCTATTTGCAGAGTGATTGCAGGAATGATACCTAGCCAAATGTTTGGAAGTATCTCGAATAACATAACATTTAGCGGATTAGCTCCTAGGGCTTTAGCAGCTAGAACAAATTCTTGTTCTTTAAATGAAAGTACTCGGGCCCTGACGACCCTCGCCATAGAAGGCCATGAAACAACGCCGATCACGAGTGTGATTACATTTATCGAACTCCCAAACAGAATAACTATAAATATGATAAGAATGAAGGAAGGAATCGAAAGCACCACGTCTGTGAACCTCATTAAAACCTCATCAACCATTCCTCCAAGATACCCTGCCACGGTTCCAATTACTAAGGCAAGAAAGACCGTGATCAAAGACGAAGTAATTCCAACATACAATGCGACTCTGGACCCATGTACTACTTGACTAAAGATATCTTCACCAAGCTGATCCGTCCCCATAAAATTCCGACTTGATGGAGGAGATAAAGATTCACCAACACCAGTTTGGAGAGGGTTATAAGGAGCGATCTGATATGCAAAGACTGCAAAAAGGATTATTGGTGCAAGAAGAATTAATGGGAGAATCGCTCTTCCCTTTACCGGTATTAGTTGAAAACCATGGAAACTAAGTTTCTTCATTCACCAACACTACTCCTAATCCGTGGATCAACTATAGCGTTAAGTATGTCAGCGAAAAGGTTCATTAAAGCGGTGATAATTGCAAAGAAGATCAAAAGACCAGTAGTTAATGGATAATCTCTGTGCAAGAAACCTTGTACAATCAACGTTCCTAATCCTGGCCAAGAGAAAATGTTTTCGACTAGAACTAATGCACCTATTATCAAGTTTATCTGAGTCCCAGCAAGTGAAATTATCGGTAGGAGAGAATTACGAAGGGCATGGTGATACAGGATTTCACGCTCAGATAAACCCTTTGCGCGTGCAGCAACAGAGTAATTCATTGAAAGCGCTTGTAACAGTCCACCCCTTGTTAACCTAGCGTATATACCAAAAAAAACTGCGGATAAAGTTGCTACCGGCAAAACCATGTGCCAAACCACATCTAAAATAGCGTACAAGCCGGTTGGTGGTGTAGTACTGGCCATTCCACCTGTGGGGAAGAGAGGGATATTTACCGCAAAAGCCAGTATCATAAACAACCCTAACCAAAACACAGGAATTGAAAATAAAACTAAAGAAGAGATGTTAATCAGTTCGTCTCTTAATGAGTTAGGCTTTGCAGCAGAGAATAATCCTAGGAAGATGCCGCCGGCTATTGCAATTATACTTGAGGTAGTTGCTAAAAGAACCGTTGGAATCAGTCTACCGAGTATAACATCGATGACTGTACGACTGTATGTTATAGAATGCCCCAGATTTCCAGTTAGGACTGATGTTAGATATATTGTTAGTTGCTGTGTTATCGGGAGGTTTAGTCCATAGGCCTCCCTTACAGCTTTTAGATATTCAGGGGTTGCGCCTGCTCCAGCAAGTAGAACTGCAGGATCACCAGGAGCAAGTTTGATTATCATGAAGGAGAGTAAAACCACTGTAAGCACTGTGATAAAAGAAAGTGCAACCCTCTTTATAATGAAACGCCAAATCAATGACTCCCACCTACTTTAAGGCCATCTAAAACCACGTGACATGCTACGTAATGATTTGGCCCGCACGTTGTTAAAGTCGGGTTTTTTAAGGCACACTCTTCAACCGCTAACGGACAACGAGTTCTAAACCCACACCCTGATGGCGGGTCTATTGCTGATGGTACATCGCCAAATATAGGAGGGTTATCCACCCAAGAGGTATCATCAGGGTCCCTTGATGGGAAAGACTGCAGCAGAGACTTCGTATACGGATGAAACGGTCTTTGTAACACATCACCTGTTGGGCCGACTTCAACTATCTTCCCCAAATACATCACCATGGTCCTTTGACAAATAGATTTCACCAAGCGAATATCATGCGAAATAATTAAGTAGGTTGTTCTATACATTTGCTGGAACTTTCTCAACAAATTCAAGATTAAAATTTGAACAGTTGGGTCAAGACCTGAAACAGGTTCATCACAAACAGCAAGCTTAGGATTGAGCGCTAGCGCTCTAGCGATCACAATCCGTTGCCTTTGCCCGCCGCTAAGTTGATGTGGATACCTCTTAAGGAAAGACCTAGGAGGGGATAGGCCTACTTGCTCAAGGAGACTGCAAAGTGTCTCATCATTAAAATCTATATCATGCAATTTGAAAGGTTTAGAAAGTATCTGTCTCACATTCATTACAGGGTTCAACGCAGAGTACGGGTCTTGAAAAATAGGTTGAACCACACTTACAAACTGCTTCTTATCAACCTTACTCATTGGTTCACCTTCGTATTCAATCGTACCCTTAGTCGGAGGTATTATACCACAGAGCATCCGACCTAAAGTCGTCTTACCACAACCACTTTCACCTACGATTGCAATATTTTCACCTTGCCATACTTCGAAGCTCACCCCGTCAACAGCCTTCAAGAATTTAACAGATCTAGAAAACATACTCCTTTTTACAGGAAAGTATTTCACTAATTCCTTAACAGATAGCAGCGGAGAATTACTAACTTTCATTACTATACAACCAACAATAAACCCTTGAGTCTTGATCGAGTAATATTTCGATTGGGTTTTCTTTGCAACGTTCCATCACATAGGGACATTTATGCCTATAACAACAACCTGAAGATGAACTTAACAAATCAGATGGAAAATCATTCTGTTGCTTAACCATGTCCTCCCCTAGTTCACTAGCTACCAGTAAAGCTCGTGTATAAGGGTGTCTTGGGTTCTTAAAGATGGAGTGTACGTCACCCTCTTCCATTATGCGACCAGCGTACATTATTACAACACGATCAGCTATACCACTCACAACACCCAAATCATGACTGATAAGCAAGATCGACATACCAAGCTCGTGATTCAATGCTTTTAAAAGATTTAGGATCTGGGCTTGGACTGTCAAGTCTAGATTACTTGTTGGTTCATCAGCTATGAGAAGTGATGGCTGACAAGCAATAGCCATTCCTATAACCACCCTCTGCGCCATTCCTCCACTAAGTTGATGAGGATAATAATAATAGATTCTTTCTGGTTCCGTTACACGCATCTTCTCTAGGATGTTCTTAGCTTTTAAAATCGCCTCCTTTTTTTTAATGCTTTCGTGTTTAACGATGACTTCTGCTACTTGATCTCCTACCCTCATTAAGGGGTCAAGGAATGATGTAGGGTCTTGGAAAACCATTCCAATTTCTTTACCTCTTATCGCCCTTAACTCTTCGTGAGTGGCTTGAATCAGGTTCTTTCCCTTGTATAATATAACACCCTCTTTTATTATGGCGTTCGCTGGGAGGAGATTAGGTATGGCTAATGCGGTGGTGGTTTTTCCTGAGCCAGACTCACCAACTAATGCAACTACCTTGCCTCTGTCTATATTAAATGAAACATCTTCTACAGCTTCGATATATTCGTTTTTCTTTCTATACTGAATCTTAAGATTTTGAACAGAGAGAAGTAGCTTCGATGAGTTTTTTCTTTCGATCATCGTTAATGTCATGCCGATCCTTGGAAATTACGTGGTAGGAGGTCTATTTAGCAGGTTGCTTCTTTCTTTTCACCAGGATAAACCATACGGCAACTACTATTACTATTACTGCAGCGACAGCCGCAACCAAATACTCGATCGGGAAAAGCTGACCTGAACCCGGCGTCGTTGTAGATGATACAATGTACTCGTTTGCAAGGCTATCTACAAACACGTATTTCCCGTCAGGTATATCAGGCCCTTGAATAAAGTTGCTTCTAACGTAAACCCAGTTAATCTGATAAAGTACTATTACGGGCACATCTTGACTTATTATGTCTTCAATCTGCTGTAGTACTTTAACCTGTTCGCTATGCTCTGAAGTTCGCAACCATTTTTCAAGAAGCTCGTCAAGTTGAGGGTTACTATATTGTGTTGGGTTGAGGAAAATGCCCTTACCTATCCAACGGCTGTGGAATAGTGAATAAGTCCAGATCGGTGATGTCCAATACGTCACACCAAACATTTGGAAATCACCCTGCCCAGAAAGTGTCAGATATGTTCCAAAGTCAGTTAGTTTAACCGATACTGAAATACCTACATCAGCAAGCTGACTTCTAACCAATTGAGCTAGATTCACAAGTTCAGGCTGTGAATTTGGAACCAGTAATTCAAGTGTGAATCTGGTCCCGTTCGCACTTCTTTTATATCCTGCAGCGTCAAGCATCGAATTAGCCTTTTCAACATCATAATTGTAGAACACCATGTTTGGACTAGGGGGCACAAAATTTGGATCAATACTAGCTTGTCCATGAGCGGCGATACCTGCTGTGGCTTTAGCGATAATGTCTGATCTATTTAAAGCATAAGAGATAGCGCGTCTGACGTTAACATCCGAAACAATAGGAGCTTTGGTGTTAAACCAGATTGCACCGACATATGGAGGCCTTTGAGAGAGAGTGACGTTGAGTGTACTTATTTGCTTGAACGAATTGACAGCCTCATATGGTATTCCCTCAGGCACCACGTAGTTGATCTCTCCACTTTTCAGTCCTGCTATTATAGCTGCCGGGTCACTGATGAACTTGATTGTTATTTTATCTATGTATGGCTTTGGCTTGTCCCAGTAATATGGATTACGAACGAGTTCAATGAACTGCCCTGCCACCCACTGTTTCATGATATAGGGTCCAGTCCCTATAGGATTTGTTGTCCTGAAAGTGCTTTTGAGAAAATCTTGTCCCTCTAGGACATGCTTAGGGTAGATCACTCCATTTCCACTAGCTAAGAGTTGGAGTTGGATCCCTTGCAAAAAAATGCCTGGTTTCAAGATAGCGGTGTAATTGTCGGGTGTACTAACTGTTGAATTGGCAAAGTAGAACGAGCCAAAAACATCGTACTTGCTCAATATGTTTTCAAAACTAAATTTCACATCTTGTGATGTGAATGGTTGACCGTCACTCCACTTAACATCATTTCTCAACTTAAACGTGTATGTACCTTGTACAGGGTCGACACTCCAGCTAGTCGCAAGATTTGGGGCGATGCTTAAGTCATTTTGGAACTTTAACAACGATTCAAAGAGCTGCCCTCCAACGAAACCACCATTCCAAGAGCCTGTTAGGGGATCGACATTCATTGGTTCAGCTGAAAGGGCGATTACAATACTCCCACCAACAGCCGGTTGAGCGGTTACAGAAAGTGCAAAAACGGAGGAAACTAACATGACACCAATCAAAAGAGAAACAACAACTAGTTTCCTAATATCTTTTGATGACCGAGCTTTATCCATTAAATCCACTCCTATTAAGAGACCAATATATAAACCTTCAAACTATAAGATTATTTCACAAATATTTTAACTTATAATTATTAAAATTAGAATATTTACACAGAACAAGCCATTCTCCAGAAATAGCGAGATTAATAACATCTTGTACAAAGATAGAGAGTTCAGTTAAGTAATCAAAAACCGATCTTTTTGTCTATTTCTAAATTTAACATCGCATATAAACTCATAATTAAACCCTACTTTATATAGAGTTAGAAGTATATTAATCCAAAAGTTAAATGACTTATTAGTAAACCAAATTCTGCTCATTTATGTTTACTCATCGTTAGAATGACTATTATAACCGACACGAGAGCTACAATAACAGCGCTTATTTCTGTTAGCAATAGAGGCTATGGTAATCCAGCCTAAGTAGACACTAAAAGGCAAATGAACCACCAGTTTTTCAGTCTTTGAAACTTTAGACTTGCCTATGCCAAGACGTAGATAAATAGAAGTCAAACTTACTAACAGCAAAAACATTAGAATAACAGACAAACCTAGATATTCAAACTGCCAAAGAAAGAGCCATGTTATGTTCGCTGCACAGCTTAAAACGAAAAGCCAATTAATTTTCTTTTGGAATTCTTTCTGTTTTGCACTTCCAAAGGCTTGATAAACGACGAAGGCGCTTAACAAAAGGTAAATGATACCCCAAATAGAAAACACGTAGCCTGCAGGGGTGATTAGTGTGGGGTACATGCCAGAGACTTGAGCTGTTTTTTTCCTCCAATGATTGTTGTGATACCTGCTAGGCCGTTAACCATAACAGTTAAGATAAAAGATAGGACGTTTAACCATCTAATAGGGTTTGAATCATTAGATTTTTCCAACATACAATAAACCTTTTTTTATTTCACAGATATAAGCTTTGTGTAAGAAACAGTTAAGAAATAAGACGATAAAATTAGAAAATTATAAAGGCCCTCTTCAAGTTTGTTCAAGCAATTAGCTTTATAAGCCTGTTAACCCTTCCCTCACCAAAAAACTTCAGTGTTCGATAAAAAGTTGAAAACAGAGTTTTTAACCTAGTTCGGTTCTAATGCGAATGGCATGTAATATGTCACTACGTGTTATAATTCCAACAAGTTTCCCATTATCTTGAACAGGGAGACGCCCTATATTATGCTTTGACATTTTAATAAGTGCATCAACCGCTGGTTCATCGGGACTTGCACATGTCAATTTCTCGCAAGCCGTCATAGCTTCATTTACCTTTGTTTCTTGCCATTTTTCTCTAGGAATTTTTCTTATGTCTTCGATTGTAATTATACCAAGTAGTTTCATGTCTTTCTCAACTGGGAATCCTGTATGCTTATATTGGGAAAATCGCATTTCCACAACTTCCTTAATTGAGTAATCAGGATCTACGGTATGTACCTCACGTGTCATTATATCCCTTATTTTAACACCAGCCAAAGCTTCTCCTATAATGGTGTGCCTATAACTCGATTCAGCTCCACTTTTTAAAAACCACCCGATTAATGTCAACCATAGACCTCCAATAAATATGCCTCCTATGATTAATACTAGACCGCCAAAAATCATCAAGTACGCGAAAAAAACACCCATCTTAGTCGCTATTCTAGTTGCCTTTATCAAATCTTTCTTCCAATACCAAATCCCCGCTCTAAAGACACGCCCACCGTCTAGTGGAAAGGCTGGAAGTAGATTAAAACCGCCTAATACTGCATTAATATATGCACCATATTCTAATGGCGCATATATGATAACGCTAGCTTCAAATGCACGTGCTATATATTGTAGTGACCATAGGGCTAAAGCGATAAGGAAACTAGTAAGGGGACCTGCTAAAGCCATCCTTAATTCGATGTGGGCTTCCTTTGGTTCCTCCTCAATTTCTGATACCCCACCAAAGATAAAGAGAACGATACGTTTCACAGGTAAGCCATTCTTCTTGGCGATATGTGAATGTGCCAATTCATGAACTAAAACTGATGCGAAAAGCAGAACAGCGCTTATTACACCAATCATCCAGTAAGTCATAGAAGATAATCCAGGATATTCAGAAGGCAAGTAGCCTACAGCAAGTGTCCAAGATATAAATATAGCACCTAAAACCAGTGTATAATGAAGTTTCACTGGAATACCTAGAAGACTAATAATTTTTAGAGACATAACGCTCTCCCTCTTGGAACACCATCTACGTTCAACTTATAAATCATATGAAATACAACTGCCCATATAAACGTTATGAGAACATAGAATACTAATTTGATCCACATGACGGGCCCGGTGGGATTTGAACCCACGATCCCCGGCTCCGCAGGCCGATGCCTTAATCCGTACTGGGCCACGGGCCCACCTTGTCTCATTGTTTTAGGTACTTAAAAATGTGTTTCCGAGAACGTTGAGGAACTCAGTGGCGATGTTAATAATTTTCTTGACTTAGCTAACGAAAGTTTTACATCTAAAGCATAGACAAATAAATATAGAGTAAAAAAAATTAGAATAAACTTTCTCTCATGCCGGCTGATCGAATTTAATAGGGAAGCAAGAAAACTTTATTAACAAAAAGAGCTTATGGAATGAAAATAGTAGAACAGGTGTGAATTTGGGGGAAAGGATACTCGAAAAGCCAAATTCTCTGGAATACCTTTTTTACTTATTGATTGCGTTAACCATCTTCACAAGTCTCTCGCTTGTGAGTTTATACAATTTCCTACTCTTCCACACCTTAGTAGAGGCTATCAGCATAATTATCTATGTTGCGATATTCATGTTCTATGCCAATAGTAGGAGATATTTGAAAAACAACTATTTTTCAATATTGGGAACGACCTTCATTTTTATTGCGTTTATTGATCTACTTCATACTCTTGCATATCCTGGAATGAACCTATTTCAAGGATTTACTTCGAACCATTCAATATCACTTTGGCTTGCTGCGAGACTGGTTTACGCTTCCTGTCTTTTTGTAGCACCTTTGTTCATTGACAGGAAGATTAGGGTGTGGCTTTTGAACGTCGGGCTAGTTGTAGTAACCACAATTTCAGTTTTAATAATATTCTTTTATCCAAGTTTTCTTCCACCATTTTATATTTCAGAAGTTGGATTAACAGGGTACAAGGTCGCTCTGGAATATGCCATAATCACGGTACTTTTAGCCTCCTACATCCTATTGCGTCAGAAGCGCGAAAAGTTTGACTTTAAAGTTTATAGACTTTTGTCCATATCGATCTTTGCGACCATCCTTTCCGAGTGGTTTCTTACTTTATACTTTGGCTTTCAAGACGCATTTTCTATTATAGGGCATTTATTCAAAATTTGCTCATCCTACATGATGTACTTGGCCATCATCCGCATAGGTCTCTCGCAGCCATACGATCTAATGTTCAAGGAGTTGAAGGAAAAGGAGGTTCAACTCTCTCTTTCCGAAGAAAGGTTCAGAAGTGTCGTAGAAAACATCTTTGAAACCATCTTTGAAACGGATTTAAATGGCCACATCATTTATGCCTCCCCTACCACAGAAAATAGGCTAAAATATAATACAGGAGAGCTTGTTGGACGCGAGTTCGTAGACCTTTTTAAAGAGTCTGAAAAGCCAAAAGTACGGTCGCTCCTTTCATTTGTGTTATCTGATAAAAGACAAGGGTCTTTGGAGACAGAACTGATGAAAAAAGATGGAGAGACAATCAGCGTGGAAGTTGACATTATACCATTAGTTAGAGGTTATGAAGTAATTAGAGCCTGCATCGCAGTCAAAGACATTTCTGAAAGAAAGGCACTTGAAAAGAGGGTGATGGAGTCAGAACGTTTAGCTGCTGTTGGACAGTCTTCAATGATGATTGGGCATGACCTAAGGAACCCACTACAAACGTTGTACAATGTAGTATACTCCATGTCTCATGAGATAAACACTCTAAATATACCAGATGATAAAAAAGAAAATTTGTTCAAACATCTAGAAACTTTAAAAGAAAGGGTCAAGTACATGGACAAGATCGTCTCGGATCTGCAAGCTTATTCGAGGCCGATTATATTAAATTTGGAAGGGACAAATCTTCAACAACTTCTCGACAAAGTTATAAGGGAAATTGAAGTACCAGAAAATGTAGGATTATCCATTGAAGTTGAAAAAGACTTACCAAGGATATTCTTAGATCAACTAGTGATTGAACGTGCACTATATAACATCGTATTGAACGCATTACAGGCCATGCCTAAGGGAGGCCTACTTACAATAAAGGCTTATCATAAGGAGGACAAGGTTTACATCAGTGTAAAAGACACTGGTATCGGAATGCCAAAGGAAGTGCTGGAAAAACTTTTTACGCCATTCTTTACAACAAAGGCTCAAGGACAAGGTCTCGGCCTTAGCGTTGCCAAAAGGCTTATCGAAACACATAAAGGCCAAATATTTGTTGAGAGCAAAACAGATGAGGGTTCAACGTTCACAATAGTATTCCCAATAAGTTTAAGAGACGAACTTAGTGTATAACCTCTAGCTGTTCATTACACCGTATTTTGAAACACTTGTATACATCTTTTCCATTCACAAAATTAATTATTGTGTAGCAAGATACTTTATAGTGAATTCTTTCTCCTCCAGTGAAAGCAGCGCCTTTTTAATCACAACAAGTAATATCAAGGATCTTGATCTTGTTAAGGTTGAATCACTTGTCAACCAGTACAAAATTTTTTCCATTTTTGATTGAACTAAAATTTTATACATTCCTTTTATTTTAGCAGACTGTTAAAACATGTGAACGTTACCGATTTCTTCGCTGATCTTACGGAACTCTTTTTGCGCCTCTTTTATTCCTATAGGTGATCTTCTTTGAAGGTATTGCCCTGATAGTACCATGATACTTCCTAGTAGGTCGGATATTGTGGGGTCTGGGAACAGTATTAGAGCAACTCCTAATTTTGATAGGTTATTACCAAAATTCTTTGAACGTCTAACGTTGTTGATATTTGACTTTACTGTAGTAGATTTTAAGCTTGTGCTAGAGGTTTTTAAAACTTGATGTAGTTCGCTATACTCTTTGGTTACAGTTTTTACTTGCACTAGTTTTTCTTCGGGTTTGCTCATTATTGTTTTTGTTTAGCTCTGAACTAATTAAATTAGTAAAGGTTCTAAAAATATTGTTTACTGTCAAAAAAATTTTACTAGTGGATCTTGTTAGAGATATGTTTTGAGTACTTCCCTAGCTTTATCGACACCTAGGTCGACTAAATAAGGACCTAGTCTTGGACCACTCTCTGTACCGATAAAGATTTTGTAAAGGGTTTTGAAGAACTCCTTTGGTTCCACTTGATTTCTTTTAGCTATCTCGAACACCGAATATTGTATAGCCTTTGGGTCGTTGGATGTTAAGCTGTTTACAAATTCGCTGATAAGTCGTTTCTCCTTTTCATTGATTTGCACCATCTTTCTTTCAACTACGTTCATGTCCTTTGCCCAGTTTAATGCTAATTGTATCTTTTGAATGAGTCTATCGTCAAGGTCCTTTATCATTCCATACCGCCTCAGTTTGTTAACTACATATTCTAACTCCTTCCCCTGGGGCGCTACTGTACATAGTTGGACTAGTAAAGAGTACGATACATGTTGGGAGGGTTTCTCTGGTGGGTTGAGCAAGTTAATATATTCGTAAAGACCTTTTGCTTTGATCTCCCACATATCCTTTGTGTCTTTTTTAGCGAAATAAAGATCCTCTAACTGGTCTACTTCATCCATGTAATTTGGGATGTCCTCAATGGACAATACTCTAGTTCCTACTATTCTCTTGAACAGGAGCAGAAGTAAAGACTGTGGTGTCCCGTAATTTAGCCACGTTTGAGGGGTGAAGACATTACCAGCTGATTTGGATATCTTCTTCCCTCCCTTATCTAAGAACATCTCATATCTGACATGCGAGGGATGTGGGTATCCGAGGATGTTATCAGCAACCCAGTCATTTACCTTAACTGAGTCTGCGATATCTTTACCATATGCTTCATATCTTATGTCGAGCGCTGCCCATCGAGCTGCGAATTCAACCTTCCAAGCTAACTTGCCATTTAATGAACTAGCCTTTACTTCTCCTTCATATCCACATCCTTTTAGGAATTTTTTCCTGATTTCAGCTCCTTCGCACCTGTATAGAACTTTCCTAGTTTCCTTTTCATATTTTACAGCTTTTGGTAGATATATTCGCCCGCATTTCTCGCAAATTGGGAAATAAGGTAGCTGGAACTGGAACTTTGTCTGTCCTGTGATTTCTTCTATTGCTTTACCTATCGCATCAACATTATCAAGTATCTTGGCAATTTGATCGTCATAAATTCCTTTTTTGTAAGCTTCACGACCGCTCATAAAGGAGTATTGGATACCACACTTATCCATAGCGTCAATAAGCATAGAACTCATGTGGGCGCCATAGTTCTCATGGCACTTGTAGGGATCTGGTATAGAAGACACTGGAAAAGCAAGATAATCATTCAACCAGCTTGGAAGACCGAAAGGCACCTTTCTAAGGCCATCCATGTCATCTGAAAAGGCGATGAACTCTGACTTGTATCCAAGGTTTTCTAAAGCTAATTTCACTGCTGCAGCCCTTGCAGCATCAGCTAAGCTACCAACATGAGGGATGCCTGATGCTCCAATCCCACTTTCTACACGTATAAGATTAAGGGGGCGGCCTAGGCTCTTTTCTCTTTCTATTACTCTATGTGCCACTAGGTCTATCCAAGTACCTTTTCCTATTATGCCCATGTATCAAAAGGGAAAATATGAGTGTAATAAATTGTTTGTTTTACCTGTAGTATGGTTTGATCTCCTTTTCTGGGATTCGCCCCTCTTTGGTAGAGCGCACTTTGTTGATTGCGTCATCTACATGCTTCTGAGTTATCATGGCTTCTTCAGCGTGCTTCTTAGCTTCTTCTGGCGTGGGATACTTAGATACGAACTCTTGGACAACCTGTGATATTGATGTGTTAGCTACTGCAGCTAGATCGGCACCAGAAAAGCCGTCGGTAATGTCAGCAACTCTGTCCAAATTAACATCAGGAGCCAAAGGCCTTTCTTTGAAATGAATTTCAAGTATCTGTCTTCTAGCTGTTCTGTCTGGTAGTGGAACGAATATCAACTTGTCGAATCTACCAGCTCTGAGAAGCGCTGGGTCAACCATGTCAATACGGTTTGTAGCAGCAAGTACAATGACATCCTGTAATTCTTGTATGCCGTCAAGTTCGGTTAAGAGTTGGCTGACGACACGCTCGGTTACCATGCTCTCTCCTAGACCATATCCTCGGACTGGTGCAATAGAGTCAACTTCATCGAAGAAGATTATGCATGGCGCTGCTTGCCTTGCCTTTCTAAATACTTCTCGGATTCCTTTCTCTGATTCTCCAACCCATTTGGAAAGTAATTCTGGGCCTCGAACACTGATGAAATTAACTTCACTTTCTGTAGCTACAGCCTTTGCTAATAGAGTCTTCCCAGTACCAGGTGGACCGTAGAGTAGTATCCCCTTCGGCATCTTGTACCCAACTCTTTTGTAAACTTCAGGGTATCTTAGAGGCCATTCAATAGCTTCCTGTAATTCCCTCTTAACACCTTCGAGACCACCTACTACAGACCATCTAACATTCGGTGACTCCAAGAAGACTTCTCTTAGAGCAGAAGGCTGAACGTCTTTTAAAGCCTTCTCAAAGTCTGCTTGAGTTACTTGCAACTTGTTTAATGTGTCATAGTTTAGTCTCTCCTCTTCAAGCTTAAGTTCAGGGAGAACACGTCTTATCGCTTTCATACCAGCTTCTTTACACAAGTATTCTAAGTCGGCTCCAACGAAACCATGTGTTATAGCAGCGAATTTCTCTATGTCAACATCAGGTGCTAAAGGCATGTTCCTTGTATGTATCTGCAAGATCTCCAACCTTCCCTTTTTATCAGGGACCTTGATCTCGATTTCTCTATCGAACCGACCGGGTCTCCTGAGGGCAGGGTCAAGAGCGTTAGGTCTGTTAGTTGCAGCGATCACAATCACCTTTCCTCTAGCCTCTAGTCCATCCATAAGCGATAGAAGCTGACTGACGACACGCCTCTCAACTTCGCCAGTTACTTCCTCTCTTTTAGACGCGATCGAGTCGATTTCATCTATAAATATTATAGACGGGGCTTTTTCCTTAGCTTCTTTAAAGATTTCTCTAAGCCTTGCCTCAGATTCCCCATAGTATTTACTCATTATTTCTGGGCCGCCAATACTTATAAAGTACGCGTTGCTCTCATTTGCAACAGCTTTTGCTAGGAGGGTCTTCCCAGTACCAGGTGGACCGTAGAGTAGAACACCTTTAGGTGGCTCTATCCCTAACCTTTCGAAGATCTCTGGATGCCTTAAAGGAAGCTCGATCATCTCACGCACCTTTTGAATTTCATCTTTAAGACCGCCGATATCTTCGTAAGTTACCTGTGGGACACCTTTAAGGGCCTCCCCTCTTTCAGAGATGATGAATTCGGTTCTCTTTGTTATAACCACAGCGTCTACATTAGGACTTATTGCAAGTACGTTGAAAATAAGCTTACTTCCAAAGTAAGGAACCATAATATTATCCCCTTTCGTGACAGCGAGGCTTTCCAACACCTCTGCAAAATACCTCTTGTCAAGCGGTGGGTAACCTTCAGGAGGAATTAGGGTGATTTTTTCAGCAGGAAGAGCGTTGATCTTTCGAACGAAGACAGTGTCTCCTAGGGGAACATCAGCATTATTTCTTGTGATACCGTCAACTCTGATAATATCCTTTCCTTCATCAGACGGATGAACTGGAAGGACTTTAGCTACGGTTCTCTTTCTTCCTTTAACTTCGATCACGTCCCCCGTGTGCGCCTGCAATAGGTCCATAATGGAGTAATCAACCCTAGCTATTCCTCTACCCACGTCCCGTGTATAGGCTTCCATTACTTGTAGTTTAATTACGTCGCTCATACCACCCACCTTTATCTATACGATACTTATATCTGTAAACTCGTTTCCGTGTTCTTTAAGCTTTACGTTTATTGTTAGAAGGCCGTTTTTAAAGGTTGATATTGCAGAGGAAGGATCAACTTCAGTCTCTAGATCAACTTCAGCCCTGTATTCTCTGTCGTCTCTTTTAGCCTCTAATATCAACTTGTTAGGAGATGTCTTTACTTTAATATCTTCCCTTTCAACACCTGGCAGCTCAAAGATTAGTACGAGCTGATTCCTGTTCTTATCAACGTATTGATCATAATACGGTGTCCTAACCCCCTTAGGTGAGCTCCAGCTATCACCAAACTTAGTTATCTTTGGAATGCCTTTTTCGTCCATTTGGATGGAGAATCCGTAAAGCTTGGGTCTCTCAAAGCTCTTGAAGTAATCGCTTCTAAGTAGGCTCCTCATAGACCTTTCCATCTCTTCGATTGCTTGGTCTACCATATCTTCGAGCGCTTCAAAGAAGTCTTCATAGTTTTTTCTTTTATCATCCTCCATTTTTTTACCACCAGTTAATTAACCAAAGGTTAAGTTTATAAACCTTTCTATATAATATAAAGGCGATGGCCGACCAACTAATCGACCAACTATTCCAAATAATGGGGGCATACAACAGGTTCCGCATAGTGGAAATGCTAGAAAAACGCCCTCTTTCTATGAAGGAAATAGCCGAGGAGATCAACATTAGCATCCCCGCTGTCTTGAAGCACCTCAACTTTTTAGAAAAGGTAGGAATAGTGGAATCAAAAAGTGTGAGGAAAGAAGTAGAGGGGCGACCGCAGAAAATCTACTTCCTCACCCAAAGGATTATTCCAAAGATCATTTTAAATGATGAGATTCAAGCAATAGAGCTATACAAGATTACACCGAGAACGGATGTCGTATTCGAATACGATTTAGAAGATATTAGACTCAAAAGGGTTATGCTTAAAGTCAAGTTGAAAAGGTTAGAGAAAAAGAGATTAAAGATCCTTAAGGAAATAGAAAAGTTAGATAGAATTGAGAGAGAGTCTAGGTTAAGTTTATAAAATATCATGAGATATCAAGTTATACATGAAGACTATCTTAGTAACGAATGATGACGGTTATAACAGTGAAGGAATAAAGGTTTTACATAACTCCGTTAAGGAACTTGGGGAAGTAGTTATAGTGGCACCTGAGGGCCCTCAGAGTGGGGCGAGTATGAGCTTAACCTTTCACAAACCACTGAGAATAAAGAAGGTGTTATCAAGCAATAGTTTGGCTTATGCCGTTTCAGGTAGCCCTGCTGACGCTGTCATGTTAGGGATTCACGTTGTACTAAAGAGGAGACCGGACATTGTGGTGTCGGGAATAAACTATGGAGATAACTGCACCTTCCAAGATGTATTTGCAAGTGGTACTGTTGCTGCAGCAATAGAGGGGGCTATAAATAAGGTGCCTAGTATAGCTTTTTCAATGGTTGTCCCGGAGACGGCGATATTCTCTCCAGAGACGGTGGATTTGAACTTTGAGAGAACAGGACCGATCGCTAAATCAATCACATCTTGGGTTCTAGAGAGAAAGCTTCCGAAAGGCGTTGACCTCCTTAATGTCAACTTCCCACTGCAGATAAGTAGCTCTACTGGTGTCGCCATAACCAAGCTCGCAAAAAGGAAGTACGCTGATTACGCTTTAGAAAGAAAGGATCCTAGAGGAAAACCATATTTTTGGATCTGGGGTAGAAGGTTCAGTCGGTTTGAGAAATGGACAGATGCCTATTCAGTTCACTATGCAAAGCAGATTTCAATAACGCCCATAAGTCTTAACTTAACTGCGAACATAGATAAAGATCAACTAAGGGAACTAGTAGAGGTCGTAAAAGGCTCTGTTCCTTAGATTACGATAACCCGCTTTCTAGTTGTGCGAGGTCAATATTTACAACAGCTGAGTCGTTTGATGGAGATATATACAGGCTTTTTGCATTTAATATCACCAAAGAAGACGTGGGAGAAAGGGCTAAGTTTACCACTGCAAGGTCCTTACTTCCGATGGTAACAGCAACGGTCAAAGATTGGGCCTTAAGGGTCAAACCAGAAAGAGCATCACCATTTCGAAAGACTAGAAATCCCTCTTTTGTTGCAACGAAGTTCAACTTAGTTGGTGATTGGAATATGTATTTTGAGCTCAATCCAAATCACCTTACATCAGCAATGTTCATAATCTTTACCATAGTATAGTATATAGGGTAAGATGGTAACTACACCATACTATAAGGGAAGGAGCAAAGAGTATAAGGTGATGTCCATATTAAGGGAAGATGGTTGGTTTTGCAGTAGAAGTGCGATGTCTCATAGTCCTGTGGACATCTTCGCGGGGAAAAATGGTAAGACACGCTTGATCCAAGTAAAGGGTGGGAGAGCTAGAATCAGGAGGAATGAAAGGGATGAGCTTTGTAAATGGGCAAAAGCTTTTGGAGCAGAGGCTGAGATATGGTATCTTAAAAAAGGAGAGGGTATTGTGAAGGAGAAGATCGGAGCATTACCTTCTTAGATCTTTTAGCTTTAATTCATACAAAAGTATTAGTAAACCTAAAAGACCGAGCGCAAAAGCGAGAGTGCCAACTGCGTATGCAAAGTTAGGGTCTTGTGCTGTAAGCACCTTCGATATCATTTAAATCACATTAATCCTTGTTAATCTGTTTTATTTATCTTTCTAAAGAAATTGGCGTCCTCTCATACGGTAAAGTCACTTTTATACCCATCAAAGTTTCAAAGTAACTCTTAAAGAATTCAGGATGTTCTGTATGAATAGGGATGACATGTTTGGGATGGGTTGATTTAACAAAATCTATTAAATCAAGTACATTTATGTGCCCTGAAGAGTGAACTCGTATAAGGGGAATACCCATTGCCATAGCTTGATTTATAAACCGCTCAAGCACGAACAATCCTTCTTCGCTTTCATGTTCGCTAGTGCTTACTATGAATAGAGCTTTCCTGTTGACCCGCCTTTTTATCAACGGAGGCCTGTCGTGGAGTAAAACAATAGACCCAGAAGGAATGCTTGAAAAGTCGCTCTCGCTAGTATACTTTAGAGATAAAGTTTCAGCCTTAGATAAGATAAGTTCACCTAACGCATCATCAGGTATTAAGACACCCAACGACTTGATATCGCCTATTTTGCCCCACTTTTCTTCTTCCTTTCTTTGAAGAAAAGGGTCTTTTACAAGTGGAGGTATTGGAGAGGTGATCCTTCTCCTTAGTTCGCTCTGCATTATCCTAAGCAATGGTAGAAAGACTTCGTCCGACATGTATAAGTTAACGCCTAGCCTTTTCGCAACTTTATAAACTTGGCTGATTCGATCAATATTGTTAGAGGAAACAGATATATAGACATGTTCTCCTCCTTTTGTAAAGAAATCAGAAATAACCTTATATGTGAACGATTCGACGTCATTCTCATCCATTATTTGATGGATGCCCAGATTTGTCCCTTCACAAATTAGGAAATCGACTCTCTCATCGACAAGTACCTTCTTAAATTTTTCAGTAAAATCCTTTGCAACACCATGAGATCTAAAATCTCCTGTGTAAGCGATAGTCGATTGACTAGTGCGAATAATAAAACCAAAGGCTCCTGGAATAGAGTGATCGACTGCGTATGGTTTAACTTCGATTCCAGATGGTTTAAATAGCAACCCATTTCTAAATTCCTTATATAAATGACGAAAGTTTTTGGTGTCAACTTTGCCAATATCCTCCATATTAGTATAGTTCTCAGAGAATGCAAGCATTTGGTATAAGCTCCCAACCCTTTTCGACACAAACCGGCTAAGAAAAGACATTTGAGTATAAGCCCCCGTGTAAATCGGTATAGTAGAGGGCAAAAAGACCACGTTCGCGATGTGATCTAGGTGACCATGAGAAATTATAACAGAAAATGGTTGTTCGACAGTACCATCTATAATAGACCATTCCCTCCTATGTTTAGTAGGGGTTAAATCATATCGTACTTCAGAGTAGTTGAAAAGCATACTACCATCGTTTGATAATATCTTTGGAAGTATACCTGTTAAAACTAATTCTCGTTCCACTGAATCCTTAGGCATATTGGTTGGGAATTCGTAATATGAAGCAAACCGATCGAAGTCTTCACCAAAATCTATTATTATCTTGGAGTCAGAGTCTTCGAGTAAGAAAGTATTACCTCCTATTTTATTAACGCCTCCATAAGGCGTCAAGAAAACCTTGGAATTCAATTAGAATGTCATGTAAAGTCTGTGATACTTGTTTTTTAAGTTTTTTAGAAAAAATTAATAAAAGGCTCTTTTATAATTGTAGTTTGTGAGAAAAGAAGACTTTGACTTAGATCTCCTATTTTATGCGATTTCAGAGACCGAAAACAAAGGTGCAGAGTATGTTGAAGCAAGGCTTCAAACAACCAGAGACATGGTTTGTATATTAAAGAATGGCCAACAGAAACCTATCATAATTAGCGAGTCTTCAGGTTTAGGTATCAGGGCGATAGTAGATGGAGGGCTCGCATTTTCAACTTCAAATGTCCTTGAAAAAGAGACGATTAGAGAGATGGTGGATACGACCGTTAAAAAGGCGAAAGCAGCGTCTAAACTCGTTAAGAACAAAATAAGGTTTAGTAGAGAAAGGAAGAACAAAAAGAAATGGAAAGCTATGGAGAAAGAGAAATTAGAAGAAAAGAGTTTTGAGGACATAATAAAGGCTCTAAAAGAATTTGACAGCATAGTACAAGAAAAAAGGAACTACATTCCAATGAGATTTCTTGAAATGGAAACGTCAATAGATAGGAAAATTATTGCCACATCACAAGGCACCTTTGTCGATGGGTATGTACCTAGGATTTATGTCACAGGCTTCTTAACAGGAATGAAGGACGGTAAAACTGCTCAGAAGTCAATCGAATATGGAGGAAGCGGAGGGTGGGAGCTTATAGAAGTTCTCAACATCAGAGAGGACTTAAAGCGTCAGACGGATGTAATAAAAAACATTATTGAAAATGCTCAGAAGACTATTCCTGGAACCTATGACGTTATAACCGGACCAGAAGTGACAGGAATTATGGCACACGAATCTGTAGGACACCCATTTGAGGCCGACAGAATATTGGGCAGGGAGGCAGCACAAGCTGGTGAATCTTATCTTAAGCCTTCTGACATCGGGATTAAGATCGGAAGTGAAGAAGCAAACCTTAGCGATGATCCAACAATACCAAATTCGTACGGCTTCTACCTTTTTGATGATGAAGGAGTTCCTGCAAGAAAGAGAAAGCTCATAGTAAATGGTGTTGTAAACGAGCTGTTACATAATCGTGCTACAGCTCGAATGTTCAAAACAAAGAGTAATGCTTCAGCTAGGGCCACCAAATTCAACCGTGAGCCAATAATTAGAATGGCAAATACCTTTGTTGAACCAGGAGATTACTCCTTTGACGAGCTTGTAAGAAATGTAAAACAAGGAATCTTCATCAATTCTTTTATGGAATGGAATATTGACGACATTAGAAGAAACCAAAGGTATGTCGGACATGAAGCGTACTTGATACAAAATGGAGAAATAAAACATCCCCTAATATGCCCTGTGATAGAAGTTACTACAGAAAGGCTCTGGAGTAACCTAGACGCTAGAGGAAACAACTTGGAGTACTGGGCGGCTATCTGTGGCAAAGGAGATCCTATGCAAGGAGCCCCTGTGTGGGCTGGAGGTCCTAGTCTAAGGCTAAGAAATATGAAGGTGAAAACTAGATGAACACAGAAATCATCGATAAGGTCACTAACATGATTTATAAGAAAGCAAGTCGACTAATGGTAGACGATATTTCAGTGGTTTCTGCCTATGGAAAAGAGTCTATGCTACGTTTTTCTAACAATTCTATCACCGTTGTCGACACACTTGATGAAGTCGCTGTTTTACTCTACTTAGCAAAAGATAGAAAACGCGTTGTAGGGACAACGTCTTCACTCCGGGAAGAAGATCTAGACAGATTTGTAACTCAACTATTCTCCAGTATGGTGTACATCGAAGAAAGCGAGGAGTACACACCACTTCCAAAAGGCCCATTCAAATATAAATCATATAATTCATATGACATTAGTATAGAGAGATTAGGTGAAGAATTAACAGACTATTGCAATAATGCAATAAATGCAGCGCTAAAAGAAGGAGCTGTAAGAGTTTCAGGCGTCCTTACTTCTGATTTAGTAGCATACAAAATAAAAACATCTTGTGGAGTGGAGTCAATGGATAAGTCTAGTTCGATCACAATAAATGTTAGAGCGTTTTCAGAAACAAGTTCAAGTGGTCATGGCTTGTCATGTGCTGCATCGCTCCCAAAATTTGATCCAGGAGAAGCAGGAGCTACAGCGGGAAGATTCGCTAAAGAATCGAAGAGGACCGGATATTGGGAGGAAGGTATGTACGACCTTATAGTTGGGCCTACAGTTGCCGCTGACTTAATGCAAATGGTTGCATTATCAGCATCAGCTTTCAGAGTTGACACAGGGACATCGTTCTTAAAAGACTGCCTTGGTAAAAAGGTAGCTTCAGAACAGCTAATCCTTCAAGACTATGGTACTATTGATGGAGGATTTGATGGGAGAGCATTTGATGATGAAGGGGTACCAACCAAACAGACGAACATAATCGAAAACGGTGTACTTCTAACCTATTTGCACAACACTTCTACAGCAAAGAAGTATAACACAGTAACCACTGCAAATGCTGGTATAATATCGCCCCACCCTTGGAATATTGTAGTAAATGAAGGAGATATGAGTTTAGGAGAGATGATCAGTGAGTCAAAGAAAGCAGTTTACGTTACGAACAATTGGTACACAAGGTACCAGAATTATGTTACAGGAGAGTATTCAACTCTACCTAGAGACGCAACGTTTGTTATAGATAGCGGTTCAATAAAGTACGCTATAACAGGCACAAGAATTAGTGACAACATCCCTCGGCAGCTACTTAACATTTCAGGCATAGGGAAGAGGAGAAAGTGGGTTAAATGGTGGGAAGTAGAGACACCAGTATACACGCCTCCTATATTAATAAAGAACGTGAAAATAACAAAAGCCCAATTTTAAGAAAACCTTTATGACAATTCACAAATAAATTCATTTCATGTTCGAGTTAAGTTATTCCCCTTAAGGCTCCTTTACCAATCATTTTTGAGGCCATGTTAAACAATCCTTAGCTCTTACATTGATAGGGTGTTCTACGTGCAGAATAAGCTGTCTTTTAGAAAAGTTAAAGCTTGGAAAACGTCTTTATTCAAACATGCTAGGGGGTATATAATTACCAAAGTCTTCTTTAGCTTTAATCAGACGCTTATGTTGTTGGTCCAGTATGTCGAATAATTCTAATGGTGCGTCACCAACCTTTTCTTGATAGAATTCTTTCGCTCGCTCAATTTTGTTCAAGTTCTCTTGGACGCGAATGGTAAATTGTTTGATATAGTCTTCCCTCTTGTATTCTCTACCCAAGACTTGGTTGAAGAGCAAACGTAAATCCTCATATTTTGGAAGTAAACCTGTAGGTGACCTTATTGCTTGAACATCATTATGTACACGGAGTTCCATCCATTTCACCCAAACATGTTTATCTCTTGGACCGTTCAAGAATTTACCAGTTTCTATGTCTCTTAGGAAGTAATTAACCCCGAAGATCAACGGCGGTTTTTTAAGTTTTCTTCCAAAATACAAGTTATTACGGATGTTTTGTCCTAACGGAATAGAAACAAAATCCTGGACACTCATCATGTTTATCTCGGGTATACCCTCTTTGCCGACGATGGCATAAGTTGTTTCAGTCTCCAAGGCAGCTCCATAGCATATAACGCCATGCTCCCAGTTGAAGCTTTGCTGGACGGGCACATAAGCTTTGGCATCTCGCCCTCCATACATTATACCGCCTAACTCTATTCCTACAGGATTATCTAGTTCAGGATCGCAGTTCTCCAACGACTTTAGAGCCACAGTGTAACGGGCGTTTTTATGAGCAGCTAAAATTGGATTGCCATGTTCATCTGTTTTGCCTTCCCACCAGTACCCTGTGTAATTTATTCCATCCTTAGGTAGCTCACAACCCATACCTAACCAGTAAGGTTTTCCATCTTTGACTAAAACATTAGAGAAGATTACCTCCCCAGGGTTAGTGAGTGCTTTGAAAATCACAGGATCGTCTCTGGGGTTTATGTCTTGAATAATGCCAAATATACCACATTCCACGTTCACTGCCCGGGCAACGGAATTAATGTTGCGAATGTAGGCAATATCGTCTCCAAGTATGGTTTCCCCAGGAAGCATGGCAGTAGAAGTTTTACCACAGGCACTTGGAAAGGCTCCAGCGAAGTAGGTCTTGCGGCCACCTGGGCCATGTACTCCAACAATCATCATGTGTTCAGCTAACCATCCTTCCTGGTTTGCTTTGCGTATGGCGAGGCGAAAGGCAAGTTTCTTGAACCCCACAGAGTTACCAGCATACTGCGTGTTAACACTATAGATAGTGTCATTGACATAATCGATGTATATTCGTTTCTTCTCATGCTCTATGCTGATCATGTTTTCGTTTAACTTTCCAGCTGAATGTAAAACACGTAAGAAGCTCTTGCTTGGTACAACCTTTGTGAAGGTTTCATATCCGGGTCTGAATAGAAGACTTTCGGAGTGAGCTACATACCATGAGTCAGTGCATTGTAAACCGAGGATAGTGAATATAGAACCAGGTGGACCTAAAGAAACAAAACGGACGATCATTGTGCGCCCCTCCATTGAGTCTCTGAGTAATCCCTTCACTTCTGCGAGCCCTTCATCTCTATCGATCTGGTTGAGGGCTTTACTTAGGTAATCCCCCTTTGGTACAAGGTACTTGGTAACTTCGCGATCACGTCCCTGATCATATGGCCCATCGAAATGAAAGGTATGCCCAGGAGTCGCTAAAGGCTTTTCCTCGCCAGTAAGAAGTGCTTGATGCCGTATATAGGCTATATCTTCAGGAGAGTCGTCACAGATGAAGATCTTTTCGGGTTTACAGAGATCAGTGGCTTCAGCAATGAACTGGTGAACTCTAGTGTCGGTTATAGCGCGTAATTTTCGATAGTCAATTTGGCTTAGTTTTGGAGCCAAAGTTTCAAGAGACATGTTCATTCTTTATAACTCACTATTTTTTGCACCCCTACTTCAACACCGGCTAAAGGGCGAATTTTTCCTTCTACTATTACTACTCGTACCAACCTTTCTTCAGAAGGGTTGTCTATCAACCTATCCTCATCAATCACCCTACTCCTTATCCCACTAATAACTCTGATAAAACCTCCTGAATCGAAGCTTTTCATACGCACCATCTAAAACCAAAAAGCAAAAGTTATAAACTTTTTAACTTGTTCTAGAGCAATTTGCTATGAAAAAGGCAGAAAAATAAGGGTTTAACTGGCACTTTGAGCTATCATGTTAACCTATATGGTTCGAATGCTAACGTATTAGGCATATTAAAGGCATGATGGAGAGTTTTAAAGCTCATAGTTTAGGAAGATACATCTTTGGAAAACCAGCAGCCACAGACCAAATATTACCTAATATAATCTTCCCTAAGAAACAACACATCATCCAAGCATCCCACTTTTCTACACCATACTCCTCCATCCATTCCACAAGGTTGACAAACGCAATTCTAATCGTGTCTTCTAATGTTCTACCTGTACCTGTGCACGCAACTCCCATCAAATACTCCGAGTCCTCAATCCGAGGCCAGAGTATTTCCTTATTCTTTATAACCCCAACCTTCAAAGTAACTTCAGCTGGCATTTCGATGGCTGTACCAGATATCTCGCCTTCACCTTGCAGAGCATGAACATCACCAACGTGTAATAATGCCCCTTCAACTTTAACTGGGAGATAAAGTTTGCACCCCTTAGTTATGCAGGGAAGATCCATGTTCCCACCATACATACTTGGCAAGTAAGAGGATATGGACTCGATTTCAGGAGCAGTACCTATTGTACCAATCATCGGTTTATATGGCAAATAAAACGTACCAAACTGGATCTTTCCATTCCTGACAGGTAATATTCTGTAGTCACTAGGCATCTTAGATTCAACAAACTCAGAGACGATACTTGCTGAAGGCTTATGCCCTAAGTACCACCACCACTTTGATATTAGAGTAACACCTTGTTCGATCTTTTGCTTAATATCTTTGACCTCCACAACCAAGACATCACCTTTCTCTGCGCCTTTAACGTAAATTGGGCCCGCTAATGGATTAGTAAAAGGAGCCTTCCTATAGTCCCTCTTGTCACCTTCTTTCCTAATCTGACCTGACATCGCATCTTCAGTGTCTACTATGAACGTTTCATCGGGGTCAACAATAATCCTAGGCTTATTAAATGGGCTAATCGCGTAACAAAACTCCTTTTGATTCTCAAACGTTAGCCTTTTCATAAAATTGTTATAAACCCTTTATTAATAAGATTTACCCATATATCACAAAAATCCACCTAGCCGTAAGAAAGGATGTATTTGGTTAGGTAATTAGTGTTAAAAAAATACAAATAAACAATGAAATTATTAGTAAAATTCGACATTTTTATTCAAAATAACTTGTTAAACAAATCAAAATATATATATAATGATTCTATGTGGGTTTAAGGCTAATTAATAGGTGGAAAGATGAGGAACTTTAAAGACGCAAAGTGGAAAGCAAACGTCACCAAAGTAGTCGACACGATCAGAGAAAACGAAATTAAATTTGTCAAACTGCAGTTCACAGACCTGAACGGTATAATAAAGAGCCTTGCTGTTCATTCAAAGAACGTTGAGAGCATATTCGAGAACGGGCAGTCGTTTGATGGTTCTTCAATTACAGGTTTTAGATCAATAGAAGAATCAGACATGGTCCTTTACCCTGATCCTACAACATTCGCAATAATACCATGGCGATCACAAGACAAGTCCTCGTGTAGAATGATATGCGATGTCTACACACCAGACAACAAACGTTTTGACGCAGACCCAAGATATGTTCTGGAAAGAGCCATTTCAAAGTTAAGCGATGCGGGCATGTCGTACATGTGCGCTCCAGAACTCGAATTCTTCCTTCTAAAGGAGAATGAGAATGAGGCAACACCAACCCCTATCGATATGGCTGGCTACTTTGATTACCATCCAGGCGACCTGACAGACAGCATAAGAAGAGAGATCGCCGACATGGCGGAACTTTTCGGGATAGAAATAGAGATATCACATCATGAAGTAGCACTTGGGCAAAATGAAATAGATTTCAAGTTTGACGAAGCCCTAACGACAGCTGACAGAGCAGTAACACTAAGAATGATCACGAAGATCACCGCTGCGAGAAACGGGTACCTAGCAACTTATATGCCTAAACCGTTCTTTGGAATAAACGGGTCAGGGATGCACGTGCATCAAAGCATATGGGATGTGGATAGAACAAAGAACCTGTTTTACGTAGATGACCCAGAGAGCGACTACCTATCGGATGTGGCAAGATATTTCATAGGAGGACAACTACTTCATGGCCAAGAGATGTGTGCCGTCTTAGCTTCGTGGCCAAACTCTTACAAGAGATTAGTACCAGGATATGAGGCTCCAGTTTACATCGCGTGGGCCTTCAAAAACAGATCACCCTTGATTAGAGTTCCCAACTTTGGGGGAAGAAAGAATGCAGCAAGGTGTGAGATCAGATGTCCTGATCCTGCTGGTAACCCGTATCTACAATTCAGTGTATTATGCTTATCAGGATTGGATGGAATAAAAAGGAAACAAGATCCTGGAGAGCCAACAGAGCTCAATGTCTACAAACTAAGTTACGAGGAGAGAAAAGCAAAGAAGATTATTTCACTACCTGAATCGTTAAAGGAGGCTTTGGATGAAATGGAAAATAGCGAGTTTATGAAGGAGGCATTAGGTAAAACCGCCTTTGAGAACTATCTCCAAATAAAAAGAAAGGAATGGGATCTATACAGAACGCAGGTAACTAGTTGGGAAATTGAGAGGTACCTACGAAGACTTTGAACATCCACCACAAATATCAAACAAATCAATGGAGTTGAGGAAGAATCTGCGGAATAGCGTGTGTCCTACTTAATGATGACGGCCCAGTGGGAAGAATCCTAATCAATATGATAAGTGTGCTACAGCATAGAGGTTTAGACTCAGCCGGGGTAGCGCTTTACCATAAGGAAGACCTTCCAAACGAAGAATACATCATAAAGGTGTTCACTCAAGATGTTGTAGGCGCTTTAAGCAAAGTTTCAACTGCGATCGCTACTGCGGGAGGGGATATAAGAAGTATTGAAATAAATACTATGAGGGGGTTTGGATTCGATAGATACGTCATACGAACAAGCTTAAACCATTTGAAGAATGTCGTTGAGAACGTTGGTTCAACTGGGATTGCTAAAATTTTAAGTATTGGAAAGAGGATGGAGATTATAAAGAATATTGGTCTAACAGAGGAGCTTGAGGGGAACTTCAAAGTATCAGAGTTTATTGGAACACATGGTATAGGGCATGTTAGATTTTCAACAGAAAGTACAGTCGACCTTTTACACGCTCATCCGTTCCAGTCATTCCTGTACCCTGACATCGCTTTAGTGCATAACGGCCAAATAACAAACTATTGGAAAGTCAGAGAGAAGTTAGAAAGAAAGGACGTAGTATTCGAGACCGATAACGACTCAGAATTATTGGTCCATTATATTGTGGACAAATTAAAACAAGGAGAAAGCCTAGAAGAAGTCTTGAAGCTTTCGGTTAAAGAACTTGATGGACCATTTTCGTATATAATCTCAACACTCGATTCTATTGGAATGGTGAGGGATAAGCTGGGGTTAAGGCCTCTTGTTGTGTTAGAAGGGGAAGGCATGTACGCTGCTGCCTCAGAAGAAAACGCGTTAAGGACGATCAAACATGAAGGAAAAATACGGAACCTTAAACCAGGAGAGGTTGTTTGTTGGAAGAAGAATTAAAGGTAATAGATGCATCAAGACTTAGTCCAAGAGAATTAAATAGAGAACTAAAGAAAATTTCAGAAAGGACCAAACGGGTGATAATCGAAAACCCAAATGGTAAACACCATATAGCCGCAGGTTTAAGAAAGGAAACTCAGATTCTGATCAAAGGATCAGTGGGCTACTTTGTTGGCACAATGGTCGATGGACCAAGGATTGAAGTAGATGGGAATGCGGGTTGGTTCGTTGGAGATAACATGACAAATGGAAGCGTGTTTGTAAAGGGTCACGCTGGGAATGGGTCAGGCCAAGGCCTTTACGGTGGTACAATTGTTGTCAAGGGGGATGTAGGGGATAGAGCAGGGGCTTTAATGAAAAGAGGAGCTATCATAATAGAAGGGGGAACAGGCATCATGACCGGAATCTACATGATGGGGGGAGACATCATAATCCTTAGAAAACCAGGTGAATATCTAGGGGAGTCGATCATAGGGGGGAGAATATTCTTTTCCAGCCCAGAACCCAGCCTCGGAAAAAATGCCACAATGGTTGAAGTCGATAAAGCAGAATACGAATTCATATCGAACCTGCTATTAAGAAATGGAATAGATGGAATTTCTAGAAAGTTCAAGAAGATAGTTCCTAAGAATCTGAGACCATTTTATAATAGACAAAAGGAGACCCTCATCTCCTTCAAAAGAGGAAAATTCAGGTACCAAGTTTTAATAGATCACAACCTGTGCAAAAAATGTGGGGCATGCGTTAAGATATGCCCCCAAGGTGTCTTTAAAAACATCGAAGAAGGCTACATCACACCAATCAACGACTTTGAATGCGTCGGATGCGAGACTTGCGTCGAATACTGCCCTGTGAGAGCCATTAGGGTCCACCCTGTACCTGAGACATCGAAGCATACTTGGAGCCGTGACACAATAGATGAAATCCAACTTAAATCGTCATCAGGCCATCCTATTGTTAGAGGGAGTGGAGCTTGGAGGAGATTCCCACATTTTGACGATTTAATCCTCCTATGTGCACAGACATCAAGACCGCCGATCGACCATTACAGAGAACCATGTTCTACCAGTATAGTGATCGGTAAAAGATATGCAGAAAAGCCACTAAAATTAAACGCCCCTATGATAATCGGTGCAATGTCCTTTGGTGCAGTGAGCAAAGAAACCAAAATAGCGATAGCAAAGGCAGCCACTAAAGTCGGCGTAGCAGTTAACACGGGCGAAGGAGGGCTTCTCACCGAAGAAAGAGAGAACGCCTCTTTACTAATAACCCAATACGCTTCCGGAAGATTTGGCGTTTCTGCAAAGTATCTACAATCAGCTGATGCCATTGAGATCAAGATAGGTCAAGGAGCAAAATCTGGGCAAGGTGGTCTTCTAATGGGTGAGAAAGTCGACGAGGAAATCGCTTCGGTTAGAGGTATCCCAATCGGAACCGACGCTGTTAGCCCTGCTAGGCATTTAGACATAGTGGGACCTGAGGACTTGAAAATGAAAATAGAGCAACTAAGGGAAGTGACGGATTGGAAAATACCTATCATCGTTAAATATTCAGCAGGGAGGGTTAGAGATGACGTGAAGATCGCAGCAAAGGCGGGAGCAGATGCAATTTTAATAGATGGAAAGCAAGCTGGAACTGGGGCAGCGCCCGACATAATTTTGGAACATGCGGGTCTGCCAACACTACCTGCTCTTGTTGAGGCGGATAGAGGATTAAAGGAGATCGGGTTAAGGGAAGATATTAGTTTACTAATTTCAGGTGGTATAAGAAATGGGGCTGACGTCGCAAAGGCATTAGCACTTGGCGCAGATGCTGTGGCAATGGCTACTTCTGTGCTAATAGCAATTGGGTGTAGGGTATGTGGTTTATGCAGTACAGGTAGATGCCCGAGGGGGATCGCAACTCAAGAACCATCCTTGAGAAAGAGGTTGAACGTAGACTTCGCAGCAGAGAGGGTTGAAAACTACTTAAGAGCTACAATAGCAGAGCTCGAAATGTTAACTCAACTCACCGGGAAGACAGATGTTAGAAACCTTGATAAAGAGGATTTGAGAGCATTGTCGATAGAAGCAGCTACCATTACTGGAGTCAAACTTGTTGGTTGTGAACGATAATTATTTTTATAGAACAATCCTACAAAAGTTCGAGATTATTTCCTCATTTAATACTTCAGGGTGGAAGAGGCAGCCGTATACGTCTTTCTCCCTATGTTTTATAATGCAGTCCACTCCATACACTTTAGCGATCGAAACAAAGTTTTCATTAGGGATTATGACCTTCGTGTTTGAGAAGTAGGAGTAGAAACCCTTTTTTGATGCGAGCTTGTTCTCTTTAATGAGGCTCACTTTAAATTGACCGATCATAACCCTATCAACAACGGAACAACCAAAAAGAATGCCGATAATCTGCATCCCAGCACATATACCTAAGATTGGCCTATTGTACCCAACAACCCATCGAAACAGATCTAGCTGCTTTAAATACCCAAAGTCTTCCAACGCTGTATCACAGATAACAACACCATCAGCCTGTAAAAGCTCTTCTGAATTTAATTCCAAGTAATGCTTCGTAAAGCATCTTATACCGCCTCTTTCTAAGATGCGTTTTATTGGCTTAACGAATTCAATTTCACTTAACTTATCACTGCATACATCTAGTATAAGAATCATTTATCAACAAACCTAGCTTCTTTAATCTCAAACACCCCAGAATGATCACGATAGTGAATTACATAATCAATGACTTCAATCGTCTTCTTAAAGAACGGTGCATCAAGTACAGTGGTTTCTAATTCACCCCCTTCACCTGCAGGGTTAAGATTATACTTTTTATGTAAAAGACTGAGCTCGGTAATAATATCCTTGTCCATAATCAATCCAAGATGCTTCCTTTCAAGAGGGTATGCGAATACACCCGATATCAATACCTTGAACCCTTTCTCAACAACTTCTTGAAGAACCTCTATCTCGTCATTAAGCCAAAGTGGATTAAAGCACCATAAACCAAGTTCATTACACACTCTCTGAATCCTACTCGCCTGGTATACGGATCTAATCGCACCCGTAACCACGCCTTTAATATAGTACTTCACTTTCGCGTGCTCGATCGCCTCTTTCAGATCCAACAATTCTTCTTCTTTTTCGCCTTTTGTCCTTTTCTGGATCAATGGAAGACCAATCGCATTAGCTTGCAACTCTGTAATTTCTATATTCGGAACATGGAACATGTAACTCTCTTTATTTAGGGAAATCAAACTAATCAAACACACTACGTCATGATATTGTCTAGCTCTTTGCAAAGCTAGACAAGAATCTTTCCCCCCAGAGAAAAGGACTCCAACATTCACAGAGCAAAGGGGATGTTAACATTTTATAAATGTTAATTTATAAACTGTACAAGTTAAACTGTTCGAACATAGTTAAAAGAGGTAGAATTACTAACAGAATGGGTTAGCCTTCCCTCATAGTTTGGAGTAAACACCACCACCCGCAACCACTAATATGTCGAATTAAATGGATACCAATCCAAGGAAGTGATCTAATGTCAAGATATAATAATGACTATTCTAACTTTGGAGATAAAAGGTGTTGGTATTCTATGTTTACTCTGTTATATTTTCTCTGAATGACCTCACTGATCTTCTGCCAATCTTCAGCTATCTTTGGCCAAAACTCATTGGTAACAACTTGCTTCATCACATAATCCTTTAATGGTCTTTCACGCTTAATTGTCCTTCTCCTCCAATTGAAGCTAACAAGTCCAGCGCGCCTCAGATGTTGGAGACCATGGCCGATTTGATCTGAATCAAGAGGATGGTTTACACTTCTAGCAAGGTCCTCTAATAGAGAGTCGATGGAAATTTCGTCTTCAAAGCGTAGGCAAATTATGGCCACCATGTCTTGGACGAGCCTTGCGGTCCTGCTTAGATAAAGTCCTGCACGTCTTGTCGAGATCAAAAATTGTTCTAAGCGGTATGCGTATCTTTTATAGAACCATTTTTTGACGACTTCAGTTAATGCAAGATAGGTAAGGACCAACATAGCTAAGACTGGAAAAAATGCGAATGGCGGCTGTACAAAGTGGAATATACCACCCAACGGGGTGAACGGTAGAATTAATGCGAAGCTGACGACGCTTAAGCTGCTTAAGAATAATATCCGACTTGGTTTGCTCTTGTAGAAAGGAGTTCTCCTAGTCCTTATAACAAATATCACCAAAGTTTGTGTGCATAATGATTCGATAAACCAAGCGGTTTGGAACAGGGGCTCGGTCGCTTTGAAGATAAGTAACATTATAAAGAATGTTAGAAAGTCGAAAACTGAACTCACAGGTCCTAAGAAAACCATGAATTTTCTTATGAACGAAATATCCCATCGTTTAGGTTTTTCGACATATTCGAGATCCACGTTATCGGTTGTTATTGTGGACTGAGAAAAGTCGTAGAGCAGGTTATTAAGGAGTATTTGTATTGGAAGCATGGGTAAGAACGGTAGAAACAGGGATGCTCCAGCAACGCTGAACATGTTACCAAAGTTTGAGCTTACACCCATCATGATGTATTTCATGGTATTGCCGAAGGTTTTCCGACCTTCGATAACGCCTTCGTTCAACACCCTTAAACTCTTCTGTAGTAATATTATATCAGCGGATTCCTTAGCCACATCCACAGCGTTATCTACAGATATGCCTACGTCTGCTGTCTTCATCGAAGGTGCGTCGTTGATTCCATCCCCTAAAAATCCAACCACGTGACCATTGTTTTTCAACGCTGCGATTATCCTGTCTTTTTGAGCTGGTGTCACCCTAGCAAAGACGTTTGCTTCCTCAACCACTCTTTGGAGGGTTTCATCTTGCATTTTAGCGATTTCGCTTCCTAAGACGATGCCTTTGATTTCAAAATTTAGGTGTTCACATGTCTTCTTTGTAACCAATTCGTTGTCGCCAGTCAGGATCTTTAGTTCAACTCCGGCCTTGCTTAGCAGTTGGAGGGATTCACGAGCCGTCTCTTTGGGGGGGTCCAGAAAAGCTACAAACCCCAAAAACACCATTTCGCTTTCGTCGTTAATTGAGTATACTTGTTTCTCTTCCCTGACCTTCTTATATGAGACAGCAAGCACTCTGAGCCCTTCAGAGCTTAGATCATAGTACTTCTGCTCGATCTTCCTGCGCGATTCTTCCGTTAAATCTAATACTTTATCATCAAGTTCGTAAAAAGAGCAAACCTTAAGGATCTCTTCGGGAGCGCCCTTAGCGATAAAGAACCTCTGTTTCTCATATTCAACAACGACTGAAACGCGCCTTCTTATGAAGTCGAATGGGACTTCATCGATTTTCTGGTAACCTTTTATGTCAACATCTTTATGGCTGAGTATAGCGTCGTCAAGTGGGCTTTTCAATCCTGTTTGGTAATAACTATTCAACAGAGAGTATAGTAGTACCTTTTCATCATCATTTCCTTCCATATCCACATGCAAAACCAGCTTTATTTTGTTCTCTGTAAGCGTACCTGTCTTATCCGTACATAAAACGTTCATGCTCCCAAAGTTCTCGATAGACGCCAGCCGCTTTACTATAACCCCTTTCTTAGACATCGCAAGGGCTCCTTTAGAAAGGTTTACAGTAATGATCATCGGCAGAAGCTCGGGTGTCAAGCCAACAGCTAAAGCCACAGAAAAAAGAAGTGACTCTAAAACATCCCTTTTGTAAAGCGCATTTATGAAAAAAACAAACAGAACTAAAAAGAAAGTTACCTGCATGATTAGGAAACCGAAGCCTTTGATCCCCCTCTCAAACTCGGTTTCAGGCTCTCTTTCGACGAGTCTTTTTGCGATTTTCCCATACTCTGTGCGGCTACCGGTCTTTAAAACCACAACTGTTGCAGTCCCACTTACAACCGATGTTCCCATGAATAGACAGTTGTTCCATTCAGTGGGCGTTGTGCCCTTAGCCTTTATCACCATAGACGTTTTTTCTACTGGAAATGACTCCCCTGTTAACACAGACTGGTTTAAGAACAAATCTTTTGCGACAATAACCCTGGAGTCTGCGGGCACAATATCCCCAGCTGACAAATAGACGATGTCACCTGGAACGATCTCGGAGAGCTTCACTTCCCTCTTAACGCCATCTCTAAGAACTGTTGCAGTTGTGGTTACTTTTTCTTTCAGCATTTCTGCAGCTTTTTCTGCCTTAGACTCTTGATAAAAGTCAAGAATTACACTCACTAAAACAATGGAGAAGATGATAACAACATTTACGATCTCTCCAAGAAAACCTGCAATCAAACCTGCAAGTAGTAATATAATGGTCAGAGGGCTACGAAAGTGGGAGAGGAAGTTAACAATAGCGGTTCTTTTCCTCTTCTTAGCGAGTTCGTTGTAACCGTATATACCTATGCGTTTTTCCGCTTCTTCTGACTTTAACCCTGACAAAGAAGTGTTCAAACGCGCAAGAAGTTCATCCGTAGGTAGAGTTAGAAGCTCCTCAGTAGTCGGTAAAACCTCATTTGGGATTCCGTTCGCATTAAGCCTTTCTACTCTCCGACTTTCCATCGTTAATTACCCTTTAAACCACTTTCGAGCTGAGTTAACATATAGTTATAAACATATACATCACTAAGTTATAAATTCAATATGATTGCTTTCAACTCTTAGATGGATAGGAAAAAATGGGTTTAAATTTTAGGTGAACTTTTTAAGACATTAAACAGGACCACATTCCATTTCGATTCAGATGAAGAAGAAAACGATGGTTCAAACGCTTCATCCCTTTCCACCTTGACGCACCGATAGCAGTTCAATTTCAGTCTATTTAATAAAATGACTGTAGACGATCTTATTCCTAGAGATGGCGCCGGGAGTGGGATTTGAACCCACGCCACCCACGAGGAGTGACAGACTCTCAAGGCCTGCGCATTGGTCCACTCTGCCATCCCGGCATTCATACTTTTTCTATCCTCACATCTTTAATTATTTAAATATAAATACTATGTTCAACATTCTGGTTCAAGATGCACTCTTTCTATAAAGTTCTTGATCATGTCTCTGATGCCTATATTGAGGTTACCGGGGAGAATCTTGAGGAGTGCTTCAAGAAAGCAGGTCTTTCAGTTGTTGATTTAATGGTGGATTTGAAGACGATTTCAGAGTCCGAATCTTACGACTTTCTGGTAAAAGGATTCGATCTCGAATCTCTCCTTTACAACTTTCTTGAAGAGGTTCTTGTGAAATCATCTACAGGAGAGTTTTTGGCGAAGTCGATTAAGGTGTCTTTAGAGAAAACGGATGAAGGTTATTTAATAAAGGGTAAGGCTCTCGGCGAACCATTCACTTATGGCAAACACAACCCTAAGTTAGAAGTAAAAGCGGTAACATATCATTTAATGGAGATAAAAAAGAAAGACGGAAGATTCGTCTTTAGGTTTCTTCTTGATCTCTAAGGGTTAAGAGATTAATCGATATGCTCTTTTAGCATGCCGTCTAAACCTTTTTCTCCTACTGCCCCAATTAGGCAGTCAACCACTTTACCATCTTTAAAGAACATAAACGTTGGAACGGTAGAAATTGAGTATTTGGCAGAAATACTAGGTGAAGTTCCAACATCCAGTTTCCCAACCAACAATTTACCGTCATATTTTTTGGCAAGCTTCTCGACAATGGGAGACATGTGTTTACAAGGGTTACACCATTGTGCCCAAAAGTAGACAAGAACGTTTTTCTTACCCTTTATGCTCCCATTAAAGGTTTTGTCATCAAGTACAACAACATCCGCCATATTAACCTGCCAACTATGTACTTAGCAATGTTATTTAATCTTTATCAGTTAATAAAGAAATAATGAAAGTTAAAACGCTTTTAAGCGAGGCTATTTCGAGCTTTAAACATGGACAGTCTTAAAACTTCTATGATGAGAAATTTAGCAAACAAAGTTGTCAATCAAAGTCTGAGGATAGGTAAAAGGCCTGATGGAAATTTTGAGTCAGTCAGAATAATATGTAATCCAACAGATCCCACTTGCTACAAGTTCGCTCAAATAGTTGAAGAGGAGTGTTGGAAGGTTGGAGCCTATACAACCTTAGTTTACCAAAGTGATGAGAGAACGAGGCTTCGCTACCAACTGACCCCAGAGGAGTCTCTTAGCAAGATCAACCCGATGACCAAAGCCATCGTAGAAACAATAGATGTCAACATATTCATCGGCGAGCACGATAACCCAAGTTGGTCTATAGATGTGAAAGATAAAATGAAGATAGACGCACCTAATATTCAAAAGTTAAGAGAAATTCTAGACAACAGAAGGGTGCGATGGCTATATTTTGGATGGCCTTTACCAGGAACGGCAAAAAGCTTTGGGATACCTCTTAGACGTTTTAGAAATATCTTCTTCAATAGCATAATGGAATCGTTTTCAGAAAAGATGATAAAACTTTGTAGATACTATTATGAAGCATTCTTAGGGCACGATATAGTGGAAATCAAGGCAACAGATGGGACAGACCTATCATTTAGTATAAAAGGTAGGAGAATTCTTGTCGACGACGGAATAGTCTCAGACGAGGATATATTGAATGGAGATGTAGGATTAAACATACCCTCTGGAGAAGTCTTTATTGCCCCTATTGAAGACACTGCGAATGGAAAAATCTTTTTTGACGATGTAACTATAACGGGCTTTGGAAGAGCTAAGTCGTTATGGCTTACATTTGAAAATGGGAAAGTCAGCGGATACAAAGCAGAGAAGGGTGAGGAGAATTTCGCAAAATTTTTAGATGCGAATACGGGAGAAAAAGACCGTATCGCAGAATTGGGAATAGGGTGTAACCCTGGTGCTCAGTACACATATGGGAGCATAATAGTTGATGAGAAGATCTATCGAACTATTCATATTGCTATAGGAAACAACACAGGTTCATACCATGGAAAGAACAAAGCATCCTCACATCTTGATATGGTAAAGTTCATGGGGAATGGGCAACTTTATGTTGATGGAAGACTAGTTATGGATAAAGGTGAACCCTGCCTAAAACTCTAAACAAATTAGATCAATACAGCTTTGGTGGAGACGCCTTTGGTTTACCTATTATTGGAATTTTTAGACCACAGCTGGGGCATTCATTCTTCTCTGTTAAGTTCGCGTTAACAAAAGTTGAACTATACCTTGTAATCAATAGAGTTCGACACCTCGGGCAGTGCGTGTCCTCTAACCCTTCAACGAAGACGTTGTTGACATAAACATACTCTAATCCCCTCTTGTAAGCTGTGTTCGCAATCCCCATTAAAGTATCAGCAGGTGTGGGAGGACGATCAGCCAACTTATAGACAGGAAAGAAACGGATAAAGTGAACTGGAATATCAACCTTAAGCTCGTTTACGACCCAGTCTATGAACTTTCCTACTTCTTCGCTGGAATCATTAAGTAGAGGTATCACCAAGTAGGAGAGCTCGACGTGCACACCATTTTTAACAAGGTATTTTGAAGCGTCTAGGATTGGGGTGAGTTCGCCTTTACAATAGTCTCTGTAGAATTCTTCGGAGAAACCCATTACCTTAATGTTAACTGCGTCGATGTATTCAACAAGCCTTTTTAATGCTTCAAGCGTTATGTAACCGTTTGTGACTAGTACGTTCTTTATACCTTCACCTTTAGAGAGATTGGAAACATCCTTTATGAACTCATACCACATTATTGGTTCATTGTGTGTATAACATATCGAGGCGGCACCATACTTTTTGGCCAAGTTAACAACTTCTTGGGGAGTTATCTCAAAAGTCACTTGGCTACCTACTTCTGTTTGAGAAATGCTGTAATATTGACACCATGGGCATGTTAAAGAGCACCCGATAGAAGATATAGAGAAGGTCTGGCAACCCGGGAAGAAGTGGAAAAACGCTCTTTTTTCGATAGCATCAACAGATTGGTTTGATGACTCACCATATATTAATGTGTATAAACGACCACCTCTATTTTCCCTTACCTTACAAAATCCAGTTTGGCCCTCTTTAATTATACAATATTTTGGGCATAAATAGCATCTTACAGTGTTGTCATCTATCTTATCATAACATTCTGCTTCCTTTATCATACATTAACACTTAATTAGACCTATAGTTGTTTATATGGGTATCTATGAGCAACCAAGACTTTGTAATACTTCCAGGCCCTTCTTCTATAAGCTTTGCAAGATCGATGGCTAAACAAATGGGGTGTGATATCGCTGATCTAGAGTTTAAAGAGTTCCCTGATGGAGAAAACTACTTCAGAATAGTGTCCGATGTAAAGGGTAAAAGGGTCCTACTCGTACAGACTCTTAGTCCCCCCGTAGATCACCATCTCGTCCAACTTTTGCTTCTAGCTAAAAAACTTTCAGAGACAGGGGCCTTTGTTTATGCGATATGCCCGTACTTAGGATATGCTAGACAGCATAGAGAATATCTTTCAGGGGAGGTTGTCAGTTTAAAAGTGGTGGGCCAACTGATGGCTAGTATGGGTGTAAAACGTTTAGTGACGGTGGACATACACAACGTAGAAGGATTAGGGCTCTTTACCTTCCCAGCTTTCAGTGTATCAGCAATACCTTTCCTCGCAGACTATACTTTAAGTAAGGAGGATCTCTCAGAAGCTGTGATTGTTTCACCTGACTTCGGTAGCTCAGCACGGGTTGAAACATTTGCGAAGTTGGTCAACAGACCGTACTGCGTCTTCGAAAAGGAGAGAAACAGAGTAACAGGAGAAGTAAAGATCAAGCCACCTCCATTAAAACTCAAGGGAGCCACAGCCTACATCGTTGATGACATGATATCTACAGGGGGAACCATAGTCAAAGCGGCAAACGTGCTAAATGAATATGAAGTGAAAGAAGTTATCGCTATATGTGTTCACCCCGTACTCACCATTAACTCGGTTGAGAAGATGAGCAAAGCGGGTGTGTCGAAACTAATAGCATCAAACACGATAGAAACAGAGTATAGCAAGGTAGATGTGTCAAAGGCGGTAGTAGATCACTTAAAGCTTCTAGGATGAGCTCAGATGAGCCTTAAGGTCGTCTTTCTAGGCACTTCCTCAGCCATCCCTGTACCAAATAGAAGCTTTCCATCTATTGCAGTTCTTAGAAAGGACGAAGTTATAATGATAGATTGTGGAGAGGGGACTCAAAGACAGATGGTCTTAAGTAAGATAGGTTTTGGTAGGAAGATGAAGATCATTATCACGCATCTCCACGGAGACCACGTCGGAGGAATCATCGGCCTGCTTCAAACAATGGGTATGTTAAAGAGGATAAGACCTGTTGAAATATATGGCCCCAGAGGTATCAAGGGCTTTATAAGATCCGCTATGCAATACTTGAAGATAAAACTCCAATACCAATTATTAATAGAGGAGGTAAAGGAAGGCTTAGTCTTACAAGAAAAAGAATATGAAGTTTACGCAACTAGAGCGAATCATTTAATTAAAAGTTACAGCTATCTGTTAAAAGAGCGCCTAAGACCTGGAAGATTCGATGTCGATAAAGCTCGTAAACTTGGAATCCCAAAGGGACCATTATGGCATAAAATACAATCTGGGGAGAGAATCATTTTAAATAATAAGATTATTGAACCAGATATGGTTCTCGGACCTCCCAGACCAGGGCGAATCTTAGGGTTTTCAGGTGACACACGCCCAAACAGAAAGCTTTCTGAATTCTTTAAAGGAGCAGACCTATTAATCTTTGAGGCAACCTATTCTGATAAGGATTTCGAGAAGGCAGTTGAAAACATGCATTCTACTTCAGTTGAAGCCGCGAAAATAGGGGCTAAAGCCGGAGCGAAGATGCTGGCTCTAATCCATCTTAGCGCAAGGTACGATAATCCTTCCATAATAGAAGCCGAGGCAACTAAGCACTTCAGTAACGTTGTAGTTGCGAACGACCTAGAAGTTATCGAAGTACCTTACCCAGATTCAGGGGAACCTTTCAAAAGGTATCAGATAAAATCTTTCTAAGGATCTTAACTGACTTAAAAGGATCATAAATGCTTTCAACGATAAAAGGGCCTTGAAAATCGCGTTCTTTCAATCTTTTTACGATGTAATACCAGTCTATGTTTCCGTCTCCTATTGCTAAATGAAGATCAGCTCTACCATCGTTATCATGCGCATGAAGAACACCGATCCTGTTTCTAAATCTGTCTACAAATTCTTTAGTTTTGCCATCTATATTTGCATGGCCTACGTCATATGCCATCATAATACTTGAATTCGTTTTTCTATAAAATTCATCAAATTCTTCTATATTATTCATCATAAAGTCCATATGCGCGACGTGGTTCTCAATCAAGACATTCAAGCCGATGGATTTCGCATAACTATATATTTCTTCTACAAATTCGAAGTTTAGGTCTTTAACATCATCCCTCTTCAATCTAGTAGGTAGAGCTGCTGGGTGGAAGACGTAAGTTAAAGGAGAAAGTTCCACAGCATTTAGCATCGAATCCTTCAAAATGTTTACGCACCTCTTTCTAACGCTTCGATCCGGATGTATATAGTCGTGGATAGTAAGAGGACAGTGAACCGTGTATTTAATACCTGAACAAGCAAGCTCGCTGTACTTCTTTAAGTTGTCCTTTGTAAGTCCATAACTTTCATCATCGATCAAATCCCATGCGTCAGGCCCTTCATCTGCATCCATCTTCCTTATGAGCACGTCTATGACAGATTCGATCGGTTTAGACCATAGAAATAGAGTAGATAGAGAGACAACCTGCAATCGGTCTTCACTCCCTTCTTCGCTCCAAATTATCTAATCCAGCTAACCAGTCTATGACTTTATTAATGTTAGGACTTTTTATCTTTAAATAGATAGGGCCTAAGGGCGACTCTTCCTCTTCTTCGCATAACACGATCCTTCCTGAGAAAGCTACTTGTTTGTTGATCATTATTGTTGTTGTGTCACCTACCATGCCATTAAGAAGAAGTCTCCTTACTACGGAGAGAACCTGTCGTTCCCTGATCTTCCTGAAAAGGTTATGCAAAGCCGTTTCTGAATCGTATGTGAATACTATGAAGCCCTCTTCTTCCACCTTAATTGGCTTAACACCACCTGACACGTTCTCTATTGCCTTAGAAACTTTTGAACTAGATTCGGACGCATGCACCTTTGCGCTTATTTGAACGCTCACAGTTGTATCAAGCTTTGGGATATACGTTAAAAATCAACCTCCTTGAGCCACTTAATAACTAGTTGTCTGACGTTCTCTATCAAAGATTCTATTGTAGAGTGATTAACAACAATTTCATCGGCGAGTGCGATGGCGTTACCTACTCCTACCTCTAACTCCCTTTTATCTCTGATATCAAACTCTTCCCTTGTTAAAGGTGCGTCAGACCTCCTCCTTGACGCTAACATTTCAAACCTCCTTGTGGGTGAAGCGTGTATTGCTAGGAGCTTTGTCTTCCCTACAGTCTTAAAGACTTGAACTTCAGATACACTTCTGATGCCGTCGACAACGATCAATCCTTCCTCAGGAAGGCTCTTGAGAGACATCTGAGCTATTGCCTGTGGGCCATACTTTTCTCTCAGATCCAGCATCACTATACCGCAATTCGCATCAGTTAATTCATATCCTCTTAGCCTTGTTTCCTCCCTAACAATATCGCCTAAATTCAAGTAGTAGAAACCCATTCTTTCGACTTCGTGTGAAACAGTAGTCTTCCCAGAACCAGGAAGACCGGTGACGCATATAATGAACTTCTTTCCCAAACTATTGCACACTATCACCTCTACACTATCTAAATTATACTTTTTGATAATACTTATCAACAAGATATTATATTGGATTGTTGAATGACTTCAATAAGGACGTTCATTGCTTTAGACTTGGAGAATGAGCAGGTAAGAGCTAAGATAGTGGAGACCCAGAAAGAGCTTCTAGCCCTTAGAATCGAAGCGAAACCTGTTGAACCAGAAAACTTACACTTTACTATAAAGTTTCTAGGTGAGATTGATGAATCTAAGTTGGAAAGCGTGAATCAGAGCCTTTCTGATTTAAGGTTTGAGCCGATTAAAGTCTTATACAAGGGGTTAGGAGCCTTTCCATCCCTCTCGCGAATTAACGTTATCTGGGTTGGGGTTGATGAACACTCTTCAAAGGCTATGATTTCTTTATGGAAAGAAGTTGAATCACGCCTTGCAAAAGTGGGATTCCCTGCGGGCAACAGATTTGATCCACATTTAACTATAATGAGAGTAAAAAGCGGTTTGAATAAAAATGAACTTTCTGCTGCACTTAGACAAAGACAGAATGAAGTATTTGGCTATGATGTGATGTCGAAATTAAAGATCAAAAAAAGTTTACTCACACCCAGTGGACCGATATACACCGACTTAGTAGTCATCGGTGAGTGATATCCTTGCTTGATGAACTTTTAAAAGAGGCTAGAAGGCTTACAACCCCAAATAAGTTAGAAGTGGAAAAGGCGGGAAGAGTAGCGGAAACTGTGATCGAATCGATCAAGCAAAATTCGCTTTCAAGCCCCTTCAAACCAGAAGTCATTTCAGGAGGCTCGTTCGCTAGAGATACCTGGCTACCATCAGAAGCGGATATTGACATATTCCTTAGATATCCCCTTAATGCTTCTAAAACAGACCTAGAACAGGATAGCTTCGAGACAGCATCTAAAGTATTTGGGAGGGGAAACCTTATAATCAGGTATGCAGAGCACCCATATGTAGAAACGTACGTTGATGGCATAAGGGTGAATGTTGTCCCATGCTATAACGTAGCAAAAGGGCGATGGCTTACTGCTGCAGACCGCTCACCATACCACCTCGAATTTATGAAGAAAAATCTAACACAAGAACAAAAGAGTGATGTTCGAATTCTAAAGAAGTTTATGAAGGTAGCTGGGATCTATGGAGCGGAGATCAAAGTTGGAGGGTTTAGCGGATACATGTGTGAAGTACTGATATTCCGTTTTAAATCCTTCAAAGATTTGGTGACAAGTGCGTCGGAATGGAGACTTCCAATAGTAATTACAGACCTAGAACAGGTGGAAAATGCGAAGGAGCAATTCATAAACGACAAACTGATAATAACGGACCCTGTAGATGTGAACAGAAACTTAGGGAAAGCATTATCTATAAAGACGTTTTCCAGATTCATTATCGCCTGTAGAAGCTTACTCAAAACCCCTAAGATAGAGTACTTTATTGGGAAAAGGGTAGAGACAAGAGCATTAACTTCACCTTTATTAGAGAACCTTTTAGCTATTTACTTTGAACACAAAGAGATGAGTGTTGACATACTATGGGGTATGCTCAACCACACAGTTAAAAGCCTGGCAAAACATTTTGAAAACTACGGCTTTAAAATAGTCAGGTCGCTCGCGGTAAGCAACGACAAGGATGCAAGTGCATTCATCTTTCTATTCGAAGAAAACAACATTCCAAAATATGAGATAAGGCACGGGCCTTATGCATTCGAGAAGGAAAACACTAATAAATTCACATCCAAAAATAAGGATATATCAGTTTTAATGTGGATAAATGAAGATGGAAGGATTTGCGCACTAAAAAACAGGAACATAACAACAAACACATCATTTGCAAGAGAGATTCTCAAAGACCCGACAAAATACGGTGTATCAAAAAAGATAGTAGAACCATTAAAAAACAACGGGAAAATTCTATTAGGAAGGGAGGTTAAAGCAGATAGTAGAAGATGGATAACGGAAGGGGTAAAAGAGATCCTTGAGCCAACAGATCAAAACTATCTCAGTTGACGAGTTAGCTAAGTCCCCATACAATATTCTACTTTCTTATCCAAAAGCTAACCAAAATGCGTCTAAAAGAATACTACGAAAGCTAGAGGATGTTGGATTGACAGCAGTTCTAATAAGGGGCAACGTAGAAATCAATGGAATAAAAGTCCTTGGGAAGGGTTGTACAGCGGTTGTCTTTGCAGCCGAAACGGAATTTGGCCACGTTGCTGTTAAAGTTCTAAGATCAGATGCAGATAGGGTTTCTTTAAAGAGTGAGGCAAAGTTCCTAAGGAAAGTGAATAGTGTAGGAATAGGACCTAAACTTTATCACTCTAAGGACGAGTTTTTGATACTTGAGCTTGTAGAAGGCAAAAGAATTGGCGATTACGTTCAAGAATTAAAGGGTAGGGGAACAACCAAAAGGCTCAAAAGCGTCGTGCGCGAATTGCTTAGACAATGCTTTGTACTGGACCAGAAGGGTATCGCACATTGTGAACTAAGCAACCCCATCAAGCATGTAATAGTTAGAGAAGACGATAAACCTGTAATCATTGATTTTGAATCAGCGAGCGAGAAGAAGAAATACTCCAATCTTACAGCGATTACACAAAGTTTCTTCATAGGCGGTAAACTCTCACCAAAGATCCGTAGAATACTTAAAATAAAAGAACTCAAACCAATAATAGAAGCGTTAAAAAAATACAAATATAATCCAAACAACGAGACGTACAAAGAGATTCTACAGGTTACAAGGGTCTATTAGGCAATAAACAAATAAACCACTCAAAAGAACCAACAAACAGTGGGGTCATCGTCCAGCTTGGTCAAAGATGCCAGCCTGGGGAGCAAAAGACGCCCAGAACGCTGGTGAGCGTGGGTTCAAATCCCACTGGCCCCACCTACATTTTAACAGATGGTGCTTTTATCTGTCCTATGCTTAGAGATTGACGTTGAGTGGCTTGGAGGGGGAAGGCTGACCGCCTAGCTGAATACTTGTGTAAGGGGGTTGGCAGTGAAATCTCTAAGCTTTTAAGGGATGAATTGAACTCACGTCTACCACCACTATATGAGATGAAGAAGTTCACGGATGAGCTTCAGATACTGGTTAACGCTGCTAGGCTTATGGTATGGTAACATTCACATCATAGTCTCCTTGCTCTGCACAGATGATTATCTTGTAAGTTTTGCCAGATACCAAAGGTGAGCCAAAGCTTAACGTGATGGTCTCTGAATCACCATCTTTCAGAATAAAGGGCGTTTCAGGGTCCGAGGTGCCATTCATTGCAGAAAGAAGGCTTCTATCAACGAGTATACACGTTATTTTAGCATCTGTAAACGAACCGGTGTTTTTAACAAGTAACTTCACCTGGGTGGGGCTTTGGTAAATGTTCTTAAGTGTTAGTTTTTCATATCTAGGCACAGCGCCAAGTTCATTTCTGTTTGTAAGTGCGTAATGCATAACAAGAATCGTGAACATTATTATAATAGACAAAATGATTGCAGCTAATTCGAACCTTCTCTTTGCCTGTGTATCCATGGCTTATGTTCAGAAATAAAACCTAGAGCGTATTATATAAGTCTTAAACCCATACGTTACAAGCTTTTTGGGTGATCACTGGTAGAACGACATATTCTTAGTAACATAATTAGTGAATAATAACTTAGCTCTATGCCAACGCCGATAACATTGTCCTTAAGCGCTAACACCGACCTATTCTAATGTTGTGTCTATTAATAGAAGTTGGCAAGTTGCATATAATTACTATGGCACAATGAACTAGTGAGAAATGTAGGTTTATTCTGCTATATTTGTTACTTTAGTCAGTAATATTAGAAAGTTGTTCCAAATTCTTTCATGTATTAGGTACTATACTTCCTTTTTTTGGAACGTAGGGACTAACGTGAGATGCCTTTAAACTAATCCAATCTTTTTTAAAAGTTAATATTATATTAGGGTAGAGGGAAAAAGTGTTCATCATGCGTATTTTGTTCTTAATTGAATTACTAGAGCAACTCCAAATAGAGACATATCAACTTATTGGGACAATAGTTGGGTTGATAATAATTGCTATCGTATATAGGGCATTAAGCAATTCCATAACGCGCGTAAGCCTTAAACTTCAATTAGAAGCACATATCCAGAATTCTCTTAGACTTATACTTCGAATCCTCACTATACTTATATTGTCAGTAACGCTTTTTGGTCTATGGCATCTTCCTACAGAATGGTTTATTGGAAGCTCAGCGCTGGTTGGTGCGGCTGTTGGTTTCGGCTCATCGCAGACGATCAATAATATTGTTGCAGGATTCTATGTTATTATTAGTAGGCCGTTTCAGGTAAAGGATTTTGTTAAGATAGGCGATGTTGAGGGACAGGTGGAGGAGATCTCGATAAACTATACTAAGCTGTATACGCCTACCTTCAACATGATTCTAATTCCAAATGTGCAAATAATGAATAGTAGAGTTTTAAACTGCACACACGAAGGTTTTATAAAATACACTTTCCAAATAACACTTCCTCATAGTGTTCTCTCAAATGATGAAATAATAAAAAAGTGTATAGAAACTGCTATAGAAGAATTCGCTAAAAAACACGATGGCGAAGGAATAAGAAAGCCTGAAAGTTACTATGAAGGTAGTACAGCCGCAGGAAGGACCTATAAAGTTAGAATATTCGCGCCAAAGGGTGAAGCAAAAACACTTTACATGCTTCAATCAGAGCTAGCGAACCTAATAACAGACCTTTGGGATAAAGAGAGAAGAAGAGCAGGCTCATAAATCTATGTGGTCAAGTATCTAAATCTTTCCAAATGTGAACCCCTTAGCAAGGTACCTCCTTGCCCAGTAAAGCATAACCATACCGGGGATCAATGTAATTACTCCAACAGCAGAAACTATGCCAGGATCACCTATCCTTCCAACCCTATCAAGCAACATAAACAACCTAGCGTTTAAAGGCATAGTGTCATAGGTAGTAATCAAACTCGCAATAAACATTTCAGACCAGCTTTGATACCAAATAAAAAAGCTTACTACGCCGATAGCTGGTTTACATAAAGGAATAAAGATCTTCTCGAAGTACTTTAATAAGCCATATCCATCTATAAATGCTTGTTCATCGATTTCCTTAGGGATCATCCCCATAAAACTTGTGAACAACCATATTCCTAGTGGCACATTAAAAACAAAATATGCTATTATAACACCTTGGATTGTATTATACAACCCTGTTCTAAGATAGATGATAAGGTAAGGCAGGAGCATCGCTGAGGCAGGGGTCATTCTATTCATCAAAAACCAGAAGAAAATGTGTTTATCTGCTAGAAAACGATACCTTGAGAAAACGTAGCCAGCTGGGAATGTGATCAAAATAGTTAGGATGATGCAAGGTATTGTTATTAAAAATGAGTTCCATAAAGAACCCACCCACTTTGACGAGAAAAGAGCATACCAATTCCCAAGAAACCAGTCAACGTAACCACCATTTACTCCATCCACGCTAGAGAATGAGAGACCAATTAAATATATGATTGGGTAGACAAAGATTATAGCAGAAATTATAAGCAGTAAGATCCTTAGAAGAGAGTTTACATACTTTATCATTTCATCATCAAATCAAATAAATTAACGTGATAAATGTGAGCACCAACCTTTACCACATCCGATATGAAAGGTTTTAAAATTGAAAGTGAATTCATACTTTAAACCATCACTCCATCAACTTTTAGTAAGGAAGATTCAGAGGTGAAGTTCTGAGGTAACTTAGAAATAACTAACATATATTGCCCTATTTTTTGTAAAGTTATAAATGTTATTGAAAACATCTTATACAATTTATAAGAGTTACAAACATCATTAGATTCCGAATAAAGGTTAGAGCCTTCCTAACGTGAATCCTTTTGATAGATATATTCTTGCCCAATACAATAATATTAGCCCTGGAATACATGTTAAAACCCCAGCCGCAGATGATAAACCCGGATCTGCACCCATAGCTGACCTATCAAGTAACATAAACAGTCTAGCGTTCAAAGGCATGGTATCGTAGCGAGTGATGATGCTTGCAATGAACATTTCAGACCATGTTTGATACCAAACAAAGAAGACGACCACACTTATGGCTGGTCTGCAAAGCGGTATGAATATTTCTTTAAAGAATTTGAAAAGATTATAACCGTCAACAAAGGCTTGTTCATCCAATTCTCTAGGAATAGAACTCATATAGCTTGTGAAGATCCAAACACCTAAAGGTATGTTAAAAATAAAATATGCCAATACGACACCAATTAGAGTATTATATAATCCTATGCTCAAGTAGATTATTAGATAGGGGAGCAGTAATGCGGAGGCAGGCGTCATTCTGTTCATCAACAACCAGAAAAAGATATGTTTATCACCAGTAAAACTGTATCTCGAGAAAATGTATGCTGATGGAAAGCTTATGAGAAGAGCAAATATCACAGACAAGATCGTGATTATCAAGGCGTTTTGGAAGGATGTAAGCCAAGAAGGGGATAATACTATATTCCAATTCTTCAATTCCCAATCAGGAAATAAGTAGCCTTTCGCGATGGCTTGAGGACTTTGAAATGACAAAGACACCATATAAAAGATTGGGAAGATGAAGATCAAAGACATTATTGTAAGTAACAAATACCTCAAAATTGTGTGCGCCTTTTTTTTAAACATAAGGAAACAGACCCCCTCTTTAGTAAACAAGTTTACTTATTTAACTCGTAGACCGTCAATGGTTAATTTAATCGAAGCATGGTATAGTTCTTTGCGACTATAATCAACTTGTAAGCTTTACCATGTAGAAGTGTAGGAAGCATTATGCATTATGTTCTATATTTGTAAATAAAATATTATTAGACGATCTCTAATGAACATCGTTACAGAAGAGCACACCCCTTAATAGTTAGACTTTTAAAGCGTCAACCTAATGGCTTGTATGACATGAAGCAGCTTATCCACCATGGCGTTTATATCCCAGAATATAAATCAATTGGCTTAACTTTAAAGTTCGAGGGAAGACTCTTAGAGTTAAATCCTGAGACAGAACAGATGGCTGTTGCTTTTGTTAAAAAATTTGGTACAGCCTATGTTAAAGACCCCGTCTTCGTCTCAAATTTTCTTGAAGACTTCACCAAAAAGCTTGGGATATCAAAAAGAGCCAACATAGAAGACTTCGATTGGACAGATATCTTTAATTATATAGAAGATGAGAAGAAGAAAAAGGAAAGCCTGACAAGAGAGGAAAGAAAAAGACTCAGTGAAGAAAGAAAAAAATATAGAGAAGCATTAAAAGAAAAATATGGATACGCGATTATAGATGGCATAAAGGTAGTGCTACAAAACTGGGTAGTTGAGCCACCAGGAATTTTTGTATCCAAAGGAAAGAACCCATTAAGAGGTAGGTGGAAGAGTGCTGTCACACGTAAAGATATTACCTTAAATCTGAGTGAAAAACCTGAAGACCTTGAGGAAGGTTGGAAGGAGATCGTGTGGAAGAGCAATTGTATGTGGATAGCTTGTTGGAGAAATCCCTTAAACGGTAAGATGAAATATGTTTGGTTTTCACCCAATAGCAGAATACGCCAAGATAAAGAAATTAAAAAGTGGGAAAAAGCACAGGAACTTAGAAGAAAGATAAAAGAAGTTGAAAGACATGTAAAAGAGAATTTATCATCAAGAGATGTGGATAGGAGGAAGGTGGCTACCGCGGTCTACTTGATAAAGGAGTCAGGAATAAGGGTTGGGGACGAGAGAGTAGCCGGGGAAATGGGAACCATAGGTTGTACAACTCTGAAATCTGAAAATGTAAAGGTAGAAGGACAAAAGGTGATCTTAGACTTCGTTGGAAAAGATTACGTTCAATGGCACAGAGAATTAATACTTCCTAGCATCGTTTTAAAAAACCTAAAAATGTTTAAGGAGCAAGCGCAGAATGGATCAATATTTAATGGCATAAATTCTCAAAAGGTTTCTAGGTTTCTACAAGAAGTTACACCAGGTGTTTCAGCTAAAACCTTTAGGACGATGATCGCAGGGGAAACTTTGAAAGAAGCAATAAAAGACACCGACAAACTTTTTGGAAAAGATGAATTTCAAGGAATAATTAGGTTTAAGTACATAAATTGCGCTGTAGCAAAGAGGCTTAACCACAAAAAGAAACTTCCAGACAAATTTGAAGAGAAACTTAGGAAAAGACAGGAGAGAATGAATAAAAGGAGAGCTGAGTACGAAGAACTGAAGAAAGAACTTGTCGATAATAAAGAGGCAGGGAAACAGTTGTTAAAGAAGCTGGAGAAAGTGGAAAAGCTTTACCAAAAGGCAAAGCTAGAATTTGAAGTATATAGGGATACTTCTGAGTGGAACCTTAGCACCTCGCTCAATTCATACATAGATCCAAGACTTGTGGTAGAGTATGCGAGAAGGAATCATATCGACATTAATCGCCTGTATTCGAAGAGCCTTCGCGAGAAATTTAGTTGGGCATTAGGAGAAAAAACTCAGACAATTTATGACCAATAGTAGAAAATCTTTATCTCCAAGAAAGCTTGAGGATTCAGAAGGTGATTCCATTGGGAAGAATTAAGGATCAAATAAATGCAGCAAACAAACTATCTATCGAAAAGATTCTAGAATCACAACCCCTACTAGTTGATGTAAAACCAGCCTTTGAAGTAATTCCAGGCTTGAAGAAGAACAAATTCCTTCATGCAGGGCCTCCAATACAACTGGATAAGATCTGTGGCCCTCATATCGGTTCATTAATTGGGGCAATTCTTTTTGAAGGGTTAGCTGAAACGCCTGCCCAGGCGAAAAAGATGATTGATAATTTTGAAGTTGAAATTGAACCAGCACATCATTTCCACGCTGTCGCTGGTGCAGGGCACATGATTTCTGCGTCGCAACCCCTTTTTGTTGTCTTTGATAAGGTTCACAGAAGCTATGCGTACACACATATGAAAGAGGAAACCTTCAAGGCTTTAAGATATGGCGTTTATGACGATAACGTAATTAGAAAGCTTAATTGGCTTAAGGACAAAGTCACGCCCGCGCTTAGATCAGCTTTAAAAGAAGCAGATGGGATTGATATGCGCGCATTAATTTCAAAATCTATTATGATGGGGGATGATGGCCACAACCGATGCCAAGCTTCGACAGCCCTTTTTGGAAAGATGATAATACCCATGCTTTTCAGAGCTGATGTAAGTAGAGAACTAATTTCAGATATAGCCCATCTCTTAGATTATGATGATAACTGGATGTTATACCCAATTATGGCAGCTTGTAAACTTGTACTTGAATCAGGACATAACATAAAGAATAGCACGGTTGTGACAACGATGGCTCGGAATGGTGTGGAATTTGGTATAAGGGTAAGTGGTTTAGGAGATAGATGGTTTACAGCCCCTGCACGCCACGTACAAGGTTCATACTTTCCAGGGTATACCTCTAAAGACGCTTGCCCTGACCTTGGTGATAGCTGTATAACAGAGACAGCTGGAATAGGTGGGTTTGCGATGGCTGCTTCACCAGCTTTAATACAGTTTGGAACAGCCACAGGCATAGGCGGAACTGTAAAAGACGCTATTTTATACACAAAAGAAATGTACGAGATAACATTGACAAAGAATAGCTCATACCCGATTCCTTACTTGGACTTTATTGGAACACCAACAGGAATAGATGTAATAAAAGTGGTTGAAACTGGAATAGAGCCGATAATCAACACTAGCATAACGCATAAAAAACCAGGTTTTGGGCAGATAGGCGCAGGCCTAGTTAGAGCGCCAATTGATTGCTTCAACAAAGCAATTGAGGAACTTGGCAAAGAACTGGGTATCTAGGCCTTCGAAACACCAACTTTTACACAGTGCCGCCCAACAAACTTTCTAGTAATAGTGAAGTTGATAGAACAACGCCAAAGAACATATCCACTCCAGAAGAATGACCAATTCTTAGCAGACCTATAGTAGACCTTTCAATATTCTTAGAGGTGAAGATTGATTCTATAAGAGACCAAATAGGTCCTATAGCTTCACCCTCAACAGCCAACCTCAAAAAAGCCATGCTTATACTGGTTGTACTTTTTTCCTCAAAAGCAGAAAGTATCCCTCTGTTGATACTAAATACCTTTTCATAATTTAAGTGGTAATGTTTAGAGATTATGGAAGCAGCGGCCACAAACCCAATCATAAAATCATCTGCGGAAGGAGTTAAACCTTGACCTAGTCCTGCTAGATTATATGCAGAAACCTTTACTAAACTTCCATTGCCTTTTCTAATACCTTCAATAAAAGTGTTTATATGGGGAAAAGCAACATTAATGACTTCATCTTGGCATGATAAAGCCACATTCTTCCCTTTCACAAAGTCATCTAAATACACGATGAATTCTCCAAAACCTTTGCGATGACAGGTCTTAAGGCACACATCTTTAGCAAGGGAGAGGTTCTGTTTGACCTTCTCTAAGTCGAATTTCTTTGAACGCCAAATTGGTGAATTCCAAACCTTAGCATGTTTTAGGTCAAAAGTCACCTTATCCTTAACGACTAAACGCTCTGGGACATATTCCATAATATTACCTTTTTCAACACAAACATCTCTAAAAGGCATGTTTTTTGGAAAGGCTAAGACTAGGTTCACTGGACCCGTATATAATTTATTTCTTACAAAACAAATAATCCCTCCTTTTTTCGATACAGCATAAAACGAATGATTAAACGCACTGTGGACAAGCCAGAAACGTTCATTCACCATCATCTCCCTTGCTTTACACCCAATAGAGAGAACCTTTAAGTTTCTTAACCCTTCTAAATTAGATTTCGAAGTGACCACCTCAAATAAAAGGGTTTATTTATTGTTGATTCGATCTAACAAGTCCAAGACGTGCTTATCTCCACTTGCAGGTGGGCGCCAATCTACATGAAGGGTCTTCACATTTTGTAACATCAATGAATCATAAAAGTCCTTTATGCCGATACTTATAACCTTAATTTCTTCATTGAAAATGGATTTCTTATGCCCCATATTCTCTGAACACCTCATTGAATGTTCCTTTAGATGCAATTAAAGCAGCTAATTTCGAGGCTTGAGCGTTACTATAAGTCAAAACTACCCCAACCTCATTTAATCTCCTCTCTTGTTCAACAATGTTCTGAGGATCTTTCTCAGTACCGCAAATAGAGGCTACAAACGATATTGATTGCCCTCGCTTTAATGCGTTTGATTTAGCCTGCTTTATTATTGGAATCAACACACTAGCAGGATTCATATTACACCCGTATCCGAGAATGATGTCAAACAATATAACCGCGACCCTTTCATCCATAGACTCCTGAAGTATTCTTCTACACCTAATGTCAAAATCTATCATCGGATGGGCTTTACCTGCTGTAAACTCTTCTTCTCCAAGATCAACACATGTATGCCCTTTGCTGAACCTCGAGTCAGCAAGCTTTAACTCCTTTGAGAGAGGAACGTTCGAGTAAACATGACCTAGATACCTACTTAATACCGAAAGAGATTCTCTACAGAGAGCGCCTCCAGAAAATAATCCTCTAACAAATTTTTGGCGGTTTGAAAGCTTAGAGATTTCTGCGCCAACAATCGATTTCATCGTGTCTACTTTAAAAGGAAGGCGAACACCTCTCTCACTAATTCCTCTCTCAAGAGCAACGGCCTTAATTGCAGCATCTTCGAGCGTTGATGCAGAGACAATACCATATTCAATAACCCAAGAAGAATCATCACCTATGAAATCAACTATGACTGGTTTTTTAAACCGTCTCACATACCTAACAACATCTTTTAAGACATCTTCAGAAGATTGTTTCGAAATTAAAACAATTACCTTTGTTGATCCATCGTTTTCAAGAAGGTTTAACCCATACTTTGTCATCAACCCACCTATCGCGCTCGATAGGTCTCTGGAACCAACTCCAATAGCGTGGGAAATACCTGAATTCAATCTATGAACAAGAACACTGAACTCTTGAATTCCGGTCCCAGAAGATGCTACGACACCGATTTTACCTTTATTAACAGAATTTGAAAACCCAAGCCCTACATTATTGATTATCGCAGTACCACATCCAGGACCCATCAAAAGTAGGTTCTTTTCTTTAGCCAATAGTTTTAGTTGTAGTTCATCTTCTATAGGCACATTATCGCTGAAAAGGAAAACGTTCAAGTTTCTATTGAGAGCCTTCCTTACCTCACGTGATGCAAATTGACCTGGGATAGATATGACAGCCAAGTTAGCATCAGGGAGATCAGATAAGGCAGAGTCTAATGTCCTATAATGTTTCTCGGCAAATAGGCTCTCTTTTTGAGTAAGGAGGTCTTCAATAATCCGGAACGCCCTCTTAATAGCTCCTTCCGTTCCCTTGACCACGATTAAAAGGTCATTCGAAGACGCAGAATTCATCTCCTTACTCAATAAACCGATATCCTTTACCAGCTGTTTATTGCTCTCAGTCGCCATAAGAACCGCGGCTTCATTAATCCCTTCTAAAGCTTTAACATGATCCCTTATCCTCATGAGAAAAGTTGAATCACGGTATTCGTTCTTTTTAACTAAGCATTTTACAGGCATCGATTTATTCACTTTCTAAATAGTTAAACCCTCTTTATAACTTTACTAAGAGACAGGACGATAAACCACACCAAGTTTTTCAGCGTATGAATAGGCTTCTAACATTTCATCACTGGTGACTCTTCTAGCTATCGACTTGTACTTTTCAGGATACCGTTCTACAAGGTAGTCAGGGTGATATTGTTCCATTATATTTACAAGCACGTTGGGAATGTTCCTTGAAACCCATTCTAATACTGGCTTTGTACAACAATCTACGTGATTAGGTAACACAAGGTGTCTAATGATCATGTTTCCGTTATCGTAAGCTATTTTGTGGTTTCTTGAAACTATTTCAAAATAGTCTCTGACGTTCGAGAGTGAGAGAGCGCATTCATTATTTCCATACTTAAAGTCAGGGAGCCATATATCGATCACGTCAACCAACAAATTCATCGTTTCAACCGAGCAATACATGTTGCTGTTCCATAGTAGAGCAATATTCGATCTGAGAAAACGTATCGAATTTAAGATTGTATGTAAGTTAGGAGTGGGTTCACCGCCAACATAATTAATATTAGCAGCATCATCCTTTTTTAGCCGCTCGGATATTAATGCCAGAACCTTTGCAGGGACGATAGCCCCATTTTCTGGGTCAGAGGATATATCCCAATTCTGACAGAAGACACAAGGTCCAAAGTTGCACCCTGCAAAAAAGATCGTACCAGAGCCTCCTTTGCCTATTAGGGGTGCTTCTTCCCCAAAGTGATGGAACCACGTTGCTACCTTCGATTCATACCCCACTCTGCAGAATCCCTTCTGCCCCGATTTTCTATTCACTAAACACCTTCTCTCGCATAGGTTACATCTCTGAACCATTTCCTCGCTGATTAAATACTTTAGGTCTAGGAAGTTTGGAGAAGCGTCGGGTAGCGATGCGAAGTCTATTGAACCTTCCAAGACACCTTTGTATATTTTTAGAAAATCTTTTTGCGCACCTTCATGGAGACCCCAAAGGGTTTTTTCGTCAGAGTTCTTTGGAATAGATACTTCGATCTTCTTACATATACGGAACTTTGCAGGATACTTCTCAGTCACGACACCCCTATACCATTGAAGTCTACGCCTCACTTCTGTGTCTCCCCAAATCGCTTCGGCATCAAATCTAAAGACATGCATCTTCTTAAACTGACAGAACAGTTATGAACCTAATATAAAAACTATCAAACTTTTTAAGTAGGATTAGGAAGGTTTACTTGGTGTGTTGATTTTGGTTGAGAGATGCCCTGAATGTGGTGCGGTAATGTCATATGAGATTTCCACCAAGAAGTATCTTTGCAAATCATGTGGATTATATGTCACCAAAGAGCAGATCTTAGAGTTAAGGGAGAAGGCGCAAACAACTTCTGAGAAGGAAAAGAAGAAACAACGACAGAACGAAGTGCTGAGCTGGTGGCTGTCGAAGAAGTAAGACAGATGAACAAAATGAATGTAAGTAGAATATTATGTATAGGGAACGAACTTCTTATAGGTGAGGTAGTTAATTCGAACGCGGCCTATATCGCCAAGTTTCTAACAAAACATGGATACTTTGTTGACAAGATACTCTGTATCAGAGATGATTACAAAGCTATTGCAGACGAAGTGGTTGCGGCGAAAAGAGATGGCGTAAATTACCTTTTTACCACTGGCGGGTTAGGGCCAACACATGATGATATTACAATAGAAAGCTTAAGCTATGTATTAGGTCTTAACTTAGTTTTAGAGGAGAGGGTGCTCCACAAACTTAAGGCTCGTGCTGAAGCAAAGGGACATATATTTAACGATGCAATAAAGAAGATGGCGTATCTACCAGAAGGCGCCAAAGTAATACCTAACGAAAATGGTGCAGCACCTGGTGCAGATATAATATCAGATAACTTAAGGATATTTGTACTCCCTGGTGTCCCAAAAGAGATGAAAGGAATGATCAAAGGTTACATTTCTAGTGCTTTACCAAACCTTGGACATTATTATCAAAAGAAGATAGTATTGAGAGGGATCGGAGAATCAAGCCTTGCGCAGACACTAAAGGAAATAGCTTCCAACTATAGTGACATATACATAAAGTCACATCCCAGAGTACGCCTTGGGCAGTATTATATAGTTATACACATATATGTTAATAATATCTTATCTGAAAGCGCTTTAAAGCATGTTAAGGAAGCAGCGGACATCATAGTCAACCGATTTAGCCAATTTACGAAAATTAAGAAGTAGATTATTTCCAAAAACTATTAATAAAAAACAAGTGAAGCGTAACTTAATGAATCTAATATTTATTACTGGAACAGCTGGTTCAGGGAAAACCACTCTTACCTCGATTTTGAAGAAATGGTATGAGGAACGTGAATCAAACGCGGTAACCGTGAACCTCGATCCAGGAGCGTTAAAGCTACCATATGAACCAGATGTGGACGTACGTGACTATATTGACATAGAAAAAATTATGGAGGAATATGAACTTGGTCCTAACGGTGCACTGGTTGCCGCATCAGATCTTATCGCTGTAAATCTTCAAAGCATAAAAGAAGAAGTTGAAGAACAGAAGGCAGACTACGTAATAGTTGATACGCCGGGACAGCTAGAGCTTTTCGCTTTTAGAGAGAGCGGCCAATTTGTAGCGAGGAACATGGGTGGAGAAAATAAAGTGGTACTCTTTTTATTTGATTTCACTGTAGCATCTTCTCCGTTTAACTTCCTATCAACAGTCCTTTTGTACAATTCTTTGAAGTTAAGACTAAGTCTTCCACAAATAGCTGTGCTTACCAAAACGGACCTAAGCCAAATGATGACAAAGAAAGTGATGAACTGGTGCACACACCACATGGTATTAGAAGGTGACATCTTAAAGATGAAAGATAGTGAGAGCTACCTGATTGCCAGGGAAGTATTCAAATCGTTTTCAAGCTTGTCTTTAATACCAATACCGATACCAGTTTCCTCGATCACATGGAACGGGATGCTCAACCTCGGCTCAGCTATATCGAACATCATAAAGGGAGGTGAAGAGTACACCGAATGATTACAACAATTAAACCATCAAATGGATATCGTATGAAAACTTAAAATGGCTCAAGAATCTTTTATTTATTACTATTTCCAATTAAAAAACAAATAATTTATTTAGCCATGATTGCTTGGTCTAAGCGAAGGAGCAAATTGGAGCCAGCAATAGAAATCGTCGAACTAACAGAAAACATACAAACCCTCTTTAACAAAAAAAGAGATCTAATCAACGAATTCAATACCACAAAGAATAAAGTAGAAGAATTAAGGAATAATATTATAGCACAAAAAAGAAGACTAAATGAACTTTATGCTACAAGAGAGAAATTTGATAAGCGTTTCAATGAACTTATTGAATTAAAGAGGAAACTTATCGTCGAGAACACCGAACTTCGTTCTAACTTGAACAAGAAGCTATCGTCTCTAAAAGGATCAAGTAAGAGGGTGAGCTTCGAGGAAATCAGTGCGCTAGAAAAAAGGTTAGAGAGTATCGAGTGGAAACTACAGACAGAGCCTAAAGCAAAGGGGTTAGAGTTAAAACACGTAGATGAAGCCAATAAGTTAAGAAGAGAACTTGCACAAAAGAAAAAAGCCTTTGAAGCAGACGGAGAAATAAGGAATCTGAAGAAGACGGTTGAAGAGAAAAGCGAACAGATAGATAATATTAATGAGGAATTAGATGACATCAGGAAAAAACTTGATGAAATTAAACCAGAAATAAAGCAGTTAAAGGACACGCTTAACAACGCGATAAAAGAAGAACACATATACTTCGATAGGATAACATCTCTACAAAACGATATCGAGAAAGTACAGTTAGAAATCAATAAACTATTATCACAAAAGAAGGTTGTAGTTAATAGGATAAAGGAAAAAGAAAATAATTATTATCAAAGGGGATTAGAAAAAAGGAAGGCAGCAGTCAAAGAAGAGCTTAAGAAAAAGTTGGAAAAAGGGGAAAGCCTTACCTTCCAAGAGCTACAACTACTTTTTGAAGAAGAATAAAGCAAATATTTAAACCCTTTTATAACATCTCTTCTAATAAAAATAACGCGCCAACCATGCAAAAACATCATCTAAATGAAGGTTATGTACACGTAATTACGGGAGACGGTCCTGGAAAGTCTACTTCTGCGTATGGCCTTGCTATACGAGCACTGGGAAACGGGTTAAAAGTGTGTATAATACAGTTTATGAAAAGAAACGCGCTTCAGAAGGGATGTGGGGAAATAAAGTTCTTCAAAAGACAGAAGAATATAATTGTTAGACAATTTGGGACAAACACCTTCTTAGAAAAGGGGAAAATCTCAGACGAGGACGTTAACCTAGCTCAAAAGGGTATGGAGTACGCAAAAAAACAGATAATGTCATCAAAATTCGATCTGATGATATTAGATGAGATCAACGTTGCAATGGACTTCAAGTTGGTCCGTATGGAAGATATCGTTACCTTAATCAAGTCAAAACCTAAAAATTTGGAATTAATTTTAACTGGTAGAAACGCACCAAAAGAAATAATAGAACTAGCTGACTATGTAGTAGTTATAAATGCTATAAAGCACCCCTTTGAGAAGGGTGTTCAAGCTAGAAAAGGTATAGAATATTAGCTAAAATGTAAAGTTTTTAATTCATCTTATACCATGTTCAATAGATGGTTGGCACAGCTCAGACGAAACTTTTGGTACTCTGTGTTGACAGAGATAACGATCTATATGAGAAGACAAAAATAAAGTCGCCTATAATAGGAAGAGCAGCGTGTATACAAGCAGCACAGACACTAGCCATCTCTGACCCAGAGGAAGCTGATGCCAATGCGATGTTCGCAGCAATAAAGGAGTACGACACGTTAAAATCAAAAGGATATGATGTAGAAGTTTCCATAATAACAGGAACATTTGAGGGAGGCGTCGAATCCGATACAAAAATACGTAGAGAACTTATGGAGATAAAAAGACTCTTTCCAGCAGAAGGCATAGTCTTTGTGAGTGACGGATTTGAAGATGAGCAACTTGTTCCCATACTCCAATCAATAATACCAGTATACTCAATAAAGAGGGTGATAATAAAACATAGTGGAAGAGTTGAAGAATCATACGCCATACTTGGTAAATACCTAAAGATGCTCATCTTCGATCCAAGATACTCCAAGTATTTCTTGGGCGTACCAGGATTTTTCCTTTTAATAATGGCAGGACTTGTCCTCTTAGGCTTTGTTTCCCAAGCCGTAGTTGGAGCGTTGTTCTTTTTAGGGTTGCTCCTCATGGTTAGAGGTTTTGGGGTAGATAGTGCCTTAGCAAAAGCTAAGAAGCTTACACCCTCAGGATACATCAAGGTATTCTCCATCCTTAGTATGATTATCACAACCACCATAGGCTTTTATAGGGGATTTGTCGCATTAAGTGCAACAGAAGAGTTTAAGATTGTCGCAAATGATCCTTCAAAACTACTTGACCACCTCTCTTTCTTATCAGGTGTTATGATTGAGAGTTCACTATGGCTAATTTGGATAGGAATCGGTATCTACTATTCAGGATCAATACTCTACACATTTATAAAGGATAGTCCTTACAAGGCCTTTAAATACTCTATGGGTATTGTTATGTTAGCATCCCTGTATTTCCCTATAATGGAACTATCAATGATACTTAAGGACCCAACTAGGAACCCGTTCTCGGTTATCTCAACCCTACTTATAGGTTTGGCGATACTCTTCCTCCTAATCACTTTAGCATACTTAAGAATAACAGCAAGAAAGAGTGAATAGGTGCGACCTCTTGCTCAAGAAGGTACTAGAAGTCCTCGGAGTATACAGGATATACGAATATTGGCTTACAAAGCAGGTAAAGGGAAAACCTATTCCATCACATATTGGATTAATACTCGATGGAAATAGGAGATGGGCGAAGCTCAGAGGTTTACCTGATATAGTAGGTCATGAATTTGGAGCCAAGGTGGCTGAGGAGCTGCTGAGCTGGGGGGAGGATTTAGGGATAAAGACGATCACACTTTACGTTCTCTCAACCGAGAACCTAAAACGTGATCAGAACGAGGTTCAACATATCTTCAATTTATTGGAGGAGTACTTAGAAAAAGTTAAAATAAACAGAGATCTTCATGAGAAAAAGGTAAGAATCAAATTCATAGGGAAGTTGTCTCTACTACCGAAAAACATCCAAGACTTAATCAATGAAATAGAGGAGTCTACAAGCAGATACAACTCATTCTTTTTGAACCTCGCGATCGCATATGGTGGGAGACAAGAAATTGTTGACATGGTCAAAACAATAGCAAGGGATGTTTCAGATGGTAAGGTGAAGGTAGATGACATCAATCAGCAATTGATTTCTGAATACCTTTACACATCCCATTTACCAAATCCTGAACCAGACATGGTGATAAGGACTTCTGGAGAGGAACGTTTGAGCGGATTCCTTTTATGGCAAAGCGCATATAGTGAACTAATATTCTTCGACGTCTATTGGCCTGACTTTAGAAAGATAGATTTAATGAGAGCGATTAGAATCTACCAGAATCGGAGCCGACGCTTTGGACTATAACCTCTGCCTCTTCAACTTCCAAAGCTCGTCTACCGGACTCGAATTTACTAAAGTTTTTTTCTCTTTAGAGATGAGTACTCGGTCACCTGCTTTAAAGAAACCTATCTCAGAAACGACTATATTGTTTTTGTTCAACACTTCTTTCACAACATCTTTACCAGCTGGGTCAACAGCCATTAAAAGAACACCTGAGCTTATTAACTTCAAAGGATCTACCTTCAAAGATTTACACACCTTTATGGTTTCTTGGGCAATTGGAATTTTACTTTCGTAGACCATGAAGCCTAAATTTGATGCCACGCTCATTTCATATAACCCTCCAATTATACCTCCCTCAGTTGGGTCATGCATAGCATGCACATATCCTGTGTTGAAAGCTAAAACAGCCTCGTTTACCACACTTATCCTTTCCACCATATTTAGAGCGTTTCTCTTCTCCGAAGTACTTAGCTTTTTGAGATATTTGCCGTAATCCCTTACAAGTATGCTAGTGCCTTCTAAACCAACAGTCTTTGTCATTAATATTACATCTCCTTCTTGAGCGTTCTTTGATGACACATATTTATCGGTAAATGCAAACGATGTAACAACGAGTATAGTCTGATCTAGGCCTTTTGTAATCTCTGTATGGCCACCAACAACAGAGATGTTCAAGCTCTTACATGCTTTATCAACATCTTTAGTAATTTTAGAGAGAGAGGTATTACTTTCTTTTTCTGATAACAATATCACATTGATTAAGAACGTTGGCCTAGTACCACTTGTAGCTACATCATTGGCACTAACATTAACAGCATACCATCCAATATCTTCCCGTACCCCTGTAATTGGGTCAGCTGAGACGATCAAGTACTTGTTACTGACTTTAACAACGCCGAAGTCAACCCCTACACCAGCAGGTTGAACTAAATCCTGAGTCGACATACCAATATTTGGGAGTACATATTTTCTTAAGACCGACTCACTAACCTTTCCAAACACCTTCAAGGTCTCACAGCAAACATATAAAATAAAACCCTTATATCTTATTATGGAACTTTTAAACCGCACTTCAAAAATCCACCCATATAGAGGCGTAATCACAGGGCAATTAGAATTCATTTGTACCCAGTATAATAAAGGCCTAATCATCAACTTGACCAGATTAAACCAACCAAATAGATATATAAGAGGGAAAGGATAATTTCTGCAAGGTGAAAATTATTGTTCAGAAAAAGTTTTACAGTCGCCGTAATGGTGTCAGACCCGAAGGCATCAGTCAAATGGTACAAGGAGAAACTCGGTTTTAACACATTAGAAGATGGACACTGGGTCGTAGTATGGCCGAAGGGTGCTCCATGGAAGATACACCTATGTCAAGGGAAACTGGAACCAGGCAATACAGGCATAGCATTCTACTGCGATAACCTAGCCAAGACTGTTAAGCAACTAAAAGACAAAGGTGTAAAATTCGCTCAAGACATAACCAAGGAAGATTGGGGGGCATACGCTATGATCGAAGACCCTGATGGAAACGTCTTCTGGCTTATGTAGGAAGATCGTGAAATTATGGGTTCACCCAATTTTTTAGTGAAAACATGCATTACCGTATGTAAATAGATCATACGATATTAAAAGGAAAGCTAAAAACTTAATAGTGGATACCAGTATCGCGGTAACCATGAAATATGCTTTTTACCTAGGAATTTTAGCTTTGATGATTGCTTGGACAACAATAATTGCATCGATCATACTAAGCCCCTGGTGGGATATTTGGACAGGTAACCTTAGCCAGTTAGGTTCAATAGAGCAGCCCTATAGTTACGTTTACAATATGGGGCTAACTATTGCGGGCGTAGCTTTTGGCATATACAGTGTTTCTTTAATAAATATTACAAGAAGTAGAGTAGGCGCACTAGCATCAGGAATATTTCTTATAGCATCCGTACACCTTATTGGAGTGGCGATCTTTGCCTCCCAACCAGATTTGCACACGTTTTCTTCTGGCGAGTTTTTTGGATTAACTTCACTTACAATAATCTTCTTCGGCATCGCACTACTGTCAGACAGGTATTTGAAGCATGGTGCACTAAGTCTATTATTATTTGTTATAGGCTGGGGTGGATCGATTTTCATCGACTTTCCTTCAACCGCCTTCTTAGAAATCTATAACATAATCCTAATGTCTATTTGGATAGTAGCCATCACACATTATTCTTTGAAAAAAAGCAAATCTATAAACTAGGCTCTGAGACCGTATTGAACGCGCATATTACCATTTTATCCTCTTGGAAATCTTAGACAATAGCCTCAAGATTTGATGCCAAAGATACTTTTAGGTGCCTTAATTCTAAAACATCTTGGATTCTACAAGGTTTGTTTCTCAAGCCATAAGCTAGGATATACTATAAACCTTACAAACCATATTCTCGTAATCTTCCCATCTAAGATATCCAAATATCTTATTATACTCTACCACCTTTTCCTTATGGTGACAGAGTATGACATGCACTGTAATTGTTGGTGGGTTCTTTGGAGATGAAGGAAAAGGAAAAATTGTCTCCTACCTCGCTATTAAAGATAATCCTAAGATCGCAGTTAGAGGAGGAGTAGGGCCTAATGCAGGGCACACCGTAGTCTTTAGGCAAAAGGAAAGCAAGCTCAGAATGCTTCCAAGTGCAGTCATAAATGAGGAGACCAAATTAATGATAGGCCCTGGTGTTTTAGTTGATCCAAATGTCTTCCTTAAAGAGGTAGCAGAATTTAATGTCAAGGATAGAGTCACTTTAGACAGGCAATGTAGCATAATAGAGGGGAAGCATATCGAAAAGGATCGATTAGACGCTTATCTTAAAGGAAAGATCGGTACAACGGGAACAGGCTGTGGGCCAGCGAACGTTGAAAGGATAATGCGCACAGCTAAAATGGGTAAAGATATTCCTGAATTATCGCTGTACCTAGGTGATGTCCCACTTTTAGTCAACGAAGCGATCTCAAATGGGGAAGTTGTACATGTTGAAGGAACCCAAGGTACGTATATATCACTCTATCATGGAACATACCCCTTCGTAACAACCAAAGATGTGACTGCCTCAGCAATTTGCTCAGATGTTGGTATAGGACCGAAAGTTGTAGACGAAGTTATTATAGTCTTCAAAGCTTATGTGACGAGGGTTGGAGCGGGCGAACTCCCAGGCGAATTAACAGAGCAAGAAGCAGAGAGAAGGGGTTGGCTCGAAAGAGCCACAGTGACTGGAAGGACTAGGAGAAGTGCACCTTTCAACTATGAATTAGCTAGAAGGGCGGTCATGTTAAATTCTGCTACACAAATAGCAGTCACAAAATTTGATATACTCTTCCCAGAAACAAAGAACATTAGGAACTTTAGTGAACTCACAAAAGAATCTAAGAAGATGATAGATGTAATCGAAGCACAAACTAAGGCTCCTGTTTCGATCATAAGCACAGGCCCAGATGCGGAAGCAACTATAGACAGAAGAAGAGAACTAGGTCTTCTTAAATAAAGCACTAAGCCATAACAAAGGGCTTAAACTAATAAAGCTTACAGATTATAGACCAGGAGAGGGTAGTGATATAAATGACTGTAGTAAAGTTTGACAAAATAAAAGATAGGATATCAGATTTCCAAGCTTTCGTTAAGGAGAAAAAGGGAATTGAAGGAAAGGTTGATGGCAATTCTATTGAATACCCTGAAATAAACGTAGAAACCCTAAAATTGCTAGTAAAGAAGTATCTGCATAAACAAAGATTAGAAGATTACCGGGTACTTTCCCAATCTGGTGTGCTGACAATAGCTGAGAAGGAGTACTTCGAGACAAAGAGTTAAACTAAACTCCCTAAGAAGAGGTTTAGATTATGCATGTAAAAGCTGTTGCCTGTGATATAGATGGTACTATGACAGATCAGAACGGCATACTATGCCCTGAGGCAATTAATGGCATAAGAATGCTCAAAGAAATGGGGTTAAAGGTGATCTTTGCCAGCGGTCGTTCCATGTATGAGGTATATTCACTCGCAGAATTCTGTGGGACAGACAAAGTAATCGTTGCAGAAAACGGAGGGGTTGTAGCTAAGTCCCCAATAGATATTATCAAACTTGGTGATCAAGATCTACCTTTAAAGGCTTACAACATCTTATCATCAAAGATGGATGGTGTCAAAGTAATTAGGTCTTTCCCAAGACTTACTGATGTGGTATTATTGAGAACTTTCCCAAAAGAAGTTGGAAGAGAGATCATTAAAGAACATGGCCTTAATGTCAAACTTTATGACAGCAAAGTTTCATACCACCTAACTAAAGGGGATATCGACAAATCAGTAGGTTTAAGAAAGGCAGTTCAAATTCTTGGCATAGATTTAGAAGAAATAGTTTCAATTGGGGATAGTGAAACCGATATCCCAATGTTTAGAGCCTGTGGATATAGTGTATCGGTTGCCAACGCAGAACAAAACGTAAAGGCAAATTCATCATATACAACGCTGTCAAGATATGGCCGTGGCTTCGAAGAAGCCGCAGCACATATTGTGGATAAGTTTTTTAAATTATAGTAGACGTTATTGAACGAGGAACAATAAATGGTATTTGAAGCATTTAGAGAGGAAGCAGAGCAGCTTATCAGAGAGGCTGTGAAACAAACAGGTTATTCGATTGAGCGTGTCGTATTAGAGGAACCCCCTCGACAAGAGTATGGAGACCTTTCTTCCACCGTCGCATTTGATATAGCCAAGAAGCAGAAGAGAAAACCGTTAGAAGTAGCAGAAGAGCTGCATTCAAAGATGATTAGCTTCAAAAGAAACTTAGTAGGCGACGTCAATGTAACCCCACCAGGGTACTTAAACTTTAAAGTTAACAGGCCAAAATTTTGCAATTTGACACTACAAAAGTCAATAGATGAAAAACTTGGATTTATTGACATCGGTAAAGGAAAAAAGGTTGCAGTCGAACATACAAGTGTTAACCCAAACAAAGCATTACACATAGGACATTTAAGGAATGTGGTAATAGGAGATGTAGTTCAACGACTTTTAAAGTATACAAATCACCAAGTAGTCGTTTTAAATTATATCGATGATTCAGGACTACAGGTGGCAGATATTATTGTGGGATTCAAGTTTCTAGGTTTTCCTGAAGACCCACCTGATCCTAAGATAAAGTTTGATCACTATTGTGGAGATCACGTATATGTTAAGGTAAATCAGATGTACTCTGATAAACCTGAAACTGAGAAATATAGGAGGATAGTTCTCAAAGAATTAGAAAACCATAGCTCAGAAACATATGAGTACGCAAAGAAGATTACAGAAAGGGTTCTATATGAACAGCTTAAAACTTGTACAAGTATTGGAGCCTTCTACGACTGCCTCAACTTTGAATCGGATATAGTTGCTTCAAAGATTTGGCAGAAGGTATTCCAACAGATGAAAGATCAGAAAATTATTGTGTATGAGGAGGAAGGAAAGAATGCGGGATGCTGGGTTATTAAGGGTGCAGACGACCAAGATAAGGTACTTATAAGAAGCGATGGTACAGCTACTTACATAGCGAAAGATATACCTTATGCCGCGTGGAAACTTGGCCTAGTCGATGATTTTTTCAACTATCAGAAATTCATGGTACAAAAGAATGGAAAAGTTTTATGGAAAACCACCCTATCAGAAGGCGAAAAAGACCACCCTATATTCAATAACGCCGACGTAGCGATAAACGTCATCGATGTTAGACAAGGGAGACTTCAGAAGATAATAGCCAGCATCATCAAAAGATTTGGAGAAAAAGGAAAGCAAAAAGACTACATCCACTTAGGTTACGAGATAGTATCGCTAAGTAAAGACACCGCTATAGAGATGGGCCTAAAAGTAGAAGACAAGGACTTTATCCACATGTCAGGAAGGGCGGGTATATACATAAATGCTGACGATGTATTAGAGAAACTTGAGAAGCTTGCACTCCAAGAAACCTTGCATAGGAACCCTGACGCTGATCCAAACTGGATTCAAGAAATTGCGATGTCCATAGCGGTTTCAGCAATCAGATACGGCCTTATCAAGCAAGATTTTGGAAAAATACTAGTCTTCGACCTAAAAGAGGCATTAAAGCTGGAAGGAGAAACTGGCCCCTACCTCCAATACACCTATGCAAGGGCTTCAAGGATACTAGAGAAGCATGGTGAATTCACCCCTATGATCGAAGTGAATGGAATATTTGAACAAGAAGAGTATAAATTCATAAAAGAACTATCCAAATTTACGATCATCATTAAAGATGCGACAACACGGTTAGAACCAAATAAACTAGCTGAGTACGCTCATAACATATGTTTACTATTTAATACCTTTTATGAGAAATACCCAGTTCTTCACGAACAAGATAAGATTAAGAAGGGACAAAGGCTAATATTAGTAAAGGCCTTCTTAAATGTGCTAAAAGATTTGATGTTTATACTAGGGATAGAGTCCCACAGTAGGATCTAAAGACCTTGTTCGAAAAGCACCCTTTCTAAAGCACTTTTACTCAAATGCAGATTATGTCTAAAGTCCCCACCTTTAGCATCGTGTGTTACAAGTAAAGGACCAAATTCTCTAACAGACACAATCCATAAGGCTTCGGATAACCCAAATTCCTTGAACAAGACCTTCTCAACTCTTTTCACCCTTTTAGTAGCGTAGGCTGAAGCCCCGCCGGGAAAGTCGCAATAAATCGACTTGTACTTTTTTAAAGCATTCTTACCCAGTATACCTAAACCACCCTTACCTATTATAGCTGGTGTACGGTACCTTGAGACAATGTCCTCTATGAATTGATCCATCCTAATACTTGTTGTAGGACCTGCTGCTAAAAAAACATACTTCACACCATCAAATACAGCAATAGGACCACAGTGGTAGATAGGCAAACCAACAAGTTCTTGTAAAATTTCTCGTTCTAAAGACAAGTGTTTATGGACTCTATCTCGTGCAAATGCTACCTCCCCATTAATGTAAATAATATCTCCTACCCTAAATTCCATAGACCTCCTACTTAGCTCAACTACTTCAACCGAATACTCCATAGTGTTCACCACACAATTTCGTCAATGTTACCTACCTTTTTTATCTGAATCCGTCTTAAAGCCCAACAGCCAAAGGTTATTGCCAACGGGAGCATAGCTATATGAGTACCTAGTAGGCGTATCTTTACATCAAGAACTGTGTAGACTCCTCCTAGTCCCATTGACCCAATGTTCAATGAATTTATCGCTCTTAAGAGTTTTAACTCCCATTCTGCAACTTCGTTTACTTTGCTCCTTTCCCCAATTTTAGAGAAAAGCGCTGTCCTCGAAGAAAGAATAGCGGATATAGGTGAACCACCGATGGCCACACCTACTATAGAAGGAGGACAGATCCTTCCATCTGCTTCAAGTACCTGCTCGAGTATTATCTTACTTATCTCATGAGGGTTAGTTGATGGGAGTAGCATTTTTAGGGTGGAATAATTTTCTGCTCCAGCACCTCTCATCATCAACTTTATCGAATTCTCACCTTCAAAATCCAAATAGACTTCAGGCTCACTCATACCAACATTGCCTATAACGGGTTCACGCTTTATAGGCGAGACGATGGTTGGCCTTAGAACCCCACTTTCAGTAAGTTTAGATATAGCCCTTTCAAGACCTTCCTTAATAAGGAGATAATCTTTGACATACTTACCACTTATGTAAACAGATATCAAACCTGTGTCTTGGCATATTGGAAGTTTCTCTTTGGAGCTTATTTTGATGCTTTGAATGATGGTTTTTAACAGATTATTCGCGACCTCCTTTGTCTCTTCTTCGCATGCCTTCTCCAGCGCAGAATAAACGTCTGGCGGGAGCTCCGTCGCCATTTTAGTAATAGCATTCGTCAATATAGATTCGTACTTATTCATTGTTGAACAAGACACACCATCCTACGCATATTATTATTTTTATCTTCTTCCTACCTAAGGATATGCGTTTATGACAGTACTAGACCCAACATTAGAAGAGCTCAGTATAATACCAGAAGATAAACTTGAAGAATTAAAAAAAGAGCATGTATTTACAGCGTATCAGATGCTTTTAACACCCCAAAAGGCATTAGAAAAGTGCTTTGAAAAAGAGGAAGCCAAAAAGTTACTTTCCATTCTACAGACTAAAGTCAAAGGAGTTTACAGGGTAACAGATAAGTCAATCACTCCTCCAAGAACTAAGATAAGCACTTCTTTAAAGACACTTGATTCGATCCTTAACAATGGGATAACGTCTGCAGAAATCACCGAGATATGCAGTGAACAAAGATATCCCCGAACTTTGCTTTGCTATAACATTATTTTGAAGCTCATACAAGAACATATCGACGCCAAAGTGCTGTACAATGACCCATACGGAATGTTCAGACCTGAAGGTTTAATCAAACTGGGCAACCTCTATGGTCTAAAAGCAGAACATATTATAAACAAAATTTTTATCTTCCATCCTTATACCGTAGACCAACAGTTTGATGTATTCAAAATTTATGGGAACGTATTCGAACGCCACCATCCGTGTATGATAGTTGTAGATGGAATAGGAGATTTCTTTAGGTTAGCAGCTAAGAAAAGGAGCATTATATATAACAGAATAAAGGCTCTAGAAGGATTTATTCTAAAATTAAAATACATAGTAGCAAAAGATAACATATATGCCATCTTACTGAACAACACTGTGAAAAAGTTCGACACAGAGACATTTCTTCCAGAATTTGACACGATCATTGGACCTTATATAGAAACAAAGATATTATTGCAGAGAATCGATCTAACTAATTGGAACGCCAAGGTTATAAAAAATAGGAAGACAGAAGTGCTTCAGTTCAGTCTTACAACTTATGGAGCAGGTGATACCATTTGATACAAAATATTGAGGAAATACTTAAGTTGATTGACGACAACAAGTGGGATGATGCGAAATCTATAACACAAAATTCAGCAGGAGCAGCGCAAGCAATAAATGCGATCAAAAGTCTATTAAAGAACGGTGTGACAAACCAAGAAATTAGAAGATTACAGGCCTTAAAGGACAACATGACAAAACTCATGTCTACTGGATGGTTATCAGAATTTGATGAAGATTACTTTACGTTACTATTTGCTTATGTTGAACATATTGGGAGAACGTTAAATAAAACCACTTAAATGCAATGTGTAATAAAGAATCCATGTAAAAAGAGATAACATGATATAAGTGCCTATCCCACTGAAGATAAGGGTATTGCGTTCAACATTCTTATTTGCCAATATTACGTTTTTACCAATTAGGTAGGAAAGAACGTAAAGCAAACTAATCAGCCCAACACCATATATTGCGGTTCCATTACTGAAATTCATTACACCGGAGAAAAGGCCTCCGAATAGTGCAAAACCGACTCTTAACCAGAAGAGTTTATTGCCATCTGTCATCATACCACTACGGCCTCCAAAATGAGCACACAAGCACTAAGCAACATAGAACTATTTCACCAAGCTAGGTGGCTGAACGCAAGTCTTAAAGATTATTATGTTAATAACGTTTACTGGATAACGGGAAACACCCTACTTATTAGATTACATCACCCTTCAAAACCTGAGAAAAGACTAGTTATAGACAGTGGAAAGTCGATTTGGGTCACTGAATCTAAACTAGAAGACGAAACAGACACCACCCCTTCTCAATTTAGGAAAAGACTTTTAAGAGGCAAGATTAAATCCATAGAACAAGTAGGAACTGAGAGGATACTCTTCATTAGTTTAGTAGGGAGTGAGGCCAAAAAACTAGTAACAGAGTTCTTTGGAAACGGAAACATCATCCTTCTTGACGAACAAGATGTAATACTTGAGGCACTCGAATACTATGATACAAGGCATAGAAGTATAAGGAAGATGTCAAAATACACCCTACCACCTGAAAGAGGACTAGACCCTCTAAAAATCGATGAAGAAAGTATCAAACCAATTCTAGAATACGACGAAGACTTCAGAAAATGGATAGGAAATAAACTTGCCCTTCCAAAAAAATTCATCGATATAATACCAAAGCAGCTTAAAGTTCCTCCCGGCACAACGGGGAGACAGCTCAAACCAAATATTCTACCTGAACTAGTCGAAATAATACATAAATTCTTTGACGAAAAAGAATTAACCCCAACTTTGATAGTTCAAGGAGACAACATAGTAGGCTTCACAATTTATAAAGTAGAAAACGGACAATATGCAACAAGAGAGGTTAAAGACATCAACCAAGCAATAGATGTTATATATACGAAGGCGATCCTTGAACAAAAAAACAGAACACTTTTACAGCCACTACACAAAGCTGAAGAAAGATTAAAAAGCACTATAGGGCAATTACTTGATGAAAAAGAGAGATTAAATGTAGAGTGTAGGATGTTAACAGATATAGCAACTTCGTTAAGGGAAAACATTGTTTTATATTATCAAAGCCAAAGTTTATTCGAAGAAAAGTTGAAACCTGCAAAGCTGATCATCGAAGATGATACAAAGAAGCTCATACTAAAAAACTACAAGTTCGATTTTGAAGACTCAAACCCCTTAAAGACAGCTTCCGAAATATTTGGCACAGCAAAGGAGCTGTTACAAAAGATTGATAAAATAGATGAGTCCATAAACAACTTAAAAGAAGAACTTGATAGATTAGAAGAAAAAATAAAGTTAAAAGAGGAAACTATCTCTAAAAAACATAAAAAAGCTTTCGAAAAAGAATGGTTTGAGAGATATAGGTGGTTCTACACCTCTGATGGGTTCCTATCGATAGGAGGAAGGGATGCTTCTTCAAATGAAGCGATAGTGAAGAAACATCTCGAAGAAAACGACATAATATTCCACGCCGAATTCACAGGTGCCCCATTCTTTATAGTAAAAGACGGAAGAAAAGCCACAGAAGCCAGTATAAAGGAAACTGCAACTGCAGCTGTAGCTTTTAGCAACCTTTGGAAGTTTGGAACAGCTTTAGGGGAAGCTTATTGGTTTTACAAAGACCAAATATCAAAGAAAGCACCATCTGGTCAATACATTGCCAGAGGAGCCTTTATGATAACGGGAAAGAGAAACTATATCAAGAACCTACCCCTAGAGTTAGCAGTAGGAATAGTAAAGGTCAAAGATCACTACACGGTTATATGCGGACCAAAGGAGGCAATTAAAAAAAGCACAGACCACATCGTCCTAATAGTACCTGGTAGAGAGGATAAGAACTCTGTAGCGAAAAAGATCAAGGCAGTCTTATCAGAGAAGATGGCTTCGTTAGAAGGAGTGAAAGATATACCGCTTGAAGATTATATCCGTGCACTACCCCCAGGAGGGTGTAAAATCAAATTACAATAAGGATATAGAAATATTTTTCTACTACTAATCTTAACCAAACATGAAGAAAATGGCAATCGACCCTAGCCGTACTAATCCAGCGAATATAACAGTAAGAGAAGTGATGAATAGCCCTGTAATTACAGGAAGACCTGAAGAGACGGCTAGACAGATCGCCAAAAAGATGACAGAGAACGATGTGGGCAGTATTGTCATTGTGGAGAACAACACACCAATAGGAATGGTTACTGATGGAGACATTATAGATCGTATTGTTACAGCAGGATTAGACCCTGATAAAACTAAAGCAATAGAAATAATGACGAAACCTATATACACTGTAGAAAGTGAAGCACAACTAGTAGACGCAGTCAGATACATGAGAAAGAAGAAGGTTAAACGTGTCGGAGTCACCTACAAAGGCAAAATTGAAGGAATTCTCTCAATATGGGATATCATATCAATAACACCAGAGTTGGTTGAGATATTCTCAGAGAGACTAAATATTGAGACACCTTTAGCAGAGTCGAGAAGAAACCCTGTGCTTATGGCAGGTTACTGTGACCTATGTAATAGATGGTCCGACTCACTTATTGAAGTAGATGGGAAGTACATCTGCGAAGAATGTAGAACAGATCAATGAAGACATGTTGGTAAACTCATTAAACGAAAAGAATAGAAACAGTTTTTAACTAGTTTAACACCCTAAATTCTGGGTTAGACTTGGTTTCTGTTAACGATTATATGTCAAAAGATGTTTATGTTGTTCAACCAAATGATACCCTTGCAAGAGCAAAAAACCTTATGATATCCAAGAAGGTTGGAAGACTAATTGTCATGGAACAAGACATGATTGTGGGCATATTAACGAGGGAAGATCTAGCAAAGGCTTTATTACCATCAAAACCCTCCTTGAAAGCAAGACCAATAGATCAATTACTTGTCCTATATTTTATGAAGAAAAATATAGTAACTATAGAATATAATGCTGATATAGGTGAGGCGGCAAAGATAATGCTTGATAAGAAAGTTGGAGGCCTCCCAGTTACGTGGAGCGGAAAGCTAGCGGGTATAATAACAACTCATGATATTACAAAGTACGTTGCACAATTGAAAACAAATATGTTGGTTAAAGAGCATATGCGGGGGGACCTTAGTTTTGCATCGCCCTTTCACAGCATAAGTCATGTATCAGATCTGTTGTTCAAGAACCCAATACACCGAGTCATTGTGATCGATAATAAAGAAAAACCTGTTGGAATCATTTCGCCATCTAATTTAGCATTTGTAAAATTTGCCCCTGTAAAAAAGATTCTAACAAAACGCTCAGTAATAAAAGGAGGAGAAGCAACGCATATGAAGATTAATTATATCGCAATAGCGACAGCAGGGGACATCATGTCAACCCCTGTAATAATAGTTCACGAGTATGATCATGTGGAAACCGCAGCATCTATAATGGTGTCAAAGGATATAGGCGCACTCCCAGTATTAGATCCAGAGGGACGCGTCAGCGGCATCTTCTCTAAGTACGAGGTGTTAAGTATTGCCTCAAAGAAAAGATAGTGTAAAGTCATTCGAGTTACCAAAGGTGAGTATATTATCTAAGTCAGAAAAAATATCCTTGATGTTCTATGAATTAAAAAAGACAAAACTAGATAGAATATTAGTCAAAGATAAGGAGACATTAATAGGAGTTGTAACTCTTAGAGATGTATTTATGAAGCTTGCTTCAAAGAAGTTCAGTAACATCTCGCCAACTTCACTTAGTGTTGCAGCCTTTACAAGTGAAAGGTTCGTATACATAAGTCAGGATATGACACTATCGGACGCTATCTCAATAATGAGCAAAGAAGATGTTAGCGCACTTCCGGTTATAGGGTTAAATGGAAAGGTTCAAGGCTTGCTGACCAAAAATATGCTAATAAACCTCCTATCCAAAGAACTTCATGGAAGAGTAGAGGACTTCCTTGTCAGAGGAGGATATAGAATACCTGCAGGGGCTGGTCTCTCAACAGTCATTAATGAAATATTAAGGGATAAAGACATGCGTGAATTTGTAGTCATTCAAAACACATCACCAATTGGAGTTGTGGGTGAAAAGGAGCTTGCAACGTTTTTGTTCAACTATCTATCAGAAGACACGGTTCACCATATGAGAAGTGCACTTCAAAAGTTTGTAACAAACGATATAATGGTACTTATTACAGAAAAGCTTAGTCCTCAAGACCCTGTTCAAAGAGCAGCGACTCTGCTTTCAAACACAAATCTTGTTATATATCCAGTAACAAAGGGAGAACATTTACTAGGAGTGATAAGAAGAAGAGAGCTCTTTAACCAACTTGTAACGTAATTTTTGTGATAAAGTTGCTAACTAGAATAATAAACGGAAAGGTTTGGATAAAAGATCAAATCGTCGAAAGGGACATAATAATAGAAGGTGTAAAAATAAAGAAGATTATCAAAAAGACCGAAGGAGAACAAGTTGATAGAATAATAGATGCAAAAGGAGACCTTATCTTACCTGGTTTAATAGATGCTCATGCACACCTTAGAGACGGAAACCTTTCTTATAAAGAGGATTTCTCAAGTGGGACAAGGGCGGCAATAGCCGGGGGTTTCACTCTGGTTATAGACATGCCTAATACTAACCCGCCTGTTTCTAATTCTCAACGCCTAATAGAAAGAAAAACCTTAGCTCATGGGAGAATATATTGCGATGTAGGATTCCTCGTGATGCCGACAGACTTTAGTAAAATTACACAACTTTCCAAATCAGGTTGTCTAGGGTTTAAGGTGTACACACACCGAGTGTTCGAAGATGCTAATTTCTCAGAAGGTGAGAGATTAAGAAGTTTATTTAAAGAGGCTATGAAAACCAACCGTCCAATCTCCATACATGCAGAGGACCCAAAGAAGATACATAAACTACCAGAATCCTACGATGCTGAAGAGCACTCGAAAGCACATCCAAAGGGGGCTGAAATTGAAATGATAAAAGAAATTATTAAAGTTGCATCCGATTTCCCAATAAAGGTTAGAATCTGCCATATATCAACTGCTGAGGGCTTACAACTTTTTGTAGAATCAAAGAGATACAATAGCAATTTGTTTTCCGAAGTGACACCAGCCCATTTAGCATTAGAAACTTCAATTTTAAGAAAAGTTGGAAAACTAGCAGTAGTTGAACCTCCAATAAGGGAATTTAAAGACGTTCTAGCCCTTAGAAAGGGCGTATGGGATGGTGCAATAGATGTCATAGGAACGGATCACGCCCCTCATACTCTCACAGAGAAACTCGCAGATAAACCCTCTAGTGGTTTCCCAGGATTTGAGACAGCGGTTCCCATTCTCTTCACACTCGCAAAAGGAGGGTTTCTACCTTTATCAAATGTGGTTAAAGCCTTAACTGAGGGCCCAGCTAAACTATATGGATTGATTGAATATGGTTCAATAGATAAAGATAAGGTTGCAAACTTGACGTTCATTAAATTTGTCCCAGAATATTTAATAGATTCATCTAAGTCTTATTCTAAAGCCAAATTTTCACCCTTTAACGGCTTCAAGGCTGAAGCAATTGTTACAAGAACAATTGTCCGAGGAGAAACAGTGTTTACATCAGAAGATGGAGTAATCGACTTAAAGAATGGAAAGATAGTTGAACGTTAAATGAGGTTTATAGTAGACTGTATGCACGGCAAATTGGCAAGAAAAATGAGGATATATGGCTACGATACCATATATGAGAATAATTTGGAAGACGACGAAATTTTAAGTAGAGCTCAAGACGAGAAACGTGTACTGTTAACCTCTGACGAAGACTTGATTCGTAGAGCTTACTCTAAGAACATCCCCGTTATAAGGATACCATTAGATAACGACCTATCTCGGATGACAAAGATATTCAAAGTTCTTAAAGTTAAGCCAGTTCTAAGACCTAAGTTTTCTCGTTGCCCACAGTGTAATGACATAATAAAGCGAATAAACAAGTCAGATGTGAAAGATGTCCCAGACAAGATCTTAAAAAGAAAGAAGGTCTTCTATAAGTGTTTTAACTGTGGAAAGATCTATTGGTACGGGTCGCATTGGAAGAAGATTAGAGAGTTTGAAGAAACCCTTAAGACGCAATTTAGACATCCTTAAAAGGGGAATAAAAGATTGAAGTTAAATGATGAAGATGGAAAAGCACTTGTGAAATTAGCTAGAAAAATAGTAGAGGAACATGTTATGAACAAGATCAAATACAAACCAACAGAAGAAGAAAGAAAAAGGTTTTCTGAGAAGTTCGGAGTATTTGTTACAATAAACGAAATAAAAGGAGAAAAAAGGGAGCTTCGGGGATGCATAGGATATCCGAGACCTCTGCTACCATTAATTGACGCACTTATCGATTCTGCGATATGCGCTGCATCAGAAGATCCCAGATTTGAGCCTGTGCATAAGAACGAACTTGATAAGATAGTAATCGAAGTAAGTGTTCTAACGCCTCTCGAACTTATAGAAGTTAACTCACCGCTTGAATACCCGAAGAAGATCAAGATTGGAGAAGATGGTCTGGTAATAGAGTTAGAAGGACGTACAGGACTACTACTACCACAAGTCCCTATCGAATACGGTTGGACACCTGATGAATATTTAGAATACTTATGCATGAAAGCAGGTTTAACGCCAGATTCTTGGCTTAGAAAGGATGCTAAAATATTTAAGTTTCAATCGTTGATTTGGGAAGAAACACCTGATGGGAAGGCTGTAAGGAAAAGGTTATTGCATCATAAAGATTAGGAGACCGTACATAGATAATCAAAGCATTTAAAAAGAAGATTTGTTAAATAAAAGGAAAAGGGGAATTAAGGGAGAAAATGAGTACTTTGAATCAGATTTCAATATGGGATAATGATGCATACTTGAAGAAGAACTCTGTAAACATATGAAAGTTTTAAATCACTAACTTTTGGATAGAGTGTAAGTTGAGCACAAGATATAAGGTAGGCGGAAGGACACATACAATTAGAGAACTTTTGGAAGAACAAAAAGATAGAGTACCTATCACAATACTGGGATGGATACAAAACAAAAGCTTTATTGGAGGAATGATATTTTTAATAATTAGAGATGGAAGTGGATACATCCAAACAACAATAAAGAAGGAAAATGTACCTCCAGAAGTATTTAATGTGGTAAAAGACTCAACAAAAGAATCCGCGGTCAAAGTTATAGGAGAAACCAAGCTAGACAAGAGAGCTCCATATGGATTAGAAATAATAGCCAAGAACGTGGAAATCATTGCAAAGGCCGATGTCTGGCCAATAACTAGAAGTGCGATCAGATCCCCTTCCTTTCTCTACGATATAAGACACCTTTCTATAAGAGGAAAAAAGGCTTCATCGGTCATAAAGATAAGATCAAAGGTAATTGAAGCAGCAACAGAATACTTTTTCAAAAACGGTTTTTACTTGATAAGTGCACCCTCCATAGTCCAATCTGCTTGTGAAGGTGGAGCGACCCTATTCGAGGTAGATTACTTCGGACAAAAAGCATACTTGACACAAAGCGCACAACTATACGAGGAGGCCGCAATACTCGCATTGGAACGCGTTTGGACTATAGAACCATGCTTTAGAGCAGAAAAATCAAAAACGGCTAAACACCTAACAGAATTTTGGATGATCGAATCAGAGGTCGCTTTTGCCACACACGAAGACATAATGAGGTTAGAGGAAGAACTGGTTAGTGCAATTACGCATAAAGTCGCAGAAGAATGTTCAGGTGAGTTAAAAATTCTAGGGAGAAAGTTTACTCCACCAGAACCTCCATTCTATAAGATCACCTACGATGAAGCAAGAGATCTCATCATGAAGAGAGGGGTTACATTCGAATGGGGTGAAGACATACCAACAGAAGGAGAGAAGATAATCTCAAACGAGTTCGATAAACCAGTGTTCATAAAGGAATTCCCCCTTTCTGCCAGAAGTTTCTACCATATGACGAAACTAGATAATGATAAAGTAACTTTATCATCAGACTTGATAGCTCCAGAAGGATTCGGGGAAATTACTACTGGTGGGCAAAGACTAAGCGATTATAAAGAACTTGAGAAACGTATACTACAACAAGACTTTCCGAAGGAAAGTTTTCAATGGTACCTCGATTTGAGAAGGTACGGATTACCTCCGCATTCAGGATTTGGACTAGGTGTGGAGAGAGTTACTAGATGGGTTAGTGGCGTAAAACATATCAGAGCGACTTCGCTTTTCCCTAGGACACCAACACGTCTCAACCCGTAGAATAATAAGTTAAAAGGAAGCAACTACTATACCTGCGATGAGCATATGGTAGAGGAAGACGAATTAGATGTAGAAAATATCGATGGAGTGGGGCCTGTCACAAGAGATAAACTCTATGCAGCAGGCATATACGACATAAGGCAACTACTAACTTTAGGCCCTGTAGAACTCTCCGAGCTTCTAGGAGTAAACTACGATAAAGCTGTTGACATATCAAATAGGTCTAGACAGAAACTCACGGAGCTTGGTTTAATGGGAGGACAGTTTGCGTTGGCAAGCGATGTACTAAAGCACCGAATGTCTATAGAAAGGATCACTACAGGATCAAATAATCTTGATAACCTATTGGGCGGCGGAATAGAGGTAGAGGCACTCACCGAGTTCTATGGAGAATTCGGAAGTGGTAAGACACAAATATGTCATACCTTATGCGTAACAGTACAACTTCCAAAGGAGAAAAAGGGATTAGGAGCTGGCGCAGTTTACATAGACACTGAGAATACCTTCAGGCCGGAGAGAATAGTGGCCATAGCTGAACATAGGGAGATCAGTCCAGATGAGGCGTTAAAGCGAATCTTCGTTGGCAAGGCGTATAACACAAGTCACCAAGAACTATTAACGAGAGAGATTTCAAACTATATAGAAAAAGAGGGTTGCAAGCTTGTGATAATAGATTCAGCGATGACGCATTTTAGATCTGAATTCCTAGGGAGGGGGACACTTGCTGACAGACAACAAAGGCTAAACCGATACCTTCACACATTAGTCAGACTAGCTGAGATATACCATGTGGCAGTTGTGATAACTAACCAAGTTCAAGCTGCACCAGACACCTTCTTCGGAGACCCTACAAGGCCTTCAGGAGGACATATAATGGGACATTCCAGCACGTATCGGATATACTTGAGGAAATCCGGGAAGAATCGAATCGCAAGGATAGTTGATAGTCCGTATCACGCAGAAGCAGACACAATCTTTACCTTGACCGATAAAGGAGTCGCAGATCCAGAGGAAGGTTCAAAGAGATAGAATTAGAACATATTATTTTATAACAATATATATACAAATGTTACCTAGGTCGAGGTATGTGGAGAACCACTCTTCCTATAGCATTACTCTTGATAACGCTTACCGCGACTTTAATTCCGGTGAGTGTTTCCCAAACACCAAGATTCTATAACGAGAACATAACAGTTTATATTGTTGGTAAAACAGCGCTTACGCGTTTAAATTTTACAGGGACAGAGGTAGGATTTAAAGACTTAGGTAAGGTGGAAGAGTCTTCACCAACAATATCATATTATAAGCTTTATGTAGGCCAATTTAAGTCTTGGCCAAGTGAGTACCTTTACTTCACCAGCTCAGGCCTGAACATCATCCTCTCGAATTATTTATCTTCCAGTGGTGCGTTCCTCTACGTAAAAGCGGATTCCTTAGATGCAGCATTATCGTTTGCAGCAAAATTAGGCAACTTTACAGGGCTATCTTTTACTCAGTTTGGAAACCTCGAAGGGATGTACGTCTTTATTTCACCATTAAACTTTAATGAGGTGCTAGAGAATTTCCTATGGAACTCTTACCCAGTTTCCTATGGAGGCTTCGCAAACCTCATATCAATTAACAGTTTAAAATCACAAACTTCACCTCAATACACACTTATTGGCCAAAAGAGAGACGACGTTTTTGTTAGAAGTATAATAATTGACTTTTTAAAGACCCAAGCCTACAGTGGCAACACAATAGGAATAGGCCCAACCTTTTTCCAAAAGAACAAAGTAAGTACTTCCAATCAATCATCCTCAAGTACTTTAAAGATAGTTTCTTATGGGCAGTTCATAGTTTCAACTGATGCGGGATCATTAAAAAATGACCTAAGAACACGACATTCAGAGCTTACAATAACCTCACCATCGTCTTCAACGCTCTTATTTCCTAATATCACTATATCACCGAGTATACCGTCACTGCTCGTTACTAGAGATGTTTCTCAAGCTGCTTTACAGGTGAACGAGGAGTTCGAAGTCCAAATAAAGATACAAAACATTGGGAATTTAACCGCATTAAACGTCTCCTTCAACGATGATTGGTGGTCTAAGAATTTCAAGTTTTCTCTTGTAACTGGAACCCCCTCGGGACAGGTCGATTCACTTGCACCTGGAGAAAGCCGCACGTTTGTATACAGATTAAGAGTTTCATCGAACTTAGTAGAGGAGGTCTATGTCCCCCCTTTAGAGGCAAAGTATTCTGTAAAGATAGCTGGCGAGGAGGCCCAACTTTCATGCTACACGAACGACCTATTTCTCGCATTAAATGGGAATAATCCATCCATCTACCTAACAGCACAAACTTCATCAGCAACAACAAGCTTCGGAACACCAAATCAGATATTAGTAAAGGTTACAAATAAAGGAAAATATGCAGCACTTAACCTAAACTTCGCGGGACAGGCCATAAGTGTACTTTCAGCGGGGGACAGTTGGCAGACTACAATCCCTGTTCCAATCGACGATCTAGCATCGTCTAATACGACTAAGGAGTGGAGTATTACATGGTCTGATGGCTCACAAATCAAGACCAGCAGATCAAACAGCGTATTTATGATTAATTCTTACGATTCGATGAAAATACCATTAGTAAGTGTAACAAAAGAAGTATATAATGTGCAATCGGGAGGAAAAACCTATCTTAATATAACAATAAAAGTACAAAATTTAGGCACAGCAGACTTATTTGGGGTTACATTAAGTGATATCATAGCAGATGGTCTTATATATGTGAATGGCACTTTCCCTGGAAAAGAAAAGATGGTAGCATTTATTGACACCATAAAAAATGGTGAAACAAAAACTTTCAACTATATCCTAGAAGTCTTTGATTACAAGAGGAATTACATTCTTCCTCCTGCTACCGTATCCTACAACATAGGAGGAATGCAATTTCTAATGGTAAGCACAACAGACGGCGTGCCAATCGGCGTAACCATGACTTTGAACCTTAAAGAAAGAGAGGCGTTTAGTAACTATAACGCGACAGGATACTATATACTAAAAAATGATGGTGACAAAGATATCTTCAGAATAGAAACCGACCTAAAGATAGACCCGAGCTTTGAAATTTTGTCGCCGAACTACACGTCGAAGAAGGCGCTTTTAACTTACGGTTCCGAGCACAAAGTTGAATTCACATTAATGTTCAAAGGAGAAGGATATAACAAGGAGGTTTACTCTAGATGTGAATTCTTCTTTGCAGGTAAAAGAAGGTCTGTGAACTCTTCAAAGCTGGTTACAAATGTCTACCCAACTCCGAAGATACTAATAGACCTTAAAGCGGAAGCGGTTGAGGGGCAGGTCTTCGAGTTAGAGGTTGTTGTCAAAAATCAAGCCAATCTAACCTTAACCGACATCGAATTTAACATCAATCTACCATCTCAACTCGACTTGGTAGAGGGTGATAGTTCTGTCAAAATCCCAAGCCTTGGAGGGGAAGAACAGAAAGTATTAGAATTAAAGTTGATGTCTAAATCGCCAATGAGCTATAAAATTGAGACGACACCGCTCAAGTTTAACTATATGGGTCAAAGCTTCACAGCAGCTCCGTCTTCACTAACAATATCTGTATCAGACAATATTACATTCAGGTACTTATTGCCACTTTTAATAGCTCTAGTTGCAACGGCTATAGCTGCAATAATTATTGCTAAAACTAAAAAATAAAAGACTTATTTTTTAAGGGGAACTGAGAAGTTCTGTTCTATCTTAGGCCTGTGAAGAGTATTCATAGAGCAGAATGGTATTATTCTACCATCAGGGATCGCGTAGTGGATACCACATCGTTCAACTCGTTCCAAATCAAAGTTATAAGGATCCATGAAATGCATGTCGCCTACCATTACAACCTTCGCCATGAACTTACCTAAAGAACCATAAGTTCCACTTAAAAGGAAGCCTTTTGCAAGAGAGGCAGAAACACCTAACTTGGTATGTCTCAACGCAGCAATTGCCCTTAGTTTGCCTTCTGTCTTCTTCCCAGCGTGAAGTACTTCAGAGGCCTTAGCTATTTCTTTTATAAACTTCTCCACATCAACATACTTAGTTATTGGTTCATAGTCTGTTCTCTCATCGTTAGCTATCAAGAAAGTGGAAGCACCACAGTTCTGATGCACTGTGAAAGTGGGTTGTGGTCTACTCTTTAGTGCAGCGATGAAGTCCGATATCGGGGCAACAAAAGGAATAGGATACCAATCTTCCAATTTGATCTTACCGTTTGTCTGCTTCTCCGCATTATTTATAACATCAGAGGTCGTTATTCTAAATTCCTTGAGCTTTGACGACTCTATTCTTCCAGCGAACGAGACTGGTTGAAAGTTTACACATCTTATGATATCACTATTTTTCACTGCGAATTCGATAAGCGAGCCTACTTCATTATCGTTTATCCCCTTCACAAGTGTAGGTACAAGTACAACACTATGGAGACCAACCTCTCTAATATTATTCAAAGCTTTAAGCTTTATATCAAGTAAGTCGGCACCCTTCATCTTAACATAAGCTTCCTTCGTAAGACTATCGAAGGACAAATAGAACGTGCTGACACCTGCCTTTTTCAACTCATTTAAATACTCAATATCGCGAGCTATTCTAACCCCGTTAGTATTAACTTCAATATGTGGGATGCCGATCTTATCTGCATACCTTATTATCTCTGGGAGGTCGTCTCTTAAAGTCGGTTCACCTCCACTAAGTTGAACAGCATAGGTCGGAACAGGCACGTTATTGTGAAGGTTATCTAGCATCGCCTTTATTTCTTCTAAAGAAGGCTGGTATAAGTAACCTACGGCAGCAGCATTTGCAAAACAAATTGGACACCTCAAGTTGCATGCGTTCGTCACATCGACTATACCTAAAAGCGTTTGAGATTTATGTTCATTACATATGCCGCAATCAAAGGGGCACCCAACACTTCTCTTAGTCCTAGGGTTTTCTATTCCCTTTCCCACGCGTTCATATTCTTGAGCACGTTTATACCACCTATAATCAGACATGTATACATCTTCAAAATAGCCATGCTCTTCACATTGCTTCCTAATATACACAATATTACTTTCAAGAACTAGTTCAGCTTTAATGACCTTAAAGCAAATAGGACATAAACTCTTCGTGTACTTAAGGTGTTCCATAGACACCATCACAAAGATGGACTTAATCTTATTTAAAAGCTTGCTTATTTGACAAAGATTTTCTCTAAAAAACCCCAAAAAGAGATTTTAGTATAATACTACCATGTAATACTCTTTAACCTTCTCGCTGCTGTACGCGGATCATCTGATTCCACAATTCCCCTTGCGATGATTAAGTAGTCAGCACCTGCTTTAACAACCTCCTTAGGATCACCTCCCTGTGCTATCAAACCTGGAGAGAAGATCGGAATAGACCTTACCTTCTGCTTAACGTGCGAGATTATTTGAGGGTTAGTAGCACCAACAACTACACCATCAGCTTTCCACTCCAACGCCCTCTGAACAAACAGGTCATACATCTTCAGCACCCTCCCTGATTGCAGTACATCAAGGCCATAGCCTTCAACCGCGCCCTTGTGGCTCATGTAAGTGAGGAGAATCAAGCCTTTACCCTTACTATGCGCGTCAATAATACAAGGACCAAGCCCCTCCTCGAACCCCACAAAAGGGTTAGCAATTAAAGCGTCAAAACCTAGATTCCAGAGGATATTGGTTGCTACTAGATTAGTTGAAGAGATATCATTCAGCTTAATATCAGCTATCACCTGTAAGCCATAATTATGGGCACGGTCAGTGATGCTTTTCAATTCGAAAAAACTTAATGGGAGGAGGAGATGAAAATTTACCTTAATAGCGCAGATTTCATCTTGAATCAGATCTAGAATGTTTACCACTTTACCTACGAGCTCCTTGTAGTCACATACCTTTAGGTCCAGCCCAGCAACTACCCTACTTTCCTTTTTCTGTGAGGTTTCATTTATTCGCCCTATAAAGCTCATACGCCCACATTAAACGGGAGATGTCTCAACTTAATAATCTTTACATAAATAAATCCTGTCTCATCCACGTTACTTGTATAGTTAATGCTCCCATCGCTAGAGGAATACTTTATAAACGATTGAGTGGGACATTTATCCAAAAAGATGTAGTAAATCCTTCCACGACCTTCTTCCAGATAGGATAACATAGTAAATAGTACAGCACCTGAACCATGTTGGGCCACAAATAAAGGTAAAGGTGATTCTTCATCATAGATGCGGTATGTCGCAATCCTAACCAAGCTTCCAAGATCTAAGAGTTCTTCTATAGACAGTTTTTTTGAAGAAGACTTGCGTTCCTGATACAGCTTAAAGGGGATGTTTTTCAAAAATATTATTGGTGCATAAATGTAGGACGTGTCCTTTACAACCTTAAAAAAAGCAACTATCTCATCACCATACACATTTCTATAACCAAGGAACGAATCAATACTGTCTGATTCTGTAACAAAGTGGTCCATCTTCTTTTCATTAAATTGAAACTGAATTAGAAGGTTCCATTTACTTTTATCTCTAAAGGCAAATATCGGCTGAGGTTTATGCTCAAAGGCACACGCTAACCTACCTATATCATCCACAGATGCCACTTGGATTATCATCTGGCCTCCCTGCAACTTTCCTAAAGAGCACTAAAAAGCTTTAATTTAATCAGAATGCGTTGAGGAGGGTTGATGGAACGAAGACACAGGATAAAATCATTACTTAAACAGTGCCTTGATGGGATAAAAGGTATCAGTAAGGAAGTTATAAACGGAAGATCGATCTTTGAATTAGAAAAAGAGGTTTGGACCGTTTACAAGGACTGTGAGTCAACCGTGTTTCTAACCAAACTCGAAATAGGAGACATCGAGGCAGCAGATAACACAAAGATCGAGATTCCCCTTGACCATCTAGAGCGCGTTATCTATGCTGCTGAAGAACACTTAAGGAACGCAGAGGATGAAATTGAAAATGGTAGACTAAACAATGCATTGGAACAAACAAGACAAGCGCGTAATATAATGGCTGAAGTGTATTCGATGGTTAGAAAGGAGAATATTAAACAAATGAAATCAAAGAAAGCAACTTATAACCAGAGTCCCAAATAACTTTACATATCCTGTAATAACTATAAGCTTTTATCCTTGTTTATGACATTATATAATAATAGGTTGCATGGGTGAGATATATTGACTTTGGATAGGATGTTTTGGATTTCAAAAGAGAAAGAAATCAAAAAAGCAGAGACAACGGACGTTTATTTCCTCTACACCAAACAAGTTCTTAAGAAGCACAAAATCCATAAGAAGGTTATAATGGAGGTCTACGCAAGAAACCTTCCCTTTGAAGGAAATTGGGGAGTACTGCTAGGGGTTCAAGAGGTTGCTAGACTTCTTGAGGGACTTCCATTAAATGTGAAGAGTATGAGTGAGGGAGAAATCTTCTTAGTCAATCCACGTTCCATAATTTATGAGCCTGTAATGCAGATCGAATGTTACTACGACGACTTCTGTCCCTATGAGAACCCTCTTTTAGGTCTTCTAGCATCGAATACAGGTATTGCTTCAAAAGCAGCGAGATATAGGTTAATAGCAAAGGATAAGATACTATTAAGTTTCGGGTCTAGAAGGATTCATCCTGCACTCGCACCTACATCAGAGCGAGCGATCTTTGTCGCTGGATTCGATGGCATCTCAAACGTATTAGCATCAGATTTACTTGGCGTTAAACCTGTGGGAACTATGCCTCATGCACTAATACAAGTCTTCCAAGAACAAAAAAAGGCATGGCTTGCATTCGACAATGCGATGCCAGATGATGTTCCAAGAATCGCTTTAATAGACACATTCTTCGACGAGAAGGCAGAGGCAATAATGGCAGCTGAAGCATTAGGCAAAAGGTTAACAGGTGTTAGACTGGATACACCTAAGTCTAGAAGAGGAGAATGGCGTAAGATAATTGAGGAGGTTAGATGGGAATTAAATGTTAGAGGGATGAGAGACATCAAGATCTTTGCGAGCGGTAACATCGAGGAGAAGACGATAACTGAACTGATAGACCTCGTCGACGGATTTGGTATAGGAGCATCCGTAAGTGGAGCGCCTCCAGTTGACTTTAGCGCAAAGATAGTGGCTATAGAGGAAAATGGGAAAATGGTTCCCATAGCAAAAAGGGGGGATGTAGGAGGTGCTAAAGCCGTTTACCGTGATACAACTGATTTCATAGACTTCGTCACATTAAAACAAGGCGAACCACCTTCTCCTAAATATAAACCCCTTCTCAAGAACCTAATAGTGGATGGGAGAATAATAGGTGAACTAGATGACAGTAAGAAGGTTAGAGAACAGGTTCTTCAAAGGCTTAAGACAATAGAAGGAAAAGAGCCGAGGATCTACTACAAGGTTTAAACATACATCTATATAGTGATGTTAAGAAACTATAGATAAAATATATTAATTGTAAAGGTGGAGGCTTCACTAAGATGATCTCTTCTGATTCGAGACAAAAAAATAGGAGGTACCAAAATCTCGCAGTAACTGCAATTTCAGGCGCACTTTACGCAGTAGTTGGGATAACGACATACTTCGGGTTAAATTTTTATGGAGTCAAGTTTTGGCCTGCTGTAATTGTACCAGCAACCGTAGCCATACTATTTGGAGCTAGGGTTGGAGGAGCATCCGCAGCTCTAGGAATCTTTATAGCAGACGTTGTATCGCATGGAATACCCCTTTTAAGTTTGACAGTTGGCGTGCCTTCGAATTATATTGCATTTTATTTAATAGGCCAATTCTGCAGACAATTCAACGTGAAAAAATATCTGTTTGTTTCGACGATCGCTTTGGCAATAGGGTCGACCATAATAGGGGTAGGAATTTACCTTTGGAGCCAGTATTTCCCACTACCCTTCCAGAACGAGTTAACACCCATGACATTTATCCCAGCACTTTATTTAATAATATGGACCTTTTTATCAGAAGCCCCTTTCCTTTATATAATTGTTCCACCACTAGTAAAAGCAATAAAGACAAGAATTCAAGTGAATTAAATGATAGTTGCTGGACTTGATATAGGGGCGAGCGTTACCAAAGGTGTGCTTATTAATGAAAACAAGATATGGACTTTGTCCGAAGTTCAAGCCTCTGATTCAATAGCTTCAGCGGTAGGATGCTTAGGAAGGCTTTTATCAAATAGCAAAATCAAGATAAAGGACTTGTCACAGGTCGCGTTAACTGGATCGATTTCCAAAGACCTTAAGCTCGATATGATAGATCTAAGGTACAAGATAGTCGATGAAATTGACGCGATAGGCGTAGGAGGATTACACCTCTCCGGGAAGAAAGAAGCAATAGTAGCAAGTGTAGGAACAGGAACAGCAATAGTACACGCAAAATTAGAGGAAAAAAGATATTACGTCGAACACTTAGGTGGCACGGGAATCGGCGGGGGAACAATGGTTGGATTAGGAAAGCTTCTACTTAACAAAGACAGGGCCACAACCATACTTAAAAGAGCGAGATCAGGTGATGCTTCTAGGGTTAATCTCCTTGTACAGGACATTGTAGGAGGGCCAATAGGAAGGATTCCGGCAAACGCAACTGCATCAAACTTTGGTAAAGTAGGTGATGACACCAGACCTGAGGACGTTGCCTTAGGATTGGTTACTATGATATCCGAGATAATTGTAACCCTAACTTATTTTGCTGCTAAACAAAAAAAACTAGAAAACGATATAGTGTTCGTTGGGAGACTTCCCTCTCAAGAACTTTTTTCAGAAAGACTTTCTCAAACATTGGAGATGCTGGGAGGAAGATGTATTATACCGGTAAACGCATTATATGCTACTGCGATAGGGGCTGCAAAGGCGATAATCTAAGGCAAATGGAAATGTTAAAGTATTGTCTGTTTATACTTTCCTATGTCATCATAGACTATGTTTCCTACTATGATCGTCGCATACTTAGACATTATTTCGGCTTTTTGTCTAGAATCTATCCCACCGCCATAAAAAAGATGTGAATAGGTTAGATTATCCTTTACAGCTCTAACGACATTTGGATCACCGAACTTTCCGCTATATTCAATGTACACTATTGGTGAATGCATAATTCGATCAGCAAAGACCGCGTGCGATACGATTTGATCAACACTGAGGTCCGTTATACATTTTGTAACCTTCGCTACCGCTGCATCAGGATTCAAAACAACATAGGCTTCTATAACTATCTTTTCCCATGGAATTTTATTAAAGCCACCAAAAACCGTTTTAAGTGAATTTATCCAACTAATATGCGCACCACCTGCCCACCATTTCTCTTGAGAATTCACAACCAAAGGAACAAAAAAATAGTCATAAGAAAGGTCAACTGCTTCAGCCTTCGAAGGTTCTAGTAATAGAGGAATCTTCGACCATTTAAGTTTAGCTCTAAGATCCTTAACCTTCTCAAGGGTGATACCTTGCGTTCCTCCAACAAGTATAGCGTCAGTACCTCCCTCTAGAACGGCCTTTATAATATCCTGCGAGTTATTCTTATCTGGATCGAGTTTAGTTACATGCTTCCAATTTCTCCAAGGAGTAGTAAAAGACACCATAATTGCACACCTACAGGTTCACAAAAATATAGTTAAACTTTTAAAATAAACTATGACCATCATCTTAAATGTATAAGTTTAAAACAAAGTACCTAGTCAACAGGTATGAGTGATGAGTACTCTCCACGACATCGTATCAGAAGAGATAATAAATGAATTCAACGCCAGTAGCATCTCTATAAAGAGTAAGTTTTCTTCAATATGCATATACTGTCGTGGAGGAAGGAAACTCTGCGGAAAGGCGGTTTGCCCGATCACCTTAAAAGCCATTTCAATGGTCAAAGTTTCAAAGCCAATAAGCTCGAACTATGTTTCAGGTTCATCCCCTCCCTCGGTCTTTGTAGGCCGTTACGGATACCCCAAGGTAGCTGTTGGCCCTATGGTACCCCCCATTTTAGGGGACACTGTAATAATGGATCTACCTGAAAAATGGATAGGAACTCCTCTCGAACAGATAATTGACTATAGATATTCTCTTCTAAGGGGTAAAGTTGACATCAAGGTAACAGAGGTTAGGACTGTGAACAGGTTTCTCGACACATTACATGAGTTAGCCATGAGCTCTAGACCTGCAGACTCAGAAGTCGAATTTACAAAAAGACCTATTGGAACTATCTATCTAGACGACCATTCACAACCTTTTGGACCAAGTGCCCCAATAAAAAGTTTCAGATTACAAAGTACACATTCAGATCGATCTATAGAAAAACTATACTATGATACTGATTTGTTAGCACAAGAGGCAGTATTAGAATTGTATCGATCAGGAGTCGAGGTGAGTAGGATCCAAAGGGCTTTCAGTGTCGGCATGTTCGGTTTAAAGAAAAATCGTAGGTTAGTTCCTACAAGATGGAGTATAACTGCTGTTGACAGCATAATATCCTCCGAAATCATTAAGAGAATAAAAGATTATGATACAATAGACAAGTTTTTACTTTACAGACATACTTATATGAATAACATTTTCGTGGCTCTGCTCTTACCTGAAAAGTGGAGTTATGAGTGGATGGAAGCGTGGTTCCCAGGTACTTTCTGGAACCAAAACCTTTCTGAAGTAGACGTTGGAGGAGACTATGAGAGTTATGGGGGTAGAAAAACATATCCTAGTATAGGAGGATGCTACTTTTCTGCTAGGTTAGCGACCGCGGAAGCTTTGAACAAGATACGCCGTCAAGCCACAGCATTGGTCTTAAGAGAAATACACCCGGAGTTCCCACTACCATTAGGAGTTTGGTTTGTCAGAGAAAACATTAGAAGATTATTCCAACAAAGGCCTTCAACATTTGAAGATCTAGAGCAGGCTTTTAGAGGGCTGTCAGAGGCTTTAACAGTCCCGCTTAGGAAGTGGATACAAAAAAGTGAAATTTTAAAAAACCATGTCTTCCAGCGGAGGTTATCTAACTATTTTGGGAGTGGGGATTAGAAATTTTTAAAAACCAGTAGGATCTCTTTTTCAAAGAGATACATAAATTGAGTCAAGAAAGTAAGGTGACTTATAGTAAAGTAAGGTGTACTTCAGCTTTATCAAAAAGCAGTTTACCTGGATTGGACTATACGGTAAACCCGTATGTAGGATGTGAGCACGCATGCATATACTGCTATGTACCTGATGTCTTAAAAAGACGTGAATTTAAAGACCAATGGGGTGGAGAAGTCTACGCAAAAGAGAACATACATGAAGCTCTGACAAGACAGGTTCGTAGGCTCAAACCTGGCATTGTAGGATTCAGCACAGTAACAGACGCCTACCAACCCTATGAAAAAAAACTCTGCTTAGCGAGAAGAACTATTGAGACACTGCTAGCAAACAGGTTCAAGATTTCATTTCAAACCAAATCAAGCCTGATCCTCAGAGATCAAGACCTAATCAAAGGAGACAATGTTGAAGTAGGATTTACAATAACCTCATTAGATAAAGATTTTTCTAGGAAGTTTGAGCCGATGGCGCCCCTTCCTGAGGTGAGAGTACAAGGGTTAGAAACGTTCTCTGAGAGGCGTGTTAAAACGTACATTTTCTACGGACCCATAATCCCAGACTATAACGATGATGATAGAACAATAGAAAATATATTAAATATAGCCAAAAGAACACATAGTAGGGTATTGTACGATGTTTTAAGACTTAAGCCCATACTCTCTAAGAGGTTACAAGAAAAGATGGGTATAGAAGATTACATTAAAATTAAGGAAAGTTTGCACCGTGAGTATGTGGAAGGTGTATACTCTAAAATCTTAAGAACTAGTAAACAAGTTGGTGCAAGCGTTGAACCCGCCTTCCCATAAAGGTGTCTGTAAATGAGTGAAAAGAAAGAGACTTACAAAATCGTGGTAATAAACCCTTTAATCCTAGTTTTGATACCGCATCTTTTAATACATTATGTGAACAAACAAAATCTTGCTTTCTCGTTCAATAGAGATAACATGATTGGTTTATTAGGTGCCATCTTTACAGGCTTATGGTTAATCCTTAGCGCGCTTTCATTTGAATACTTTGGTGCAATCTCATTCGTACTGTTCTTCTTTTTGATAGGTTCGATAGGTATAACAATATTAATTAATAGGTTCATTATCGGCCTAATATTTATAAGGAAAGAATGTCAAAGATGTAAATTCAAAAAGCTAATCATAGATCACGAGGTGATTCATCTAAACTCTAATGCAACAGAAAAAGAGGTTTGGAAGAAGCTTAAGACCGTTTACACCGCCGAAAACATTAAGGCTTACAACGATGGAGATATATGTGGCTTCTGCCCAATACCATCCCGTCTAGTAGAAGAATAGTTAGTGAAATTTATGCCACATAGAATTGCGGTAATAGATAGGGAATTATGCAACCCTAAAAAGTGCCCTTACATCTGCATCAATGTATGTCCCATAAACAAGATGAAAAAAGACACCATAAAGAAAGGTGAAGATGACTTTCCTGTAATTAGTGAGATACTATGCACAGGTTGCGGTATTTGTGTTAAAAGATGCCCCTTTGACGCGGTCAGCATAGTCAACCTAGCAGAGGAATTATTAAAAGATAAGATACACCAATACGGCCCGAACAGCTATCGACTATACAGATTACCAACACCGAGACCAAATTCCGTGATAGGCGTTCTAGGAAGAAATGGTGTAGGAAAGACGACGGTTATAAGTATAATGTCAGGCCTTCTGAAGCCAAATCTTGGATTAGAAGGAGAGGTTTCTTGGGAGGAGATTTTAAACTACTTTAAGGGAACAGCCTTGAAAGATCACTTCGAGAAGATCGCGAACAATAAGCTTAGAGTCAGCGTGAAACCGCAGGCCGTTTACAATTTAACAAAACTTTGGACAAAGGATGGTCTATCACTTCTCAATATGGTGGATCAGAGAGGTGTTTTAAAGGAATTAATAGAACAGCTTAACCTTAAAGATTCTATAACAAAAAGCATCCCTCAACTAAGTGGGGGAGAGCTTCAAAGGTTGTCAATCGCTGTTGCTGCTGCAAAGGACGCTGACATATACTTTTTCGATGAGCCCTCCTCCTTTAACGATGTATATCAAAGATTGGCAGTTTCACAAGTAATAATGGATGTCGCAAAGGAGGGGAAATGCGTCTTTGTAGTCGAACACGATCTAACGATCCTAGATTATCTTAGCGACCATATACACCTAATATATGGAGAACCAGGAGTATACGGCATTGTCTCACAAGTCATGCCTACAAAGGCTGGAATTAATGCCTTCCTGGATGGGTACATACCTGAAGAGAATGTGCGATTTAGGGACAAGAGAATAATCTTTGACGTTTATGCCCCAGGTACCGAATCAATAGACACTATTCCAATAGTAGAATATACAGAGCTTGAGAAGACCTATGGGGATTTTAGCCTAAAGGTTAGGAGAGGTAGGCTCAGAGTTGGGGAAGTCATTGGAGTAGTAGGAGCCAACGCATTAGGTAAGACTACTTTTATTAAGATTATCGCTGGGGTGGAGAAGCCAGACGTAGGAACAGTCAAGTCAAATTCAAAGATCGCATATAAACCTCAATATGTTACTCCACCTAAAGAACGTCAAAATGTCAAAGAGTTACTAGATAACATAGCAGGAAGAGATGTTACTTCTATATCAGAATATAATGAGATAATTGTCCCATTACATGTAGATAAGCTCTTTGAAAAAGAACTTCAAAAGCTTAGTGGGGGGGAGCTTCAAAAGACCGCAGTCACAGCAACACTTCTCCAAAATACAGAAATATACGCCCTTGACGAACCATCAGCCTTTATAGACGCCGAAGATAGAGTTGAATTAGCCAAGATAATTCAACGATATGTACGTTCTAGAAACAAATCAGCAATAATTGTAGACCACGATGTACAGCTTATTGACATAGTTTCAGATAAGCTAATGATATTTAAAGGAAAGCCTTCAATCATAGGGGAAGCGGAAAGCCCTTTAAGAAAGAACGAGGGTATGAACTCCTTTCTTAAAGAGTTAGGTATAACGTATAGAAGGGATTATGAGACTGGAAGGCCTAGGATAAATAAGCCAAAGAGCAAGCTTGATAGAGCACAGAAAGAAGAAGATAGATACTATTACATTACTAGAGTCGAAGGAGAAGAATAAGCCTTTTAGCATCAAGCTTTTAACAGTCAGAGCCGCCCCTAGTTATGATCAAAAGTGAAATAAAAATTGGGCCGCCTTATCAAAGAAATCCTCGCAGATATACTTACGAGAGATGAACTTAAGGACGTTATTTCTGGTTTTGACGTCATAGGTGACATCGCGATCGTAAAGATACCTGACACCCTTTTGCCGAAGAAGGAACTTATCGCTCAAACATTATTGAAGAATGTTAAGAACATAAAGGCTGTCTTCAGACAAGCATCACCTATTTATGGAGAGTACAGGTTAATGGAACTAGAATACCTCGCTGGAGAAAATCGAACATATACAGAGCATAAAGAAAGCGGATGCAGATTTCTTTTAGACATCCAGAAAGTGTATTTCTCTCCTCGACTATCTGGGGAGCGTCTAAGAATTGCGAACTTGGTAAAGGATGATGAGGTGGTAGTCAACATGTTCGCGGGGGTAGGGACTTTTTCAATAATAATTGCGAAGCAGGTTAAAACATCATTTAATTACGCGATAGATGTGAACCCTTACGCATACGAGATGATTTTAAGGAATGCCTTTATAAACAAAGTAGATGATAGAGTGATAGCGCTTTTAGGGGATGCTGGACGGGCAATAGAAAGCAGGCTACTATCTTCTGCAGATCGAGTGTTAATGCCTTTCCCCGAGAGGGCCTTAGACTATTTCCCCTACGCTGTTAAGGCGCTTAAGGAAGAGGGGGGAACAATTCACCTATATCTCCACGTTAAGTCGAAACCCGTAAACGATGTAATTGAGGAAACACTACCAAAGCTATCAAACCCAACTAAACTCAAAATAGATTCAATAAATGGCAAAGTAGTTAGAGAAGTTGGCCCAAAAATAGACCAGGTTGTTTTGGACATTAACTTGACATAGAAGCTTTAGAAAATTAAAGATAATAGCCTTAAGCTTTCGTAACCTTTTTTTAAGCCTAGAACGGTAACATTATACGTATGACCGATGAGAAATATGATGTGATTGTTGTAGGAGCGGGTACAGGAGGAGCGCTTACGGCATTTTCTTTAGCCGAGAAAGGGGTAAAGGTTTTGTTGGTAGATTGCAAAGTCGAAAAACTCATTGGGAAAAAAGTATGTGGAGATGCTCTTGGACTACATCACATAAAAAATGTTAAACTCCCATATCCTCCTAAGGATACATTTAAGGGTAGAATCGACTTTGTAAAGGTCTACTCGCCTTCGTCCAAATATGCAGTAACAGTTGAAGGGGAGGGGCTCGCTCTTGACAGACATAGATTTGGGCAATGGTTATTAGGCTTGGCTCTTGATAAAGGAGCAGAGCTCATGGCAGATACAAGAGCCACTACACTATCTTATGAAAGAGGTAGAGCTACTCAGTTAAGAATGGTCTGCAAAGGTCAAAGCACTCAATATATTAAAGCAGAGTATTTCGTTGATGCATCAGGGTATGATGCTGTTCTTAGAAGACAGATACCTGACACACCCGGCATACAAAGGGATGTATCATTAGAAGATGTGAGTGTAGCGTATAGAGAGATTAGAAGGGTTGAGCAAGTGGAAGACATAGGAATAGCAAAGATATTTCTCGACCAAGAGTTAGCCCCAGGAGGGTATTGGTGGTACTTCCCCCAAGACGAACACACACTTAACATAGGTGTGGGAGTACAAGGTGGAAGAAATATTAATCCTAAAGATAAACTTAAGGAGGTAATCCGTAGAAGAGAAGACCTGCAGAAGTCGTCAATATTAGAGGCAGGAGGGGGAATAGTCCCTACAAGAAGAAGTCTTTATTCGCTAGTGGCAAAGAACGTACTCTTCATCGGCGATGCCGCATGTACCGCCAATCCGATCCATGGTGGAGGAATCGGCCCTTCCATGTTATCGGCAAGAACCTGCGGCGGAGCAATAGTTAAAGCTCTAAACGATCGAGAAAATGAAGAAGAAAAGTTGTGGGAGGCAAATACAGAGTACACTAGGTTATATGGAGCGAAATCAGCCTCTCTGGACATCTTCAGGATGTTCCTACAGGCTCTGACAAACGAAGAGATAGAATTCGGGATGATGAAGCAACTTATCAGTGATAAGGACTTAGCTGAAATCGGTTACGGAACTGGCAGCCTAACCTTAAAAGACAAGGTTTTGAAGTTACTGAAAGGGTTCACTAAGCCTGGAGTCTTGATAAACCTCTCAGAAACAGCCAAGTACATGAGAACTGTAAAAGAAGAATATGATAATTACCCTCATGCCAAGGAGTTTCCAGAATGGGTAAGCAAAGTAGAGGGGATATTCAAAGAGTACTCTAGAAATTATGCGTTTAAAAAATAAGGGGAAAGGAAAACTATTCTCCTGGTAGTATGATATCATGTGGCTTAAGTTCTTCTAAGCCGGCGTTAGTAACTAAACCAAATCTCGCTTTACTCCAAAGATCTTTGATCGAGTTAGCACCAGAATACCCTAGAGAAGCCCTGAGGCCGAGTGCGAATTCTTCAATAACGCTCTGGGCGTCCCCACGATAGGGGACATAGCCTTCTACACCCTCTGCGATACCTTTGGCTGCAGAGGCGTAGCGGTCTATAACGAACCTTTTTTGGCGTGCAGATAAGCTGCCCATCCCACGCAATGGTTTATAGTATTTTCCGCCGATCTTTATCAAGTTTCCCGGCGATTCACGGCATCCTGCAAAGACCATACCCATCATAACCGTTGAAGCCCCTGCTGCGAGAGCAAGTAGAGCGTCACCGGAGTTTCTAATACCACCATCAGCGATGATTGGAATTTCAAGGCCAAGTTCCTCCATAGCATCTGCTGTTGAAGCTACAGCGAATAAGGTAGGCGCAGCGGCCTTTGTGATAACTGAAGTCATACATGTTGATCCTGAGCCGATACCAACACGGACACCGTCAACTCTATCTATTATACTTATAGAATCCTTTAACGCTTGCCCAGTGCCTATGTTACCTATAACAAGGTCAGCTTTCACTTCATTAGCTACCTTTTTTGTGGAGTTCAGGATGTTCGTATTGTGGAAATGCGCTACATCACACACCAGCACATCAACATACTTATCTAATGCTTTAGCTCTTTGCAGGTCGAAGGGAGATATTGCTGCAGCCACTCTTAAACGCCCCTCAGGATCACGAGTAGCAGTCGAATACCTTTCTCTAGAGTAAACATCTTTTATCGTAATAAGCCCGAGCAGCTTACCCTTATCGTCTATAACAGGTAGTTTTTCTATCCTATGATCATGCATGATCTTCTTAGCTTCTTCCACAGTTACATTCGGTTTAGCGGTCACAACCTTTTTTGTCATTACATCGCAAACTCTCCAATTCAAATCAGCAAACGATACATCCCTTTTGGTCACTATACCAGTAAGTCTATCGCCCTCAACAACTGGTAGACCAGAAATGTTGTACTTGTTCATAACCTCAATAGCTTGGCTGACAGTCGATTCAGGTTGGATTGTATAAACATCCCGGATTATAAAAGACTCTGCCCTTTTAACTCTCCTAACCTGTTCTACTTGCTCTTCAACGGTCATATTTCGGTGTATAACACCTATCCCGCCCATTCTAGCCAAAGCGATCGCCATCTCACTTTCAGTAACAGTGTCCATAGGGCTTGAAACAAATGGGAGGGACACCCTAATGTTCTTAGTGAAAGAAGAGTTTATATCTACTTGCGAAGGCTCAACTTCAGCCTTTCCTGGTACAATAACATAATCCTTAAAGGTAAAAACATTGGGGGCCTCAGCTAGCTTTTTATAGAAAGAATGTGGCAAGGCATTCACCTTGCCACATTATTAAAGAAAGGGCTAGTAATTAACCCTTTTGTTTAAGCTTTTTCCAACATCTTCTCAAAAGTCCAGGTTATAAGATTCAATATTTCTTTCAAGCGTGTCTTCGTCCTATAGTTCTTTAAAGTGATCTTTTTAATAAGGCCTTCATCTTCTTCAACAAAGAACTGTAGAACGTCGTCTTCTGACAAGACTCCACTCTTAACCTGCTCCTTGTCCGTATTGACCATCTGAGGTAACTTCTTCCCAATTAGGTAAGATGTAAACGGCGGAGTAGATGTCTTTAATTTTAAAGAAGAAGCAGGAACTACTGTAACACCCTTCGAGGTCAAATAAGCCGTAGCAACTATCTTACCATCTTTTGCCTTAAGTGAGACTACTTCTTCAGCTACTGCTTCTGTCTTAGGAGCGGGGGCGGCGGATTCAACTGAAATCGCTTTAACTTCAGCCGCCGGCTTAAAGCCTTTCTGCAGTAGAAAACTATCTAAGACAGTTAGGGTCTCACGTAGAACGTCGATTTCCCTTTCCAGGGACTTTATCCTCTCTTCAATCCATAATTTAGTATTCGCAATTTTTTTAATATCTTCCTCGCTCAAACCTTCTCATATAAACGTTCATCCAGAAGTATATAATATTTTTCATGGAAAGATATAGGAAGTCTTCAGACGTCTCTCAACAGCGAGAATAAGTAAAAATGAGCCCACAGCGGCAATAGTTCTCTCATACATGGTTAATGGGAGGATTAAAAAGTAGTCTTCGGCAGTTAGTTTTAGAAGTAGGATGGTCAAAATTGTGCCAGTTGCCTGCTGAGAGAATGTGGATGAGAAGGTGCCAAATAGCACTTGAACCTTATGAGAGTTGACTAGATCGGTTAGTATACAGAGCAAGGCAGCAAAGAGGTGTGGGATGGTGAACCACCAAGCAATAGGGTAAACGAATGAGAAAAGCAAAGCAAACGCAATAAGGTATACAGCAGATAAGATAGACCTATCCCTTCTAATGAAACCAGCGAATAATGCGCCTGATGCAGGGATAATACACCCCATAAAACCAAATGGTGAGGTAGGGAAAAAGAAGCCACTAATGATTGAACCAATAGCCATTGACATCGAACCATAATATGGTCCGATTAACCACCCAGTCAAAGGCGGTAGGATTATAGAAAGTTGGAACCTACCAATCCCTCCTATGAAACTTGTTCCTATAGGAATAAGGGAGAGGATAACAAAGATAGAGGAGAAGACGATCGAAACTGAAAACCTTTTGATCGAATCCGGCATTGACGCCGAATGACAAACTGAGAATATTTAAATCTTGCAGTAATCCATCTGACAACCATTTAAGAAGCTTTCTACCTTCAACTGGACGATCACTACTCCTAACAGTTAGTCTTTTGACTAATCGATTAAGGATAACACTTTACTTATAAACCACCTGTTTTATGAAGACTAACTATGGAGCACACGTCACAAATTCCAGGATTTTATAAGCTTGACTTAAATGGGAGATTAAATATAGTTAAAGCCTTCGCGAACCTCACAGATGAAGAAGTTGGCCACCTCACTGCAACATCCTCCTTGAAGATCGACCTAGCTGAGAAGATGATAGAGAATGTTATAGGAATAATGCCTGTACCACTTGGAATCGCAATTAACTTTCTGATCAATGGAAAAGATTATTTGATACCAATGGCAACTGAAGAACCTTCTGTTGTCGCTGCTGCAAGTAACGCAGCGAAGATGGCAAGGGTAAAAGGAGGTTTCTTTACATCGAGTACAGAACCAGTTATGATCGCCCAAGTCCAAGTAATCAAGTTGAGTGACCCTCATAGAGCGCGGATCGAAGTCTTGAGAAGAAAGGATGAGATTTTAAAGCTCGCAAACCAACAAGACCCATTTTTAATTTCACTCGGAGGGGGAGCAAGAGACGTTGGAGCAAGGGTGATATCTACAACTAGAGGGGAAATGCTGGTCGTAGAACTTTATGTCGATTGTAAAGATGCGATGGGAGCAAACATAGTAAACACAATGGCAGAAGCAGTAGCAGAACATGTAGAAGAGATAACGGGTGGAGTAGTGGTCTTAAGGATCGTCAGCAACCTAGCGACCTTCAGGTTAGCAAGGGCTTCAGCGGTCTTCGATAAAGAGGTAGTTGGGGGGGATCAAGTTATAGATGCCATACTCGACGCATACGCATTCGCCGAATCAGACCCTTACAGATGTGCAACACATAACAAAGGCATAATGAACGGTATAACAGCTGTAGTTTTAGCTACTGGAAACGACACAAGAGCAATAGAGGCAGGGGCGCATACTTATGCAGCAATAAGTGGGAGATACCGTTCCCTAACTAAGTGGGAGAAGAGCTCAGATGGAGACTTGGTAGGTTCAATAGAAGTCCCGATGGCAGTAGGTTTAGTTGGAGGCGCCACAAAGTCCAACCCTGTCGCCAAAATCTGCACAAAGATCATCGGCGCAAAAAATGCAAACGAACTTGGTGAAGTGATCGCTGCAGTGGGGCTAGCTCAAAACTTTGCAGCCTTAAGAGCCTTGGCTACTGAAGGAATTCAAAAAGGACATATGAAGCTTCATGCAAGAAACATCGCCATAATGGCCGGAGCCACGGGGAAGATGGTAGACCAAGTAGCAGCCAAAATGGTGGAAGAGAAGAAGGTTAGGGTGGACAGAGCGAAAGAGATACTAAACGAGTTAGGAGAACAGTGTAAGTAGACTGCAAATAAGGGGTTTAGCGCAAAAATCTCTGTAAAAAGTTTTTTAAGACGCGGGTTTGAGCCAATTTGAACTAGGATGTCACTTAGACCCTTCTTTGAACCATCTTCTATAGCCATAGTGGGTGCCTCACCTAATACCACAAAGGTAGGTGGTGTTGTAGCACATACCTTGATAATGAATATGGAGAAGGGGATCTTAAAGGCAAAGATCTACCCAATCAATCTAAAGCACGAGATCATCTTCAACACTAAATGCTACAAGTCATTAAAGCATGTCGATGCACCTATTGATTTAGTTATTGTCGCAATACCTGCACCAGCCGTACCAGAGGTCTTAGAGGAGGCGGGGCAGGTAGGGGTAAAAGCATGTATAATTATTTCCTCCGGTTTTAAGGAGGTAGGTAATGTTGACCTGCAAAATCAAGTAGTCAACGTTGCTAAAAAGTATGGGATTAGAATTATAGGCCCAAACTGTTTAGGGGTCTTTGACCCATTTACTGGTGTTGATTCACTTTTTTTACCTGAATTCAAACAATTGTCAACAGGAAAAGAGGTGCTTGCAACACCAAGACCTCGCCCAGGATCCATAGTTCTGATCAGCCAAAGCGGAGCACTCGGAGCCGCCTTACTAGACTACATGGCTGGGATAAACTTAGGGTTAAGATGTTTTGTAAGCTTTGGGAACAGAGCCGACGTAGATGAGTCGGAGCTTTTAGAATACTTCATGGAAGACCGTTTAACTAAAGTTATCCTCCTCTACTTAGAGTCGGTCAGCGATGGTAGAAGGTTCCTTAAAGCAGCAAAAAACACCAGCCTAAAGAAACCGATAGTTGCACTAAAGGTTGGAAAATCAAAATCTGGTGCGAGAGGGGCAGCGTCCCATACTGGTTCCTTAGCGGGAATTGATCAGATATATCAAGCCGCTTTTGAAGAATGTGGAGTTATAAGGGCAAATACAATTGAGGAACTCTTTGACATGGGTCGTGCCCTATTATATCAACCCCCAGCCCTTGGCAATAATGCAGTTATTCTCACAAATGCCGGTGGCCCAGGAATATTAGCTGCAGACGCACTTGAAGACTCCGGGCTTCAAGTCGTCGAGCTTTCAGAAAGAACTAAACAATTGTTTAAACAAAAGGTTGAAGAAGGAGTCTTTCCGCCGATAATGTCCTATGCAAACCCTGTTGACCTCTCAGCTCAGGTGTCGAGCGACGGGTTCAGAGAGGCTTTGAATATACTACTAGATGATCCTAAAGTAAACGCAATCCTTGTTATCACGTTACACCACACACCATTCGTAATGGATGATATAGTAGGGAAGGTTGCGGGACCAGCCTTTGAGAAATCTAAACCGGTAATTGCTGTTGACATCGGCGCTACTGAAATGGCACAGGAAATAAGGGCAAGATTTGAGAAGTTCAGGGTACCTTCATTTAATGCCCCTGAGAGAGCAGCAAGAGCGCTGTACGCACTTGCATACTATGGGATGTTTCTTAAGGAAAACGGGGTATCAAAGTAATCTGAGGGAATAAAAAATGTCATCTCTTCCAGAAAAAGCAGACAAGTATATTAAAACAGTTACTTTAAAGGATGGTTCGCAGGCGATTGTTAGACAGATAAGAGGAGGAGATGAGAGAGCACTTTTATCGATGTTTGCATCTCTTTCCCCTGAGACTGTTTATAACAGATTCTTTAAGCTTAGAAGACCCTTTACACTAGAAGAGGTTTCGAAGATGGTTTACATCAAGGCGGAAGAAGAGTTTGCACTTGTCGCTTCACCGACTACACCGTCTGAGCTAAGTATTATAGCTGATGCAAGGTATTTTGTAGAAGACAATATAAGGGCTGAAATTTCAATCGTAGTACAAGATAAATGGCAGCTTAAGGGCTTAGGAACTGCTATGCTAAATTATTTGATAAACATTGGAAAGGAAAATGGGATAAGAGAGTACTTTGTATATGTTCTTAGCGATAACGCAGTTATGATACATGTAGCTAAGAAGCTTGGGTTCACCTTAAGATCTCAATCTTATGGGATTAGTAGACTCGACTTAAAAGTCGAATAAAAACAACTAAAAACCTATTATAAACATAATATGGTAACCTTATGGTTTCAATATTATCCTTGCATCAACTACGGCCAACCCTCTCTCATACACTATAACAGGGTTCAGATCCATCTGATCTATCAGCGGGTTTTCTACAGCGATCTTTGAGACATTACTAATTAGGTCAGCTAAAGATTCTAAATCAAGAGGCTTCGAACCTCTAAAACCTGATAGTAAAGGGAAGCCTTTAACCTTTTTTATCATCTCAAGGGCTTCCTTTTTATCAACTGGAGCGATTCTAAATACAACATCCTTCATAATTTCAATAAGGACACCCCCAAGCCCGAACATTACTGTAGGACCAAAGGTTGGGTCACGTAACATGCCAATAACTACCTCAACAGACTTAGGTGCCATCTTCACCACTAGGACACCTACTATCTTCGCATTAGGAGCGTTCTTTTCAACACTATCCATTAGGGCTCCGTAGCATTCCCTTAACTGAGAAAGGTTCTCAATTCCGATCTTTACGCCTCCTATATCACTCTTGTGGATGATGTCAGGGGAGACGATTTTAAGAACAACAGGAAAACCTATCATCTTTGCAGCATCTTCTGCTTCTTTAAGAGAATGCACAAGTTTATATGGGGAAATTTGAATATTATATGAGGATAGAACTTTGTATGCTTCGTTTTCAAGTAGGTTCTTCCTGCCTTCTAAAAGAGCCTGCTCTAAGATACTCTGAACTTCCATTCGCACCAGCGTCCTTTTGTTTGATAGAATATTTAATCCTTAACTATCATATTCAAAAGCCTTTCTCCCCAGCTCCCTTTCTCTTAGAAGCCTCCTTAGTATCTTCCCACTTCTCGTCTTCGGTAACTCGTTAATAGCTTCTATCTCAGATGGAACAGCGATTGGACCTATATACTCTAATACTCTTCTTCTGATTTCATCTACAAGTTCTTCGTCCAGAATCCATCCATCCTTTAAAATCAAGAACACCTTCACAGATTCCCCACCAGATGGCAAGGGTTTCCCTATAACAGCTGCGTCAATAACAGCTGGATGCGATAAGACTGCTTTCTCTATTTCTGCAGTCCCTATCCTATAACCAGCTATCTTAATAGCGTCGTCCGACCTTCCTTTTATCCAGAAGTAACCATCCTTGTCAATAGAGCAAATGTCACCAGTCACATACCATCCTTGAACCAAGTCCCAATAGTCGATGTACTTTCTTGGGTCTTGGTAAACAGTCTCCATAAGACCAGGCCAAGGACCATTAATAGCTAACATCCCTTCCTCTCCCTCCTTCAGAGGTTCGCCTGTTGGGGAAATCACTCCCGCTTTAATCGTAGGAAAAGGCTTACCAACAGAACCTGGTTTAAGTGCCATAGAAGGAAAACTGGTTATTAGTATAACACCTGTTTCGGTCTGCCACCATGTGTCAATTATGGGGCATCTACCTTTGCCTACGACCTTATGGAACCATTTCCATGCTGCTGGGTCAATCGGTTCACCTACCGTACCAAGAAGCCTTAAAGAGTGAAGCGAATATTTTCGCAGTAACTCGTCTTGGAGCATAAAACCTCTAATATAAGTTGGTATCGTGTAAAACACACTTACACCGTAATCGTCGATGAGTTTAGCCCACCTAGTTGGGCTAGGATAGTTTAAGTCACCCTCATATGTTAGGATAGTAGCCCCGTTAATTAACGGCCCATAAACAACATAAGTGTGCCCTGTAATCCACCCAGGGGAAGCGGTACACCAGTACACATCCTCATCCTTGATATCAAATACGAGCTTCGTTGTTAAATAGGAACCGACCATATAACCTCCGTGGGAGTGAACAATACCTTTAGGTTTACCTGCTGTACCAGAGGTGTAAATTATGAATAATGGGTCGCTCGAATCCATTATTTCACATTCAGCAACGTCAGGTGCGCCATTGACCAACTCGTCCCAATAAATGTACTTTGGTTCAGCTCCGCGGATCGGTTGATATTGTTCTGTTATAATAGGTATGTCAACCCTCTTCTTAATTATGACATATTCTAATGGAGGACATTGGGAAAGCTGTGAGATAACGTTGGCAACGACGGTGAGTTTACCGCCGTAATAGGCTCCATTAGAAGTGATTAAAATCCTAGAGGAGGTTTCCATTATCCTTTCTCTAAGAACTCGCGCGCTATAGCCGTAGTATACCACGTTATGTATAGCGCCAATCTTCGCACATGCAAGCATAGCGATTACCTGCTCAGGTAGAATAGGAAGGTATATTGTTATGAAATCACCCTTCCTTACTCCAAGCTTCTTCAAAGCGTTAGCAAGCTTATTGACTTTCTTGTATAATTCACCGTATGTTATTACACGTCTTTCACCAGGTTCACCCTCCCAGTATATCGCCACCTTATTCTTTCTCCAACTCTTAACGTGCCTATCAAGTGTGTTATGAACTATGTTGCATTTACCTTTGACAAACCATTTCGCCCTAGGATAGTTCCACTCCAAAACCTTAGCCCAAGAATCGAACCATTCGATTTCCTTAGCAGCCTTATCCCAGAATCCTTCCACATCTTCGATAGATTGGCGATAGACTTCCTCGTAGTCCTTGAGCGTAGCCCTTTCAACCACTTCGTTACTCGGAATGAAAACTTCATCAGATTTAATCCTAGTGTTCACAATGTTAGTCCACCATCTACAGTTTAAAAATTGTTTTGGTCTTCCCTCACAACAATAGACGGAATCAGAAAACGCTTATACTATTTGAACCTAACCTTTATAAAAAAAGAGCAGGTATTACACTTGATGGAATACTTTAAACTTGGCAAGAATGGGAGAATCCCAATACTCGGGTATGGTACTTGGCGTATAGGAGGAGCACAGGAGCCAGACCGTTCTCAAGATGATTATTACATCAAAGCGTTAAGAAAAGCCTTTGAAGTAGGGTACACGCTCATCGATACAGCGGAATACTATGGAGGTGGGCATACAGAAGAGCTTATTGCCAAGGCTTTGGAAGGTTTTAACAGGGAAGATTTCTTCATAACATCCAAGGTCTGGCCGAACCACTTACAATATAATGACGTATTAAAGTCAGCAGATGCAAGTTTAAAACGGCTCCAGACAAAGTACTTAGACCTGTACCTAATACACTGGCCAAACCCTCAAATCCCTATTAGTGAGACGGTAAGAGCTCTTGAAGACCTCGTAGACCTAGGTAAAGTCAGATACATTGGCGTCAGCAACTTTAATATCAATGAGCTTAAAGAGGCGACAGAAAGCGTAAGAAGACATGAGATAGTCGCGAACCAAGTTCGATACAGTGTTCTAAACAAGTCGAACGTGGAACCAGAACTTCTTTCATACGCAAAGCAGAATAACATCAGGATAATTGCTTATACGCCCTTAGAGAAAGGGAAAATGAGCCATCCACTGCTAACAGAGTTAGCTTCAAAATATAATAAAACTGTAAACCAAATTGCGTTAAACTATTTAATATGCAGAGAGGCCGTCCCAATTCCAAAAGCGGTCAGGGAAGAACATATAATCGAAAACTTCAATGCAATAGGCTGGAGGCTTAACCCTGAAGACGTAGAAAAACTGAGCAAGCTAGCTTAATAAACAAGCTAGGCCCACAAAGACAGTGTTAATAAAATGGCATTATTTAGCTTACTCGCCATCACGTTTGCAATAATACTCTTACTTTTCACAATAAGAGTTCGGAAATTAGGGTTAGGAATACTTCTAATAGCCTTAGTGTTATTAATCGGACTTCTCCTTAGAACGATTTCCAGTCTAATGGAGTTAACATTCATATTAGTAGCTATCGCTATTGTAGTAGCGATAGCAATAATAAAAAAGAAGTAAAGGAAGAGAGAGCCCTTCAGAGTTTCAGTTTCTTCTTCAGAACCTTGTCCACATCTTCTAAACCTAGTTCCTTCAAGCTCTTTGAAGTTGGCACACCTTCGCCGTCCCATCCGAGTTCTTTGTAATACTCATTCTTCATCTTTTCAAACTCATTTTTATTAGCGGTTTTACCCTTACACGGCCCAGAAGGTAGCGGTTCATAAAATCTAGGAGGATTATCGTCTACCCCAACCCAAGAGGCATCAGGTCCTCCGATCAACAAAGCCGACCTTTGTATCGTTAGTATCCTCTTCGCATCTTCATAGAACCACTCGTCAAACGATATGTTGAAACCTGTGACAGCGTTTAGGAAGTCTATTTGGAATTGTGGAGTCACCGTAAACTGATTAAACATACAATAGACACCTGAATCCTGTAAAAGAGTTACATGCTCACTACTTGGATGTGTTACTGGCAAATAAGCGACTGAGGTATGGTCACCACCTTGAACAGAACAGGGATAGGACATCAACTGGGGATAGTCTAAACCGCTCCTTATCCCATGTGCACCAATAGATACACCCTTACATTGAACAGCATATTTTGTCAAGTCTTTTCCTTTAATTTGACTTAGTTTTAGTGAAGCTCTGTAAGTACCTTCAGCTAATATATCACCCAACCCCTTTCTGAAAGCAATCATCTCAGCTAACTTCGTGAAGGCTTTTGCATTACCCCATTTCAGGTCTATACCACCCAAATCCTCCTTTGTTAAAATCCCTCTTTGATAAAGTTCACCTGCAAATCCTAGTACATTGCCACCTTGGATACCACAGAATCCAAGATCCTCAATCATAGAATTTACGTACACATTAGCTTCTGGTGTGAAGATACCCAAGTTTGTCCCAACGTATGCTTGAGTTTCGTAATCAGGGTTATCGGTTACGGCTCCCTTGAATTCACCAACTCTAACAACAGATAGTTTCTCACACGCAGTTGGACATCCAAAGTCAGCCCAATACCTCTTAACCCACACTCTGCTCTCAAACTGATCCACACTAAAAGATTTTTCATCATGCCATTCCTCTTGCCAGTTTCGAACAGGCTCTGAACTTTGCGTGTTCCCCACCGCGTAACCTAGATAACCTGTACCCCATCTCCTGAATATGTCATTTGTGTAAAGTGACTTAGACGCCTCGTCTATCATCTTGTATACTTTATCTGGGTCAGCAGCATCCGGTAAGGGACCAGTGCCTCTTGCTAGAACAGCCTTCAAGTTCTTTGAACCCATAACCGCTCCATATCCACCGTAACCTGCACCATGAGCGAACTTTCCTTGAACACCTGCAATCCTACACTTATTTTCTCCAGCTGGGCCGATATATATCATAGAAGGTTCCCTCCACTCCCTACTAGGATATTTTTTATTCCATTCTTCTCTAACTTCCTTAGATAAGGTCAGAAGTGTTTGCTTCCCATCTTTTCCCCATACGTGATTAGCGTTTCTCACTTCAATTGAAGAGTCCTTCATAAGTATGTAGGATGGTTTTTCCGCCTTTCCTGTTACTATAAGACCATCCCAACCTGCGCACTTTAGTTCAACTGCAAATTCTCCTGCCATAGTACTTCCTACTATTCCATTACTTTGTGGCGACTTACCTGAAATACAGACTCTCCCACCTGGGTAGTATCCTGTTAAAGGACCTGAGAAGATTGTTAGGACGTTTTCAGGGCCGAGAGGATCAACCTTATCCCATTTCTCGCCAAGTCGGTCCCATAAAACTTTAGTGGCAAGTCCTCTACCCCCGATATATTTTCTGAGGAGATCTTCCTCGAACTTGACTTGGCTAACTTTACCTGTTGTGAGGTCTACTTCTGCAAACTTTCCAGCATATCCTCTCATCACGTTCACACCTCCATTTTTTCACCGAAGATGAGCTCTGTCAAACCCTCTGTAATCTGCTTAGGAGTCTTCGCGTAAACTCTATGATGAACAGCTTCACCTTGCCCTACAGGGTAAGGAATGGCTCTTAAGCAGTCATACCTAGCTTCTTGGCATATTTTCACACATTGAGGATCACCACCGCATAGATCACATATCGTAGCCTTGTTATCTCCTGGGTGAAGGAATGGAACATGACCTGGACAGGCTCGAATACATTTACCGCAGCTGATGCAAAGATCTCGATCCACTATCACAGCGCCGGTCTTTTGATTTACAGATAATGCTTTAGGTTTTGTTGGACAAGCTTCAACACATGGGTAGTCATGGCATTGAGTGCATAAGTGAGGAACTTCAAGCCCTGGGACAAGCATAAAGATCTTGATTCTAGATGCTTCAGGCCATATCTTCTTTTCATGATAGAGTGAACAAGCGATTTCGCATCTTCGACAACCTGTACACCTTGCATAGTCCCTCATAATCCAAACCGTATTACTAGACATATGATTACATTTGGAGAGATGGCTTAATAAATATTTTTAAAGATAACCTGCGTCAATAAGTCCTTACGTATTTGATCTTAATAGGTCAGAGTAAACCCTTTATTTAAACCTATCTTAGTAGTCTTTAATATATAGACAATAATATTTAATAAAACGCAAACTTAGGGTTTGTCGAGTGAACGATAAATGAATTCAGGCAAAGTTTTGAGAATGGGTAGAATTGTAGCAAAGGATGGAAAGCACTTGGTAATAGCACTTGACCATGGTATGATAGGGATGACCAAAGGTATCGAAAATATCGAAGAAACTGTGAGAAAGGTAGCACAAGGAGGGGCGGATGCCTTACTAGTAAATCCTGGTATAGCTAAGAAGATAGCGAGCTACGCGAGTGGAAGAATAGGGATAGTCATGACGATCCCCTTCGACCCGAGCTTCGTGAAGTTAGCTGTCAAACTTGGTGTGGACGCTGTTAAAACAACATATTTCGGTAGTGTACCATTAAGTGAAGAGAAATACAACCAGTTTAGTGCAATAGGACTTGCAGCAGAGGAATGGGGGATCCCTTACATGGCTGAAGTTGTACCCGTAGACGCCCAAGGGAAGACAATATATCAGATTGACGAGATAAAGAAAGCTGCGAGGATAGGTGCTGAACTAGGAGGAGACATGGTGAAGACCGCTTACACAGGAACTCCTCAGGAATACAAAGAAGTTGTCAAAGCATGCCCAGTACCAATAACTGTTATGGGTGGGCCTAAGATGGAGAGCACCACTGATCTTCTGAAAATGATCAAAGATAGTGTGAATGCAGGGGCAATCGGTGGAACTATAGGGAGGAACATATGGCAACACAAAGATCCAGAGAGGATGACTAGAGCAATCGTCAAGATCATTCACGAAAACGTATCCGTTGAAGAAGCTCTTAGGATACTTGGAGAGTAACAGACGTATTCTCTCTTCTAATTTTTTAGTAAAGACAGCCACATAAAAACCTTTTAATATAATATCTTAAAATCATGAAACACACCTCTATATGGTTCTATATAGCTTTCTACCCTATCTACTTGGGCGTAGGGTGGCCCTTTCTTACACCATTCAATGATTTTATCTACTTGTGAAGAATCACCTTCTAAGATAGCTTCAACCCTACCATCTGGGAGGTTTCTAACCCACCCGAAAACTTGATACTCTATGGCCTTCCTTCGCATGCTGTCCCTATAGAACACTCCTTGTACTCTACCAGATATGAACAGGTGAGCCCTAACTTTACTCAAAAGTAGCCACCTAAACCTAGAATAAAAATCAATACGAGTATGTTCTTAGAACTTCTGTGTGATCCACCTTCCCATCACCATCTTGGTCAAAGCCTTTAATTATCAACGCATAGTTAGTTTGGCCACTATAGCTCTTAAGCACATCCTCAGCGCATTCAGTCATACCAATTATAGCCGACTTTGTCCCTTGATGTCTTACCCCCGCGACGGCAATAACACATTTCCTTCTGTCAAATGGATTCCTAATCTTTGTGATCAAAGCATCTGTTTCCCCACTGAACACGTTACCTTCGTTATCAATAATTCCAGACCAATAGTTAGGTTCAATAAACTTAACTTTAAGGTACTGATTTAATTCCGATACTAGAAGGTTCGTAATCGGACCACCAATTAGAACAAGGTTTTCATCATAAAGCTTCTCAGCCTTTATGTCAGTATCTAGGCGAACAAAAAAATTGGTTGGATAACCAAAACACTTACCTAGGTAATAGGAGAGCTGAGCAGCATAATGCCCATCCCGTGCAACAGCTCTAAAAGGGCCATGGGGTTCAGGTGATCCTACAACGATGTAGCCGTCAAAGGCATCGCCCTTTACAAAGTCTTTAAAGAATAAACAGAGCTTATCATTCGAAGTGTAAGGTTTTAGTACCTCCTTACTAGGTTTTCTGAACAGTATCGAAACACCATCACCTGAAAGAGACAACCTCTTTGCACTAGCACCTCTAATGCTTCGTTCTTCTACAACCTTAATTATCCCACACTCTAAAAGTTTCTTTACATGGTAGTAGACACTCTGCTCGTTTAAAGAGCGTTCTTTGGCGATCTCTCTAGCATATTTTGGCCCCTTTTCCAACGAGCTAATTATCTCCCAGCTAATTTTATTCGCCAAAACCTTCGCAGGCGTGCCTTCAAAGAATAACTTTGTAGTTGATTGCAGACTCCTACTTTGGTCCTTAACTATTAACCACGCATCACCCATTTTAAATCCATTTATAATATTATATTACGGTTTATAAGTCTTTATATAAACTTCATAACACAGAACCATAACGTTAGAAAAGATTAATATTAAAAAAGCATCCATCATAGGTAAATTTATACCTGCAAATCTTACGTTTGTCCAATGTGCGGAATAATCGGCTATATCGGAGAAAAAAACGCTGCTGGGATAATCTATAATGGACTTAAAAGGCTGGAGTATAGAGGATATGATTCTGCAGGAATAGCTACGTTAGACGAGAAAAAGGGAATCCAAGTAAAAAAGGATATTGGCAGGGTTGAAGATATCAACAGAAAATTGGATTTCCTCTCTATGGATGGAACGGTTGGCATAGGACATACGAGGTGGGCGACCCATGGTTGGGTAACAAAGGAGAATGCACACCCCCATGTCTCAAATAACAAAAAAATATATGTCATTCATAATGGGATAGTAGAAAATTACCAAGGGATTAAAAGCATGCTACAGGGGAATGGTTTCAACTTCTATAGTGAGACCGACACAGAGACCATTCCAAACTTAATAGAATTCGAAATGCGTAAGGGAAAAGATTTTGAACAAGCAACAAAGGATGCGGTCAAACAACTAGATGGATATTACGCCATACTAGCTATGCACGAAGGAGAAAGAAAGATAGTGGCAGCAAGAAATGGTTCACCACTCGTAGTTGGATTAGGCAAAAACGAGAACTTTATCGCAAGTGATATACCAGCATTCCTTGAGCACACAAAAACCGTCATGTACGTGCATGATAAAGACTTCATAGTCCTGAACGGAAACTATGAAGTCAAGTTCTATTCCCTCCAGGAAGGTAGGGAGGTGTCAAGACCCATCCATAGCGTAGATTGGAGCATTGAGCAAGCTCAAAAAGGTGACTTCGACCACTTCATGATGAAAGAAATTTCAGAGCAAGTGGAGACAGTTCAAAAAGCAGCTAATCAAGACGAATCAACTCTATTTGCCGTAGCTAACGCAATAAAAGATGCTAAAGGCGTCTTTTTCGTTGCATGCGGAAGCTCCTATCATGCCTGCCTCTCGGCGAGCTACATATTCTCAAAGATAGCTAAAATGCACATAAACGTAATATTAGCATCAGAGTTTTCAAACTACGAGGATTACTTAACGCCTCAAACACTGGTCATTGCAGTTTCTCAAAGTGGGGAGACAATAGATGTTCTGGATGCTGTAAGAGCAGCGAAAAGAAAGAACGCTGAGATCATATCAATTGTGAATGTTGTCGGATCTTCCCTTCACAGAAGCTCAGACCATGCCCTTATGCTTAACACAGGACCCGAGGTCTGTGTACTCTCCACCAAAACATACACCGCACAGCTCGCAGTACTTGCCCTATTAGCACATACCGTCGCAGGAAGGTATGAGGAAGGAAAAGCTAGATTAAAGTATTTGTGGAACATAATATATAACTTGACTTCAGCAAGTACAAGAGACCACATTAGACGCCTTGCAGACAAACTTAAGGACAAAGAGCATATATTTACAATAGGTAGGGGGTTACAGTACCCAACAGCACTAGAGGCAGCGTTGAAGATTAAGGAAGTATCCTACATACACGCGGAAGGCTTCAGCGGAGGTGAATTGAAACATGGAACTATAGCCTTAATAGAGGAAGGTACACCATGCATTGTATTCTCCTCTAAAGAAACTGAGATGGAAATAATTTCAAATGCAATGGAGATAAAAGCACGTGGAGGATACATCATAGGAGTAAATTCAGAAAATAACGAGATATTTGACTTCTTCATCAAAACGCCCGATGTTGGAATACTTAATCCGATAACGCAAATAATACCGATACAGATCCTATCATACCAACTTGCAGTACTACGTGGATTTGACCCTGACAAACCGAGGAACTTAGCTAAATCAGTTACAGTGAAATAATACCTTATTAAAAAGGAATCTTTAAAAATCCAAGGAAATAACCAGATTCATGAGCCTACTATCAGAACAAGAAAGGGAAAAGATAAGACAATCTCTCGCAAACCAATTACGTGACGAGGTAAGGGTACTAATCTTTACCAAAGAACAAGACTGTGAATACTGCAAAGAAGCAAAACAATTGATGGAGGAACTCGCTCAAACTATAGACAAAATAAAGATTGAATCATACGATTTAGTAAGAGATGAAGAAAAGGCGAAAGAACACCAAGTCGAAATTGCTCCAGCGATAATAATTGGGAAGGAAAATAACATGAGAATAAAGTTTTATGGAATACCTGCAGGCTACGAATTCAGAACAATCCTTGACGATATTATAGATGTATCAAATTGGAGAACGAGACTTTCTAACTCAACAAAGGAGAACCTTAATCAAATAGAAGAGCCTGTAAACATCAAAGTCTTTATAACACTTACATGCCCCTACTGCCCTTCAGCTGTGAGAACTTCGCATCAAATGGCCTTAGAAAGCAAGTTCATAGTAGCAGAAACAATAGATGCTACAGAGTTCACCCAACTAGCAGAAAAGTATGGGGTAGTATCTGTTCCTAAAGTTATAGTGAACGAGAAAGTGGAGTTTACAGGAGCGTTGCCAGAAGCCCAGTTTCTCGAACGTGTACTTAAAGCGATAAAATAAAAAATTTAGGTTAAAGCAACTCGAAGCTGTACTTCTTCAGGCATCTTCAAACGCATGAACTGTCTTAAGGTGCGTTCATCTTGATCGATTTCCACGTATCTTCTGTGGATTCTTAATTCCCATTTATCATATGTTTTTGTGCCTTGACCACTTGGAGCCTTCATTGTGACGATCTTTCTTCTCTTCGTAGGTAAAGGAACGGGGCCACGCATCTTTACCCCAGTCTTTTCAGTAATTGACTTTATCTGTTCGCAAACATCGTTCAGTAGCTTGACGTTTGTACTCGTTAGTATTATTTTTGCTTTACCTGGCAACAGGTACACACCGCTCCTGTGTAGAATTAATGGTTATTAGCCTTTTACTGTAACTTCTTTCACAATACCAGCGCCTATCGTAGTACCCATATCACGAATTGCGAAACGACCTAGCTGAGGTATTTGACTATATGGTTCGATCACTAAAGGCCTTAATGGAGCAAGCCTTACTAGCGCACTATCACCTGTCTTAATTGATTTAGGTTTCTCTTCTACAACTTGGCCACTCCTTGGGTCGATCTTAGCTAAGATCTCCTTAAACGTCGTCGCAACCTGAGCAGTGTGAGCATGTAGGACAGGGGTGTAACCAGCAGATATAGCTGAAGGATGATATATTACGATTATTTGAGCGATAAACTCTTTTGCTACAGTTGGAGGGTTGTCAGCATTTCCTATGACAAATCCCCTCTTTAAGTCGGTTTTGGATACACCTCTGAGGTTCATTCCAACGTTATCACCAGGGATGGCCTTCTCTATCGGTTGATGATGCATTTCAATCGATTTAACCTCAGCTACCAAGTTGCCTGGATTTATGACTACCTTATCACCTGGCTTTACAACACCTGTTTCAATTCTTCCTACAGGTACAGTGCCAACACCGGTAATAGAGTAGACATCCTGTACAGGCATACGGAAGGGTTTATCAGTCGGCTTAGTTGGTTCAGGCACTTGATCCAATGCTTCCAACAAAGTTGGACCCTTGTACCATGGCATATTTGTTGATCTCTGTGTTAAATTGTCTCCAACCCAACCTGAAACTGGGATAAACGGTATTTTTGTAACATCGTATCCTGTCATTCTTAGTAGTTTCTCAAATTCTGCTCTTACCTCCTTATATCTAGCTTCTGAATACTTAACCGTTGCATCGTCCATTTTGTTTATAACTCCAATTATGCTCTGAACACCTAATGTCTTAAGTAAGAATGAGTGCTCCCTTGTCTGCCCTCCAAAACCAACGCCTACTTCAGTTTCCCCTGGTTTAGCTGAGAGAACTACAATTCCAACATCTGCTTGGCTTGCACCAGTGATCATGTTCTTAACAAAGTCCCTATGCCCTGGGGCGTCAATGAGCGTATAATAGTACTTCTTTGTTTCAAATTTCTGAAAGGCCAGGTCTATTGTTACACCGCGTTCCCTTTCATCCTTTAGTCGATCAAGTACCCAAGCATACTTAAATGTGTCACCAGCACCGATTTTTTCAGATTCCTTAGCGTACTCTTCAATCACTCTACGATCGATTCCACCCATTTCTACGAGGAAATGGCCCATTGTAGTTGACTTCCCATGGTCAACATGGCCTGTTACCACCAGGTTAAGATGTGGTTTACTAGACATAGTTTACACCTTGCACCAATTTTGAACTTCAAACTGATTATATAAACTCTATGGTTCAGAGCACTTTAAACAAGGTTCTAAGATAGAAGGTAAATTATATGATTGGAGGCGTGCTCAATACCGTGAACTTGTTAGGTCTATCTAGATGACATCGCGATGCGTTCCTGCTCGTTCTTCTTCTTCACAGCATAACTATTTTGATCGTTGTTGGCGGCTAGAATTAATTCATCTGCTAAAACTTCTTCTATAGAAGTTGTTTTATTGAACGTTGCTTCCCTAACCCCTTCTGATATAAACCTTAAAGCCAAGTCAACACGCCTTTGAGGTGATATATCAACTGCGACGTGGTAAACGACACCACCATACATCAGTCGAGTAGTGTCTTCATTAGGTGCACTATTCTCTATTGCCTTTATAAGAACTTGCAAAGGATTCTGACCTGTCTTAAGATGAATTATTTCAAGCGCGGATCTCACAATCTTGAGAGAGTTGTACTTTTTCCCACCCATTCTTCCTGTGTTTTTGGCGTACTTCTTTCCAAAATGCATTAATACATTAGCTAATCGTTCAACGATATTGGTTTTGGACTTTGCGAACTTTTGGTTAGCATGCCGCCCAAAAGAATGTGGCAGTAATGTTGGATTGATGTTTATCGCTGTCTTAAGAGTGATGTCTTCAACCTTAACATCTTTAAAACTCCACTTTCCAAATAACAGAAGGTTTGAGGCTTCAGACTTCGACATTAAATCTACCTCCTAGGTTTCTCTTTCTTACCTAAAACAAGCATTGGCAAAGAAATTCCATTCACCTTAAACACTTTAAACCGCACACCTGGAATGTCTCCCATGGAGCGCCCTAGGGTGCCTCCTATACCTTCAACATGAACCTCATCATGTTCATCGATATAGTTTAGTGCTCCATCACCAGGTAAGAATGCGGTTATCTGCTTGTTATTCTTTATCAGTTGGACGCGAACACATTTCCTTATGGCGGAGTTCGGCTGTTTGGATTCGACACCTACTTTTTCAAGAACTATACCTCTCGCTTGCGGTGCTCCTTCAAGAGGATCAAACCTCTCTTTGATTCTAAGGGCACGTCTAACATAATTCTTACTAGACCATCTGTAATGCTTTCTTTTGTTTATCAGCTTTCGAGCCGCAAATTCTCCCTTTGGTGACTTTTTCGCCATCTTATCAGCAGAAAGGCGGACTTCTTACAGTTATATAACCATTTTCCTTTTTAAGACTATGGTTGAACAACTATTCTTACATCAGCAATATCGAAGTATCTTCGAATTAGAAGGCGAGCTCGCTCAGCATTTTTTCCCCCTAACCCAACAACAGCTCCTTGAAACTTCGGGTTATTGAGAACGACGACAGCTATTTTACTACCATCTAGTCTCTCACTAAGTCTTACTTCGTTGATGTACTTTCGATTTAAAGCATTTTTTATAAGCTGAATTGGGTCATTTGAATAGACAACTATTTCAACTGGCCTTTTAATCATATTTTCAAGGGTTTTGACACATGAGCCCTTCTTTCCTATTGCAAGACCTATTTCGTCCGCACTGACCAAGAAGATCACACGGTTCATCTTTTGATCAACTATACAGTCCTTAGCAGTTGCCCCACTTATTCTCTGAAAAAGAGCCATCAATTCAAGTTCTTGTGAAGACCAAGTTATCTTATTTGGCATCAAATATCAACTTTTTGGCTCTTCATGGAAGATTTCTTTTATATCGTAACCACCCGTTGACTTTATTGACAAAGCTGAGACTCTAAACCTTTTCCCAATAGCCTTCCCTAATTCGAGGGACGTTCCATCATATTCTATAAAGGGTATTGAAAGCTTTTTGCAGTCTCTTTGTAACTTCTGACGGCTCTTTTGATCAAGAGTCTTCGAAGCTATGATGGCCTTAGACCCTTTCAGTTCATCTACAACCTCCTTGATGCCGTAAACTAGTTTCCCTTTTTTATATACCTTTGCTAGATATTCTTCAAGCGCTTTCCTTTCCATTTATTTTTTCACCTTGGGTGATAAACAGATCAACCATACCAGTCCCTACTGGAATAGGTAACCCTACTATAACACTTTCTGTTACACCCTTCAACTGTTCCGTTTCACCTTTTACTGAGGCTTCCGCGAGTGTCGGGATTGTTATTTCGAAAGCAGCTCTGGCTAGAACACTAGCCTTTCCTCCAACTACACCATGGCGTCCAACTTGTTTTAACGACCCAGTTACTGACATCAAGTCTGCTACGAGGCAGATGTGTCTTATATCTACTTCTAGCCCCTGTTCCTCCATGGTGCTTCTGATTTCCTTGACTAAAGCGGCTCTAGCTGCTTCAATCCCTAAAGTAGACCAGATTTCGTAGATGTCATTGGTTATCGTCCTAGTTGGATCAACCCCTTCAATCTTAATAACCTTAGCCAGGTTTGAGCCTTTAGTCTGAATAACCCATTCGTTTCCTTGTCGTACTACAGTTGCCTCAGTTATTCCTGGTATTCCCTTTAGTCTGCTGTTTAACATCTTCGTTTTCATCCTTTGCAGTGATAGAAGATCTGCGCCTTCCATCATAATTATGATTGTGTCATCCCCAATCACTTCAGGCTTTCTTTTGCTCGTTTCTATCGCTGCTGCAACGTCTGCAGCAGTTACGACCAACTCATTCATTGCGTTAACGTCTAACACAATTGTGATTTGCCCACTCGGATCAATTTCACTACTCTTAACAACGTCATTTATCTTTGAGAAACGTATTTCAGTAGCGATCCTCTTTGCGACATTCAAGTCACCTGCAACCTCTGGGAGTAAGTAAATGTCCATTGTGGGAGTAGATGGTTGACGTCTAGCGTCAACCAACTCGATCAGTCTAGGAAGGCCGAGTGTGATGTCTCTCTCCTTCACACCTGCAAAGTGGAACGTTCTCAAAGTCATCTGAGTGCTTGGTTCACCTATTGATTGAGCAGCAACGATCCCAACCGCTTCACCAGGTTCTATTAAAGCTTGTTCGAAGAGCTCTAAAGTACGTTCCAAAACACGTTCAACATTCACTTTAGGAAGCTTAGACTTGGAAAGCGCAACTCTAAGTTCATCTATAACCTTTGGATTGAGCTTAGTAGAATATTTGGATAACAATGATTCGAGCTCTTTTTCACTTACTGGTTGACCGGCTGCAGAAAGCTGTTCAGCCTCTATCAGTCTATTTACGTTAACAGCCTTGCCATGATCACTCTTCGAAGGGTCAACTCCGTCTTCGCTGTAGAGGAACTGAATTATCGCTCCTTCAGGGTCTCTAACCGTACGATCATATTCAACTCTAAGATGCTCCATCGCATTGACAAGCCTTCTCTGCATGTATCCACTTTGTTGCGTCCTAACCGCTGTGTCAACAAGTCCTTCACGTCCACCCATTGCGTGGAAAAAGAATTCGAGTGGATTCAATCCTTCCCTGTAGTTTGATTTGATGAACCCTCTTGAATCAGGGTTTGGGTCGTTTGGTTTGAAATGACATAAGGTCCTATTCTCATAACCTCTTATAATACGTTTTCCTCGTATCGATTGTTGCCCTAGTGCTGCAGCCATATGTCCAATGTTTAATGGTGAGCCTCTAGCACCTGTACGAGCCATCACAATTGAACTATTATCATCTGGGAGGTTTTTGTCAGCAGTCTTCCCTGCCGAATCACGTGCTTTCGACAATTCATTTACTATATACAATTCAAGAGCTTCTTCTGGAGAGAGACCCCTCATTAATGTGAGTTTCCCCTCGCTGTATTGCTTCTGTAGGTCTTCTATTCGCTTGTAAGCTTCCTCTATACCTTGTTTAATAGATTTCATTACATTGGGTGAGAGCCAGAAATCGTCGTAGCCGATTGTGAAGCCCTTTAGAGTTATGTATGCCTTAATAACGCGTAATATCGAATTAAGAAAATCTTTTGCAACTTCGCTTCCGTATTCTTTCACAATCCTATGGAGAACGCTATCCGGCCTTTCCGCGCCAATAGAGGCTTTATCTATTACACCTGAGACTAGAACACCGTCTTTTATTACAACCGGTCTTCCATACCAGCTTGACTTTAAGACGTAGTTGAATCCTTTAGGTAGAAAGAGTGAGAAGAGTTGTTTTCCGAGATATAGAGCTTCTGGTTCCTTCTTCGCGGGCTCAGGGAGTTCGCCTACGTAACCTCCAATTGTTGCGAGGTTAATGAACTCTTCTTTAGTCAGATATGTGTCGTCCTTCGTCAGTAGATAAGCTCCCGTTATAAAGTCTCTTATAGCGCCAATTATAGGGCCACCATATCTTGGTGAAAGTATTTGGTCTTGAACTCGCATAAGGAGTTCAGCTTCACATCTGGCTTCTTCGCCTTGTGGAACATGTAGGTTCATTTCATCTCCGTCGAAGTCAGCGTTGTAAGGAGTACAGACCGCGGGGTGTAACCTAAACGTCCTCCCAGGAAGGACTTTAGCAGTGTGCGCCATTATAGACATCCTATGTAATGATGGTTGTCTATTAAATAACACTATGTCGCCATCAACTAGATGCCTTTCAACCACGTATCCTGGAGCTAGGGCGGAAGCTACCGCATTCCTGTCTTGAACGTAATCAAGTCTTATCTTAACTCCATCAGGTCGGATAATATAGTTAGCTCCTGGGTATTTATCACCATTTACCACAAGTTGCTTTAAGCGTTCTACGTTCCATTCCGTAACCTTTTCAGGTATGGTGAGTTTCTTAGCTACTTCCAAGGGAATTCCAACTTCATTTATGTCAAGATTAGGGTCGGGAGAGATCACTGTACGACTCGAGAAGTCGACACGTTTCCCTGATAGGTTGCCTCGGAAGCGGCCTTCTTTTCCCTTGAGCCTCTGGCTGAGTGTTCTAAGGGGCCTACCTGATCTGTGATGCGCTTGAGGTATTCCACTTACTTCGTTGTCAAAATAAGTGGTGATATGATATTGAACAAGGTCTACCAGATCTTGTACTATAAGCGGTGGTGAACCGGATTCTTTGCTTTCCTTTACTCTCTGATTTGTTCTCAGAATATCGACTAATTTGTGTGTGAGGTCGTCTTCAGACCGTATACCTGTTTCAAGGGTGATGGAGGGGCGTACTGTTACTGGTGGGACAGGTAAAACCTGTAGAACAAACCATTCAGGTCTTACTTTACTTAACTCATACCCTAGCAATATGAGGTTTTCATCATTAATTTCTTCGAGCCAAGCACGAATGGAGCTTGCAAGAAGTCTAGATGGTCCTTCTTCTCTAACTTCGTAGAAGGTTGTAGGTTTTACTAGTTGGATTTCATACTTAGGGCTACCGCAATGTGGGCATTGTCTAATCTTCTTAGCTTTGACTCTAATCTCTCTCGACACTTTCTCGAGAATTTCTGGGGTTACATATGTTCTGTCTACAAGGAGTTTTTTGTATTCATTTATAGCCTCTTCGTTGAGAATTACCCTACGGCAAACGCGACAAGTTGTCTGAAGTATCGCGTATATATCGTCAACAAAAGCTACGTGTATTATTGGCTCAGCAAGTTCTATATGCCCAAAATGACCAGGGCATTTTGCAGAAGTATTACCGCAGGTGGCACATTTCTGACCAGGTTCTAATGTTCCAAGTCGGGGATCCATTAACCCTCCCGGCACTGGTAAGCCGTCTCGGTCGTAGGTTTCAGGAGCGGTTATCTCGACTACGCTATATGATCTTATAACAGAGGGGGAGAATATTGTAAACTTTATTCCGCCGATGTTCTTTTGAAGTTCTTCAATGGACATTCTTCTTCACCTATATTTTATCTTTCAAGACCATACGTGGCAGAATGTTTAGGCTCATCATTTCTTGTATTAGAAGTTTGAAAGCATAGGCCATGGAAACCGTTGCTATCTTAGCATTAGGACCGCAAATTCTACAAACATATTTTCTAGTTCTAGCATCGAAATATGATATCAGCCCACAGTTTTCGCATATGAAGACGTCTGTTTTATCTGATTCGTCTAATAATCTGTCCTTTAGAACCATTGAAGTCCCATAAGCGATTAAACAATCGCGTTCCATTTCACCGAACCTTAATCCCCCTCCTCTAGACCTTCCCTCAGTCGGTTGTTTTGTGAGCATTTGAACCTGGCCTCTTGCCCTAGCATGTATCTTATCTGCAACCATATGGTGGAGCTTCTGGTAGTAGACGACGCCGATGAAGATTTCAGCTGGATACCTTCTACCTGTTCTTCCATCGTACATAACTTCCTTGCCTGTTTTGATGAACCCAAGATCTTTAAGTTGTTTCTCTATCGAATCAACTTTTTCTCCTGAAAAAGCAGTCCCATCCACTATAGAACCCCTCAAAGAACCTACTTTCCCCCCTATTGATTCAATAAACTGTCCTACAGTCATTCTTGAAGGGAAAGCGTGTGGGTTTATTATAAGATCAGGAATTATTCCATCTTCTGTGTATGGCATGTCTTCTGGTTGTGCGAGTAGGCCTACGATACCTTTTTGCCCATGCCTTGAAGCAAACTTGTCGCCAATTTCTGGAACACGCATGTCTCTAACCTTGATCTTGAACATTCTACCTCCTTCCATGTTAACAGACATTATTATTGAGTCGACTATCCCAGTTTCAGAGGGCCTTACAGCAACCGATGTGTCTCTCATGTATGGACCACTCACTTCGATTTCTCTGTATTCTTCGGTAAAGCGTGGTGGGCTGACTCTACCAATTAGAACGTCGCCTCCTAAAACGTTAGCCTCTGGGAATGTGGCACCGTCATGCTCTAGAAGGCGATAGAACTTGTCGCCACGATAGCCTTTAACGTTGGCATCAGGGCCAGGTATTTCGAACCTGTCTTTCATTCCCCCTAGGTAAAGTTGTGCTTCAGCTTCGTAAAGTCTAAAGAAGAATGTCCTCCCAAATCCTCTCTCAACAGAGGCTTTGTTCATTACGATAGCGTCTTCAATGTTGTATCCTTCATACGACATAACAGCTACCACCGCGTTTTGGCCTATAGGTCTGTCGTTGAGATTTAACATTTCAAATGAACCGGTCGTCACCATTGGCTTCTGTGGGTAAATTAGGAGATGCGCTCTAACATTCATTATATGCTTATACGTTGGGGATGGAAATCCAAGTGCCTGCTTTGCCATCGCACTTTCATATGTGTTTCTAGGTGATTGATTATGCTCTGCATAAGGTATAATCGATGCAACTGCACCAAGCATGCCAGTCATTGAGATCTCTAAATGTGTATGCTCTGCTGTCAGTTGACTTGGGCTGGTTACAATCAAGCAGTTTTCTTCTTCGTTAGCGTCTATCAGTTCGAGTTCCCCTTTCTTCAAGAGCTCCCTCCAAGAAACCTTTCCTTTAAGCACTTCGTCTAGATCTTCTTGTTTAAGTTTAGGAACACCGTCTTTGACGACTATTAATGGTCTAAGAACCCTCCCCGAGTAAGCGTTTATGTAGATCCTCGTCTCAGCGTTAGGATTCTGAGGAAGCTTCAGGTATATGCTCACGTCATTATTTATTAACCCGTTTCGCCTCATATTTCTAAATTCTTCGCACATCCCCTTCGCATCCAGAACATAACCGATCAGGCTACTGTCAAGGAAGACTCTAGCACCATTCATCTTCATCTCTCTAGAGGCATCTCTATATGGGATGAGCCCAATCTGCGACACCACGTTGTATATCTCTCTAGGGTCTGATGCAACCGAGATAATTGCTGAAAGAGCAAGGTTCTTTACAAGACCACAATTTGAGCCTTCAGGTGTCTCACAAGGGCAGATCCTTCCAAAATGGGTTGGGTGAAGGTCTCTTGCCTCAAAGTTCGGTTGACTTCTTGAAAGTGGAGACTGTATTCTCCTAAGATGACTTATTGTGGAGAGGTAATTGGTCCTATCAAGTAGCTGCGTTATGCCCACCTTCCCTCTCCCCCAGTTCCCTGTTGCAATAGCATTTCTTAGTTTGTCGGTTATTATCCCGGGGCGAATCGCAACATTAACTACACCTATTCCCCTCTTCTGCCCTGAATGTTCTAGTTGATACTTCATATCCTTTACAAGGTTTCTAAAGCAGGTTCTGAATAGGTCTGCTAAGAGCTGGCCAGCAAGACGTATGACCTTATTTCCATAATGGTCTTTATCGTCAGAGGGAATCCACCCTAATTTATACTCTAGAAGTTTACATACGGCTTCTCCTATGAAGAGTGCTTTGTCAATACGGTTCTGTGGCATTTTCCCTAGGTGTGGAAGTAACCCCCAGTCTAGGACGTTTTCAGCGCGTTTAACACGATATTCTTCTTGTAGACCGTGGGCAACCCTGTTACCTAAGTATACAAGAGCATTACTGACGCTTACAACATCGCTGCTTTTATCAAAGGTTGGTCCTAGGAAGTCTTGAATTTCAGGTTTAAGTGATATTGCTTCTACGATTTCCCTATCGGATTCAAGACCTAAAGCCCTCATCAACACTACTACGGGGATATCGGTTGGGACGTTGGAGAACCTAGCGTAAATTACACCATCTTGATGTAGGGATAGTTCAAGCTTCGACCTGTACCCAACAACTGAGGAATAGACGGTTGCAACATAAATGTTTACTCCTCCTTGCTTTTTTACATCAACAAGGATTTTATTTGGAGCCAGGTCTTCTAGGCCTACGATAACACGCTCTGAACCATTTATTATGAAGTATCCTCCTGGATCTAAGTAATCCTCACCTTCTTCGATTAGTTCATCGTATGACTTCTTAGATAAGGGACAAAGGTCTGACTTGACCATAACAGGTAAATCTCCAATATAAAGAAACTGTGAATCGGTAACCACTCCATTTGAGACTATCTTCATTTCTAACTCTATTGGGGCGGAATATGTTAGATTCCTTATCCTAGCTTCCATCGGTGAGACAAATGTCTTCGAAGCATCGTGTTCAGTGACCCTCGGCGCACCGACTCTGATTTTTCCAAATTGCACAGTATAGGGGTTAGTTAACGTTTCGACATCTATCTTACCTATCTCATCGACGATAGTTTGTAAACCGTACTTCACAAACTCATTATAGGAGTTTATATGCTGTCTAGCAATTCCCTCCTCTTCTACAATGGTCTTGAGAAGAGGCCACAAATCCTGTGCCTTTTTCTCCACCATCAACTATCACTCTACAACATATCTATAGTAATACGCAACACCAGAGGCTTCACTGGTTCTAGTTATCTTTATGATATCACCTGGTTTCGCTCCGAGTTCCTTTATTACGGGATCTGTTGATAAAATATATGGTAACTGATGTGGCTTCACGTGGTAGACTTCAAGAACCTTCTGAGCCTCTTCATTAGATAATATTTCATGCTTTGGAACTAAAATGTGATCAGAAATTAAAAACTCTTTCTTTTCCGCTTTTTTACTCATAGAAGCTCACCTCTATACAGAGGTCATTTGAAAGAATTTCCATCAAAAACGCCTAATAAACCCTCAGACAATCGGTATTTAAACATTACCTAAGATAAGAGATTGTAAAAGTTATGAGCACGCGCTATATCCACATGCGGGACATATCAAACACCCCTCAGAGTATTGAAGAGGGGCAGCGCATTCTGGACATGTTGGTGGCATACCATTTAAGTAATCCTTCCTCTCAATATGCTCTTGCCCTTTTTGATCCGCTGATTCAACCTTTTCTGCTATGGCTTCCGAGTACTTCAAGAGGGATTCTTGTTCCTTAACTCGCCCGTTAAGACGCATTTCCATAGCCTGGGCGATCGCATGAGAACACGACAGAACTTGGACGCCTTCGCTCCATGTCGGGATAGGGCACCTGATGCCTTTGAGCTGTTCAATTATCGCACTCGGATCTACACCGCTGCGCAGAGATAGAGAGATGAGTCTACTCAAGCCTTCAGCGAAACTATTCATACAGCCTCCGGATTTACCCATGGTAGTGAAAACTTCACATAGACCGCTTTCATCTTCATTAATAGTCACGTAAAGGTTACCGCAACCTGTTCTTATCTTATAGGTAAAGCCCTTAGTTATGGGAGGGCGTTCCCTCGGCTTCGCCATCGGCTTCTCCTTTACCTCGCCAAGTCCGAAACTTATAACCTGCGCGTCTTTGCTCTTATCACGGTATATGGTCACCCCTTTACATCCAAGCTCGTACGCTAAAAGGAATACCCTTCCAACCTCTTCTTTAGCACAATCATTTTCTAGGTTGACGGTCTTTGAGACCGCGTTATCCACATACTTCTGGAAAGCAGCCTGCATTCGTACATGAAACTCTGGAGCAACGTCATGCGCGCTAACAAAAAGCCTTTGCACATCTTTAGGAATAAGTTCAAGTCCCCTAACAGACCCTTTTTCAGCAACCTTCTTCATCAACTCCTCACTGTAGAACCCCTTTTCTTTAGCAATCTTCTCAAAGTATGGGTTGACTTCCACAAGGTCAGCTCCATCCAAAACATGCTTAACATACACCACAGAAAATAGGGGTTCTATCCCACTGGAACACCCTGCGATCATGCTGATAGTACCTGTTGGAGCAATCGTAGTCAAAGTCGAGTTCCTAATACAAGGATACTGCCCAAATAGAGAACTCTTTTCAAAGTTAGGGAAACTACCTTTCTCCCTCGCCAATGACACAGAACAAGCCCTCGCCTCATCAGAAATAAACTTCATAACGTTCTCAGCCACCTTTAAAGCTTCCTCACTATCATAGGGCACACCCAACTCGATAAGGAGGTCAGCGAAACCCATAACACCCAAACCAATCTTCCTATTCGCCTTAGTCATCCGCTCAATCTCCTCCAAAGGATACCTATTCACATCAATAACATCATCGAGAAAACGCACCGCAGACCAAACCACCCGCCTCAAACGATCAAAGTCAACAACACAAACACCATCAACCAACTTAACCATCAAACCCAAATTAATAGACCCCAAATTACAAGACTCATAAGGCAAAAGAGGCTGTTCGCCACATTGATGAATAACCAATGAGTTAGCGATCATGGAGTGCGAGAAAGGTTCAGTAAGGTCGTAAACCTGCTTTATACCTGCAGATGTAACAGATGCAACCTTGTCTGAATAATTAACTGGTTTTCTCACCCTAGGGCGAATATTATTCAACCTTTCTTGCTTGATAGTTACGATGAATCCGATTTCTTCTTTAAATCTGTCTATGTTCGAACCAAATAGACCTAGTTCATATGATATTCCGTCAGAAGAATATGTTCTTCTATTCCCATTTTTGTCAATATATGCGAAAAGGTTATCTCGTCTAGGCCTTGACCTGTTAAAGATACTGGACTTTATGCCTAGGTTCCCAAGTATTATCTGAACTTCCTTAAGCAACTTCAAACTTGAAGATGTGAGAGCGATCCAGTCGCTTTCACTTTTTAATGAATCTCTGACCGTACCATCTGAGCTGAATAGTCCTTGGAGGAAGCCTATTACCGCTTCTTTTGGTGCTGTGAATATTGTTTCTGGCACCCTCTTCTGGCTTGCAGGCACCGGTTTTACCCCTAACTTTTTGAAGAATTCTACGAATGGTTTTGAGTGGTATGATAGATGGTAAACACCATTTCCTCTCTCAACCTCTTTTATGTCTTGTCCGTACCATCCATTAAGTACGGGCTTCAGATAGTCAAGTATAACCCTGTCTTCCTTTGAGAATGTGAATCCTACTCTGCAGTCTTTTCCCTCCCTCATCCAGCCGTCTCCTATAAGCCATCCAAGTACCTGGCCTAGTTCCCTACTCCATTTTGTTGGCAGGTTTAGTCTGGTTACCCTCCCGTTCTGCCCTTTGACTTCGTTGATTACCTCGAATGGGAGGCTCTGGTCTTTGCTGAACATTCCTTCCCCTGATTGTATAAACAGATAGTCTTCTGTAGTTAGATCGGATGCTCTGACCCAACCCCTTCTAGTAAGCACCTTGTGGTCAGGAGTTACCTCAACTTCGTATCCAGATTCGGTTGCTATTTTATACACTTTTTTTACCCCGGAGGAAAAAGCCTTTAAAATCGGGTGAGCACTTACACCATCTTCCTCGTTCTGGAGCAACATTACCGTGCCATCAGGATTTAATATCTTTATAGGAACTCTGTTATCTGTTACAACGTTAATACCTCCTTGGGAGTATCTTTGAACGAGTTCTTCCATCTTAATCAAACCGAATTCTGTGGAAACACGAGCATCACCAGTAATACAAGGGTTGGTGCTTTCTATTGAAGCTATTGCCTTAAGCGGGTTCTGCTTGTTCACCTGGTCGATGAATATTACTCCTGGGTCGCCAGTAGCCCATGCGGTCTCAACAATTAGGTTAAAGACATCCCTTGCCTTCTCTGCTTTGACCGGTTGACCTGTCCTAGGGTTCACAAGGTTGTATTCACCATCTACCTTAAGCGTCTCCATAAACTCGTCTGTTATAGCAACAGATATGTTGAAGTTCTGAAAAGACTTCTTATCCAACTTACATGTTATAAATGAACGGATATCCGGGTGATCAACCCTTAGAACACCCATGTTAGCACCCCTCCTAGTGCCACCCTGCTTAATCGCCTCCGTAGCGGCATCAAACACCCTCATAAATGAAACAGGACCACTAGACACCCCTCTAGTCGATTTTACAATATCATTCGCCGGCCTAAGCCTAGAGAAGGAGAAACCTGTGTTGTGAATTATTGCTAGACCATGTTTGCCAGCCAAATAATTGTTCGTTCCTTCTACTGTAAGGTCAAAAAACTCTCCCTCAGCGACCTCTTTTTCTATCTTTCGTATCTTCATCAAAGAAGGTAATACATTCTTAAGAGACCTAAGTTTCCCCTTTGAAAAATCGGAAAGCCCGCTACAAGCAAGCAATTCGTCTATCAACAACAACAATTTCCTACGGCTAATCCCCTTCTTTTGCTTCCATCTGCCAAGGAAGAATCTCTTGCTGTTAACTACTATTGACTTTCTCCAGATTTCTCTTGAACGAGTTTCCACGCCCACTTCCACCAAGAACGGCTCAATCATTTCAAACATAATCTGCGCAGAAAGAGACGTATTCTTTACGTTCAACCATCCATTAAGCCTTTCAAGCTTTACTTTACTGCGCATGTAAGACATTATAAAATTCGAGAGACCCTCAAAGCTATCCAAACCACTTATAAGAATTTCGTAAAGCTCCTTCCATCTTCTGTTCCTTCTATCTTTCCTCCTCCTAAAACTACTTTTAATACCAAAAAGGTGAAGTAGGACACATAGATCCTCAGCAAACTCTTCACTTGCAGAACATAGTTCTATTTGTTTCTTGTTAAGGGAAACATAACCGTCGCCGTCCACCACTCCTGCTAGAAAAGCACCTATCACAGAAAGAGGAGACTTGAAAATCTCTTCTGGTATACGAACTATATCTTCTTTCTTGCCTATTCTTCCTCTGTTCAGCTTTCTTATAGTGTCTATCAATCTACTATTGCATACAGTTATTCTGTAAACAGTGTGCTTAGAACGCGTATCTTTTCCTATAGAATAGTGTATACCAGTCAAATCAGCAAGGATTTCTATGGCAGTATCGATTATTATCTTATCAGAATTAAATATTCTCAGTCTATAGCCGTTCTTAGTTTTATCGATGGAACCATCCGTCAAAACTAAGCCAACCAACCAACCAAATTTCTCATCTAGAACAAGTTCACAAATCCTTCTATAATCTTTGTAAGGCCAGTTCTCAACTAAACTAGAGTTTGATGATAGTATATAGTCTCCAACCTTTAATTCCCCAGCTTCTTTTTGTAAAATTCTTCCTTTTTCAAAAACAAAGAAAGGATGCCAATCACTAACTGTCACTTCACAACCTCCTTTTGTAAAGATTCTAACAGTTTTCTCCCTAGGTAGTTGGTACTTCCATAACTTTTGCACATTACCCCACACCATACGTCCAGAACTTTTGTCAAAGGTTGGAGTCAGGATGTTAAGGTCTGAGACATCAACAAATTCTTTATCCGTTCCTTTGACTATAGTCCTCCCCGCTTTTAGGCTCTCGTAAACTTTCTCTATTCTTTCTATACCACAATGTGTTGTAAATATTCTAGAGCCCTTTTCTATACAGCCACCACCACTCTTATGAATCAAGGCAGCGTTCTTCACTGCGTCAAAGATCCCTTCCATAGAATCCTCTACTGGGAGGACGAAACAGGCTGAAAGTTGGCCTAGGGGGCGGCCAGCGTTCATCAAGGTAGGGCTGTTCGGCAAGAACTCTAGACTTGACATAATCTTATAAAATTCGTTCGCCCAAGATTCTACCTCCTCATCACTCTTCCCGTAGAGTTTTTCAGCAGAAGCAACAGCCTTAGCTACTCGAAGGAACATTTCTGAAGGTGTTTCGATAACCTTCCCATCCTCGTCCTTCGCTAGATACCTTTTCTCCAAAATCAGGAGAGCATTGTCTGTAAGATTTAGTTGTTCCAAAGCAAGCCTTAATGTCTATATTCTAAGGTAATTAATATAGGTGTCATAAATAATTGACAAATCATGAGAAACTGAATTCTTTTATATGGAAATATAGTAAAAAAGTTTTGATAAAAACGTAACCCAAAGCTAGAGAAGCTTCACCTCTCGCGCCCCCTCCACACCTCTCGTGTTAAGATGCGACAAAGTTGAAAGCCTATAGTCTCTCACCAACACTGTTAACTCCCCAAGCTCCCTAGGATCCATCTGCTCACCATACATCAAGTATTTACACGCAAGTTTTATCATATCATACCTTCCAACCCTCAAATTTTCTCTCATATCAACCTCATTCCGATCTACGTACGACAAGAAACGATCATAGTTTATAACAACACTCTTATCACCGAAGTCGATCCTCTTCCAAAGACGGTTAAGTTTAGGCTGACTAAAGCTAGCTCCAAAAGGGAACTGGTGTATAATATTCTGTGACACTCGCCCATTATCTGGGTCTGTGCAGTCCTTCTGAAGATCGATACCTGCCTCACTAAATGCTTCAACGAAGTTCCTCCAATCATCCAATTCAACTGGGACACTGTCTCCCTCTTCATCGGTGTAGTACCATGGGAAGACGTCACTGCCAAAAGCCCATTCATAAATATATCCGACCTCAGACGAACCAAGAGGCCTAGTTATGTGCGCGTACTGATAGAGTCCCTTCTTAAAAAAGTAATCTTCAAGCTTCTTTATGATTGTATGCTTGAGAAAGAGTTTGTGCCCTATATTCATTGATTTACTGAACTCCTTTCTAAAGGCTACAGGCAAAGCCTGGTACGTACGTATATTCCCTCCTATACCAGGAAACGACCTTCTAAGTTCAACATCGATCTCAGCCTCGCTACCAAACCCACCCCTGCAGATAAATTCAACATCATTCAACATGCCATTTCTACAACAACTTCTACTCCTAAATAAATAAAGATTAATTAACAGTGTGTATCTTAAGGCCATACTCCTAAATCTTTTAACGCACTTGCAACTCTTTTTACAGCAACCATCATCGCAGCTTCCCTCATGCTTATGTTTTTGTTTTTTAAAAGAAATCTGTAAATATCTTTAAAGGATGTTACCATCCTTTCTTCAAGCTTATTGCTTACTTCATTTAAACTCCAATGTTCTCTATGAAGGTTTTGGAGCCATTCTAAGTAGCTTACTGTTACTCCCCCTGCGTTCGCTAAAATATCTGGCACCACAAATATCTTTTTCTCTTCAAGTATTTTATCTGCTTCAGGTGTAGTTGGACCATTTGCGCCCTCTACTATAAGTTTTGCCTTTATTCTTTCGGCTTTTTTAGATGTGATTACATTTTCCATCGAAGCCGGAATAAGTACATCTGCATCCACATACAATGGGACATCAGGGTCTTTAGAGACTTGACCTTTAGGGTAGTTCATTATACGCCGAGCATCTGAGTTCACTCCCATTTCCATCGCAAGTTCCACATTTATTCCTCCAGAGTCGTAAGCGCTTCCCAAATGGGTACTTATAGCGATGACCTTAACTCCGAACTTATTCATCCAATATGCTGCATAAGAACCAACCTTCCCAAATCCGTGAATTGCAACAGAAGTCTTTTCTAGACCCAATACCTTTAAAGCTTCTTTAGCACATATTGCTATACCCTTCCCAGTAGCATCTAACCTTCCTTCAGAACCGCCCACAGTAAGAGGTTTACCTGTTACGACTTCAGGTATTAAGTAACCATGCAATTGGCTATATGTATCCATTATCCAAGCCATTTCCCTAGCCCCCGTATTTATATCGGGAGCAGGGACATCTCTGAATGGACCGATTATATCGGATACCATAGCAGTATATCTACGAGTTAAACGTTCGACTTCGTTTGTAGACATCTTATATGGGTCACATATCACTCCCCCTTTAGCACCCCCATAAGGTATGTCTACAACAGCGCACTTCCAAGTCATTAGCATAGCTAAAGCTTTAATTTCATCTAATGTAACATCTGGGTGATACCTAATTCCTCCTTTATATGGCCCTCTCGCATCGGTATGTTGGACTCTATAACCTTTAAAGATGCTGATCGAACCATCATCTCTCTTAACTGGGACAGACACTTCAACCGTTCTTTTTGGATGCTTGAGAAATTCTATAATATTTCTATCTAATTTTAGAGACTCCCCAACGAGTTCTAATTGTTGAATGACATTTTCTAATAAAGATTTTGAAGACATATTTAATTCTAAATTAGTCGTAGCTATAAATTTTTCTTATCAAAAGAGTTTTTAAATAAAAAAATTTGGTTAAATCATGAAGTAGTAATAAAGTATATAAGTGAGGTAAGGCAAGGTTTAAGAGAGAGCAATGGCTGAAGTCTTTACAAGGAAGGCCACCGGCGTGGTTAGAGAGGCTTCGTGGTTCCAAGCTCTAATGTCTAATATAGCACAACTTCAAATCGGATTACCAGGATTTTATGTATTTCTTACAGCGTGGATGTTCCCAGGATGGGATGTTCCAACAATTTTTCTGCTAAGTCTAATACCTGTCACTACTCACGCAATACTTCTATCAATTATGACTAGTCAGTTTCCTAGATCAGGAGGAGATTACGTGTGGGCAAGTAGAATACTTCCACCCTACGTTGTAACGTCAACGATATTCGCTCTACAAGTAATTGGTGCTTTAGTCACTCCCGGATTTATAGATTGGGGTATCTATGGCGGGTTAGGTACAATCTTTACATGTTTAGGTATTTCTTTGAACAACCCAGCGATGTCCTCGATTTCAACAACACTCCAAGATCCTAATGTGAGGTTTCTCATCGTCTCAATATTGATCTGGGTCTTCGCCATAGTAAATATTAAATCTCTTAAACTATCTCTTAAATGGATATCTACGATGGCTATTCTTGGAACTATTGCTGGTTTAGTGTCTGGATTCACTTTATTATTCAGTTCTAACCAATACTTTATAACACAATGGAACAACTTATTTGGGTCTTACTTAACATACGATCAGGTTATTAACACTGCTATAAGCAATGGCTATGAGTATATACCTATAGGCCTTGGCACATTTGGAGCACTTTTCGGTCTTATAGCCTGCACTTATGAAATGAACATTGGATATGCAGCGTCGATCTCATTTGCAGGTGAGATAAAGTCTGCAAGAAGAAGTATACCAATAGCAACTTTAGCTTGCGTCGCTTTAGGAGCAGTAGTATTATTCATAATGTGTTGGGCACAGCAGAATGTAGTCGGCCAAAAATTCATTTATAGCTCAATGTATCTTTTTTACAGTAAACCAGAATTATGGACAGTTCCAGCTCCTGCCGATCCTTTCCTCTACGCGGTTATTGCAACAGGCTTAAACCCTATCCTCGCAGTGATAATACCACTTGGGCTGTTAAGTGGATGTCTTGGTCTAGTAGCTGTTTCCTATATAGTGTCAAGTCGTTATTGGCTAGCCTTTAGCTTTGACAGATTTCTTCCAACATTCTTTTCAAAAGTTGATAAAAAACATCATACCCCTTGGGTCAACATACTTTTCTTCGGCATAATATATGAGATTGGCTTAGCTTTTAGTTGCTATTACGCCGCAGGCGTCGTATACATAGGGCTGCCCTACAGATCAATTAGTCTATTAAATATTGTACTTATAGCAGCCTCAGTACTGTTGTTCCCAGTAATTGGAAAAAACCTCTATGAACACGCTGACGTGGTAAAAAAACACAAAGTACTAACGCTCTTATCAGCGGCTATATCATTTACTTTCTTCGCATTTGCTGCCATCTATGTCATTATTCACCCTGAATATGGTGGGCCACCAAATATAGGGGTATGGATATTCATGATTATTCTACTGCTTTTAGGTCCCATAATCTGGCTACTATCGAAGATCTATTGGTCACGTAGAGGACTTGACACTTCACTAGTTTACAAAGAGGTACCTCCAGAATAATCACCCCTTTTCTTTTTTATTATAAATAAGACTTTTCAAGAAAACGGGAGCACTCAATCCACATAGTGAGATATGATTTAGCTAACACAAGAGTTACCCTTATATAAATATATGAAATATATCATTCAGCAATTACAGAAAACGTGGCAAAAATATATATTTCTTGCTTTTATATATAAAAAAGATGAAAATTTAAATAGTAAGGCTTTTATAAAATTCGGGAGGTAAAGTGAAAGGAAATACTCACGTAAATTCAAAAGATCTTATTAATGACGCTTTGCATTTAATTGAGAAGGCACAAGAAAAGAATTTAATTTTAAGGTTAATTGGCGCATGCGCTATTAGAGTTCATGTACCTCCAAGCTGCCCAATTTTAAGTGCATTTACAAATGAAAGAAAGCTTACTGACATAGACTTTGCTACATATTCGAGAGATTCACCTAGTCTTGATTCTTTATTTATTGAAGAAGGTTATGTTCCTTTTACAAGATTTAACATAATTCACGGAGGAAAACAGTTACGATATTTTGAACGAGACAACTTGGAAAAATTCATCGACGTCTTTGTGGACAAACTGGAAATGTGCCATACAATTTATTTTAATAAAAAACTTGAGGTCGATTATCCTACGATTCCTATTGCTATGCTACTCTTAGAAAAAATGCAGATAGTGAAAATAAATGAGAAGGATATTAAGGACACGATACTACTCCTTGCAACACATGAGATCGGAGATAATGATAATGATTTAATTAATGCGAAATATATTGCCCAATTATTGTCAAGCGACTGGGGATTTTACTACACCGTAAAAACAAATTTAAATAAAGTTCAAAAAATGCTAGATAAATATGAATGGATATCCAAAAAAGATAATACAGATATTAGATCAAAAATCGATAAACTTTTAGACATTATTGAATGTGAGCCGAAAACTCTATCTTGGAGATTACGTTCAAAGATAGGTACGAAGAAGAAATGGTACTCTGAAGTCGATGAAATAGGAGGTTAATTGCATGAAATTAACAAGAATATTTCACGTATCAGATCTTCACGGCTCTGAATTCTGCTTTAGTAAACTTCTTCGTAGTATAGATCTATATAAACCAAATATAATTAATGTATGTGGTGACCTTACTGGAAAAGCAATAATTCCTATAATAAGACAAAAGGATGGGACGTTCGTAACAAAGTTATTAGGAGCAAGTTATATGATGAAAAACATGGAAGAATTAGAAAAAGTAAAAAATGAAATTAGAGTTAATGGATGGTATCCTTGGTGTACCACTCAAGAGGAACTTGAAGAATTTAAATCAAATAAAAAGAAACAGGATTTAGTTTTTAAAGACTTAATGCTAGAATCTATAAGGAGATGGTTGCTGATGGCTGAAAAACATTTAAAGGGGAAAAATGTCAAATTATTTCTTTTACCAGGTAATGACGACGACTTCATAATTGATCAAGCATTCAAAGGTCTTGAAGGAGACTATATAATTAATCCAGAAGGAAAAGTTGTTTATTTAGATGATAAACATGAGATGATAAGTACAGGATATAGTAATACTACTCCATGGAATGCACCTAGAGATATCCCAGAAGAAAAATTGATTGAAAAAATTGAAGATATGGCTTCCAGAGTTAGAAACATAAGCAGCTGCATTTTCAACTTTCACTGCCCACCATTTAATACTTTACTTGACATTGCACCAAAAGTTGATGAAAACTTAACTCCAGTTATGTCGGGTGGTTCACCATTAATGATTCCTGTAGGCAGTATAGCAGTCCGTAAAAGTATTGAAAAATACGGCCCACTCTTGGGTCTTCATGGACATATACATGAGTCACGAGGCGCTGAAAAAATTAATCAGACACTATGCATTAACCCTGGAAGTGAGTATGGCGAGGGAGTCCTTCGTGGTTGTATAATTAATATTGATGAGAAGAGTGTTAAAAGTTATCTTTTTACCAGTGGGTAACCTATTCTAAAAAGACAATATAATGAGCTATAGGTTATGTTATAAAAGTTTTATATAGCAATTGAAATTATATTCAATAAATGATTTAAAAATGGTCAATGAGTATAGTAAGTATTTAATTGCTTATGACATAGGAACTAGTGGAACAAAAGCAGTAATAACTGATTTGAGAGGAAACATGATAAGTTCCGCGACGGAACGCTACAAATTAATTCATGTAAAACCTCTCTGGGCTGAACAGGATCCGGATGAATGGTGGAAGGCTGTAATTTTAACAACAAAAAAAGTTATAAAAACATCTAAGATATCACCCGATAACATACTTGGTGTTAGTTTTTGTGCCCAAATGCTAGGCACACTCCCAGTGAACAAAAAGGGCAAACCTCTTAGACCATGCATGACATGGCTGGACCTAAGGAGTGAGCGTCAAGCTAAGTGGATTAAAGAAAATGTTGGTTTGGATGTAAGCGCAAAAGATCCTATTTCCAAGATTTTGTGGCTTAAAGAAAATAAACCAAATACTTTCAACCAAGCTTATAAAATTCTTGATTGCAAAGATTACATTGTTTATAAATTTACTGGAAATTTTATTACAGATTTGACTTGTGCTCAAGCAATTGCGTTTGACATCGAAAAAAGAGAATGGTCTAAAGAAGTATGCTCAATTCTTGATATACCGATAGACAAGTTACCTAAAGTTGCCCAGTCTACTGAAACAGTAGGTGAGATAACAAGTCAAGCGGCTAGAGAAACAGGATTACAAAAAGGAACACCGGTTATATGCGGGGCAGGAGATTTTCCTTGTGCAGTCGTTGGCGCTGGCGCTATCAAATATGGGCGAGCACATTTATATGTTGGTTCATCTGGTTGGGTAGCTTTATCAGTCAAAGAGAAGTATGTTGATCCAAAAGGAAGATTTTTTACTATGCTAGGTGTTGACCCAACTAAATGGGTACTTGGTTTCGAAACAGAAAACGCCTCTAGTTGTATTGAATGGTTTAAAGACAACTTTGCAAAAGATTTATTGGAGGAGGCAAACAGATCTTGCAAAGACCCATATACTCTTATTGATGAAATGGCTAAAAAAGTGGATGCTGGTGCCAAGAATTTAATTTTCACACCATGGATGTGGGGTGAGAGAGCACCTATAAGAGATGACTACGCACGGGGAGCTTTCATAGGGTTAAGTTTCACTCACACTAAAGCACATTTAATTAGAGCGATAATGGAAGGCGTGGCCTATAACATAAGATGGATATTAGAATTAGTTGAACAACTTACAGGACTTAAAATTAATTCGTTACGTTCAATAGGTGGAGGAATGAAGAGTAAAGTTTGGGCACAAATTTTTGCAGACATAACAGGAAAGAACATACAAGTGGTTAAGTGGCCCCAGTATGCTGGGGCCATAGGGGCGGCATTGACCGCAGCAGTAGGCTTAAACGTTTACAAAAAGGTTGAAGATCTTGACGCACTTCTTCCAGTAATGTTCGAGGTGAAACCAAGAGAAAAATACTACAATGTTTATAATCCTCTTTATAACAATTTTAAAGAGGCTTATTCAAAACTATCTGGAATATACCACTCTACTATGCAATAACCATAGTTTTTTCTTTATTTTGGTTCTCTATTTGGTAGGCAGGAAGAAAAGTATGATAACAAAAAAAGATATAGTTTGATGAATCCTTGTACACTTATCTTATAGTTTTATCAACGATTGAAGAGAAAAATTCTAACACAAATAGTTAACATTAATAAATTTATGAAATAAGGTTTTAGGAGAAATAGATTATTGACTTGAAAGTATAACCTTTTTTGCCTTCTTGAAAGCTTCTTCTGCTATTTCAATAGTTTTACTAGCTTCTTCTTTGGTATGTGCTGCACATATACACCAACGGAAACCATTTGCTACGTTATTTAAAATACCTCTCTTTATCATTTCTTGGTAAAAGACTACGGCTCTTATATCATGGGGAATTACACTCGGCATGTGCGCTTCTTGATAGTTTTTAATTTTTTTTAGTTCTGTAAAGGTAATTGCAAAGCAAGAGCCTACGCCTTGCACTATCGCTTCAATACCAGTGTCTTCGATAGCATCTCTTAGCCCTTTAATAATGGTTTCTCCTATATCATATATGTATTTGTATACTCCAGGCTTTTCAAGTTCAGTTATTGTAGCCAAAGATGCGGCTACACAAAAAGGATGAGAATTAAATGTTCCTCCATAATAACTACGAGTTTCCATTATCTCTTTCTTACCAGCCAGTGCCGCTATTGGATAACCGTTTCCTATTGCTTTACCAAAAGCTGCTAAATCAGGAATGACACCAAACTTACTTTGGAAACCGCCTAAACTTACTCTAAACCCTGTCACAACTTCATCAAATATCAACACAATACCATAGTCTTTAGTAATTTTTCGTAAACCTTCAAGAAAACCAGGTTCTGGCATTATAGCGTTGCAATTAAACACAATAGGTTCGCATATTATAGCTGCAATTTCATTTCCATAATCTTTTAGAAAACGCTCCACCAAATCTAAATCATTCCATGGCAAAATTATATTTTCTTCAACTACCTTCTTAGATATTCCTGCATATCGCCATTTTCCCACAGGCACACGATCAAATAAACTCCAATCCCAATACCCATGATAATGACCTTCAAATCTTATGACTTTCTCTCTTCCAGTGTAAGATTTAGCCATTCTTACAGCCATAGTATTAGCTTGCGTTCCTGTATTCAAGAGAATTACTTTTTCTGCACAAGGTACATTTTTAACAATTTTTTCACTAAGCTCTACTTCAATTTCACTATTTGCACCAAACATATCTGCTTTTTCGATCTGTTCTTTTACAAACTCATTAACTCCAGGATGACAGTGCCCCAGTATTATAGGCCCCAGCCCTAAAAGGTTGTCGGTATATTGGTTCCCATCCACATCAAAGACCCTTGAACCTTTTGCTTTATTAAAGAATTTTGGACATTGAATAGGAAAACCGGACACTTTACCACTCGTTAGAGTACTTCTGGCCATACTGTGAACTCCATAAGGGGTCACCTTTAAAGCGCGTTCTAATAACTGTTCAGACCTTTTAAAATTTGATATTTCCAACAATATCCCTCCATAATCAACTGAATAAGAATTATTAAATTTTTTTTATTTAAGAAATGTAAAGTATATTCATTATGTTTAAAAATTGACAGAGAAAAATTCTTTTAGTTTAAACCTTCCTCGATGCTACTAAATAATCGAACTAGTAATTTATATATTCGTTCTTGGATAGATATTACTACTCTTAATTAAAGATATTAAGCTATAAAAGCCTTTTTTTCCCTCACAAGCCTCCTTTGACTATTTATCAGGTAGTCAGAGTTATGCTTATTTACTCGATTAAAGCAACTACTTTATAAAACATTTGTTTTAATATAGTTGTATTAAAAGTTTACTTGAAATACTATATATGAATCTCACCAACCAACAATCCGTAAGCTTATTTGATCAGAGCAGTTTCAGGTTAACTGCCATAGTCTCTAAGTCGTCATTCTACCAATTTCATGGGGGAAAGGTCTAAAAGTTGGACCTTACACCACTTTAACACAAACATTACCACAACAGCATGCTAAAACATAATGAGGAAAAGATTAGCACAAACCACACTTATCCAAATACATCCAGATGAAGCCTATGCTTTAGCAGCTTTCCTTCACATTGCCAACTCTAATCTAAAGGATTTTTAAAGGCTACATAGAAGTCTTTCCAGACAATTCTTTTTAAGACGAGAAGTTCTTGATCATTGGTGTAGATAATAGGAATTTTGTTCGTAATGAAGTTAGCTATTATTAGAGCGTCTCTTCCTCCTAGTTTATGTTTCAAGGCTAAATTAAGTGCTATAATACAGGTTTTCTTTGTTTGATTAAAAAATTCGATGTATGGATGCTCCAACAGCATTTTCAACCTTCTCACAGCTTCGCTAGGAACCCATTTTTGGCCAAAGACAAGAGTGTGATATATCTCATGTAGTATTGTAGGATTAATGGCTACACGGTTTTCTGGGGAGAGGCTGATTAACAGGTTCTTGAGTTTTTCATGCTCAGGATACGCTGAGTCGAGCGAATAACATACGATATTAGTATCCAGTCCTATAATCATTCTAGGTTGTACACCATATTCTCTTCATCTTTGATGGTGGCCAGTTTTCGGGTTTGCCTGTTCTAGTGGGCTTCGATATTATAACTTTATTGAAGTTGTCTAAGAAATTTCTAGGCTTGCCAGGAACTATTAGGTATCCTTCATCCGTTTTCTTGAGTATAGCTGTCTCTCCAATCTGTTCCCTTATTTCTGGTGGAATGTAGAGTCTACCTTTAGAGTCGATCTTAAGTTGAGTCTCCTCCAATTTCCCACAGCTATAAAGTGGGATAGCTTTCCATTTAAGCGTTTCTATTAGTTAAGAAAGCAGAAGTCTATATTAAACTTGGCAAATGAAAGCTTTATTGGCTATTAAGTTACACCAAGCCCTAAGATGAGAAGGCTGCAGACATTTCTAATGGTAAACTGATATCCTTAGAATGCATACAGAAACTTTAACAGCTTCTAGAAGGCTAAATAATACGCAAAAATTGCTTTCACACGTTTTTAATACCATATTCTAGACTCCGCCGCACTCCACTAAAGCCGTGTTTTAAACATAAGGTAAACGAATTTGGAAAACAAAACTTATATATAACGTACTTTTCCATTGCCAACCTGACCTTCTTGGCTAAGAAAAAAAAGAAGGAGCAGCCTCAGCAGCAACCTGCTGAGCAAAAGAACCCATAAAGATTTCTATAAAACTTTCCCTTCTTTTTTTGACACAACACTATTCCAGCTTCTCATCAAACACAGAGCCTAAGATTAAAGAGCCCCTTCAAAAAGATGCTTGTACTTTTCTTTAGTTATCATCTTATGGTAGGCTAACCTTTCTGACCCTAAATAGAGCGGGCCTGGGGGGATTCGGACCCTCGACCCTCGGATTAAAAGTCCGATGCTCTACCTGGCTGAGCTACAGGCCCTTATTTGGTGCTTCAAAGGTTCAATTAATTATCCTTTTCTGTTTTTCTATTGCTCGTAAATGTCACAACGTTTATAAAAGTGAGTTCGATGAGAAGGAAGACTAGAACCAAGATCGAAATCCGACTAATTCGCATAAAGAAAATTAAGCTTAACGCCGAAATAATGATCACAAAGAAGATGATTATAATTTTAACTTCAGGCCTTGGCATACTCCTCATATCTTATAGAAAACTAAAATCTTCCCTTCAGATTTAAGGTAGATTACATCATAACCTGAGAGAGGTGCCGTGGCTACTAAAATTGTGAGACCATTTGGAAGTATCATCTTATCATTAGATTCTGTTAGGTTAGCAAATTTGACGGTAAATGGGACTGAAACGTTGTCGAATATAACTTCATCGACCTTCCAAGATGTTGGCCCATTATTGTATAGAAGTATTTCGACTGATGACGTACCCTCTTGAATAGAGATAAAATCAATTTCATAAGAAGGCCTAGGAGCTTTGATTATTGTTATGCTGCCAAACCATGGCATAAATACAGCCAACAGGTAGGTTGATGAAGCAATCGTCAAAGATAGAATGATTAATGAGGTTAAGGCTGTGGATAGGCCTTTTTTCAATTACATCACCCTGCAACAACCGCCTCCATCGAAGAAAACTAGAATAGAACCAGGGCTGAGAGTAATTTGGTCTAAAACAACTCTAGATATGACACCTGGGTAAATGTTCACCATAGGGTCTAAGTGGAAGTATATGCCATCTATTAATACACCTATTACGTCAACTTGTAATGAACCAACATTCCTAATAAAAATTGAAGTACTGTTGTTGAAGATGAAGGTTCCAACCAACTCTACCTCCATAGCACGATCTGGTAACACATTCGATGAGTTAAACTGAAACTGGCTTAGAATTAAAACTAAAACCACTAGGCAAATAAGTTCATCAAAGACCAGCTTCAAGTTCTATCAAAAAGTTAATTATAAAAAAAGGGTTAAAAGCACCTTTAAAACCCTCCTTAAAAATCATAAAAGAGCAATAAATTTATTACATGACAACAAAAAATAGATTCAGGAAGAGAAAGGGTTTAAGCCGTGTCCTAACAGAGATGATATTTCTTCTCCTAGCTTCTACAACAGCCATTGGCGCCTTCTCACTGTACAATAACTATTCATTAAATATGTCGGGAACCACTAAGATCATAATAGAGCAAGCAGATATCATAGCCACACAAAACAAAGCTTACATAATTGTAAAAAATGTTGGGACAACCAATGTAGCCAATATGAGCGTTACAATTGATAGTAGTTCGACAAACCTAGACATTCAACTTTCACCTGGAAAGGAGACCGTGTTAACAATCAATACGCAAAGTGTTGTAGCAGGTAAACAATACACAATAGCCCTCACCGCCCTAAACGAAAATGGCCAAGGAGTCTACACTACAACATATACAACAACAGCGAAACCATAGGAATTTGATGAATGCTAAGGCGTTGAGCCATGTCTTACACAAGTACCCCAATAACAACACAGAAACTAGCTACATACTACAGTAGTTATGTATTATATCGATCAAAGAACACAGAAGTACCATAAAACTATAGGAAACGGCATCCCTCCTTTTTTGCTTAAAAGAAAAATAATCACATTTATTTGTAGATGATTAAAGAAAGAAGAGGTTTAATCACAAGCATATTTTCTAAAGAGCCACAAAATAGGTTCAAAGAGAATTTATATAAACAAAGTGAAGGAAACCAAATAAAATTAACAACTATCCAAAAAGACAATGATTACAAGATCATAGAATCTTACTTCCTTGAACTTGGAAAGGAATACAGACCTAAGATCTACATAGCAGAGGCAAAAGGCCAAAGCTACTACCTTGTTGAGGAACCAGCATTAAACGAGACCGATAAAGAACAATTTAGGGTAATACTCGGATACATAATTTCTTCAATGGATACAAAAGACTTCGATAGAATACGTTATTTGGAGGCCTTAGAAAAAAAGATCTTAGAAATTTCAAAAGAAATCAACATAAAAGTCGATGACAAAAAGGTAGCTTTATTTTCTGAGATAATTGCTAGAGAAATACTGGGATATAGCTTAGTCCAACCGCTTATTTCTGATGATAACCTTTCAGATATTTCTTGCTCTTCATACAATCAACCAATCTTCGTTAAGCACAGAGAGTACTCTGAATACAATTGGATGGCCACGAACATAACTCTTTCTGAAGAGGAATTAGATACTATTGTACAAAAAATCGCTTCAATGTATGGTAGAGGGGTTAACATTCTGTCACCTCACATAGAGATAATCACTAAAGAGGGCCACCGAATCATGCTAACATATAAGACAGAAATTTCGCTACCTTCATCTACTTTTTCAATAAGAAAGTTTCCATCACAACCCTGGACAATACAGAAGATCGTCGTAAACAAAACCATAAATGAAGACATCGCGGCATATCTATGGCATGTCTTAGAAAAAAGACAGTTTATTATAATTAGTGGCCCAATGGGTTCAGGAAAGACCACTCTCCTTTCAACTCTTATTCAACTAACTGATCCATCAAGTAAGATACTTACCATAGAAGATGCCGCGGAGATAGCTATTGGAAATAGGCCAAACTGGCAACGCTTAATTTCTAGAAGAGTAGGACAAAGTTCATGTCAAGATATCGGGCTAATGGAGCTAACCATACTTTCGCTAAGAACCTCTTCCGATTATGTAGCCTTAGGTGAAGTCAGAGGGGCAGAAATCCAAGCACTTGTTCAAGCTGCTGGAACAGGGTTAGGCTGCATAACAACATTCCATGCAGGAAATTTGGAAGAACTCCTAAGCAGAATGAAAGGAAAACCTCTCTCAGTAGGTGAATCATTCTTACAAACAATCAGATGCGTGGTATTTCTATCCAATATAAAACTTGCCAACGGGAAACAAGTAAAAAGAATATGCTCTATTGAGGAACCTATCTTCAGAAATGGAAGAACATCGTCAATAAAGATCCTGACATCTTATGAAGATGTACTAGATGGAAAAGGAATCGACGAATTTTACAAAAGAAGCAAGCTTTTAAAAAAGCTAGAAGACGACGAAGACACATTAAATGAACTCAGAAGGAAGCGAAACTTCATAACACAACTAGTCGATCAAAGAATCAACACGTTTAATCAACTTCACCCACTTTTAATAGGATTCTATGGTGGAAGATATGGAGCCTAACCAAGTACTTCTTTACGTGATGGCCTTAACCACCTTGGTGAACATGGTCATCCTTCTATTAGATAGGTACCCGAATCTCATAAAACGCCAAAAGATGGTAAAGTTCAACCTAAAAGAAAAAATAGTTAATTCCCCAAAAATCAGAAAACTAGTCTACGACATAGCCGCAGACCTTATTCCCCGATACAAAAATGCGGGAGTAGAAAAAGGCTCAGAAGGATTATTAGATTACATAGAACAGGTCGTATACAATTCGATAATATTAGGAGCATTGACATTAGTAGTCTCAGCCATTCTAACATTAATCTTCAAAAACATGTTTATGATATTTATAGGACTAACAGGCTTTCTAACAATATTTTATCCATATATAGATTACCTTGCAATAAAAGGCGAGAGAGATAAGGCAATCAATAACGAGCTCCCCTTCTTCATCTTTACCACATACATATACCAAGAAAGCGGGCAGAATATAGATCAAACCTTCAACCATGTAATGGGTAGAGACATCTTTAGATGGATAAGAACAGAGTCAAAGATCATTTTAACAGATTTAATGATACACACTCAGAACCTCTACACGTCGCTTAGGGCAAGGTCTTCAACAACTAAAGCAGTACTCTACAGAAGGTTTCTTGATGGATACGCAGGATTATACGCAACAGGAGGAAACCTGTTACGATATTTAGAACACCAGCTACAAATCATAAAACAAGACTTTAAAGCAAGAAACACCAGCTACATAGAAAAGGCACTTATGATTTCTGAAGTCAACCTAATACTCACCGTCATACTACCTACTGTGATAATAGGTTCCGCCTCAATTGGATCACAAGCTACATCGATAGCCCAGATCTTAACGACCTTCTTCCTTATAGTATACACTTTCACAGTCGTTTTAGTGATAGAAGGCATAAAACCTAAGATGGGTACAGGAAACGTGAAGTTAAAGCCAAAGATGCTCGAAATTTCACTAGCCACAACAATGTTACTAACTTCCTACTTATTATCAAATAGTATATGGTTCTCAACCGCAATATCTATAATAACATTCGCATTTCTTTACGGGTACAGAGGAAAGAGACGATTACAGGAGATAGAAGAACTAGAAGAACCACTACCAAACTTTATAAGAAATATAGCAGACTATAAAGCAGCTGGAAAAAGCATATACCAAGGAATAGCTTTAACAGACAAAGAGAATAAGTATAACAAAAGATTCTCAGACCTACTTAATCAAATAAAAAACAGACTAACATTCAACGCTACTAATGTGAACCCTACTACAGGAATATGGTTAGTCGACTACGTATTCGATAACATCGACCTAATGCAAAAAAGCGGAGGAGGAAACACAGATATATTAATGGAACTAGCTAATCTAATTGAAGACACCAAAACAGAAAAGGATAGAGTGAAAAAAGAAACAAGCTTAGCAACATACCTAACCTACCTTTCACCACTACTATTCACATTTGTCACAGCATCGATTTTCGCACTAGCAGAGATCGTCACAGGGAATATTACAGAAACACAGATCTTACCATTAACGATCACACAAACTCAAAAGGAATGGATCTACCAAATGATAATCATAGCAACCGCTTCTAACGCCTTCATTTCAAAATACGTACAAGAAGGCACATATGAGAACACTATACCAATAGCTTTAGCTTTAGTCATCGCATCAGTCTGTGTACTTGAAATGGAACATATTACACAGATCATCAGAAATGTTATAGGTGGAACTTAATGGAAGACGCCATTCAACTCGAAGAAGTCGTCGAGAAATATAAAGTTCAAGAAGTAGAAGTGGCAATAATAGGGAAGGATAAAGAAGTTGAATACTACGTCAAGGAACCTCAAACATCAGATAAAGACATGAAGATCGTAAAAACTCATGTGGACAACATCTATTCAATAGAACGTTCATTAAAAAGGAGGAACACCAACACAGTGGATAAAGAAGTGGCAAAACTTCCAGAACCAATACAATATCATATCAGAAAAATGTTGTCATGCTATGGTAAGATTTACCCTCTAACACTAGACCCTAACATCTTGGAAATCGACATAATAGCGGTAGACAAGCCGATCTACATAAAACACAGACACTTTCCCAAAAATTCATATATTAAGACTAACCTAAAGCTCAAAGACAATAAAGAGATAAACGATATAATAGAACGAATTAAAACAAAGATAACAGTAAACAACTGCATCAACACAGATGAAGGTTTAGTAGACCACAACTTCTATGCCCAAATAATAATCCAAAAAGAACCCTATAACAGCATATGCTTTTTAAAAAGAAGAATAGAAACCCAAACAACTAACTTGTGGCTACTAGATGAGAAGATACTCACTCCACAAGAGATGGTGTATTTATGGACCATAATAGAAACCAAGGTTACAATCGCGCTCATCGGGGCAAGCCATGAAGAGAGAAAGTGCTTTCTCAACGGACTAATAGAAATGATCCCATTAAAGTCAAAGATTATGATGATCGAGAAAACGCCACTTCCGATGACTTCACATGAATTCGTCTTTAAAGTGAATGTTAACGAAAAAACCGGACTTGACTATAGGAGAGCACTTGAAATAGCGAGAAGATCCGGTGTAGAATACGTCATAGTAGATGGAGATGATATCCAGGAAAAAATTATACTTCCAACAGAAGAAATATGTTTCATATACAGTAGACAAACGCCTTTAGAGGCAACAGCCGGGATGGAGATACGCTTAATATTCCCAAACAATCAGCTAACCGAGAACATTGAGTATATAGAAAAAGTGGATGAACAAGAAGCACCCATAAGAATAAGTGGATGTGACACACCTAAACAGTTGTACGATAAGAGCAAAATACTTCAATTATGGGCAAAAATAAATAATGTGAACAAGGAGAAGGTTATTGAGAGCTTAGCCTTAAAGACCAATCTAATAATGTACTTAAGCAGAAAACAAGGATGAGCTTAAAGGGGTTTATCGGAACATAGAATATAGGATACTATGAAGAGAAGAGGACAATCCGCTACCATAGCGATAGTGTTCATAGCACTAATGTTCATTTCAGCGTTTACAACATTGTACAGCCAAGTAGAAAGTTTTAGGGAAGAAGCGAAATCAGAAGAGATAAAAATGAAAGATCAATTAGACAAAATTAGGGAGAAAATCAATTGCTCAATAAGTGGAAGAACACTTCTAATTGAGAACGAGTGGGTAAAGTACACAAAAATAAATTACATCATATTATTTAATGAGAATAATTTAGTTAAACAGGTTTTAAACGTCAATATCACATTAGCCCCTAGAAATCTTATGAAAATACAGTTAGATAACATAACAGATAGTGTAGCAGTAATAACAACACTTGGTAACATATTTCCAGCTCAAAAAGAATCGAGGGTAAACGAACTTCCAAACAATTGCTTTGGAGGGATGAATGAGCAAGGAGGTACTATACCTGTAAGGATCTTTGTTAACCCTAATAACACCACTACTTTCTTTGTTGTGGAAGGGCTTAACACCTTATATCACTTCCATAGTAATGGTACGAAGATTGGTACTTATCACCTAGATGCCTACTACTATGTCGCAGACATACCGTACCATTCTTGGGGGTTTAAACTCGCACCTGCATACCCTATGGCCAACCACTCTGGATGGACAGGGTATAGAATAGTTTCACTTGAAAAGGGATACGGTGTAGGGGAGTTTCACGATCTATGCTTTCTATTCGAAGACTGGATACTGAGCCCCGCAGATAAAATTGGAACACAAAATACTACAGCCTATTCCCTAGAGACAAGTGTTCCACTAAATTTTGTAGTCCAATCAAAGTCAGGTAACAGGGTACTCGGAGTTTCTGCGTCGAACTACGGCGGCAAAACTGCTTATGTAATGCACGGTGTATATGATGTTCAAACTTCAACATTTAAAGTCTACAGAACAAATGTTACAATGTACGCTTCTTATACAGGTTCAAAGTATTATGTATGGAGCTATGACTACCCGTACTTTGTAACTCGAATATATGGAACAAACCCTGATACGATCACGGTTTATAAGTTCATCAACGATAGCAGAGCGGTTAAGCTATTCTCAACAAGATACTCAGACTACACCTCCTACTTTGTAGGAGATGGTTTCTTTTACAGCTATAACACAACATATAATGGACTAATCATAGGAGCAAAAAGTCTTCAGACTTTGCAATGGAAGACCGTAAATATATCATATAGGCCAACAGCATTTAAAAACACGGACTATGGCTTAATCTTTATCAAATTAAACGGATTCGAAATATACAACCCTGACTTAACAATATCAAAAAGAGTAACCTTTCCTAATACGACATGGTACAACCCATTAGCTGCATATCAATCAGAGTACATTTCTGATGGAGGAGACTGGGGTTACGAGTACTTCCCCTACCAATTCGCAATTCTGGATGAAAATACGATAATAGCGCTAATAAAGAACAAATACGGCATGGCTGAACTTGTAAAAGTTGATATATAATTCATTCGAAATAATAAACCATATCAGCATAGTTTATGTAAAGCTTCTTCCCTAAGTGCTCAGGCCTTATTTCAATAGTCTTAGTTGGAGGAGTATCCCATTTCTCAAGTGCGTCAACTATCCTCCCATGTACCTTGTATACCCTACCACAGTTACATTTAAAACTAAAAAAGCTATTATTCTTTGGCACTTTATTATTAATGGTAGGCGCTATTGAGTACAGAGAAAACCTTTCCCCCATTTCTTCTAGAAAAAGCCTTTTTGCCAAAGTCTCCTGCCTTTTTTCATCACCTACATCTATTAGAGCTTGTATCTTCTCCTCTGAGTAAAGTGCTGGATTCCTTTGAAAGATCGTCTTCAACATTTCTGCGACTTTGGGAAAGATAACTCCTTCCCTTTTCTTTTCATCAAGTACCCCTAAAAGGTGCTGTTTTATCAAAAAAACCGCAACTTCCTTCTCTGCTAGAGGACCTGAAATTCTATCACTTTGAAACCATTCCGCGAAATCCATCATCCTCTCAACAGGCAATTTAGATAATGCAACAAGGTGGCGAAAGGTGAATTTGAAACCCTGCTCCGACAACTCTTCAGATTCATCATTAACTGATACGATTAATTCCTTCAAATCAGGGGGGAACTTGGAAAACCGGATAATACTGTCAACTGTGTAAGTGGAAAGACTATACTTCTCAGCTATTTCTCTTATAGTCATCCCATTTTGCTTTTCCTTCCAAAACAGTTCTGCTGCTTTAAAATAATTTATCCAACCCCTTTGATAGTTTCTTTTAAAACACTCCACCTTAGCTTCTTCATCATTAAGATGGACTATTTCAGCCTTAATCTTCAAACAACCAAGTTCAACAGCAGCCCTCCACCTATGCTCTCCATCAACTATCATAAACTTGTCACCCCTAGGTGTAACTAATATGGGAGGAAAACCTTCAACCCCTTTTTGAACAAGATCACTTTTCAGTTTTTCATATTCTCCAGCCTTCATATGATTCGTGTTAAATGAGTTAGGATACACCATCTCCACCGGAACATATGAATATTCGCATTCAACCCAAGTTTTCATAGTAGTTCACGAGAATCTTTTCAACAGCCTTCCGAAGATTATTCTTGTTTAAAGAGAAATATTGCGATATAAAATCAAGTGTTATCGGATTTTCTATTCCAAACAGCTTAAAAATCTTCCCGCACGCAATATGTAGTACACATAAAACCCTAACTCTTGTGGAATAGCCCTCAAAGCGGGATCTATTTAAAAGTAGCATCGAAAATTCACGAACCTTAGTCCATAACAAGCTAGATTGGCCACCCACTAGAATATCTACGTAGTTTTTTATGTACATATTTGATTTCAACCTATCAAGGTACAGCTCCAAGTAAGAATAGCTCTCTGCTCTTGGATGCTTGTAGAAGGCCCAAAACTTATTTAACACTTTAAGGCAGTTCCTCCCATTCCCCTTTAGACCTATTTGACGGAATTCTGTTATTAATTTACCACAAAATGATGGACAATGGTATTTACATGCCATGTACATGCTGAAGAAAGCGGTTTCAACAGAGTTACTTCTAGCCCGTTCGCTCGTTATATCCTCCGCAATACGCCGTGCTTCGAAAGCGACCTTGTTGTTTAGTCCTAAACGACCACATACACTGTTAATGATATGTATTACACCATAATCGCTCTTCTTTTGTAAAGCCAAACTAGCAGGGTATGTAGAATGTTCAAAGCATGTTTCCTCAACATGCCCAACAACAGCTCCACATTGTGAACACACTATTTCACCATATTTATCGATTGCCAATCTTTCTCCGCAATAAGAACATTGATCAACCATCAAGAAGACAATCTAACGAGAAATAAAAGAACCAACGCTAGATCTTTAGAGCTAAGTTATGAGCAAAGAGCATTGAATAGTAACCAAACCAAACGTCAAATGCCTTGATAATAATTAAATAGAAGAACCTAGACAATATTTTGTAGGTATTAATTGAGTTTGTATAGGCTTAACAGTAAGTTGAAAGACCTGGCTTTAAAGATCACCCAACCAATTATATTTTCTCTTATTGGCGATTAAATACATACGTAATGTTATCAAAGTGAAGGCAAAGGCCTTCACGAGTCGTATCAAATGTATGATGCTGGCTATAATCATTGGCCAGTATCATACGTTATATTCTTATATTCCAAAGATAGCTGTATTCCATATGTGGTTAGAAGGTTTCAAGGATAAAAAGGCTTATTTGTGGAAAGAAGAATTTGCATTAGTTAAGTCAAAGGAACCAGTTAGTAATGCATTCGCAGTAATACAAGATAAAAGAGAAATAACGGTGATCGTTGAAAGGGATAAGTTAAGCCTTGATAAAGTAATAGAGTTAGAAGAAGGGTGGAAAGTAATCACCTTCGACATGAGACTACCTTTCGAACTAGTTGGGTTTATATCTAGAATAGCTACTGCTTTAGCAAGTGAAGGAATACCGTTTTTAGTTATTTCTTCTTACTCAACCGATCACATATTGGTTAAAGAAGGTGCGCTTCAAAAGACTGTTGACAAACTTTCAGAGCTTGGATTTAAAATAAAAAAGTGATTCATTCAAAAGCCTATCTTTTGAAAAGTTTTATAAAAGCTAATGTCGGTTACCTCTATATGGTTGGTAAAGTGCACTGTGCCCATATTCTAGTTAAGACAGAACAAGAAGCGAGAGCGATTCTTGATCAACTGAACAAAGGAGCTAGCTTCACAAAGCTCGCGAGCGAAAAATCATTATGTCCTTCCAAGAAAAAGGGTGGTGACCTAGGGACGTTTGGTAGGGGAAGGATGGTTCGCGAGTTCGAAATTTCAGCCTTCGCGCTTAACAAAGGACAAATTTCAAACCCTATAAAGACACAATTTGGTTGGCACATTATTAAAAGATTAGAATGAGCTTCTAGGAGATGAGTAAAAAATATATTAACTAGGAGGGATGTAATTAAGATATGCCGTATAAAGTGACCGTAGATAGGGTGTTATGTATTGCATGTGGAGCTGCACCAGCTGCCTGCCCAAGAGTGTACTATTTAGGAAACGACAACGGAAAAAATCGAGTGGTTGAACAATACAGTAAAGAAATATTGGAGGACAAGTCTGTTGGAGAAGTTCCTGATGAGTTATATCAGTGTGCAAAGGAAGGGGCTGACGTGTGTCCAGTTAGTGCAATAACAGTAGAGAAAATTAAGTAATTATTTTTAATAGAGTTTGGTTGCCTTCAATATTGTGAGTCTGTTCTAACCGGCTTATTTATAGCATGCGCAGTAATGTTATCTTGATAGCCTCAACTTATTTTGAGAACAACTTGTTTTATTTAACTTTAAGAGGTCATCTTTATAAACATAAGTTATAATAGGTTTGATAAACGCTTAATGTAAACAGCTGTAAATGATAATGCTCAGCGGTTTACAGTAACCTCTAGCCCACGATTTCATTACAGCTTAAATATACACCTTCATTTTTTACTATGAGACATAAATAGACGCACAGATAAGCAGTACAAAAAAGTTACTTCATCCCATGTTTTAGGCTTTAACTTAGCTAGCTACAGATATATAATTTATTTTAACTGCAAACATCACGTCTAAAATAGTTATTCGTTAAACTGGCATAGGTAGAGATACCCATCCTAGTGTTAATGTGTAATTCACTAATTCACTTTCACTATAATAAATATTTGAATCCACAACTGTCTATGATCCACCATCTATTGAGCCTAAATCGATGTAAGTATCTATCGCTACAATTTCACCACTTTGAAAGGCAACTACATGAACAGTAGAATTTAGCGCAGAATATTTTCCAATATTACAAATATATCCATATACATGAAGATAAGGTTTTCCAAGCAAAGGTCTATTATCATTGGCTTTAAGGTCAACTTTTATGAGTTTTGGTATCATTAATGAATTAATAAATGCTTGCAGATTCATTATTTGTCGTTGAAATTGTAGCGTTTGTTGTTCTACTTGCAATATTTTTTGCTGAAGCTGTTGTATTTGTTGTTTAAATTCAGTTTTATTTTCATCAAACCATGCCTGGAGTTGAATTATTTGATTTGTAAGCACTTGTATCTGGGAATCCTTCGTTACAATAACGTTGTCTTTCTAGTTTATTATTGAATTATAACTTATCACCAAACCCACCAACCCCGCCAGAAGGATAACAACAGTAATGCCTAGCGCAATAGCTACGTTTCTGTTCACAACTTTCTTCCCACTCATTTAAACACTCTTACTTTTTCTAATCGTTACCTTTTTATAACTTTTATGGCTTAACACGTATTTGGCCAATTCATATAACAATGAGATTAGTTTGGTCTATACATTAAGACAGAATTTATAAAGTATGAGGCAGATAAGGCCAGAGAGGAAGAAAAAGGTTAAATTAATATCCTAGACCCGCTAAAAGCTTGACTTGAGTTATATGCTAGAATCAGAAAACGTCTCAGAGATCATGAAAAGGGCTTACCAAAAAAGGATTTTGGTACCAGCATTTAATGCAGCCCACTTACCTATGGTTAAGCCTATTGTAGAAACATTAGTAGAATGCCAAACCTTCGGCTTAGTTGAAGTAGCTAGATTAGAGGTTGTAAAGTTTACTGCGAAAAGCTTTACAGCTGTTGCTGAAGAATACAGGAAGTATATGAATTTGGGATTCACAAGGCTTCACCAAGATCATGTCCCAGTAATAGATGAAGATGGATTAAGAGTGGATTGGAAAAGTTGTATAGAAGAAGGCTTGAATGCAGGGTACGACTCTGTTATGGTCGATGGCTCGCGTTTACCATTCTCCGAAAACATGGAGGTAACCAAAAAGGTAGTTGAAATGGCCCATGTGAAAGGGAGGGCGACTGAGGCCGAGTTAGGTGCGGTGTTAGGACATGAAAAGAACCTTACAATGTCATATGATGAGATTTATGAAAAGGGAATAGGGTTCACAGACGTGAATGAGGCAACACGCTTTGTTAGGGAAACCAAGGTAGACTGGCTTTCAGTAGCAATAGGAAACATCCATGGGGCAGTAAGCGGCGCAGCAAAAGATAAAGATAAAGTACAAGCTCGCTTAAACATAAAGCATCTTAAAAAGATTAGGGAGAAAACAGGTATTCCCCTGGTACTTCACGGGGGATCGGGGATCAAGACAGAATACGTTCTAGATGCGATTAAAAATGGCATTACAAAAATCAACATAGGGACAGATATCAGACAAGCATATGAGCGGGCGTTAAAGGTAAAACCAAACGACATAGAATATGCTAGACAACAGGTCTCGGCTAAGATGAGAGAACTTATCCTTCAAGTATATCACATAGATGGCACCGCTTATAAGATATAGTTTACTTAACAAGCCATAAATTTGGATACGAGGATTGATTTTAGATAAAGAAATTAAAGGAATTGAACATATAGTTGAACGAGCGAAAAATATGAAGATCATAGACGTCAAAACGTATCCTGTATACGCTAGCGCAAGTACAGCTATCAGTGGTTACCTTCCCTATGGGGAAAAATTATCAAGCAAAATTAGAAGAGGTTATGCTTCATGCTTCGTTAAAGTGGTAGCAGATAACGGCGAATATGGATTTGGCGAAAGTCTTGTTAGAGAGGCTCCGCAAGCTACAGCTTTAATCATCGATAAGCTCTTAAAAACGATAATCATAGAAAAAGACCCTTTAGAAACCGAGGTGCTTTGGGAGCAGATGTTTTCAACACTTAATACAAGAGGTCACACTAAGGGGTTTTTCATAGAAGCACTTTCTGGTGTCGACATAGCCCTTTGGGATTTGAAGGGAAAGTTACTAAAACAACCCGTGTACAACTTGTTAGGTGGCAAGTTTCAAGACAGATTGAAGGCTTACGCTTCTTCTATAGTCTTTGATAAACCTCAAAACATGGCTAAAAAGGCAAGGAAGTGGGTTGACGAAGGATATGACCAAGTAAAAGTTAAAGTCGGGATGGGAGTTGAACAAGATGAGGAAAATATTAGATGCATAAGGACAGAGGTTGGAAACAGTGTTGAGATAATGGTAGATGCCAATTCAGCCTACAATTCAAATCAAGCATTAAAACTTGGCAAGATCTTAGAAAGATTAGACGTAACATGGTTCGAAGAACCAGTTCCACCATATGATATAGAAGGGTATATTAAATTAAAGAAGAAACTCGACATACCTCTTTGCGCAGGCGAATCACATTTCACAAGATATGATTTTAAAGAACTTGTTACGAGGGACGCTGTAGACATAATACAACCAGATATATCGAGAGCGGGTGGGATATCAGAATGCATAAAGATTGTAAACCTAGCGAGAACTTATAATATAAAGTATACACCACATGTAGGTTTATCCGGAGCAGGTTGTAGAGCAGCAAGTATACATTTCTCTACTTCGCTTCCAACAGACACCTTCTTCACATATGAGGTATATGATATAAAAGAGAGCCCGAATCCTCTTGCTTTTGAGGTCTGTAACTCCCCAGTAGAAGTGGTCTCAAATGGGTATGTTAGAACAATAGATAGAGTTGGCCTAGGGCTTACAATAGATGAAGAGAAGCTTGGAAAGTATTTAGTTAATAAGAATCTTTAATTGACAGATAAAGGATTATTTTAGGTATTGAAGAAAAGTTTTTATCACATAATTAGACCGCATAGCAAGGGTACATCTTGGTCGATGGGATTTTACCAAACATATTAGTTCTTATAGTATCTCTGCTAGTGCTAAGCAAGTCGAGTCACATCGTAATTACAAATGCGGTAAAGGTCTCTACAGCGACAGGGTTTGGGAAGACCACAATCGGATTTTTACTAGTCGCATTTGCAACATCGCTTCCAGAACTTTTAGTCGCCATATTTGCAGCATTAGGACATGGAACTGTTGGCGTTGCAGTTGGGAACGTGTTGGGCGCCAATATCACAAATATATGCCTCATCCTTGGTGTTTGCATCTTGCTCTCCACTTTAAAAGGAAATAGATCGATCTCTTTTACGATGTTAATTACAAAGGAAGAGGTTGGAAGCTTATACTTTGGTCTTTTTATGGCATCTATTATTCCTCTGATACTTCTTTACTTAAAGGAGGCAAGTCAGTATATTGGAGTAGCTTTACTAGTGCTCTTTATTTTTAATACCTATCAACTATCGAAGGAGAGAACTTCGCCCAAGGAAGAAGTCCCAGACCGGGAATGTGCAAAGGTATTACCTTGCCTATTGTTGACACTACTTGGAGTGATAGGGGTCGCTGGCAGCGCATACTTCTTAATTGATTCTGCCTCTTACATTGCTTTAGCACTTGGGGTGCCTTCTATAGTAATTGGGTCCACTATTGTCGCATTTGGAACGACGGTCCCCGAATTTGCTACAAGCCTACAGGCGACTAGACAAGGCCATCTTAACCTTGCATTTGGCAACATTATTGGAAGTGGATTTGTGAACTTAACCTGTATCTTAGGAGTAACTTTGATTGCATCCCCCTTTAACGTAAACATATCTGCCTTTTCAAGTGTAGCTATATTTTCCCTTATATCAAATCTGCTTCTATGGTACTTCATTTCAAACGAGAGAATAGGTTGGAGAGAGGGGGTTATGCTAGTTTTCTTATATAGCATCTTTTTAATCGTAAGCTTCAGCTGACATTAGACTTGACCTTACCAAAACCAGTAGCATACTTTTGTTACTATCGTCAAATTCTATTTATATGCGAAGATTAATAACGAAGTAGCTACCTATTATAACCCCATGCTCAAAGATAGGAAGACAGTCTTAGTTGCTTCAACCTTTCTAATCTTAGGGCTGATTGTTGGCTATTCGATCACTGAAGTACTGAACCATCAAAGACAGAAACTACCACATGACCTACAAAAACAACTAATTAGATTCAAGTTTATCAATCAAAGTACAAATGAAACCATATTTTCCTACAAGGTTATCGGTGTGCAAAAAGGAACATATCAAACAGAGGAAGTGTTCGAAACATATGTTATTGGATTCGAAGATAGGTATGGAGGTGCTACAGCAGACCTCGACTACTTAGACTTGATCATTGAGATAAAGAGACGTGTTGGAGGTGAACAATTCACAGTCAGGATCGTGCAATTAGGATTAGATGCAATAGACGTTTACTTAGATGAAAATTATCTAGGGACTGTTAGACCCTCACTAGAATTTGAAGTGAAATATTAAATGGCATCAGATTTTAGTGAAGATATTTGAATACTTTGCCATCCTCATAATCCTACCTTCGGGTTGAATCAACCATGTCATCCAACAAAGTTCAATTGGGCGATAACCTGTTAGGAGAGCGATTTCCTCAGACTTCTTTATGAACTCTATATCGTCTTCAACCGGCTTCTGCCCCACTTTTACAAGAATTTCGTTTACGACTCTCTTAACGATCTTGTCAGGCATAACAGTATCAATGCCACCCATCATCCGAAGGTATTGATATGTCACAAGACCCACACCCTTTATTCTACCTATAGGATCCTCTTCCCATCCAATAAGCCTAGAGTTCTTTGCCCAAACTCTTAATGCAAGTCTATCGTCATCAAACTTAGAAAAAAATGAAGCTATTTCCTTTGCAATACTCCAAGATCTCTCGTTCTTCCATATAGACCGAAGAACGCTGATGTCCATAATTATTAGATCCTTCAGCGCCTTAATTTTGTTCGTCCTTACAAATTTGTTTTCGAACTCTTCCACTTTAGGAACGATGGCAGTAAAGTAGTTCAACCCTATAGAATTAAATGCTGCGTCAACAACCATCAAGACAACATTTCCACCCCACCTCTCTGTCCTTAAACATCTATCACAAAGTTCTTTAATACCGGAAACCTTTTCCATGTAACTGTCGACAACAACTTTAAGGGGTTCCATACATCATCTGAACTTGTAGTCAAACATTAAAAGGTTTTAAAGCGTTCTTAATAGTAAAAAAAATAGAAAATATCAGAGAGGGGTAGGATTCAGTCCAATCAAATAATACTAAGCAAAACACCTATATCTTGACATTTTTTAACAACAAAATATGCCAAAATTCGTTGTCCATGAACATTGGGCGTCTACGCATCATTTCGACTTCAGAATAGAAGTTGATGGCGTATTAAAGTCCTGGGCAGTCCCAAAGGGAGTGCCTGAAAGCTATGGCATAAGAAGATTGGCGATTAAAGTTGAAGATCACCCCTTGGAATATGGAGATTTTGAAGGTTGTTTTGAATTTTATACAAAAGTTATAACAGAAGAAGGTAGTTTAAATATAGGTAATATAGTTAAAGAAAAAAAGAAGATAAAATGTCTTTCTTATAATTTCAAAACATATCAATTGGAGTGGAAACCGATCATAAACTGGTTTTGCAACGGCAAAACAACTAATTTCTTAAGAATAAGAATACCTGGCCAATATGGTGGAAGACGTATAATTACTGTTACACATAATCATAAAATATTTACTCCCAATGGCATTAAACTTGCCAAGGAATTAAAAGTTGGAGATAGTATTTTTGTTCCTGGAATGAAGTGGAGTGAGGAGCAATTTCAAGTTTTAATAGGGACTTTGTTAGGAGACGCTCATCTTGAACTTCAAAAAGGAACAAAAATTCCTTGTTATCAACTTACCAATAGCGGTAACCAAAAAAGCTATTTAGAATTCATAAGAAATGTACTTGCTCCCTATACAAAGACCCATAAAAGAAAGAGCTCTAATTCATGGAGTTTTCGTTTCACACATATTGCTCTAGTTGATATTTATCCTAAATTTTATAGAAATAAAGTAAAAATATTAAGTGAAGAAATACTTTTGCTTTTGGACGAGCGTGGATTAGCGATTTGGTATATGGATGATGGATATCTTTGGAATAAATATGTCGAATTTTCTACACAGGGTTTCACAAAAGAGGAGAACAGTCTAATTGTGGAATTCCTAAGAAAGAAATGGCAAATAAATGCTAAAGTTTACCGTAAAAATAGGAAAAAAGGTGGTAATATGTATTTCATTCACTTAGACAAAATAAGTTCTATGAGATTCCTCACATTAGTAGATCATTACATTTTGCCAGAACTTCGTTACAAAACATATCTTAAACCATGTAAATTAGAATGGAAATATGAAAAAGGTAAAGAGGGTGTAATACCGGTGAAAATAGCTTCAATTGAAAAAGCTCCAAAACAAAAAATTCGAAGCCAAAAAATGTACGACATACAAGTGGAAGAAAACAATAACTATTTTGCTGGTTCTATGCTAGTATCTAATTCAATACCGGAGGGGGAGTACGGCGCTGGAAAGGTTACAATATGGGACCGTGGAGAATATGAACTGATAAAGAAAAAAGAGGGGCAGATAAAGTTTAGGCTTAAAGGTGATAGATTACACGGGGCTTATCAACTATTAAAGTTTAAGACAAAAGAAGGAAAAGAACAATGGTTAATTATGAAGTGGAAGGAAAAATCTGAAAAGGGTTTGGGATAAGGGCTTTAGATACTTCCAATAAAGTCAGCAACATCGGATATACTGCCGCTGATGTCCAAATAAGCAACGTTACCTTCTACCCGATATAATTCTATAGTTTTAATACCCCTATGGCTTGACCAGTATGAGCTGTAATTATTCAATTCACTGAGGGGCTCCTTTGAAGTTATAACCCCTAACTTGTTAGTAAGGTAGTGGCCAGCTGGATCTAATATTGTTAATTCCGTTTTTCCACCATCTCCTAAGACAGGGATAGCTAAACACATGTGACCAGAGTCGTCGTTAAAGTAGATAACCATCAACCATTTCCTGTATTCTTTACCAAGAACATAAGCTTCATACGATTTTATCATAGCATACGAAAGAATCGATTGATCATCGCAGTCACCTTGCATCAACTTGAGAGACTCGCTCGGAGCCATTATCGAATCAAGCACAGTTTCATTTTGTACAATCTCATTAACTAGTTCGTTAAAACTTGGGGGAACGGGAAATGGCTCATCATATACGTACTTTATATTTTTAGTGATCCAATTATATATATCTTGAAAACTTCTCCATGGATCATTCGTAGTGGTAAGCACTTTTGCAAGAAGTAAACTTTTTAAAGATAAGATTTCCTTGTCATCGAAGACCCTTTTAAAAGTGTAATTGAGGTTCCAAGTAGAATACGATAATAGAAATGCTTTGAATCGAGAATATGAAAGATTTACCTTATCCATTTCATAACGTAACATACTATATTTCTCTTGGAGATCACTTTTCTCTTGATTTAATATTTGTATTTGAGAATATAGTTCATTAACTTGCTTTTTAAGTGACTCAACCTCCTTGTCACCTAATTCAACACTACTCTTCAAATGTTCGTTTTCCTTGATCAATTCATCATTTTTTGAATTAAGTAAAGAAAGTCTAGAGCTTAAGTCGTCCCTCTCCGCAAGAAGGCCGTTAATCTGGTTCTGTAAAGGATTAATTTGTGCGAGCAGATAAACAGATAATAGACTAAAAGCTAGAACAAATATAATTAACACAACCACAATTAAATTACTTACCCCTTTCTTCCCCATAATTCATCACACCTCAACTTGATTTTATACACTTTAGAAGGTGGATATAAAAGTTTGGATAACTCGGTGTTAATCAAAACTTGATAACAGCCAAGTAAATCTGTTAAACGTAGTTGTACCACTACACAAAAACTTAACCATATCTAATAAACATCTCCTAGCTTGGCCGAACCAAGGTTTAAACAGACAGTTCTGCGCTCTAGGAACATTTCCTAAAGCATGCAGCTTTGCTACACCTTGGCCTCGGCCAAGACTGCCATCTTAGGAGATGGATTGGTGTTGGATAGGCGGGTTGAGCCTGCTGGGGTCGCACAGGCTTGTTATGACAGTGTAATAACATTGATGTAAGCAATATATAAATTTATCTAAACAACAATTAGCGTTGCGATCCATAACAACAAAGAAATAATGCGATCCGTCTCGCGAAGGTTTTATTGTACATTAATGTCTTGACTTAAAGTTTTTTAGATGGCTCAGCTTAAAGAATAGTATAGCGACGATAAGACTTGAAAATGGGATTACCAAGGTTGCAATATCAGCACTTGTAAAATTAGCTATCAAACCTATCATGGGCGCTGAAACAAATGCACCTACACTACCAAGGGAGATAAGTCTACCAATCGCTTTACCTGGCGAGTTTTGATAATTACTATGTGCAATAGAGATAACCGATGGGTATACCAGTGCGAAAGCCAATCCCATTAACCCCCACACAATCAGATTCGATATGAAACCAGTACAGAATACAGATAACAACCCGGCACAGAATCCTAAAAGAGATAGGCATGTGATGACCTTCTCTTGCCCTAAAACTTTTGTTATCTTCCAGGAGTAGAGCCTCGTTAAAGTGACTACCAACCAAAAACAGCTTAGAACTACGCCTGCTTCTAAGTATTCAACTTTGTTAGTTTTTACAATATAAGTTGGAATCCATGATGTAATCCCAGTAGCGAAAAGATAGAAAAAGAACATACATGCAAGAAGCAATAGGAAAGGCCGGTCAAAGTGCATTTGCCCTCGACTTACCTTTGAGCTCCCTCCACTTTGAGTCTTTATCATAAGCTCGAATATCGCAACAACCACCAATAACAGACCGAAGAGGATATAGCCTATTCTCCAATTTCCAAAAAAAGAAATCATACCGGCAATAATGGCTGGACCGAACACAATGCCTATGCCAAAAGAAACTAAAACAAGATTTAACATCTTAAACTTCTCATCAGGATAGAGGTCAAATATAACGGGGTTAAATGAGGTGTTAAACATTCCAAAAGCAATTCCTATAACAAAAGAAAACAGGATCAAAAAAGATATGCTAGGAGAGACGCCCATTAGAATTGTGAATACGCCTAAAACAAGTAGGCTCAATCTCACAACATTATAATGACCATACTTATCAGAGATAGCACCTGTAAAGAAGCAGAGCACGGTACCTAGTGACTGAGCGGATACGACTAAACCTATAGTCGCAAAATCCACATCAAATTCTTCCATCATCTTTATATTAGATGGCCCAAATAGGCTGATAAAGAGCCCGAAGAAGAAGAGATCCGTGAGCAGAGAAGAGAGTATTATGCTACGCTGGTGAACCATGTGGGCAACTCTTTTGTTGGAGGGAGTCTTAAACTTTTTAATCCTCAGTCAGACCCTATAAAAGTGAACAAAGTGATTCAAGATGCTAGATGTTACCATAACTCGAGAAGTAAAAATAAAATTATATAGATTCGTTGACTATTTTAAAGGCTTTGAAAACGTAGAAGTGGTCAGAAACTTATTTGGAAAAGATGTTGAAAAAACACTTAGCCGGTTAAAGGTTGAGTTCTTCTCTTCCAGATACGGATACATGGGGGTGAACCCTGATGGCGGGCATCTCATGGTTAGCACATACTATCTAAAAAACGGGAGCGAGAAAGAGATCTATCTCGATATAATCCACGAATTATGCCATATAAAGCAGTACTTGGAAGGTAAGGAGTTATTTGATGACAGGTTTTCTTACGTTGAAAGGCCAACCGAGGTTGAGGCCTACAAACTTGCTGTTTCAGAGGCGAGGAGGATAGGGATGACGGATGACGAGATCTACTCATATCTTAAAACTGAATGGATTAGCGAAGACGACCTTAAAAGGCTCGCTATTGCGCTTAATGTCACCCCTCAAGACAAAATAAACTCGTGAACTTTGGCGGATTTAATATCAAATGTCTCATCACGCAGTAATCCCCTTTAAGATGTAGACTAACTCGTCAAGTTTATATCGTGCTAGGTACTGTTGGTTGACAGACATGCTCAAGTTCTTCATAGTAGAAGTATTCAGGCAACCAATATAAAGCAATAAAGACGTTAGACAAAATAAAATATCATGTTCTAGAAAATTCGAACATCAGTAGAATAGTTCGAACGATGTTCTAGAAGATCAGATATTAAATACCAACAAAAACAAAAAACAACTCCAGATAAAAATGAACAAAGTGTATCTGAAAAACACAGTAATCTTAGCAACTATAGCCCTCATAGCGCTAACTTCCTTTACAGCAGAATTCGCCTCAGCATCAGCGGACAACAATGTGAAAAAAGGGCAGAATAGAATGGCCCAGGAACAGATGCAAAGATTAGAGAAATTACGTCAGAGATTTCAAGTTAAACATTTTCTAATGATGAATAAAGCACCAAATTTCGTTGACTTCATCTCTACAAAGGAAGACAACACTACCCAAGCGTTCCTGCTTAGAATTCATAAACAAGGAGTACCCAGTATTTATGTAGCAATGGCAGATATTACAAAAGAAGGTGGCAATAAGACCTTGGAATGGGTAAATGGGCTACTTAAAACGTTTGGATTGATTGAATACCAAGACAAAAACAACGACGGTTTCTTCCTCCCTGCAGACAATGACACAAGACTACAGTTCGTGAACTTTGCAAAACTCGATTGGAAACTCTCAGCAACCCCCCAAACAATCAACGGAACTAAGGGTTGGGCCATCGAGTTAACAGCGGAGGACAGAGGAGCAAAATATACGATCCGAACAAAGATCTTTAACACTGGAGTAGTCTTAGGTGATGGCACACCCATAGCTCCAAATGAAGCTAAAGTCGACTTCATCTTCGAAAACTTCCCATGGGTTGAAGAAAACAGTAGACTAGCTCTAGTGACTTCGTTCGGAGGGGTGTCTGGTTTGGCTCAGATAACGCATTACGATAATAGTACTGAGGTGATAATCAACAGAGACGCTTACGCCTACTTCACTTGGGCAAGCGAAGCTTTCATCGACGAAGCACCCATGCCGGTCATAGCATATAAAAAGGCTAATGGAACGGTCAACATCGTTGAATTCAACTATCCCCATGGCAATAACATCACTCATGACCCAGTAATTGGTGTTGCTTCTGGCAACATACAAGACATACCTACTTACCAAGTTCCTGTATCAAACATTTCTCTTCCAACAGCGTATCCTGGACTCTTCTCCTTGATCACAGTTGTTACCGTCATAACTGTAATAGGGGTAATAGTGTTCGCTGCACGCAAAGTATTAGTGGAACCAAAGCTTAAAATTACTAGGTAAACCAAACCCCTAATCTTCTATTTTTTTATTTCTTATATCATCCAAGGCTCATTAATTAAATTAAGGAGTTGGAGAAAAGAGAATGCTAATGATGCTATAAGATAGAAGATTAGTTGGATAAGTAAAGATCTTTCAAACCTTATTCCATAAACAACTGAGACGTATGTGGCACCTAGGATTAGGAATAATATTTGAGCAAAAATGACAATAAAGAGAAAAATGATCTTATATACACTGAACGTATCAAAAGCTACGACAGATAGAATGGGAATGAACAAGAAAGGAGCATACACTATTCCAGAAGCGAAGAAACCACTCGCTAAGACCCTTCTCCCAACCAAGAACCAGACCAGAAGATAGTTAAAAACAGAATAGAAAGCCATGCTAATTGGGAAGAATAAGGCACGTAACCAGCCAGAGAGGGTGGAGAAACCATAGTGAACTAAAAACTGAACCCCGCCCTCGTAATATGAGAGCAGTGAGCCTAACAGCCCAATAATCATCCACGACAAGACAGCTACACCTAGATTTTCACCAACTTTAATGAAAAGCCATCCCGGGAGAAACCTACTTACAACAGTACTGGCCACAGGGAGACCTTTTTCTTTAACCAGTGACTCATATATTTTCCGACCCTCCCGGCTTAAGTGATACTTTCTCTCCTCGTCTTGAACTATTAAGTCCTTTAAGACATCAAGATGGTAGTAGAGGGTACCAACTGGTAAACCGGTTTCAGCTCTCAATTCTGTTATAGAAACCACCTCCTTTGAACCTAGGAGTTCGATTATCCTCTTCCGAGCTGGGTGACCCAAGTATCTTAGTTCTTTACGTACTCGGTCACTAAAGTACATCCACTCAACCTAAGAAAACAACGAATATAACGTTATTTCTTATAAGGTTTAATGGAGGTATTTGAAGCCCTAACCGCATCACTTTTATAAACAAGGTGATAGCTTTGATAGTTATGCCAGGTGGTAATATAGGAAAATGTCCAAAATGCGATCAATGGTTGAACATTAATGACATATTAGACGTAAACTTTCGAGGAGGGTTTGAAAAACATTACGCGTACGTCTGTAAGAAATGCGGTTACATCATTGGGTTCTCATCAAATACAGGGGCTCGGTAAAGGCTAGTGATAAACGATCAAAATAATTTTTTTAAAAAAACTTTAAATGGATATTAGTTAAAAGTAGTAAAAACGATAAAAATCTTCTCTAAGTGACTAATAATTTATCACGCCCACTTCTATCATGAAAGTAGTTGAATGTTTTCTATCTTAACGTTTTCGAGGTATTTTTTAGCCACTTCATAACAGTTGAAAGCGTGTTCTTTACTTGTTGTTAGAAGGTCCGTTAGGATATATTGTGGGCAGAAGGCTAAAAGGGAGTAAGGTATCCTAGGGTCGATTTCAGAGATGAACTTGGCTAAATTACGAACTTCTTCCACATCTACATATCCTGGAACGAGGAGTGTGCTAGCAGTTAAAACCGGTAGTTCAGGGCGTTCTCTGAAAAACTTGCCAATTTCTTTAAAGACAATCAAGGTCGGGGTGTTTGACACCCCACAAAAAGCCTTGTTCAAGTTTTCATCCCATGATTTCAGATCGACTTTGATGATACCACCACTTTCAAGTGAGATCTTCGTAGCTTGTAGAGCAAACTCTCTCTTCCAGTATCCATTGGTCTCCCAGCACACCCTAAGTATGCGACCAGTTACTTTGGCACGCTCTAACACTATTTGACATGTTTTAAGTGCATGTGGCATTTGAACAGATGGGTCTCCACCAAAGTAACAAATACAAGAGACATTAGCTCTCACTTGTGATGCTAGGTATTGGGAACTTACTATAGGGTTGCCTTTAAACGTTAAACTCTTATAATGCCAGTTTTGACAGAACAAGCAATCGAAACTGCATGCACCATAAAAGACAGCTAAATTAGAGTACCCATATTCTGCAGAACATCTATATGCATACTTCGGATAACCAGCGCCAGTACACCCGGGACAGAACCATTCCGCAACGCAGTTGGTAGGTAATGGGTCATAATACCATTCAAGTAAACCTTTCTCATGAGTCCCTCCGATCCTGTAAAGCTGGCCTTCTTTATTGTACACCAGACCGCAATAACCTTTTTCGCCTTCAGGAATCCTACAATCGTTTGAACATATGCTACATGAAATACCTTTTTTAGGAGGCTTTGGCGGGAGAGCGTACTCCTTACGGGTGAATGCGTGAACTTCATCTGTTACTCTCAGCGCTTCTTCAGGCCTTTTTCTAATGCATTCTAAGCAGACACCTAAATTGCTGGAAATAAGCGGTGAAACCTTTTTACAGACTTTGCATTTACCCAATAGTATGCTCAACAACCTACTCGCCAAACGCTACCTTTAAGCATATATCTAACAAACATTAATTTTTAGAAGGCGAAACTTTCCTCTAATAAAATTTGAATCAACAAATGTTTTGCGATAACTCATTTGGCCTGATCGAATGGAAGATATTCAATTATAGGAACCTTTGTATTGCAATTTGGACAACGTCCGTCACTAAGACGGTTTTTAAATATTGCAAACCCACTTCTCTCTAAGAGTAGCTTCCCGCAGTTATGGCAGTAAGTGTTTTCATATCGATGACCAGGCACATTTCCTAAGTAAACGTATTTTATCCCCATCTTTTTAGCGATCTCATAGGCCTTTTCAAGGGTACTAACAGGTGTCGGCTTAACATCACTCATTTTATAACTCGGAAAGAAGCGGGTAAAATGTAACGGCGTCATTTCACCAGCATACTTAAGAAATCCTTCTACAACATCTTTTATAATGTCCTCTCCGTCGTTCACAGTTGGGATGATTAGGTTTACCAATTCAACATGTAAACCAAGCCTTTTAGCCAATTTTACATTTCCCCAAATATGCCCTAAATCTGCGTCACAATATCTTCTAACAACTTCTAAGTCGCCCTTGATATCAAATTTTATAGCGTCAAGACCGAATTCCTTTAAGTAAATTAAGGCTTTATCACTCATATAACCATTAGATACATACGTGTTGTAAAGCTTCTTTTTATGAGCTAATGGGAAAACATCTAAAGCGTATTCAAAGAGCAAAGTGGGTTCATTAAACGAGAAAGAAGTACCTTGAGATCTTAAAGAGTAAGCTCTCTCAACTAAATCTTCAGGTGAAATATAATTTGAGCTTTGAGGCTTAGGATAGACTCTACTTATGGAAAAGTTCTGGCACCATGGGCAGATAAAGTTACAACTCCATGTTCCAATGGTTAAGGCTTCACTACCAGGAAAAAAGTGGTAGAACGGCTTCTTTTCTATAGGATTAAGTGATAACGACGAGATATCCCCATAGACGAGGGTGTACAGCTTCCCTCCAATATTCGTTCTAGTCCTACAAAAACCATGCCCATTTTCCTTGATAAAACATGCTCTATGGCATAATAAACATTTAACACCATTGTCACCCATCTTTTGATAAAGCCTACCTTCCCTAACACACCTATAGCCGAGAATTTTTTCCAATACAATCGGATTTACCAGTATCCAAACATAAATTTTTTTTAGAAACAGGGAAAGAAAGCAGATAATAAAATTCGGAGAGCATATTCATTCTTCAAATCTTATCAAACTTTTCATAAAAATATTTTAGCCATTAAGTTGTTTACTACTACGATGATAAAAGCAGTCTTCTTCGACCTCGATGGCACGCTGATAGAATTCAAGTTAGATGTCCAAAGCGCTAAAGAAGAAGTTGTCAAAGTGATTCAATCAACCATTCCAAAAGCACACGGAATCGACTACAGGCAAAGCTACATGACCATGCTCGATGAGGTTAGACGAATCAGTGATGATGAGACTTATTTAAAGGTTCGGTCTGCCATATTCAGAGTTCTAGACAAGTTTGAAGAGAAAGCAGCTAAAGAATCCATTCTTAGAAAAGGTGCTTTAGAGGCTTTATCAGCCTTAAAAGAACAGGGTAAAATAGTTGCGTTGCTAACAAACAGCGGAAAAAAAGCCGTTGATGAAATTCTAGAAAAGTTTAACATACGCAAATATTTTGATATAGTTTTGACTAGGGACGAGGTGAAGTTCATGAAACCATCCCCTGAAGGGATCTACCACCTACTTTCCCTCTTCAAAGTGAAAGCCGATGAATGTTTAACTGTTGGAGACGGCGTTATCGACATCATTCCATCAAAGGCAGCTGGAATAAAGACTGTAGTTGTCGTTGGAGGGTATACGCCAATAGAGAAACTGGTCCAAGAGAAACCCGACTACATAATACATTCACTTGGAGAACTACTTCCACTGATCACATCCAGTTAGATTCCACTTAAACCTTTTATAGCATGTTTAAAAAAACTTATAACCTATGTGGAAAAGCTAACTTTGACGTGATGATTAGTTGAACGCATATGATATCGCAATCGAACAACTTAAAAGTTCTTGGAAGCATATCGACCATGATAAGTCATACCTCGAAATTTTAAGTAAACCGAAAAGAGAATTACAGGTCAGCTTCCCTGTGAAGATGAATAATGGCGAAGTCAAGGTCTTCACAGGGTATCGCGTCCAACATAACGATGCTCGTGGTCCCTACAAAGGAGGTATAAGGTATCACCCAAACGTAGATTTAAATGAAGTTCGTGCCTTGGCTATGTGGATGACTTGGAAGACCGCAGTTGTGAACATCCCATATGGTGGTGCAAAAGGAGGTGTAACATGCAATCCAAAGGAAATGTCAAAGCCAGAACTCGAACGTTTAACGAAAAAATTCACAATTATGATTTCCCCAATCATCGGCCCTTATGTTGATATCCCAGCACCTGATGTATACACCGATGCACAAGTCATGGCTTGGATAATGAGCACTTACAGCCAACTCGTAGGACACCAAGAACCTGGTGTTGTGACAGGAAAGCCCATTGCTCTTGGCGGATCTTTAGGGCGAACCACCGCTACTTCAAGGGGGGCAGTGATTGTCGCTAAGGAGGCAGCCAAAATAGTTAGGAAGAGCATAAAGGGTGCGGTCGCTATACAAGGATATGGGAATGTTGGGGCAAACGCTGCGATCATAGCAAAAGAGCTAGGCGCAAAGATTGTAGCGGTGAGCGATTCCAAAGGCGGAGTATATAACGAGAACGGATTGAACCCATTGAAATTACTTGAACATAAAGAGAAAACAGGGTCTGTAATTAATTTTCCAGGAGCTAAGAACATAACCAACGAGGAGCTTTTAGAGATTAAATGCGACATACTAATACCTTCCGCTATGGAGGGACAAATACATAAAGGGAATGCGAACAACATCCAAGCTAAAGTAATAGTTGAAGGTGCAAATGGTCCTACAACACCTGAAGCGGACAAAATCCTTTTTGATAACGGTGTACTTTTGGTACCTGATATCTTAGCTAACAGCGGCGGGGTTTTAGTCAGCTACTTCGAGTGGCTACAGAACCTTTCACGAAACTATTGGAGTGAGGACGAAGTAAACAAGATGCTGGTTAAAAGAATTAGAGAAGCTTTCTTTGACATTTACACTATATCGAAATCGAAGGACATAGACATGAGAACTGCTGCGATGGTGGTGAGTGTTAATAGAGTTGTAGAAGCGATGAAGTTAGCTGGAGAGTCTCCTTAGCCAAGCCAACTTCTCATACTTCTTTAAAATTTAATGCTTATATATTTTATAAAGGTCTAACTCTTCTGATAGAATGCCTCTAATCGGAGCACATGTTTCAATTATAGGTGAAATTAGTCTATCATTTGAAAGAGCTAAAGCGATGGGTTGCACTGCTTTCCAAATTTTCACAAGAAACCCTCGAGGTTGGAGAGCTAAACAACTTGTTGAATACGATTATATCAACTTTAAAAATAAATACAAAGAAACCAAGCTCTTTCCCATCGCTCACATGCCGTATCTCCCTAACATCGCTTCCCCAAATCGCGAACAATACGAAAAGTCTTTGAATGTTCTATGCGAAGAAGTTGTAAAATGTGGTAAGTTAGGCATACCTTATCTTGTAACTCATTTAGGGAGCCATATGGGTACATCAGAGGAAGAAGGGATTAGAAGAGTTGCATCAGCTTGCGACACCGCTCTAACTTCTTCTTCCGACAACGTTATGATACTACTTGAGAATACCGCAGGCCAAAAAAATAGCGTAGGCCACACATTCGAACATTTGAGAAGATGCATAGACTTAATAGATGATGATAAACATATTGGAATATGTTACGACACCTGCCACGGGTTCGCTGCAGGATACGATATACGTTCCCAATCAAAAATAGAATCTTTGCTATCTGATTTTGACAAAGTAATAGGGCTCAACCGTCTAAAAATGGTGCATGCCAATGATTCAAAAGGAGCCCTCAACGGCCATCTAGACCGACATGAACATATCGGACTCGGCCAAATAGGCCTAGAAGGCTTCAAGTTTTTCTTACAAAGGAGAGAGATTAAGGACTTACCTATAATAATGGAAACACCATATGACTCAGATGAGGCTTGTATGAACGATATTAGAATTTTATGGGACATCGCTCTTGGAAGGATTTAGCCACCTAAGAAGAGGGGAAGTTTCTTCCAAATGCCAAACAAAGAAGCGTCTTTTTCAAGGAGGTCTCTTCTACGGAACCCAACAATAGGTATCCTAATTCTTTCAAACGGCATCACCATGCTCGGTTTTGGTCAGATACTTCCCATCATCCCTATTCTGCTATACGACAAGCTTAACGCTTCGGAAATCGAAATAGGTCTAACTATAAGTATCTTTGCGGTCACTAGAGTTCTTTCCCAAGGCCCTATCGGGTCGCTTTCAGACAGATACGGTCGCAAGGCCTTCATAGTAATACCACTTTTTGCCTACGGTTTGGTGTCGATCTTCTACATATTCGCTACTCAAACTTGGCATGTCCTTGCGATTAGGGCTTTTCAAGGATTCTTTTCAGGCGCGTTGTGGCCTGTTTCAGATGCGATGGTAATGGATGTCTGCGAACCCAAACACCGAGGGAAGGTTATCTCCACCATTCAAATAGCGTATAACACTGGTTGGTTTACAGGACCATTTGTTGGCGGTGTAATTTCTAATATGTACGGGCTAAACGCTACCTTCGGATTTAGCGCAGGCCTCTCGTTTATTGCCTTCGTTTTCGCCCTTTTCTTTTTAAAAGAAACAGTTCAGAAGAGGGAAAGGTTTGAAGGAGTTAATGCCATCTATTCGATGAACTTTGTACAACACTTCAAAAAAGCATCGATGACGTTCAAAAAGTTTCCGGCATTAAAGAACCTTGCCGTCTCCGCACTAATATTGTATACCGCAGCCTCATTAATGCAAGGGTATACACCTATCTTCATAACAAATGTCCTAAACGGCGACGAATTAGATACAGGTTTAATCTTAGGCTTAACAGGGATCTTCAGTTTAGTTGTTCAATTCTTTTTCGGAGAAGTTGGAGATAAGTATGGCAAATGGAAGGTTTTGCTTTTAGGAGTATTTATTTCAGTTCTTACTTCACCATTACTATTATTTGTGGACAACATCATGGACGCTTATATAATTATCCCATTAGTTTTGGGAGCCAATGCTATGGCTACTCCGATGTTTACAGCATTAGTTGGAGACGCCTTACCCCTAGAGGCGCGGGGTGCAGGTTATGGCGCTTACGGTGTCGTAAGGGACATATCAATGATCATCGGATCGCCTTTAGGTGGCCTCGTCCTTGAACTTTCAAGACGCCTCCTCTACTTAGAACTTTTACCAAGCCTTAAAATTCTATTCGTATTTAGAAGTCTAATGCTTATTTTGACGTTGACAGTCGTTATACACTACATTAAAAGCTTCAAAGAAGTAGATAGCGTGATATGGTTGCGCTCAAAGGTCCCTCTGGCAGATACTCATTAAAGATGGCGTCTCAGACAAATGCCTTCAAGTCATTAAGGCTTCTCATTAACTCTGATTCCTCATCGACGCCATTAATTGAACAACTTTTTAAGTTATAAAAGTTTTTTAGGCAAAGCCTTTACCATAGGTTGATCAACTACGCTAAAGATAGATGTACTCGCCCTCACTATGTGGAGTCTGATTACCTTTGGTATTATGGTAGCTGTCGCTATAACTTACAATCTTACTAAAGGACCAAGAGCTTCTCACCCGCAAGGATCCATTCCAGTTCAACCTACTCGCGAATATTTCATCTCAATAGATCTAAACGATGCTATAGCACTCTACAGTAAAGCAAAAGAAAGCTATGACTCGATGAATTATAAAGAGGCAATATCCCTTTCTTACTCAGCTGTGAAAGATGTCCTTACAAAGGTACTCTCTTCTCTTCAAATCCCGTTCTCTCCAGAATTGAACATCGTGGACATGTCCTTTCTAGCCCTCTCAAAAGGTGTCAAAGTATCCTTTATTGAAGCAACGCAACATATAAACACAATAAAGCTTAGATCAACTCTCGACCAACCTATAACAAAGGAAGAAGTCTTATGGATGCTCTCAGCTAGTAAAACGATCATCGATTCATGCAAAGAACTCCCACTAAGTTTTTAGATTAAAGGTTTAGCGGTTTACGGGATAACCTGGCCATAGAATGTAACGTAATAACCACCTTCACAGCTTGCAACCCACCTTCCAAATGGAGCCCACATCACTTCATAATCGCAGATTAGAAGTCCTTCCGTTACGCCATGCGCTTTACTATATGCTATCATATCTTTTAACGCTTCCTCGCTTCCAACAATATTTTCTATCGGCACAATTGTACCATCTACTCTACCCTTTTCCCTAAGTATCCTGTCATGTATTTCCTCATCATCAAGCCAAGGAGCTAAAGCTAGCAAAATCAAACTTACTGCATAAAATATTAGTAACAAGGACTTAGTATTTCCCATTATTTAATACACTCTTCTATGAAGTCGCATATAAATCTTATCAAAGAACAAGCACCTCACGAAACCTGCATGTTAGTACGTTAACACAACCTTCTCTCAACTTATTCTATTATCACTAGTTCTAAAGGGGAAGATAGACGCCAAGGGAACATCTGTCCAAGCCCTCTTGAAACATAAAGAACTCCACCCCCATCGATCTTGTATAGACCACGCGTAAAAACTGAGTTAGAATACTTCAAACCAAATAGAACCACTCCACCATGAGTATGGCCTGCGAGTATCAAAGCGCTACCAGACACAGACATCGCAGCATTTGGATCGTGAACAATAACTATTCCTTCAGCCTTTATCTGCGGGTATTTCCTGTCTTCCTTCCAGTCTAAGCCATAGACCTTTCCTGCTGTGCTTGAAACAACTGAATTGTAGAGAACTTTAAACCCTTGATCTTTAAGATTCTCCGCCAACTCTCCTGCTTTACCACTCCAATATTCGTGGTTACCCATGACAGCAAACTTTTCTCGAGCTTCTAAACTAGAAAGACTTTTTAAAGCCGATTTAACGTCTACCGTTAGTTCGTCTACAGTATCTCCTCCTAGCATAATTATGTCCGGTTCTTCTTCATCAACTAACTCAATTATTTCTTCTGCCACATGACCTAAGACACCTATATGGAGATCAGCCAAGAAGATGATTTTTCTTCCTATACCTACATCTAGTTTTGTAACTTCTATTCGCTTGGTTTCGGCATATCCTATCTCAAAACCTAATCCTAGAACTGAGGCAGTTGAAATATAGAATAGTTGGCGTCTATTAATCATCCTACCTTTAGGAGGTCTAGTATTCGACCTTCTTAAAGTATTGTTTCTAGTTTTAATTTCAAATTTCAGAGGGAGGAACATATGGATGGAATGATGTATTAGTTATATTAAAATTTCAAAATCATAAGTTAAATTTGATGTAAAAAATTATTGAACTAAATATTTTTTAAAAAAAATAATGAATTTTTATGATAAAAGTTTAAATATAACTTCTTTGTTTAAAATTCGAAGAATATGATATTCATATCCTTAGTGAAGTTCAAGAAGAAGCCTTCTAAGACCTTCCCAGAAGAGAGCAATAAAATTTTAGCAGAAATGGCGAGTAAAGGACTCAAGCCGATCTCTATGTATTGGACCTTAGGCAGATATGACGCCATACTGATTTCACAGGCGCCTAACGAGAAAGTGATAATGGAAACCATGATAAAGTATGGCGAAATAGTATCATCTGAGACTCTAGTCGCTGTTCCAAGAGAAGAAGCTCTAAAGCTTTTGGAATAAGATCTTCTTTTTTTATCATCTTATATTAAGATCAAATATTAAGTCTAACGTCTTCCTTCACCGTTCTTAACGCGACCATAGAATGAGCTTCTTGAACACCCGGTGTCTTCGATATAAGCTCACTTATATTGTGCAAATCTATGTTATCACACACTTTAACCTTGATAAATATGTCATAGAGACCCACGATTTCGTGGACTTCTAGTACCCCAGGTATCTTAGCAATCCTATCCGCTGTCTCGCAACAGTCTGCGCCCTTCTCTACCTTAGCCGTAATCCATGCCGTTGTGTGAAGCCCCAGCATCTCTGGGTCCAAAATTGGCACAATTGCCTTTATTATACCAGCTTTACGTAACCGTTTAACTCTATCGAATATTGTTGATGAGGGTAGACCAATAATTTCACTTAACTCTTTGTAAGAAAGTGAGGCGTCTTGCTGATACCCTCTTAATACTTTCTTATCAACTTCGTCTACTTGATATTTATCCTTGGCTTGTATAGGCCTCTTGAGTTGAGTCAACTAGTTACCAACATCATGAAAAATTGGAAGTTCTTTATTAAGATTATCGTCGCACATAAGATATCATCCGGAATATTTGGTTTATTACAAAAATTTTGTTAAACTTATGAATAATATCCGAATATTAATGAGCAACGCATATAAGATGCTAGTACAAGATTGAAATCCGGAGATGATTTAATAATTGAGCAATAATATAGAGATATTTTTAGTAATAACGGTTAATTTCGTAAAATCTTTGATGCGAAGTTTTATGATGTTAGGTAGAGGTGGAAGTGGTCTGTTCATATTGAAACATAGGAAAATGATATGCGAAAGAGTAATTAACTGGAATGCGTTCTCTTCAGCCTCAGCCACCATGTTGGAGGTGGAACGTCTTAAGTGGTTACTCTGGCGAACAAATGGAGGGCGAATATAACTCTTCTTCGAGTAAATCCTCCTAGGTTCTAACTGATGCTGTGATTGTATGTCACTCTTTTTTAATCGAACAATTGTAAAGGTGAAAGCTAGGGCACTGAAATCAATTTAATCTGAAAACGGTACATAAATTCAACAACTCTTAACCAAGTACTCTTATACTACCTATTGACGGCTCTCCACGATAGAATCCCCCCAATGAAGCATAACACCGCGGAGATGGCGAAGGATCGGCTTACCCCCGAAACTAAAAGATGCGTGGGGGCTTCTGATATTTCAACCCCTTTAACGTAATATGAGATGACACTTGTAGCAATTATAGTACTAGTTATCATCCCTAACTGCCTCATCGTAGCGAGCATCGAAGAGGCAACACCATGATCGCGATCACTTACGGAGCTCATCAACAAATTTGTGTTTGGTGAACTAAAAAAGGCAAATCCTATGCCTATTAGAATGAGATTTAACATTATAAACGTTATATTTGTTGAAGGTTCAAGAAACATAAACAGTGCTAATCCAACACCTGTGATCGCCATTCCAAGGGACGCTAAAACCCTAGCTTGAATTCGATCAGAAAGCCAGCCTGCAACAGGAGAAAGAGCAGCTTGGATCGCTGGTTGCGGAAGCAAGGTTAGACCCACCATTTCAGGTTCCAAGCCCTTCACCAATAGGAGGTACAGGCTTAACAAGAGAGAAGTCGCAGAATTTGCGCTATAATTTATTAGTGTTGCGAAGTTCGTATAAGAGAAGACTTTATTCAATTTAAATAATTTTAAATCTAGAATAGGTGAATGAGACTTTGTTTCCCATACTATGAACCCTATCATCGTAAAGGTTCCAAACACCAAGATAACAAGAGGGATGAAAATGGCTTCAAAACTTACATTCCAGCTGTTAGATGATGCTGAAAAAGCAGATGATACACCATATATGATCATCGTCAAACCAAGGCCGTAAACAACTGTACCTAAAAGATCAAACTTCGAGTCCTTAATTTGAATCCAATCATCTTTCAACTTTAAAAGTGATAGACCGAGAGTCAATACCCCTAATGGGGCATTAATCAAGAATATACTTCTCCAACCAAAATATTGTATCAGAAAACCGCTCAAAGAAGGGCCTGATGACACTCCAATGTAAACTGCAGCAGTATTTATACCAAGAACTTTACCCCATTCCCTTTCAGGGAAGGCTTCAATAAGGATAGCGACGGCTGTTGCGACTATCATCGCACCGCCGACCCCTTGAAATACGCGAACAGAGAGCAAGAAATGGTTTGAACTTGAAAACGATGCTAAAAGCGACGTGATCGTGTATAAAAACAACCCAAAAATGAAGATATTCTTTCTACCTTTAATGTCCGCAATCCTACCTATTGGAACCAGGAAGACAACAGACGCTAGAAAATAAGACGATTGTATCCAACCTAGCATAATAGGATCAAGCTTGAATTCAACACCAATCAAAGGGAGAGCGACATTCGCCGCTGACACCATAAAGGCAACCAAAAAAGATGATATTGTCGTCGCAAGTAGTACGGAACGTCTAGAATTTTTCTCTAATTTAGAAGTAGAACCTTGGGATGGCAATATGGCACCCCCTATTTCCTTTCTCTATAAAAGAATTATTACGAAGACGGTATTAGACTCTTAATGTTTTGAGCTTTCTGTAAACGAAGTCACCATCTTTTACATACCTTAGGTAGACACCATAGTTCACATTATACCGTGACGATAGAAGCAGAGTTGGCGCTACTATGTTGCTAGGGTATCTTTCTCCTTCAAGAGTTGCTCTTTCTATTCCATCCTTCGCACCCTTGAACCATAAGTTACCGTCTTCATCAACCAGCAGGAAGTACGGCGAGTTTATGTCATCAAGTACCATCTGTAAGATGCAGAGGTCTTCTATTTCTAATGGTATGTAATAATTTGACAGATGCTTAAAATCGACTAGATCAAAGCTGTTTGAAACCATTTTATCACCTTCCTTTAAAGTATAGTTAAGGATCACCTTGTACCCCCTATCAACTACAGAGAACCTTTCCATCAACTTGACGAAAATCTTAGAGTCATTGGCCTTGAAGATTTCCCTTAACTCAAAACCTTTATTAAATAATCCACCAATTCTCAGATAAAAAATCGTATTGTCCAGAGTAAACGCTACATGGGGAAGCCTATTCTTATCAAAGATAATAGAATATTGCCCTATGCTTCCAGTTCCTTTAAAGACTTCTTTTACATCAACTTCATCACTTGGGAGTACACGTACAAAAAAGAAGTGAAAATCATTCCCTCTTTTTAAAAGAGTTAAAAATTTTAATTCCCCATATTCTGTTGTGATGGAAGGTGAAAGCGGTACACCATATTCCCCACTAAGCGCCTCTACGCTTGTAAGTTCACCATTTTTAATAACACCAACATTTATCATGTGCCCCTCAGTCCAAATTATATGCCTTCTCTCCTGCTCCAGAGTCAGAGGGAGAGAACATAAAATTTCTTTGAACTCAGCAACCTTTGTAACTCTATTATTTGAAATCACGTTTTGAGGAGCATTTGCACTATTAACCATAGAGAATAATTGTCGACCCTCTTTATCTTCGTTCACCCAAACAGTGTAAAAAGGTGTGTTATCGTACCATGTATAATCCATAGTGGTCTTAGCATAAATGCAGTTCATCTTTAAAACTTCAAACATGACCTTGTTAGATAATAGGAATGAGAGTGGGCTTGTCCTATAGTAAGCCATTACTTCGTAAACGTTTATTGGTAATTTTGGAAGAAGGCTCATTAGGTCGACATTAATCGTTTTCGAAGCGCCAGGTTTTAGTTCAACCCACGTCTTTTCTAAAGGCGGCTTTTCTCCTACTCCATCTCTATCTCGAAGGCTTTGCAATGAGCATGTAAACTCTTGGCCTGATCTATTAACGATCTTGAAGAAAACAGGGTTGTTTGATATCGTCAAATCCTCTAGCCTAATTGTTTGAATGTCTGCGTTGTAAATAGTTAAACATACTTTGATAGACTCCGACTCTATAAACAAATTCTTGTTAACATCCAACTTAAGTGAAAGCTTATAGCTCATAGCCTTAAACAACCTCTACAATAAAGGGCTCACTTTGAATTGGGTTATTGCTATTATAATTTACCTCAAACACTATCCTGTTTCTTCCCTTTATACCCTTTAAGGTTATCATAGTGAATAACCTTGCGTCAGGTGAAAAGTAAGAAAAGCTAAAGATGGAATTTGATGGACTTATCTCCTGCCCTGTCGTGTCATCGTAAACCTTCCAAAGGTGCCAAGGAAAGCTAGAAATATCTTTGAAGTAGTCAACTCCCGTGTTGTTAATTACACCTTCTTTAGGATAAGCGACGAAAAGAATTTTAGAAACAGCCGCACCTTGCTTAAATGATTCGCTATTTATGCTACACTGCCCTGTGAAGTTAAAGTTCCCTATTTGAAGCTCTTGTGAGGCTCCGACATTTACAATTTGGTAGTCTGCACTAATAATTCTTATAGGGCCATTACCTTTCCTTAAAGAATACTGTAGTTTCTTCATAACATCACTTCCCTGAAGCTTGAAACCGTCATAGAACTTCAATAGTAGTAAGCACACACCGCAGAAATGCCAATCACAAGGATGAACTTGAAGTTTATGAGCAACGCAATATGACATGACGCAGGAGATCATGTCTTCTGAGTCGTGATCGTGCCAAAATGGCCCACTTGAGCCGCCACCATTAAATTGTACAACAATATTCAGTGATGGACTTTGTATAAAAGATGTTGAGCCGTGGTTAAGGAAAAGAGCGTGACCCATTTCATGTGTGAAGGTTTGAGCACTGTCAGCACCAGTGACTATATAAAACAACTTTCCTCCTAGGAAACAACCCATACCAGTCTGCCCAGCTGTTGGAGGTTTACAGACTAAAACATAAAATGGTCTCTTTGCTGGGAGACTGTCCTTTGGGTTGACGCCTATTATTGAACTTACGATCTGATATGCCATCTTCTCTATCTGTGCGTAGGAGGAGGTTTCCCAAGAGGAGTTTGTAGTAGGAGCGAGCTCAGCATAAACTTTGAAGTTTGTATTATTGTCTGGCACTATGTTCCCAACTTGCCATTCGATCTTAGTACCGTTAATTATATAGTCAGTCCCCTGCAAGAATGTGGTTGACCATCCTTGATTCACCCCTTCGACAACGATGTCTGATGTGGCGATTCCGTTAACATCATTACTCAGTTCGTATTGCATGGAACCATCGAACTTAATATCATTAACTAGGACTCTCTGAGGAAAGGAGTATTGTCGCAGATCTTGTGATAGTTGTTGTGGATACTTGTTCTTAATAAGGTTCCAAGCAGCTGTCCTCCAATTGTTGTACACAAAATTTTCCAAGAACATGATCCAATCATTTTTTCCTGTCACATGGGTCTTTGTTGAAGGTTTTTTAGGGTAGTTTACTATTATGTAAGCGTCTTCAAACGCTCTTTGAACCTCATCCCATTCGATATCGTCATAGAGTGATTTGTCGTTCAAGTCTTCACCTTGGAGAAAAAGCTCTAACGTAGTCTCCCGCCACACGGTTATCTTAGGGGTTTCGTAACCTGTTACCTTAGTGCTACATGGTTCTCCTGTATCAGGTCTCACTAGGTTCACTCTAACCTTATAGTTATTGCCAAGAACGCCTGGAGGATTAAAGAGCACTTCAAAAACGAGATCTTCTACTCCAGTAACGTCGTCCGCATTGAATTCGTAACTTACTATCACTTTATTGTCAGCGTAGTTGACCTTATACGAGTAGCTTGGACTAAGAGTGGGGTTTAGAACGAAGAATATAAAACGCATCTTGTCAGACTTTATTCCACCAACATCCCCTGACCTTAAAGCGTATATTGATGGGGCTAACTCTTCTGGACAGTTGTCGAAACTTTGGAATTTATTTAAAATCTCGTTATGGAAGAGTTCCACAAACTCCTTACCAGATCTTTGCCTAACGCCGTCGATTGAATTTATATCTTCATCAGGGTCTAAGAGCTCAACTTCAATTCTAAGATTTCCGCCTTTGTTTAAAGGAGATAGCTGCCCTTCGAGAAACCGCTTAATATGGAGGCGTAAGGGAATTGAGAACACACCTACACCCATCATATCAGGTGAACCTACGTATGAATTGTAGAAATAGGGTTTATCGTTTACTAGGTTGCTACCTGTATTATCACAAAAGATTACACGGAGTTCGTCACTGAGTTTGAACAGATCAGCGTTTTTCTTTAACTGCAACCAACCATTAGGTGATTTGACCTCTATTCTAGGATAGGCACCTATAATTTCACCTACTTCCAATATTATGTCATAAACCCCCGCGTCTTGTATAGTAGCGGTTGCAATATTAACTCCTGACTCTACAACGCCAAATCCTTCAATAAGACTTGTATCACTATGCAAAACTATCTTATTTCTATGAACAACCTATTATATTAACCTTCTAACATCAAGCTTTTAAGCTAATGACATTAAGAAAACAGCTTAATTAAGAGGAGGGATGATCTAAGGTTACTAAATCAGCTGAAGATTTCTTTGGCAACCTTGACATATGTTTCTAAGTCGCTTTGACTAAATAATACGCAAACTATCAGTTCAAGACCGTCTTCAGATTCTAGGAAGTTCTTAATTGATTCTAAGGCGATCTTGCTTGCTTTTTCAATAGGAAACCCGTAGGCACCGGTACTTATTGATGGAAAAGAAATTGTCTTTAGACGTCGAGATACAGCTAGTTTAAGGCTGTTCTTGTAAGCTTCTGAAAGCAACTCTGCTTCCCCGCTATTACCACCTCTCCATATTGGTCCAACGGTATGTATTACATATTTTGTTTTCATATTCCCGCCTGATGTTATTACGGCTTTACCTGTTGGAAGGCCTTCTGGGTATAGAGTAAGTCTTATCTTTTTACATTCTTCGAGTATCTTAGGGCCACCTTTTCGGTGAATCGCACCATCCACCCCTCCTCCACCCATCAAGGTCGAGTTCGCCGCGTTTACTATCGCATCGGTTTCTTGATCGGTTATATCACCTCTTACTATTTGCAACTTTGCTTTACCGACATTATATGTAATCATTTAGGTCAACTAATTTTTTATTAGCCTAGCTTTTATTTATTTTCCTCGATAAAAATAAGGAGGCTATTCTAAATCAGCTTTAAAATGTAGGCCTACTATTTCAAATCTTTTTCAAAGCTTTAATAGCTTCATATATTGAGACTAAGATGGCTGCGATATTAACAATTAGGGAAAATACGTAGGTAGAGGTTATCGCAGAGGGTCTAAGATAGGTTAAGAGAATTAGTAATGTTGTTATAAAGAAAATCGCATAAGTGGTATGGAAAGGTATGAGAGTTCTCCTAACTCTTATCATGTTTTCAAATACAACTCTGTCAACGATGTAGCCTTTACCTTCTTCTCTGACAAGACCCGCTTCTAAAAGCTTGCTTATATGATACAAAGCTAAAGAAGGAGAACTTAATGTAAGCCCTCTTTGTACTTCATGAACACCTACCGGCTTACCTTGCTTGAATATGTAATGATAAACCTTAAGAGTTGTTCCTTTTAACACATCTGAACCTTTTTTATCCGCCAATATAATAGCCTCCTTCACTAATATATCGATTATTTATATGACTTAAGCTTTTTTTCCTAGTTCAAATCTTAGAATATAAATTGATTAGTCGTTCTAAACTTTAGTATTATATTTGAACCTAAGAATACTAGTAAGGGAGAACAGTTGTCAGAGTATAAAAAACAGATTACTGGAGGAGCATTAGTAGGGGTTTTAATAGCGGTCTCACTCGCATATGGAGCCAGTATTTACTTCCCATCCGAGCAGATACACACAGCATACCCTTCTACAACTAATTGGAAAACATCGGCAACACCTTCAACCTACACGAATGTGATCACCACGACTGTGCCAACTGAGGCGCCTTCAAGTGAAACAAAAACGGGGACAACTTCTAGAACTGACTTAACCACAACTGTGACCGAGGTTTTGACAGAAAGAGAGGGTTTAGAGGTGGCTGTATACGCTCTTAATCAGACCGATATAGTAGTCAACATAAGAAGCAGTAGGGATATAACTATAACAGACATACTCCTTAATGGGAACACTTTAACGAGCTTAAAGGGAGAAGTCTTTGACATTAATCTACCTATTAAGGTTACACCACGGTCACCTCAGACAATTAAGTTGAAATTTAGCACACCACTGCCATCTAATACAACTTACAATGTGCTGATCAAGACGAGCTCTGACTACTATACTACAGTTGTAATCCCTTAAGAAAAGAAGTCAAATCAGAGTCTCGACACATGATCTCGAACTGATCGTCTTTACACACCAAGGCTTAAATACGTAGTATATTATCTCATATGGGTAAATGGTAGAAAATCCAATTCTAACCTATGATGGCAAGCTTATTCAAAACAAAAAAGGGGGAAAGGAAAATTATCCAAACGGAACCATTAAGCTTCTATATGAACGAGTAAGCGTACGAAGTTTTCAAGACGAAAAGGTCCCTCAAACCCTACTTAACCTCATTCTTGAGGCAGGACTTCACTCCGCGTCAGCAGGCAACCTCCAACCATATTCGATTATCGTGATTAAAAGCAAGTCGAAAAAAGAGAAGCTCGCTAAATTATGCCAACAAGCATTTATCAGCAAAGCACCTATCTTGTTAATGTTTACCATCGATATGCACCGCCTAGAACGTTGGGCAAACTTAGAATGTGCACCCTTCACCGCCAACAACTCATTCCGACACTTTTGGGTCTCGTTTCAAGACGTTATCATCTGCGCGCAGAGCATATGCACGGCAGCAGAATCCGTTGGTCTTGGTTCGGTGTATATTGGCTCCGTGCTTGAAGCTTTTTCCGAGATCCGGGAACTACTCAAACTACCTGATAAGGTCTTTCCTGTGGTCTTACTCTGCATAGGGTACCCTAAAACGAGACCATTACCACAACAAAAACTAGGTCTAAGAATGATCGTTCATAATGAGAAATACAAGGAACAAGATGACAGTGAGCTTCTAAAAGCATTCAATAAGAAGTATGAACGCATCAAAGTTAAGATTGATGAAGAGCGATTAAAGGTAGTAGAGGAAGTTTGTAATAAAGTTCAAGGGAAAGCTTTCGCATCAAGGTGCTTGGAGCTGATTAAGAGGAAAGGCTACATAAACCCTGCACAATACTACTTTGCTCTACATTACAGAGCAGACCTTATGCCTGAGGGAAATGATACATATTTAGACTTGATGGAAAAAGCTGGTTTCAAATGGTTTAAGAAGTATAACCCTTCAGAGGAATGAAAATTACAAGCATGCTTTATTCTACGTGAAGATTATTTTAAATAACGTTGTTTATGAAGCTTAAACCTACACGTTCCTGTAGGAAACAAGGATCAACCAGATAGACGAAGTCAGTCCAGTAACAGATTCTTGTATTGCAACATTAGCCCAAGGCCATTCTATAAACCAGATAAACGCGGAAGTAAGCCCAAAGATAAGAGATATTGCACCTACTTCAGGAGACCCCAGTGGCCAAGAGATATAGCTGTATATGAACATCAAAACCGTAATAGTGACAAAAAATATTACTGATACAATCCAATGAATTTTCCCCGCGTCTTCACTGAAGACACCGATCAAGAATAGATCGAACGCCGATATCATTAGCAAGGGGGTCCATGTGAGGAATTTCCAAGAGTGTTTCTGTACAGATAAAAGTATTGCAAAAAAAGCTACAATCACGCCAGTAATCATCAGACCCAGATTGAAGAGGTAAGCGGTATACCCATTACGCGCGATGTTCCCTAGATCGCTTAAAGCGTTATCGTAGAAGTCAAACCATGGTGAGAGAGCAATGGAAGCTACGATGAACAAGTATGGCAAAGTTGCCCCAATTATTCCTAAAACTTTCAACTTTATCATGTGTTAAATGAACTAAGTTGTCATTAATAAATGGTATATATGCGAAAGTTGGAGCTTTTATTATAGTTCGAGTTCATACATTTCCTCTGTAAGCATTCTACCCCAGATCATATGCTTCTTTTCTTCCTTTTTGACAAAACCAAGCGACTTGTAGAGGTTGGCTGCATGCTCTAAAACACTAACGGTCCAAAGACATATCGATTTGTAACCAGCTTTTCTACTAAATGATATAGCTTCGTTGACAAGTTTCCTTCCTAATCCTTTCCCTCTAAACCTTGGATGCACGATCAGCCACCTAAGTTGAGCCTGAATTTCCGTCCTCTTTACCACAGCAACAGAACCAATTATCTTGCCTTCAGCCTCTAAAATCCAGATGCGTTGCCTATCTTTATCTTGTGACAAAACAAATTCGCTTAAAGGAACTGCAACATAAGGTTCGAATGTTACGTCAAACCCAAATTCTTCTGAATATAGAAGACCATGTAAGTATATGATGTACCCTATGTCACCCGGCTTAATATTATTTCTTGTCATGACACATATCATACGCCTTTTTGAGCCGCCCACAAAGGTGTAACTCACGCTTCAACTAATAAGTTTACACATCCAATATAGTCTGCAGAAGTGGTACCTCTTATATAGAGGATGGCCCTAAGGATAGCGAAGGCTTTGGTTTCCAGCAAGTTTGAAGAAGATCTGGACACTTTAACGAATAAAGCTTGTAATGGGGAGGATTATAGCTCATGCAAAAAGTTATTAGTAGTGAAACAGGAACTAGTTTCACTATACAAAAAGAACCTTGTTAAAATAAATCACTCCGCAATGGAGTTAGTATGTGCAAAGGCATTGATTAAGCTAGGGTATGATGTGAAGGTTGAATATAAATTATCAGAAAACCTTGTCTGTGATCTCTACTGCATCAAGGGAGAGGGTACAATGATCGTTGAAGTCGAGACTGGCTTCGTGTCACCGGAACATGCCCTACAACCACTTACCTATTACTATGCTAGATTGTCGAGTAAAATTTCGCGATATAGCGCTTACTCAAACAAGTTCGCCTTAGGCACACCACCCAACCACATTCTCCCTTTACCATCATACTTTGTAAAGCCACCACGTTATAGAAGTGATGAAGAAGCGTGGAAGGTAAAAAAGCTCTGCGATATCTACTACCAAAACCCACCTATTAGGCTAGAAGACATCAAATACGCGAGGTTACACTCTGTATTTATAATAGATGTAGACAACGTCTCAGCAGAAGAGATAGATCCAGAGACCTATATTCAAAGCGCCCAAAATCTTAGATATATGAGAATGATGACAAAATACTAGCTCGGATCAACTATTTTGGAAAAGAGGTGTGCGTAGTCAATCTTATATGAACATGGCATTAAACACATGAATTATTTGAACATCCCATTAACGCACACATCAAGATGTAATTAACTCAATCTTGAAGATGTTCGACGTTTCTCCTGGATCGTTAGGAGGCCACCAATCAGCTATTATTACAAGATAGTAAGATTTTTGATTAAGTTGTATCCTTACATTCTGTTGAACCCCCTCTTTAAAGATGTACTCGCTTTTGTCAGTACTATAAAACACCAAGTGATATTTTTCAGGTTCACGAAACCCTTTTATTCCAATCGTAAGTTCAGAGCAATTTACAATCCTTATTGTAGTTAAATACTCTAGATCCGGCCTCCCGAAGATTGGACCATAGTCTTCACACCTCATCTTCCACATGTAAGTATGTTGCGCACCGTAATAGCTCCTATTTTGATAGGTTACAATTATTTTAGGAGGGGTCGAGTATTCGATCAACGAAGTCTTCGTCGAAGTTGTTGGTTCAATTCTAACTGCCAAGGTCGAGTTGGCCAACTCGTATGCTACAACAATCATAAACGCTATAACCACTACCATAAGTAACTGATTCTTAGCAGGACGCATCCGTTGCCAATTTTTCCTTAGATTAATTTAAGCTTACTGCTTTTGCCATCGAAAATTAATATGTTTTAAGAGAGCGATACCAATCGCTTTATATTACATCATAGTTACCAATTGGAAGGGGAACCGCCACCAAAGAAACTTGACAAACACCATTTAAATGATGTTAAGCCGACTAAAAGATTTAAGAATCAAACCAATATATAGCACATAGATTCTTATTGCCTTAGAATAGGTCTATTCAATATAAGCTTTTTTAGTACCTCACATCCACAATCAGACATGCGTCCAGTAAAAGAGGACTTCCCTCCTTCAAAGGTATACGTTTACATGAATACAGCAGCGATCTCCCTTAAACCTATTCAAGTCATTAAGGCGATCTCAAGCTTCGAGGAAACTTATGAAATATCTGGGACGATTAATGATAACTTCGAAGATCAAGTTTTGGAAGAAGCAAGAGATGAAGTTTCTAATCTAATAAACTGCAAATCCGATGACATAGCTATTGTAACAAACACAAGTGAGGGTTTGAACTTCACTGCGCATGCAGTAAAGATGACTCCTGGGAGTAATATTGTCACCACCGACCTAGAGTTCCCAACAGTTACATACCCTTGGTTAAAGGTCGCCGAGGAGAAAAGGTTGGAGGTAAGGTTTGCGCGGCACAAAAACGGCATCGTTACAATTGAGGACTTGGAAAGGTTGGTTGACGATAAGACTAAAGTGATCACATTAAGCCATGTGGAATACAGTAGTGGGTTCAGATTCAATTTAAGAGAGGTTGCTGAGTTAGCGCATAAGCATGGAGCACTTTTAGTCGTTGACGCCATACAGTCCTTAGGTGTGATTCCATTTGATGCGAAGGTGGAGGATGTCGATGTTCTAGTCACAGCTGCTTATAAATGGCTCCTCGGACCTTTTGGAGCAGGGTTCCTATACATGAAGGACGAAGTCTACCATGACGTTGAACCGATCTTTGCTGGGTGGAGAAGCAAGGAAGATCACGAGGTCTTTGAGCCTTTGAAACTTTCTTTTAAAAAAACCGCCAGAAAATTTGAATATGGAGGTATGCCCTATTCAGCCATCTACGGCTTCACGCGATCACTAAAGTATATTTCAGATCTTGAAGTGGATAACATCAATAACCATGTCATAGGCATTACCCAAGAGTTGATGGAGGGGTTAAAAAACTTAGGAGCTAATCTGTTCACCCCCTTTAACCGCCACCAAAGAGCAGGAATAGTCACCGCAAAATTCGACAACTTGGACGCTGACACTTTGCTTAATGAACTAAAAGAGGAGAAGATAATCATCTCAAAAAGGTTTGGCGCTCTACGTTTCTCACCCCACATTTACAACAACAAAGAGGATGTTGAGAAGGTAATACATCTTATAAAGAAGGTAATAGAACAGAGTGGATGACCTAACTCTAGAGAAGCTCTTTTCATTCACATTAGGCTTAGATACTCTTCCCTGATATGTAGGTGCAGTAGCCATAGTCTAATGGCCCGCTCTTCGTTATTTCGCATGGAAAGTCGTTGCATTCAAAGCAAAGCGCAACACCCTTACGGAAAGCACAAGTTGAAACCTTGCAGAACTTGTTCTCCTTCGGTGTACAACCTATTTCACCATTGGGGCATGTCCCTCGCACCATCCTAGGGCATTTCTCACAAGCCACTCCACAGACCCCGATCTTCATAGGCTTTAGTTTGTTTAAACCGTATTTAACAATTAAGAACAGATGCATATTAGGTGGTTAATCTATCGAACCATACCTTTCAGAGTTAGATAAGTGCGAAATTTACACACGTTTAAAACATTCAAACAGGAACCATATTTATAAGAGATTTCCTAAAGGTGACCCTCTTATTAGAACTCTAAGGCAAACTTTTTGAAAATCGTTGCAACTTAATCGTTAAATTATGCATAAACTATACCCTTGGGTACAGATGCTAAAGTGGATATTTCTCGATATCGGTTCAACATTATGTGATGAATGCTCCTTTAACAAATATCTCTTCACTCACATATTTAAGTCTATAGAGGAAGCCGGGCTAGGAATAACCTGGGATAGGTTTAATGCCGCGTTGAAGGAGATCATTTCAAACAGGCGGTTTACAGGATACGGTTATACTGGTATAGTAAGTGAGCTTGTAAAAAGTTTTTCGAACGACCCAATCCTCTTGCAAAGGAACATAGACTACTATCAAGAGAACGCACGTAAATATGTAGAAATGATGGAGCCTGTACCTGAAGCGATCAGGGTTTTAAACAAGCTTAAAGAAAAATATAGCCTAGGAGTTTTAGCCAACCAACCAAAAGATACAAGACAGAAACTCGAGTCTCTAGGTTTAACGAAGTTCTTCAAACTCATAGTCCTCTCAGAGGAAGTAAGCCTTAAGAAACCAGATATCAAGGTCTACCAGTATGCATTGAACCAAGCTAACTGTGTGCCCCAAGAGGCAGCTATGGTCGGCGATAGGATAGACGCAGATATTGGACCTGCTAAGTCTCTGGGTATGAGGACAGTGTTGATCAGAAGAGGAATCATGTTACATATGTATCCTATGAACGATTTTGAAGTACCCGATTTCGAGATTAAGGAACTTGATGAACTCCTAGAAATCTTCTAGTGGAGAGGGCCAAAGCAAAGATCGACACCAAATTCATATCTGATTTATAAATATGGAGAGTTTATATCTAATTAATGGTAGAACTTATTGAAATAGTGTTCTTAGCGATAGTACAAGGTCTAACAGAGTGGTTCCCAATTTCAAGCTCTGGGCATCTAGTACTTGTACAAGAAGGATTAGGGATAAAGGTACCAGTTGCTTTTGACGTCGTCCTACACATAGGAACATTGTTATCTGTGGGCTTATTCATGCGGAGGGACATTATTTTAATGATCAAATCTTTACTTGGATTTAATAGCATAGAAGAAAGAAGATTATCGGTCTACGTTGTAGTTGGAAGCCTCCCAATCGTAGCCGTTGGTCTAACATTTAAAGACCTTATTGAAAGAGCTTTTTCTGATGCTATAGCGGTAGCGATCGCCTTGTTAGTTAATGGTTTCATACTCTTCTTAACAAAATATTCTACTACAAAAGGAAATCTTAGTTTATCTAACACGTTGACCATAGGAGTGGCACAAGTGCTATCAGTCTTCCCCGGGGTATCTAGAAGTGGTTCTACAATATCTACTGCTATTTTAAGAGGTGTGGACAGACAACAGGCTTACAGGTTCTCCTTCCTGCTTTCAATTGTTGCTATACTTGGAGCCTCTGTACTAGAAGTCTCAGAATTAGACCTTACTGAAATCTCCTTTGAGATGGTTTTAATAGGTTTCCTTGTATCTGCTTTAGTAGGTTATGCTTCAATAAGGAAGGTCTCTAAGTTAGTTTTAAAAGGGGATTTCTACAAGTTTTCGTTTTATTGCTGGTTTCTTGGTTTCCTAGTGCTTATAATATATCATATTTAATATATCTAACTTAGAACTTCATGTACGGCTAATATATATGAGGTTGGGAAAGCTTTTAGTCATTTTTTGATGAATATTGAGTATGCTGTAGCATAGTATATCTGACCTTTTTCATCTATAACTTCGAATAGGATCGTGTAAACTCCATCCTTTTGAACAAAAGGTGAGAGATCAAATTCTATGCTAAAGTCAAGTCCACTTTGATACCATTTAGTAGCGTAAACGTATGGAATATCTACTTCATACCCTTTATTTAAGACAGCCCCTATCTTCTCACCAAAGAAGTATCCGTTGTTATAAGGTGGACCTAATAATTGCTCTCTCGTTAAAGGTTCTGGTAGCGGATCGTAGAACACGACAAACAAATATGCTTCCAAATCTTTTAAGAGACTTCCATCTAATGTTACTTGTGTATCGTTTACTTCGAACACATTCCAATTTATGTAGACGTTTTCAAAGTCTTGAACCATAACAAACATGTTATTAGTATAATCAATTCCTATGTTAACATGCGTATGAGCAGGGTCGAGAATGTTATCTCTATGCCCCCAATTTGCAGCAGAATCGTTGTAGATCATCTCATGCTCCAGTTCCCTAATGTATGATTTCATTTCCTCAACAGATGGTGGCGAAGCCTTTCCAACTAGAAACATAACTCCAACGTTTTCTTGAACATAGTTCTTCCCCCCGTAAACACTATACCTCATATAAGGTTTCATGCCATCTGCTCCCCAATGGCTCAGAACACTGAGCCTTACTAAATCTTCAGAATGTTTTTGGGCAGCAATATTATCCCCTAATTCAACTGATGCGAGACCAAATGTTTCTCGATCATGGTTTATCACCTCCAAGGCATAGGAAACCAGTTCCGATCTGATCGGGTCGACTAGAATAGTTGTAGTTACATTATCCGTATTAGTAAACGTTGTATATGTTGCTTTAGTTGGAGTACTGGTGTAGCTTGAGTGAAGAGACTCTATATAAGGGTTTACTAATGTGAAGAAGACAACTATTACCAATATCCCTACTAAAACTGGGGCGAAGTACCTTAGCAATTCTACTTTTTCTTTACGCACACCATTTGCTTTTAAACCAAAGCTAAAAAAGTGAGCAACCATGTTACCTATCTCAACTTAAATTAGAGACAATATATTGTTTTTGATGTCTGTTTACTATAAAGTCCTTCGTTGAACCCTAATGATCAAGGAAGTAGCTGTAATGGCGATGAGCATGCTTAAGGCAACCATGTATAATATACTTGAGTAGTTACTTATGCCACTAGTTGGCGTGCTTTCTGACTGTATACCAAACTGGCTTTTGGATTCATCTAGTATGGTAGAGGGCAGACCTTCTCCCCCAACGCTTCTAGCAGGTTGGGTTTCAAGAAAATATAGTGGGACAGCCAGTAGAACCGTCGCTAGAACCAAGGCAGTAAAAATTGGTAGGATTAGTTTATTCATCTTGCTCACTTACTTTCTAACAGGTAGCTTATTAATTCCATACTTTAGAACACCCCTAGAACGGTTTCTCCTTCCAGATCTTCATAGTTTCGTATAAGAATATTATAGATGCTAAAGCACCAAATAGAACGGCGATGACCTTGTTGGTAGTCCAAGCAGATTGATACAGTATCAAATAGTAGGTAAGCATAGCCATGAAAAGGGTGGTGTAGAAGAGATAGCGGGGCAACAGAAGGTTTCCAAGTCTTGTGTAAAACTTCAGAACACCCACCTTGACCTCTCTTTTTATGTAATACTCACCTAGATCGGTCTTCTCGACTAAGCCGAGGGTAGACAACTTATCGAGGTGATATATCGCAACACTCGGGCTTGAGAAACCAAGCTTCCTCTGTACCTCTCTGACTCCAACAGTTCCTCCTCTACTCTTTAACAGGTACAGGTAAACGAGTAAAGTCTTACCTGCCAGCTCGGACTCTATTACTGTAGAATCTGGAAGGATGATCTTTGACAATAGTTTCAAGTAGATTGTCCAGATACTTCTTAAAAGAGTTTTGCTCTAAATTCACTTGTTCAAAAAATAGAACAACAGTAAACTGAATGTTCTATACAATGGAATAATATAAGGATGTCCCCACTGTATTAGGCGATGAGCAATGTCTAAGGTAGAATATGCACACCTATATGCAGTTGCAGCGGTATCCATCTTACTATTGACCATATTAGCAACCTTAATGGCACCTTACTTGATACCACCAAAGCAAGAAGTAAAAACAGAACTCAAAACCTTCTCATCATATGATGAACTTAAGAATTACATAAAAACGAACACACAAACTGCGTCTAGATGGTTTGGGGTAGATTTAATCTTCCCTCCGGGGATTAAAGGGGGGACGTTCACCACTGTAGCGACTTCAACCCAAGCAGCAGAGTCTTCACGTAGCTATTCAAAGACCAATGTCCAAGTAGCTGGAGTTGACGAAGCAGATATCATAAAAAGTGATGGTACATATTTATATATGCTAAGACAGGATCATTCAACTGGAAAGGGTGAGGTGATAATTCTCAAGGCTTACCCACCTGAGGAGGCGAAGATCCTTTCAAAGATAGTTTGGGAGGAGAACAGGGTTCCAACAGCCATATTCATAAACGGAGATAGACTTGTAGTCTTTTTGTCAACTTGGAGCAACTATATGGTAACAGAGAAGGAAGGCGAATACTACTATTACGCGTCGAAGATGAGCATTGAGGTTTACGATGTACAAAACAGAGCTCAGCCAGAACTCGCAAGGAACATCACAATCGACGGTTACTATCTGAACTCTAGGATGATAGACGACTACGTTTACGTTATAGCATCGTTTCCAGCATACCTTATCAAAGAGGAGGTTGTACTACCTGAAATCAGAGTCGACAATAATGGGAACAAGGTAGACCCGACTGAGGTTTTTTATCCAGAAGCAGCAGATCTGTCTTATTCCTTTACAACAATACTATCTTTGAACATTCGAGAGGACCAACAAGCACCAGTCTACAAGACCCTATTAACTGGTGCAGCGAGCAACATCTACGTTTCACTCAATAACATCTACTTAACACTAACAAAGTACGATGTCAAAGAATACCAGCAGGCCATTATCGCTACAGAAGAGACCTTGATCTATAGAGTCAAGATTCAGAATGGAGAGATAAAGCTAGAAGCAGAGGGTTCGGTACCTGGCCACGTTTTAAACCAATTTTCTATGGACGAGTACCAAGGATACTTTAGGGTCGCGACAACGGTCGGCCAACCTATTTTCAGAGGGCAAGCTAGCACTGAGCAGATGAATAACCTATATATTTTAGACCAAACGCTTAAAACCGTAGGAAAGATCGAAAATATAGCACCTGGTGAAAGAATATACTCGGTTAGGTTCATTGGTGAAAAAGCTTACATGGTTACTTTTAAGAAGGTGGATCCGTTCTTCATAATCGATGTCAATGAGCCATCAGACCCTAAGATACTCGGATGGCTTAAGATACCGGGATACTCGGATTACCTTCACCCACTCGGCAGAGATTACATAATAGGGATAGGTAAAGAAACAGTACCTGCTGAAGAAGGTGACTTCGCGTGGTACCAAGGAGTCAAGATTTCCTTGTTTGATGTCAGAAACGTAAGTGCACCTGTTGAAACTTCGAAGTTTAAGATAGGTGACAGAGGAACAGACTCACCAGTACTATACGACCACAAAGCACTACTCTTCGACGAATCTACAGGGTTAATGGTCATACCAATTCTAGTTGCCGAGGTAAACAAGGAACAATATCAAGGAGAAGTCCCATCAAACGCGTATGGTGAACCTATGTGGCAAGGAGTTTACGTATTCAACGTCACTGCTGAAAATGGGATAGTCTTAAAGGGTAGGATCACCCATATAAAAGGTGAATTCAGCAAAGAAGTGTACTACAGCCAGAACTTTGTGGAGAGGGCGCTCTACATCGAAGAATACCTGTACACGGTCTCCCATGGAATGGTCAAGGTCAACAACATAAACACCTTAAATGAGGTTGCGACGATAGAGCTTCCTTAGCAAAAAGGAAACCTCCTATATTATTTTTGGAATAGACGTCACATAGAGAAAACGTTGATCAGATTATCGTTAGAAAACGCATTTTCAGCTTCTTCAACCAGTTCAATGAATAGTCTCTTATTAACTCTATTACCTCTTCCAACACCGGGGCAGTCAGGGTCGACATGGAAGGTGTAGAAGTCGTTCTTTATCATCGCGAAAGGGTAGAACCTGCAAATGAGAGGGCGATCTTCATATATCATGCATCTCCCAAATGACAAGAAGACGCATTTACCGTCTTTCTGTAACATCTGGTACTTGAAGGCACCTATCGGCTCCACGTCTTTAAAGAAGTCTGTTTTAACTTTTAATTTCTTAATTCTTTCTAAGTCGTAATCGGTTAGAAGTATCCGCCTCTTCCTATTCGGTTGGTCTCTGCAACATTTCCCACATAGTAGACAACGCCAACTGAACTCTGGATGAACGATCTTTACCATTTTACAGCCACAGCTCTATCAAGCTCCATTTAAGGTTTCTCCTGTGTTTAAAATAGCTAATAAATAGTCTTCAATTGAGGGTTACTTGCTCTGCTCTAGCTTCTTTATTCGGTTCTCGATCCACTCCGCGATCTTTTCTTCCGTCATAGTTTCAGCTTCCCTTTGTTCTTTCAACTTCTCTTCAACCACTTTTAGTAGGTTCTCTGGATTAACTGGCTTCATTATGTAAGCGTCAGCACCGTAGTTCAACGCTCTCACAGCGTTATCGACGGATGGGTAACCTGTGATCATAATCTTCATCATGCCAGGCTTCTCCTTGTGGATTTGAGCTAGAAGTTCAGTGCCTTCCATATCAGGTAACTTTATATCTAATAAAGCTAAGTTAAAGAACTTAGACCTAGCCTTTTCAATCCCCTTCTGAGCAGTCTCAGCGGTATCCACTTCGTAACCCTTTGTCCTGAGGATGTCCTTTAGACTTTTTAGAATGTCTTTGTCATCGTCTATGACAAGTATGCTTACCTTCTCTAAAGCCAACTTATATGTCCCTCCTTTTTTTACCACAATTCTAATCGTTCTGGGAGTATTTTAACTTTCTAAATGGCAACTTTATCGTGAATGTAGAACCTTTGTTGACTTCGCTTTCGACTTCAATGGAGCCTTCGTGGGCGTCGATCAAACGCTTACTAACAGCCAAACCGAGTCCCTGTCCTTTTGACTTAGTTGTATAGAGAGGCTGAAAAAGTTTGTCGATATTCTCCTTCGCAATACCTACGCCTGTGTCTTTGACACTTATTACAGCCATGTCTCCCTCGATCGAAGATTTAATTGTAAGCTCACCTCCATCCGGCATTGCTTGGATTGCGTTCGTAATCAAGTTAGTCAGCACCCTTCTTATCATGGCCTTATCCATCGGTATCTTGGGGAAGTCTTCAGCAACTTCGATGTTGACCTTTATCTTTTCAGGCACCGTTATCGTGGCTAGTATTGTGTTGATGATTTGAGAAAGACTCGTTTCTAGGAGTTCAGGCTTAAGAGGTTTGGCGTAATCCTGTAGATCGGAGACGATCTTGTTCATATATGTTACCTGTTCCCCTATCCTTTCTAGCATCTCAATCACTCCTTGCTGTTCCATGATCTTTCTCACCTCAGGAGAAATCCTCTTGAACATTTCATTTGCTAAGAATAGAGTGTAAACGATCACCTGCAATGGGTTTCTCAGATCGTGGCCTACCATAGCAGCCACCTCTCCTATTGCAGCAAGCCTTTCAGACTTGATAAGCTTATTTTGAGCCTCAATAAGTTCCTTTGTCCTTTGATCAACTTTTTGCTCCAAAAGATCAGCGTACTCTTTGACTTGGTTTGTCGCATTATTTAACTCTCGTATTAGCTGAGCGTTCTCTATAGCAACCGCTGCTTGAGTGAGGAAAAGTTCTAAAGGAGCAAGGGAGTCCCTTGTTGGTTTCTTTCCATCAACAGGATCGTCAATACTAACGATTCCAACGATCTTACCATCTGCTAGAGTGAGCGGGGCATAAAGTATGTCTTGGGGGTCCCAGTTCACCATATCCTCTGGCGCCAATTTACTTGGAATCGTTGTTGCCTCAAACCTTTCTCTAACCCAAGGGTCACTCCATGGGAGATAGTAGAACTGCCCTATTTTGAACCTTTTATATTCAGGACTTAGGCGTTCCCTCCAAAGCTCAGGGTTTTGGTTACGCCACAGGAAGTCTCTTTCTTCTGGTGTGAGACCAGCGCAAACCATGCCATCCTGGCTTTTAATAGCTAAGTTTTCATCTCTTAATGAGATAACAACCCTTCTCCACCCTAATTCTTGTATAGATTCAGCGATCACTTGCAAACGATTACGCAGATCTGTTATACTCAACATTTTAGCAGAGTTTCTTAAAAGGGAAGTGAGCTGGTTAGATCTTCTTTCTATTTCCATTTGTTTTTCTTTGTTACTGATCGCTGTTGCCATATGTGAGGCTAAAATTTCAATTAGCTTAGCATCTTTCTCATCAAAGGCATTGATCTTCTTGCTCTCTACATCTAAAACGCCGACAATCTCGTCTTCGACTATAACAGGTGTACATATTTCTGATCTTATTCCAGGAAAGATCTCAATATAGTCCTTAATATCCCATACATTTTGAACTAGCATGGTCTTCTTTGTCGCCACAACCCTTGCTATTAACCCACCCTTCGAACCATCTAGAGGAAGCTGTGAAAATAGCAGCTTACTGTGCCCTCTTTGACAGACAGGCTTTAAACCACCCTTATCAACGACCATAAACACCGCGTATTCGAAACCTAAAGACTTGACAATAGCGTCTAAAGTGAGTTCATAAAGTTGTTGAAGGTTTCGAGCTGTGTTCAAGGTTCCCTCATAAAAACTTAGCGCAGAAAGTCTATCCTCGAACCTTCTCCTCTCAGCTTCCAAATTCCTCCTTTCTATTATATCCCTTAGAATTCCTTCTATAGCAATAAGTTCACCTGATTTATTGTATATGGGTATTACTGTGTACTCAGTCCAAACAACACCTCCATTTTTATGTATCCATCTAACTTCTTTAGTTACAGGCCTTCTGTACTCAGTCGCTTCTTCGAATGTCTGCGTTAGTCTCTTAGAATCTTCTAAATGTACGATCTTAAAGAGTAGGTTTTTATCGGAGTAAAACTCTTCAGGAGAGTAGCCAATTATCCTACTCGAAGTCGGATTTACGTATTCGAAACCTTTTTTGACATCGTAGAGAAATATAATGTCAGAAGAGTTATCGGAAAGGGCCCTAAAACGTTCCTCGGACCGTTTAAGATCCTCAACGGCACTCATCTTGTCAGTGATATCGGTAATAAAGCCTTCAACCATAGCGATACCATCTGATCCGATTTGAACAACTTTTCCCCTGTCCATAACCCATTTTATTTCGCCTCTTGCAGTAATAATTCTGTATTCAACTTGGAATTGGTTGAACTGCTTTAATCCTTCTTGAACCTTTTTCCGAACGAGATCTAGGTCCTCAGGGTATATTATCTGACTGTATGATAACCTCTTACTACCTGTCAAATCAGCAGGGTTATAGCCTGTTAGAGAACAACATCCATCACTTATGAACTCCACTTTAAACTCCCTATCATTAAAACGACGATAAACTACTCCTTGAAGGTGGTTCACCAAATCTAAGAGAGAGCGGTAACTCTCCTGAAGACTATTCTCATCCTCCTTTCTCTTACTAATATCAACGCCTGAACATAAAATACCAACAACTTTACCATTGGAGTCCTTAAGGGGCGTGTTACACCACAATATGACATGCTCCTGCCCATCTTTAGAAACAAGTAAATCTTCGTATTGTCCAACAGACTGAGTCCCCTTAGAGACCATGTTTCTAAGAACAGCTTGAACCTCCTTCCTCTTGTTAAGGGATACAAATTTGGTAACAAAACCTTCCCCAACGACCTCACTAGCAGGGGAACCGAGTAATTCACACCCTTTCTGGTTTATCTCAAGCACGACCAAGTTCGAGTCTAAAACCAGCATAATTACGTCCATAGTGTTCAAGTATCGCTGGAACTTTTTCAGTTCAAGTAGAAGAGCCTCTTCAACTTTAGTTTGGCTAATACGTTCATCAACATGCTCCAATGAATATGAGATATGCTGGGATAAGTTGGCCATCGAGGGAATGAAGCTTTCTGTAAACTCGTTACCAGATATTGCGAGCACAGCAAAAACTTTACCACTTCGATGAATAGGCGCCAAAATCATCTCCTTCCTAGTCAACCCCACCATCTTAGAAACAAAAAAAGACAAGGGTTTTGAGACTAAATCACTAAGTAACTCATACGCTCCAACTTTAAGAGACTTTCCCTCCTTAACCACTTGGTTAAAGAGCCTCGATCTGGATAAATCAACGCCCTCTTTTTCAAGTCTAATACGGCTAAGCTTTTTCACCTTCTCCAGGTCTTTAAAAGGTGTAGAAGATTTGAGCAGGCGTAGAGAGAGACCGTCCTCATTTACTAAAAAAACGCTCACACCGTATTCAGTACGTTTCTCAAATTCATCTGCAACCGTGTTTAGGATCAAGCGATCATCTAACAGCTTATGAACTTTAAGGGAGAGCTCTTCAATGAAATGCAGTATTTGAATAGGTTCATGTAATTTATTGCTATAAGGCACCTGCTCCACCATCAGGGATACATGATATGGCTTAACGAGCTCGTTTAAATCTTTTACTTGCAAATTCGCCTCAAGTATTTATGAGATACATGCTCCAGAAAATTAATTTAATACGAGTATTCCAACTGTAAAACAGCATAATAACATTCTAGAAGATTTCTAGAATAACCTTAATTATATACTAATTTTTGCAATAATGTTGACGGATATTGAAGAAGCTGGACGACTCGAGAATGGCACAGATAAGCCTAGAGAAAATGGTAGATAAGGACACGCTTATCTCGCTTTTAAAAAAGGGTGGGGTCTCTGACCCTAAAGTATTAGAAGAAGTAGAGGTTACTGAGGAAAATTTAATTTTCGTCTTAAATCAGAATAAGATTAAAGTTAATGAGTCGTTCTTCGTAGAGCTTGCTAACATACTTGGTCTCCCATTTCTTTCGAAGGAAGAGGTGCAGGGTAGGTTTAATTTAGCAGCAGCGCTCCCATATCGTTTCCAAAAAGAGAACCTTATTCTACCTTTAGAGGTCACCGATGGTAGAGCCACTATAGTAACAGCTAATCCACTAAATATAAGTGCTTTTAGACTTCTTAGAACCCTGCTTAGAAATAAGAGAATAGAACTTTATGTTTCATCGATTGAAGCGGTTGAAGGGGCTATTGAGAAGGTGTATAGGGATATTCATAAAAATAGAGCGCTATGGGACTTGTATTATAGAAGCCCAGATGAATCAGCCTACCAGGTGCTTTACCCATGGCAAAGGTACTTGGTGATAGTCTCATCATTGTTGATATTGGTACTAGCGATAATTAATTATCCTGCGTCCTTCATCCTTGTTTTTTCGTTAATAAACATAATGTACATATTTGTCAATCTGCCCAAGTTCTACATATCCTCCAAAGGAGTACATGGCTCTCACAGAACCAAGAATATAGCAAGAGAGGACATTGAAAACTTAGACGAAGACACGTTACCCATTTACACAATTCTAATCCCAGTCTATAGAGAAGCAAGAATGCTCCCTAACATATTACTGAACATCTTTAACCTTGACTATCCCAAAGATAAGTTAGACGTTAAGATATTAATAGAAGAAGGGGACGAGGAAACACTTAGAGAAGCTGAGAAACTTGGGTTATTTGGAGAACCAGAGGTAACACCATCAAATATGAGTAAGGAAGAATATAGAAGGTTGTTAAGGATCTTTGACATAATAATAGTTCCAGAGGCGGATATAAGAACTAAACCACGCGCCTGCAACTACGGCCTTCTAAGAGCAAGGGGACAGTTTTGCGTGATATATGATGCAGAGGACAACCCTGAACCAGATCAACTTAAAAAGGCAGTTATAGCTTTTTCACTGAGTGAGAAAGACTGCGTCTGTTTACAGTCACGTCTCAACTTTTACAACCCAAACGAGAATATTCTCACAAAATGGTTTTCCCTAGAATACTCATACTGGTATGATTACTACCTAGAAGGATTAGATAGGGTGAATGCACCTATTCCATTAGGCGGTACAAGCAACCACTTTAAAACAAAACAATTACGTGATCTTGGAAGCTGGGATCCATATAATGTGACAGAGGATGCAGACCTTGGTATTAGGATCTCCAGAAGAAATTTGAAGACAGCCATGCTCAATTCTTATACCTATGAAGAGGCCAATAGCCGGCTATGGAATTGGATAAGACAAAGGTCCAGATGGTATAAAGGCCACATTCAAACATATCTGGTTCACATGAGGCATCCTAAAAGGCTGATTTCAGAAATGGGTTTAAGCAAGTTCCTACTCTTTCAGTTCACGTTCGGAGGAAATATCTTCCTACCACTCATCAACCCCCTTTTATGGGCAGTAACAATCCTAACATTGCTGGTACCTGGTATATTCGACTTCCTCTTCTTCTACCCAATAATATACGTCTGCATGTTCAACCTACTAGTTGGCAACCTAGTTCAGATACTACTTTACATAGTGCCATCGATTGTTAAAAGAAATTATTCGGGAGTTCTATTAGCATTTACGATGCCAGCTTATTGGGTTTTAATAAGCATAGGAGCGTGGAGGGGAGCGTTACAGCTCATAACCAAGCCATTTTACTGGGAGAAGACCAGCCATGGTATTTCGAAAAAATTCACTGAAAACAGAATTGCAGAGATAAAGGAGGGAAAGGAACTGTCTTTAGCGACAGAACAAAATGCGAGTAAAAAATTTTTAGCCTTATACATAATGAGTGGAATAGTGTTTACAAAGGTCTTCTACGACTTGTTCACCAAAAACCTTAACTTAGCGGGTAGACTTTGGAGCACACCCCTCACGAATTTACTGTTACTAATCTGGGCTATGACAATAGCGTCCTTCTGCATAGAACTACTTATACTTCTAAAGAAATTCGTACTTTCTAGATAAAACCTGTATTGGATTATGCTATTAAACAACCATTACGTTTTCAATAAGCAGATAACTGCTTTCTATATAAGACGTATAGATCAATATCTAGGAAAAACGTTAAACAACCTACTTCTTTCCTTTATATCTAAAGAGGTTTTAAAAGATATCATTATCGTCTTGGTTATTGTCTGCTATGCTTTAGGTTCTTATTTGCTCATCCAATTCATGATTTCATTCGTTTTAGGACGTTGAACGTTTACAACAATATTCTTCACTGTTTAGTGAGATAGCACGAGACAGATACTCCATTGCACTATATTTTCAACAAATTATTCCTTCTTTTCGTATTTCCCGAATATTAGAGAAGCCTTCGACCAGAAACTTTGTTCTAAACCACATATGATGAAGGTTACAGTTGAAGTCAACCTATAGAGAAACTGTTATACTACAATTGGTGGTCCCGGGGGGGTGATTTGAGCACCCGACGCTCCGGTCTCTGTACGCCTGACAGGCTGAATGAGGTTTGCCAAGGCAAGCTTCTACAGCCGGAAGCTCTGCCAGGCTGAGCTACCCCGGGGAGCTGGTAAATGGGGGTTTTCCTGGTAAATATATATTTATCGTTAACTACATTTTATTACTGAAAACTTTTATCTTTTGGTTAAATATGAGCACATAGGAAAGACTTGAGCGTCCTGACAGGAGAAGATGTTGCGAAATATGTTGAAGGAGTGTGCGAGGATCAAATTCAACCCAATGGTGTAGACCTAACAATACACAAGCTTTTTAAAATTGTAGGGCGTGGACAGATCTTGAAAGATAGAGTAGTATTACCAGAGTATGTAGAGGTTTCCCCAAATGATGAAGGTTTTTACATTTTAAACGAGGGAACATATATCTTTCAAGTAAGGGAGAGGATTATAGTGCCTTTAAACGCAGTAGGTTTTTGCCTCCCTAGATCCTCACTTGTTAGGTTGGGTGCGTATATAGGTGCAGCGTTATGGGATTCAGGTTATTCTGGATTCTCAAGAATTCTTTTGAAGGTTAATAACCCGATAGTCATCGAGAAGGGAGCAAGGATAGTTCAGTTCATCCTAATAAGATCGAAGAACGTTAGATCTGGGTACAAGGGCAGATATCAAAACAAGTAGGTCATAAGCTCAGGTAGACTCTAAAACCATCTTGCATAGGTTCTGAGCGAATATATATAACTTTTCCGATTTCTGAAATGCTCCTCAAATGGGTTCCACTGCAGGCGATATCTTCGAAACCATTTATTTTTACTAGGCGATAAACATCAAGCTCAGGAAGACGAGTGAGGTTAGGTGAATTCTTAGCTTCTTCTAGAAGACTTGCTCTACTTACAAGTCTAGAAGACACGATATACCCTTCCTTAATCAAACTGTTTTCGAGCTCGACCGCCTTCTTTAACAATTCTTCAGCAGGTAGAGGCCCCTTATAAGAGATGTACCAGTCATCGCCAAGCCATGAGTCTATAGTTTCTATATGTGATCCTAATGTCAATCTTAAGGTGTGATCAAGGAGGTGTGAGGCAGTATGACGTTTCATCAACGTGTAGCGTAGGGACCAATCGATCTCTTCTACAACATCACCTTCTCTAGGAACACCAAATTCGACTTTCCCGTAGAGAACGATAAACCTCTTATAGCGCATAGTTTTGTTTATGTTTACAGAGAAGCCTTTACCATACACCTTGCCTCTATCAGATGGTTGGCCACCATACTTTGGATGGAAGATGGTTGGATCTGTAATCAGATAAACAGCTTTCCTATCTTCAAAGACGACCTTCCTAAGTAATGTTTTATTAAGTTTAAGGTATGGGTCCTCCCAATACTTCGGGTTATTACTCTCACACCCTGATACTACATCATCGAGATTCAATCCAACGTAGCTATATTTAGAAGGTAAATAACTTTATTTATAGATAATCGCGGTAAAGGAGTAAATTGCAAATATGGGTCGTCTTAATGGCTCTACACTTTAGAGCCTCCCAAAAGAATCAATAGGGGAAGAACCATACTCCTACTCTACTTAAGAGGGTGCAGAACAATAATGACATGCTTGTGTAAAAATACATTTTGAATTGGTGAAATTTAGGATTTAAGTTGGAATTAAGGTTGAAGATATTATGTCAAAAAACGACAAGTTAATGCCATAGAAAGTCTTTTATAACATTTATTGACAAATATATTAGGAGAGGCGATGAGTGACACTAATGTCGATACTCTTGATATAAAGATTCTAGAGAATTTGAAAAGAAACGCGCGAATGGACTGTAAGAAGATCGCACAAAACGTTGGCTTATCAGATAGAACCATTGCTAGGAGGATAAAGAAAATGGAGGAGAAGGGGATAATAAAAGGTTATAGGGTTGAAGTTGACAAACAATTAATCAAGTCAGGGTTTATTCAAGAAACACCATTAATGCTTTCAGAGGGGTTCATAGAGATTAGTGCGACAGAGTGGGACAGCTTAGCATCTACAATAAAGAACATATTTGGAGTTGGTGGCGGAGTCATACTTTTTAACATTGGATTAGCGATAGGTAGAACGTATGGGAGAACCCTTAAGAAAGATGGTATAGACTTGAATCAGTCGATAGTTGGTTTCAGCCAAATATTTAATGCAAAAAGATGGGGGGAACTAGAATATAACCAAATCGACTATGAGAAAGGGATGGGGGGGATTACTATTTCTAAGATACCATTCAAAAACCAAGTAACTGATAATGTTATAAAAGGAATAATATCAGGTGGATTAGAAGAGATCTTCTCAAAAAGGGTGCATGTTAGAAAGGACGAGGACAAAATCTTAGCTGAGAACACGCAAAAATTTATATTCGAAGTCAGCGAGACTGTGAGTAGCATTGATAACGGTTGAAAAAACGCCTACTGGAATAGCTGAACTTGACCGATTACTTAACGGAGGGGTTCCGAAGGGATCAGCCACACTGATCGCAGGAGGGCCTGGAACGGGTAAGACGATTACTGCGGCACAATTTCTCTATAATGGTGCAACGGTCTACAATGAGAAAGGGTTGTTAGTTTCCTTTAACGAAAGTGCTCAAATCTTTAAAAGGTTTATGCTGTCCTTAGGCTGGGATTTTGAGAGACTTGAAAAAGAGGGAAAGATCAAAATATTAGATTTTATCTCAATAAAGAAAATGAGTTTAGACGTCTTACTTGACATGATACTTGAGGAGTCTAGGAGTTTCGGAGCGAAGAGGATGGTGGTTGATTCTATAACAGCTTTAACAATCGCCTTCACAGAAAGGGTTGAAGTTAGGGCTACAATATCTTTAATGCAGAAGCTACTGAGAAGATTAGACTGTACTAGCTTTCTGATCGCAGAAACACCTTGGGGAGAAGATAAGCTAGGTTCAGGGATTGAGGAATTCGTTGCCGATGGCATAATTAAACTAGAAACTCTACCTGTGAGAGGCGAACTCAGGAGGAGGTTGATGATTTTAAAGATGAGAGGGACAAGCCATGACATGAAGTTCTATCAGTATGTTATCAGTGAACGAGATGGCATAGTTATAACACCCTACCCGGAGGTCGTTTAGTTGGACAACGAAGAACTATGGAAACACTGTGACTTCTTTAAAAAGAGCTTTGATGAGCAATTAGCCTTCGGTGAAGAGAAGTTAAAAAAGCATCTAGAAGCTTGGAACACTACAAAAACTGCTAAGAGTATCTGTAAAGATAGAGAAATTAAAACAGTAAACGATATACCTGTCACAGAGTACGAGGAATACACCTTTTTATCAACCTTTAGAGACACTATAGAAGACAGGGTTAAAACCGAGCCACGGGGTAGCGGTGAACTATGGCATGATTACTACATTCGAATATTAGGCTCGATCTCTTATACAGTGGAAGGTTATCTCCCAGACAAGCCATCGATCTGCATAAAGACAACCGGTACAACTGGAAAGAACAAGTTCGTTCCCCATGGTGTGAAATTCAACGAACAATTCATATCAGACACGGTCTCGATAATCTTGTTTGGCACTGCAAAGGAATGGGGAGAAAAGGTCTTTGACCCAAAGCCAAATGCGTTTAACCTCGTCGCCCCCGTCCCCTACCTGAGTGGGTGGGCACTAAGATATTGGGAGAGCCTAATCAACTTCATCCCACCAATAAGCTTCACGGATTTTACCAATGATATGGGGAAAAAGTTTTATAAGGCATTAAAACTTATTGAAAATGGAAACAAGATACAAATAGTTGGAGGAAGCGGTGCACTACTCTATATGACATGCAAATACTTCTCTGACCCAGAATACTTTATGACAGAATCTTATAAGATGACGCCCATTTGGTGGAAGAGAATGCTAATCCTACTGAACCTTCTCGTCACAAAGATTAGTAGAAAGAGGGTAAAAGATCTCAAAGAAATAATGCCTCTGAAGGGAGTTATAATCGGGAGCACCGATGCGCGCATATATTCTGACTTCTTTAAGAAAGAGTTTGGAGTGGAACCGATTAATTCTTATTCCACCACGGAAATCGGATGCGCGATGTTTGGAAGACCAGACAGAAAACTAGACTTTTTCCCCAACCTCAGAAGCGTATACCCAGAGTTCTTAGATGAAAAAGGTGAGATAAGGAAGCTTTACGAATTAAAACTGGGGGATATATACGAGCTTATCGCAACACCCTACTATTCTACATTCACAAGATATAGGGTGAGAGATATGTTCAAAGTCGAAGACTTCTATGATGGCTGCCCAGTATTTACTTTCGAAGGTAGAACCCAGAATATACTGGATGTTCTTAACTATTATAGGTTCTCTGAGGACTTGATGGCTAAAGTGTTAGCTGACGTGGGATTTGTTTCTTCAGATAGGTGGGTAGTGTCAAAAACAGAGCCCTCGCAAAGATTAGACATATATTTTGAGAAGGAATGGCCGGTGACACCAAACCAAGCAGAAAGGCTGATATTTGATTCCATGTTGAAGCTGGTTCCAGGATTTGATAATTACATTAAAGATTTTAACATAAGAAACCCTTCTGATGTAATTAGAGTCAACTTCTTGAGTAGGGGAACCTTTACTCGATATACAATAAAGCAGGTGAGGAAGAACATGCCTTTAGGACAATACAAACCCCCAAAGGTAGTTCCTCCTAATAAGGGGTACGTCATCGAAGAGCTTAAGGAATGTAGCAGAAATGCTTGACATTACACTACCAAATTTCTTGTATCTTTTTATACAATATGTGGTAGTTGCAAGTGTTATAATTATTTTAATTGTAAAAACAGTTCGAAGGTTCAAGATCAATTCTGTCACACTCCCATTCTATTTTTTCTCAGCGTTCATCGTTCTCTGGGCACTTTTAGTGTTCTTCCATAGAATCGAAGAAAATGAGATTAAAGCCATTGCCCTCTTTAAGATCGTAGGAGTTATCTACCCATATATATATGGATTCTACTTTTTAACATTCCTGAACATTTGGAAGACCCGGTTACTAAACCTTCTATGTCTGGTTCCAAGTCTAGTTGGAAGTCTCCTTATTGGGCTTTACGTCGACTACGGAGTCAGATCAGGAGCCTTTGGTTGGAGCTACTATCAAAAACAAACAGGAAAACCTCTAATAGACGATTTAATTTATTCAACCACCATTATTATAATAGTTATTCTAGTTTTTACATTGATATATCTCTTAATAAAAAGTCCTAGCAGGGAACTAAAAAGGAAATTCCTTTACATTTTACTTGCCTTTTTACTCTTCCAAGTTCTAGGTATTTCAATTACGAATCTCCTTTTTTTACAAAGTAACACAGACTTCCCTCCACTAGGAGGGCTCTTCCACCTCGCAAATATTTTCGTCATTTACTACCAAATACAACCACCTAAGAAGAAGGTGATCTTTATGCAGGAAACAGGCATTTATAAGCCCAAAATGTTAACTGAAACTATTAAAGCGTTTTATGAAAACCTTTCCCCACCTTTCGACACTTTGGGGGTGAAGTACTTTAAGTTCCTTTCTTATCTTAGAGAATGTGGATTAGCAGAGACCGTGAAACTGGAAAAAGACGAGATAAAGTTTACTAATAAAGAAGAGGAGCCAATAAGCTCGAGTCAAATCATAAGGTTTATCAACCTTTCGCTAACTTTGATGGAGAATAATGAACTAAATCAAAAATTCTCGGACAACCTAATCAACTTCATAAACGAAAATTATGAGAAAATCAGCGAAGACCTAATAGTTCTATTTAAGAAACATGAAGACTACTTAAAAGGCAGTACCATAATCAATAAAGTAGCAGAAGGTGATTTAAGGTTAATATTTGCCCCACGTAATTTTACAGAGGAGGATCTAGAGAGGTTCTCCAAGGCCTTGAATATCAACCACACAGAACTCAGAAACACCCCCATACTTCTTAAGTTTTCTTCGGAAAAGGACTTTGCAAGCAAAGTTGAAGACTATGTAAGAGAAGGGTTTGCGAATGGTGAGGAAGTACATGTCTTCACCAGAAAAGAGAGCCTAATCAAATCGAAATTGAAGAACTACAAGGGCATAAATTACTTATACTTGACACCATCAATTTCTACGATTTCAAAGATTAGTGAAAACGAGAAGATGATTCCAACAGGTGACATATCACAACTCCTCGGAACATTGATAGCGATAAAGAACAAGGGAAAGAATGCGTCAGTAATATTTGACAACTTGACAGACCTTATATTCTTAATCGGCTTTGACCAGACATATAAGATGACTAGACATGCCCTTGATATAGAAGCAGATTCAAAAATGCATTCTCTGTTCCTCATAAACAAAGACGCTCATAAAAAGGATGTTCTCTCAACTTTCGAGACATTATTCAAAGTAGTAATACCCTAGTAAAGATCCTCTAAAGGAGGGTTCATGTAGGCCTTAACCACCTTCCCTGAGCTTAGCTAACAATATTCTAATCGACTGCGAACTCAAATACCCACCAAACACAAGCCCCGAAATGAAGGAGACAATGGACATCACTAGTATGAATACAATTGGCAAAGTTGTGAGCAAAAACATTCTAAGAACGATGACATTGCTCGCAGAAGAGAAACCTCCAGCCAAATAAGTATAAAGAACCCTATTTCCTCCTAAAATCAAAAGGGTAATATCAACAAAGAAGCCTTCGACCAAAGAGATGATTAGAGCAATTAAACCCAAGTGACTACCTAAGGATAACTCTACTAAACCTTTCAGTGCACCTACAGTTATTCCTATACAAGGTTTTTTAATTAAGGCAGCAGCCAAGACGAGCCAGAACACATGAAAACCTGATAAGGCCTGGGATAAGAAGAGAGAAAAGCCTGGAACTATTGAAAGCATTCTCCCAGCGTAGCCTATAGGTACGCTGACTACGCCACCTATTGCGCCAAGGATAACCGTTAAAGAAAGGATTTTAGACCTACTGTGCACGTTCATATAAGCATCTTGAAAGATCCACGTTAAAAGCGTTTAGAAGACTACCGGACCCATAGCACACATAAACATATATTAAAACAAGTTGTAGGGAAGGAGAGGGTTCCATGGACCTTGAAAGAAGACTTGATTTAGTAAAGGCGCCGCCAACCGAAGAGATAATAACAGAGAAAGAGCTAAGGGGACTCCTAGAAACCTGTGAGCATCCAGAGCACTACATAGGCTTCGAGATATCTGGGTATCTACATCTTGGAACGCTCTTCTTATGCGGTTACAAAGTCAACGACCTTGCTGAGGCAGGGTTCAATTGCAAAATCTACTTAGCAGACTGGCACAGCTTCATAAACAATAAGCTCGGTGGAAGTTGGGAGAACATAATAAAGGCATCCAAGTACTACGAAGAAGCCTTCAAATTCTTTTGCCCAAAGGCTAAAATCGTTTTAGGCTCAGACCTCTATCACAACAATAATGATTATTGGAGGGACGTAATAAGGTTCTCAAAACACATCACACTCTCTAGAAACAAGAGGTGCCTAACGATAATGGGAAGGAACCAAAGCGAACAACTAGATTTCGCCCAGTACATTTACCCCCCAATGCAGGGTGTGGACGTCAAGTACCTAGCAGAAGATGTCCCCCAAGGTGGAATGGACCAGAGAAAAGTTCACGTCCTCGCAAGAGAGGTCTTCCCTAAACTAGGGTGGAAAAAACCGATACCACTTCACAACCATCTCCTCATGGGTCTAGCAGAACCGCCTAAAACACCTAGAGAGAGCAAGGTGGAGAAGGTAATAGCCGCGAAGATGAGTAAAAGCAAGCCTTGGACAGCCATCTTCATACACGACTCCGAAGATGAAGTAAAGCAGAAACTACTTAAAGCATGGTGTCCTATAAAGCAAACCGAGTTGAACCCTGTTCTAGAACTTGTGAAGTACGTTATTTTCAGGGAGAGAAAGCAATTTCTTGTAGAGAGACCTGTAAAGTATGGTGGATCCGTGAACTTCTACTCTTATGAAGAACTGGAAAAAGAGTATGCTAGTGGAAGGGTTCACCCGATGGACCTGAAACTGTCAGTTGCAAGGGAAATATCAAAGATAATTCACCCGATAAAGAAACATTTTGAAACGCCATCGAATAGGAAGTTGTTAGAAGTCTTTGAGCAAGCTAAGATTACCAGGTAACCATGGTTAGCCTTATGAGAAAATTTTAATTAAACACTCTAGTTGGAGTTTGATGGTTCTTATAGGTGGAGTAATACTCTCGCTGAAGTCAACGATCTATCTTAATCTGTAAGGCGTGCGCGGAACACGAGATACATGGGTCGTAACTTCGTATCAGCATCCCACACAACCTTACCAGTTCCTCATCAGATTCATGCCCTCGATTTTCCAGTAGGGCTTTCAAGTTATCTTCTATGTTGGCTAGATTCTGCGACGTAGGCGGTATGATCTTGGCGGACTTAACTCTGCCCGACTCATCCAGTTCATATCTGTGATACAACATACCCCTTGGCGCCTCAGTTATCCAAGCGCCACTTGACTTCTTCGGCTCAACCGGAACCTTACTTCTCGAAGGCTCCTTGTAGTCTTCAAGTATGTCGATCGCCTCCTCTAATGCGTGTAACATTTCCAAGAATCTAGCGATGTTCTGCATGTAGACATTCTTGTCGTTTACAACCTTAGCATATTGTTTCGCTTGAGGGTATAGGCTGCTTACGTTCAATCTTAACCTTGGGAGAGGTCCGACTATGTAGGTTTTGCCTTCCTTGGTCTTTGAGTGCAATGCCGTGGAGTGTTCAACCTGATACTCATCAAAGTACTTGTCATAGTCTTCTTGGTTTACCTGTAAGCCACTGCTAGAGGCGACCTTCCCATAAATCATCGGATACTCATTTTGATCCAACAATGACACCAATTCTAGTTCATGCTTAAGTTCAGGCACCTTCACATTTTCCATTATCCAGTCTGATACCTTCAAAACCTTCCTTTCAGCGTTTTTCAACTGCTCAATCAACCGCTTAAACTTATACCCTGGTGGGAGACCTGTGAATCCGCCTACACATGGGCTTACAGGGTGAATTGATCGCCCTCCAATCAAAGCCATAATTGAGTTCCCAGCCTTCTTCACCTCTAATCCTGCCTTTACAACATCCGGTTGCACCTTCGTTAGTTCGAATACATCTTGAAGAGCGAAGAAGTCTGGTAGAGCAAGTAGGAAGAAGTGTAATGCGTGACTCTGTACCCACTCCCCACAGTATAGGAGTCGCCTAACTTTTTCTATGGCTTGATCAATTTCTAAGTTAAAGGCTTTTTCAATAGCATGAGTAGAACTCATCTGGTACGCCACAGGGCATATACCGCAAATTCGAGCTACAATGTCTGGAACGTCCTTATAGCTCCTACCTAGTAGGAAGGCTTCGAAGAATCGTGGTGGTTCATAAATATTTACCTTAACATCTTCAACCACATTTTCTTTCACTCTAGCGTAGATCTTCCCTTCCCCTTCGACTCTCGTTAATGGGTTAACTTCGTAAACCTTTTCCATCAAACCTTCACCTCTCTAAATTGTTTTGAATAACCAGTGAACTCTCTAAATTTATGTAGGACTTCATAATCTTTCAAACCTATTTCTTTGAACTTCTTCTTCAAAGATTCTACGTTTATATCCTCGAAAGGCCCAAAGCACGAGTAACAGTCCCTACCATAAGAGGGACAAAGAGCACCACACCCTGCCTTAGTTACAGGCCCCATGCAGGGAAGCTTATCAGCTACGAGCACGCAGACGTTCCCTAACCTCTTACACTCAACACATACACTGTTCCTTTCTATTCTAGGCCTCTTCCCAATGACCATGGAAACTATGAAATCAAGTAGTTGTTGCTTGCTAATCGGACAACCGTTCAGCTCGTAATCAACCTTAATATGCTCTGATATTGGAGTAGACTTGTCCAGAGATGCTATCCATTCAGGGTTCAAGTAGACGGTTCGAGAGAAGTCGTTTAAGGAAGACCAGTTTCTAAGCGCCTGGATACCACCTGTTGTAGCACATGCTCCAATTGTGGCAACGATCTTTGACTTTTCTCTAATCTCCTTTACCCTCTTCAAATCCTCTGGTACTGATATTGAGCCTTCAACTAGGGCTAAGTCGTAGGGACCATCTCCGATCCTGCTAGTCGCTTCTATAAAGTATTGTATGTCAAGATGGTTATCAACCAAGAAGGGCAATTCCTCCTCTGCGTCGAGTAGAACTCCTTGGCAACCACTGCATGATGCGAACTTTACAACCGCGATCTTTAGTTTCCCAGCCATCTATATCCCCTTCACATTCAAAAATTTCTCTACCTGATTATATGTGAAAATAGGGCCATCCCTACATACAAAGAATCCACCGAACTGGCAGTGACCACACAATCCTATACCACACTTCATTCTCCTCTCCATAGAGAGGTAGATGTCCTCGGGCTTAATCCCCCTCATCACCAAATCTATAGCGGTAAACTTCATCATTATTTCAGGACCACATACGAGGGCTGAAGTATTTTCTGGCTTCACATCGACTTTGTTAAGTAGAGTGGTCACAACACCAACGTTTTCTCTCCAATTTTCATCTCCTCTATCAACGGTTATGTGAACTTCCGCACCACTATCACGCCAACTACTATATTCATCCGGGAACATCAAGTCCTTCGGCGTCCTCGAACCATAGAGGATCTTCACCGAACTATATTTCTTCCTGTTCTTAAGGAGGTAGTAGATTGCGGGCCTCAGAGGGCAGACACCGATCCCACCCCCTATCACAAGAACGTTTCGTCTAGCAATTGATTCTACAGGCCACCAGTTGCCGTAGGGGCCACGGAATCCTATGAAGTCCCCTTCTTTTAAATTCAGCAGAGCCCTCGTAATATACCCTACAGCCCTCACTGTATGTTCTATGACACCAGAACCTTCTGGAGTAGAAGAAATAGATATTGCGGCTTCACCGACCCCAGGGACATAGAGCATGTTAAACTGACCAGGCTTGAACGAGTAACTCTTTCTACCTTCTTCCTCAAGAAGGCTTACGCGGACGGTCGCTGTGTCCTGTGTATCCCACCTGATCCCTTCAATTCTAGCATTTTTTAATTCGGAATAGCCGGATGCCACATCATTCACCTCTTAGAGCCCTTACTTCCTCTGTTATATCTATTCCGACAGGGCACCATGTTATGCATCTTCCACACCCAACGCATCCAAAGGTTCCAAATTGGTCCACCCAGTAGGCCATCTTATGCATAAGCCACTGCCTATACCTATCCTTTATAGTTGGTCTAGCATTACCGGCTGTAGTTTCAGCGAATTCTACATTAAAGCATGAATCCCAAATTCTTTTCCTAGTTGTTACACCACTTTTAAGCTCGTTGTCATCGAACACATCGTTGCAGAAGCAGGTAGGGCAGACCATAGTGCAATTCCCACAAGATAAACATCTTTTAGCAACATCATCCCATCTTGGGTTAGTAAGCTGACTATAGAGAACGTTCTTGAGGTTTAAGATATTAACCTTCTTCGCCATCACTCTTGCTGCCCTCTCGACCAGTTCACCGGCTTGTTGAACTTCGTCTTCTGAGGCTCTCCTCAATTCGACGCCGTCTAACATCCTTTCACCTTCTGCGCTTCCGACCTCGAGCATGAAGCCATCTTCCATCTCCGTCAAAGCCAAGTCAAAGCCGTCACCGAGCTTAGGCCCAGTATTCATTGATGTACAAAAACAGTTTTCTCCAGCCCTAACACAGTTAACGCCTAATATGAATGTCCCATTTCTAAGCAGCTTATACTGCTCATCGACATATTCGTATCCTAAGAGTGTTTTATCCAAGACTTTAAGTGCTGAAAGGTCACAAGACCTGATCCCCACAAAAGCTCGCTTCTCAACAACGTTTGTGTTAGATAGCACACGAATCTTGTTATCCTTTTTCTCGACCTTTAGAAGGTCGACCTCTGATGGGTAGAGGAAGTTCTTTAAAGAAAACGGCCCATTAACATATGAGAAGAACGATTCACTTGACTTCTTAACCTCGTATTTCCCTGGCCCTTGGGTGTCAACATAACCTATTGGCAAATCATTTATTGAGCCAACTTCACCGAAGACTATAGCATTGTTCTTAAGCTTCGGACCGAAAACTTTATACCCCTTAAGCTTCAGGTTACTAAGTATTATCTCGAGACTCTTTTTTTGAATAAAAAAGGGTTCTTGGTTCGACTTCATCACATAGGTAGCGAAAGAGGGTTTATATATAGATTAAACTAATCAGGGAAGAATTTCATAGCCTAATGACCGAGCTTAAACCGATTCTTGCGCTATTAAGCATGATGTAACACTTTAGTAACCTCTTTGCTACCACACTCTCTTAAAGATTACGTCAAGAATCTTAAGAGAAGCCTTTGATGTAAGATAGGGAAGAGTAGCTTATATAATGAGTAAGCGATCATGGAACCAAATAGTGCTTGTAGTATGTTCCATGGAAGCTCTACCAGTGCGTTGCCGATGCTGAAGAAATAACTTTCAAAAATAAAGTATGAGGATATCATAAATAACCCGCCCACTGGACCTGAAGTATAAGCCAGTAGCTTCGATTTCTTATAGAATTTTGCAAATATCACTCCTACAATAAAGCCTTCAACACCTTTAGCAAAGAAGGTCACCGGCGCATAAAAAGAATACCCTGAGAGGATGTCCGCTAACGAGGAGCCGAGGCCTCCTGCAATCAAGCCCACATACGGACCGAATAACATGCTGAGTAACATTACTCCAGCGTCTCCGAAGTTGAAGTAGCCTTGCGTTGCCGGAATAGGTATCTTGAATATCATTGTCATCACTGTGACTAATGGGGTCATAACACTGACTAAGGCCAGCAGTTTTACGCGCATAGTTCGACCATCTGATGAAATAAAGAATAAGAACATATATAAGCAGTATTCTATATATAGGTCTAGTAATAGATATGACGAACAATATATTATTGAAGTGCACAGGCTGTGGTGCAGGATATAATTTTGATATTAATAGAAAGCTTTGTTCAAAATGCGGAAACGGCCTCACCATAGAAATAAAGCAGATTAATGACTTTGAACCTCAACAGGATGCAACTGGGATATGGAAATACACTGCAATACTGCCAAGTCTGGACGGAGAATTTCGAATATCCTTAGGTGAGGGGAACACAACCTTACATGTAAGCAAGAAGATCAAGGATGAGACTAGGATCAGTAGACTCTGGCTTAAGGATGAGACGGTAGAGCCGACAGGCTCCTATCTGGATAGAAGCTCAGCGTTATTCGCATCCATGGCCTTACAATTAAGATGTCGAAACTTGGTCACATATTCCACAGGGAACCTTGGTGCTTCTCTGTCGGCATATTCTTCTAAAGCAGGGTTAATGATGAAGGTCTGCATTAAGCCAGGAATCGACCTTGGAAAACTTTACCAAATGATAGCGTATGGAGCTGAGGTAAGGGTGGTGCAGAGCTTCAAAGAAAAGCCAGGAGAAACAGGGGATACAGCTGTAGCCACGGAATATGACCCACTAATAAATGAAGCCAAGAAGACAATTATGTGGGAAATCTTTTACCAACTTAACCGTACTTTACCAGACTACATTATACTCCCGATGGGGGAAGGGGGGTTGGTCTATTCGACCTTTAAAGCATTAAATGAACTCAAAAAATTGAATAGATTAACAGGTTGTAAGACGAAGATTATCGGTGTGCAACCAGATGGCTGTGCTCCTATAGTAGAGGCGTTTCAGAAAGGGTTAGATATTGTTGAACCTCTAAATTCGCCTAGAACCAAGATATTCGATCTAAACGTTACAAAGCCGAGATTTGGAAATGCGGCTCTAAAAGCGATAAGGGAAACAGGCGGGTCCGCCATCGCTATAAGCGAGAGTGAGGTATTAGACGCTATGAATATGTTAGCTGAGGGAGAAGGAGTCCTTGCTGAACCAGCTGCAAGTTTAACTATAGCAGGATTGATAAAACTGAGAAACATGGAGGAGATAAAGGAAGGCTCTAATGTAGTTTGTGTCATAACAGGAAGCGGCCTTAAAGACTCTAGACTAATGAGGGAAATAGCCCTGAGAAGGTCAAATCTAGGGACCTTAATAGAAGAGTTGAGTGGGGGTATGCTGTTAGGTGACACCAAAGCAGCGATTTTAAAGTCATTGTCTGAAAAAGAAAAATATGGTTACCAGATCTGGAAGGAATTAAGAGAGAAACATAGTATTAATGTGAAGATTCCTACCGTCTACCAACACTTATCCAAGCTAACCAAAGAAGGCTATGTGGAGAAAATTGGCTCGAAGATGGTTTTAGGTAGAAAGAGGGAATTTTATACGTTAACGGATAAAGGGAGAGCTATAACTTAGATTACACCTAAATATCCCCATAGAAGGCATGGGTTTAGGTCTTACCCCTCTTCTACGAGCAAGTAAATCCCTCTAAACATGAACGAGTCGCCGAGTACATATATTATTCCTGCCTTCGGTCTACTATGATTTGTTAGCACCACAGAAGGTTCAAAAAGGGTTGGACAACTTGTGATCTGAATCACTTCTGAAGCACCGTCTTGAAAAACCACTCTAATGAATTGAACAATACAGCCTGTATATGTCGCGTTAAGAGGCAGGTTTTGAAAGGTCATGTTTCTAAAGACTAAGGAAGCGCCTGGCTTAAAGTTATCCAAAGGCACTCTTTTGTATTCAAATAAGCCGATACCTTGGAATACAATAGTCCCTTCATCAACGTGAGTCGTAGATGTGGGATACTGTTTTTTCAGCTCCTCTAACTCGCTGCTTAAAGATTGATTCTGAGAGAATTGGAATACAGATAGCGATCCAAGTGCTAAACAAGTAGGACCAGTAAGACTGTTATAAAGTTTCTACCTCTTAGTTGATTGGACATAATATGTCATTCCTCCGCCTGATCTCTTAGACCACCCGTATTATTCAATTCTTCTAGTAGCTCAAGGACCTTCCTTCCATCAGGTGTTAGTGAATAGTACTTCACTTTACCTGAGGACTCGGACTCTCTGATTAAACCATACTTTAACAGAATCCTTATGTTGCGATCAACCGCCTTCCAGTCCATACCAAGCTCTTTAGCCAGCTGTAGCTTATTCTTTTGCTCACCTAATGACCTTAGAAGGTTCACCCTTGTTCTTCCACCCCTCATCCTTACAAGGAGCTTGAATGTGTCGTAGTCAAAGCAGCTTCTGCTCCAAGCTACTCTCACATGCCCTCTCCATATTAGAGTCCCAACTAAAATGGAAAGTGAGATTAATACAAGGACGACTGAGTTATCAGCCAGCACAGTAACCAGGTATGTGTAGAGGTTTCCTGGCCTTTCAGTGGTCGTCGTTGTTGTAGTTGTCGTGGTTTCGGTAGTAGTCGTAAACTCTAACGGTAAACATAATAGAGTATCAGCCCCTATTCTGTACAAAGACTTACAGTATATTGTAATTATTCCCTCCTTTCCAGCTATGGTTCCAACGTATTGTAGAACTGTAGAGTAAGAGTGTTGAGATACAGTAAACTCAGACAGCGGTATATTCAGGAATCTTAGGTCAGCTTTGAACTCCTTATCAGTGACCTTTTCAATCACCCCTTTTATCGTGTAGTGGATGCCTACTGTTGAATATGGTCCTCTACGACATACTTCGAAGTTTGTGGCCACCATCCCAAGGGGGCTTAACCTAAGGGCAAGCTCTTCCGAAGTATTTTTCAAGATTTTGTCTTGATACTGTTCCCCTTGATTGTAAATCTGTTCAAACTCGCTTTTGTTCAGAAAGTTCGTTATGTTGGTAACTTTGATGCCATCTTGTAGGATTTGAAGGTCAAGTATCATATTTGGCACAAAGAACGAATAGACTATCTGCGTTTCCGTACGCTTAGTTATATTGGTGAATCCTTGGATCATTATAAGGGGGTCTAGCGTGAAGCTATAGGTTTTACCTTCTATCTCTCTCGCATAATTGATGACACCTTGATTATGCGATGACTTCACTTCAGCCCATTGCGTAAATGGCGCCCCAGCCCAGTCAACCAGCCAACCCAATTCAACGGAATAGTTGTTATACCCGTATTTTAGTGGTCCCCCTTCAATGGGTAGGTTGGGTATAATAAAGTCAACACTCATTGGAGTATTTTCTCTGAACTTGACAGACTCGATTTCAAATGACAGGTTGTAAGATGCTAGTCTGCTGGCTATCTCCTTCTTCACAGCTTCAATTGCTTGACTTTGATTTAACCAAGGCGTCTGTCTTATTGACAAACTGCACCACACAGATCTTTCTTCTAAGCGAAGTTCTACATTTAACTTAAAATCCGAAGGTAGAACTTCATCAGGCTCTTCTGCAGCTGTAGTTGTTGTGGAGCTTGTAGCCATGTAATTAGCGACTACAGTTTCTGAGGCTACCAATACGAAGGTGAAGAACAGGATAAGAATGCCATGCGACAGTTTAGCCAACTTGATTTCAATGATAGGTCCTATACTCTCTTGATAAATAGTTTTGTCCGAACAATCAACAATATAAGAGTGGTAAAATCAGTTCAAAAAGGAGTTTAGGATTTGAAAACTTAGTATCAGGTCTAATGAACATTGCGATATTATACTATTACAAAGATCGTTATAGTAGCGGGCCCGGTGGGATTTGAACCCACGACCTACAGCTTAGGAGGCTGCCGCGCTATCCATATTACGCAGACGCCTACTGTCAACGCAGCAGCACGTCTTCTGCGCTACGAGCCCAACATTAAACTGTTAAGAGGTGTTCTTTAAGCTTTTTCTTGGATCCTAGAAGATGGTTTAGAATGGCCATTGTCGGTTATGGTGGTCTTTGATGAGGCTTGTCTGTGAATGATGAACGATTTTGGGTAAGTTATTTACACTTATAGAGCCTCTTTCATCGCATTATAGGGGTCTCCTGTAAGAGAGTAGGCGAAGACACCTATTGCTATAAGCGGCTTATAATGTCGGTTATAGGATCGATCTAGTCCTTGCTTTTACATCGTTCCGACATCGTTATTTTTTTAGTAAGAAAGTACGCTATGATCCTCCTATCTGGTAGCAAAGTAAGTCAAAAAGTTTCTGGCTAAGTCATGGTTGCACCTACTTTCTTACCCACATGAGATAAATCAAAAATAATGTTGTGTCAGCGATAAACGTTAGTAAGAAAGTTAAATTAGTAAAGTCTTGACTTAGTTATCGTCCTGTCATTGACTTCTGATTAAGTTCTTGACAGATGTCATTTTGTTATCAGTTTGTCAAATCAATGGCATATAAGAGATTGGTTCAAAAGTTACTCCTAACGTTCTTATAATCATTGGTAGTAAAGTTCTTAAACCTGATGACTAACAAACTTTGATAGATGCAGATGCAATCCACCAAACTTACTGAAGTGGGCAGACCTAAAAGATTGTCTTCAGCTAAGTCAATCTTGATAGTTCTGGGCATCGCAATCGTTCTAACCATCTTATTCATCTATTTATCTATCACGATTATGTTCCATTCATGTATTATATGCGGGGAGCGATTTGAAAAACTCACTATCACCAAGGTGGACACATTCCGTTTCTCCCACGAATACGTATTGGTTGTATATTACAATAACACATCACCCTCGCACGTCGCAAATGTGACAACGATTTTGATGAATGATATGAGCTTGACAGACTTCTGGGACAAAGCCCAAGTAGATGGCCTACCGTATGCTGTTTCACCAGGAGAATCAGGAAGCATAGCGATAATGTTCCCTGACATCGACGACAAAAAAGCATTCGAATCCAACAGTACAGTCACAATTACACTTCGTACTGAATCAGGCACAGATTATCCTGCCACTTGCAGAATACCATAAGAATTATCTGATGCTACAACCTAGTCTCATAACCATCAAAGCCTCAATGAAGAACTTCAGATCCGGAAAAAAGAAAGAGTGACATGGTCTACCTGTCTTCCCATGCCATCCAATAGTTTTGTTGGCTTCCCCAAGTATACTTAACATCATATTCAAAGTTGTGGTTAAAGCAATTGTTGTTCTGAAATACATGCCATCCGCCGCTTTCGTAGTAGATTAAGTCTTTTCCCTCGAACAGCATCGCCATGTCTGGTATGTATCTGAAGTTTGTCTCCTTTGCCTCAAACTGAGAATAGCACTGTTGTCCTGACCAATCCCTGCTGAATGTGACATAGTAAATTTTTGCACCCCAATCGAAGTTCACTTTCCACTGTGTAGCTGAAATCTTTGTTATTTCCACATTGTGGAAAATTGTGGTGTCTGTTTCATCTTTGATATTTTCGCTTGGATTTCCACTATTTAGATAGGAATAGTAGAAGTAAGTTTTCCAAGTTCCCCAGAAATCCTTTTTCCTTATCAATCCGGCTTCTATAAAGCAGCTCACAGCAGGATCGTTTACGCACACGTGAACCCATACCTCTTTGTTATATGTATTGCCATAAAGTTTCAATTTCCCAGCAACACCGGTGTAACGGAAAGACTCTCCATATCTCGTCCATAGTTGTAAGTCAGCGACTGCACCGGATTATGCTTCGACAATAGGAGTCAGAGTCACCAATGATAAGATTGTAATACCAGCTATCAGTTCTACCAGTTTTCTTCTGTCTATTCGGAGTTTATTTTGTTCGACCATTTTGGTCGAATTATGGTATTATATACACGCAACGTTGGATAAGCTTTTGTAGCATAGTACATGCAACATTTTCCCTTCCTACTCTCTGATCACATAGAGGGTTCTCCTAGTCATTGAATGCAGCACTGGACAGACTTTAGCGTTCAACTTATATAATCTTCCATCCTTCTCAATGAACCCAAATTCGATTAGCCTCTTAAAGATCCTGTATGCTGTGGTCCTATCACATCTCAGAGCTTCTGTCACATCCTTGATCACAAGATCCCTTTTCATAGCCATAACTCCAACTATAAGGATAGACTTCCAAGCCCTCTTCTTCCCATAGGAGGCAGCGTTAACCAAGATCTGAAGCTCATCTATGAACTTCCTCGTTTCATATAATGGTGGTAGACG
>JARVJP010000006.1 GCA_029776065.1 Nitrososphaeria archaeon | reverse complement strand
GAGCGTGCAGCTCAGCTGAGATATATGCCTCCTTTAGTGGCGCTTCAGCGTTAATAATAAGGTCTCGTGGTCGAACTCCAAATATAAGTTCCGTGGCTGACTTAGCCTTTATGGCCTCAGCGATCTCCTTTGGCATCTTGAACTTTATGTTCCCTCCATCGAAGTATGCTGCACCATTTTTTTCAACAAAGTTACCTTCTGCCATATTAGTTGGTGGGCTACCTATAAAGCCTGCTACGAAGACGTTTGTAGGTCTATTAAAGACTGTATCGGGTGTGTCGACTTGCTGTAGAATACCTAAGTTCATTATAGCCACCCTATCACCCATAGTCATCGCTTCAGCTTGGTCGTGAGTAACATAAATTGTAGTGATCTCAAGTTCCTTTTGGAGCCTTTTGAGCTCTGCACGCATGTAAAGCCTAAGTTTCGCATCTAAATTGCTTAAAGGCTCATCCATCAACCATACCTTAGGTTCTCTAATTAGCGAACGTCCTAATGCGACACGCTGTGCTTGTCCTCCACTCAACTGCTTCGGCTTCCTCTCCAAAAGCTCAGATATTTTGAGTAACTCTGCTACCTTCTTAACCTTCGTATCTATTTCCTTTTTATCAACCTTCCTTATCTTCAGAGGAAAGGCAATGTTGTCATATACTGTCATGTGAGGGTAAAGTGCATAGCTTTGGAAGACCATTGCCACATCCCTGTCTTTTGGAGGCAGATTGTTGACTAATGTGTCTCCAATGTATATTTCACCTTCGTCTGGTGTTTCCAATCCTGCTATACAACGTAAGGCTGTGGTCTTTCCGCAGCCACTAGGGCCCAAAAAGACCATAAATTGCTTGTCTGGAATCTCTAAGTTTAAATGGTTGACTGCAATAACATTTCCAAATTTTTTAACAAGGTGATCTATTTTTACTCTTGCCATCGAATGTCAATTACATTAGAATTAACCTATAAATAAGTTTTCGTGTTCTATTATCGATTTACCTCGTTTTATATCAAGTGTTTACTTCTATAATCTTTACGCTTTAATCGACTATCCTTTTTAGTTCTGACAGAAACCTGTTATTTTGTTTCTTTGAACCAATTGTTACTCTCATGCAATTGTCTAGCATTTCAACACCATTCAGGTTCCTTATACTTATTCCCTTTGTTAAAAGTTGTCTATAGACTTCCTCAGAATTTCCTTTCAAAAGTCGGAAGAGTATGAAGTTTGCAACGCTTGGGTAAGGCTTAACGTTCCTCATAGAGCTAAGGGCTTTAAAGCACCTATCTCTCTCTTTAAGTATGTACTTTACCCATCGATTAACCTGCCTTACATCTGATAGGGCTATTATACCAAGCCTTATTGATATAACACTTAGCGAATTAGGTGGCCTAACATAGTTAAGTTTATTGGCCGTCTCTTCGTTTGCTAAGATATAAGCTATTCTCGCCCCTGCTAGAGAGAAGGCCTTTGACAGCGTTCTGATTATAAATAAGTTTGGATGTTCGTTTATGAGTTTGATCGCAGTCTTACCACAGTATTCGAAGTATGCCTCGTCTACGACAACCCCACAATCCAGTTCTTCAACAATTCTACGTATTTGATCTATTTCAAGAAAGGTGCCTGTTGGGTTGTTAGGGTTACATAAGAATACAGCTGATGCCCTATTCTCCTTTGATGTATGAATAATTCCGTCAACATCATCAGCAAAGGGGGGTGAGTTTCTCCTTGGTACGTTGATGGTTTTGCCACCTGCTATTTGTGACGCTATCCTGAACATGGGGTAAGAGGGTGTTGAGAGAACAACCTTGTCATCGTAGTCGACTATCGTCTTAATGATGATATCTATCGCCTCATCTGCTCCACTCGCAACTATAATGTTTTCGTCCTTAACGCCACAATAGCGTGAAATGTAACGTGTTAGCTCTGTGTATCTTGTGTCAGGGTATTGGTTGACAGGCAGCTTATGGACGTCCTTGGAAAGTGTTCTCAACCATTTCTCAGGGATGAATGGGGATGTGTTTGTATCAAGTCTTATCACATCTCCAACAGGTATCTTAGCTACTTTAGCTATTTCTTCTGGTGACATTTCCCATTCATAAGGCGAGAACCTGTCAAAGACAGCCCTAATCTTCATGGAGTTAGGTTAGAGGCTTCTACTTTATTATTATTTATTAATAGCTTGTTCAAAGTAAAAGCAGAGACCCCATGTCATTACTATATTATGCAGAAAGCCTGCAATCTTTAGAGGTGGGAGGATATCAGTTATACCATAAGGTTTTTAAATTTAAGATTGTGAAATGAGGATCATCAGTAACAACTGTTGCTTTAAAACGCTTAGCTAAAGCACCTATTATTACATCTGCAATTGGAATGCCTTTATGTTGGAAAGCAATCTCTCCAGCAAGGAAGGCTGTATCTTTATCAATTGGTGCGACTTCAACCCCGCTTCCAATCCACAGTCTAAGTCTAATTTTAGCCGTTTCTAAACCTATGGTTAAACCAGTAATTTTTATGAACTCTATAACTACAACTGAGGGGATGATTAAACTATCTTTGGAAATTTTGAGTAAAAAGTTCCTTATCTTTTCTCTCTCTTCCCTGGACTTTGGAAAGGAATGCGCTATCAAGAACCTCGTATCAAGTATTAACGCCATTTTTCTCTTTCTTCCTCTACTAACTTAGACAATTCTTCGTACTTTTCCTCACCAACGGGTTCTCCAGGTTCTGGTATTCCTGACTTCATCAACACTACTTTATCTTCTTCCAAAAAGGCACATATTATGTCCCCCTCCTTAACATTTAAGATGTTTCTATACTTCTTGGGAATAGTTACCTGTCCCTTTCTTGTAACTTTCAAAAGTTCTTCCTCAGGCATAAGTAGTACTTAATAATACTACTATATAAATTTTTATAGTATTTTTCTTACTAACTTACTTAAGATCGTCTTCGATCTTGTCAACGTTTATTTAATGATTGTTAGGCTCTTAACTACTTTTATGCTCTGAAGCTCATTTATCACTTCCGACGGCACTTCGCCCTCTATTATTAAGGTCAGCTTTGGTTGTGATATGAGCTCTGGGTCGTCTGCTAACGCTTGTCGGACTATTAGCTTATGTCTCGCTATTATCGAGGTGACCTCAGAGATAATGCCTGGCTTCTCAGGCTCTGATTCGATGACTATCACAGTAAAGCCTAGGTAATGTGCTATGTTTTTGAAGAAGGTAATGGGTTGTAATTTGGTAAAAATATTTTCTAATTCTGAAACTGAGAGGATAAAGTTCGCAGTCTGCCTCACAACTCTCCGATCGATATTTAAGGCCTTCGCTATAGCTGTATCAGGTACCTCTATGTCGTCTACATAGTAGCGGCCATCATCTCCAACTCTAATCCCTGTCTCAATCATCTTCTTTAATATGCTCATCCTCGCCTTCTTCCTTCTAGTACTATCTTCGATTATAGCCCATATGCCTCTTTTGCGTGTAGCCATTGTCTGTATGCCCTTGTTTGTTCAATAAAAGCGTTTTCTAAACATCTCTTATAAAGCACTTATATGTACATAAATGTATATAAATGAACTAAAATAGTCATGATATATGGAACATAAAGAGTATAAAGTGATTCTACCACCTGAAGAAATACCAAAAGAATGGTACAACATCCTCCCAGACCTCCCTGAGCCACTTCCTCCTCCCATTAACGGTTCAACTGGAGAACCTATTAATCCAGCGGCTCTAGAGAGAATATTTGCTAAAGAATGTATAAGGCAAGAAGTTTCGTCTGACAGATACATCAAGATTCCTGAAGAAGTTATTAGAGCATATTTGATGTTAGGGCGACCAACACCACTCCATAGGGCAAGAAGATTTGAAGAATACCTTAAAACACCCGCTGAAATATACTTTAAACGTGAAGACGTAAGTCCTGTTGGAAGCCACAAACCTAACACGGCAATCGCTCAAGCCTACTACCTTTCTAAAGAAGGGATTAGGAAGGTGACGACAGAAACAGGAGCTGGGCAATGGGGTTCAGCTCTCTGCCTAGCGGGCGCACTCTTCTCTCTTGAGATAATCGTGTTCATGACGAGAAGCTCGTACATCCAAAAACCTTACAGAAAAACGCTGATGGAATTATTCGGTGGCAAGGTTTACCCGTCACCAAGTGAAGTAACTAAAGCGGGTAAAAGCTTTCTAGCAAACGATCCTCAGCACCCTGGTAGTCTAGGGATCGCGATAAGCGAAGCGCTAGAAGTAGCTTTGGGAAGTGAAAACGCTAAGTATTCATTAGGGAGCGTGTTAAATCATGTTCTTTTGCATCAATCTATTGTTGGGTTAGAGGCGAAGAAGCAGATGGAAATCCTTGGAAAGAAACCAGATGTAGTAATTGGTTGTATAGGAGGTGGAAGCAACTTCTCAGGGCTCGCTTACCCATTGATCTATGAAGAAAAGATTAGAAAATATGGTATGAGGTTTGTTGCAGTCGAGCCTAAAGCAGTCCCATCGACAACCAGAGGAGAATACGCCTACGACTATGGAGATTCAAGTGGGATGACACCTATGCTTAAGATGTACACGGTGGGTAACAAGTTCCAGATTCCACCAATTCATGCGGCTGGGCTCAGGTATCATGGGAAGGCTCCTAGCCTCTCCTTGTTGATAAAGAACGGGGTTGTTAACTCGAAGGCATATCATCAAGTAGAATGTTTGAACGCTGGGAAACTTTTCGCAATGTGTGAGGGGATTGTACCCGCGCCTGAAACTGCTCACGCAATCAAAGCTGTAGTTGATGAAGCCTTAGAAGCGAAAAGACAGGGAAGTAAGAAGGTAATATTGTTCAATCTAAGTGGGCACGGACTTTTAGACCTTAAAGCCTATGAAGACCTGTTTAACAATTCATTGACGAATTACGAGCCATCTGAGGAGGTAATAGCAAGATCACTAAGTTCGATCAGAATGGTGTAGTATCATTTGCAGAACCCTGTCACTACCTGTGCAAACGGCTATAGGAAGCAGGGCTTCCTTCAAGGAAGTTTCTCTTCCAAATACGGGGTGGTCGTTGTCCTTAGGGAAATAAGCTCGCTGAAGGAGCATGAGCAGGTGGATGCGAAGCGTTTAAATCGGCTTAAGGAAAGGATCAAGAAAGATGCTTTAATCAAGAAAGCAATAGCTGTAGACATAAACACAGGTGTTGTTTTAGATGGGCATCATAGACTGAACGCTCTTAAAGAACTTGGTTGCAAGATGATTCCAGCCATATTAGTTGACTATAAAAGTCCTGACATAGAAGTTACAACTTGGAAGAAGGGTGATTTGACGAAGGAAGATGTCTTGGCAGCAGGCCTTTCTTCAAAAAAGTTTCCTCCTAAAACGTCTAAGCATCTAATCAACTTAAATGGAAGAAAAATGCATATTGCTTACATTGAAAGAAAAGTGGATCTACCTCTATCTAACCTAATTTGATCTATGGGAGGAGTTGGGTCTTTGTTATCTACTGCTTTCGAAAACGACAGCTGCCTTCTCAAGAAGGCTTCGTATTGGGAGTTGCTGTGGACATTTACTTTCGCATTGTCCACAACTTAAACATTTTCTAGCACTCTTCTCTGGAATAATTGTCGTCTTATACTTCTCTCTTACTTTAGCAGTTTGAGCGGCATCGCCATGCACTCCGTTATATTCGTTATAGAGCGCAAAGATTTCAGGTATACCCACTCCCTGTGGGCATGGCATGCAGTACCTGCATCCCCCACAGCCTATGTACCCGTGTCTTCGAATACTTTCGCGAACTCTGTGAATGATTTCTAATTCTTCTTCAGAGAGGGTGTTTGGCCCAGAGCGGCATGCACTTCCAACATTTTCTCTTACCTGTTCAAACGTGCTCATCCCACTTAAGACAACAGATACTTCAGGATGGTTCCAAACCCATTGTAAACCCCATTCCGCAGGGGTTCTCTTAACTGGTGAACTGTTCCAAATCTCTTGAGCTTCTCTTGAGGAAGGAAAGGCCAGTATTCCTCCTGCTAGAGGCTCCATCACGACTACTGCGAGCCCCTTTGATGCCGCATACCTTAATCCCCTTAAACCAGCTTGGTATTCTGTATCCATATAGTTGTAAAGTATCTGGCAAAAGGTCCATTTCTCATACCCATCAACAATATCCTTGAAGGTTTCAAAGTCGTCATGGAAGCTGAACCCAAGATAGTCAATCTTCCCAATAGATATTGTCTTCTCAGCCCATTCTAAAACGTCTAGTTCTCTAATCTTCTTCCACCTTTCCTTATTCAACCCATGGAGTAAGTAAAAGTCGACCTTTTTAGTCTGCAATTTTAAAAGCTGTTCCTCTAGGTACCTATCCATGTCTGCTTTGGTATTCACAAGCCAGGTGGGTAATTTAGTCGCAATTTTAACCCTCTCACGGTATCCGTCCATCAACGCTTTGCCAACCACTACTTCACTATTTCCACCATGGTATGGATATGCTGTGTCGATATAGTTGACTCCGTTATCGATAGCATACCTTATCATGCGGATCGCCTCTTTTTCATCGATCTTACTACTGTCTCCTCCAACGATGGGAAGACGCATCGCTCCAAAACCTAGCGCAGAAGGCTTCCAACTAAGTTTACCAAATTTTCTATACTGCAATTTTATTCGCTACTATCAGCATATTACTAAGGTCATTATTTGAATATTAACTAATGGATCTATGTTCTTATCCACTCTAACCCCAAGCTCTTCTCATCGATGATAATCATTGTTAAAGTTGATTTGACGTTTTCTATCTTCCTTATCTTCCTCGTTATGATCTCATTAAGCCTCCCGATACTGTCTGCTTGAACCTTTGCAGCGATATCATAGGTTCCATAAACTGCGAAAGCTTCAACAACACCATCGACCTTCCTCATTGTCTTCAATACTTCAGCCTCTGACCCCATTTCCACGTTTATCAAAACCAGGGCCCCTACCATGCAAATCACACATAAAGTGTTATGTACATTTTGATATTTAGTGTTTTTGGTGATGCACAGTTTCTTAAGATTTTAATTTTATGTACAACCTTTTCCCTTTTCTCAAAAAGTCTTTTGCATACCTTAATAGGGCTGTTTCCAACCTAACCAAGTCCATGCCCTCACTTTCTGCAAGCCGCTTCAAGTCTTCTATACCTAAATCTTCCATCGCAATCTTAACCAACTTAGATGGCTTTGGGTCTGATTTAGGCCAAATATGACGCATCTCCCTTAAGAAGATCGAAACTGTAGTGTCACCTATACCTTTTCCAAGTCTCTTAATGTTTTCTTCTAAGGCGGAACTGTTTTCTGATAATTGATGGAGTTTATTTAAGTCGCCTTCATAGTCTTTCTGCAAGTTTCCAAAAACCTCTAAGAGCTTGTCTGCCGTAGAAAAATCGTATCTTGTATAAGATCCTTCGTCTAGGATGTTAACTAGACCATGCCATCCGATACGTAAGATCTCCTTTGGTGTAGTTGCTTTATGCCTTAAGAATGATGAATATGTCCTTGTAGCCGAACTTTCTCGAATAGGTTTTGAATATAGTATCGATGCCAGAAACCATTTCAAAATCTCCCCGTTCTTCCCTGACTTCAAGTCAATCCCGAGGGCTTCAGAAAATGGTCTTCCATACATGGTAACAAAGTCTTTTAAATTTATTTCTGACCTATGGGTTGTCATAAAAATTGGGTGAACACTACTTTTCTAGAAGCTTTACGAATTCATCTACAGATTTAGCTGGCATACTAAGTATCTTTATTGTACCACGCGACCCTAATTCAACAGATGTCCTTAAGATTGCGTTATTATCTGGTGCTTCAACTATGTTTACAAAGTCGTAAGGGCCTAAGACAGCGTACTGCATTAGGACCTTAACTCCGAAGGCTTCAATTTCCTTATTAACTTCTTTTATAAGGTTAGGATTACCCTTTAGTGTTCGCCTACCCTTATCTGTTAAGGAAGATAGAAGGATATATATTGGCATAAATGATTTATGGGGAATGTTGGTATTAAACATGTCTCTAGTAGGAAGGGTGCACCATAGGTTATCTAATGTTATTGGCGTAACAATAAAAATATTTCATATACTAGGTATAAATATCTGGGAAGAATCTTATCTGATGATGGTGATATGGTTCAAGAATTTTTTTGAAGTAGAAGACTTTATGACGTTTAAACTTGCTGCGCAACAAAGTCCTCTCATAATCAGGAAGGACCCATATCTATTTGCCCAGTACTACTCAGGGATGTTTTACATCAATCTTGTGAAGCTAGAGCAAGAGAATGTAAAAGCGCTCTTTGAAATTCTAAGAGGTAAGACAATGATCGTGAAGAACATAGTGAAGGCGTCGTCTATATCAGACTTCGTAAGTGAGGCAGAAAAGGTAAGGGAAGTTTAACAAATCCACTTTCTTGTCTTCCAAAAATTAAATCTAAACTCGCTTCGCCCCTTTTTCTTTTAATACATTATAGTAACGTATACATGTTATTATTTATGCGTTTAGAATTAATAGCTTCAAATTGTTTATAGACCGATAAAATAATATATTTGGATGTTTAAAAAAGGGGATTGAACATATGGCCTCTATTCCTAAAAAGATTATAAAAAGAGATGGAAGGGTTGTAGACTTCGACCCTAGTAGAATAAAAGACGCTGTTCACAAAGCCTTTATTGCAGTCGAGCTTGGTGATGGCGAAAAGGCTGAGCGGATAACGGCAGAAGTGGTTAGAACCCTAGAGGAAAGACATCCGCCAGGTATTCCCTCAGTTGAAGAAGTTCAAGATCTTGTAGTTGGTGTCTTAAAGGACAAGGGTTATTGGAAGGTAGCGGAAGAATATCAGAGTTACAGGAAGAAGAAAGAAGAGTTGAGAAGGCTTAAGAGAGAGCTTGGCATAGCTGAACCAAAACTTACGGTCAACGCGCTCGAAGTTTTGAGTAGGAGGTACCTCCTAAGCGACATAGAGGGAAGGGTTGTGGAAACACCCGCTCAAATGTTCAAAAGGGTTGCAAAAGCTATATCGAAGGCTGACGAAAAGTATGGTGGAAACCCTAAGACGAGTGAAAACATCTTCTACGGTATGATGGCGAGGCTTGAATTTATCCCCAATTCGCCAACTCTATTCAATGCTGGAACGGAACATGGTCAACTTTCCGCATGCTTTGTCCTACCTGTTGAAGACTCTTTAGAAAGTATCTTTTCAGCAGTCAAGAATACAGCGTTGATCGAACAGACAGGTGGAGGGGTGGGCTTCGACTTCTCAAGGCTGAGGCCAAAGGGGGACATTGTCAAGTCGACAAAAGGGGTTGCATCAGGCCCAATAAGTTTCATGCGAGTTTTCGACACGACGACCGAGGTCATAAAGGCTGGCGGAAAAAGAAGAGGGGCGATGATGGCCATTCTCAGAGTCGACCACCCAGACATAGTCGAATTTATAACGTGTAAGCGGAACCCAGGATTCCTCTCCAACTTCAACATTTCAGTTGCAGTAACCGACGAATTCATGAAAGCGTTAGAAGATGATGGGGAATACTGGCTCGTCAACCCAAGGAACAAGGAAAAGATGGGAAGACTTAGAGCCAAGGAAGTCTGGAATATGATAACTAAGTCCGCATGGCAAACCGGCGATCCTGGGGTGATATTCATAGACGAGGTTAATAGACACAATCCAACCCCAGAAGTTGGTAGAATAGAATCGACCAACCCCTGTGGTGAAGTACCACTCCTTCCTTACGAGTCGTGTAATCTTGGTTCAATAAACCTTTCGAGTATGGTTGAAGGGAGTGAACTTAACCTTGAAAAACTTAGAAAGACGATATGGAACGCTGTCCACTTCCTAGACAACGTCATAGATGTGAACAGTTACCCTCTTAAAGAAATAGAAATGATGACCTTAGCTAACAGGAAAATAGGTTTAGGGGTCATGGGGTTTGCAGATATGCTAATAAAGCTGGGGATCCCCTATAACTCCGAAGAAGCCCTAAGAATAGGAGAGGACGTCATGAAGTTTGTCGAAGAAGAAGGCCATAAGGCGTCTGTGCAGCTTGCCGAAGCAAGGGGGTCGTTCCCAAACTTCGACAGAAGCATATGGAAGGGCAGATACCATGCTATGAGAAACGCAACAGTTACTACCATAGCGCCAACAGGAAGCATAAGCATAATCGCCGGGTGCTCATCAGGGATCGAACCAATATTCGCAATCTCTTTTATGAGGAATGTCCTAGGTGGAACCAGGCTATTCGAAACCAACCCATTATTTGAAGTGATAGCTAAAGAGAGAAGTTTCTACAGCGCGGACCTCCTCGAGGAGATAGCGAAGACAGGCTCGGTTCGAGGAGTACAAGGAATTCCAGAAGACATTAAGAAGCTCTTCGTCACCGCTTTAGACATTCAACCAGAATGGCATGTCAAGATGCAAGCAGTCTTCCAAAAGTATACAGATAACGCGGTTTCCAAGACAGTCAACCTACCAGCAGACTCAAGCGTTGACGATGTGAGAAAAGTGTACGACTTAGCTTGGAAACTCAAGTGCAAGGGGATCACTGTCTTTAGATATGGAAGTAAACCAGAACAGGTTCTATACGTTGGAAAGGTCGAGACCAAAGAAGGCAAGTTTATCTCAGTTGAATCGGAGTATGCGGGCGGCTGCCCGACTCAAACCTGTCCATTTCCAGGGTAAGCCAAAACCAAGCCGTGTTAGACCGTGACTATAATGCTTCAAAATTTCACTCTAATTCAAAAACATAAATTTTAGAATGAATCGAAAAACTTTATTTTATGATGCACGATATTCTAGAGAGGTTGAAAATATGGAATTTAAAGGAAGTCAGACTGAAAAGAACCTCTTAGCAGCATTCGCAGGGGAATCACAAGCTAGAAACCGATACACATTCTTCGCGAGTGCCGCTAGAAAAGAGGGTTATGAGCAGATAGCTGCTATATTCGAAGAGACCGCTGATAACGAGAAAGAGCACGCGAAGCTTTTCTTTAAGCTTCTTAAGGGAGGCTTAGTTGAAATTAAAGCAACTTATCCCGCAGGAGTTATTGGTTCCACAGCTGAAAACTTGAAGGCCGCCGCAGAAGGGGAACGATTTGAGTGGACATCATTATATGTTGATTTTGCGAAGGTAGCAGATGAAGAAGGATTCGCAGATGCAGCTAGAACCTTCAGAATGGTAGCAAAGGTAGAGGCATTTCATGAAAGAAGGTATAATAAGCTTCTAATGAACCTTCAGCAAGATACTACTTTCAAGAGAGAAGTCCCTACGATGTGGAAGTGCAGAAACTGCGGCTATGTCTTTGAAGGGAAGGAAGTACCTGAGAAGTGTCCGGTGTGTGCTCATCCAAGAAGTTACTTCGAAATCTACGCTGAAAACTACTAACCTATGTCTATAGAAACAAATTTTTAATAGCTTCGCAAACATTTATCGTTCTAAATAACTATACAGGGTAAATTCACCAATTCTCTTCCCAGATTTCTAGATTGATTGTTCTTTCTAATTCATGAATATATATCAATTAGTATATCAATTAGGTCTAAAGTCGTACCTACCTTATATTTTATTGCTTTTTGGTATATCAAATTTCCTACTGCGACATCTAGTATCGCTAAACCGGTGGAATCAAAGATCGTTATTTCAGAGTCAGATGTCCTTCCTATCTTTTTTCCTACGACTATTTCACCAAGTTCTGCATATATGTCTTCCTTATTCATCATTCCTTTAGATATCGGGACATTTATTTCTCCAGAATGAAGTGTCTGCTCTAAGTCGTCCACCACGATCTTTCCCATTTTAAGAATTTCTGGGTCTAGTTCTTGCTTTCCTGGGGCGTCGGCACCTATTGCATTTATATGAACACCACTCTTCAACCATTTCAAGAACAGAATAGGTGCTTTTGACGGTGTTAAAGTTGTTAAGATATCCGCTTCACTGGCCACGTTTTGGATTTTAGATTCTATATTAACTTTTGAAGCGATACCCTTCTCTTTGATGTATTCACTAAGCCTCTCTGATGCACGTCTATCTATATCATAGACATAAATCTTCTCTAGTGTAGTTACCTTCGATATGGCTTCGACTTGAGTTCTTGATTGTGTTCCTGCTCCAATTACTCCTAGCACCTTCGAATCCTTCCGCGCCAAGTACTTTGTAGCCACTGCACTAGCAGCCCCCGTCCTATATGATGTTATCTTTGTTCCATCTAAGATTGCTAAAGGCTTGCCATTCTTTGGGTCTATAAGCTCTATTGTTGCCATAACACTTGGCAACCCGATACTCTTGTTCTTTAGGTGAACATTAACGATCTTGACGCCTGCGATGTCGGCTGTCTCAAGGTAAGCAGGCATTGATCTTAGATCACCGATATAACGTTCAAAGTTAAGATATATCTTTGGGGGCATCTGAACCTTCCCCGCCCCCTTCTCTTTAAAGGCTGATTCGACACTCAAAATGACCTCCTTCATATCCAAGAGTTCGTCGATCTCTTTCCATGTAAGAATCAAAACCCCATTTTGGTTGGGCATGCATCGTTCTATGTTTTTGCACTAAATAAACTTTTTTTAACTATATTTGCAAGAAATTGCATTTTTTTATATCCTATAAATTCCAGTCCCCCTATTGAAGGCGCTTCTTGTTCTAATAAATACTTAAGCTTTAAATTAGGAGCATACAAAATTTAAATATAAACACTGAATCTAAAAAAGGTATGAGCAACGATTGGGAGTCTGAATGGGAAAGGAGAAGAAGGAGGTTGTTTAGGAACTGGTTCTTTGAGGATACTGAAGGCTTCTTTAAAAGACTAGAGAAAGAGATAGAAGAGGAATTCAAAGAACTATCTAAGAGTGTAAGCCCGGATTATGTTAGAGAGAGAACTCTTCCAGACGGCTCAAAGATCAAGCAATGGGGTCCTTTTGTCTACGGGTATAGTATAACTATAGGACCTGATGGTAAACCAGAAATCAGAGAGTTTGGCAACGTAAGACCTGGTGGGACTTTCGGTCGGCCAAGGCTTGAAGTAAAGGAGCAGAGGGAGCCACTTACAGATGTCTTCGAGGAAAAGGATAGCGTGAAGGTTATTGTTGAGCTACCAGGAGTTGAGAAAGAGGACATAAACCTTAAGGGAAGCGAGAGGAAGTTGACTATATCTGTTGACACACCTAGACGGAAGTACTACAAAGAAATAAACCTAGAGAGTCGGGTTGACCCATCAAAAGCAACATCCTCATACAGAAACGGGATTTTAGAGGTCACGCTTCCAAAGAAAGGCGAGCACACGGAAGATAGACAAATAAAAATAGAATAGTCCTATTGTACGAACTTAAACCAGAGACGCTCTAAGCCTCTTTAATTTTTTTAAGGTAATATTAGTTCATTTGATTTCTAACAAAACTTGGCTACTCTAGACCTAAAAGCTTTGCCGGGTTATCCTTAGTCATCCTATCGATCTCTGATTTGCTGATTCCGAACGCCATCATCATGTAAATGAATTGGCGCATTCCTTCAATAGGGTGTGCGTTAGCTATCTGGCCCAAATCGGTTACCATTATGCATTTATTAGATCCAACCTTCTTTATGGCTTCAGCGATACTCTTCGCTTCTATACTTCTATCAAAGACATCTATGCAGTTTGCTACAGAATGCTCTATTACAGCTCCCATTTCAGCCATCTTAATCTGGTCTTCAATTGACCAAGGGGTTAACTTAAAACCTACATGTGTCACAATGATCTTTTTCACACCTGAACTACGGGCTGCTTGAATCAAAGCGAAGACTTCTTGCTCAGATATATGGCTTGTTCCCACTGCTATATCCGATGCTGCAACGAGATCTAATATTTCATAAACCTCCTGTTTGACTTTTCCATCATTATCGAGAATACTTATGCCTGGTGGGTTTCCAAGGTCGGTTTGCTTTTCCCACTGCTTTGTTGGGTATATTGGTGCACCGATCACCCTTATGTGGTTTTCCGCGTGTAGTGTAGGCATCCAGACCTGTTTAGCTCCAAACCCTATCGCCGCCCTTACCGAGTTTGGGTTAAGACCGCCAACGTAATGGTTTAGAACGATTCCTCCAAAGAAATGGATCCCTGGAACTATTTCACGAACTAGCTGTGCTCTATCCGCGTTTAAAGTGAAGTGGCACTTTGATAAAACAGCCTTATACCCTACTGCCTGAGCATTCTTGGCAAACTCGACTTCGTTAAATGGTCTTTTAAAAATGTCAGGGGCGCAGTGAACATGCATCTCGCATACGCCTTGGAGGAGCTCTTTGTCTCCTCTTGGTATTTCAAGAACCATATTACTATCAGGTGTACTTTTCTTTTCGTACTATTTAGGCTTTGACTTGTAGAGATGATATAGTATTTCCTCAGAACAAGTTATTGAGCAGAGTCGGTATGCCCCATGCGTTAGTAGTTTGTAGCCTAAAGAATAAATATCCAAATAATCTAAGTTACGTAAAATCTTTGGAGGATAGTTTTGATGCATGGTATTAGAAATTTGACTTATCTGTTAGGGATTGATGCTGGTACTACTTCCTTGAAGTCAGCGATATATGATTTAAATGGAAATCTTATCGCGATCGCTAGCCAAGAATATCCAACATTTCACCCACAACCTGGTTGGGCGGAGCATTCTCCAGCGTTATGGTGGGATGCTGTAAAAAAGACGATTTCAAAGATTCTTGAAGCGTCTACTGTATCGCCTGACCAGATCGCAGGCATCTGTGTTAGCGCTTTATCGCCTGCTGTTGTCCCAATCGATCGAAACGGCAAACCACTTCGCCCTGCTATAATCTGGATGGACACTCGAGGCGGGCCACATAACGCAGCCCCTAAACTCCAATGGATAAGGGAACACCAACCTGAAGTTGTTCAAAGAGCTCACAAGATCCTTTTAGCAGACGGATACATCAACTACAAGTTAACAGGACAATATACTGCCGACCCATTTCAAGTTTGGTGGAATACCAAAGAAGTGATGGAGATGTTTGCTGATGTCGTAGATAAATTTCCAGAAACTAAACCGCTCTATGGACTGATCGGGGAAGTCACCGCAGATGCTGCTAAGGAAACAGGTCTCGCTACAGGGACACCTGTCGTACAAGGTTCTGCAGATGGGATTGCCGCATGGTTTGGAGGTGGACTAGTAAAACCTGGAAGGACAGGTGAATTCACAGGCCAAAGTGCTGTTATAATGACCATAACCGACAAAGATTACCCCGCTGTTTATGACAAGGGTCTCTGGTGTTTCCAAGGAGCAATACATAGTACATGGGTGGTTGGGGGGCCAATGTCTAATGGTGGTGGCTTATATAAATGGTTCAGGGATAAACTTGGATATGAAGAGTCAGAAGCCGCGTCGAAGACAGGGCTTTCTCCATTTGAGATCATAGATATTAAGGCTTCCAAAATACCAGCAGGCTCAGACAACCTCATCGTACTTCCATATTTCAATGGGGAGAGGTCCCCTATATGGGACTCTAATGCTCGAGGGGTGATCTTTGGGCTATCTAATGCACATACGAAAGCGCATATTGCCAGAGCTTTAATGGAGTCTGTAGCATATGGATTTAGGCATATTGTTGAACAGGCCGAAGAGGTAGGAGTGAAAATAGGTGAGGTAAGGTCGATGGGTGGCGGTTCAAAGAGTAGGTTATGGCTGCAGATAAAAGCTGACGTCCTAGGGAAGACATTTCAACCTGTGCTTGCTGAGGCTGAGCCACTTGGGGACGCGATACTAGCGGGCCTAGGTGTTGGAATATATAAAGACCCTGTTGAAACTTGCGAGCGCTTGGTGAAGTTAGGTCCAAAGGTCGAGCCTAATATGGCCACTCATGAAAAGTATACAAAACTCTACAAGATATATCGCAAATTGTACGTTAACGTAAAACCATTGTTTGACGAACTAGCTATACAGTAGTCGAATCTAATATGGTAGACGTTCTCATCAGCGCGCTCTAGATTGTACTCTAGGTTCAAGTAGTGTCCAGAGCCAGTCAACAAGTTCTTTCAGGTTCTTTGTCTGAATATATACATCACCTGGGCCGGTAATTTTGGTTACTAAGCCTTCTCCACCTAGAATGGTCTCCTTCAAGCCACCGAATTTCTTTACTTCATATTGGCACGTGTCCGAGAAAGCCACTAGATGGAAGTTATCTACGACAAGTGTCTCTCCATCTTTGAGTGTGTGTTTGTCTAATGCGCCGTACGTATTTATAAATAGAGTGCCTTGCCCGTTGACTTTGATCATGAATAAACCTTGCCCAAACAAGCCTTTAGTGAAGCCTTGCCATTGTATGTCAAGGTTGACTTCTGGTGTGCTGGCCACGTACGAATTCTTTTGTATAATGTAACCTTTACTAGGTGATACTTCGACTGTTTCTATGTCACCTATTGGGGCTGACGTGAGGGCTATTTCGCCTACACCGTCCGTTGCGGTATAGTCATTAACAAAGAACGATTGTCTACCCAAAAGGCTTAAACCAAGTGTCCCAAGTATGCTTTTCTCTCTCTTCCTAGTGCGAACTTCAACTGTTGGGCTCATATAGGTCATCGCCCCTGCTTCTCCTACAATGGTTTCCCCCCTCTCTAAGCTGATTATGAGCATGGAGTAGGATGGCTTATACTTAATTTCATACTTCATAACGAACTATTGGCTAATATCATATATATGCGTTCCTTTGCGTTACTAAAACGTAACAGTTTATTAAGGAGACGACAGGAAGGGAACTAATGTGAATAAGTCTTGCCAAAGATAAGAGTTGCGTTGATTGGTGTTGGAAACTGTGCTTCCTCTTTTCTACAAGGGATATACTTTTACTCAAAGGAAGAAAATGCCGGTGAGGGGAAAGGGTTAAGATATTTTGTCCTAGGGGGGTTCAAGCCTTCTGATATAGAAGTGGTTGCAGCGTTCGACATCGACAAAAGGAAGGTTGGAAAGGACCTTTCAGAAGCTATCTTCGCCCATCCAAATGATACCTTGAAAGTCGAGGACGTGCCAAAGACTGGGGTTATAGTTAGGAGAGGCCCGGTTCTTGACGGTGTTGGTGAAGCGTTAAAGAGCATTATTCAGGTCAGTAACAAGAGAGAAGAAGATGTTGCAAAAGTTTTAAAAGATAGCGGTGCAGAAATTGTGGTTAACCTTCTCCCTAGCGGCGCAATCAAGGCAACATATTGGTATGCGGATCAGGCTATTAAAGCAGGATGTTCCTTTGTTAACACAACCCCTGTACTCTTAGCGAGTGAAGATAAATGGAATAAACGCTTCAAAGACGTTGGGTTAATTTTGGTAGGTGATGATCTTATTGACCAAGTTGGTTCTACAACACTACATAAGGCATTGCTCACGTACCTAACAAAGAATGGTGTCCGAATAACTGAAACATTTCAATTGGACGTAGGCGGTGGGACGGAGTCAATTGAGACAATGGATAGAAGCCATTGGGTCAAAAGAAAGCTAAAGACAGAAGCCATCAAATCGTCTTTACCATACGAAGCCGGTGTTGTAGCTGGTTCAACGGACTTTGTTCCATTTCTTAAAAATCAGAGGGAAAGCTTCTTTTGGATAAAAGGAACATACTTCTGTAATGCGCCCATGAAGATTGACTTGAAACTTTCTACCATAGACGCTCCCAATTCGGCTTCTGTATTATATGATGTAGTAAGGGCTATCAAAATAGTAGAGAAAAAGCAGAAAGGTGTCGTTCTCCCGATCTCAGCTTATGCCTTCAAGCATCCCCCAAAACTGCTTCCAATCGAAACCGCAGAAAAGATGTTTAACCAACTAATTAAACAATAGACAGTTCTTTAAACAAAGGGGCATGCGTAAAGGCTTTGATTGTTCCTCCAACGATGGAATATAACCTAAATCAAGCCTTCTGTAAGAAAACTCCTTATTTCCTCACGTTCTTCGTCATTAAGCGGTAATGACGGCCTCCGTGGTATACCTGCGGGTTGGCCTAACTGAGTTAAACCCTCTTTTATAGCACTTATTTGATTAAATCTTTTTACTAATAATTCATTTAACTGCACGGCTTTGTTTTGTAATCTTCTAGCTTTTTCTAGGTCGCCATTAAGGTAAGCGTTATAAATATCCGAGCAAAGTTTTGGAGCGACGTTCGCTATCGCAACTATTGCACCAGTTGCACCCATAACTAGGCCGGGGAGAATTATGTCCCCTGTACCAACTAGAACTGAAATTCTATCCCCAACTTGAACGGTTAAATCAGATATTCTGCCAACGAGCCCACTTGAATCTTTTATCCCTACAATCTGGCTGTAACCTTCTACAAGTCTTTTAACGACTTTGACGTTGAGGTTGTATCCTGTAAACTTCGGTACTGAATATAAGATGATGGGAAAGTCAGTCTCTTCTAACACACGTTTATAATGTTCGTAGAGCTCTTCCTCGCTAGGAATGTAGTAATACGGTGTAACGACTAAAGCAGCATCTGCTCCTAAATCTTTCGCGTCCTTTGTCAGACTTATGGTTTCTTGAGTGCTCGGAGCACCTGTGCCGACTACAACTGGCACTTTCCCGTTAACCTCGTCCACCACCACTTTTGCTACCTTCCTGCGCTCCTCTCTTGTCATGTATACTGCCTCACCATTACTGCCACAGGCGACAAGCCCTGAAACTCCATTATCTAACCAAAAATGGATCAATCTTCGGAGAGCAGGTTCATCGATTTCTTCATACTTATTGAAAGGTGTAATATGTGGAGGTAATATGCCCTTGACCTTCAAAGCTAACAATCCAAGTATGATATAACTTGTGTTATATATTTTTAAGCTATGTTTTTCCTCTTGGAGTAGGCGAGGGGTTTTAGAAGGTTGCGTAAGAGGAAGGTTGAGGATTTGGATGCGACTCCTGTAAAGGGCAGCGAGGCTGAAGGATATGGTAGGACACAGTATACTAAAGCGGAGCAGTATTTGATAGCAGAGTTGTCAAGGGCAGGGATACCATATACCACACAGAGGCCTTTCTCAAGAAATGGTGAGTACACAAAGGTTGGGTGTGCGAAACAGTATGTGGCAGATATAATAGTTAAAACCTCTAAATGCCTAATAAACCTAGAGGTTGAGGGAGAAGGGACAAGCTCTGATGAACAAGAGAGAGATCGTTACTTCGAAAAGAAAGGGATAAGGGTTGTGCACATACCAAATGAAGTTGCTTTAAAGTACAGCTATGTCATTGCGGCCTTAATCAAGGCCTTAACGTAAAAGGGTTATATGGTGAGTGTTACCTCTATAACTGGAATAGTTTTGTCATGATTGTGTATCTGATTCCTTGAACCATCTTGTGAGAGTATCATATTCGTTCTTGGCCGCTCCCTTTCCTATGCCTAGAGGTTCGAGTACTTGGTTCATCATACTGTACATGTTGCTGATATAATCTGGAACGTTGATTTCATCCTTGTTGACTCTATCTATTGGTTTCACAGAGAACCTCTTGCCTTTATAATTGAAGGCTTTGACCTTTGCAAAGGTTAAAATCTGTTTCCTTCTAAGCCTGATCCCTTCGTCGATCAACTGTATCGCACATTGGTAAGGTTGAGCGTAAACGTTAGATTCGATGATTTCAGACGGCTTTTTATGGAGTATCACATTAAAAGCCATATCCTCTACTTCAAACCTTCTCTCTAAGAGCAACCTCTCCCTACTTTTTAAGAGCTGAAGGATTCTTCTTCGAACGATTGGAATATCTTCTAAAGCATTGATCTTTGAAAGTTCAACTGCTGTCTCCTCTAGTACCTTCTTAACGAAGTTTGGTGTGTTCGACTTGAAGGCAGTCAACCCCTTTGGGTCTACCTTGCCATTTTCAAATATCCCTAAGTAGGCCTTCTTCGCTGAGGAAAACACGCAGACCTTATACTTTTTATCGACTGCCAGGTCAAGCTTTAACTCCTTCTTGACTCTCTCTATTAATGTTTGCAGTTGTTTACTCTGAGGGTTTACAAGGAAAAGTGAATCCGTATCCCCATACAATGGTTTAAGCCCGATTTCTGTCGCATACTTCCAAGCGGTTTTTAAGGCATGCCTAGAATAAGCTGTGATAGATTCAGCAAGTGCAGGGTTTGAGAGTCCTCTTATTCTTATTGTCACGCCATAACATATCACGAGTATCATCTTTAGGACATCGGAAACGACCTTTGAAGTCCTCCCATTGTTCCTCGCTTTCTTCTTGTAGTACTTGATTCTTAGGTCTTTAAGTGCGCCTATGATGGTCGAGTATTTGCCTCTTCTAATAGTACAGATATGGTGTTCCTCCTCTGGAACCTTGTTGTCTAGGCACTGTTCATGGCCGCAGTTCACAGTTTCATGAGAAAGGTTGTAGACGTCTATACAACTCGGGTAAAGAGACTCGTAGTCAAGTACGTATGTGTTCAAGAAAATCCCTTTTTCCGGCTTCAACACTAGCGCGGCCTTCCCGTATACACCACGTGGACTTTCGCTCCTTGAAAATTCTTCTGGAGTGGGGATTACATAGCCTTCGCTCTTTAGGTTAAGATAATATAACGCTTTAATAAAGTAGCTTGGGGGCGCGTTTCTAAAGGTTATCGGCGAATTAGTTATCCTCGAAAGGTAGAGCGCTTCAAGCATCCTTTCCATGTCGTAGCCGTATCTCGAAGCTGTGTTTTCGCTGATCTCAGGTAATGGTTGTTCTATGACCTCAAAGAATCGCTTGATAAAATTATACTTAACAGGATCGGTTTCTAATAATTCGTCAAAGGTTTTATCAAATACTTCTGTATTAACGTCTTCAAGACGTGTCCTTTCACCTAGACGTTGACAACCCATGCCAAATCGCATCCCCTTATCGAAGGCGTATTTCTCAACTGTTTGAACTTCGTCTTCCCATACATGTGTGAACATCATTTTCACTTTAGAGAGGGTTTCTTCTTTGGCTGAAATTTTATAAAATTCTTTTTTCAGGTCCGAGAATAACTCTCTTTTCGACTCACTCACTATTTTGCACCCTTGTGCTCTAGCCCCTTCCAATGATCCTTCATCTAATGTGTAAAAATATGGGTAATAGTCTTCATTGTCAAGCCACTGCTCGATCTCTCCATCATCCGATAGGTAGAAGAGTGTAACCTTATCCCCCTCGTATTTGGCGTCTAAGAGTGTGTACCCAATGCTCATCTATCACCGCTCTCTTCCAACATCTTTCTCGCAAATTGGGAAGGCTTCAACTCTAAGCCCACTTGTAGCTCTTCTAATGATCTTCTTTTAGATAAATTTTCCTAAAGAAAGCCCACTTATTTACGCTTAACAATTAGGATAAAGCTACCGCGATATTACGTAAGAATTCAAGATTCGCATGCTATCTTATGGCTATAATTGCTTTGACAAACTATTCACTTTCAGCCGATATAATATCTCTTTAAAGCCGCAAAAGTATATAAATTAAAATGTACTCCAGTAAGTTGTTTCAAGTTGACAGAACTAGGAAAACGTATAAGAATGAATCGAATACTTGATCCAGTAACCAAAACCACTATAATCATACCTATGGATCACGCAGTAGAAGGATACTTTGAGCAGTTAGAAGACCCCAGAAAACTTATCCAAAGTTTGGTTGATGCGGGTGTAAATGGCTTTCTGATGAGGAGAGGGCTTGCTAAGTTCTCAAGTCTCCAGTTTGCGGGGCGAGTAGGGTTCATCTATAGGATAACCTCAGCAACATCTTTAAGGAACAAGGTTACAGATCAGTCATTTGTAACAACCGTAGAGGAAGCCATTCGTCTCGGTGCAGATGCGGTTGCAGCGACTGTTTTTGTGGGTTCCGAGGACGAAAAAGAAGACCTTAGGATGTTCGGGCTTATTGCTGACGAGTGCGATAAATGGGGTATCCCACTACTTGGTGAGATGATGCCCATCGGCACGAAGGACGCTGTTCCCTTTGATGGCCCATATTCGTATGAGGACGTTCGAATCGCGGTTAGGGTAGGTTGTGAAGAAGGCGCTGACATGATCAAGACCTACTATACAGGTGACCCAGAAAGTTTCAAGAAGATTGTTAGATACAGCACAGTCCCTGTAACTATAGCCGGAGGTCCTAAGATTAGAAACGTAATAGACATCTTGAAGATGGTCAAAGAGGTAATGAATTCTGGGGCTGTCGGAATATGCATGGGTCGTAAGATCTGGACTTATGAGAATCCCCCTGCTCTCGTTAGAGCCCTATTAAAGATCATGGTTGATAAAGCCTCTGTCGAAGAAGCGCGGATCGAATTAAGCACCTAAACCCCTTTAACCAGTCTATGGTATGTTTTTGTTTGAGTTCCCTAAGGCTTTATAACTCAGAATTCACCCTACCTTTATTAATTGGCTATGGAATTATCAAATTTTGTTATTTGGGCTTAGTTTAAGAATCTTCTTTATGATTGTTAGGTATTTCTCTCCTTTAATTGGGGCTCTTTTGCTTCTTCCAACTTATATATGGTTCGTAGATGTACAAGGGCCGAAATAAGGGTTAAAGAAGAGAAGATTATGGCCACCAAGTTCCAGATAATCATGCTTAAAACGAGACCGGTTATAGAAAGAATTATGTAATATGAGGGCCATGAGATGTCTCCTTCCTCTGAAACTTCTAAATAATATTTTAGCCTTCTAGGCACCCTATTTAGTCGGATCTTATTCTCTTCTGGGACGTACTTGATTAATCCTACATTCTCCATGAACGGTATATGGGTTTGTACCATGCTTACATAAATGCTCTTTTTAACTCTACTAGGTGGTTCCCCTTTTGTTTCAAACTTGGCTATTATATCCACAGCTTCTTTTATGTCTATCTCCCCGTTTTGGTCAATTAATAATTCTATGAGATGCTTTCTTCTGGGGTTTTGAATAATCTGAAGTAGAAGTGGTTCCTTCATCACAATACACCTCCTTTCAGAATATTCAAGAAGCTAAACGTGGACAAAACGTTATTGATTTAGCCTGGTTACTATTTAAAATATTGCCTTTGTTTTCAAAGTTGAATGTTTTAATGTTTGGGAGAAATACATGATTTTTATTGTCTTATTTTGCTATAAAATCCGCTGAAAAAGCATGTTTTAATCGCATATCTCATTGCAATGTTACCAATTTTTCCATCAATCTAAATACAGATAAATGATGGCCTGTTAGTTATGGCTATTAGATCGCTTGGGCAAAGATTATTAAGTGTCTACAGAAGTAATATGCTGGATGATTGAAGACACAATTGAAGTGTTGAAGTCCCTCTCTATCTTTATAGCTGATACTCGAAAAAACGTTGAAGAGATAAAATCTAGTGAGAAGTGTATCCCACTTGTTGATGATGTTGTTTGTCATTTAAACCAAGCGACCAAGTCCGTGGAGAAGGTCTTTGACTCCATCAGTAGAATTCACTCTTCTTCTCCGATAAATAGTCTGCAAAGGGCTTCTTCTACATTCGAATTGATAAAGCTTGAAGATGAAATAATTAATATGTTGAGCGAGCTCTCGTCTGTTAGAATAAGGCTTAAGGTGTTTGTGGAGGAGTGTTCAAAGGGGGTCATGGAGAAGGTCTCATTTTATGAGAGAATCTATGTAATAGACGATGCTTTAAGGTACTTCTCTAAAGAGAAGCTCAGCGACCAGTTAGCAATGCAAATCAAGTCGTCACTCGAAACCATATTATCTGACACCACCTTAGATGAAGCTGAGATTAAGAAGGTTGTACAACAATCTGTTAGCACAAAACCAGATTTCACTTACAGGGTTAGATTTGTATCCGAGTATCCTAACCTTTCTTCTTTAATGCTTAAGGTCTCTAAGAAGGCATCTGGTTAAAACACGCGATGTAAGTTTAAATAGTATGTGCATTTTACCTTGAGAGAAACATGTCAAGACTAGGGCTAACTCGGAGAACAGAGATTGTGGTGGACGCTCCAGCTTCCTCCGCGAACGTAGGCCCAGGATTTGACGTTTTCGCCATAGCCCTCGATTTCCCATTTGACAGAGTTTCGCTGTCGGTTAAAGGTGATGGGTTAAAGATATTATTAGAAGGGGTTGGGCGCGAAATTATCCCCACAGTTGTTAAAGACAATACAGCTGGTGTGGTCGCATTAAGCATTATGGAGGACTTCGGCATTAATAGTGGCCTTGAAATTAAGGTCACTAAGGGCGTGCCTGTGGGAATGGGGTTGGGAAGTAGTGCTGCTTCAGCAGCTGCTGTAGCATTTGGAATAAACAAACTTTTCAACCTAGGACTCGATAATAATTCTCTTGTTCTTTATGCATCCAAGGGCGAAGTTGCGTCTGCTGGAAAACCCCATGCTGATAACGTCGCTGCCTCTCTGCTGGGGGGATTCACTTTGGTCCGTTCCTACTGCCCTATGGATGTTATGAAACTTGATCCACCAGAGAATCTTGGGATGTGTATCGCTTCTCCTGTGATCTCTTATGGTGCTAAGAAGACTGAGCAGTTCCGTGCCGTTATTCCAAAGCTGATCGAACTCGATAAGCTTGTGAAGAATGTTGGGAACGCGTCTGCGCTGGTTTCCGCTGTCCTTCTGAAGGACTTGAAGCTTTTTGGTCGTTCGCTTAACGATACTGTGGTGGAGCCTGCTAGAGCTAAGCTTATCCCAGGGTATTTTTTGGTCAAGGAAGCAGCATTAAAGGAGGGTGCTTTGGGTGTCACAATTAGTGGTGCGGGTCCGAGCATGGTTGCGTTTTTTGACAAGAATTTATGTGATGGGAAGGCGATTGGCTCCGCTATGTGCGAATCATTTAACAAAGCTGGTGTTGAGTCATCATTCATCTGTACCTCTCCTGGCAAGGGTGCAAGAGTAGCGATTTAATAGAATTGGGTTCTTGGTTTCTATGATCGATGATACAAAACTTTAGGGGGGTTTGCGAATCTATTACTGCTGTCTGTATGGTACTTCACTATCATCTGTGGATCTTTTAGCCTTCCGGTTAAGATCCCAATTACTTTATCATCCTTTTTTATGACTTCTTCTTTTACCAAGTTCCTTATCGCAGCTACACATGTTGCTGACGCTTGTTCGCAGTCAAATCCATTACTTCCAACTATAGCCACTCCATCCTCCATCTCTTTCTCGTCGACTTGTACCGATATCCCGTTGGTGTATTCTAGACTTCTCAATCCTTTCTTGATGTTCACCGGTCTACCTATTTGTATAGCTGTCGCGCCTGTCTTAGGTTTAATGTCCATTTTATCTAGGTAAGAGTAGTATTCAAGTATCAGCTCGTCGTTCACGTTGCCGTTATTCCATCTTAACTTCTCTCCTTGAAATAAGCCGTTATAGAGTGTGTAGAACGTGTTTGATCCTTTTGCGTCTACGGATACAAATCTTGGTTTCTTCTTGATCCAGCCATATTCGTAAAGCTCAATTATGGCTTTTCCGAAGGCGGAACAGTTGCCCATATTTCCTCTGGGAAAGACGATCCAATCAGGGGCCTCCCAGTCCATGTGCTCTAAAGCCCTATAGATCATTGTCTTCTGTCCTTCCAATCTGAATGGGTTAACCGAGTTCATAACGTATGCTCCTTCTCTTCCCTTTTCTAATACAACCTTTAGTGCTTCGTCGAAATTTCCTTCAACTTGGTAAATATCTGCGTTGAATTGAAATGCTTGGCCTAACTTCCCTGGGGCTATGTCCTCCTTTGGGATATAGATGCTGGCCTTGACCCCCTCGTTAGCCGCATACATCGCTAAGGATGCGGAAGTGTTGCCTGTTGAAGCGCAGATGGCTTCTCTTATTCCGAGCATCTTTGCATGTGTTAGCCCTGTAGAGATTCCGTTGTCTTTGAAAGAGCCACTTGGATTAAGTCCTTCTGGTTGAAAGAGAACGTTTTCTTTTGGCATGCCAACGTACTCCGCTACCTTTGTCATCTCGTAGGGTCTAGTCCTTCCCTCTGCCCCATCAAATGATACAAAGACCTTAGAATAATTATCGTAATCCTCGGAATCGAAGTTAGTGAAGTTTATGAGCTCTCTGAACCTCCAGACACCACTCTCGTTAAAGATGTTCCCCTTGGGGTTCCTTCTATCATGGAAGATACTAGTTAACTCTTTTCTGAAACTACCCTTATATCTCACATCTAATAGGTTTCCGCATTCACAGAAGGTCCTCGTCGTTTTAACATCATACTTCTTACCACAACTAGGGATTATGCACTGAAGGTAAGCTTCTGATTTCATCAAATCCTATTTAGGAACCTTCTTTTGTCTATTTAAACCTGTTGAAAGAATTAACTTTAGTTTTCTATGCGCCTTTTCCAACGTTGATAAGCATTGAAGTAGAAGGTCTGTTTCTAAATTTGAGCATTCTTAAGCATTCAGAAAAGTATATAAAACATTCTCTTTGGTTATTTCAGAATAAAGGCTGAATAAAAAGTGGGTAAACTAAAGGTTGCTATATTGGGTGCAACTGGAATGGTTGGCCAGCAGTACATACGCCTACTGGACACAGAACCGTGGTTTGAGATATCTATTTTGGTTGGGAAGAAGTCTGCAGGAAAGCTTTACGGGGAAGTGACAGAGTGGGTAGGCGAATGTGACCCTCCATCCTACATTAAGAAGATGAAGGTCGAGGAGCAAGTACCTCTAAATAGTGATGTAGACCTTCTTTTCAGTTGTCTACCATCGGATGCTGCAAAGGAGCAAGAAGGGCTTTATGCTAGATCGTACCCTCTTGTTAGCAATGCTAGTGCTTACAGAATGGAAAAGGATGTGCCAGTCTTGGTGCCTGAAGTCAACAGCAACCATCTGGGGTTAATAAGCGCTCAGAAGGAGGGACGTGGCTGGAAGGGTTTCATCGTTACTAAACCTAACTGTACAACAGCTGGTCTAGTTATGACCTTAAAGCCATTAGATGACCTCTATAAGATAAAAAGGGTGATCGTTACTACGATGCAGGCTGTGAGTGGCGCTGGTTTTCCAGGTGTTCCAAGCTTGCAGATCATCGACAACATCGTGCCCTATATTAAGGACGAAGAGGAAAAGTTGATCAAAGAAACTAAAAAGATCTTAGGAAGGATAAAAGATGGCTCTATCGTGGATAACGAGTTGATGCTCGCGGCTTCATGCAACCGGGTTCCTGTTATAGATGGGCACACTGAGTCGGTCTACATAGAAGCTGAGAAGGAGATAGACGTTGAAGAAGCTAAGTCTTCGATGGCGTCGTTCAAAGGGCTGCCTCAGGAATTAAAGCTACCAATGGCTCCAGAGAAGCCGATCATCGTCATGGAAGGAAGCGATCGACCACAAACTCGTAGGGATCGAAACGCCGGATCTGTTCCTGGCATGAGTGTAGTTGTTGGTAGGGTTAGGAAGGGTCTTGACCGTAACTCTCTTCAATACACCCTATTGAGCCATAACACGATAAGGGGTGCGGCTGGAAACGCCATACTAACCGCTGAGCTATTGTGTAAGCTAGGTTATTTGGAGAGATAGATTAATGAAGTATGTAATGAAGTTTGGTGGTACCTCTGTTAAAGACGCAGGCTATAGAAAGATATGTGAACTTCTTTCAGACTATAAGAAGGATAAAGTTGTAATCGTAGTGTCAGCCCTTCGCGGAGTAACCGATAGCCTCCTTGAAGCGACGCGGAAGGCTGAGTTAGGGGACGCTAAATGGGTAAACAACTTCCTACAAGAACTTAAGGAAATGCATAGAACGTTCGTCATTAAGTCTATTGGGGCTGTGCCAGCATGGCTTCAAGTTAAGCTTTCAAAGGCTGATTACGAACTTGAACATGTCCTTTACGGCATACTTTATCTTAAAGAAGCCACTCCTAGAAGTGTTGACTACGTTATAAGCTTCGGTGAGAGATATTCTTCTGAGATCGCAGCTGCGACGCTTATTGAAAATGGTTTTAAGTCTAAATCCTTCACTGGTGGTGAAGCTGGAATTGTAACAAACGACCGTTTCGGTGAAGCAACCCCCTTGATGAATATAACGAGGGAGAACATTAAGCTGACTTTGCTGCCTCTCCTGGAAGATGGAGTAGTTCCTGTTGTTGGAGGGTTTGCTGGGGTAACCAAAGATCAGATAACGACGACCTTCGGTCGAGGGGGAAGTGATTACACTGCCACTATAATTGGAAATGCGATAGAGACAGATGAAGTGGTTATCTGGAGCGACGTGGATGGCATAATGACAGCTGACCCTAAGATCGTTCCAGAGGCTCAAACACTCCCAGAGATAACCTACGATGAAGCTATAGAAATGGCTGTTATCGGTGCAAAATCGCTGCATCCAAGAGCCCTTGAACCAGTCATCGAAAAGAGGATTCCGGTTAGGCTCAAGAATACATTCAACCCTACGCATCCAGGAACCCAGATCGTTGATAAAGTCGCTAAGCCTTTCCCATCTGTTGTTAAGGTTGTGTCTCTGATAAGAGACGTCGGCATGCTCACAATAAAGGGTGCTTCAATGGTTGGTGAGCCAGGCACTGCAGCTCGTTTTTTTGACAAACTCGCTGAAGCCAAGATAAACATAATGATGATATCCCAGAGCGTATCCGAGTCGAATATAAGCGTTGTTATGAAAAGACAATTTTTAGACAAGGCGTACAATACCGTCAAAGACCACTTCGGAAACGAAACAAAGCAGTTACACCTAGAACCGGACGTCGTCGTTATAGCCTCAGTAGGGGAGGGGATGAAAGGAACACCTGGCGTCGCTGCTAGGATGTTTAAGGCAGTAGCAGATGCTGGTGTTAATGTCAGAATGATCGCTCAAGGATCAAGCGAACTTAATATCAGCTTCGTCGTAAAGGACGAGGATGGAGCAAAAGCAGTTAAGGCCATACACAAAGAATTCATAGAAGAAAAGGTAAAAACATAACCTTCCTATTAGGAATGAGATAAACTCAGTTCGTTAGCTTTGGACTACTTGATGAAAAAGAGAGGGCGACATCAAAGACGTTTTGTGTAACAGTTTTAGCACATCAAATATTCTCGAGCCATTCAATACTTATGGAAAGGAAAGAGGTTGTTCGTTAGATAATATAGAATTAAAAGGTTTTAAATTTGGTGTAATTCCGTTAAATTTAAATAGTTGAATTATGAGTATAATACTTATGTTTCAACTATTTGTTAATAGACAGAAGGAACTTATTTTTCTTGAAGAAAAATTTAGGAGTAATAGTTCAGAGTTTATTGTTATTTATGGTCGTAGAAGGATTGGTAAAACTGAGCTTGTTGCAACTTTTATAAAAGGAAAACCAGCGGTATACTTTTTAGCGGACAGAAGACCCGAAAAGGATCTACTTCAAGAATTGAAAGAGAAGATGGGGCAAGCACTTAATGACGAATCTTTTTTAAAACTTGAAGTTAAAGGTTGGCTTGAACTTTTTGACGAATTTCTGAAATGGTGGAAGGAAGGAAAAATAATTATTGTCATAGACGAGTTTCCAACACTTATAGAAGGTAATAAAGCGATCCCATCAATCTTCCAGAAAATTTGGGATACAAAACTTAAAGATAGTCAAATCATGTTGGTTCTTCTCGGTTCATCCATAGGAATGATGGAAACAGAAGTATTGGATTATAGGAGCCCATTGTATGGTAGAAGAACAGGCCAATGGAAGGTTCAACCTCTATATTTTCCTTACCTTAAAGATTTTTTCAGAACATACAATGAAGAGGATCTTGTGAGAGTTTATGGGTGTCTTGGCGGAGTTCCTGCATACCTTCATAAGTTTGATCCAAATCTCCCTTTTTGGGACAATATAGCTTCAAGGTTCCTTAGAAAAGGCGAATTTCTATATGGAGAAGCCGAATTTCTACTCAGAGAAGAGCTCCGTGAACCCCGACTTTATTCTGCAGTACTTAAGGCAATAGCTTTTGGAGCACCAACTTTTGGAGAAATAGCTAACATAACAGGTCTTGAAAAAACCCTTCTTTCAAAGTATCTCGATGTACTTGAAGAATTGGGTTGGGTAGAGCGTCTTTACCCTGTTGGAGAAAAGTTCAAGCCACGGAAAGCATTTTATCGTATAGCGGATAATTATATGGCCTTCTGGTTCCGATACATTTTTCCGAATAAATCTGACCTTGAACTTGGCAATATTGATCAGATTATGGTTAAATTAAAACACAATTATGATGCATACCTCGGGATGGTTTATGAGCAGCTTTTTAGAGAAAGCATTCAGTGTATCAAGAACCTTCTACCAATAAGCCCTAAAACTGTAGGAAAGTGGTGGTTCAAAGATCAAGAGGTAGACGCTATAGTCCTAGATGAAGCTCAACCTTCATCAATCTTCTTCGAAGTAAAGTGGAGTAACATAAGAAAGAATGAGGCTGAAAGAATAATTCAAGATCTAAAACAAAAGGCTCAAATATTTAAGTGGAAAAAAGAAGAAAGAAAAGAATTTTTCGGCCTTTTTGCCAAAAAAGTTGAGGGAAGAGAGGAACTTTCTAGTGAAGGCTATACAATTCTGGAACTTAAAGATATTTTAAGAATCTGATAACTCGAGTTACTCACAACGGCCTTCAATATTTATAAACTCTTTTATAATCATCTACCAGAGAAGCGGTAGAGGGCCATGGACGAAATAGAGACACATAAACACATTGAAACAAGGTATTCAGGGCGATGCATTGACTTGATCCCTGGGAAACGTTCTATCGTCATGCTTGATACGCAAGAATTTATGAAGACCGATGAAAAAGGCCTTCTACATGGAGGTTTCACATTTTCTTTAGCAGACTATGCTGCTATGGTCGCAGTCAATCACACTTACGTTGTTCTAGCAGAGGCTTTGGTCAGTTTCGTTTTACCTGTCAAAGTCGGTGCTCGATTAATAGCTAAGGCACACGTCTACAGGCATGTAAAGAACAAGTATTTTGTTAAGGTTGATGTCCAAGTGGATGACAAGACCGTTTTCGTTGGCAGCTTTAAGTGTTTAGTCCCTACCCATCACGTTCTAGATGTAACTAGATGAGCCTAGCGAAAGGTTTGAGTAACTATGAATGCCAGAACAGACTTTCGTCCCATTTTCACACGAGCTACCCTCTTCGCCCTCGCTGTTGGCATGTCAGGCCCATTCCTAACGCTCTACGCTATCGAATTGGGCGCTGACTCGGTTGACTTGGGTCTCTTACAAGCAGCATTGAACACCGTTCCAAATATTCTTCAGCTTCCCTTTGGCAGGCTTACTGACAGGTTAGGTAGGAAAAAGTTGATCCTATACTGTGGAAGCTCGATTTACTTCTCTGTGTTTATACCAATTTTATTTGTCTTCACACCAAAGCAGTACGTGCTTCTGTTGTCCATACAGTCTGCATCGAACGCGCTGATGACGCCTGCTTGGTTATCTTTGGTTGGAGATGCTACTACAATCGATAACCGTGGAAGCGCTATGGCGAAGTTGAACCTTCTCAATGGTGTAGGGAGTCTAGCAGCTACGTTATTCACTTCGTTTTTCGTGTACCTGTACTTTGGAACGACTAAGACGGGGTATCAGTTCATGTTCTTAGCGTCATTCACCTTCGGAATCCTCGCTATCTTGTCAACCTATTTCATCAAGGAACCACCACGTAGGTCTATAAAGGAGTCGGTTGAACCCTTCAAAGATATCTTTAAAGCGTTTAGAAGGAACCTTCTTTTCTCCCAGTTTGTTACGCTGAGTACGATTTATGGGTTCTTCATGTCAATCTCTTGGCCTTTAATGGCTTTGACTCAGGCGAAGGTACTTGGAGGAGGACCACTTGAATTCGGTATTTTACAGATCTCCAACATGTCCGCATACATCGTATCCCAAACTATATTTCGGCACATCTTTGACCGCGCTGGGAGAGTTCCAGTTTTAGCTCTAGCTAAATTCGGGCTGATCTCTTTTCCTTTAATTTACGCCTTCGCACCAAGCATGACTTACCTCTACATAGCTAACTTTATTGTAGGCGTGTTCTCCGCTTTAAACGACACCGCGGTCCTATCGTATTTATTTGATTCCACTCCAAGCGGGCAAAGGGGTAGCTACACCTCCCTATACAACCTCTCCGTAGGATTCTCTTACTTCTTAGGCTCCCTGGTTGGAGGGGTTTTGGTCTCAGCTGGCATACCGATCTTCGGTTTTACTGCATCACTACAGTTCGTTTACTTGATTTCCGCGGTAGGTAGGGGGTCTATCGCTTTAATGCATAAGAAACTTATAGAGACAAGAAAATCTGAGACATCTCTTAAGGCTGCTTTAATGGAGGAGCTACATCTAAAACCTCAGAAACCGAAGAAGTTTCTTTGAAGTATAGAAAGTCTTATTTGCAGTTAAAAATAATCTGGATGTAGGAGAATTTGGAAAAGATATTGGTCGCGTTCGATGGTTCTGAGGAGAGTAAGAGAGCTTTATCTGACGCTATAAAAATAGCCAAGGCATTCGATTGTCTCTTAACTATAATACATGTCGTGGGCCAGACAGTTGTCGGCCCTGTAATCTCATCTTCTGCTGCAACTCATTCAGGTGAGTTACAAGGCGCTCTTCTTCCCCTACCAGAAAACATGCGTAACTTGATGACAAAGGAAGCCCTGCTGTCATTATCGCAAGCTAAGGAGGATGTAGAAAGTTTCTGGCATAAGATAGACTTCGCGGTAGTGTTTGGCGACCCAGCGAAGGAAATAGTTAAGGAAGCTAGTAAGGGTTACGACCTTGTAATCATAGGGTACAGAGGAGTTCGATCTTCAATTCTTTCCTTAGGTAATGTTGCAGAAAAGGTTGTTAAGAGTTCGCCTTGTTCGGTCCTTGTCATAAAGTAACATGTACATACTTGTTCTAACATCTTAGGGTTAATAGATTTGTTCACGGCATATCTATTTTTGAAAAGATCGGCGTGGAAAGAAGCGTAATTATCGCTGCCACAACAAAACCTATTGTGTACCCAAAGACACTTATTAAGTATCCTCCTATCGCAGAACCTATTGTATTAGCTATCGCTAGGATCGACAGTAACTCCCCCTGAGTCGCACCCTTCCTATCGTGGGGTGCAAACGAAATCGCTGATGTCACTATTGGGAGCCATACTATTGCATATGTGATTGGGAAGACGATCGAGCTAAGCAATGGAAACACGAAGACGTATTGGAGTTGGTATATAAAGAGTAGTGGGAACATGCTCCAATATAGTATGAGTGCTGTTCTTAGAGCTGTCATTGATCTTATCAGCTTTTTATAGTCTGTTTTGATGGCGGGTGCTATCTTGCTGAACGCTAATGCAGCACTAGTGCCAGTAACCGCGTTGATAGCCAATATTACGCTATCCGACAAATTCAGATCCTTCATAATTGGAACCTGACCTATCATGAACGAGAAGATTCCTAACCAGTGCATAAAGCACGCTAGAAAAAGTAGTTGAAGGGGCTTGAACTGGCTTAGTCTCCTTGGGAACTGAACTCTTCTTAGCCTTAAATAATGGAAAAAGCTTCTGTGTATGAGAAATCTCTCAGCATCTCTGAAGTTTCTAATCGGGAAAACCTGTCTCTCCAAGGTGATTTTAGTCTCTTCCCCTATTTTCCAAAGGCTTATCGCAGCTATGATACAGAATGCAGACATCAGGTAAAACGATAGGCTGGTTCTAAAAAAGGCTGAAACCATCGTACTAACTATTAGACCGAGTATGGCGCCAACGTTAGTTATTGAATTATATCTCGCAACTTCTTCATGCCAATCCTTTGTTTTGCAGCTTTCAACCACATACATGACTGCGATAGGAGTAACCCCACTTATGAACGTCATAATAACTGTATTCAGTACAACTAGTTGTAGGACGGAATCAGTGAAGCCGAGTAGTATGAACAGAGGCCCTAAAGCTGCGAAAAGGAAGACTAAATAGTTCTTTCTAACACCTGAAATGTCGGAAAGCCTGCCCCAAACTGTGGAGAAGACGATCGTCGCAGCAGCCCCAGCTGACGTCATAAGACCTATGTCAGCGACACTCGCTCCCAACGATAACGCTACCAACGTGGTTAAGACAGAAGAAGCACCTATAACCATGTTAACGAGGATAAATGGCGTATACCAAAATATTGTTCCAGCTTTTTTTACGTTCTCTTTGCCCATGTGTTTGTATCGCCTTATCCAATGCCCCACTGATTCCTTGCGAATTGGGCTTATCAACGTTTATGAAGTGTATCGATGTGAAGTCGTCTACACTTGTTCATCCTTATTGTACTCGTACCTGTTTGGGCCATCGTAGATGTAGAATGTGTGTGTTTTACCATTCTTTGTGTGTAGAATGGGTTTTGCAAGGTTATCTGATACCTTCACAAGGTCTTCTAAATTATTCATCGTTATGACGATTTCACCTCTTCTACGTATCGGCTCCATGGCTTCAGCGACCAGTTCCCTATAAGGCCTTATGAGGTCAGTAATAGGTTTCTCCCTTTTCGGGATCATTTTAATATAAGACCACATTAAAAAGGTGAAGAACGCGAACGCTACTGTGAACCCCACAATTCCAAGATATCTGTATTGATACCTGTATATGCCAAAAATAGACACTATCTGAACCGTTTCCTTCTTTTCTACGGACCCAGGATATATGTAATCTCGTTTCCCTAAGGCTATAATGTCACCTTCATTTGACCTAGGCTTAACGATCAAGTCGATGCTCGGAGAGACCTTCTCGTTTATTTTGTCTAAGCCACTTTGGGCTCTAACGTTTATAAAGTACTGACAGGTTATATTAAACTCGTTTGTGTTAGTCCCTGTCTCTTTGTCGAATGCTCGGACCACCTCCCAATAATCATTGATTATTATTACGTGCTGCTCTTCAAAACTTCTTGACGTGTCTTCTAAAGGAATGGTCTTTAATAGTGTTGTATCTAAAACCTTCTCCCAAGCAGGTGTCTTAACCTTTATGGTGACGAAGTAATCGACTGAGCCCGATAAAGGTTTGTTTGATTCGAAATTATACTTAAATACTATATTCAACCTGTCAATTATTCTGGAGTAAAGTGTTCCCTCTTCAGGCCTTAAAGTGGTCTTGTTATAAAAATTGTTCGACTTAAGATAAGCAACCACATCATAGTTTACTTTTGACCTGTAACTCCACAAGCTAGTTGTAACTTCTGCCTCTGTTGGGACAGAGAAGTAGTATAACGTGGCTGCGAGCGCGATAGCTGATAGGACTCCGAAGACAGCTGCGAAGATCAACTTGTTTCTTCTACCAAGGGTAAACTTTAGCTTCAACAATAAATAATTGAAAAGTGTACTAATTAAATCTTACTATATGAGAAGATAAAAAGAATAAAAAATTGGGGGGGTTAACCTAAGGTTCGTACTTATCTGATGCCCATGTTGTTGAGTACGGTAAAGGATTGAGTATGGTTGCGATAGAGCTTGTAGGTATAATGTAGCCGTTTATGATGAGTGATATGCCTTGAGTTTTAGTAGACAATGTTACTCCATTGTAAACTGTGTCTGCAGTGACAGAAGCTCCATCATTTACAGGTATTGTTTTATTGGCTGCTGTTGGCTCCCATCTACCTGAAGGATTCATCAACGTTCTTAACCAGATGACAATGGTGGCGCTATCACCTGGATCCAGTGCTGGGATAGTCCAGTTGAATTCGCTCCAGCCAAAGTGCACGTAGTCCCATGGTTGGTGGCCTGGTGAGTGGCTCAGCCATGTGACGGTTGTCCCCGGTGTCGCAGAATAGTTGTAGACACCAGGTGGCGCAGCGATGGGTCCTATGTTGGAACCTATCACATCATTAACGAGGATGTTGCTGAGCTTTGTGGTGCCGTTGTTCTCTACGACGATTGTGAGCCTGAGGATAGAGGTCCAATTGTAGACGTTTGACCCGGTTTTGTTGTAGACGTGTATTAGGTTGATTGGTGTACCCTGTTCAAGGCCGTTGTATGGGTTTGTGAAGACCCCTTCAAGAGTCTTTTTTATCCTTATGCTGGCTACATCCTTGGTGAAGTCACCTGTCTCAATTGTGCCTCTTATTTGGATGCTCTCGCTCCATAGGGCGTACCCGTAGCCAACCATGCTGAGTGATATCGCCAAGATCAAAAGTATAGTTAACGTTGCTTTGAAAACCTTTGATCTTCCTCTACTTCTTCTCATCTTATCCACCTCCTAGGTTGTTAAACCTGTCGCACATGTTCTTCCAGTACTCATACTCCCATGTTCGATTATTCAAGAGCGCGTTTTCCGAACCTTCAATTATTTGTTCCGCGGTCATCCCGTTGACTTTGTAACCACCAGTCCAACCTGCCATATAGTTCAACCATAGTGCAAGCAGTTGAGATCTAAGCTTAAGTTGCATGCTAGAGCTGCTTGATGGTTGCAGTATCGTTAATGCCTGTTGGAACTTCTGATTTCTTGTACCAGTGAATTCGAATACTTCAGACATAGGGGAGATTTGGTTCAAGTAAGCCTCCAACGTTGATGGAGGTACTTGTGCGCTACCTCTAATTATTCCAAGCGCGACATTAAACTGGTGCTTCCAGAAGCCTATTGTCCTAGGATACCCCATCTGGCATGAGGTTCCTATTTTGATCTGGAAGGTGTACATGTGATTCTCCTTAGCAGGTTGAAGTATACGTACAGTTGTGTTCCCTTGGAGTGTCTGGCAAGGTTGAAGCCAGTTGCAGACCAAGTTCTTTGATGTTACGTTTATCGCGTCAGGGTTGGGGTTGATTAAAGTGATGCTGTCTATGTGCACCGGCTTACTACCCTTATTCTTGATTGTGTACCTTACATAGCCTTCATAGTATGGGTAACCATTTGTTATCGTCACTTGTATGGAGTTCTTGTCGCATGATATTGTCGCGTACGTGTTTGCGACATCCTTTACGTTCTCATTGTCGGATGTCGATACAGATACGAAGGCTATGTCACAAGGGTTGTAGCAGTCCACACGTATTCCTCCGCTTGAGTACGCATAGCTTAGGCTTACCGCATTCAATGCGATTACGAACAATGCTAATATCACAAGTAGTCTTTTATCCATGATCTTCATCTCGTCTAAACGATTCTAAGGTTATCCCCCTAATTATTGGTCTAGTCATCTTCTAAACCACCTACGTATCTGCCCGGTCTTATATGCGCCATATGTGAGGGCAAGGAGAGTTAGTGTCGTTAAGGTAGCGTATGTTATTACAGAATCAGCCAACAAAGTGTTCCACAGCAGTGTAAACGCTTCCTTCAAGTAGATCGAAACCCAGCCTACCATGGGTATGGTGAAGAGAACCCTTCCCCTTATTTGGGAGGGGTAGACCAGTTCAGCATCCGGTGCGTTGTTCGCATCTCCCTTAGTTGTGAACACCAATGAATCTGCTCCTGATATCTCATATATCCTGTGTATCATCATCTGCTCCCCGTTCCAGAACTGTATCACATCACCGACTCTGAGCTTCTCTAACTCCACCTTCTCAAGGATAGCAACATCACCAACTTTGATAGATGGGCTCATACTCTGACTTGCTGGAATCGTTGGGTAGATGCTGAATAACCCACTTGCAAACCACACCATTAGAATTCCACATGCCAGGATCGCGCCCCACACCAGGAGCGACCTATGCTCCCTCCTCTCTTGTCTTCTAATTTTGCTGGGGTTTCTTAAGTTTAGCCTTACTCCTGCTCTTCTTAAGTCTCTAAGGCTTAAACCTTGGCTTATGTACACGAATCCGAGCATAGGCAGAAGTGTCCCTAATAGGACTTCGTAGCCCCAGTTTAGGTTTGGGTAAATCGGGATAAACCATTCTGCCATTAGCAAGGGTACACGGTATGCGATCGAAGCAACAGGTCCTCCTAATAATGATAGATAGGACATTAAGAGGCTAGCGGTAAGTGAAGGAAGAAATCTAGTCCCTAAGAAGTCTAGGATAGGTAGTGGTTGGCTTAAGTTAAACACCTCCACCACTCTATAGATTGGTGCGTATACGTTCGCGAACGCGAATGATACTATTGCAAGTGTCAATAGTGGTCTCTTATGTCCGAAGGTTTTCATGAAGTAAGCCCTGCTCAGTTCAACACCGAGCAGCCTTGATGACACGTATAGCATATTGACCATTATGCCAAGGGGGGTGAAGGATAAGGCGCTGTAACCAAATCCGACGAACAATCCAACATCGTAGATGATGAAAAGTTGTGCGACCGCTACCGCAGAAGCTATTAACGTGATCTGTCCTCTATACCAAGACTTTAACTCCTGAATGCCGATTACCCAGAAGGAAACCAAAGCTACGAGGAGCCACAGCGCTGAGGGAACGAAGTACGCATCCATCCCAGTAGGCTGATATATATTTGTCAATAGAAATACAGTTGTTAACGTTGACGCAACTAGTACTCTCTTAATTTCCAATTTTTTCGCCTAAAGCCAATAAATAGGGGGAGAATCCTCGAGTCAGTATTTACCTTACGCAGGACTTGTAGTCGTAAAGAAGGAGGATTCGTTGTACTGATAAGCGACGATCTCTACGATAAAGCTCAGACACGCGTTCTCTGGCGCGTCTTGCAGGACAAGAATCAAAAAGCTGATTTCATGAGATTGACATGGGTGTCCTTGCCAACCTATAGAGTTGCCCCACATTATTTTGATATCGTCTTTACCATCGCCTGTTAAGTCTAGGAAGACTGTCTCGCCAATTTTTACCGGGACGCCGTTTATCTTCACCATTTCGATTATGAATGGTATAGTTCCATCGTTGTGTACCCAGAAGCTTGGGTCTTCAAGGTAATATGGATATACGTTCACTAAAGTTATGTTCAGCTTATCGTAGTCTCCATCACCGTCGCTATCATACGGAGTCATCACTGTTGGCCCACCAACGTCTTTATCGGTTTGCCATGTGTCCCATGTACAGTTACCATTCCAGTCTAAGGTACTTGGGCCATCTAATGGTTTAAATGGGCCTTTGATTTCTATGTCTAACTCTCCTGTTCCTACCGTGCCGTTTAAGAAAAGGGTCTCAGACCAGAGGCCATATGATATCCCAACTATTGAAAGGACCATGACAAGAAGTATAGGCATCGCCATCATCTTTTTGTTGATCATGTTTTAGTTCACCAGTTTCTTTAGGGTTACTCCGCACCATCGTTGGGCAGAGGGGGATAAACCATTAGGTATTCGTTCCACTGCCAGACTGTCACGGTCACTGTGAACGTGTACGTTGTGAGTTCTGTTGCGTTATTGTTTAGGTGCACATGAAGCAATCCGTATGCTTCCTGATTCGGATGGACTTGTACTCCAATAGCGATGTCAGGATTTAATTCTGGATCGGGTGCGAAGGATATTTCGGTTCCTTCTGGAAGGTTACTGAAGTCTACTGTAATATTCTGTATGATCCATGGTATCGTGCCTGTGTTGTTTATATCCACCGGCAGGTAGTAGTCAATGCAAGGATATGCGTTCTTGACTTCAACGACTAATACCTTTCCACCATCTGTTACATACCCTGTAATATTGCTGTAGTCTTTTCCAGGTATTTCGGTGTCCCATCCTTCTCCGACTGTCCATTCTGCGTCAACTTCTCCGGTGTAGACTTTTCCGTTTATGACCAAGGTTTCAGACCATAGGCCATATGCGACGCCTACGAGTGATACGGCTAGCATTATTGTAAAGAACATTGCCATTGTTTTCTTCATCATTTTATTACATCACCCTATATTTTCGGGGAGCTATCATCGCTTTCGGCTTTAACGGGGGCTGATCCCCATTTAGTCCCCCGAGCTAATTTGTTGATAATATGTTCCATAGCCATTTTCAGCTAGGATAATTATAAAATAGGTTATCAGTAATGGGTAATGTACGTTTCTTTTTAGAAATATGTAAACCAAGTAAAAGACATGTGTTTTTATGCTATACTCACGTCGCTAATTAGATTTATAAAGAAGCTACCTAATCTAAGTTGTATTGGTCACAGCGGTTAAGCTAATGGATATCGCTTTCACAGTTTTATGTAGCTGTGGTAGGCAATTTAGGGCTGAGGACTTTGAGCCAGAATGCCCTTTTTGCCATAGATGCTATCGTATAAAGATGGTCAGTAGCTCGAAGTCGTTGTTTCTTAAGATTGAGCCGAAGGAAAGGCTCTCTTGATCAAGCTAGCCTCTTCTGTGATCTTATAGAGTTTGATATTTGATCTGCTATAAGCAACTTCAACTATTCCTTTAAGTTGAAGTTGGTCAAGGTACTTGGTTATGTTCTTCGGGCTTATCCCAACACACCTCGCGATCTCCCTCATGGAGGCTACTTCTTTTTCGCAGAGGCACTTAAGGATCTGAAATTTGATGTCGTCGCTGTACGCCATGATGAGAATTCGAAAAGCCTCTTGAAAATCGTTCCCAGATGAAATATGCTGGCGAGTAGGTGTCCCATCCTTTTCCCGTATAATTATATTACTCGCCATAATATCAATTTTTTTAGGAAAAGTGCTAATTTAAGCCTTCTTATCTTCTTTTAAAGTGTCTTTTAGGAAGAGTTGTTAAAATGAACAATTTTTTTAATCATACAGACTTAGGTAATGGCGAAAAATTTATCCTCCAGTAGCGATGGTTGAAGGTTGAGCACGCCTTAATGACTTTCCTTTATCGTTTGAAAAGAGACGCATGTCTGAGTCTTCTGTATTCCCCTCATCATTCGGAGTTTATCGATTACGAGTCGTCCGATGTCTTCAACAGAGGCCGCTCTTACCTTTAGAATTATGTCCCACTCCCCTGATATCAAAGAGACTTCATATACCTCAGGTATCTTCGAGATTTCTTCGGCGAGGCTTCTCTGAGAATAGTTGCTTTCTCCACTGAATGAGACTAGGATAAACGCTGTAACCTGTTTACCGATTTTAGAGTAGTCTGGAACGGCAGAAATCTTCTTAATTACACCATCTTTAATCATTTTTTTAATCCTTTCTTGTACGGTTGCTCGTGGCATGTTAAGTTCATCTGCTATTTCCACAACCGGCTTTCTACCATCTTCTATTAGCTGCTGTAGTATTTGCCTATCTTTATTATCTAACATTTCGACATAATGCTAATATTAAGCTATATTTATGTCTTTTTTCTGACTATTTGCCAACTTATATGGCATAATGTTTTTAAATAATACTATTTCCCTTTTTGGCATGCGTACACAGACCAGCTTAAGGGATGTTAGCCTAAACTTGGGCCTGCCTAAACCATTGGAAATGATGAGTGATGAAGAAATCTTGAGGAAAGTGGTTATTGGCAAGGTCTTTACAAGGACGCTGAAGTCGCTCACCACCTCGTTTTTAGATGAAGACTTTGATTGGCTTCTCCCTGTAATCTTCTCTAAGTCTACTGACCCCCTCTGGCCTGATCCTGGGTCCTCGATCGAGAAGAGGATCGAAACCGAGATTTACGGTGAGACCGTGAGGACTACCTTGAGCATGATCGTGCACAAGATGGTGGCATGCTCGCTTGCTTACCCAAAACTCTTCACCCTCTCTCCTAATGTTAGAGTTGAGAAAAGGGAGAGGAAGTCAACCGGCTGGCACGCTTACGAATTCTCTCAACTGGATTTCGAGGTAAGGGGTGCATCTTCATCGGCAATCCGATCCTTGGTCGAGAGGGTGGTCATCAAACTTGTTGAAGACTTGAGGAAGGGTTGTGAAGCGGAGTTGACACAGCTTGGGCAGTACGACGTCTTAAAGATTCCTAAAAGCCCATTCAAGGTTTTTGACCGTGAAGAGCTAGAGAAGGAGTATGGGGGCTCTTGGGAAACACTTTTGCCTAAGGTTATAAAAGAGCCTGTTTGGGTTGTAAACATTCCTAGAGAGTTCTACGACTTTGAAGAGGTCACTGGTAGATGGGATAACTACGACCTTATTGTTCCAAAATATGGTGAAGTCCTATCGGGTGCGAAGAGAGAGTGGGAGTACAATAAGATCTTAAAAAAGATTGAGAGGGACGGTATTAGGAAGGAGAACTTCTCGCTTTTATTAAAGCTCTCAAAAGAGGGGCGGCTTAAGCAAACTGCAGGTGCTGGGATCGGTGTAGAACGTATTGTCACATGGATTGTGGGCGCTAACCATATCGGTGAAGTTCAACCTTTTCCTAAAATCCCTGGTATAGTAAACGAATTATAAACACGTCTAAAATTTAATTCTCTCCAGGCTAGTAGTTTTCAGTCTTAGAAGTTCTCTAGATGCACTAGGAAATCCTAGGCTCATATCATATGGCAAATAAGTATAGCTGATAAAAAGATTGGTTTATGGATTTGGTTTACGTTGTAGTATAAGATTAGATGATGGTTTGATTCGACTTTTCTTTAACCTGATCAACTTTTTTGGAAATGTTTAACAGTAGTACCTAGTCCAATGTTGGTTTGAATGCCCACCGACAAGAAGCCTAAGGCAGTCCTGCTATACTCAGGGGGGTTAGATAGCACTATCGCTCTCTACTCTCTGGTTTCGATGGGTGTGGATGTGATTGCATTAAACTTTGATTTCTTTTGTACAGGTTCAAACAATAGGGTCTATCAGAGCGTTGCCGATAACACTAGGAGATTAGGTGTTAATGTAATAACTGTGGGTGTAGATAATGAATACCTTGAAGTCTTGAAGAATCCAAGGTATGGGTATGGTAGGTCTGTGAACCCATGCGTCGACTGCCGGATCTATATGCTCAAGTATGCTAAGAAGGTTATGGACCTAGAGGGTGCAGACTTCATAGCTACGGGGGAAGTTGTTGGGCAGCGGCCTTTCTCACAGAAGGTGCAGAGGCTGATGGTGATTGACAAGGAAGCGGGTGTCGAAGGACTCGTAGTGAGGCCACTATCAGGTAAGCTACTCCCTGAGACGATTCCAGAAAAAAAGGGATTGGTGAAGAGGGAGGCGATGTTCGATCTTCAAGGTAGGGGAAGGAGAGCTCAGATGAAGCTGGCTGAACAGCTAGGGATAAAGGTCTATCCAACACCTGCGGGAGGATGTCTACTCACGGAATCGGCTTTTGGTAGAAGGTTCAGGGACTTAAAGAAGTATTGTCGAAACTTCGATTTAAAGGACGTTCTTCTCCTCAGATTTGGTAGGCACTTCAGACTTGACGATAAGAACAAGATCATTATCTGTAGAAACGAATCAGAGAACAAAGCTGTTATGGATCTGGTCTCTGACGAAGACACGCTCTTTACAGCCGTAGACCACAAGGGTCCAGTTGGCATATATATCGGGGACTTCTCAGCAGACTCGATGAAAACGGCTGCTTCACATATTATCTCTTATTCGAAGGCTCCAAGAGATACGCCAGTTAAAGTGAAGTTTTGGAACAAGAAAAGTACCTTCTGTAGTGTGATTGAAGCGTATGCCCTTCCTAAGAACCTTCAACATAAGAACCTAATTTAAGGTAGCTGGTTAACCGACATTTAAGATTCAACTCATACATATCTATCAAATTCTTTGATCTGTCCTTTAATTATAATATGTGGTCACTAGTAGAGCTAAGCAGATCCTATGACAAAAAATTCTTATATACAATTTTTATGGTATCTTGATTGGGAGCAGTGAAATTGACCCTCTTTGTTGCCTACATGTTCTTTGTTGCTTTAATGGTGGCCGCGATCATATTTTGGATCGGGGCAGAAATCTCTCCAAAAGCCCCTAAGTCAGAGGATAAGGTCCTCCCATACACAGGGGGTGAAAGAATTGAGCATGAGCTTGTCCCTGTCAATATAAAGCTTTTTGATTACGCTTTACTCTTTATAATATTCGATGTTATAGCTCTTCTTCTCTTCTTCTCGCTTGGGCCATTCGGTGGTACTCTAGACTTGGTAAGCAAACTGGGGGTCTTAGCCTACGTAGGGGTCGTATCATTTGCTCTCGTTGCATTTGGTCGGAGGGCCTAAATATGGGGTTAGTAAGCTGGGCTAGAAGTAAGAGCCCTTGGATCGCCCACTTCTGCACAGGCTCATGTAACGCATGTGACATAGAAATCCTGGCTTGTCTGACGCCACGCTATGATATTGAACGGTTTGGGGCTGTCTTGAAGGGCTCGATCAGGCACGCTGATATTCTGTTAGTCACAGGTCCTGTTACAAGACAGGTACGTGACAGGCTTCTAAGGATATATGAGCAGATGCCTGAGCCAAAGTATGTTGTCGCAGTCGGAACCTGTGCTACGAGTAGTGGTGTTTATCGTGGTGCTTACAACGTCTATCCTGGGGTTGACTCAGTTATTCCAGTGACCGCTTACATATCAGGGTGTCCTGTAAAACCTGAGAACATCATTAATGGTCTATCTTTCCTTTTGAAAAAGATCGGTGAAAGTAAATGAGCATGGAAGAAGAGGTCCTAAGAGAGCTGAAAGAAGCCTTTGGAGACAAAATATTTGAGCATAAAATCCAGAAGATGCGGGTTTACGTTAAGGTCCCTATTGACTCCTATAGCGATGTCATAAAATACTTAGTACTCTCGAAGGGCATGTACCATCTTGAAACCATCACCGGCATAGAAGTCAAGGATGGGATAGAAATCATGGCTCACCTTGGAACAGGCCTGTGTATCTCAGTCCGCACAACTATAGGAAAGGAAACACCAAAGGCTCCTTCTATATGCGACCTAATACCTGGCGCAGAATTTTACGAACGAGAGATACACGAACTATTGGGGGTTGTCTTTGAAGCGCACCCTAATCTCAAGCGTTTTGTGTTACCTGATGATTGGCCAGAAGGCGTCTACCCCCTAAGGAGATCTTTTGAATCGAAGCATAATGCTCCACTTAGAGAGGGGTTTGAGTAATGTCCACCTTCGATGTTCCTATTGGGCCTATGCATCCAGCTCTGCCGGAACCGCTCCTCCTAAAGCTTGAGTTGGAGGGCGAAACGGTTGTTGGCGTAGACTTTGACGTCAGCTACATGCATAGAGGGATAGAGAAACTTCTCGAAACCAAGACCTATTTTCAAGGTTTACCGCTGGTTGAAAGGATCTGTGGGATATGTAATGCAGCGCATGGACTATGTTACACTCTTAACGTGGAAAAGCTTTACGATAAAGAAATCCCTCCTAGGGCACAGTATCTGAGGCTTGTCGTTGAAGAGCTAAGTAGGATACACAGCCACCTTCTATGGCTCGGGATAGCTGCCTTCGAAATCGGGTTTAACACGATGTTCATGTACACGTGGAGAGACCGTGAAGCTGTCATGGACATGCTTGAAGCAATAACGGGTAACAGGGTCACCACAGAGTATAGCCAGATAGGTGGCGTGAGAAGAGATATTCCTCCAAACCTTGCAGATAAACTTCTAAAGACCATGGATATTGTTGAAGAAAGGACCAAGTACTATGTAAAGGTGGCTTTGACTGAGAGGACGATAGCTAAGAGGACACAAGGGGTTGGCTATCTCTCCCCAGAAGAAGCTAAGGCTACGTGCGCGGTTGGGCCTGTCCTAAGAGCTTCTGGAGTTAAGAACGACATCAGAGCTGATGACCCGTACGCTGCTCACTCGGATGTTCCCTTCAATGTAATAACATACGACACTTGTGATGTCTTCGCGAGGATTGTTGTAAGAGCGCAAGAGCTCTTTGAATGCGTTAACATGATACGCACCGCCCTGAAGAACCTCCCTGAAGGCCCGTATAGGGTTAAGTTACCCATGAAGCCGAACGCTGGTGAAGCGTTGACTCGCGTAGAAGCCCCTAGGGGTGAGCTGTTCCACTACACACTATCCGAGGGCGCATTGAAGCCATATAGGTATAAAGTTAGGACACCGACCTTGGCCAACTTAGGTGCTTTAAGAGCGATGCTGACATCTAAGGGTAGGTATGTTGTCAACATCGGGGATGTGCCTATATCGTATGGCTCAATCGATCCCTGTATCTGCTGCACTGCGAGGGTTCACTTCGTTGACTTAAAGAAGGGTAAGTCGTGGGTCTGGACAATTGACGAACTTAGGGAAAGATCGAAGAGAGGTAGGCTTCTACCATGAGCTTCGAACAGTACGTTGTTGAAACTTTGAAGACGGTGGTGTTCCCAGGATTCGTCTTCATCTTCTTCCTCTCACTCTTCTATGAATGGTTTGATAGAAAGTTCTACGCTCGACTACAAAATAGAGTTGGGCCTCTCTACACAGGCTTCTATGGGCTATTACAGCCTTTAGCGGACTTCATCAAGCTTTTGTCAAAGGAGGACATTGTCCCGAAGAAGGTTGACCAGCTTCTTTTCACTATGACACCTCTCTTTACTTTAGCTCTATCGATCTTCGCCACCCTGCTACTTCCTATATCATCAAATCAAGGCGTTGTATCGTTCAATGGTGACGTGATAGTCTCTATTCTTATCTTGACGTTTATTTGCATAACTGTTTTCTACGCTGGGCTCTCAACCTATAACAGGTACGCTGTTATAGGAGCAGAAAGATTGTTCCTACAGATGATCGGATATGAGATACCTTTGACGTTATCGGTGGTTGGGGTTGCGTTAAATGCACAGAGCCTTTTGCTATCAGATATCGTTTTGTCACAAGAGCGATGGTGGTATATATTAGGTCCGCAGGCTCTAGGATTCATCGTCTTCGTCTTCGCGGCTCAGGCGGAACTGGAACGAATACCATTCGACCTACCTGAAGCTGAACAGGAAATCATCGCTGGATGGAATATTGACTACAGTGGTAGAAGGCTGGCTATGTTCAGGCTGGCGAGGAACATTGAACTGGTCTTCTTATGCGGGCTTGCTGCCACTTTCTTTTTAGGCGGTCCTCTCGGGCCGACGATAGAAGGGTACACACCCATACTCTACACGTTGTATTTTGTAATCAAGTCATTATTTGTTTTAGCCGTATTGACAGTTGTGAGAGCTTTGTTCGCTCGTCTTCGAATCGATCAGGTTGAAAGCTTCTGTTGGAAGTACCTTCTCCCACTGGCCCTCTTCCAATTCGTTCTTGTGAGGTTGATCCTGTAATGTCGATGATCGGGGAGCTCATTAGAAGCCTCTTTAAGAAGAGAGCGACGGTGCTTTACCCAGAGGAGAGAGGTAAGGTACATCTGCCAGAAGGCTTTAGGGGTAAGCTTGAATACTACGAAGACAAGTGTATTGGTTGCTCCCTATGCTTCCAGGTCTGTCCTTCCTTTGCAATAGAGATGGTGCCAGAGGATAAGTCGCGTTTTCCGAAGAACCAGACAGGAAGGAGACCGATCTTCAACATCGCTAGATGCACCTATTGCGGGCAATGTGAGGATATCTGCCCGACTAAGGCGATACATCTAACCAACCAGTTTGAGGTTATCGCACTCGATAAGAGGGATCTTATGGTGAAGTAGAATGGAGGTTATGTTACAGTTTCTGTTTGGTGTTTTAGCTTTAATCACTGCTATAATGTCGATTGAATCAAGGGATATCGTTAGGTCCATACTCTACTTTCTCTTGTTCAATGTGGTGGTTGGGGCCATAATCTACCTTCTAGGTGCCCCATATGTCGCAGTCTTCCAACTTCTAGTTTACGCAGGTGGTGTTTCAGTCTTGTTCTTGGCAACCCTTCACACAATTGGAGAGAAGATAAAGAAATGATCCAAGAAGACAAGGCTTCATACAAGCTCTACAGCATACTAGTTATATTGTTCGTGTTCGCCGCATTATATATAGGCTTTGCGAATCTACAGACTATAGGAACACCGGTGGACTGGAATTTTGTGAGCGCTCCCTACTTCATTTGGAGTTATAGGTTGATAGATGTCATGGCTCAAGTGTTGATCATCTTCGCAACGGTCGCAGCGGTGTCCGCTATGCTAAGAGAGGAAAAGGTTGGCTTTGTAGAAGAACAGGAGGTTGAGAAATAGATGTACAGCATGCTCGTGCTCTTTACCTTCCTATTGATCAGCCTTTCAATCTACTGTATAACGACGAAGAAGAGCATAATAAAGACAGTTATAGGAATCGAAATCTTCACATCATCAATAAACCTCAACTTTGTGATAATGGGGGCACACGGTGAATCAGTTGATGCTCTTGCACAATCTTTTGCGATAATATCAATCGCCATTGGTGCTTCAGTCGCGGCCTTGGCTTTAGCCTTGATCATAAACGTTTACCGACACTATGGTAAAGTCGATTGGGATGCTTTGAGGCGATTAAAATGGTAAACAGCGTGCTATACCCGATGATATTGTTGTCATGTTCGGCGCTAGCAGTACCGGTGATAAGCAAGTTGGGAGATTACATTAAGCTCCCGAAATTGAGGGATGTGTTCTCGGTGTTCGTATTGGCCTTAGCACTCATCCTGACCTATATGTTGATTCCTTCAACTCCACTCTCATATCGCGTAGAGGTTTTTGGAGGACCATACGGTGTAGAACTTTACGTAAGCACGATGAGCATCTACATGGCCGTCATCTCATTGGTTATGTTGTCTCTTGTAGCGTTTTATTCGATAAAGTATATGGAGGTAGATAACCGCCTCGACAGATACTACACGCTCATGTTAACCCTTGCCACAGGCGTGGTTGGCGTTGTCTTCTCAGGCGACTTCTTCACGTTATACGTCTTTTGGGAGCTCATCTGCATCTCATCCTACACACTTGTTTCGTTTAGGAAGTACAGGTGGCAAGCGGTGGAAGGCGGCATAAAGTATCTTCTAATGAGCACTGTGGGGTCTCTGATAGCATTATATGGAATATCGTTACTTTACGGCGTAACTGGGACGTTAAACTTCTCAGCACTTTCCACGATCATTTCTGCCACACAATATAGTGTTCCAGACATCACCCTATACTCTATCGTTACATTGATAATTGTAGGGTTCGGTGTAAGCGCTGCGGTCGCTCCATTCCACTCATGGATCCCAGATGCGTACGTCGGTGCACCGAACTGCATTGCCTCACTTTCAACGGTTGTCTTGAAGATAGCAGCATTCTGCATCATAAGGGGTTTGATCACGGTCTTTAGTCCTCTAAATTTCGACTACGGCTTCGTCTTAATCTCTTTAGGAGTTCTGTCTTTGACACTAGGCAACCTTTTAGCGGTGATGCAGAGGGATATAAGGAGGCTCCTAGCCTTCTCCAGTGTCTCAAATATGGGGTACATCTTTACAGGGTTAGGTGTTGGCACATACCTCCTTTACCATTATGGTTATCAAGCTTCATATGCTTTTGAGGTGGCCATGATTGGAGTGTTTTTACACATGCTCAATCACATCTTTGGGAAGGGGTTGCTCTTTATGGCAGTAGGCAACCTCAGCCAGTCAACGAAGAGCTATTATATCAGCAAACTCGAGGGGCTTGGGAAGAAGATGCCTATAACAGGCCTCTCTGCCTCAATAGGTTTACTAGGTTTAGGTGGCGTCCCACCGCTAAGCGGATTTTGGAGCAAGCTCTTCATAATATCTGCTGCTGCAAGCGTTATCGTTGACCCAATACTCGCTTTAGCGTTAGCGTTCTTGGTCTTTAACTCGGTCTTTGACGCGGCCTACTATATTTGGGTCTTTCAGAGGATCATATTCAAACCTACGGTGGAGGAAGGTCGATCCGCAACCGAGGTTTCTGTATTCATGTGGATGCCTATCCTGATCCTGGCCTCCTTACTGGTGATCATCACATTAAGGCTGGATTTCTTCGTTACCTTTGCTCAAGTTGCTTTAAGATCTTTGTTTGGAGGGTGATAGAATTTGGCTGATCAAATGATCTTCGCTTGGTTGGCTTGGGTCTTCCCACTTTTAGGCGCTGTCTTGACGCCTCTCTTCGCAGCGATCAATAAGAGGGTCAGAGACTTTATGGCTGTAGCCTTCTCCTTCCTAGCAGTTGTCTCAACTTTGTCCCTCACGCCACTTCTCTTAGAAGGAGATGTCTCTTGGCCTCTTCAGAGCCAAGTATCATGGTTAAATGTTGAAGGCTCACCAATACTAGGCCAGATAAAGGCTGGAGTTCTCGTTGACCCATTAAGTATCATCATGTCGAATGTTGTCTCGATCATCGCCTTCCTCATCATGGTCTACTCCATCGAGTACATGAAAGGAGAGGAAGGATTAACGAGGTACTGGTTCTTTATGAACCTGTTCATAGGAAACATGCTTTTACTCGTCCTCTCAGACAACCTCATACAGATGTTGTTTGGCTGGGAAGGGGTTGGACTTTGCAGCTACGGGTTGATCGGATTCTACTATAAGGACCAAAGATCTGGTTGGTTAAAATATTGGGTTGGAGAGGGAGACGAATCTTATCCCCCATCGCATGCGGGAATGAAGGCTTTCATAACCACCAGGATAGGTGACGCCCTTCTATTTGTAGGCGCATTTATTATCCTAGCTTTCACTGGAACACTGAACTTCGTCGAACTCCAGAACGGTGCGATAACAAAGGTTCCATTCTGGGCCCTACTTCCAGCGGTGATCTTATTGTTTGGAGGTCCCATTGGGAAGAGCGCTCAGTTGCCTCTTATGGAATGGTTACCTGATGCAATGGCTGGCCCAACAACTGTAAGCGCTCTGATTCACGCTGCCACGATGGTCAAGGCTGGTGTTTACCTTGTCGCAAGAATGTTCCCAATATTATACGTCGTTACCTTGGTCTCAAGTTCACCAGATCCCCAGGCAATGTTCTACTTTATTGCTTGGATCGGTGCGATAACAGCTTTTGTAGCAGGGGCCCAGGCGACGGTTTCCACCGAGATAAAGAAGGTCCTAGCATATTCGACTGTGAGCCAGATAGGTTACATGATGTTGGCTCTTGGTGTTGCTGGACTTTCGGTTGAATTCATAACCGGGTATGTCGCATCCATCTTCCACCTTGTAAGTCATGCGATGTTCAAGGCAGCCCTCTTTCTAGCCGCTGGTTCTGTGATTCATGCTACGGGATCAAGGTTTATGAGGGATATGGGTGGCCTTAAGAAGCATATGCCTGTCACCTTCTGGAGCATGTTGTTCGCCTCCTGTTCGCTCGCAGGAGTACCGTTGGTCTTCAGTGGCTTCTGGAGTAAGGATATGATATTGGAGGCTTCGCTGGTTTCAGGGGAGTACCTTCTATTCGTGTTTGGACTACTTACTGTCGCGATAACCGCTTTCTACACGTTCAGGATGGTCGGCATGGTTTTCTTTGGTGAAGGGAAGAGTGGATCTAGTGATGTTGGAGGGCATGTAAACCATCTTCATGAGGCATCTCCTGTAATGTGGGTGCCATACGTCGTCTTGGTGGCTGGGACTATTGTGTTAGGTGTCCTAGGCTATTTTGCAAGGCATTGGATGGTCTCTTTGTTTGAATACCTTGTTATTGTCCCATCCGAGACTCACCCGACTGTTGTGACAGAGTACATCGTTGCCTTTCTTTCATCTCTCGCCATCGTGGTTGGGTTTATTCCCGCTTATTGGTTCTACTTGAAGAGGTCAAAGCCTGCTGATATGTACACGCAAAGGTACCCTTTTCTCTTGAAGGTTCGAAACTTTCTTTATAATAGATGTTACATCAACCGAGTGTACTATTGCCTTATTGTGTACCCAACCATCTCTCTGTCCAAATGGATGTTTTCAAACCTAGAAGTTAGGGTGATAGACGGGTTCAACTACTACTTAGGTCGATTCACTTTATCTTTTTCGAACTGGATGTTCTTTAACTTTGAGTCAAAGGTTGTGGATGAACTGAACTACCGTGTCTCCGACCTTGTAAAACGTACTTCACTATACTTCCGCAGATGGCAAACAGGAAGCCTCAATGACGACTTAATAATGGTGCTCGCAGGGTTGTTCATCATAGTATTAATTCTTAAATATTTGATTTCCGCAGGTTGAAGAGTATGATAGCCTTCTCTTTATCACAAATAATCTTTGTCCCGATTATTGCCTCTATTTTGGTGCTGCTGATTGGTAGAAGGATCGGTCAAAAGGTTGGTTGGCTGTCGTTTGCAACTCTATGTTACACCTTTATACTGCTTTTGATAGAAACCGTCAACCTCCCCAACACTGGTTTTAGGCTCACGGAATCCTATCCATGGGCCCCTATCGTCGGAGACTTCGCCCTCCTTTTAGACGGGCTTAGTGCAGTCGCAGCTCTCACCATAACCTTGCTCTCTGTTGCCATATCTGTTTACCAGATAAAGTACATGGAGAAGGAAGAGAACCTTGACTTCTACAACGCGCTGTATCTCTTGTACTTTTCAGGTATGATTGGTACTGTGCTATCCACAAACCTCGCGATATTCTTCCTCTTCTTCGAACTCATGCTCATACCCTCATGGGTTTTGATAGGTATTTGGGGTACAGGTGATAAAGTAAAGGTTGCGTTCAAATACTTCATGTTCACCGAAGTTGGGGCTGTGGTTTTGCTAGCTGGTATTGGCGCAACCTACATGCTGACTGGAACATTCGACATCTTCCAGATAAGCGGTGTAAGTAGCCAACTGCCAACCACGATTCTCTCAGTAGTTGTTGCGATGATTCTTTTTGGGCTCTTCGTCAAAATGGCTATATTTCCGTTACACACATGGTTACCTGATGCGCATGCTGAAGCTCCTACACCAATAAGTGCACTACTTTCGCCTGCGATGATAGGGATAGGCGGCTATGCTGCAATAAGGATACTCTACACCGCGTTTCCAGTGATCGCCTTTGACAAGAATTTCATGTACTCCCTCCTACTCCTCTCAGTTATAACGATGGTTTATGGTGGGTTGATGGCTTTTGCTCAAGATGACATAAAGAGGCTTCTCGCTTACTCAAGTATAAGTCAGATGGGGTACATGCTCTTCGGAATCGCCTCCTCATCAGTCATCGGTCTCTCAGGAGCTTTCCTCATCTACGTGAGCCATGGTTTAAGCAAAGCAGCGCTCTTCATGATATCAGGGGTTTTTATGCATGACCTGAAGACCAGGAAGATAAGTGAGATAAAAGGGCTTGCTTCAAAGATGCCTTTAACCGCAATATGTGCTTTAGTTAGCTTTCTAGGACTCGCTGGCGTACCTCCTTTAATAGGCTTCTGGGGTGAAATCTTCGTCTTCGCTGGTGCCTTCTACGCGAGCTTTAACCCCTTTGACACGGCTAGGCTTGTTACAGTGGTTACTGGTGTCGTATTATCGGTGTTGACTGCAGGCTACGGTTTGTGGACGATAAGAAGGATCTTCTATGGTGAGATACCTGATAATTTCTCTAATGCGCATGATCCTGAATGGAAGATGCTTTACCCGATACTGCTTATGGTTATTATAGCAATAATCATAGGGATATATCCAAGACCGTTAACCGAAGTGATCTCAAACATCGTAAAAGGTTTCTTCAGCTAGCCTTGACCCCTTCTTATAATATCTTATGCCTTTGATGACGTACTCTTCTCCTTGAACGATCTCAGCTTTTCCTCCGCATTTAGGACACTTTGGAGATAGTATTACACCACCACCATATCTCTGGGATAAGTATCTACCTTTATACCCACATTCTTTACATTTAACGATCGATTCCTCATTTTCTATTTGTAATATCGCATCCCCTATTAGAGTTCCTTTGGTCAGTAGTTGAAAGTTTCGTTTGACATGGTCTGGGTCAACCATCACCGCTTCCCCGATCCTTAAACGGATGACAAGTACCTCCTCAACGTTGTTTTTCTTAGCCCAGTCTAGTAATGCTTCTACCAGCTTTAAGACAGCATTAAACTCGTACATCTGTTTTCACAACAGCGAAGCAGGTTATTTAATCAAATCATCTTTACTTTATCTAGAGGCTTCACTTTCTTTACATCTTGGTTTACTAGAAAGAGCGGGTCCTTTCCTTCTAAGACATTAACCAGGTTCATCGCCGCTACTTCGGCCATCTTGGATCTAGCTTGATGTGTCGCACTAGCGATGTGGGGTGCGACGACTATATTAGGCAGCTTTAGAAGCGGGTTATCAGAGGTAGTTGGTTCATTTTCAAACACGTCTAGTCCAGCGGCGAAGATCCATCCGTTGGACAGCGCCTTAAAGAGCGCTTTCTCATCCACAATCCCGCCTCTGGATGTGTTAACGAGAACAGCTGTGGGCTTCATCTTCTTCAAGTTATCTTCGTTTATCAACCCTATCGTGTCCTTTGTTCTAGGTATATGAAGGGACACAAAATCTGACCTTTCTAAAAGGCTCTCCAGTTCGCAGTACTCTATCCCCATCTGCCTTTCAAGATCCTCCCTTCTCACCGTGTCATAGTATAAGACCTTCATGTTGAATCCTTTCGCACGTTCAGCTACTGCTTGACCTATTCGCCCGATACCAATAATCCCTATTGTAGCACCGTAAACGTCGTAGCCTAAGAGCAGATCCGGTGCCCACCCAATATCCCATTTACCTTCTCGAACATATCTGTCTGCCTCAGCTAGTCTCCTAGCTGCGGCCATTAAAAGTGTCCAAGCTTGGTCAGCGGTAGCTTGGGTAAGAACCCCTGGTGTGTAGCAGACATAAACCCCTCTCTTCGTAGCCTCTTCTACGTCGATGTGGTCAAATCCAACGCTGTAGGTGCTTACAACCCTCAGCTTTCCGCAAGCGTCGTAGACGTCCCTGTCTATCTTATCACTGAGAAGGCAGAGCAACCCGTCTGCATCCTTCACAAGTTCGATCAACTCTTGCTTTGTAGGAGGCTTCCTCTCCTCCCTAACATATAGATCACACTTCTGGCTGATGATCGAAGGTCCAGGTTCAAGAATACGACGTGTCATCACGACTTTAGGTTTTATCAAACCACCATCATCCATTAACTTTTGAAATACGTACAAATATATTTTTTAAAAAAAGGAAGTAGTTGTTGAACTACTGTATGAGCCTTACTTCGACAGGTTTCCCCCATGTCACATTTCGTAGTAGTTCCATATTCTTTGTGATCCTGCCTACTACGTAAACTGGGCTGGCTGCTACAGGTTTATCTTCGTTGCTCATAGGAGTCTTACCGTAAAAGAGGCACAATGCTCTACCAAGCGGCCAAAACGCGATGTCACCGACTTCAACTTTCAATTTACCATTTTCATTCCAAAATGAGACAGGTGTCTCGAAGTAAACTTCTTCTCCCCACGTCTTGGCTTTGGATTTAAAGGGCATAGCGTTAACCAGTAATGAATACGTCTTGGGATTCTCGCCATCTGTCAGTTCCCCTTCAACAACACCGACACCTTCTATTTCTATCTCTATTTTGGATGTGTTCATGGTTCTAAAGTTTCTTTTGGCCAGATATATTAACTTTAAACTGGTTATTTTTTTGGTTTCATGAAAAGGCAACTGGTGTTGAAGTGTCTATTCCAAATTTTTAATATTTATATTCATGGTGGACCCATATGTTTTGGTTACTCTTGTACAAGTTTAGCATTACGATCTCCGAGTCTTATGGTTACTGCTTAAAGAACATCTTCAAGGAAATAGAAGATGCAAAAGTGTTTGAGAACGCGATTTCCTTTCTAAAAGAAATTGGGTATAATGGCGTATCTCTTCCTTTAATGTTCAATATGGACCTCTTAGTGAACAAAGGAAAGGAAATACTTTCAAGTTATCAGATGGAAGTATCCGACATCACCACATGCCACTACAACACTCTTTTAGATTACTCACTAATCAGTAACAATGCCGCTATAAGGGCTAGGGCATTAAACATAGCAATAGCGGGTCTCTCTGTCTCAAATACTTTAGAAGCCCCTCTTATGATCGGTCTTCTGAGGGGAAGAATCGCTGGCGATGAAAAGTCAATGATTTGGATGCAAGCATCATTGAAAATATTGGACAAGAACGCAAGGGACTTGAATGTGAAGGTTCTCATAGAGCCAATAAATAGGTATGAGACGAGCTACATTAACACGATATCTGATGCTTATGAAATTATAAAGAAGATGAACTTGGAGAACATTGGTATAGCCCCGAACACCTTTCACATGAATATAGAGGAACGGAACTTAAGAGAACCTATAGAATCAGCTAAGGACAAGATATGGCACATAAAGGTATCCGACAGTAACAGATGGCCCCTTGGATACGGCCACCTCGACTTCGCAGAAATAATACGCACACTTAGGAAGATAGATTATAGGGGATGGCTGACTACAGAATGTTTGCCAAAGCCTTCGCAAAACGATGCGGCTATAGCTTCAATAGGTCTCCTTAAGAGAGTCACCATGTGATCAAGATGGGCTATAAGGTCTTAAACTGGTCAGAGCTCGCCACAGACCCCATAAACAAGCTTTCATTGGAAATCGTAAAGGAAGGGCTTGAGGCGTCTAACCCCTACCTTTCTGTCCTACAGACGTTATCAAAGGTCTCCAAACAGATAGAGAAATATAGCAACATTGTAGTCATAGGCTTTGGGAAAGCAAGTTACAATATGGCTTTAGCGTGCGAAGAATCCTTAATCGAAAGAATCTCTGGTGGTGCGATCATCGTGCCACATGGTTCGGTGAAGAGCTCTGCTTTAAAGAAGATCGAGGTACTCGAAGGCACGCACCCTGTGCCTACAGAGCTCAACGTAAGATCGGTCAGAAAGGTTCTTTCATATGTCGAACAACTATCCAAGAAAGATTTAGTTGTTTGCTTGGTATCTGGTGGTGGCTCAGCTTTGTTCACCCTCCCCGCTGAGGGGATAACACTACGAGACAAGCAAGAAATGACAAGAATCTTACTCGCAGCAGGTCCCACGATACAAGAGATCAATTGCATCAGAAAACATATCTCCGCAGTGAAAGGTGGTCAGTTGGCAAAACTGATCTATCCTGCTCATGTCCTAAGCCTGATCTTATCTGATGTTGTAGGAGATGATCCTAGTTCTATAGCATCAGGTCCAACGGCTCCTGACCCGACAACTTTCAAAGAAGTATTGAACGTATTCGAGAGGTACCAAATTCTAGAGAATGTGCCTAACAATATACTGAATAGAACACATCTAGGGCTAGAAGGGAGAGTGGCTGAAACACCTAAACCGAATGACAAGATATTCGAGAATGTGACAAACATGGTCGTTGCAAACAACATGAAGGCTTTGACTTCGATGGCGAAGAAGGCTGAGTCAGCTGGGCTAAAGGCTATGATACTAACCTCCTACCTCGAGGGGGAAGCGAGGGAAGTCGGCAAGGTCATCGCTGCAATAGCAAAACAGATTGTAAGAGAACATCTACCATTAAAGCCTCCTTGCTCTGTCTTCTTTGGAGGAGAAACGACCGTCACCCTCAGAGGAAAGGGTAGGGGTGGAAGAAACCAAGAAGTAGCGCTTTCTACCTTGATCGCCATCAAGGGCCTACAAAATGTTAAGTTTGTCTCGTTTGGAAGTGACGGTGTGGATGGTAATAGTGATGCAGCAGGTGCGATCGTAGACGGCACCACTTTCCAAAGAGCATTGGAGAAGGGGCTTTATCCAAACAAATACCTTGAAGATAATGATTCAAACACCTTCTTCAAACAAGTTGGAGGCTTGATAATAACAGGCCCAACGGGGACAAACGTCAACGACCTCTCCTTCTTAATCGTGCTCCCTTAACCAACCTTCTTCTTAACCTGTAAGATACGTTCCCTCCTGCCAGTAACGACCACAACATCTCCACTTTTAATATCCTCATCACTTGTCGCCTGCCAATATTCCCCACCTATCAGAATAAACCCTACCTTATCTGGGCTAATGTCGTCTAGCGCCTTTCCTTCTCCTGAGGGAAGCCATTCCACAGGCTTTCTCCTGAGAATGTTAGCTATGGCCTTGACAATAATGAATGTAAGAATCAACCCTATCGTCCCAGTGGCAGACACCACAATAAAAAGTGTCTTCACAACCCACTCCGACTGTATTAGAGTAGGGTAGAACGGGTTAGAAATCGTCAAGGCAAAACCAAGTGTAATCGCAATTGTCCCTAGTATCGCCGCAACCCCGTGAGCACCCTTTTTCAGTTCGACGACAAATAAAACCATGCCCATTATGACGAGGATCCCTGAGACAAGGTTTAAGTTGAGCCCGAATCCAATCAACCCGAGAAGTAACATTATTGCGCCGACAACCTCCGCGCCTATCCCAGGGGTCGATAGCCCTATCAGAATGCCCATAATCCCTATCGACAACAGTAGGCTCGAAACAACTGGGTCGGTAACGTAACCTAGGATTTGAACGCTGATCGCCTTCTCGAAATAAACTAGTTTAGCATTAGCTGTTTCCAAGATGAAGGTTCTATCGAACCTTTTCACACCCTTACCATTTGCGTTCAATAGGAGTTGATCTATATCGCCCTCTACCGCTTCAATTACATTTAATCTCTTAGCTTCATACGCGTCTACATTTAAGTTCTCTGTGACAAAATGCTCTGCAGCCGTCTGATTTCTTCCATGTATAGCTGCATATGAAATCATCTTCTCCTTGTAGAAGTTCACATACTTTGGTTCACGAGTTGGCTCAGAGCCTAAAACGGGTTGAGCTGATCCGATTGTAGCATAAGGGGCCATAACCGCGTAATCCGTTGCCATGAGGATGTAGGTGCCGGCTGAAAGTGCTTGAGCCGCATGTGGGTGAACGTACCCTATCACAGGGACTTCGGATAGAAGGATCGCATCCGTTATTTGAAGCATCGCGTCTGCAGATCCGCCCAAAGTGTTCATTCTTAGAATAACAGCCTTCGCCCTGATATTTTCAGCATACGATATCACATTCTTTATTTGTTCTACAGTTGCAACCGAAATATATCCTGAGACATCGGTGTAAACGATCACAGTCTCACTAGACTCGGTGTAAGCTTGTGGGATTAATAGAGCAAAGGCTAAAGCGATACATGTCAACATTAAGTAGAGACTCGTCTTGCTCATAGATCGATATTATAATGACTTGATTCATTTATTTAAGGCTTCTCTGTGCTATTAAAATCTTTAAATACCAATTTTTTACTTCGCAGATAATTCTTGAAATGGTAATTTTAATTAAAGATCTGCATATTATAGGTTAAAATTCTTCTGAAACTTTAAATAGATTTGGCACATTCCTTAACTAGAGGTAAAAACATGGAAAAGAAGATTAAACATGTGACTGTTACTCTAATCATATTGATACTAACTTTCTCTTTGAACCTTGGTTTCTTCCCTGTGCAAGCAAGTAGCCTTACAACATTAACTCCGGGTATTCCTGCGACAATAGAGCAAGATCTACAAATCAACGTCGTGTTTGTCGGCTTTGACCCTTCGTGGATAGATGAAAGTGTTTTCTTAAGCTGGCAGCTCCCGGACTATTCTACAATTATAAGATCTAGGTCATGGTACGGTGTCACAGAACCTTTGGGACTAGTTTTCAATTTTGACTATAACTTGGTGTTTGCTCCAACATCTTTCGCTGAAAACCTTTTTGAATACATCCCAACTGTGAGTATTGAAGGTCCTCTCTATTCTCGCCAGATTTGGTACAATGGTCTTTCAACGGAAGAAAGAGCTGGTTTTACGATCGAAGGAAGTAATTATTATGTAGACGCACCATCCGTAGAGTTATGGCTTGAGGAGAACGCTGATAGTTTAGGGATCGACGCAGTAAACCAGTATACAATCTTCTTCATCAACGGTCTTGACAACTACTTCCCGCATAGCTATTGGTTTGTTGATGAACCTGACCCCGACACAGGTGTTGTATTCGGGGCATATGGTTCCAGACAGATGACTGGTTGGGGAGGCCAGTTTGGGCGAACATGGTTCCTAGACCTTTCAGCAGGTCCGGATAGATTCCTATTCGAAACCTCTACAAAAACTTACGAGTCAGGGGTCAGACCGATCTGGGAATTTGATGTATATGGTGGGTATCGGACTGATCTAACTGAAAGACTGGCGAAGATCGCTAGGTTCGTAGGAGTTGACATGTTGTTCACACCTTCACCATTATACCCAACATACTTACAACCACCACTTCTCCCTCAGCATATACAATTTGATGTAAATATGTTCGAGAATTCTTCCATGTATATCGGATCAGACTGGTTTAACCCTAGCATTGTAGAAGAATCTTATGAAGACTTCGAACCATATTTAGACTTTTCTGTTTCATTCCAAGATCGCCAGCTCATGAAATATCCTGTACTAAACAAAGCCTTTGCAAACTTCGCATCTGGCAATCCATATTCAATATTTGGGCGTAAATCGCCATATTGGTGGGCTGCATCCTACGGCATTGATTTCCACTTATACTACAAGGACCAACTCTTCAAATTCTTAACAACAGTTGAAGGCTCTCAGGCAGACTATAGTGTCCCAATATTCGCTTACGCAGTGGATGATGAACAAATGGGTGTCCAGTTCGGTCTCGGAGGATTCGCTGACGATAACTGGTTAGATGGTACTCAAGAATATGTCCAAGTATTCAATACACCATATTGGGCTAATGTGGGGTATGGTTATACGTTAACCACAATCCATGAAACAGGACACCATCTAGGTATGTCCCATCCTCATGATGGCTATGACCCAGTATACGGCGAAGCTGAATCAGCATTAGGTCAGGCTGCATGGGTCGGAGACCACAGCTACACAGTAATGAACTACCACGACATAACATATCACTTTGGGGTTTTCAATAAAGACTCTATGTACAGATACATGACAATAACATATCTAAACTACGCCAATAAAATATTAGCCATGATATCTAAGAATCCAAATTCAGGCAAAGTGGCTAGTATGATACAGTGGGCTGACGATAAAGCTACTTCAGCATTAGAAGACTACCAAGATATGAATTATTATGGTTCAGTAACAAAGATGAAGTTAGTATACGATAAGATCGTCGATGCAGCTTTAAAGCTACACATCCCATTAGAATCGAGTAACTGGCAATCATCATATAAAGGGCCTACAATAACCTTATTTGACCCTCTCTTAAGTTCTTAAGGTAATAAACACCCTTTCCCCCCTTTTTTATTAAATCTTTTATTTACTAAATTCTACTATGCAATAAGACAATGAAAATTGGTGCTGTGGATGTAATACGATCTATCATTTGAGTCTACTTTAAATTTAAAATTCTATGTTTATTATTTCTCCATAGGAAAGTGTGTTGTTAGAAGAGAAAAGATTAATATGTATAAAATAAAAAATCGTTTTTTAATATAACAACATTTAAAATACCCTACAATCTTTCAAGGATAAAAAAAGTGGTTTGAAAGAATTTATCAAGAAAATAAGTTTTCATCTTCTGAAAGTGTACACATCCTTTTTATCCACTTATTAGTAATCATAATTCCATTTTAAAATGCTTCAATAATGTATATCAATACCTTAAAGAATTTTTATATTTAATTTTCTATTGAGGGGGTATTTAAGGCGTGGATTACTTAACTCGCATTCTAAGCATAACAGAGAAACTTAATAAGGGCGAATATGGTTTCTTGATATTATTTTAAAATTTCCTTGGGAAATACAAGTGTATCGTTTAATTTTCTATTTTGAATAAATTTTCTAAGTTCTTCGTCCACTGTCATAAAATTATTATCGAATCGTATTGAATTAGAGTAGAGGATATTGTCTATCATATCCTTATGGCCTAATCTATATAATTTTAGAGCGTATTCAAAAACTTTAGAATCTTCTTTGATCAACTTATATCTTTGACTTTCTATTAAACTTTTTAGTCCGAGATCAAATCTTTGTTCATCAAATTGTTGGTTATTCAAATATTTTGTGGCAATCCATAGGGATTCTAATACGCTAAAGTTGGAATAGTAGATTTCAGTTTCTGTTTCAGCAAGTTTTGCTAAGCATTCAAGTACTTCATTTCCTACTTCTATGCCAAAGGTAGGTAATAAGAATGAAGTATCCAGTAGTAATTTACGTGTATTTTTTCTGTTCTTCAAGGCTAACCTCCTCTATTTGTTTGGGTTCTATTGAGGCAAATTTTTTACCTGACAACGCTAGTTCGATGGGATCCCTTATAATTTCAATAACTATAGAATTTTTATCGACACTTACGAGGATCATCTCACCTTCTTTTAAGTTTAGAGCATCCACTATAGGTTTTGGAAGGTATATCGTATGCTTTTTGCCTATGCGACTTTCGATGGTCAAAGACATATACTGAATAATGTTTAAAATGCTGGATTATAAATGTTTATCTGACTAGTTTGATAAAATCAGTTAAATTTATAAGATCTGAAACTTTATTATCTTCTTCTCATTTTAAAGTCTTTTGCATCTGACACTTCCGGTTATTCAAGTACGGTGTATTCTTTTATCCCATACATTTTAAGTGGTTCTCCGTTGCTTTTTTGGAAAGTTCATCATTTAATTGTATAACCATATATGCGCTACTTATTTGACAGAATTGATAGAATGAAGCCTTATACTAAGCTGTCTTTAACTAACAGTTTTATTAAAAGATTATATTATCTATTTGTCTTAATACTTGATCCATCTAGTTAAAACTTTAATTATTTGTTGAGCCCTACTAAACAATAAGAGAAATGAAGATTGGCGCTATGGTCTTCCAAGACTATGCCCTCTACCCACATATGGACGCGCATGATAATATTGCGTTCAATTTAAGAGTAAAGAAGATGCCTGAGGCAGAGATTAGAGAATTAGTGAAGAGAAATGCAGAACTTTTAAAAATAGAACACCTTTTGGAAAGGATGCCTGCAGAACTAAGTGGGGGGGGGGGGAACAAAGGGTCGCTCTTGCTAGAGCATTAGTTAGACAGCCAACCGTTTTTTTACTTGACGAACCACTTAGTAATATCGACGCTAAGTTAAGAGAAGAAATGCGCTCCGAATTGATAAAGATACATGAAAAAGTACAAACCACCTTTATCTATGTGACACATGATCAGATAGAAGCAATGACTTTATCGAATAAGATCGCGTTAATGAATAAAGGACGAATTGTTCAGTACGATACACCTTTAAATATCTATAATAATACAGTGGATATGTTTGTTGCGAGCTTTGTTGGAAGTCCTTCGATCAATTTCTTCAAAGGGAAGATTGCTAAAGATACTCAAAATCAATATCTATTTGAAGGAGAAGATTTTTCCTACGTAATTCCATCTTCTGTGACTGTGCCTGATAATTTGATTGGGCAAAATATAATCCTTGGTGTTAGGCCTGAAGATTTCTTAGTTACAAAATCAAATAAAGCTATGGGTATTAAAACGAGCATCTACACAAGGGAATTAAGGGGAGGTGAAACTATTTTGAGCCTAAAGTTTAAAGAGACCTTGGCAAAAGTCAAAGTTGAACCCGAAAGCCCACTAAAGTCAGGAGACGACGTATTAGTCAAGATAAAGAAAGCATACTTTTTCGATGATAACTCTAGACTAATAACTGATTGGCGTCTAACTAGTTGACCTAGCGTACATTACGTTCCACAAGAAGGATAAATCTTAGAGTAAACTAATTAAAAAATATGGCGTTTGCTAAATTTCTATTTATAGCACTTGTAGCCGGTACTAAAGACATTTAACTATTTTTCTGCTTTAGCCTGCTTAGCTAGTGCGACTCCGGTTAACGCCTGAGCGATGTTTCCCTCGGTCACAACTATTAAATTCTTTTCTCGAGCGATCTCTGTCCAAGTCTGTAGCTCACGAAGTCTCATTGCAGCAGGGTTTTTAGCATACGATTCTGCGGCCTCGGACATCTTCTGCGCCGCTAATAGCTCTCCCTCTGCCATGATGATTCTGCTCCTCTTTTCACGTTCTGCTTCAGCCTGCTTTGCGATAGCCCTTTGCATGCTCTCTGGTATTGCTGCGTCACGGATCGCTACTGCTGTGACTTTGATGCCCCAGTTCCCTGTTATCTCGTCAAGAATCGTTTGTAATTTCTTATTCAATTCGTCTCTTTTCGTTAGAAGTTCGTCGAATTCTACCTGCCCTATGACATCTCTCAAGGTGGTTTGCGCGAGTAAGCTTGTTGCAAGGGTATACTCTTTAACCTTCAAGATCGCGTTGACTGCGTCAGCAACTCTGAAGTAGACTACCGCGTCTACATCCACTGTCACGTTGTCTTCAGTTATTATTCTCTGCTTTGGTACGTCGAAGGTTACTAGCCTAAGGTCAACGATCTTCGGCCTATCAAGGAAAGGTATCAAGAAGACTACACCTGGGCCTTTGGCGCCTAACAACCTGCCTAATCGGAATATGACGACTCGCTCATACTCCCTGATTATTCGAATCATCGACGTAATAAGCCAAACGATAAATATGAGAAGTATTATTAGGTAGAACGCAACCTCGATCGTCCCTATCTGTAAAATGGTATTATTAACCATAGCTTTTTCTTATGCTACCTTCTATTTATCCTTTTTACTTTGAAGCGCTGCTAATTGCTCAACTAAAGCGTCAACTTTTTTCTCTATCGTCCTAATTATCCTCCTAACATCTTCGATCGGTTTTCCTTTAACATCCTCTATCTTCCAGTCCTCGACTTTAGTGAGAAAGGTTGCTGGGCACGAGCTCTCGCTACAACCCATAAGAATGATCTTATCCGCCTCCTTATACATCCAGTACTCAATAGCCTTTGGTTTCTCAGCCGACAGATCGAAACCTTTCTCTCTCATAGCTTGAACTACAACTGGATTTACCTCTTTCGCTGGCTCCGTTCCAGCGCTTATGGCCACATAGCCTTCAGGAGCTCTCGAGTTGAAAAGTGCTTCCGCTATTTGGCTTCTACCCGAGTTGCCGACACAAACGAACAGCACATGTTTCCGCTGATACATATAAGTTCTCCTATACGATGTTATTTAAGGTTTCACCTATTCTATTACCTTTTAGATAGAATTTTCATTGCAGCCTCTATACCAGGTCCAACCTTGTCTACAACCCCTAAATCTTTAAGGACGACCTCAAAAGCAGGTACAAGCTGTATCATATACTGTGGGCTAGCGGTGATTCCCATATGCCCAACTCTGACCACTTTACCCTCTGTCAAACCTAGACCGCTACCTATCATAAAACCGAATCTTTCTAAGAGAAGCGCTCTAATTTTATCCTCGATGCCTTCAGGTGTCTTAACAGCTGTAACCACCGGTGACGCCCACTTTTCCTTCGCTAGGATATCCAATCTCATCGCTCTAAAGGCTGCACGATATGCTTCTCCTACCCTTCTATGCCGTAGATACCTCTCTTCCAACCCTTCCTCAAGTGCTTTCGTTTGAGCGATATGGAACGCTCTGATCACGGATGTGGGGACAGAGGTTGGATGTGGGTGTCCAATAGCGCTCCATTTATTAACTTCTCTTATGTAATTCTGCAGGTCAAAGTAGTAGGATTTTACTGGAGTTTTCCTCTTTTTAACACGTTCTAGAAAACGTTTGCTAACCGCTATAGGGCATATACCGTTGATACTTGAAAGGCATTTGCTAGCGTATCCCACAGCGTAGTCGATACCCCATGCATCGAATTCAAGTTCCATGCCACCATATGAAGATATTGTGTCAACGATAAATAACTTGTCATACTTCCTAGCTATCTTAGCTATTTCGATTATGTTGTCAGCGACACCAGTTGACGTCTCGTTATGAACTGAGTAGATAGCTTTCACTCTAGGGTTTAGATCCAAAGTTTCTTTAAGAGCTTCGATGTCTGTTCCCTGTCCAACATCGTTCCTAATCTCCAAAACTTTAGCGCCATACCACCTAAGCATTTCTCCTTGGTAGTCACCAAAGTAGCCATTGGTAATATTCACAACTTCCTCGCCAACTTTCTCTAAGATGTTGAGAATCGACATTTCAATAGCAACAGAACCAGGTATGGGGAGAAGTGCGACAAACTCTTTTGTCTTGAAGATCTTCTTAGAAGCCTCACAAGCGCTGTTATAAAGTTCCCCCCAGTCAAGACCATAGTGAGGCATAACCGGCTTTGAAAGCTCTACTAAAACGTCTGGGTCAACTTCAGTTGGGCCTGGTATGAAGAGAACCTTTCTCATGCGAATCAGAAGCCCTGAAATTCATGCTGTATTTAACACTTTCCAATAGCGTCTCCATCGGTCCCTAACAGTTATTTAATCTCCTTTCTCCATTTATTGTCCTGCTGCCTATACCAGTATGTAGAAAAATGTTGGATATTTTAGTAAAAGTTTTTTAATAGGCTTGTGGAATTTACCAACGCCAAGTGGATGGAGAATTGCAAAGGGATAGTGTAGGGCCGCAAAGGCTACTTTCCTACGATGAAGAGATGAAACTTATAGTTGAGGCTATTAAGAAATATGGCCCTAAAAACGTCTCTGAAATTGCCCGCGCAACTGGTATACCCACTGAGACAGTGCGATATAGGATAAAGAACCAGTTGAAGGACATGGGCATAAGGTTTCACGTTAGTATAAACTATCTTAAGCTTGGACTTATTAGGTCGTGGATCTTACTAGATTTCTCTATTCAAAGTCTGAAGAACGCCCCTGAGTTTCTTGATATGTTGGCTAAGCGGGGCTATCTGACCTATTACGCTAAAGTTATCCCATATGGCTTTTATATCGCTATTTCAACGTTGCCATATGCGGCGATCAGTAGATATCGGGACCTCCTCGACGAGTTTGTCAGACTCGACATTTTAAAGGAGTATAGGATGATAGACTTACAATATTTAAAGCATCTGTCACTAAGACCTGAATACTACGACTTCGCGACTAGGACGTGGAGCATTCCATGGAATACAATAGATTCTAATCTCAAAAAGGATGCAAAGTCAATTCAGATCGACTACTCTAGGTCACCTATAGATAGAGTTGACCTCCTAATATTAAAAGAATTACAGATTAACGCGTCGCAATCCATATCATCTATCTCTAAAAAGTTGGACATACCTGAAAAACAAGTTCGCTACCATTATAAGTCACACCTTCTTGGTTCAAACATTGTGGACGGGTACATAATCAGATGGCAAGGCGATAAACTACACCTATCCAACAAATACATACTATCATGTTTCCTAGAGTTTTCAGATCTTCTGTCATCGGATGTCCCATATATTCACAAAGTTCTTGAGAGCCTTCCATTCACTTGGATGATCGCCTTATCTGTTGATAGAACAAAACTAGTATCACAAATATCTGTGCCTATAGCGTTCTACCACGACACACTAGTATACCTCTCGAACAAGCTTAACATTTACAAAGAAAAATACAAAGTTTACAACATAGACTACTACAACGCAGAATCATACACGCTCCCATACGAATCCTACAGCGATAACATTGGATGGTATGCGGACATAGACGGGCTCATCAACATCTTTAGAGAGAGAATCAAAGCAACCTCAAAAGCGCATATGATTGACTATGTCGAAAAATGACATAATAAATAATAAAAGAAAAGAGAGAGGTGGAACCGCTTATATTACTTCTGGTCCGCCTATTCTTTGGCCTAGTGGTGCAAATCCTACCGCATATGCGGATATTGCAATTAGCACTAGGGCTAACTTTATTTTCTCTTCACGAGTCATATCAATCGTTCATATGTTGAATGAGCATGGATAAAATTTTTTTTATCAATGCATGTTTTTGCAATTATATTCAAATTTTTTATTTAATTTATTCTTATATTAGCTTTATTAGACTCTAATATGTTGTTTAATTACTAATTTGTTTCTTTTGATGTAAAAGTATTTACACGAATAATCGACCTATGTTTTAGGATTTTTACGGAAAACATTTAAATATCTATAATATAAAACATTCTACAAGAAGTAGGTGACAACATGTCCTTAGAACATACTAGAGTAGTGCACACAGAGCTAATGGAGGTTCTAAAGAACATCATAACCCAAGAAGACTCAAGTGTAAGGCTAATACTTCAAAAGAACACAGGTGAGAAGTTCCTCTACCCTCCTTTGGATAAGATGCTTTATATGAATATTGATAGAACACTTGACATCCTCGATTTTGTTGTTTCAAAGAACTTTATGACTAAAAAGCAGATTGAAACATTAAAGTTCTGCCCCATATGTTTCTCATATGAGATCATCCCGACCGAGCACTGTACCAACTGTGGTTCAACCAATATATCACGGGGCAGGGTTATCGAGCATTTCTCATGTGGTTATAGAAATCTTGAAAGCCTCTTCGTCACGAACGGTGGCCTTGAATGCCCAAGGTGTCATAAGACGCTTATGATAGAAGGGAAAGATTACTCTAGAGGCAAGTTGATGTACAAGTGTCATGCGTGCGGAAACCTTTACGACTCACCAATTATAGATTACCACTGCCAGAAGTGTGGTGAATACTTCCCCATCGAAGAGCTTGGGGAGACGATTGTGTATCAATATGAGCTAGAAAGCAGCAAGAAGGATTTGATTCAAAGTTCTCTAAAGATGGTCGAATCTCTAGATGGAAGTTTGAAGGAGAACGGCTACAATGTCAAAAGGGGAACGCAGGTTACAGGCGCATCTGGGATAACATATGATGTGGACCTTTACGCGACAAACTCTGCTAAAGAAGACGTTATCTTGGCTGTAACATATCTCCTAGAAGATAAGATCACCATCGACGAAGTGTTAAGGCTCCAAGCTCTAGGCTACGACCTTAACGCAAAGAAGATCGTTGTAATGTCCTATGCGCCATTTGATCAAAGAGCAGAATTCCTAGCGAACTACTATAACATAAAGAAGGTTGTCCCAGAGAAGACAGGGGAAGTAACCAAAGAACAAGTAATAAAATTATTGTAACCCTCCAAATTCCATTTGAAACCGTAAACATATCGGATACTATTTATTATCGGCACTACTATTCTTAGAGAATGTTTTACTATCTTTACTTCTTCGACAGTCTTGTCTTAAGGGTCTGATAAGCACTATTTCCCCTTTCCGTGAGTGAAAAGAATGTAGAGAACTTGTTGTCTTCTTTCTTCTCTATGATCTGAACATGTCCAAAGCCCTTGAGAATATTCAAGTACCTCCATAATGTGACATCATCCATTCCACTGTCTGTGGCTAACGTCTCTAAGGACGCGCTCCCAGCGTGTGTTGAGAGAATGTCGTAGATCTTTATTAGAGATTCCTCAATGAATCTTACTGGTGTCTGAGCCTCCATGGTTGGGACTGTCTCTGGTGCACTTGGGGTTGCTTGAGGCGCTGCAAAGATGGGTTGTAGAACCTCTTTCTTTATTGTCGCCTCCTCCTCTATCTTGCTCATCAAAGTGTCTGGGTTAGAGTAATACTGGTAGACGATGCGAGCAACGTCTTTGACGTTCCTTATGCCCTTGTCAGCCATCCACCGTATCACTATCTTCCTTCTCTCAAGCTCGTTGATTATCCACCTTCTACTCTTACCCATCCTCTCAGCTAGCCTCATAAGTATTATGCTGTCCTTTGCCCTCGAGAGGAATATATCATCCTGAGGTACCCAACTAAAAGCATTAACATACTTCTCAAAGTCTTCAACCTCCCAAGTCATGCGCGCCCTCCTACCAATTGTCATTCCAGCCTTAGGCGCAGGTAGAACAACCCTCTCCACAAGAATCACCGTATTAATCAAAGGAATATAGGTCTCAGAAACGTTCATAGGGGGACTAACAAGCCTTCTAATCGCGTACTCAATATTTTCAGCGTGCAAAGTAGATAAACCTCCATGTCCGGTCGCCATAGCTTGAAACATCACATAAGCTTCTTCTCCTCTTACTTCTCCTACGATTAGGTAGTCTGGTCTGTACCTTAGTGAGGTCTTGACGAGGTCGAATAGGTTTATCTGTCCAACCTTTGACCCTGTTAGCCCGTAGCTTTCTCTGCTTACGAATTGAACCCAGTTCTCGTGGGGTAGGTTGAGTTCAGCTGTCTCCTCTACTGTTACTAGTTTCATGCCTGGTTTTATGAGTGATGCTAGGGCGTTCAATATTGTGGTTTTACCACTTCCTGTTCCACCTATGACCATTATCGTTGCTCTATTCTCGATCAGCATCCAGAAGTACGCTGCCATTTCGTCGCTGATCGTGCCCATTTGAACTAGGTCTACGATGCTGAAGGGTTCTTCTCTGAACTTTCTAACTGTGAAGGTCGAGCCTTTTGGGGAAACCTCGTCCCTGAAGCTGGCTGCTAGCCTATGCTTTCCGAAGAGCATAGCGTCCACTATTGGGAATGCTGAGCTAACATGTTTCCCTGACTTATGCGCTAGTTTAACGATATAGTCGTCTAATGCTTCTTTGCTTAGAAATCTAATGTTCGTTGGTATGCTTTCAAACTTTCTATGCCAAACGAATATAGGCACGTTGACTCCATCACAACTTAGGTCCTCAATCCTATAGTCGATCATTATGCTGTTGATCGGCCCAAAACCCAAAAGATCCCGCTCTAGATAGTAGTTAATCTTCTCCCACCCATTAGGTGTTACGGCCTTAAACGCCATACGGTACTTATCACCCAACCTCTTAGCCTCGCTTAAGAGTTCCTTCCTAACATCCTCCTCCTTCCCTATTTCAGCAGGGTTCAGCTCCCTAGCAATAATATCGAAGATCTTGTTATAGGCCGCTCTCTCCCCCTGACTCAGCTGCACTTCATCTACATAATAGATGATCGTAGTAGCATCAATAGGCTTACCGATGACAATACGCGCAAACTTCTCTCTCACCCAATATTCATCTAAAATATTCAAATCCTTCGGTACAGGGTCAACTTGAACTTCTTCAACTACTGGTGCAACAGTCTTAACCTTGCTCCCCTTACCTAAGATCGATGGGATTTTGAAACTAAACATGCTCTATGACAATGAAGAACCAGCATTATAAAAACTTATTTTCCTAAAATACTAATATCAAGGTATTATAAAGGTGCCAACATAGTAAACCCCTGATGATGATTGCGCTTTGATTTCAATTGTCTGACCTTCAACAAACGCTTTAACACCAGCATCATCAGGGAACGATATAGAGAACACACCATCTGTTCCCGCTGGTATAAAGACTTGAGTAAAAGAGGTCTCATTCACTGTAGCGGTACTCCAAAACTGCGACAAAGGCTTATCGCTCACAAATATCTCTGTCAAGGTTACGTCAGAAGAGCCTGAATTCTTGTAAGACACGACTATCCTATACTCGTTCACCTCTCGAGTCACATATGAATTTTTAATCTCAAGCTTTTCAAACCTTGTGAACGTGCCAACAAGCCCCGATGCCCAAAAGGCTACAGCCAAAGAAATGGCAACCGCTACAGCGATCACGACGATAGTGGCGATGACAGGGCTAATACCCTTAAGGCTCCTAGTGTTCAATGTACTATGTCACATAAAGAATTACGTTATAAACATTATTCTTCTCAGCAAAAGGTTGCAGGCGTCACGAAGCCTTTGTTTTTAGATCAATGGAAGAAATCGTTGAAAAAAGGTTTATTATATAATATTTGCAAAAAAAGATTGAAGGAACAAGGAAAAAGAAGCAGAAAGGGATACCACTTTATCTTAAACCAATAAATATCTACAGAAAAGCTATTCTACTATTAAACTTTATAGGAAAAGTTAAGATACCTAACGTCTTATGAAGATTCTTCTATGCCCTGAATACTTCTACCCACATATAGGTGGTGGAGAAATCTGGATTTGGAATGTAGCGAAATTCTTAGCTAAAAAAGGGCACAAAATCTTAGTCCTAACTTATAAACAGCCAGGACATACTAAAGACGAGTCAATAAATGGTTTTAAAATTAAAAGATTAGGCTCATTTGCTGTAAACGGTGTGCAACCCTACTTCAGAAGAGCACTGATTCAAGGAATAGGGATAATAATTCAAGGCTTAAAACAAGACTATGACATTATTCTCGCATCACAAACCTTCCCTTTGATCCCAACATATATCGTTTCTAAGATGAGAAGAAAGCCGATTATAGCAGTCTTCCATAATATATATGGTCCTAGTTTCTCACTAAAAGAAAAGGGCCTGCTAAAAGGTCTAATACGAAGCCTAGCAGAAGGAATAGTGCTCAAACTCAACTACGACGCTGTGTTGACTGTAAGCAAGTCAACAAAAAGAAAGCTAGTTCATACAGGCATTGATGAAAATAAAATAAAGGTAGTCGGAGTTGGGGTGGATTTAGAAAAAATAGACTTGGCGAAGACGACAAAATCCGACAAACCAATGATAATATATGTTGGTAGGCTCGTCAAACTGAAGCAGGTTGACCATTTGATTATTGCTTTCAAAAAGGTAATCGAACATGTGCCAGACGCTGAATTGTTCATAGTCGGATCAGGCGCATTAAAGGATGAGCTACATAAATTAGTTGATAGAGCCGGCTTATCTTCTAAAGTTCATTTCAACGGATTTTTATTTGGAAAGGAAAAGTTTCGCCTAATTTGGGAAAGCCATTTACTAGTACAACCGAGTGCCATCGAAGGGTTAAGTATTGCACTTGTCGAAGCGATGGCTTGTCAAACCCCTATAATAGCGATCAATATAAATGGTTCAAAGGAAGTCATTGTTGATGGTGAGAACGGTTTCCTCGTCCCACCAAACGATGTTGACCAATTAGCAAGTAAAATCATTGAAATCTTAAAAGATAGAGAAAGAGCAGAAGCAATTGGTAGAAAGGGGAGAGAGTTGGTTGAAGAACAATATACTTGGGAAAGAGTTGTTGAGAAAGTTGAAAAAAGCTTCTTAATGGTGTCAAAAATAGAAACTAGTTGGCTCATTAAGATTAGGTAGAAACACCATTCTTTCCATTAACGCTACCTAAAGTCGGTAGAATAAGCCTCTTTAAACGATTCGCTTTAAGTCGTGTCTCACTTTTATCTATTAGTGTTCGATACTAGGGATACAACTATATACCGCAATACTTTATCCCCTAATATATGGTTGGATTCCTAGTTGAAAGCCTTGCCTTAGGCGTTATATCATGTGCAACCGTGCTCTTATTAACTCCTTCAATAATGACAAAGCTAAAAAGGAAGGGAATTGTAGGCGTCGACTTACATAAGGCGCATACTCCAGAGGTTCCAAGTGCAGGTGGGCTTGCCATTCTAATCGGCTATTCAGCATCCTTCACACTTGCAGGTTTTCTGAACGTGGACAGCAAGACCATGCTTCTCGTATACCTAGTAGGCGTACTCGCTTGTTTACTCGGGCTCATCGACGACATTCTATCTTTGAACAAGAAAACTTTGATAATAGCGTCTTTAATCATCGGTACTCCCTTTTTGACGTATCACAAAGGCTCAACCTTTATCACATTAACCCCATTCGGGCCTCAAGACATAGGATTACTCTTCTGGCCCATAGCATTAACCGGCGTAGCATTCCTATCAAACAGTGTAAACATATACGCAGGATTCAACGGACTTGAAGCAGGCCTAGGACTAATAACCTCAACTTCTCTAGGCATATGCGCGTCCCTGTACGGTTCAACTGAATCTGCTCTAATCCTATTCACCCTCTCAGGCTCACTATTAGCCTTCCTAAAATTCAACATCTACCCTGCGAAGATCTTCATAGGGAACAGTGGAACCTACCTAATAGGAGCTGTGATCGCTTCCGCAATAATAGTTGGTACCATAAAGACCGTAGGTTTGATCGCCTGCATACCCTACATCGCCAACTCCCTCCTAAGAATCCTCGGTGGACTAAAATGGACGGTGGGCAACCTAACCTCAGACGGGAAAGTGGTCAGTAATGAAGTTACAGCGCTCTGGAGTGTCTTTATGTATAAAAAGCCAGTAAGCGAAAGAACTTTGGTGTCAAGATGTTGGCTCATCCAATTAGTGTTCGGAGGCTTAGCCATACTCTACGCTTTAATAGCTACTTATAACGGTTGGTCAATCTAAAAACATAACCTATGAAGCCTGCTTATTTCACCTTAAAGATCGTGAACTCGTAGTTAGACCACACCTCCACGAAGTAAGGGCTATCATGGTATAGGTCAACATAATGCCATGTCTCGTTGTAGGGGTGAAGCCTATTCCACACGATCACATAACCAGGTCTATGGTCTTTAAGATACGAGTAAACCGTATCCGGATGCCCGCTTGGGAAAATTCCCAAAAACTCCCTATGAGCTATATAAGGTAGGAAGTAGAACTGAGAGTTAGAGATGCTGACAGCGCACGCGTTCTGCTCCGTGTTTTGAGCAAACCATAGCATAGCGTCGTAAACATTATTTTGTTGATCCCTACTCCATGATGCGAACCTAAAAGCCGGGAGTGGATCGGCAGTACTATAAAACATCAACACTATAATGACTAGGCAGATCAGTTGATATTTTAGAAGCCTCCTCGTCTGTGGATTTAACATGTATGCTTCTATTTTTGAGAAGATGGGAAGGAGGATGTCATTAAAAACTTTGACTGACAGAACGCACATTGGTATAAACGATAATAAAGCAAATCGCCACGCATTAGAACTGAAAAAGCTTAACCCAAATGCACCGAAGAACCAAAGATAGAATATTGAATAATATCCTAATCTTTTATTTAACACCGACTGAATAAATGTTATTGTGATCAACGCAAATAAAACTAAGGATATGGAATTGAATGCGTAAATGTAGCTTAAAAATGGGGCATGCTTAAGAAATTCTAATATAACGTCAGATGTTGTGGCCATGAAGTAGGGACCTTGTAAAGCGGAAGGTAAACGGAATATTAAAGAAGGCATAGTCAATAACACCAGTAGAAATCCGATTATGGGTAATGCGATTAGTCGAAGTTTAAGGTCTTCTCCTTCGAAAAAGCGTAAATAGATAACCGCCATAATACAGGCTGCAAGAATAAGTATACTAGAAGAATGCGACAAAATCAGCACCGAAGAGGTAACAATAATTAGAAAATACCTTATGATCCCTTGCTTTTCTAGCATTGTGATGAACCACCTTATAAAGCAAAGGCCTATAACTATGCCTAGTAAATTAGCATATAAACCGGCCTCAATAAGTGTATGATACCAAAAAGGGCTCACAAGTGTATAGGAAATTGATGCCACTTCCCCCACCTTTCTACCTCCTATTTTATGCCCTAAAGCGTAAACGTGGAAGATTGTAGACCAATTCAGTAACATAATGAAAAGCCGTGTGTAAAAAAGGGGGTTATCAAAACCTATTGAAAGCCATGCTGATAAGAGTAGTTCAACTGCAGGGTTTGCGGGGAGAGAAGAAGAATACATGCCCTCAGTAAATGCTAGAGCATTTTGCAGGTGGGTTTTAAAATCAGCACTTGGAAAAAGAGGGAAGTAGGGAAATGCATAAAGATATGTCAAAAGAATTGATAAATAGAATAAGCAGGTTATGTAAAAAACAATCGATTTTTCTTTTGGCAAATATACTATTTTTCTTCTAAAGACAAGATGCGATAATACAACAGTTACAAAACCTTCAATATAGACGATATAGCTTATTTTAGAAATAAGTAACCACTCAAAAGAAGCAAGTATCACAGACGCGATTAGGAATATTCCTAGGTAATCGGACAGAGCCTCCAAAGTTGAATACTCTCTTATGGAAACCTGACACGGTTTCATCTATGTGATGCCATCTAATTTCTCTTATAAGTATTTTTAGTAGAATGTGAGAATAAAATTTCATTATCAGTTTAGCTTATGTGTTAACTAACACTTTCAATAACGTTAATTATTTACTTTAGACCATCAAACTATTGAAAATAAAAAAAGGTAAAGCATCCCTGTTTTAAGGGATTACGATCGCCTTGGGGTAATCTGTTCCTGAGGCTGTATGTACTTTCACATCTACTGTAACTCCTGAAGTGAAACCCGTCGTAAAGGTCAAGGTAATGCTGGTGGTGCTGCCTGATGGAAGTGATATAGGTGAAATTGCACTTCCCCCAGCACCTTCTTGACCTAATGGTTTTCCATTGATGAAGATGTCTGTTATTGTTGCGTCTGCTGAACCTGTGTTCTTAACGTTTAACACAATTGTACTTGCGCTTTCAGCATAGGCGCTTGTTATCTCCAGCTTCTCAAACCTTGTAAAAGCTCCTGTTAAGCCTGCAGCCCAGAACGCTACTGCTATTGCGATGGCCACGGCTATTGCAATTAATATGACTGTTGCGATTACCGGACTAATACCTTTACTCTTTTTTGTGTTCATTGAGTACCCTTTCTCTTTTGACAATATAAATGTTTTTCTCTCCTTATTTTGTAGGTTCAAATTTTTTCTTAAAAAGTTATGTTTTGTGCTTAAATTTTTATTTAATTTAGGTACGTGCTGCTTAGGAATGGACAGTATTATCTTTTTGCTGTTTGAGTGTTTTCTGGTAGCGAGTTCATATGTTTTCTTCTGTTGGAAACGACCTTGATCTCACGCGTCTGAGCATGAAGAGCACGAGGAGTATTGTTATAGTTATTGTTATTACTATGATTACTAAGGGTAAGATAGATGCCTGCTGTTGCTGCTGCTGGGTTGTAGAGGTTGGAGGCTTCGGCAAGGTGATCTTTAGGGTTGTGTCTTCTTCTAAAGCTACTTCCTTGGTCTCCATGTTTGAACCGGCCTTTGCTACGACTCTATAACTGCCTTTTGGGAGCTTGAATGAAGTCTTAGCGTCTGCACCGAGTTGTAATGCGTCGACGAGGTTATTGCTGCTATCGTAGACTTCGATGAATGCGTAGCTTACTGTCGAGTTATCCACGTAGTATACTCTAATGTTTAAGGCATAGCTCTTTGGTTTCGTGAAGGTGAAGTCGACGTCAACGTTGCTCGCTAGGTCAACTTCCCTCTCTAAAGCCATATTGTTGTACTTCGCTATTACCCGATACCTACCAGATGGAACCCTCACCCAATACTCCCCCTCCGAAGGATAGCCTATGTACGTCCCATACTGTTCATTGGAAACCGTGAACTCCACGTTATCAAGCATGTTGCCTTCGTCATCGAAGGCTCTGCATGAAAGTGTGTAGACTGGGAGGTTTATTTTCAGTGTATCGTTGACTGCTAGGTCGTGGTTAAACACGTACATTAAGGTGTTCGTGGGTGTCCACTTTAGGCTTATTGTATAGTTGGTGATCGGCATGTTCTTGAAGGTTACAATCCCATTACCATCTGACTTCGCATTTGCCTTATAGTCTTGGTACTCCCTGCTCCAGTTCAAATGGACAGTGATGTCGCCCAAAGGATAGCCATACTCAGACTGTATGTTGATATAGAGGTCTCTGACACCGCACTCTACTACCGTTATAGCTTGTCCTAGAAAGGCTACTTCTGCTGCGACCAACGTGTTTCTAACATAGACGAAGACCGTGTAGTTTGCGTAAATTTTCTCTGAAATGTCGAATGTAAAGTAGCCTGAAGTGTTTGTAAACCCATTCGCTACCCAATTCTCCTCAGGAGGAGGTGAGAAGACTGCGACCTCCGCACCTGCTATAGGATTAAGGTTCCTATCTTTAACCAGGACGACCATGTACTGAGATTGTGCAGCTCCATAAGGAAGAGTAGAGATAACTAACGATGACAGTAAAACAGCTGCAAGTATTATGTAAGCGCACTTAGGCATGTGCATATCACTTGTAAGACGAATTATCTAAACTTTTTGTGTTAGAATACTTCGGGTTCAAGATGTAAGATCCAATGTTATCTTAACCCGTGTGAACTTCAACTATGGTGGGGTGGTATTGCTCAATAAACATCCTATGGTACATGGCTGGTATGTCATCTCCAGTGCTGACCGCACTAGAGTATTCGTCAAGCCAGTTCGGTCCATTCCATTGTAAAGGTGGTACAAGGCTTCCCCCTGGCGTGTAATACCAACCAGCCGCATTATAGAAGAAGTTAGTCCCCCTATTGATCGTTATCATATTGTCGGGATTGAAATAAGCCCAGTCTAACCTGATATCACGCTTATACCCGTTTCCAGTAGTCCATAGAAACATAGCAGGATTTGCTGGGGTTCTCGCGTTTTTAAGCGATGAGATTGTGGCGGTGTCGTAGAAGGTTGCTTGTCCTCTAAACGAGCTATAAGTTGTAGTCCAGTACCCATAGCTTTTTGCGGTGGTTGGATTATAACCAGTTCGGGCATAAATGTTATACACCCTACTTGTGTTTGAGAACCTCCCGTTCACCACACCTATCTCTCTAAGGTTAGAGTCAACCATCTGTGCTGAGCCATAAGACAATCTGTATCTGTCCGCTCTAGGCCCTCCAGGGTAATAGTCCTCCGCTGTTCCAGCGAACGACGTTAGATAGACCACATTTTGGTAGATGTTATTCAGTCTACTAAGTGTAGTTGCTGAAAAGAATAGTTGGAAGTAGTTGACGTTATATGGTATTATAACTATTTCAGTATGATAGAGTTCTCCTCTGACAACCGAACCTGGTTTTGGCAAGGCGTAAAGTACGTAGTCGTTACTTCTATAAGCCACCGCTCTTACTGGGCCTTGTAGGAATGTCCATCCCTGTGTATCGCCTGGCCCCCAAGGTATCTTGTAGTTAAGTGAACCTGCTGGTTGGTAGTAATCGTAATTGAACAGCCTATATTCAACATGGTACTTACTTGGGTCGTTGTCTGAAGCGTTGACCTGTATGTTCCAGTCTATCCCAACTGGGTCGGATAAGGCTGTTTGCCCTGCGTGAAATCCTATCCTGTACACTCCGTTGTTAACGACCCAAAGGTTGGTGAGGTTCTGGAATTGAAGTAGGTACTCTGGTGGTCTGGCGTCAGCATCCATCAACCAGGTTATTCTAACCTTCTGCTGTGTGACACCTGCCTTAGAGAAGTTGATGTAGTATACAAGCTTATCCCCTGTTTTGAAACGTTTTCTCCAGTTTGCGAACTCGAGTGTTGGGTAGGAGTAATCCGAGCTCCATACTTCAACTTGGCTTGGGACTTCGACGAGGTTTGGGTCGTCTTTGCCGTTCACAGTTGTGTAGATGCGGAACTGCTTCACTGGCGGTAAGGGTAAGGGGGGGATGCTACTTGAGCTCAAAAGCTTTCTATTGAACCAGATGGTTGTCCCGTTGATTAACGTCTCTAAAGCGTAGACCTCATCAGCTTTCTCAACACCTGGGTAAAATTGGTTTATCGCGTTCTCCTGGATCACAAGGTCGATGTATGTATAGGTATAGCTTTCCACAATGATACCTCTGCTATCTTGTACCCAAACCGCTAAGTATTTGTTATACTCTTTAGGGATGGGGTCTGAGCCGGTGTATTTCGTAACGATAAGGGTATAGTTGCCACCTCCATTGTTAAGTACGGATTTTATAGCGGCTGTCACCCAACTGTTCAAGCTTGGATCAAAATATTTAACTCCAATATTGGCTGCTTTCAGGCCGTTCACAGGCTCAAAGTTTTCTCTATGAACAAGTATGTTAAAGGTCGTGTAATCACGTGTGTTGGAAATCGATGGCACGTCAACGGTCAAGTTAAGTAGGAGTAGTACGTCCTTACTCCAACCGTAGAACCCATACCTCGAAATATTAGCTTCAACACTTCCATAGATCGAGGAGATCGCTGTGGGCGTGTACCAATATAGCTTCATCAAGTCGGTAGCGTAAAGCCGCGGCATCTGCGTGCCATACAGGTCTTTACTCTCCTGCAGGACAGTGGTCTTTAAAGAAAATTCTAGTTCAACACCTCTTGAGGAAAAGGCGTGCATCGCTGCTTGCGTCCACCAAGAGAAGTTGCTGAAGGCGTTGTTTCTAGGTGGGTCTAAGTCTGCTGTTAGATTATACTCTTGTGTTGCCTTTGCAAGTATCGTAGTTAGGGCGTTTCTATAGTCTGAGCCAAGGTTGTCCAGTATCTCCTTGTAGTCTTGGTAGGCGTATCTCTGATACTCTGTTAGCGTGAAGTGTATGTTCACTGCTAGCCCTAGGACAATGAGTGCTAGAATAAGCGCTGAGATCACGATGAACTGCCCCCTCATATGCTTGTTTCCCATTTAAACACCACCTAGTTTAGCCAATCTTAGATAGAATAGGAGTGTGCATAAACCTTTTTCTGTAGGCGAGATTGCTGTCTGAACCTTGCTCGTGTAGAAGTAGGTTACTAGGACCACCTCCGCAGACTTCAGAAAGGTATCCTCGCTGTCTGTGTTACTGATCTTAACTGTGTTAAACGGCTGAAGTTGGACCCAGTTCTCGCTTGTAGTCGTCCTCATGACTTTGTAGACTGTAACGTTATAGATCAGCCCCTGAGGTATCATGCTATCAAAGAGCACCTTAAACTGCATCTCCCATCCTTGCTTAACGTTTCCGTTGGCGTCAAATATTATATTATCGAGTGCGTTGTTTAATGTGACCGCCTGCAACATGTTATACCCTTGCTTATTCAGGTCGGACTGCAGGCGGACTATGTAGGCGTTTTCTGGGATAACAAGGTAGTATGCTATGACGAACGCGGAGAGTATAATCAATATGCTTGCGAAGCTTTCAATTGTTCGAATAATGCTCTTCCTTTTTCTCATTCACTCATCCTCCACATCGTCAACCTAGCGTAGTAGTCGATCCCTCCTGCGTGCACTATCCTTTCAACCGAAACCGACTTCACTCCAGCTAATGGGAAGCTATGTGATCTATAATCAATAGCGATGGGGTAAGGAGGTCTATGCGCCATAGCAAGCCAATACTTTCCAGTGTACTTTATGGTCATAGCTAGGAAGATAAGGTCCTGGCCGGGGTCAGCTGCCAGCTGGTATACCCTGTAGCTTTTACCACCATAGTTGATTATTCGGCCTGAATAAGAGTCGGTTGCGTTTTCTATAGGTATATCTAAGATATCTAAGTCGCTTGTAACCCCAACCATCTCCATCCTAAGGTGTCTCGCCCCATTAGGTATTTCGACCTCTTCGTTGAATTCAGCAAATAACAGGTCTCCGACAACATTTAACTCAAGTGCCTCTGTTGTTGAGACGACGTAAAAGGCGCTTGACTTAACCCCACCATGGATGGCTTGTACAACGAGTACGAAGTATTGTTCTTGGCCTAAGTTCTTCACATTATTAACCCAGGTTCTGAAGTCGAATCTGGTGCACCCATTGTAATCTGTAATATTATTCGATGAACTATATATGAAGTTCACGGTCTTATTGTTCCTTAAATAATAGAAGAGCATGTATTGTGCTTTAACATAAGCATTTGGAGCGACTTCTCCTAAATAGTTTCTGACTTCAATCTGGAATCGCACAGGTATCTTTTTTTGGCCACTAGTTATGTTTTGTATCGCGCTTATGGAGATGTTCAAAGCATGGGTCATGTATAGCCTGAAACCGTAGTCCCAGTGATCGCTTTGTTTCAAACCTAAAAGTGATCCCACAATATCTGGTGGCATGTAAAGTGGGTTTGGCTGTGTGGTACTATTATGGAGTCTCATGATTTTGTTAACGTCTACTGTATACATGTTTGTGGACTGCGCCATATAGGCAAGTCCAAAGTCTTCGAAATGCGTGTGATTGACTAAATTTATCGTATAATCAGCACCCCAATCGTAAGGCTCTCCTCTTGATAGAAGAATCTTATCAAATAATCTTTCGACTTCAGGGTTGAACTGTTCTTGTGAGATTCTTGTAGTCTGTAGGAAGTCGGTGTTGAATATGCTGAATAGTGAGAAAGATACCATCAGGAATATTATCATTCCCGATACAACATAATCCATAGAGACATCCATTAAAGCAGCACCCCCATCCCTACTCTGACGGTGCCGTTTGTGAATCGTTGGCACCATATAACGATATTCGATGCACCGCTTTGAACTGAAGGTCTGTTCTCTATGATGTTATTTACAACTTGGGTTGAGTTTATAACCTGGATTCCTGACACCCAGTTAAGCCTTGACTCAGCATATATCGTCTCATACTCGTTTATGTAAGCTACTACTTTCCAACCGAGTTCGTCTTTTGCGTATTTTATTGTGTACCCATAGTTTTGGAGATGGTATGGGATATCTAACAACCTATAGCAGAATAGTTCAGAGGACCCTGTGGAACTGGCCAATGAAACTACTTCCACCACCTCATGCGATATATAGTTTGTTGTCTCTTTAAGGGAGGCCTTGATCGCGTCGTTGTTCAAATTTAAGAGAATTAAGTTCGACATCAAGAGCACAGATGACATGATGAGTAGCAGACTTATAGTGCCAAGGACATGTGGTAAAGCTGCTGAAGGCAAAGCTACTCCCCTCCAAGAAAGTTCAGTCTAACGTTAGAGATGCAGACTATGAAGATCGTATCATACTTTGTTATGCCAACTGGCTCTATTATTCTGATAGGTAGTTGCTCTGTCCTTCCTTGAAAAGTCGCTTGAACATATAAGGTGTAGTTTCTTCTGATACTTGGGTAAGGGTCACTTATCCTATACACGTTTTGGATCACCTTACTGTTTGATGCGATAAGAGAGACAGGTCCGGATCCCCCTCCCCCTCCAAATGTCAAGTTAATCATATTAACTTGGATGATCTCAACAGGTTCCCATAGTATGGAACTCCCAATCATCCCTCTACTAAAGTTGGACATGCCTATTCTAATGACTCCAACTCTATTAAAGTCCAAAAATATGGTCGCCCCATCCCTCTGAGTCACGTTCACTGCACCCAGGGGAGCTACATTACCATAGATGATAAGGTTCTCAGGATTACCTCTTAAAACTTCATCCGATGTTCCAACAAGGTCGCCACCTCTATAACTGAAGACATTGACTGCACCATTGATCAACACTGTAGTGTTCACTCTAAGGTCAAAGGCGCCTACGTTCTCAACGAAGTTTGGGCCACCACTACGCGGGTTATATCTGACGTAGGATTGTGCCCCAGGTTTTAAGGAAACGTCTTCTATTATCTCCGCTAGGTTGTAAGTGGTGTCCTTAGCATTAGAGAACTCAGCCCACTCTGACTGAATTTGGAAAATGCTGCTCGCATATCCTAGTACGCCTACCATTATCACCATTATAGTTGAAAATAATATTACGGTGGATATCACGGGGCTGATGCCTCGTTTCTTAGTAGGCATTGTCTATTCAGAAGGATGTATTGTATTTAAATATTTCCGGTAGGCAAAGCCATTTTATGGTCTTTTCAAAGAGTAACTATCTTAAATGAACCCATCAGTATTGGTGCGAGATATAGAGCGATAAGCGATATTAACGCAAGTATGAATGCGTGTAAGAATCCTGCGCTAACTCTTTCTCCAGACACCTTACCTGCTACTAGCCCCATGAAGACCGTGTTGAATATGATCGGTGGGATAAAGAGCTTGATAAAGTCCGAGAAGGCGAATGCAGCAGAGTACATTTGGAAGACACTTCTAGCGAAGAAGAGGATCGTGATGGTGGAGATCAGCAAAATAATTCCTCCGAGATAGGGTAGAAGTAAAAGCGGCCTAAGAACGGACTTCTTCTCCTTCTCGATTGCCATAATGGATTCATTGAATGAAGCTAGGGTTTCAAGTGTTTCCGGCGTACCCCCTCCAACATCGATGGAGTCTATCAGAAGGAACATTGACATCAAGTTCAACCACCCATGTATGCGCTCCCTTAGGTACCCCATTACCTTTCTAAATGAGAGCCCCCAGTTGATCTGGTTGGACATTATCTTCAATATTTTCGTGAAGTTGCCGTAATCCCTCTTTGACAGGTAGAAGATGCACTTCTCAGGGCTGATCCCCGTCTTTCTAATTTCAACGAGGTCACGGAGGAAGTTGGTTATTCCTGTTGCCGCTGTCTGATTCTGCCTTGAGTAATAGAAGTCTGCTATCATACCTGGGAGGAATGTTATCATCATGACTAGGCTTATGCCGACCCCGCCTTCAAACCCGTAGTCTAATCCAAGTAGCTGTCTAACTGAGACTACAAAATCATTTAGGGGTTGCAAGGGGCCTAATTCAATATCGATGAAGAATGCTAAAACCATGGGGATCGTCAGAAGTATTGTTATGGGAGTTGTTGCTGCGAACCATTTGTAGGCCCGATAGTCTGATATAGGGTACTTGGGTGCTGTAATATCTATAAGATATAGAAACACAATTGAAAGTACTGGTAAGAATATGTAGGAGAATAGAACAAAACTGCTTGCTGAGAACAATTCAATTCCCCCAGAGGGCATGATCTTCGTAACAATATACATGACATATAATGCTAAAGCCAACAGTATTGCTACAGTTATGTAGCTCTCCATTAGTAAAGCGATTCGATCCCCGATAATCCTCATCTTAGTCTTCCTATTATTGAACATCACCTCGGTCCTTCTTAGAAGGTAGTGTTCAGTATCTCCTCCAACTCTTAAAGTTGAAGCATACCCTAGCACGAAGTCCTTGTACTCGTTGCTTGGCACATGTTTTGCGTTTTCCTCTAGAGAAGTAACAGGATCGATCCCCCTCGCTCTGGTATCGATGTATACGAGCTTAGCAGCAGAACTCAGCTGTGGGAGAAATTTAACATCTTTAAGCTTCTCAAAGGCTTTGAAGGGTGATATCCCACCTGAAGCTAGCACGCTAACATATGATGCTGCAAAAGGGACTTCTGTGTCAAGGTTCGAAGCCCTATTTATCGCAGCGAAGTTAGGGTAAAATATGAACATTATCAAAACAAAGAACGGTACGATCAATAACACAATCATTAGAGGGCTAAATAAGAGGTAGCCTACTACGGCTGCTATTGAAAAGACTATAAGTGAAGTGAAGAAAGCGAGGCCACTCATAGAGAGGTATGTTTCTGGGTGGATACGTATATTGGCTGCCTCGAGGGTCTTTTCAATATTCTTAAAGACTTTAAGTGCCCTTTTTCCGAACCATCCAAAATAGGCATAGGATAGCCCAACAAAGGAGATGCTTGGTAATTTTGTTTTCGCCATCACCTAATAAACTATTTATGAATAATTTAAACTTAACCTTTTACTTCTACAATCCATCTATAATGTATACAGCCTTTTAATAGTAAAATAAGAGGGAAGAATTTTTGGTTTTAAAATATCTTTTTACCATGGTTTTCCCATAAACTTTAAAAATTAGGTATGTAAGTTGAAATGTGTGGGATAAAGTTTGGTGAAAAAGAGCGTAATAGTGGTGTTTATCCTAACCCTTCTTCTATTACCTGTTTTAGGTTTAGTTAATGGTGCGTCAGCTCCTCAACTATCATTGGTCATAACTCCGTGTGTTAAGTCTTTTCCTGCTGACGGAAAACAGCATTCAGCCTTTTTTGTGTCAGTTGTTGATTCAAAAGGACGGCCTTATGTTTTAGATGATCCAATAAACGTAACCATATCAAGCTCTGATGAACGAATTCTTAAAGTACCAAATTCAGTTGAAATAGGGACTAAAGAGTATTACACTATGGTTGAAGCCACAAGTAGCATTCTCGAAAAGAAAACCGCTGAAATCTCTGTGTCTTCTTCCGGTCTCCAGTCTGCTAAATCGACTATAACAGTAGAGCCTCCAGCAGGCACACCAGTCTCTCTTAAGTTAACGTTACTGCCTTCCGTACTAGCGCCATCAGTCGGGGCTGAAGCCGATGTTATAGTTACCATCGTCGACTCTTATGGGAAGCCGGCTAAGGCTAGGTCAAATATAGATGTGTTCCTCTCTTCTTCAACTCCATATGTCGCTGATGTAGTCCAAGGAACTATAAGAATCGCTAAAGGTGAATTTTCTAATTCATTAAAGTTGAAGACAACCGGTTTTATAGGTAGCACCACGATTACAGCGTCTAGTTCTGACCTTAAGTCAGACTCTTCAAAGTTTACCGTAGCTGGTTCTAAGCCTGAAAATTTGTATATATGGTTACCAAACTACATTACTGTAAAAGAAGTCGGGTATATTCCTGTTATGATTACAGATAAGGACTTTAAGCCAGCAAAGGTTCCTGCACCATTAAGAATCAACCTTTTTTCATCTAATTCCACTATTGTATCTGTACAAAGTAGTGTAACCATAGAAATTGAGAAGTGGTACGCTTTGGCTACGATAAAGACTGTCAACTTGACAGGCACAGTGACAATTTATGCTTCCGCAGAAAATATGACTACTGCGTCAACTAAAATCACTGTAGTAGAATCAGAAAGGAAACCCGTCTCATTGAAGATATATTCGTTGGCAAAGAACTTGCCAGCTGATGAACTAGAGTACCAAGGCCTACTTGTACAAGCTCTAAATGACAAAGGTCTACCATGCAAAGTAAACAAATCCACTATCGTTAACCTCTTTTCTTCAAGTAGCGAAATCTTAGACACACCACCTACAATCACCATCCCCGCAAACTCTTCAATGGCGTATACCGCAGTAGTGCCTAAGCTCCCAGGCAGTTCAAAGGTGACAGTAGTTGCGTCAAACTTCACCGGAACAGAAGCCGCCTTCGCTGTATACGAACCAACCCCTGCTAGTATGAAATTGATTACACCCCCTGTTCCCGCGGGAGGAGAAGTTCCCTCAGCACTTCTAATCTTATCTTCAACGGGAGTACCTGCCCCTGTACAACAAGACACATATGTAACACTATCCTCATCCAACACCAAGATCGCTGACGTTGAATCAACCACATTCATCGCCAAGAAAGACTATTACTCTCTTTTCAAGGTAACAGGTAAGACACCTGGAACATCGACTCTTTCAGCTTCAGGAAGCGGGCTTCCATCAGGCAGCGCCTCAGTCGTTGTTCATGAAGTTCGACCATCAACCTTATTCGTAACCTCAATTAAACCACTAGCTGGTACAAAACTACCAATAGCTATTCAGATCATTTCTTCAGCCGGCTCCCCTGCAGTGTTAGCGGAGTCTCTAACCTTAAGCATCTCCTCGAGCAATACATCGTCTTTCCAAGTACTTGGCAGCATCTTCTTAAAAGCTGAAGATAGCGAGGTCCTAGTTATAGGTGACGTTCTCTCAACAAGTAAGGTCACTATTACCATTTCAGCAGAAGGCTTTACCGCGTCAACTCTGCAACTAACCCCAACCTCTTATAAGGCAAGCTTAAAACTAACCACTGAGAAGACCAGCGTCGTTGATAGGGAGGTTCAGGTTTCAGCGGTTCTCTCTGTTGAAGGGCGACCAGCAACCGGGGTTGAGGTCTTCTGGAATGGTGTTGGGTTGAGATCAACTTCGACAGTCACATTACCTGATGGAACATGCGTAAACTTATTGACAGTTCAACATGGAGAAAATCTGATAGAGGCTTCAGCCAGGGTTCCAGGTGTTGGTCTGGTGGCTAATAGTACAAAGGTTCAAGGACTGAGAGAGTACACTTTAGACGCGTCATCAAACATCGGCGCCATTATCGACATATCTCCTAGTGGACTAAAATACCGTGAATTTACTAAGGTAATCCTTACTGCGCCAGATACTGTGAATATGGAGGGGATACTAGGTGCGTTGGGTGGAAAGTATAACTTTGTAGAATGGACAGGTGTCTTAAACTCAAAGAGCAACCCAATAGAAATAGAGTTCAAAGGTGAGGCAAGTAGACTATCTATGAAGGCAGTCTACGCCGAGGATCTAACCATGGTGATAATCTGGGTTATAATAATAGCTACAATAATTCTAATAGTCTCTTTAATCATATTTAAACGGTACAGATCATATAAGAAGGCTGAAGTACAGGTTGAAGGTGAAGCACCTAAGGAAGAAGGTGAAGGAAAAGAAGAGCAGGAAGGGACGCCAACAGAAGCCCCGCAGGAGCTAAAACCTGAAGTAGAGCAAGAGCCTGTAGAGGAACCTAAGCTAAAAGAAGAAAAACCGGATTCAGAGCCGTCTTAAGAAAAAAGGGAATAAGAAACCCCCTATCCCTGATTACTACTCTCTTTTGTTATTAATATATCTAGATTTGTTAATTAAAAATATTTGATACCCTAAAATATATAAGACTATTAAGATTTCAGCTATATAATGTCGATGCAGCAATGGGCACTTGTAGCCCTAATAGGCGGTATAATCTCAGCTATAGCTCTTGTCCTCTACTGGCTCTTTAGCGAAAAAGAAACCAAACCAAAGGTTAGTGGGATTAAGGCAGAACCTCCACTAAGCGCTTCCACACCACCTCAAGAACTTACTGCGCCCATGGTTCAGCAGGTTAAGCCACTTGAACCACAAGCTCTCACTACACCTGAACCTAGTCCTACAGTTATTGAAACCCAAGGTCTTAAGACCATGGTTTCAACAGAGACATCAATCGAACAACCCGCCCCTTCACAAGCACCGACCACCATGGAAGAAGTGGTTAAGAAGCATGTAAGAAGAAAAGGCAGGCCGAAGGGTTCGAAGAGGAAGGCAAGGGCTCCGCCCTCTTCTGAAACAAGTTAATAATAGAAGGTAGATGTTTAGACTACTGCTGAGTTCTTAGCTTAGTTTGAACCTTTTTACTCATAAGTTCGCGTGAAGCGTCAGTAGCTATCCACCTTGCTGTCCTAGAACTTGATTTTCTTAATTGCTCGCAGGTGTACAATGCCCTCTGATTTAATGTGATGCTTCTCTTCCCCATCTGTCTCAGAGCCCAGTTTACAGCCTTCTTGACGAGGTTCCTGTCATCAGTGGATTCTCTAATAATAATTGGGAAGAACTCGTAGAACTGTTCATCTTTAGACTTCTTGTCATGGACCGCTAACTCCGCCATTAATACGAAGCCAGCTCTTTTAACGTATTCTTCTTCTCTGGCACTCCACTCCACTGCTTTCCTGTAACCATAGGGTGTTTTATCAAATAAATTTCCACAGCATGCGTCACATATGTCCCATGAATCTACATCTTTGATCCATGCTCCCATCTGATCTTCAGAGACCATATTTGGGTCATCTATCATCGTGGCTAACATACGTGCTTCATGAATGCTCGACTCCCAAAGCTTCAAAGCCAGCTCATGATCTTTCCCAACCTCTTTAGCGATTAGTCTTAACTCGGGTATAGGGACACCGTACAAGTTCTTAGTGTTAATGCCGTAGCGTTCCATGCTTTTTACAATGTTTGGGTTAGAAAGTGACTGTAAACGTTCTAGAATCTTCGCGTATATCACCTATAAACACCACTTAATGCCTTCTCGGGCTCGAATATAATTCTTTGCATATGGTGCTTTGGTGGCTTGTTGCTCTAAACCTCTGCCAACGTCTCACTATATTTCTTTAACAACAACTCAACAACTTGTTCAGGTTTCAAACCTTCTCTGTTTCTAAATATCTGTGTTCCCACAACTAGAAATTCTGCTCCAACAGATACAGCTTCCCCTACCGTCTTGCTTGTGATACCCCCTTGAACCTGTATTGTCCCCTTAAACCGTCCTTTAACCTTTTTTACGTATTTATCTACCCGCGCCTTATCAAACCTAACATCAGACTGATCAGACCTAGACGCGGTACTAACAGCCTGAAAGGTCAACATCCCTATCTTATACAATATGGGGCTTAGAAGCTTCACTGTTTCTTCAACCGGCTTTACTCTTAGGCTTTCTGATCCGACGGTCTCTATTACAGGGCTTGCTGTAGCACCTAATTTGAGGATGTATTCAACGACCTCACCTAATTGGCTTGGGTTGTCTATTGCATCAAGTTGGAAGCATATTGCACCCGCCCCAATATCTCTATACTTGTGGATTTTGTCTAGTGGTGAGTTGGTTAAAAGATGCAAGTTCAGAAACCCATTAAGAGAACGAATCTCCTTATTTAACATTCTTGTAAAGATACTATCGTTCACATCCGGTCTTCTTACTCCGAATCCTTTGTAGTCTTCGAAGTTGATATCCACATGGAAGGTTCTCACTTTGTTCTTTAGGAGCCGTAGTGCGTTTTCCCGTACTCTATTCTGTAGTTCTTCCTTTTCAATTTTACCTACTAAGCCATCTGTTATAGTTATCAAGGCTGGGTTGATCTTAACTACGTTTCCCTCTAGTATGTCTTTACGTGAGAAATTATTGAGCGAATTTTCCTCATAAAACTTCTGTGCTTTAGTCTTCTGCAATATTTATGTTCATCCAGTGATGATTACTATTCTCTTTAAATCTTTCGCTTAGTGTATGAGAATTTGGAGTTAACTATAACCTGCTCTAATCAGCTGGCTTCTATACCTACTCCTTAATTGGTAATTGTACGGTGAATGTTGTACCCTTTCCTTCTTGGCTTTCAACAGATATTGTCCCATCTAATTGTTCGATCAACTTTTTAGATACGGATAAACCAAGTCCTTTACCCTTAGACTTTGTTGTAAAAAGGGGTGTAAAGATCTTCTCAAGGTTTTCTTTAGGTATCCCTACTCCTGTGTCCGTTACGCTCACACAAACTGTATCTATTTCTTTAAAGACTTTGATGGCTAATCTTCCCCCATTTGGCATAGCATCGATAGCGTTGATTATGATGTTCATTAGGATGTGTTTTATAATGAGTGGGTCAGTTTTAGTTTTTGGAATACTTGTTTTTTGCTCTATTGAGACCTTTATATCAGATGGGACGTCAATCGTATTCAAGACTTCATCGATCAACTGGTACAGATCTATCGGAACAGGTTTTATGTCCGTTGAAGTGCCATAATATAATAAATCTAAAACTGCCTTGTCTATGTACTTTACCTGCTTCTCTATCGCTTCTAATTTCTGCTTATGGTTAGCGACGAAGCCCTGGTACTCATCTGGTAAGAATTTGCAGTCCTCCTTTGCTAAGTAAGTATAGTTCATAATAGATTGCAGGGGGTTTCTTAAGTCATGGGCGATTATTGTCGTAGCTTGGCTAATCGCTGAGATTCGTTCAGTCTGTATCCTCTTTTGGGCTTGTTCAAGTTCGTTGAGCATGTTGTTTACTGCCTTAGCTGATTTCGCTAACTCATCGTCGCCTGTAAACTTCAATCTCAGAGAGATATCTCCTCTCTTACCGATTTTATTAATTTCATCGCTGAACCTGTCTAATGGCCGTAAAACACTTTTCTCTATTATGTATATAGTTCCAGTGCTTATTAAAATGCATGAAGAGATAGCGGATAAGATTAAATAGAATATATTAGATTGTGCCTCCTTAAAGATATGGCGTGACTTACTTACCCCTAATATGGCTACGTTATTCCCGTAGATGTCCTTTATTAGGGTATAGCCTGAAATAGTATCCATGTTAATGGGTGAAACGTAGATCGGTACTCCTTCCGTTAGGTGTGATTTGGCCCATCGAAAATCTGAAGGCATCTCTAAGTCTTCGACGCTGTATAGGGTGACTGTCAAGTTCAAGATTTGTGTAAGCTGTTTGATATCAGTAGTTTCAAAATAACGCCCGAATATGAGGATTCCTTGCGGTGGTCCTTCTAGTTTGCTTGTTAATATTTGTTTAGAAGCGAAGATTATCAACCCCTCTGGTAGAGCAATAAACCCTTGTGTCTTTTCTCCTTTCAATGTACTTTCAAAGATTAATGAACCTATCTGAATGTGCCTGTTTATCTCGTCTGGAAGGGGGAGGGTGGCCTTGTTTTTCAAGTCATAATGCTTACTATAAACAATTTGGCCTTGAAGGTCTATGTAAAGCATGAGATTAAGTTTAAGGGTGTCTAAGGCCATGTCTGTTGCAGTGCTCTCGATGTATTCCTGATTTCGATCTTGCATGAATTTGTATGTGTCGTCCCAGTATGCCCAGTCTTGGGTAGTCATGCTTAAAGATATCATATCCTTATCGATTATATTAAGTGTCTTTTTAATCTCACGTTCTACATCTGATTCCTCGAATTTGATGAAGTTTTCTGTCATATTGATCGCAATGGCTATTTGAGCCGTGATAAGTAAAAATGTGGTTAGAAGTAAGATTATTATTGTCTTCTGCCGAAGCTTCATCGACTTTCATTTTCGTTCATACATTAACTACCTTAAATATTTTTGCGCAATAATGTTGGCACTAGAACAGATAATTAATATCCGTCACCGTCTTAATGTTGATGGTGCTGGATGACAGATAAGATTGGTGTAGGAATGCTGGGATACTCGTTTATGGGGAGAGCTCACTCCTACGCGTTTAAAAATATGCCTCATTTCTTTTCACCGCCTCCTGCTATACCTGAGCTTGTTTCCATCTATGGTAGAAACGTCTCTAATGTTAAGCTTGCTGCTGAAAACTATGGTTTCAGGAGGTTTACAACGGATTGGCGTAACATTATTTCTGATGGAGACGTCCATATTGTTGACAACTGTTTACCCAACTATATGCACCATAAAGTGTCAATTGAAGCAATTGAGCATGGAAAACACGTTTTATGCGAGAAACCATTAGGGATGAACGCTGCTGAAGCTAAAGAAATGTGGGAAACTGCTAAGAAGGGTAAGGTTAAGGCGATGGTCGCGTTCAACTACAGGTTCGTTCCAGCCGTTATACTTGCAAGGGAACTGGTTAAGACAGGTAAACTGGGAAGGATCTACCACTTTAGGGCAAGGTATCTACAACAGTGGCTGATCGACCCGAATTTTCCACTTGTTTGGAGGCTTGATAAGGACAAGGCTGGCACAGGCCCCATCGGAGACCTGGGTAGTCATATAATTGATCTAGCCCACTTTATATTAGGAGATATAAGGTCTGTTTACGCTGTCATCAAAAATTTTATTGATGAACGTCCTCTCCCATACAACTCGACTAAAATGGGTAAGGTAACTGTAGAAGATGCCTTTGTAGCAGTAGTAGAGTTCTACCAAGGGGCTATCGGTACATTAGAGGCTTCAAGGTTCGCAACTGGTCGAATGAACTATAACAACTTTGAAATCAACGGGGAAAATGGTTCCATCGAATTCAATTTAGAAAGAATGAACGAGCTAAAATACTTTATAAAAGAAGGTGATGAGAAAACACATGGTTGGAGCAACATTCTTGTCACAGAGAAGGTTCACCCTTACATTGCTAAATATTGGCCGTCAGGGCATATATTGGGGTGGGATCACACGTTTATAAACGAAGTATACCACCTCATCGACGCCATAGTTGATGAAAAAGACATTGGACCGTTAGGCGCGACGTTTGAAGACGGATATAGGAATAATGTTATTCTTGATGCTTTGGTTGAATCTGCTACAGAAGGGAAGAAGGTCAATATTCACTACTAAGTACCTTGCCAAAGCTTATATCTGACTTCACCACCTGATGTGTTAGGTAGTTTTAGTATGAAAATTGGTATTTCAATAGCTCTTTACAACGATAAGCCCCTAGAAGACACTTTAAAGTACGTATCATCGCTAGGGTATGAAGCGATAGAGATCCCCTGCTGGAAAGGCATCCAATTCATCGATATCGACAGGATTGTGAACGGAGGAGCGCCATTATATAAGGAAATAGTGGGGAAGTATGGGCTAAAGATTTCCGCGTTAAGTAACCATCTTGAAGGCCAATACGTTCTAGGCCCACACGATCTTTCAACAGATATTTGGTTCAAAGGCTCTTTAGAAGAGAAGTCGAACTTCGCTGTAAAGAGGATGAAAACAACGATAGAAGCTGCATCCGCGTTAGATGTCCCAATTATTACCACCTTCTGTGGCATACCTGAGTGGGGGAGATGGTACACCTACCCACAACATAACATAAAGATCTGGGAGAATTACCTAGAGCTCTTCAAGCAGAAATGGTTACCTATACTGGATTACGCCAAAGACCATGGTGTTAAGATGGCTTTTGAAACACACCCACAGGAGTTAAATTACAACCTTGACACAGCAAAGGTTCTTCTGAAGGTCTCCGACAACCATAGCTCCTTCGGATTCAACTATGACCCGTCGCACCTGCTTTGGCAGCAGATGGACCCTGTCCAATTCATATACGAAATCAATAAAAGAATCGTCCACGTCCACGCAAAAGATGTTGAACTCGTAAAGCATAGTGTTTCTAGAACCGGGGTCCTAATAAACACGCCACAAGACGAAATCGCAAGGGCTGTGAAGTTTAGGACAATTGGATGGGGAGACGTACCATGGAAGAAGGTTATCACAGCCCTCCTCGAAGTAGGCTATAATGATGTTCTAAGCGTTGAACACGAAGACCCATGCTTCAGCAGGGCATCAGGTGTTGAGCAAGCTGTCGCCTTCCTAAAACCCTTATTGAACGTTGAACCCCCTGAGCTAAAGCCATGGTGGTAAAATCTATTAATATGCCATCTCTTACAATTTAGACTACTCTAAAATATTCTTCAACCATGTTCCCCCAAGCAATCATTGTGCCAAAATACCTAACTTATTCTACACTCTCCAATTCAAATTAGTAACAGGCAAACATTCAATCTTTGCTCCAATGGTATAAGGTACGTTCGTCCTATCGTTAGATGAGAAGATCTACCGTATATATTTCTACCAATAACATTGTCTTAGAGAGGGGATGGATGACGCTGTTGACCAAAAATTGTTTGTCAGTATTAATCCAAGAAGTAGATAAAGAAAGTGGTACGTAATGGTTTTCCCCTATAACAACCTATTACAAAAAATATTAGATATCGGAAGGTTTAAATCAACTTTCTCTAATCCTTATTTTGAAGACCATGCTTTCTGAAATTCCTCGAAACCTTACTAAGGTTAAGAAAGAAGATTTGGATAGGGAAATATTAAGGAGTGGAATGATCGCTGAACTTGATGCGATAAACCTATATGAACAGTTAGCTGCTATGACAGAAGATCCAGATATTAAGACGACCTTGCTTGACATCGCAAAGGAAGAGAAGACACACTTTGGAGAATTCCAAGCACTGCTCTTGAAGATAGATGAGGAGCAAGTGAAAGAGTTGGAAGAAGGCCGAAGAGAAGTTGGAGAAATGACCCACTAGCCTGGCTTTCTTTCTAGCAGAAGCAAAAATTGGCGGCATGCACATTAAAGTTCAATTATAATATTCACTTATAGGGGTAAGTGCTTAGGGGCTATCTTTTAATCTGGAACATCACCAAAATGGAATGCTAATGAATCTCTTGAAGCCTAGATGTTGCGTACAAACCGATTGACAAGCTTTCGTTTTAGGAAAAATTTATGTAGAACCCGATTTTATTTAAAAGGAGGAGATTAAAACTGTGGCAGCAACGAAATTGGATCTAACAAAGGAATACAAAACATATTATACGGCAAAGGCAATACCGGAAATTGTTGAATTTGACAAAGCACAATTTTTAGCAATAGAAGGCAGAGGTGCTCCTGGCAGCAAAGAATTTACAGCTAAGATAGAGGCACTATATACCATCGCTTATGGTGTAAAGAACCTTTGCAAAAAGCAAGGTAATGATTTTGGGGTTCCAAAACTTGAGGGTCTTTGGTGGGTTGAATCTGATAAGGCCGCGTTGGAAGTTCCTCGTGAGGAATGGCGATGGAAGCTTCTCATTCGTATGCCAAAATTCGTAACTTCTGAAATTGTTGAGAAAGCCGAGGCAGAGACCATTAAGAAGAAAGATATAGAACTGGCCCAGGAAATCATGTTCGAGAAAATAACCGAAGGTAAATGTATTCAAATTATGCACGTTGGTCCTTATTCAACTGAACCTGAATCGTTGTCAAAGATGAGAAAATTGATGGAAAAGAAAAATCTCATTGAAAATGGCCTCCACCACGAAATCTACCTTTCTGATCCAAGACGAGTGCCTGGAGAAAAAATGAAGACAATATTACGGCAACCAGTAAAAGAAAGAACATGAAAAGGAAAAAATGCAATACAAGAACATTCTCAAGAAACTAAGGGCATTATCTGATCCCAAGGCAATAGAGGGTATGGCACGGTTTGGTATTAATCCAGAAAATACTTATGGAGTTTCCATTCCGAACCTAAGGAGAATGGCAAAAGAAATTGGAAAGGATCACTCTCTTGCTCGACAGCTTTGGTCTTCAGGCATTCATGAAGCACGTATACTTGCGAGTATGATTGATGATCCGAATTTAGTGACAAGAAAACAAATGGATTTGTGGATAAAGGATTTTGACTCATGGGACGTATGTGATCAGTGTTGCATGAACTTGTTTAGTAAGACATTAATGGCATGGGAGAAGGCAATAGAATGGGCAAAGCGCGAAAAAGAATTTGAAAAGCGCGCAGGTTTTGTCTTGATAGCGTGTCTAGCGTGGTATGAGAAGGAATCACCAGACAAAAAATTTTTGGTCTTCCTACCCGTGATAAAACAGGGGGCTAATGATGATAGAAATTACGTCAAAAAGGCAGTCAACTGGGCATTAAGAAATATCGGAAAACGGAATCTAAATCTGAACAAGAAGGCAATTGAAACGGCAAAAGAGATTCAAGAAATGAATTCAAGAAGTGCTCGGTGGGTTGCGTCTGATGCTATTCGAGAGTTAACAAGTGAAGCAGTTCAAAAGAGACTGCAAGAGAGATATAAATAAAGGACACACAATTTGATCTCTCATCTTTGTTATTTGGAGTAGAAATTTTGATGAGGTAAATCATATCTTGAGCTACCATCTTAAACTACCAATTTTATAGCTATTTTGACCATTGTGGAAAGCTACTTAAACAGACCTTACCTTGATAGAAGCATGACAAAAGTGCTCAAAATTGATAGGGCATTATATGAAGTTGACGATAAAACAAGAACATACAGATTTTTAGGTAGAAATCTTGACTGGAAAAATCTGAATGAAGAGGAAAACGAGCGAAACAAGAAACACATTGACGGATACACAAGAACCTTCAGAGACGGGACAAAGAAGGTTTTCAAATACAAAAATGTTTGATACAGATGAAATGGAAATATACAAGAGAAAACCCATGTAAAACCTGCTACGGGTGGAATTAATATTTCTCCTCAAGTTGCACTCACAACAAATTCGTTTGTCCTGAATGCGGAAGACAGCAATGTCTCTTGCACTGGCCATATCTCATGAAAAACAAGAAAGAAGCAATACACTTCTTAAAATCAGCAGAGTTAAGAACCGGTAAGAAATGTATCGTAAGACAAGTCAAGATTGGCAGATTCGAAAAATGGAAAATATTCACAAGCGAAGAAGATTATAGAAGTTATATAGAAACCAGAAAACACAAGAGATAGTGTAAATGTCAGTGATGTCGTGTTAAAAACAATGCAAGCTAGAAAAGTTGAACTACTAGAACCTTTATGACTCTCATTCTATACATCTTCAGCTCTTTGCTTTTCGCATAGTAGACCGCATATCATCCTTGAGCCAAGAACTTGAGGAGAGGGATTATATATTATACACATGGTTCTCGAGATTTGAATACATCCTGTCTGTTCTATATTTGATACACTTGTGAATAGTTAGATGTTTATAGGGAAATCGGTCTTTTATGGCATGGTTGGACTTTAGTTTAGTCCCCCAAGATAACTGATTTACCCATCTACATCTACACCTTAGTTTAAGGAGTTGTTACAAGAAGGGGTAACGTTTGTTCTAAAATTAACCTAAAGATTTTCTGATATGCATATATATTGGTTTGATAAAATTAAGTACATGCTAAAGAGCCCTCAAGAAAAGACTTTAGAGCGAATGAGAGACCTTAAGATGGAGCTTGGAGGAATAGTTGAGCAACTCAAGAACTTGGGCGCCCTTAAGATAGTGTTATTCGGCTCATATGTTACAGGAGAGGTTTGGAGTGGCAGCGATCTGGACATTTTAGTCGTTATGCCACCTTCAAAAACCGGGAAAGAATGGATGAGCGAAATATATTCAAAAGTCGAACGGAATATTGCATCAGATATACTCGCCTTCACTGAAAAGGAATTAGAGAAGGGTGTAAAAATCAGCAGGTTTCTAAGATATGTTTTAAGAACTGGGATGGTGATCTATGAGTCGAAGCCGAAGAACTGAAGCCCTAAGGTGGCTAACACAGGCTGAGGACGAACTTAAGGACGCAGAAATGCTAACTAAAGCTCAACGTTACTACCTAGCACTATTTTTGTGCCAGCAGAGCGCAGAAAAGGCTCTTAAGGCTTTCATATACGACCATATAAGAGAACCTATCTTTACACATTCAGTAGCTGAATTGTTGAAGATCGCTGAGTCGATCGACCCAACCTTCAAGCCTACTAGTGATGCGAAGAGGCTTGATGACTACTATATACCAACACGTTACCCTAATGGGCTACCTGGTGAGGTACCATCTAGATACTTTGATAGCTCAGATGAGGCAGTTAAGGCTCTCGCCTTAGCTAAGGAGGTTTTTGAACATGCCAAACAAAGGATTCTAAAGAAGTAGGCTTCACCTTCCTACTCGTTGCGTGTTCAATAGTTAATAAGGTAACAGTTTAAGCGCAATAAATTTGTACCTGTCTATTAGAGTCCACCTTGAAGGATATAGCTCATAGGAAGGGAATTAGACAGAGGAATATAACAGTCTCCTTTCCTGTGTTCCTGAGTTGATGCTCCTCATTTGCTGGAATGAAGATCACATCCCCGGATTTGAAACTCTTCTCCTGTTCTTGTGAATAAATTACCCCAGTTCCCTGTAAGATAAAGACTTCATGCTCCCAGGGGTGTTTATGTTTTGGGCTATATCCATCGATCTCCATTTCGAATAATCGCATCGCAAAGTGTTCCGCACCCATGTCCTTTGTAATCAGCCATCTGACATAGAGGTTCTGTGAGCCTTCTTCTGCCTTCTTTAAATCGACCTCTTTATAATTGAATATCTTCATTAATGTTCTCCAAGGTCGAAGACATATGTAACATGGATTTAAGCTTAGCTTCTTAAGGTGACAATAATTAGAAAAGTTTGTACGCTATTTTATCTTCTCTAGTCATTTTTACACCAACTTACAGTAGATCATTACTATGTCTTTAAGGAATCAGTCTATACAATCTTATGGAAACAAAGACTTTATTGGGTAGATTTTTTCATAAAAACGTGATCAGGGTTGAAAGTCACCTTGTCAATCATAAAAGCAGATGTTGGTAGCTTAGTGGGCCATCACATGGTATACCCTGAACAACTAAAGTAGCCTCAGAATCTTTAAGAGAGGCCAAAAAATCGGGTGTGATCATCGACTTCTACGTCACTGCTGTAGGGGATGACATCGAGCTTATAATGACGTATAAAGAAGGTGTGAATAACCCTAAGATTCACGCCCTAGCATGGGAAACGTTTACCTCAGTAAATGAAAGTTTCTAAGAAGCTTAAATTATATGCTGCCGGTCAAGACCTACTTTCTATAGCATTCTCAGGAAATCTCAAAGGTATGGGTCCTGGCGTTGCCGAAGTAACCTTTGAAGAGAGAACAAGCGAACCAAACGTGATACTTATGGCAGACAAAACCGAGCCAGGCGCATGGAACCTGCCCTTATACAAGATCTTCTCAGACCCTTTTAACACGGCCGGTCTCATCATCGATGAAGCTTTGCACAAAGGATTTACTTTTAGAGTAATGGATATTATAGAAGACAAACTGGTTGATTTGAACACCCCCGAAGAACTATACGACCTCCTCGCCCTCATAGGTACAACTCACCGATACGTAATACACTCTGTAATAAGAAGGACTGATGGCTTTTCAGCCTCAGTTGCCAGTACCACTAGGCTCTCTTTAATCCCTGGGAGATATGTTGGGAAGAATGACCCAGTCCTGTTCGTTAGGGCTCAGCATGGTCTCCCCACAGTAGGAGAAATTTTAGAACCATTTGCTTTCCAACACTTAGTTGCAGGCTGGATGAGAGGCTCGCATCAAGGTCCTTTAATGCCTGTGTCGATTAAGAATGCCAAGTGTACGAGGTTCGATGGGTCTCCAAGAGTAGTGGCCTTAGGCTTCTAATTAAATGAAGGTCAGCTTGTAGGGCCATCAGACCTATTCTACGATCCTGCCTTTGACAGAGCGAGGCCTTTAGCTAACAAGATAGCGGATTATATTCGTAGACAAGGCCCCTTTATGCCTTCTAGGTTAGGGCCTGAAGAAATGGAGTACACCACTCTTCACTCTGTACTGGAGAAGATTCAAAATCGATTCAAACCTTCATATAATCTAGACTAGGTGGTCACTTAAGTGGTATTTGGAGAAGATATGTTTAGGTAGATTATAACGTTTAACGGTTATAGGTAGGGTTCATAGTTAGCTTAGATGGCGGTCTTAAGGGTATTTGTTAAAGTCTTTCTAAGTTATTAAGGGGATTAAAAAATATGAAAGTGTGCTGTGTTTCCAGAAGAATTTTATTTTAGAGTTATTGCTGCAACTGGGCAAGCGTCAACTGCTGCTTGGCAATCGCATTTATCGCATGCATCAGGGTCCTTGACATGTGACTTCCCATCCTCTCCCAATTCGAAGACGTCTGGACAGACAGCAACACAAGCTCCACAACCTATGCATGTATCTGCGTCTACTACTGGTTTTGGCATGGGCAAGGATATTTTCTTCTATAATAAAAATGTTTTTGAGCATAAACATTCCCTTCATCATTTTATAATATCGTCAAAAAATGGTTATATTCAATAAATGTCTTAAGAAAAACTCTCTTTTTTAACTTATATCCAAAAATTGTTTATGTTGAAGTTTTTAAGTTTATATAGTGTCCCATTTTGACACAATAAGACATAAAATGGGTGTGCACAAGAAGTTCAAAATAGGATATATAATACCAGGCATTGGCTTATCAAAAGAGGAGTCTAAAAGGAGAAGGACTATTGCAAACTCTATAGTCCATAATTCAGAGGTTGATATTATAGGTGTAGACCAAGGGCCTATGACAATAGAGACCTGTGTAGAAGAAGCTTATGCATCATCATCCTATTTATCCAAAATATACAACCTACAAAGAGCATATGACGCTTTTATAGTAGGTTGTTTTGGGGACCCTGGAATTAGAGCTGCACGAGAGCTAATTGACAAGCTCGTCGTCGGCCCTGCGCAGGCGTCGCTTAACCTAGCTTCACAGCTAGCAGATGATTTTGTTATTGTCTCCCCTTTAGAGGGGACTGTAATATTAACAAAGCACATAGTTAAGGCATATGGGTTTGGTGAATATGTCACATCCATAGTCCCTGCTGAAATACCTGTCATAGACTTTATTGAAAACAGGGAAAAGGCATCTAACAAGTTAACTGGAATAATATCTACGGCGCTCAAAGAAAATGGTGGCGGCGCCGTGATTCTAGGATGCATGTCGATGGGCTACGCTCTTGTCGACGAACTTGTTAAAGACTCATTGAAGGTTCCAGTAATAAATCCCGTTAAAGCCTCTTTGATAACAACAGAATCCATCCTCAACATCGGATTGAAGCAGAGTAAAACAAGTTACCCTAATCCAAACTATAGTAAGCTTGAACATCTACTGAAGTAGTGTCTTTATGCCTGGCGGTACAAAAGAATACCTTCTTAAAAGAACTGTAATATCGTTTTTAATGGTGCCTGCTGTTGTAATATTCACGTTCTTTTTACTTAGATTAGCACCCGGTGATCCGGCTGTGCTGATGGCTGGGGAAGGTGCCTCACCTGAATTTGTGGAAATGATCAGGGAAATCTATGGACTTAACAAGCCTTTACATGAGCAACTGATTATCTATCTTAGTAAACTTTTTACAGGTGACCTTGGTTACTCTTTCACGTTTAAGAGGGCGGTTGTAGACGTTATCTTCGAGAGAATCCCGCTTACCATCTTGCTAGCTGGCACAGGAGCACTCATCGCCATATCATTAGGTATCTTCTTAGGCGTAGTTGCAGCCATTAAGAAAGACTCAACAGCAGATAACCTGATCTCTTCTACAACCTTGGTGTTTTATTCAATTCCGATCTTCGCATTAGCCCAGTTTCTGGTCCTATTCTTTGTGATCCAAACTAGACTCTTCCCACTCAGTGGGTATGTAAGCCTCGGGCTATCATGGGACGACGGATTAAAGTATGTGCTAGATGTAGGATGGCATCTCATCCTGCCTGCTGTATCGCTTGCTCTAATACAGATGGCGACTTATGTTAAACTGACAAGGACTTCGATGATCGAAGCGTTATACTCGAATTACATAATAGCGGCGAAGGCTAGGGGGTTGAATAGTAGGAAGATACTCTTCAAGCATGCCTTGAAAAATGCGCTCCTACCAATTATTACGGTTGCTGGTATCCAGCTCGGGTTGATAATCGGTGGGGTCGTCATAACTGAAACGATCTTCTCATGGCCTGGTGTAGGAAGGCTAACTATTGAGGCAATAGATGCCAGAGACTATCCCCTTCTAATGGGGGTGTTCATTTTCACGTCAATTTCTGTAATAATCGCGAACATAGTCACTGATATAGTCTACACGTATATCGACCCTAGAGTTAAGTTAAGGTGAACCAAATGCGTCTTAAACTGTCGAACATTAATATAAAACAAACATTACGTAGATCCAGATCTCTAACCTTATCATTGATCCTATTGATTACAATACTTTTTCTCGGCACTATGGCTAGCTTTTTGACAGATAAAGACCCACTTAAAACAGGGTACTCAACTGGGTTGACGCCACCTAACTCTGATTTCCTGATGGGTACGGATCAACTTGGGAGAGATGTATTTAGTTGGACTATATATGGTGTTAGAACCGCTTTGTTTGTCAGTGTAACCTCGACCACTCTAACGGTTCTCACAGCCGTGTTAGTTGGGTTGTTTGCAGGGTACTTTGGAGGAAAACCTGATCAATTATTAATGAGGATAACCGACTTCTTCCTATCAATACCTAGGTTCATCCTCATAATCTTTGCAGTAATCATATTTGGCCCAACTCTTTTAAACATTATATTGATCTTAAGCATCTTCTCATGGCCTTCGATAGCGAGGATCGTCCGAGCCGAAGTGTTCACAATAAAGGAACGCGAGTATATACAAGCGAGTAGGGTTATTGGAGCCAGCAATATAGACATAATGTTTAATGAAATCTTACCCAACGTGATACCACCTATGCTGGTTGCCTCAGCGCTACAGATGTCTGATGCTATTCTTGTAGAAGCAGCCCTTAGCTTCCTTGGATTGGGTGATCCAAATGTACCAAGTTGGGGAAGGATGTTGGCCATTGCTAGGCAAGCAATTTATGCTGGTGGTTGGTGGACTCTACTTTACCCTGCCCTCTTTATAACAATCTCAGTGCTCGCTATCAACTTGTTAGCGGATGGGTTGAACGATATACTCAATCCTAAAACCATTAGGTGATTGGTGTGGAAGTTGAAAACGGATCTTTGTTGGATGTCCAAAACCTCAACGTAACTTATAAGAGTACCATCTTCCGTGTTGACGCTGTAAAAGACGTTTCACTCACTATGGAGAAGGGTGAATGCATCGCTATAGTAGGTGAGTCTGGGAGTGGTAAATCCACCTTAGCTATGGCTGTGATGAAACTACTACCTCCATACGCAGCCGTCACCGCCGACAAAATAATGTTTAATGGTGTGGACATCCTCAAAGTTAATGATAAGGAACTATCGAAGATTCGAGGGAAAGATGTCACAGTAATATTCCAAGACCCTATATCATATCTTAACCCAATTATCTCTGTTGGGGATCAGATGGTAGAGTCATTAAGCTCACATAATGATAAGATCACTAAAAAGGAGGCTTATGAGCAAGCGATCGACCTATTAAAAAAGGTCAGAATAGCCGACCCTGAAAGGATACTTAAGATGTATCCCTTCCAACTCAGTGGAGGAATGGCTCAACGTGTGTTCATAGCGATGGCCGTGTCAGCAAATCCTAAGCTGTTGATAGCAGATGAACCAACAACAGCACTCGATCTAACGATTCAAGCTCAGATACTTAAACTCCTAAACGCCCTTAGAAAGGAGTTCAACTTATCGATCATGCTTATCACTCACGATCTAGGCCTCGCCTCCTACATCGCAGATAGAATATATGTGATGTTCAATGGCAAGGTGGTTGAAGAAGACCTCGCTGAAGGGATCTTCTCCAAACCGGTTCACCCTTATACCCAAATGTTGATCGCTTCATCACAAGCTATTTACCACGGTCGAACAAGGGAGCTGTCCAAGACTATATCTGAGATGGGGAAGGTGGAAAAGGGCAGGAAGGCTTGTGACTTTGCTGATAGGTGTGACAAGGCATCAGAAGCTTGCTATACCGAACCAACGCTTGTTAAGTATAATGAAACCAAGAAAGTGAGGTGTTGGTTCGTTGAATGAAGCTGCCATATTCGCAGAGGATGTTAAGAAATACTACACTGTAAAGGTTGGATTTAGAAAGAAGGCTGAAATTAAAGCTGTTGACGGTATAAGCCTAATAGTGAGAGAGGGTGAATCACACTGTATTGTAGGTGAATCGGGTAGTGGAAAGACGACCGTGAGCAAATTGGTTTTAGGCCTTGAACCTCCTACATCAGGAACGTTAAAGTTCTTTGGAGAAGACTTAAAGGAAATACTAGTTGATAAAAATAAGCTAAGGGCTTTTAGGAAGAGCGTACAAGCCGTCTTCCAAGACCCATACTCTTCTCTAAACCCTAGAAAGACGATAAAAGAAATACTAGAAAAACCTTTCAAAGTACACCAAATAGATTACAACAGTTCAATAATAGAATCTCTTCTACAGGATGTTGGGATGGTTCCGCCTCAAGCCTTTCTAGACAGGTATGTACATCAGATCAGTGGTGGCCAAAGGCAGAGAGTATGTATCGCGAGAGCGCTTGCCTTAAAACCGAAAATCGTCACACTCGACGAGCCAACCGCGGCTTTGGATGTCACTATTAAAGCACAGATATTAAATCTCTTGATCGACTTAAAAAGTAAGTATAACTTAACCTACGTTATTATTAGCCACGAATTGCCTCTACTAAAAGGCATCGCTGATAAAATCACGGTTATGTACGCTGGTAAGGTGATTGAACAAGGGCCTGCTAAGAACATCTTTAGTAAACCACACCACCCTTATACTATAGGCCTACTAGAATCGATACCGCCACCTGATCCAAAGACCGCTAAGGAGAAGCCTCTGCCTGTTATGGAAGGAGAACCACCATCGCCAGTGAATCCCCCTCCAGGATGCAGGTTCCACACACGTTGTCCCTTCGCAACAGATGTTTGTAGAAAAGAGGAACCTAAACTTTCTGAAGTTGAGAAGGAGCACTTTACAGCGTGTTTCCATCTTAGAAACGTGGTCCAATAAGCGTTGTTAATGTTTATAAGACGATACATCGCAACCGCCGAATAATGATATCTAAAAGAAAAAAATATAATGGATATAAGTCTTTTAGCTACCTTGAAGCAGGTAAGGACTACAAGGAATTTAAACTCGCAAAAGAAGTAGGACGAGTTAAGTCGTCCGTTATACCATTATCCAAGAAAGAGGAGGAACGAGTTGAATCGATATTCGAAAAGTACCTAAGTATCTCCATGCATGAGCACCTTCTCGTCTTCCCAGACGATCCTAATGACACAATGGAGTACTTACGAAGGAGTAGGCAAGCAATAGGTTACGAAGGCGTTGCAGCATCAGGGGTTGACGTGGTCTTCGAAGCCTTAAATGATGGTGTAGCAATAGCTAAGTCTCCTGACGCTTGGGCATGGGAAAACGTAGTCCACCAAATAGGTATGTTCAACTCTGACCTAGACCACCAAGACTTTGCCTTTCTAGCTAGAAGGGTTGAAGACCTACAAAGAGCGCATGATAATGGCCAAGCTGCGTTGGTTATACACCTGGAATCAGCACCACACATGGGGACAGAGTACGATAAGGTGGATGTGCTCTACGGGTTAGGTGTTAGAGTCATGGGTATTGTTTACAGTGAAGGTAACGAATACGCATCTGGCATCGCTAACAAAAACGATTTTGGTCTAACAGATCGAGGATATGACTTGGTAGAGAGGATGAACAAGTTAGGGATGTCGATCGATATATCGCATGCAGGTGAAAAAGCTTCTCTCGAGATAATTGAAGCAAGTAAGAAACCAGTGTTCTGCACGCATGCAGGTGCTAAAGCCTTATGGCCCTCAAGGAGGATGAAACCTGACGAAATCATTAAAGCCCTCGCAGAGAAGGAGGGCATCATAGGTGTTGAAGCAGCCCCACATACTACTTTGACGATGAAGAACAGAACACATAGCATCGAATCTATTATGGAGCACTTTGTGTACATAGAGAAGCTTGTTGGAATCAACTACATAGGGTTCGGGCCAGACACCCTGTTCGGTGACCATGTAGCGTTGCATCACGCTTTCGCAAAGGAGCTTTCAATAGGCACCGCATTTAGAGCTAACCTCCCAGAATTTCAAGAGGTACCTTACGTAGATGGACTAGAAAATCCATCAGAATACCCTAATATTGTACGCTGGCTAGTCAAACACGGATATTCTGACCAAGAAATATCTAAGGTAATAGGACAAAACGCGCTCAGGGTAATCAAGAAGACTTGGTGCAAGTAATGGAGCAATACGATTTCTGCTTCTGCGGTGACCTCTACGCAGAAGATCCCTCAAAGCTTTCTATAGGGGAAAACCTAAAAACCCTGTTTAATAGGTGTAAGCTGAGAGTAGCCAACCTTGAGACGCCGATTGTAATCGATCCTCTTGCAAAACCAATGAACAAGTACTCGGCTTTAAAGACAACACCAGATGTATTAAAGTTCTTGAAACAAATACAAACGTCAGCGGTATCTCTAGCAAACAACCACATAATGGACTACGGACTTAAGTCAGCTGAAGACACAGTTAAACTCCTAACACAGGAATCGATAAAATGCTACGGGTATGGACATACATTAGAAGAAGCATTCGAACCAGCAACAGTAGAGGTTGATGGCGTTAAGGTTGGCTTAGTTGGCGTAACGACTACCTTCGCCCCAGAAGCATTAGGGAAAAAGGATAAACCCGGTGTAGCTGGATTAACTGTAATAACTAAGATCAATATCGATCCAAGAGAGGTTCTAGAGGAACCAGCGGCACCGTACATAGTTGGAGGTGAAGTCTTGAGAGAGGACCTCGACGTGATCAAGAATGTAATTAAAAAGTGTAAGCAAGGCAACAACTTTGTTGTAACGCAAATACATTGGGGCGCAGGTCTCTCTCCTTATAACGAAGTAGTTCTAGATTACGTTACTCGTTTAGGTGAATTTCTTGTCGATGTTGGATGTGACCTTGTAATTGGTGGGCACCCCCATACAATACAGCCAGTAAACGTCTACAAAGGTAAGGTTGTAACCTATAGCCTTGGCAATTTCATCTTCTACCCGATCATGGGGCCGATGGAAAACAAAGGAATGATTCTCACAAAGAATCTGGATGAAGATGGTGCAGACTTATACTTCGTTGAACAAAATGGAAACAAAGTAGAGCTCTTAGATGCTGTAAGCCAAAACCCTAAGTTAGCATATTTCAGATACCAGTCGGAGAAGAATGGTGTTCGCTTAGTTGATAATGGAGATCATTTATCGGTTAAGGTAGGCTAAACATATAATTTTCAATTTTTTTTAGAAAACTAAGGTAAAAAGTGATATTTTTGCATTTCACTTTAAAATTGAATGGTGGAAAACTTATATAATGGAATTTTTGGAGTAAAGCAAATGCAAAAGACAATAACAAAAATTATAGCAGTAATGCTGTTAACATTATTCGCTTTCGCCTTTCTACCACAAACAAATGCAGGTCCTCAAGTTGGAGGGCAGATCATTGTCGGTCTAGTCGCAGAACCAAAGGTTCTCGACCCAACAACAGGTCAGTGGAATACAGGCTTTATTGCAGCACAGATATTTGAAAGTCTTCTAAACACTGATCCCCAACTCAACTATATACCAAGTTTAGCTACATCGTGGAAGATTCTAGATAGTGAAGGTGCTTATGAGTTTAAACTACGTTCTGGTGTAACCTGGCATGATGGTAAACCTTTTACTGCGGAAGACGTAAAGTTCTCCTTTGAAAACATCCTAAGCAAGTATGATATATTCTCGGCTGCGTACTTTAAAGACGTTAAAGTTGAGATCCTCAACTCAACAGGCGTTAAGATAAAGCCGGTACAATTCTTACCTGGTATACAAATGAGGCTTATCGCGTCACTTGACACCTCTATCGTACCAAAACATATTCTCGAAGGTCAGAACTTTGAAACAAGCACATTTAGAACAAATCCTATTGGGACAGGGCCATTCGTCTTTAAGGAATGGGTAAAAGGAAGTCATATCGTCCTTGAACGAAACGCAAAATATTGGGATGCTCCAAAGCCGTACCTAGAAAAGGTGATAGTGCGATTTGTCACAGACCCAACGACAATGCTCTCTTCTCTAGAAACTGGTGACGTAAACTACGTCTTCAGAGGACTCGCATATGAGATGGCGGCACGACTAGGAACTAACCCTAACCTAAAGGTAATTGCTCATAACATGCCTCCGTACAAAATGGTACTCCAAATCAACACAAATAGGACAATACTAAATAACCCACTTGTTAGACAGGCAATATCTTACGCAATTAATAGAGATGATTTAACAACAAAGGCAACACTTGGGTTATGTAAACCAACAACAAGAATCCTAATGCCTATCATCCCAGAATCACCTAACCTACCAAAATACACATATAACCTGACAAAAGCTAACCAACTCCTAGACCAAGCTGGTTACCCTGTAGGGCAGGATGGTAAAAGGTTCAAGATAGAATTACTAACTCGTACAGGAGAAGCAGAGGAAGCAGCGATCGCTGACCTGGTAAAGGACCATCTTTCTAAGGTAGGAATAGAAGTTGTTCTTAAGAGAGTTGACTTCGGAACTATGCTAGACCTTGAGACAAAGTACCAGTTTGACTTTGTCCTTCTAAAACGCTGGGTTGAAACAATGTGGTCATACCAGCTCTTCCACTCCTCGTGGATTAGACCAGGTGTACAGTTCTCAAATACTATGCTTTACCGTAACCCGCAAGTCGACCAACTTCTAGACGCTTGGAGAGCCGAACCAGATCCGAACAAGCAGATTCAAATTCTACAACAAGTAGAAACGATACTTTTAACAGACCTCCCAGAAATCCCACTTTACAACCTTGTCTGGTTGAATGTTAAATCAGCAAACATAAAGGGACCTGATATACCCGTGGGCCGATACGTGTTCTGGGATAGTTTAGCAAACACCTACATTTTTGAGGAAACAACAACACCCACAGCAACCACAATAACTACAACAGCAACAACCTCAACTACCGTAACCACTACCACTGCCACTACAACAACTACTGCAACTACTGCTACAACTACGACAGCAACCACGATAACTACGACAACCACACAACCTGGCTCACAAGACAATACACTTCTGATAGCAGGTATCATTGTGGTAGTAATTGTTGTTGGTGCTGCAGCATATCTGCTTGTAAAAAGGAAGAAGTAGATAGAAGAGGGGATTCCCTCTAACCTTTCTCTTTTTTTAGTCTTTAGATGTTTTTAATTTATTCACTGACATCACAAAACTTAGCGTCATTTAACTTAAGCACATCTCGAGGATCTATCTCAAGTAATGCGCTTGTTCTACCCCCTCCACCTACCACTTTCCCGTACTTGAGTGTGCCTAAGTCAAGTAAGGTTATCACTTTACTTTTGTGCCCTATAGGTGGAACTGCTCCAACTTCATAACCTAATACTTCTTTAACCTCCTTCATCTTCGCTATTCTAACATTAGTTCCAACAACCCTAGAAACCTTATCGAATGAGACCTTCTTGTCCCCGTTTACTATAACCAAAATCGGTTGACCTTTTTCGTTCATAAGCAGGATGCTCTTGATTATGCGTTCTTTACCGATCTTTAACTGCTTTTCTGCGTCTTCAACTGTCACCGTTGGTTTATCAAAGTAAAGTATTTTCGCATCAAGCTTATTCCTATTTATATAGTCCTGCAGATCTCTATCATCCACCTTTTCTGCACCAATAAACCTATGCTGCTCATTTACAAATTTATTTCTAATCAAAAATAGCTTAATTATTTAATAACAAAAGAACGTTTATAGATAAGGTTCAAAATCTTTTTACTGGTTATCTTGATTTTATACATGAAAGCTAACTCTCTAAAGCATAAGCTTGAACGCGAACAAGTGATACCTTATACAACCCTCCAATCAAATAAAGAGAACCTTGTACTATTTTTCTACCATGGAAACCGGTGCCAAGAGTGTTTGAAGAAACTTAAAGAATTAATTGATTCGTATGTTAAAATAAATAGTTTAGATAGCGAAGTTATAGCAATAACTCTCCGCTCAACCATCAGCCCTCTCAGTCAACTAGATGATCTACAAACTCCCTTTCCAATTCTTATAGACGAAGTTGGAGACTTCGCTAAGAAGTTTACTTACATTGATGGCGAGAGAGGAGGCCTTTTTTTCATATTTGTCACAGATCGATATGGTGCAGTTAGGTTCCAAGAAATAGTAGAAGAAGCTAATTATCTGCCTAATGTCAACGACGCAATTGACTGGTTGATTCTGATTCAGTCAGAGTGCCTGAATGTTCACTTATCTGAACTTTACCCTAAAGAAAGATTTTCGCGCACATAGGTTCAGCCTGTATTAGGTACAATATCACTATCCTTTTTGTGTAGAAGACGTCTAAAAAGGATTAAGGTCGATTACGCTAGTATTATGATAAAATCGGTTTGAGTTAATTAAATCTAAAGAATTTTAATAAGACTTTCATAAAAGATAAATAGGAATTTACTAGCCTAAAGAAGCGGTTCCATTGGTTGCCTATGATGTAGTCTTAATACATCCACCCAGCTTTTATGATTTTCGGAGAGAGTTTTGGTTTACAGGACCAATAGCTAATACAGTACCAATATGTACCGCTGTGTTTATAACGTTTCCCATAGGCTTCGTTAGCATTGGCTCATATCTTCAAGATCGAGGGATCAAGGTGAAGATAGTGAACATAGCTGAGAAAATGGTTATCGACAACAAATTTGATGTAGAAGATTTTCTAAAGAAACTTGATTCGAACATATACGCGATCGACCTTCACTGGGTTGTCCATTCACAGGGTGCGATAAAGGTAGCGGAAATCTGTAAAAAAAACCACCCTGACTCCATCGTTGTCCTTGGGGGTTTAACTTCAACCTATTTTGCGGATGAAATTGTATCAAACTTCCAGTTTATCGACTGTGTGGTAAGAGGAGAGGGGGAAGAACCCCTTTTTAAGTTAGTAGGTAACATTAGTAGATTCGATAGAACAACTGCATTCCATCAAACGCCAAATCTAACCTTTGTAGACAGAGAAAAAGGTGTTGTTAGGACAGACGATATTAAGGTGGTTGAGACACTTGATTCACTGGATTTCACACGATTAAAGCTAGTTGAGCCGGGTACTCGAGCACTAACACCTCCCATGTCTAAAGCAAAGTTGTGGAGTTTACCTATCTGTAGGGGGTGTACCTTTAACTGTGCCACTTGTGGAGGATCAAGTTACAGTTACATGAAGTTGATGAATAGAGAAAACCCTGCGTTTAGGTCCCCTAAAAAGATATTAGAGGACCTTATGATATTAGATGAACAGAAAATAAGCTCAGTCTTCTTATTTCAGGATCCACGTCTAGGTGGGAGAAAACATGTGGAACGATTAATAGAAGTGTTGAAAGGGAAAAAGTGGTCACATATCCGGTCTATTGGATTTGAATTATTCGAGCCAGCTGATAGGTCATTTCTTAGTTACCTTATTGAAAATAGGCCTGCAGATGGTGTTCTTCTGACTATTTCACCTGAATCTGGTGTGGAAGGTGTTAGGAGGGCTCATGGCAGGGACTACTCAGATGATGATCTTTTACGTACATGCCGATATTGTCGAGAATTAAATATCCCATTAGGTGTGTTCTTCATGAACGGATTAGGTTTTGAGACATATGACACAATTAAGCAAGGGTGGGCCCTTTGGAAGAAGATCAATTCAATAGAGAGAGAGGTTAGAGGTGACCATCACGTATTCGTAGAGTTTGGGCCGATGATCTTCTTAGACCCGGGTTCACTCGCTTTCGATCACCCAGAAAAGTATAGGTATAGATTAAGGTTTAAACAATTTAATGACTACTACCAAGCAATGATAAAGTCTCCATATTGGGCACAGTGGATAAGTTATGAGACATTAGATATCGATGCAGTGGGCCAAGCAAAGATAATATTGGATTCGTTAGAAAAGATATTAGATCTTAAAAAGGAAAGTGGGATGATAACTGAAGAAGAATGTAAGCAGAGAAAATTAGACGTCGAACTTGAACGAATCTTTGTTTCTGAATTCGATAAGATTATGAAAATCGAAGATCTTGCTGAACGCGAAAACAAGATAAGGGAACTTGATATCATTTCGAAAGACTCAACTCTATCTCGATCTTATGTTTTAACACAAAGTGGATAATTGTTCTCTAATCTAACTTTAAATGTGTTTAGATGACCCTAGTTTAAATATGGGTTTATGAAAAAATTCATATAGATTAAGGTCTCATATAATAAAGGCTTGCCCTATAACACTAGTTTTCCTAAAATAGAATTCTATTCTAGCTCTTCCAAAGGTCACTTTGAGGTGCAATCCTTGGCTGAAATAGTTCTTGGCATAATAACAAAAAATTCACATAAAAATTTAGGTATTACATATTTGAATGCTCTTATAGGCTCGTTGCAGGTGCCTTATAATAGCGTCATAATAGTTGACAGTGGTGAAGATGACACTCTAAAGGTGACTTCAGACTTTTGTCATAAAAGAAACAAGTCTTTTATTCCTTTAAAAGGTGAGGGTATGAACCGCGCTAAAGCACGTCAAGCTGTAATAGACCACTTTCTCAATTGCTTTAGAGAAAAGTGGCTGATGTTCTTGGATGATGATTGCGTTTTAAAACCTAATTTCTTCACAGAAGCTGAGAGATATATGGTTGATCCGAATATTGGCTTGATTTGGGGCTTAGACGACGTTGAAGGAACAAGGTTTGCAAAATTTCTTAAATATAGAGGGTTTAACCCGAAGGAGTACTCACTTAAAGCGTTTAAAGTTAGGGGAGGTACTCATGATACGTTATTAAGAAGGGAGGCTCTAGAAGGAATCAGGATCCCAAGCTATTTGCAAGTATTTGAAGATAAGTATATCAAAAACTACGTGGAACAGATGGGCTACAAAACTGTGATCGTTTATGATGGGTGTTGGCATTTAATGGACTATCATATGATAAAAGATGCTGTGGAATATTATAGGACATATGGTAGTATTATTATTCATAGGATAGTGGGTAACGGTTATTAGATAAGAAGAACGTTCTAGTTACTTACAATCGGCCTAAAAAACTGTTACCCCTTATGGTTTATCAAAAATTTATTATGAAATTAAAGTCATCTAATCGGATCAATATTTACCATAAGCTTAATGTATCGAACATCTTGATTATGGTAAATTATATGTTGGGCTATTAGACTTTCTTTGAAAACTTCTTAATAGGAAGCGCTAAAATCACGCCTATAAGGGCTAGCCCACCTGCAACAAGAAATGAAGGAATGTATGTACCAGAAAATGTCTTAAAATAAGCTGCCATTATCGGCCCAAGTACCGCACCAGCCCCATACGCAGTAAACACGATTCCATAATTCACACCAAGGTTCTTTGTTCCATAATAATCTGAAGTCACTGCTGGGTATAATGCTAGGAACCCTCCAAAGGAAAGTCCAACCAATATAACCCCTATCACAAATGATATAGCTCCAGGTATTAAAGCCATCATAAAGAGCGCTATTGAGCATAATGTAAATAGTAAAGTTAAAACCTTCTCCCTGCCAAATCGGTCGCCAGCGAAACCCCATAGCACTCTACCAAACGCGTTAAAGAGGCCGAGTATTGAAACTACTAATGATGCTTGTATCGGGTCTAAGAGAGCTACCTCTATAGCCGCTTGCTTCGCATGCCCAATTACCATCAAACCTGCAGTAGTCCCAAACCAGTAACTAACCCAAATCATAAAGAAGGGGATCGTTTTAACCATCATTAAGGGCTCATAATCTTCAACCTTCTTCTTGCTTGCAGGCGGGTTCCAGTTGGTTGGCTTATACCCTTGAGGTGGGTTCCTCAATATTTGTGCAGACGGGACAATTAATGCAGTAAAAAGAATCCCTGTCAATAAGAACGTGGTCCTCCATTCGATTGCGTTTATAAGAAAGGTCCATAATGGCGCGAAGACGATCGAACCTGCTCCGAATCCAAATACTGCTAAACCTGTGATCAACCCCTTTTTATCAGGGAACCATTTAGCGCAAGTTGTTATCGGTGTAACGTATGCTAATCCGAGGCCAAGTCCACCAACTATACCGTAGCTTACATAAAGCCATGGGAGAGAGCTTGTAAAACTTGAGAGAAGCATACCTAACCCTAACAAGATCCCACCTGCGGTAGCGATAAGCCTAGGCCCCTTCTTATCTTGAAGCCTGCCAGCAGGGATCATTGAAAGCGCGAAGACCAAAAGAGCTATCGTAAAGGCCGGCGATGTCTCTATCCTCTGCCACCCGAACTCGCTCTCAAGAGGAGGAACGAGTACACTGAAGGCATATACAGCGCCGAGGCACATCTGAATAACGATTGCTGCAATAACAATCAGCCATCGATTAAACGTTTTCCCTTCTCTCATAGCAAAGAGCTCTACGTCTGTATTATATAATCGTTTTCTGTTTTCTCTTCTTAATCTTTTAGTTGCTTTAATTTTTATCGCGTTCTATTTTTTCAGATATTTCTTAGGAAACTTTGCAACCATAGTGTAGAGCGGGTCAACAATCTGTGCAACCCTGATTTTAGCAACTTGGCTACAAAGTTGATATGCATCAAACTTGTCAAATTTGTATTCTTCAACTAACCATTCGATGAGTTCCACCATAGCGATCCTAAGCGCGTCTTCTAAAGGCCTAGCACTCCCCACCGTCATGATGTAATCCTTAGATTCTATTCGAGGCCAGTTAATCCTCTTCTTGACAACATCAACCTTTAACATGCACTCAGCTGGTACCTCGATTGCAGAACCTGATATTTCACCATCTCCTTGGACAGCATGAACATCACCCAAGAAAAGAAATGCGCCTTTAACAAATACAGGAAGCATAACTTTGTTTCCAACACATACATCAGGGCAATCCATATTACCTCCATGTGGACCAGGGGTGAGACTGGAAATGGCTTCAAACTCTGGTGCTACTCCAATTGTTCCGATCATAGGTTCAACTGGTATTTGAATTGTGTCAGAAAAATGGATTAGACCGTTATTGATAGGGCATATTTTTGTCCTCGGAGGAAGAGGTTCGTTTAACAACCTAGTTATATCGGTTCTGGTGAGACCACCCATATCTGGCACCATAGTAGTTGCTCCTTGTTTAGCCTTTATGATTATATCTAGAATCTCAACAACTAAGGTATCTCCTTTTTCTACTCCTTTGATATATATTGGCCCACTTTGAGGGTTCGCATTTTCAAATGGGATTCTATCTAAAGTTGGTATATCCTCTTCTTTTTGGATCTTCCCTCTATAAGCATCAGCCGTTTCAACGCAGAACCTTTCTCCTAGTGCAACTTCGAAAGCGGGAGGATGAGATGCGCTATATGTGCTATAATGTTTTAATGGTTTAAATATTCTCAAACGATACCCACTAATTCTTTGCTTGCATCATAAAATAAAAGTATTTCTAAAAGTGATAAAGTAAGGATTTGCGATAATAAATTAACTTTATATCAGATTAGTAGGCTGTCTATACGTGCTAGCTATGAATAGCTCAGAAATATTCGATTTAGCGTCAAAGAGCAAGTTAACACATGATTCCTATGTTGAGAAGATCTGGAACCACATAAACGATAAGAGCTTGTTTAACAAGTCTCCATACTACCTAAGGGAACTAAGGAAAGGTTTGCTCAGAGATGCCTTAAAGTACTTCTCAAGCCACAGCGAATACTACGCTCAGCTCTTCGAAAGGCTAAGCATCAACCCTAAAAACGCTGAGTTATCAGATCTGGCGAAGCTAGCCATACCCTCCGACATCTTAAGAGGTGATGGGCATAAGCAGTTCGTTATCAAAGATGTGGATGAAAATGGTGAATATTTCATGTCAAGTGGTACAACCAACAAGAACCCTGTTAAGATCTATAGGACTCCTATAGATCTTGCAGTAATGATAAAAGCAAACACAGACCTTTTTGAATACGTTTATGGTGACTATCTTGAACCAGGTAAAGGGATTGCGCTTTTCATGGCAGCGCCAGAACTTAGATTTAGGTTGAACTTTGTAGCATTTGTCCATCTTGCTTTAGAATCAAAAAATATACGACTTATCTATGGGATGAGCTTAAAGGATGAATTAAAAGACGGGAAGCCTTGGCAAAAACTTGAACCAAATAAAGACAACATCTTAAAGTTTTTGAAAAGTAAAGATGAACCTAAACTCTTTTTCACTGCACCAGCTGGCATATACATGATGTCAAAACAATTTGATACAATGAACATTACCAAAAAAATCATCTATAAGATAGCAGCAGGCGCTCCACCAGTAGGCCTTGGCAAGGGTGGTGTTATCGTGACAGGTGGTGGTACAAAAGGGTTCGCGGACCTACCTCCATATGATAAGATAGTTGAACTTTCAAGAAAATATTTCAAATCCAAAGACCGATCAGGAGTTGAAGTCCCAGTTCCTTTTATGGACGTTCTAGGTATGACCGAAACTCTGACCGCTCTAATAGATCGATTCGGTGCTATGGATAAGGTGCCGCACCCTCTTTCAGAAGTCTTCATCTTGAATCCTAAAACATATGAATTGATGGAAGAGGATGGTAAGGAAGGCGTCGTAGGCATATTCAACCCCTTTGTCACATCATGGCTTGAAGTTTTTTACCCTGGTGACATCATGTCTTCGCATCGGTCAGAAAACTTCTATGGAAGAGAATTTATTTACGTTAGGAGATTAAAGTTTGAAGAGGGGTGGGATCTACAAAGAGCATGTGGCGGAACGCTTGAGGAGCTTATGAGGAGGAAATAGATGGATGAAATAACGTGCTTGAACCCTTTTTGCACGATCGAAGAATATGAAGTTGATAAGAAGGAATACGAGCGTTTCGTGATAAACGAGCTAAGAGAAGACAGCTTACTTAAAATATTAGAAAAATCAAAAAAACTGCAAATCAGACTTTGTAAAGTACCAATACAAGATAGATTAGAAGTTCTAGAAAAGATAGGTAGGCTATGGGCTGAAAAACTGGACCATGGGGAGTATAACCAACTAAAAATGTTACTCTCCAAATCAACAGGCTATAGCACCCAACTTATAGAATTGGAATTCTCTTTCGTAACCTTCGTACTAAACAAGGAGAACATAAGGAAGAACCTAGAATACTCTTTCTCTAAACAAATAGAAGGGTTGCATAGGTTTATCGAAGTCGAAGGACAAGAAAGCTACAGATTCATACCCGCTGGGCCTGTAGTCGTCATAAGTTCTGGAAACTCGCTAATACCGCCTTTAATACCAACAGTGCTTTCAATGGCCACTGGTAACTTCACAATATTAAAACCATCAATATCTAACTACTTAGGAATAGTAGAAGTCTGTAAACTATTCAAAGAAGCCTCCAACGAATCTGAAACGGCTAGGCTTATGACGAACGCCTTGGCAATAAGCTACTTCACGCATGATAGCAATAGCCTAAAGTACATTTTGGGAAAAGCACCTATAGGGGTTATAAACTTTTGGGGCGGAGAACCAGCTAGGACATATGTTAGTAAGTTGGTCTCAGAGAACCCAAATCACCCTAGATTACTTATCAACGGCCCATTAACAGGCGTAGCTATAATAGATGAAGAATCTGCTAACGAAAACGTGGCTGAGAATTTGGCGTTGAATATGGTGCTATATGACCAACAACTTTGCAGTTCACCCACAAGAGCTATCTTTATTGGATGTTGGAAAGATGCGATCAAGTTCGCAGAAGAGATAGGAACCGCTCTAAATAGGATAGGGAGTGAATATCCCTCATCAACAAGTGAAGGTTCAATATACACTTTGCAGAGCGTTAGAAGAATTTTAAGACTAAGTGGTTCGACTGTTTACGCATCGAATGAAACTGAAAACATGTGGACCTTGATCGTATCCAAGGGTAAAAGTGTTTTGGAAAATGTTATCAAGTCATTTCCAGAATTTAACATCTACAACAGGAAGAGATTCATCGAAATGATAGTTATAGAAGATCATAACCAAATTTATCAACTTATTGAAGAGTTACCTATGAACGAAGCTTATATCGGTGTCGACAAGGTCCAGACAGTAGGTTTAGCCTTGTCCGAAGATAAAGTAGAAGATGTATTAGAGATTTTAACGTCCAGTGGTGTATATCGCATTGTTCCCCTCCGAGACATGTCCATTAGAAGCGCGATTGAGCCTTACGATGGGGTTAACTTAGCATCTTTCTTCACAAATACGATATATCTTAGAAAAAAGCCTATAGAATGGTAAACGTTGTAAGGTTTCAGTCGAAGATGAATTAAAAAACATAGAACTATTGTGGAAAGAAATCTCGTTAAATGGTAAGAAGTAAAAATTATAGTTATAGCCTATACAAGTTTCCCACACTATTCCAAATAAACGCACTAGGTAAAGCCTTTGACAACGTGGATGCTGCCTGCCAACCGGTACAATGTGAGGGCGCAATCAAAACTGGATTTATAGATTTTAATGTCTTCACAGTTTGAATGATTCTTTGTTCATTTTCTTTTCCAGCTAAATGTAAACCACCTAATATGGCGTAGATCTTATTGATACCGGTAATTTGCTGTGCGTAAAGTATTGTGTTGATTATCCCGGCATGGGCACATCCAGATAGTATCACCAAACCTTTTCGCTTTAAGTTGATTACTAGTGCACGGTCATCCCAAAGCCAAGGGTCGGGATGCCAAGTATGGTTATGGAAGATTCGGTGTCTAAAGTATCCTTTTTCGAAGTCTGTTTTTCTAGGAATTTCGCCTGTAACAAGCGCCATGCCTTCAGATATCAAGTGTGGTTGCTTAGTCTGAACATATTTAGCTGGTCTCACGTCTTCTTCTACTGGGAAAGCAGGGTATTTTCTTATGGTTCCATCAGGGTTAGCTATACCCCGCGGTTTAAACATGTCTTCATGCACAATTATTGGCAAGTTAACCTTGTTGATCGCTTTTACTATAGCTTTTAAACCACCGAAATGATCATAATGGCCATGCGAGAGTACAACACACTCGATTTTAGCAAGGTCTACTCCCATCCTTTTTGCGTTTATCACCACACCCTTTGGACTACTACCTACATCAAAAAGTATACAAGATGATTTCTCTTTGTTAAAGATACGCACGAGTATTGAGAAACCATGCTCTGCAAATGGTAAATTGATGTATCTTTTAGCCCACCTTTTAACGCCTTCAACCTCCTTCCTTTTAGTTGAGGACAGGAAGTCAACCGAATTGTCTATTAAGCTGATTATTTCTACTCTTTCGACTTCTTCTGGTTTTATACGCGGATTAGATGTTTCTAAGATTGTCTTCTCCATTTTAGAACCTTATCAAACTGTCACTATTTAGTTTTTTTCAGATAATTAACACGTTTTAGTGTTTACAAAGGATAGGTTTAAATTTATTTACTTCCTTTAATCAATATAGCTGGGCATATTCTCATAACGCCGTCATACCTTCCTATTTTCTCATGAACCTCCTTCAGCTCGTCCATGCTTTTAACCACGATCTCAACCAACATCATGTGATCGCCACTTGTTAAGAATATCATTTTAACTTCATCTAATGCCTTAAGATGTTCGATCACCTTCCAAAGCCTCTCAGGTTCTGCGTCTACTCCAGTTATCGATGCGACCAGTTCCGCTTTTTGATAATCAACAATCGCCTTATAACCTACAATGGTACCTGAACTCTCAAGCTTCTTCAACCTTTTTCTGATCGCTGCCTCAGTAATATTCAGTTTTCTTGCTAATATTGCCTTAGATGTTCTCGCATTAGTCAATAAATTCTCTATTATGATTCTATCAATCTCGTCCATTAGTTCGGGTTTCGAACTAAAAATTTATAAACTTTTACTATTAAATATAATTTGACGATTAAAATGTCTGAAATCGGAATTCCCCTCTTAGGGGATATTTTCCCAGAAATGAAAGTTCAAACAACACATGGAATGATGGAGCTTCCTAAAGCTTTCACAGGTAAATGGTTTGTTCTATTTAGTCACCCTGCTGATTTCACTCCAGTTTGCACTACAGAATTTGTAGCTTTCCAAAATAGATATGAGAAATTCAAGTCATTAAACTGTGAATTGATCGGGCTTAGTGTTGATCAAGTCTTTTCGCACATAAAATGGGAGGAATGGATAAAGGAAAAACTCGGTGTTGAAATACAGTTCCCAATTATTGCAGACACAGGGGAAGTTGCAAAGAAATTAGGATTAATTCATCCAGGAAAAGGTACGAATACTGTCAGAGCAGTATTCGTAGTAGACGATAAAGCAAGTATAAGAATAATTCTCTACTACCCACAAGAACTAGGTAGAAATATGGATGAGATTTTAAGAGTTGTGGAAGCTATGCAAATATCTGACAAAAATGGAGTCGCTATGCCAGCAAATTGGCCAAACAATGAGATCATAGGGGACCATGCGATAATACCGCCTCCAAAGGATGTGAAAATCGTTAAAGAAAGGCTTGCTAAAGCAAAAGCTGGAGAATTAGAGTGTTTCGATTGGTGGTTATGTCATAAGAAGCTATAAAAGTTGTTTTCCCTTTTTTTATTTTATATTAATTTTTTTAATTAATACTTTAATGGATTATTTTAATGAAACCTATATGAACCCTACTTTAAATGCTTTAACACCTAATAAATTATTGAAGATGGGGTTTATTTGCTAAGGAATTTCCATGATAATATAATTCCAATTGTTGAAAGTGATATTGCAAAAGCTCCAAGGTATAGAAAATCAAATGCTAAATTCGCCATCCCAGGGGCGCCAAGTAGCATCTGTCTGGATATGTCTGTTGCGTAGCTTACTGGGTTGATTTTAACTATGGGTTGTAGCCACTCGGGCATGAAGGCTGCTGGGAACATCGCGTTACTCGCAAATAACAGCGGTAAATTCAAAAGATTCATTATAGCTGACTGAGTTTCCCAGCTTGTTGAACGTAAGGCGAGCATTACGAAGAGTGAAGAGAAACCCAATACCATCAGAAATAGCGCTGAGAATGTTCCTAAAAGCCCAAATATTGTGATATTAGAAGTATCCATTCCTAATAAGATTGCTATCATCAATACAATTGTCGCTTGGATGAGAGATCGTACTACTGCGTTCAAAACCTTGCTCATGGGAATCACGCCTCTTGCGACAGGGGTGCCTAAAACTTTGTTTAGGAAACCGAGTCTCCTATCCCAAACTATCGACATACCGCTGAACATCGCTGTGAACAGGGTTATGAAGGAGAGCATCCCTACGGCTAAGAAAGAGAAGTAATCAGATGTGCCGAAGGTGGATCTCATGATCTCCTTTCCTAGTTGATCCAATATTTCCTTAGGTATGTTAAGTCCTGGGATGTTAAACGAGCCACCTGAGAAGATGGCGCTAATGTTCATAGCCTTTCCAAATAGAGCAAGCCATATGAATGGTTGAACTAATGACATAATTAAGATGAACGGTGCTTTATACCATTTTTTGAGCTCCCTGTTCGTCAAAGCCCAAAGCCCATGTAAAGGGCTTTTATTTACCTCAAAATTAGAATCAACTTTATAATTGTTCTGCTGCATTTTGACCAACTCATGCTCTAGCCCTTTTAAGCGTCCTCTGGACTGCCATTGTTTCTTCCCAACTAGCTTGCTCTTCTCTAAGCTTTCGACCCGTATACTCTAGGTAAACCTCGTCTAATGTTGGTTTGGTTAGAGAAATCTTTGACATATGGAAACCTCTAACCCTGATCGTTTCTATTATCTCAGGTGCGACTTCTTCACCTTTCTCTGTCCGAACTAAGTATGTTGAATTATTCTTCCTGACTTCTTTGACGTGCTTTAGTACACGAAGTATACCCGATAAGTCTTCACCCTGCTCTTTAACCTCAATTTCAATCAAGTCGCCACCTAAACTTTCCTTCAACTCGTTAGGAGAACCGATCTTCAAAATCTTCCCGTGGTCTATAATCGCTAGTCTGTTACATACAGAATCCGCTTCCTCTAAATAATGCGTTGTCAAAAAAAGAGTCATACCATATTCCTCCTTTAGCTTTTTAATGTAATTCCATACCGCTACTCTGGTCTGGACGTCAAGCCCCAATGTAGGCTCGTCTAGGAAGAGAAGCTTAGGTCTGCTAACTAAGCCACATGCAAGCTCAAGCCTCCTCCTCATACCACCTGAATATGTGTCAACCTTCCTTTTTGCTGCATCCTCTAACTCTACTAACTTTAAAAGTTCTTGGGTGCGCTGTTTTGAAACAGATCTAGGAATGCCATATAGGTCTGCGCAGAGCACCAGATTCTCATAACCTGTAAGGTCTTCATCTGCCGTGTACTCTTGGGGAACAATACCTACAGAGCGTCTCACATCACTAGGTTGCTTGATTATGTCATAACCACAGACTTTAGCTGTGCCAGATGTCGGCTTCAATATGGTCGTCAACATGTTAATTGTAGTGCTCTTCCCCGCCCCATTCGGCCCGAGGAACCCAAATGTTTCACCCTCATATACTTCAAAGCTTACTTCATCAACTGCTTTTGTCTTACCATTAAAGGACTTCGTAAGACCTTGAACCTCTACAATCACCAATTTATTCACCCTCAGTTTAACGATCATCTAATTCAGGAAAGACTCGACTCCTATTAATTTTCCTTAGCCTTGGCATCTCTTGACTCACCTAATTCCCCTTTAATAATTTTCTCTATCTTTTCAGATGCTTCATCGATTATTTTGCTAACTTCTTCTAAATTCTTTTTTGAAATTTCGTCACACATGTTCATCCTTATATCAACTAAACTTTTGAAAAGTTTTCCCAAAGCCCTCCTAAGTTTAACATCCTCTTTAGTAGGAGGATAAAAGTTGCTCCACCCCATCATAGGCGGTATCATAAATCTTGGTTCGCCAAAATCTATTTTTTTCTTCTTCGCTTCCTCTAAGAATTTCCTTCCTTTTTCAGTTAAAGTATATCTCTTAATTCCTTCTTCTGAACCTGGAACTCCTTTTATAAAGTTGTTATCTGTGAGCCAAGCAAGGAGAGGGTAAACAGAACCAGGACTTGGTCTCCAACGCCCATTCGTTTCCTCTTCTATTGCCGCCATTATCTCCGAGCCGGACATCTGCCTTTGGCTCAGCATTCTAAGAACTGTGTTCCTCAGTAACCCTTTAGGGACGCTTGCTGTATGTCTTTGCCAGTGTTTAAACATCATATCAATATCGATATCAGCATCGATATTTATTCTATATAAACTTATCTAACAAACATAGTTGACTCTCTATTTCCTCCTCTAGTCTGCTCCCTCCCACAATAGAAGTAAGAAGGTCTACAAAATTATCAAGTCGAAAAATTTAATATAAGGTGGATGTAAAACTACATCTCTAAGATTGGGAGATAAAATTAATATTTTTCTGTAGATTTAAGAGAATTAAAAAAATAATTTCGGATTATACATAAAAAAATTTACATAAGATTAATAAAAACACACAATAATTTTTATAAGGAAGCATTCTCCAGAAGAACATAAATATGTCACCTAAGAACAAATCAGATGTTCAGGGTGAAGAATCAAAAAAGACTATAGATAAGAGGAAACTACTGTTTTTGGCTGCTACTGCAGCAGCAGGCTTATCACTGAAGCCGCTTACAGAAAAGGCCTATGCAGCTCCGGGAGATGCATTATTGATAGGGCAGGACAATTCTGGTGATGATAGTTTAGGTGTCGGACATACGACTGGTCTTGATGCGACAGTCAACTCAGGCAACGACGCTATATATTCTGTGTTGCATGTGCAAAACTATGGGATTCAAGGTGGGAACTGCCCGCCCTGTTCGATATCTGGATACTGTGGTGAAGGCATCGGTGTAGCAGGATATTCAGAGAAGGGTTGGGCTGTTCATGGAAATGGAGTTGGGAAACCAGTGAACGGGGAACCGGTGAACTGTGTAGGGGTGGATGGCTATTCAGATTATGGCATAGCTGTCAGAGGCAGAAGTCAGAATGGAACTGCTCTTAAGGTAGAGGGGAAAAGCGATTTTAACGGTAAGATCGGCGACCCACTAGTCGTCGGAGAAGTGAATCAGGCTGATCCAGGAAGCGAGACAGTATTGATTGCTTCGACAACAGAAATACCTGGGAGTACCTGGAAGGTTGGCCTTAGAGTAATAAACAATGGTGAGACAGGAGAGGCAATAGCTGGCGAGGCTCCTTTCCAGGGAGTTCATGGAAAGTCTCCAAAGATAGCCATACGTGGTGAATGCGATGACGAAGAATCAATAGAAGGAGGAACAGGTGTGCATGGAACATCATATAAAGGGGAAGGCGTGAAAGGAGAGTCAAGTACTGGCATCGGTGTACATGCAACTAGTCTGAATGGTATCGCTCTGAAGGTGGATGGAAAAAGCCAGTGCGGGGTGGATGTCGTTGCGACAGGTCCAGGTGAATTTCCAGCTGCGTTTCACGTATTTAATTCTGGAGCCTATGATCCAAAAAGTGGATTACATCCTCCTGTCGCGTTAGCAGGGCACTGTCCAAATGGCTTTGCTGTACACGGATCTGGTATGAATGGTGTAGTTGGAGTTACGGATTCAGGGGGAACTGGCGTATCTGGCCTTTCACTAGAGAAGGAGGGCGGCATCGGCGTAGAGGGGCATTCGTTAAAGGGAACAGGAGTTGTCGGACTTTCAGATGGTGAGAGTGGAATTGGTGTGCATGCCAGAAGTATGCAGGGAACTGCTTTAAAGGTGGATGGAAAAAGCGAGATGACGTCTACGCTAGACAACTATCCTGCGCTAGGTGTCTACAATGATAGTCAAAGCAACGGTATGGGCATAAGTGCCAACTCAAAGTCGAGTGTCGCTATAATAGGTCGGTCAGAAGGAAAGCGCGCTCCTGGTCTAACAGGCGAACCTGGGGTACCTGCAATAGAAGGATTCACACAGTTTAGCTTCGGTGTAGCAGGATTGGGAATCGACATATCTAGTACACCACCAAGCAATGATTTCATAAGCTGGTACACAGACTCAAGCAGGGGTTCAGGAGGGCTACTAGGTTATGCGAAGGACGGCAAGGGAGTAGTTGGTTTCTCAGACACTGGCATCGGAGTACTAGCGATCAGCAAGAACAGCCCTGCCCTAAGGGTGGAAGGAAAGAGTAGCTTTAAAACGGTAGGTAGTGGAACAATACCCCGTCTAAGAAAATCTGTTACAGTAAATGTGGCACCTGGGCTTGTAACAGAAAAAAGCCACATATCAGTAACATTGACGAGCGATCCAACAGTCCTTGGAGGAGAGGCTGTGGTATCATGGATTCAAAGAGACCCAGGAAACAATAGATTCACAATAAACTTGACCAAGGCTGTAGGCAGAGATACATCTTTCACATACTTTATCGTAGAACCCTGAACCTAAAGTTACAACGTGAGGTAGAGCGATCGTTAGTGGAGACTGTAAGGAAACGCTAATAGGTTGATGTAAATTTAAACATCTTAGAACACAATTGGAAGTGGGATGGACATATATCGGGTTTGCGAAGGACATAAGATATCTAGATAGGAAAGAAGTACTCTGTGGACAAATTGGAGCTCTATTTACGCCATTAAGAACTTAGAAGAACTCAACTAAATGGCTCAACCATTTATATATCAAATAATTTTCAAAATATGACGACCTTATTCATATTAAAAGACAGAAGCATTTTATAAAATGCTGTTGAACCATTTCTATCCTATAACAGGGACAGACATAAAAGAAAGATCGAACGCTTATAAGTATCTAATTATCGGTTCTATTACAAGAAAGTGCTACTTTGACCAACTTTCTATTCTTAATTTTTTCTCATAGAAGCCTTCTAGTATAAAAGTGCTGAGATAATGCTTCTGATTTATTCAGTCTGCCACAGTTTTAAAGGCCAAGACTTCCTTATTATTTATAGGGATCGATATGTGATTCCATTTTTGTCGTATTTGTTTCATAGAAAAACGAAAATGTTAAATATTCGTTTCCTAAGGAAACGAATATGGAACTACAGGAGTTGAACCATTGGTGGACTGAGAAGGAGGTTAGAAAAGAGTTTGCTCCTCAAACGTATAGAGAACTTTACTTCGAGATTGAAAAAGATATAGAAAGAAGACAGGTTCAAGCTATTATAGGTTTAAGAAGAACTGGTAAGTCGACTATTCTATTTCAGCTAATTGATCAATTAATCAGAGTCAAGAATAATAATCCAAGGAACATATTTTATTATTCCTATGACGAACCAGAATTTCAAGAAAAAAGAATAGAGGACATGTTGAAGGAATATTCTAGGATAACCAATGTGGACTATAATAAAGAGAAGGTTTACCTATTTTTAGATGAAGTGCAAAAAGCCAGAAACTGGGAAGCAAGCACAAAATTAGTCTACGATAATCTAAAGAACATAAAAATGATTATCTCTGGTTCTGCATCTTTAAACATTCTTGCTGACGCAAGAAGAAGTTTAGCAGGTAGAGTGATCTATTATGAATTAAAGCCACTCAATTTCAAAGAGTTTCTAACCTTTAAAGGCTTAAACGAGGCTGTCACGTATCCGCTTTTGTACAAAGATATTGTCGAGAAAGAACTCGACAGTTTCTTATTCAGACCATTTCCGGAGATCATAAGGGAAGATGAAATCAACTTTGTAAGGAAATATGTCCGAAATTCGATCATTGAACCGGTTATTTTAAAGGATATACCTAAGCAGTTTAAAGAAGTCGACATTCTGTTACTTGAATCACTTCTCAACATCTTTATGACCAATCCAGGTCAATACCTACAATTAGATGAACTTTCAAGCGAACAAAAGAGAGCCAAAAAGACTTTGTACAAAGCATTATCTTATTTAGAATCTTCTTTTCTGATAAGGAAAATTCTGAATTTTAGGCCTTCAATTAGAGCTGCTTCACAAAAGTTATCGAGAATTTATGCGTACCATCCCTCACTTACTATACCGTTCAATATTCCCATGGAAAAGTTTGTCGAAAACTTGGTTCTGTCAGAGTTAGATGCGAAATATTACTGGCGTGAAAGAGGAAAAGAAATAGATGCTTTAGTCGATTCCCTACCTGTCGAAGTTAAGTATGTCTCCAAAGTGGGAAAAAGAGATGTGGAGCCGTTGAAGTATTTCTACAAACGTTATTGCAGAACTCTTAAAATTGATAAGATGTTCATGGTAACCAAAGACTTGGAGGGAGAAATAGCAAATGTTAGATTAATCCCTCTCAGCAAATTCTGTCTTCGAGGTTTGAATTGGTAGTGAGATGATATATGATATATGCTCTTTTCGATTTGAGCTTATCTGAATGTAAGAGCTTAGAATGGTAAGGATAATTTAAAGAAAGTCTTCTACATATAAAAGTTTTGAAATATCAGCATATGGTTTAGTGGCATTTTCTAAAGCAAATAATTCCTCAAAAAGGGAACCTTGTCTTTAGTGCGTTAGGCTATCTTATGATTTCTTTCTTCTCTAGGTATTCCCTAATATCTTTTCTTATCTGCTCCAACGTCTTTCCTTGAACTGGTATACCTAAAGACATCGCTACTCTAATTATTCTCCTAACTTCCTCTTGCTGTTTTTTGCGTTTTTGTATTCTCGGCTCTATGATGTCAGGTGATATTCTCGATAGCACTATTATTGAACCTAATGCTATAAGACCAGGCCCAATTACAAGTCCTATCATTGATGGCGATGTCTTCTCTTCAACTAAGTCAACTGAGATTATAACCTTTGAATCTGCCCCAGACGAGGACACTAAGACAAGGTAGTAGGTATCGTGCTTTGAAGTCTTGTGAGAGAAAGAGTTGTTTTCTGACGGTTTAGTGTAGAATAGTGGTGTAACTGGCTTGTTATGTGACCATAGGTTATAACCTTCCTTGTCAAAACAGAACACGCTAACCTTTCCCTCAGTAACTACAGTGTAATTGCCAACAACAACCATGTCCTTAGAAGTTATGAATGAAATGTTATAGTTTGAACGGGGAACGGTTATAACCTTTGTTTCGATCAAAGAAGTAGTATTATAAGTCTTAATGGTAAGGCCTGTCATCTCCATGAGTGAGTTAAACATGCCTGAAGGCATTAAAACTAAGACCAGTCCTATCACTAGTACGACCAAGCCAATAATAAGTATAGGTCGTTTCATATGTTTGAGTTATCTTAATACTGTTTTTAAGGATTATGGTGAAGACGTTTTCTCTAATTGTTCGTTATCTGTTTAAGCGTTGAACTAAAGCTTTCAAGGTCTTTCCAAGCGTTTTCTGATATCAACTTGTTTAGTCTCTCCTCGTCTATTTCTTGGCCGAAGATCTGGGCGATCTTGTTTCTTAACTCTTCAGACTGTGATACTTGCGCTAGGAATATGAATAGTTCCATGTTCTGTGTGAAAGCCTCTTTAAAGTATATCGTTAACGTTGCTCTAGCGAGTTCTTTATCCTCAAAGCCGTCAAGTAAGTTTTCTACGACTTTTTCCGCGTACTTTTCTTGCTCCTTGATCAATTCCTTAAATAATTCTTTGATTTCTATTCTAAAGTCAGGGTTCTTCTTAGCGAAGGATAGTAAACTATTGAGTTCTGATTGAAGTATGTCCAAGTAGAAGAGAATTACATATTGCGCGTTTTCTAAGTTATCTATGCAATAATCTGTAGTAAATAATAGGTCATGGGACATCGACCTGAAGGTTGTTTGAAGAACCTCTTTCGGCGTCCTTTTACCGACTATTTTAAAAAGATTGATTGACTGGTTTCTTTTATCCAAATAATCTTTAAAGACTGCATGGAGGGTTCCAGGAGGAAAATCAATTTTGCCTATGGAAGGGTTTATCCCATAATATGTCGAAGGAGGCCTGGTGGTTACATCGACCTTTCTTCTGACAAGATCCTTTGATGTGAGGTCCTGTAGTCTATCGCTTAGCGTTCTTGAGCTTAAACCTGTTAGATGTTTTAACTCCTGCCATCTAAGGTTACCCCGCCTTGAGAGTAGGGTTAGTATCTTGATCTCAGTAGCTATCTTTTGAGCGTCTTGGAGTTTATGGCTCATGAGCATACTAAGTTTAGGCTAAATCAATAATAAACTTTTCGGATTACTAATTAATCACCAAATCCATCATATTGGTGCGTCATGCGCTGTTTATTAAAACCAGGATATAACTAATGTTAAGTCAGAGCTATAGAAATAAAGTAGGCCCCAGTACTAAGATGCAACGACAACGAAAGAAAGTGAATACGAATTGGTTCCATCACTTAGCTCCAGACCAACGGTGTACGAAATTCCTGACACAAACTCGCCATTGACCCACGTAAACCAAAGTGTCTTCGTCTCACCCGGGTTTATCACAACAGTCTGAACGGGTGGAGGTACCCCTCCAGGAGAGGGTGAGATAGACGTAATCTTTTCTGAGGTGATCTTAGACACACCAACATTCTTCACATTTAATATTAGATTATTCCCTGTAGTGTATTCTCCATCGATTTCTGCTCTAAACTGGCTTCCACTTCCAGTCACCTTAAATGTGGTGTCATATGTTTGGGTAACCTGGTTCCACCCTACTGTAAACTTGATCGTGTACGTTACAACTGGGTCGAAAACAATTGGTTTTCCGTAGATGTCTTTTAAATCATAAGTAAATTTTACTGCTTGACCTGGGTTTATCCCTCCTAAAAGTTGTATTTGTTCAGATGGCAAATTCGCACCCTTTGGTCTTGGCTCAATATCCATTACTTCTACCCAATTGATTGGAAGCGAACCAGTATTCCTGATATCCGCGAATAATCGGTCACCTAATGTGTAAGCATTTTCTACTCTACATTTAAGGAGTATGGATATGATTCCATCATGTTCTTTTCTTAACTCATTATAGTCTTTGGCTAGTTTTAGGTTAGTTTCTTGAATCATCTGTATTCCTGCACTTAAGCGATTACATTTGTCCTGCGTTGCTTTCAGCCCTTCTTTGATCTCACGTAAAGAGGATTTTATAACTTTATCTTCTGAAGCGTACCTATCTATGAAGAAGGCTATAAAGAAGATTACTCCAACTAAGACAACGACATATGCGCCATACCCAACTGTTATAACAGATGAAACGCCTTTTGCAAAAAGTGGCCCGAAAATTCCTTCACTCTTTTCAGCTTCCTCAATCAAGTTTGATTTTAAAGTTTCAACCCCGATTATCCATAAAAATCCTGTTAGAAAGCTAGAAACCCCTGCCCAAATAGAAACCTTTCTAAATGCGATAGATAGGGTTCCTAGGACTATTGATAAAGAGTAAAGGAAGGTTGCTGCGATCAATGTTACCATGGTAGGTAACATTTGAGTTATAGCTCTGTAAAATAGGCCTGTGTCTGTTTCTGGGACGAGCTTGCTCGCCTTCAGCATTAAGATATACATGTCTGCTAATATTAAATTGAATGAATCATTTGAAGATTCACTAAAGAAGTTAAACGTTAACCATGGAATAGGGGTTGCAAGAATTAACAATATTAAGCCAAATGCAGCAAGTAATTGGAATGTTTTCATTGTCGCTATTAACTGATACTCTGATATTTAAAAATTGCGGATATTTCCAAGGTGAGTATTTACTTCTATTGAATCTCTATTACTGTATTAGGCATAAACAGTAAGGGGATTAGAATAGCTTATTTGATCTTGAGTTGATTTAAACTCTCTATGATTTTTTCTACTGTGATTTCAGGTGGCCTACTCATCCAGATATCTATAATTGGAACCCTGCCTGCTCCCTTACTTTTGTAGTAGTCTAAAACGGGTCTACTTTGATTCTCATAGATCTTAAGTCGTTCTTCTATTGTTTTTAGGTTATCGTCTTCACGTTGTATTAATGGTGAACCACACTTATCGCACACCAAATCGTTCTTAGGAAGTAGAGGTGGTAAAAGGTAGTCTACGCCATTAACAGTCTTCCTGATATCAGCAATATTGTAGTTCCCATCACACTTCGGGTTCGAGCAGATCCTACGAGCGGATATCTTCTCAATAAGAATCTCTTTGTGCGCGTTTATTCTAATTATCGCATCTATCTTGGTGATTTCATCAAGTGCCTTAGCCTGCTCTACTGTTCTAGGATACCCATCCAAGATGAAGTTATCCAAATTTTTGAGCTTATTCTTTACAACCTTGATTACAACTTCATCTGGTACAAGTTTTCCCTCCTTCAAGAAATGTTCTATTTCTTTTCCTAATACTGTTCCACTTTTGATTTCTTCTCTGAATATGTCTCCTGTAGAAATTTTCTCAAGGCCGTATCTTTCCTTTAGTCTTATTGAATAGGTCCCTTTTCCTGAACCAGGTGGGCCAAATATTATAAGTTTCATATTATATCCCCCTTGTCTTTTGCAATATTAAACATTTTAACCTTCTTAACTTGATAACAAATTGGTTATATTTGTGTTGTTGTTTCAAAAAATTTAATTACAAAGCAATGTAACCTTTTCTTAATGGAAGGTAATCTTCAAATAGTTGAGCAGGTCAAATTTTTTTTTGAGCCTAAATCGACTGCAGTTATCGGGGCGTCTAAAAAGGTAAATAAAGCTGGGTATGTAATATTCAAGAATTTTGTTGAAAACAAGAATAGTCGCCTATACAGGGGTGAGCTTTACCCTGTTAACCCCAACGAAGATGCAATACTTGGATACGATTGTTATCCCTCGCTCACTAAGATACCTAATGACGTTGATTTGATTGTAGTTGTGATCCCTTCTGTAGGCGTTCCTAAGGTGATGGAGGAGGCGGCAATAAAAAAGGTAAAAGCAGCTATAATTATTACCAGTGGGTTCGCAGAGATTGGCAACCTCGAATTAGAGCGTAAAGTGAAGGAAATAGCTTCAAAAGCTAAGATAAGAGTCTTAGGCCCTAATTGTCTTGGAGTATATGATCCGCTAACTGGTATCGACACCTTATTTTTGCCCGAAACTAAGATACTTATCTCTAATGAAGAAGTGATCGCAACCCCAAGACCTAAGCCTGGTGAGATAGCTGTTGTAACACAGAGCGGCGCCTTTGGTGTTGCATCACTCGATTACCTAGCTGGTAGAAGGCTTGGAGTAAGCAGATTTGTTAGCTTTGGAAATAGGATCGACCTTGATGAATCAGATTTCCTTGAGTATTTTCTTAACGATGATCAGACGAAGGCGATCTTATGTTACTTAGAGGGAATAAAGGATGGAAAGCGATTTATGAAAGTTGCAAAAAAGGTTACTAAGGTCAAACCGATTGTAGCCCTTAAAACAGGAAAGACATCTGCAGGTGCTAAGGCTGCAATGTCACATACAGGGTCTATAGCTGGATCTGATGAGATATACAGTACTGCCTTTACGCAAAGTGGAATCATTAGAGCTAGAGATATGGAGGAATTTTTTGACATGTGTAAGGCTTTAGTCTTCCAACCACCAACAACTGGAAGAAACATCGTAATAATTACCGATGCTGGAGGACCTGCGATCATGGCTGCTGACGAATGTGAACTTAGAGGGTTGAAGATCGGTGCACTACCAGAGGAGTGCAAAAAAGTGCTTGAAAGCATGAGAATGAATGGTAAAATTCCTCAGTTTGCTTCAATAAATAATCCTGTAGACCTAACAGGTTCCGTTACTTCAGATATGCTCGTTAGCGTAACTGAAGTTGTTTTACAATCCTTAAACGTTAACGGTGTAATTCTACTAGGCTTACACCATGTCCCAGGGTTACAAGAGGATTATGTTGATAAGGTAGCTATGGTTTCTAAAAACTTTCTTAAACCCATAATCGCATGTGATATAGGTGAGACGGAAATGGCGTTATATATAAGAGCTAAGTTTGAAAAGTTTATGATTCCATCGTATTCTTCTCCTGAAGACGCGGCGAGGGCGATGGTAGCGCTTTATAACTATGGCGATTACCTAAAAAGTCAAGGTTGTTTAGAGCGATATTTAACTTCTTTTAAGGAACGTAAGGGCTCAACCGACCTGCACTAACTTCCATTCAAAGAAGTACCTTGTTGTTTCTAAAGCTTTTCATTGGACTTTTTAACCCAGTCCCAGTTAATATTAGAAGAACCTTTTCCTTTTCACTGAAGCCTCCTTTAGCAAGTTGTTTAAGATATGCAGCATAAGTAACTGCTGAACTTGGTTCCACGTGAAAACCTTTCTTAGCAAGAGCATAATAAGATGATACTATCTCTTCTTCGTCAACAACTTCTGAGCCGCCATCGACTTCTCTAAGGTTTTTCTCCATTAAATCTAGTAAAGGAGGGTTAGTACTTACAAGTGCATCCGCTACTGTTTTAATGCTTTCTGGAGGGACGTAGCTCAACTTCTCCATTCGATGGTATAAAGGTGAAACCTGCCTAGTTTGGACGGCTATTATCCTAGGAACTTTGTTTATAATATCTGAGGATAAAAGATGTTTGATTCCAGATATAACTCCCAGCAATAGTGTTCCTGCTGAGACAGGCACATATATTTTATCAAACATTCTCCAACCAGTCTGTTCTGCTACTTCATATAAGAGTGTTCGAATTCCATCTCTAAAGAATGGATGCCAAACATGCCCTACATAAAGGTGATCCTTCATTGCTCTTTGAGCCATCTTTGACACGTCTTCCCTTGTACCCTCGACTCTAAAGACCTCTGCACCGTATGCTTTTATTTGCGAGAGTTTAGGACCTGAAGTACTTTTTGGAACAAATACCTTTAGTTTAATGTTGGCCCTCGCACAATAAGCTGCTAAAGAAGCTCCTGCATTACCTGAGGAATCCTCTGATAACCCCTTTATTATATCAGATTCAGAGCATAAGCTCGATACTAGAGTCGAGGAGCCTCGATCCTTATAAGAACCTGTTGGCATAAGGTAATCCAGTTTTATCCAAAGATTATCGTCTAACTTGGTTATAGGTGTGCATCCTTCCCCTAGGGTAATAATTTTGTCACGTTTAACATAGGGGAAGTAGTGTTTGTAACGCCAAATTGATTTGCAACTTCTTATTATCTTTTCTTTGTCAAACTTGATGTTAAGCGCTATATCAAAAGGCGCACCGCAGATGCATCTCCATTGGGTTTTCTCCTCACGCTCTTTACCACATTTACTACAAAAGATACTATAATTCATTAGCAATCGTTTTGTCCATGTTGTTCATAAGCCTTTTTAACATGTATCGCTTTCAGTTCTCTCTCCATTGCGCCTTATTTATCGTCAGCAACGTTAATGTGACCAAGGCTATAAGCAAGTAACTCCAACTGAATAAAATATCTATTGTTCCAAGTTGTATGATTCCTGCACTATTCTTAAGAAGTAGAGCTGAATGTGTTGTTGGAACTAAATAAGCAATAGGTCTAATTGCATCAGGTATTTTCTCTATAGGATAAAATACTGGAGGTAAAATCGTCAACAGAAGGTTAAGTAGGACACCTACTTGCCAACCGTTACGTGCGTTAGGAACATATGTCGAAAAATAGAAACTGATTGCTGAAACAATTAACCAAGTAATAGTTGGAACAGCAACCAACGTAAATAGCCAGTAAAAACTACCTTGGTACAAAATCAATGGTATTAGTAACACAACGATGCCTGGAAGCGTGAAGAAGATTTCCGCTAAAGCGATGCCTGCAATATAATCGAACACAGTTACAGGAGAAGCGACCAGAATGTCTTGAAACTTAAGCTCATGCTTATTCCAAACCGCATCACCTATCACACCCACTCCAGCGTTAACAAACAACATAATGTACGACCCTATCAGTGCAGTAATCAATGCCCCTTCTCCTGCAACAACATAAAATAAGAAAAGTATTGTAAAAGGTGTAGAAAAAAGCCAGATCATGGAAAGCATATTTCGCCTTAACCATAGAAACCCATACATATACCCTAACATCATTATTGTTTTAATGTTCATTCCTGTTCTACCTCCGTAGATAATTCTACAAACACATCATCTAATGTTATAGGAGATGTCTGTACCCTTGCACCTCTTTTTATAGCTTCATTAACCAGTTCTTGAGCTGTTTTCTCGTTCGTTAAAACTCTAAGCCTGTCTGCTACAGGCACTAAACGCCCATACGATTGCAGTTCCTCAAACAAGAAACCACTGTAAACCTCAATTTTGACCTTCTCTTTAACAAAGTTTCTTAATTCATCTACCGTTCCATTCGCTAAAACTTTGCCATTATTTAGAATGACCACTTGATCAGATAAAACCTCTGCTTCGTCTAAGTAATGTGTTGTCAGGATCACAGATCCAACATTCTTACAATATTCCCTTACAATCTTCCAAATTTTTCTCCTACTTAGAGGGTCTAACCCAAGAGTCGGTTCGTCAAGTAACAAAAGCCTAGCTTTATACGCCATCGCCATAGCAACAAGTATTCTCTGCCTTAAACCTCCTGAAAGGCGATCTGCATGAACATCTTTATACTGCATCAAATCCAGCTTCTCTAAGACATCATTTGTATACTCTTTTGCAACATTCTTACTTATTCCCTTTATTCGAAGCGTAAAATATACATGGTCCCAAGGTGTTAATGGCGGTAATGTCGCGCCTTCTTGAGGCATCACAGCAATATTATTCCTTACGGCTTTTGCCTCCTTTACTACATCGTATCCGAGAACAAACACCTTACCACTTGTTGGCATAAGCTGTGTAGAAATAACCCTCAAAAATGTGGTCTTACCTGCACCATTTCTCCCAAGGAGGGTCAGAACACCTCGGTCATTGAACTCTAACGAAACATCAGTTAACGCTTTAATCTTCCCCCTTCGATATATTTTTGATAGGTTTATGGTTTTGAGTATTGACGCGACCATAAGATTTGCACTAAACCACCTAAACGCTATTTAGAATATATTTTTATTTTTATTAGGGTGTTCTCTTAGAATAAAGGGTATAAAATGTTATCGAACCCTTACGCTTGCCAACAAGTTTAAAGCTAAAATAATTATCGCCGCTATTACAGGTAGAAAGAAAGGATAAGTTATGTCAATAGATGCCGCAAATCCGCCAATCGTAGGCGCAAGTAAGAAACCAATACCTATTGTTGATTCGATGATGCCTGCAAATAATCCCCTATTTTCAGCATCTAATTGTAAGATCTTATACTGCATCGACATGTAAAGGAGCCCTGAGAAAAGTCCAAGAAGAATCAGCTCGATGTAGAGGAAGTATATGTTCATATAAAGTGCGATGGTAGCAGGAATTAATCCAAGTAAAAGAGTAAAGAAACGCAAGCTTTTAACTCCGCTAAACATTTTATGTATTGTTATTGGCAGGAGGAAGGCGACAAACCTAGCTAAATTAGATAGCGTTAAAATGCTGCTTCCCTCGAGCACTTCTAGACCTTTTTCTTTCGCATAAATCGGGAAGAAGGTGAAGACGGTTAACATTATGAAACCGAACATGAAAGGAAAAAGGAAAAGGGTCAACTCCTTATTATTTCTGATACTGCTAAAGGTTGATGTAACCTTAGTTTTGGTGCGATTGATACGTGGTAGTGTCGCACCTAGTAGAAAAGATAAGGTCATCATCGACAGTGACAAAATGAATGCGTTTCTAAAACTTGATTGCTGTATTATAAGTCCACCGATATAAGGTGAGACAACAACGCCAAAACTCCACATCATGTTGTAAACTCTTAGCCTCTTTCTACTGCCACTGAAATATGCAATAAGGGAAGGCCATATGAAAGCCCAACCAGTTCCTTCAACAGCCTTTAATGGGATGAATAGAATCGGGTTTGTAATATAAAAGTACGACAAATATATAATTGATATGATCACTGTTCCATAAAGCATAGCCCTTTTATACCCTATTTTATCGCTTAAACGTCCTAATAAAATCGGCATAAACACGTATGTTAAACTATGCGCGCCAGCTATGAACCCAACTTCGATTTCGCTTGCACCTAAGTCATACGCATAAAGAGGGAGGTACATCATACTTAAAGACATAACTATGCCAGAAAGAAAAGAGATGATATATGGTGGGATATCTCTTCGATTAATATCTTCTACACTGCTCTGTGAAGTGAGGTTAGAACACATTGATTGTGTGGAAAAGATATTTCTATAAATACTTTGTGCCTTCTTATAATGGTTATAACTTGTTTAAATCAATGATATATATATCATCGATTTCAAATCTTCCTCATCAAACTTAAATGAGACTATGCGGTTGAACCCATTTAGATCTAGGATATTAATGCCTTCATGTAGCTCGTAAGTTGTTTCTTCAGGAGGTTGGATAGGTATCCCAAGGTCATATTCAAATATATGAACACGGTTTGTTTTAGAAGATTTTATCCTAAACTTTGGATCTTTATATCCAAAAAGTGGTATACCCCCCCAGGTTTGGTTTAAGACTCTATGCCCCGGGATGCTGTAATATGTAGGAGGGGAAGGAGCTGATAAAATCCCTTCGTCAATGGCTATAATTTCCCTATATCCAGCATCGATTGGTGTCGCATTAAACATTCCCAAATTCGCGGTAGTTGATGTTCCTAACAATATTTTTTTAAAGCAGTTTTCTATTGAAGTTATTCTTGCACCAAACACACCAACTATTCTTGCAATTGGTGGCGTAATGTATACTAAAACAGATGGACCTATAATTGTGTTTCCTGCTTCCATCGCTTTCTTCTCTTCTTCATTCATAGGGTTCACAAGACCGTGAGTAAAGGCGTTGAAAGAAGTGAGAATCCCCCCTCCAACAGGTATTGCTGTTGTCCTACTAGGAGAATAACCTGACAAAACAAAATCAAACAACCTAATAAATTGTATCGAATCCTCCGTACCATCTAGGGGGTTTCCTATAACAACCCCTCCTTTAATGAATGTAAAAAGCTGGGCGTAAGCAGAGGCCATAGCACCAACAAAGGGTTTTATCACATCACCTTTATCTATGGAAATTTTTTTCATGTCATTAATTCTTATCTTGGACCAATTGTTAGTTTGAAGGTCAACATGTTGTATTCCTCTAAAATCCCCTATGCTTGATATATCAAAGCACACAGAGTCTAGAAATAGTGTACCTTTAACGCTAGGATCAGAGCTTAGTTGCGAAATCACACCCGTTCTCCTATCTAAAGAGTAAACCCCTAGATTCGTGTGCCCATCAGCCCGCGATAAAAGAAGGTTATCGTCTACAGGGTTATAGACTATATTAGATACTTCCCCAGTCCAATCGGTTTCGCTGTTGATGGTTTCTTTCCAAACCAGTTTCACTTGCTTCTCTTTTGTATCAAACTGGTGAACATGACTATACTTATTTGTGAAAGAAATAGTTTTTCTTTCTCCTTTTTTAATATATTTAGCAGGAGCATGAACCCATCCACCGAAATAGATAAAGTCATCGACTACGTCAACAGCATTATAAGTGTCTCCTCCAGAAACCGGTTCAGGCCCGACCAACCCGTATTTATAGATAATCTCACCTTCTTCATCTAAAAAATGCGCTTCTCCCTCAAAGGCTAGATTAAAAAATAACGTGCTCTTGAAATATTTTAATCCAAATATTCCTCCAGAACCCCATTCAGGTCCGTATCTTGGCGGAAATCTATGATCTTTTTGAGTGATATTGGCCATGTCTCCTTAAAGATTTAATAAACCTTCTATAAAGAGTTTCTGACATAAATAAATTATTCATGCTTACGTTCTAGTTGATGGCTAAACAAGCTATAGGTACAAAGGGCGGAAAGTATCAGATAAAAAAGGAATTATTGTCACAAAAGATTTTACAACTATGGTCAACAACATAAAGATGATACCTGCATGGAAACTCGCATTCTATGTTAACGACACCAACTTAAACGCTGTCAGTTGATACAATAATTTTAAGGGTAAACGGTATTAAAAATAAGGATTTGGAAATCAAGAAACCCTTTTAAAGACAAATGACATTTTAATTAGAAAAAATTAAATAATATTAATTCATACTTATTGTATGTCTCCCGGATTAGAAAAAAATGATATAGCACGATTTCTGCTTTGTTCAAGTATTCTTGAAGAACGGGTTTATAAAGCATATGACAGTCTTGCTGAAAGAGTAACTAATACACAAATATCAACACTGTTACACTCCATCGCTGTAGACAGCAAAAAACATTCATTACTTCTTAAAGTCTTAAGTGAAAGCATAGAAAAGGTTAACCAAACAGAAATTGATTGTAGTGAGTTAATGGGCGACGCATGGAATAAGCTTGAAAAACTAGCTAGAACCGAAGTGTACAGTGTACCTGAGAAATCGGATCTATTTGGACTGATAAAGGATATGTCTGCTTTTGAAAGCTATTTAGGTGAAGAATACTTTTCAGCAACCCAGCTTATATTGATAGAGCTCTCATTAAAAGAAAGCAGTCTTGAGCATAATCAGATTAAGACCATCATTGATTGGATTATTGAAGATGAAGAACGTCATGTTAAAATTATACAAGCAATTTCTACAATAGTTTCAAAGGGATACGTCTAATAAGCTATGGTTTTACGGCAAATTAGGTTTACGCAAAACTCATCTAAAAGAACTAAATTTCAGAAACATTTTCCGTAAATTAAGTGTACGGTAAAGTTTTTATAGATTGTCAACTTATAATAATGTTAACCTATTAGCTTGCCTATGGAGACTTCCCCTGAATGCGTGTTATGTTACATAGGGCAAATGTTAAGGTCAGCACAAATAGTTACAAACGATAAAAAGATCTTAAGCGAAATCCTTAAATCCTCAATGAGAGAACTTGCCGACTTAGATTGGGATTATTCTATACACGAATGTTTCTCAAAGATTTACCAAGCTATCCCTAGATTTACTGGAATTGAAGATCCATATCTAAAGGCAAAAGAAATGCATAACAAAAAAGCGTTCCAACTTTATCCTTCTTTACTAAGGATTATAAAACAAAGTAGGACCCCTTTGATGACTTCAATTCGTTTTTCTATTGCTGGTAATATAATTGATTTAGGCGCCTTAAATAACGTGGATGTTAATCAAGTAATAGGAATTGCAAAAAGAGGAGGATTTAAAGTAAATGACGTATCTATCTTGAAAAAGATGTTAAATAAAAGTGAGAAAGTTATTTTGGTTGCAGATAATTCAGGGGAGATAGTCTTTGACTTGCTACTTCTAAAAGTCTTATCGGAGATGATGAACAACCCTAAAATTTCCATGATCGTGAAGAAGAAGCCAATACTTAATGACGTAATTATCACAGACGTCCCAAAAAGATTCTTTAAAGAATTAAAAAACTTAGAGCTAGATGCGATAGATATAAGTTCTTCCCATGAGGTTCAACAGTTTAAGGAATATTTGAATTCTAAGGTTGAAAAAGGAGATTTGATCATATCTAAAGGCCAAGGTAACTTTGAACTATTGGATGATATAAAAGGGGTGTTCTTTTTACTTATAGTAAAATGTCCTGTGGTCGCCAGATATTTAAATTCAAATGTTGGTGACTTTATCTTAAAATATAATCAATGATGTTTTATTAGGTTTATGCTAGAATTATAATTCATAAATAAAAAAAGATAATTAAACGATTAAGCCTAACATCATCAGAAATATAATTAATTTTTTTAGCTAACTTGACGAAAGAGTATTCCTTCTAAGAAAAACTTAAAGTAAACCATCTTAACTAATAATTATTTGATTTGATATGGATATTAACATAAAAGATGCACTCATAATTGTAGACGTTCAGAACGACTTTTGCCCATCTGGTTCACTCGCAGTTCCTGAAGGTGATAAAATAGTTCCTATTTTAAACAAATATATTATTAAATTCTCTGAAAGGAAAGCATCAATAATTGTTACTCGAGATTGGCACCCTAAAAACCATATGAGTTTTAAAGAATATGGTGGGATCTGGCCCCCTCACTGTATACAGAACACTTGGGGTGCTCAATTTCATCCTAAACTGATACTTCCAAAGGATATAATTATAATATCTAAAGCAGATAAACCTGATTTTGAAGCTTATTCAGGTTTTCAAGGAACAAGATTAAATAAAATTTTGAAAGAGCTTAAAGTAAAGAGAATATTTGTTGGTGGCCTTGCTACTGACTATTGTGTAAAGAACACCGTCTTAGACGGCTTAAAAGAAGGATATGACGTTTATCTGCTTATGGACTCAATAAAAGGTGTTGATGTTAACCCAGGTGATAGTGAAAAGGCAATAAAAGAAATGGAAGCTAAGGGTGCAATCAAAGTTTGGTTAAAAGATATAGAATAAACCCTCCTATGTCCGTTTATTCTAAGCATTAGATTCTACTAGACATTAGACCTATTCCCAGTTTAATAGTCTTCTCTCACCTACAAGTTTCTTGATCTCTGTTACGTCTTGTGTCACTTCGATAGTCCCTAAATATTTTCCAACTTTACCTCTTACAGGAAAGTACCTTATATATATCAAACGTCCTCCCATTTCAATCCAAAATTCAGCTACATCTCTTTTTCCATCTTTAAAACTATCTAATATTTTGTTCACAATATGTACGCTTTTTTGTGGATGGCATTGTTGGACCTTTCTTCCAATCACTGCTTTTGTTCTGATAAAGATTCTTCTTTCGCTTTTGTTAAAAAACTTTACCTTATCTTCAGTGTCTACAAAGGTTATGTCTATTGGAAGCGAATTTAATATTGCTTCTACTTCCTCAATTGTAAGTGATCCGGTCTCAAACTTTATTTTATCAAGTGAAACCTCTTTTATTTTTTCTTCGCGAATCTCCGGAGCAACTGTTGGAAGAGGTGTAAAACGACAATAGCCAATTTCATTGAATACGGTTAAAGCCTCTTCCCATTCCTCTTTTGTGATCAATTGTAAAGCGGTTGGGAAGAGTATGTTATTCTCCTTATAGAAATGGTTTGGTATAATCGTGTTCATCGCTTCAAAATTTTTATCAATTTTTTCTTTGAATATTTGGAAGTCTTGTTCTTTGATCTTCTTAACAAGTTCTTGAAACTCTTTTTTGGCATTTCTTATTTTGTCATGTTCCATCCACATTATCGCAGGAGGTTCAGTGATTCCATGTTTTTCTAATAATGGGAAAATCACGTTTTCCTCCCTTAAATAATGTTTCTCGGAGTCATTAAAGTCTTCAGCGATGCTATTCAATTTAGAGATCTCATCTTCTACTTGCGTTAATTTTTCTGCTTTCTTTACGATGTCAAACAGTCTTCCATAATTTTCTAAAAGACTTAGTATACTTTTATGTTCTTCCATCAGGATCTTTATTGGATGCCATGATTGAATTTGAACAGTTGTTTTATCTAATTGTTCACTAAAAACAGCGAGATGGATATCACATAACTTTTGTAATTCCTCACGTGGAACACCTTCCACTACTAGTTGTTGCTCTATTTTCGCTATCTCTTGTGGTGTTACGGTCTCTAAAATTTTACTGAATCTTTCCTTAACATCAGAAGGCGGGGTTCCTGAATGCAGCTGTTTAATGATCTCTTTTAATGCTTTACTTTTATCCTCTAACATTTTCACCAACGTGACTTCTTAGGCTTTTCTTATTAGTTTATCTAAGTCTATTAATTGTTTAGACTTTTTTGTATTAATTTAAGATTGTCATATTAGAATATTTACTCTAAACTAGGTTTACCGAGCACCTTTCTTTTTTTTTGACAAATATTTAGAGTGTCCCGTAAACTTAATTTACCATATAATTGTTCATTTATCTAAAGCATATTAGACTAAAGTACATTTTATAACATTCATAGTTTTGTCGACTTTAATTAGTGACTTCACCTTTATACCAAATTTTGATTCAATTTTTTCAGAGCCGTGATAAAAAACCTTATCCATTATACAAGCAACATCCACTACTCTTACTCCATTTTTAATAAAAGATTCAAGTAATGCTTCTAAAGTACCACCAGTTGATATAGTGTCATCAATTATCAAAATGTTATCGTTTTTCTTTACACCATAAATATAGTAGACCCCTTTTTCGTATCCTGAAGCATATTTTACCTTTTCTAAAAGGTATTCATCTGAATAAAAGGGCCTTTTCCTAACAATAGTCATCGGTTTTCCTTTTATTTGTGAGACGAGTGTGCCGATAGGGATGCCGAGTGATTCAGGGACAACCACTTTATCTATATCGTCTGAAGTAATTGAATTTATTTTGTTAGCGATCCAAGTAATCACTCTTGGGTTTGGGGGTGGAACATGTTCAGTTATTCCATTCAATATGAATTCATATGTTCTTTTGGTTGGGTCTTTAACCCATTTGCGTTTAATGATCTTTGCCTTCTCATAATAGGAAATTATTTCTGAGACTACTTCTTGTTCATACTTGTTCTCAACCATACATGTGTTTCTAAATTTGTTATGGAAACAAGACTTCATACCGGTGTGGCATGTTGGTCCATAGGGTTCAACTATGTATAATATTGTGTCGTAATCACAGTCAATTCTTACTTCTGCGATCTCTAAGAGGTTTCCTGAGGTTTCTCCTTTAAGCCATAGTTTCTTTCTTGATCGGCTCCAAAAATGTGCAAACCCAGTTTCAGCAGTCTTTGTTATAGCCTCTTTATTGGCATAAGCAAACATCAAAACTTCACGAGTAACGTAGTCTTGAACTACAACTGGTGCAAGCCCGTATTCATTAAACTTCAAATCTTCAAGTGAAGTTTCACTTACAATTTTCATAGCAATCTCACATTCAGTCCTTTCTCATAAAGGTACTTCTTAACATAAGGAATGGAAAACTCATTATAATGAAATATCGATGCTGCGAGTACTGCGTCTGCTTCACCTAATGTGAGTGCTTCGTACAAGTGTTCTGGCGTACCACATCCCCCACTTGCAATAACAGGTATGTTGATGTTCTCAGCTATCTTTGAGGTCAATTCTAAATCATATCCTTGTTTGGATCCATCACGGTCAATAGAAGTAAGTAGAATTTCACCTGCGCCTAATTTTTCTACTTGCTTAGCCCAGTTTACAGCATCAATACCCGTCGGCTTTCGTGCTGCATGAGTATACACTTCAAAGCCAGAGGGGGCTATGCTCGAACGCTTTGCATCAATCGCTATAACCACACATTGACTACCATATCTTTTAGAAAGCCTTGTTATTATTGCCGGTTCTTCAACAGCCATCGTGTTTATCGAAACCTTATCGGCACCATTTCTTAGAATTTCATAAGTATCCTCTACGCTTCTTATCCCTCCACCAACAGTGAATGGTATATCTAAAACTTCCGCAACTTGCCTAACTATTTCTACTAAGGTTTTCCTGTACTCTATTGTCGCGGTTATATCTAAGAATACTAGTTCATCAGCTCCTTCTTCACTATACTTAAGAGCCATCTTAACAGGTTCTCCTGCTACTTTCAGATCGACAAAGCTTTTGCCTTTCATCACCTTACCTGCATCAACGTCTAAGCAAGGGATTATTCTTTTAGCTTTTGGCAAGCCCTGCCACCTCCATTACCTCCTCAATTTTTATGACACTATCATATAACGCTCGCCCCAGAATGGCGCCTTTAACATTCTTGTTTTTTAGAAAACGTAAGTCTTCTAGAGACGATATTCCTCCTGCAATGTAAGTATATGGTAAGAACTTTTCTATCTTCATTAAATGCGATTTATCACATCCCTTAAGAGTACCATCCCTACTAGCGCTTGTTGAAAGAAAAAGTCTGAACCCTTGGTTCCAAAGTTTCTGTATTGATGAAGATAGTTTGAGACTTAATTTAGTTCTCCAACCGCTTATTGCAATTTGCCCATTTATATGGTCAATAGCAATCACGACTTTGTTTGAACCGAATTTGAGAAGTTCAATTGGGTCTAATTTATTTGTAAATAAAGCTGTCCCAACGATAACTTTTTCAACACCTAACTTGAACGCTGCCTCTATCGACCTTATTGAACGAATTCCACCCCCAAGTTGTGTTGGTAGGTCGATATTCTTTACTATCTTTTGTATAACTTCTATGTTGTTTCCTAGTTGAAGCGTAGCGTCTAAGTCGATTATATGCAAACCTGAAACTCTAGCTCTCTGCCATTTGAGCGCTACTTTGAGAGGGTCATCACTATATACAATAGACTTTGAAGGATTGCCTTTAACTAGTCTAACCACTTTTCCTCCCATCAAATCCAGTGAAGGCCAGATTTCCAATCTTTCACCTTTTAACATATTCAATAAAATTCTTCAATATCGACTTACCTGTAGCGCTTGACTTTTCAGGATGGAACTGCGTTCCAAATACAGGTTCCCTTTCTATTACTGATGCAAATTTTATACCATACTCTGTAATACCTTTAATAATAGATTCATCCCTTGGTTTTGGATAATAAGAATGTGCGAAGTAGACCCAGTTTTTATTTTCTAAGCCTTTAAGAAGGACGCTGTTCATTAATGGAAAGACTTGGTTCCAACCTATATGTGGCACTTTAACATGCGGAGGAAATTTGATAACATCTCCTTCAAATATTTCAAGACCTTTACCATCTCCTTCACTGCTGCTTTCAAATAATACTTGAAGCCCCAAGCATATGCCTAGTAAAGGAACCCCTTTATCTACGCATGCTAATATCTTCTCTTTACAATCAGATGTAATATCACTTGCAGATGAAAAATTGCCAACCCCAGGTAATATTATTGCAGAATATTCATTAAAGTTATCCTCTTTTGTGACTATTTTTGTTTCAACGTCTAATCTCTTAAATGCTGCTATAAGGCTGAACATGTTGCTAGCATGGTAATCTAATAACGCAAACTTCATCTACATCTTACCTTTCGAACTAGGAACTCCTTTCCTTTTCGCTTCTATCGACCATGCTTCCTTTAAAGAAAGCGCTAAGGCCTTGAATATAGTCTCTACTTTGTGATGGTTGTTAGTCCCTTTCAATATATCCACATGTAAAGTGAATTGTAGTGATGATGCAAAAGATTTTAGAAAGTGTGGAATGTCCTCTGTATATATATCTTCTATCTTATTTGAACTTAGTTCAAGCTTTATTTCTACATGCGGTCTCTGAACAAGGTCTACTGCCACCATGGCCAAGGTTTCATCCATAGGAACGATTGCGTGACCAAATCTTTTAATACCATGCCTGTTACCTAGAGCTTCACTAATTGCTGTGCCCAGAGCTATCGCAACATCTTCAACAATGTGATGTGATAGGTCACCTTCAGCAAATACGTCAAGGTCCATAAAACTGTGTACAGATAACTGTTGGAGCATGTGGTCAAGATATTTTATCGTTGTATTGATATTACATAGTCCTTTTCCATCGAGGTTAAGGCTTACCTTCACAGTGGTTTCCTTAGTCGACCTAGTTATCGTTGCTTTTCTCAAAATATATCACTTCTCTTGATTGATTTAAAGATGCACACCAAATCATTAACTGAATCCACAAGTGCATCTGCACCTGATGACATCAAAAACTCTTCCATCTGTTTAGGATTTGCCTTATTACCTGTAACCCCAATGAAATATAACTTTTGAAACATTTCTTTGGCTTTTAAGCTCATTATCACATCTTCAGCTGAGTCTCCTACATATAATGAATTCGAGTTATTCGCTAAATTCAGTAAAGGAATTGGTGAAGGCTTCTTAAAGTCCCTAGCCTCCTCAGGCTTAGTCCGAACCATATCCTCAATAAATATAGAATGGTCAAAGTCGAAAAAGTCTTTTAAATCTATTAAAACATGTTCTACCCCAATTCTAGATCGACCTGTTAAAATATAGAACTTCGTTCCAAACAGCTCTTTTAAATCCTTTAGGGTGTCCTCATTTACCAAAAGTTTTTCATTCTCTATGAATCCTCTACTCAAGTTCAATGGGGGGCGAGTTCCATATACTTTAGTGTATAAAGAATTTCCATAGTATAAAGAATCAAAGAGTTTAACTAAATAGCTCTTATTTGGTTCGTTTGGTTTACCTAGAATTCTTACTAATTCCCCAAGTTCTTTAACCGTATTCTTTTTTGAACAAAGCCTTCTAGCATATTCTTCGACGTCGCCAACAGGGTCCTTCTTTAACCCCTTCACAAATTCATTAAATGCTCTTGCTATCCCAGAATTATCAAGTTCTTCAACTTTATTGATAAATTCTTTTCCTCCCAAATACTCTAGAATCGCTTTTGCCTGCTTCTTTGTCAACTGCGAGAAGACGAAGATCGCAAGTGCAAATGTTGTATCCCACTCGATGTTGTAAAGCCCTGTGAGCCTTAGATTCTCCAATTCTTTTAAGCTAATTTCTTCGAAGTTTAATGGCTTAAAGATGTATCTTAAGGTTTCTCTGATAGCTAAGTCGTAAGAATTTTTACTCTCAACTAGAACTCCATCGCAGTCGAAGATAATCCTGTTCACATTTAACAGGTCTTTAACACTCGTTTTTCGGATAAGCACTTCTCGTAATCCCTTTAATGGGAGGTACTCATTTGTTAATAATTCTTTTCACCACCTTTATGAACATGTCATTTAGTTCACGAGTTCCTACAGTTACTCTGAAGTAGTGGTCTCCAAAGAACATGCCTGAATTACGGATAATTATCTTGTTTTTAACAAGTGCGTTGTAGAATCGCTTCGGGTTGATAGGAGACTTAAATAATATGAAATTGGCTTGAGACCTTTTAGCATCTATTCCCATCCGTATTAATTCATTGTAAAGTCGCTCCCTTTCCTCTTTTACTTGTTTAACTGCTTTTAATACTAAGTCATCATTTCGTATTAGCTTGGTTGCCATTTTTAAAGCGAAATTAACTACAGGGTATGTCAGTTGTGCTACAGTAGCTATCGGTTTAGCAACTCTTGGAGATGTAATCATATATCCTAGCCTTAACCCAGCTAAACCATAAGCTTTTGAAAATGTTCTTAACACAACTAGGTTTTCATAGTTGGACACCATAGGGTAAACACTATATTCTGCGAAGTCGACATAAGCCTCGTCGACAACAACTAAACATTCCACAGAAGATAGGACCTCTTCTATTACTTTCTTTGAAAATTGATTTCCTGTTGGGTTATTAGGCGAACAGATGAACAAAAGATTTGTTTCTTTACCCTCTTTAACCAGTTTTTCCACATTCAAAGAGAAGTCGGAGTTTAAAGGAACTCCGATAAAAATCCCCCCATGTAATAATGTTCTATAGCGGTAAACTGGAAAAGTAGGAGTAATTGAGACAACTTTGTTTCGGCGGCCAAACACATTGATTAACATATCTATCAGTTGATCCTCTCCACAACCAAGTGCAAAACAATCTTTGCTCAATCCATACTTCTCTGATAAACATCGTATAAGCTCATCCTGTTCTGTGTTTGGGTAAAGCCTAAAGTCTACCTCTCTCAAAGTTTCATTAGCAAGTCGAATCATCTCTTCCTTGTCTATCACAAAATTTTCATTAAGGTTTAATCTCGCTATCATCTCCCTTGTATCTTCTAATGGATAATACTGAGTTTTCTCTAACTTGGATAGCCTTTTCCTAATGCTTTTTTTAAGCAACATTCGTTTTCACCCTATACTCGACAGATTTTAAATGATTTGGTAGTCCTTCTAAAAGCGCAAGTCTCCTTATCGTCGGAAAGGATTTAGCCATGCCTTGCTTTGAAGCAGAAACTATTCTAATGACCTTCATGTAATCAAGAATGGTTAGCCCACCTCTGATCTTTGCGTTGCAGCTTGTGGGGAGAACATGGTTAACCCCTGAATAATAGTCTGTTATCACGCTTGGTGTATTTACAACTATTACACCTGCGTTTGATACATTCGTTACAATCTTTTCTGGTTCCCTAGAAAGTACTTCGAGATGTTCCGGCGCAAAATCGTTTATTAAGCTTAAAGTGTCCTCTATCCCCTTTGTTACTACGACGAACGCATTATCCTCCATCGTGTTTAAAACAAAATCACCACGTTCCACACTCTTACAAAATTGGATGACCTCTTTTATAATATTGTTTGCTAATGCCTTAGATTGGGTTACAACACCGCAGACCGAATCAGGTCCATGCTCCGCTTGAGATATTAGATCCAACGCTATCTCCCTTGGATCAGCACTTTCATCTGCAAAGATCAGTATTTCAGTAGGACCTGCTAACATATCGATTTCAACATCTTTTGAGACAACCTTTTTAGCAATCGTTACATAGAGGTTTCCAGGCCCCACAATCTTCTGGACAGGTAATATGCTCTTCGTTCCATAAGCAAGCGCTGCAATAGCTTGGGCCCCTCCAACTCTATATACTTCATCTACTCCGGCTATATCCGCTGCGACTAGAAGTTCAGGGGTGATTTTTTTAGGAGGAGAAACCACAACAACCCTCCGTACTTTCGCCACTTTCGCAGGGACGACCGTCATCAGAAGGGTGCTTGGATAAGAGGCCTTGCCACCTGGAACATAACAGCCAACACTATCTAGCGGTCTAATTTCTTGGGACACTCGGATACCATTAAAAGTATAATTTATCTTCAATCTACATAAAGTCTTTACTTCAACTCTTTCTATGTTGTTTTTTAGAGTCTTAAACGCCTTTAAGTCTCCTCTGCTCACTTTGTCATAGGCTTCCTGAATTTCTTTCTTGGATACTCTAATGTTATTTTCAGTGAGTTCGAACTTATCAAAGCTTCTAGTGTATTTGAAGAGGGCGAAGTCCCCTCTTTTTCTAACATCACGTAAAATATTTTGCACAGAGCGTTCCAATTTATCGCTGACTCGAACATATGATTGAATGGTTCTGATAACTTCTTTGAAGTTGCATGCTTCTAATTCAAAAACCCTCATATTTGAACACCTTCTTCTTCTCGAGCTATATCTTCTAAAGGCATGATGAGTTGAGGTTCGTGGACAACAAGCCCTTGCGCAATCTTCCGTAACTTCGGAAGTAGTTTAATATACTCTGATCTATCAACAATAGTATTCACAGCATACCAACCAGGCTTTGAGAGATTACTCACTGTAGGCCCCTTCAAACCAGGTAGAAATGAGAGTACCGATTGCAAGTTATCCTCTTTGACGTTTAAGAAGATATGTAGTTTCTTTGAACTTTCTATCACCCCTCTAAAAAGTGCAATAATGTCATAGACCTTCTCCCTTTTACCCAGATCTTTTAAAGTAGATCTGTTTGCAATTAATACCGCTTGTGATCTAACTATTACGTCTATGGGCTTTAAACCGTTCTGTTCAAGCGTTGTCCCTGTCTCAGAAATATCTGCTATCGCATCCGCTTCTTCAGGTGGCTTTGCTTCAGTAGCACCAAAGGAAAGATACAGTTGAACCCATTTATTACTTCCTCTCTTCCCCCATGGGGTGACTATGATAGGTTCCTCTTCTTGGTAAAGGCGCTTATACTCAGACAAGTCTAAGAAGTACCTTGAAACTAGAGAAGGATACTCTGTGGAGACTCTAAGTACCTTCTTTGACGTGTTATAGACATTTAATAATTCGTTTGTGGAGCTGGCGTTTATAGTCTTTGGTACAGCCATTAACAATTTTGCAGCACCAAACTCTAGATGCAATAAAACCTTGACGTCTGCGCTTGTCTCTTGAACCCAGTCTAGACCTGTTATTCCTACATCGTAAAGGCCGTCTCCAACATATATTGGTATCTCTTGTGGTCTTAGGATCTTAAACTTTAGGTCAGGGTCATTTGATGTTGGTCTATAACTTCTCTCTCTCCCGTATATTTTGACAAACGCTTTTTCTAAGAAATCGAACGTTGCTTTTTCTAATGAACCCTTTGGTATTGCGAATAGTATTTTACTCAATAAAATACACCAAAACTTCTTTTGAATGAATGGCGTTTGGGTAGGTGGTATTAGAAGTAGAAGAATCAGTTACGCCAAGTTCATATGGAATTATGAACTAAACCACCCATCTACCATCCACTCATCCTTCATAAATATACTCTATATAAATGTAATGTGTGTTTCCTGGTGGCTTAAATATTTTATAATGCTTGTTCGATGTCCTCTTTAAGGTCTTCGACATCTTCAAGCCCAACAGATAATCGTATAAGATCCTCTGTGATACCAAGCTCTTTCTGAACTTCTGGAGCCATTGTGGATGCAGCACTTAAAACAGGAGACGTAGCCAGTGACTCAGTGCCTCCTAAACTCGGGGAAGACTTTATGATCTTGGTTTCCTTAAAGAATTTAAATACACCCTCCTTTCCCTCCCTCAATTTGAAGCTTAATACGCCTCCATACATTCTTTCAGAAAAGATTCTATCAGCAATTGAACGATAAGGGCTACTGTTAAGACCAGGGTAATAAACTTCTTTGATTTTAGAATTATCTTCTAAAAATTCTGCAAGTATTTTTGCTGTTTTAGACTGTTGTGTGAATCTTAACTTTAAAGTCGGCAAACTTCTAATGATCAAAAAGGCTTCAAACGGGTTCATTATATTACCTAACTTTCTTCTCCAATCCCAAAGATCTTTTATTGTTTCCTTATTACTTGTGACAGATCCTCCGATTACGTCATTATGCCCTGCGATGTATTTGGTTAAGCTGTGCAGCGTCATTGAAGCACCATACTCCTGTGGTCTAAATATAACAGGGGATGCGAAGGTGTTGTCTACAACAAGTTTTGATCCAACTTCAGTGCATCTTTTAGCTACAGCAGCTACATCGATAACCTTTAAAAGAGGGTTTGTTATCGTTTCTACTATAACTAGTTTAACGCTATCATTTATTGATTCTATTAATTCCTCTGTCTCTGGTCCTGCTAAGATGGTTTTAATACCGAACTTCTCCATATGGCTAGCTAATTGCTGCGTCGTCCCATAACTTTCTTTTGAAATCAAGATAGTGTCATTAACTTTTAATGTTGCAAGGTATACTGCAGATAATGCGGACATTCCACTATTAAAGGCAAGTGAGTCTTCGGCTTTTTCTAATTTACTTAAAGCCTTCTCAAGCGAGTTAACTGTAATATTTTCCTCTCTTGAATACTTTAAATCTAAGTTTCTATCTGTTCTTCTAGGTTCCCCGGTGTTTTTATCAAATTGCTCCCATACTGCAGTCATATAGATAGGGACTTTGAAAAGACCTAATTTTAGATCATAGTATTCGTGGCCATGAATGCTATCTGTTGTAAACCTTCTAGAAGCTAAGCATTTATTGCCCTTTTTACTCTCTGTTTCCTCATTAGCTTCGTTTGTTGCTGCCATCATCTTATGCGATATATTACCGTATAATAAATACTTCTATTAAGGTATTATAGAAATTAACTTCTTAGCCACCAGGTCCACCATGAAAAACTGCGTCTTTCCATACCATGTCCCATACAATGTCCTCCGTTAGGGCTTCCTTTGACATTATAGCGTTCTTTAACTCCTTAAATATTCTGTGATGTTTGGCTTCATCTTCAAGAATGAGTTCTAAAAGAAACTTTATTCTAAAGTCTTCTGTGGAATCCATGATCTTTTTCACTTCATCGAAGTGCCTTGCTTCATTTCTTATATGATAATCAACTTCGCTCTCTATTCTTTCGATATCACTTTCTGGAACCATTCTTCTGCTCACATCGAGGAGGTCAATAACGGTGGAATACAAGTTGGAATGTTTTTCAGAATCTAAAGCGATCACCATTAAGAGCGATTTAATAACGGAACTGTTAATTTCTTCAGCTAATTCTTTTAGCTTCTTTGATAGGTCATATTCTTCGCCAACCATATCTTTTAGAATGTTTTTCATATCTACTTTGATTGACATAATTTCATATGATTAATCTGCTTATTTAAGTATTTACATGAAGTAAGAGTAATTTAATTCTAAAGCGCATTAGCTTAGTTTGTTATTACCGTATATTTGGTTTACGCTAAACCATTAAAAACGATGGCTTATATTTAATAGTGTGCGGTAAACCTAATATACCATAAACTTAAATATTTTGTTAAAGCAACTTCCCATCCCAAGGAAAGGCGTTAAACCTTTTGTAGTATTCAGCAATTCCTCCATCATTTATTATATCGAGAATGAACTTTGGATAAGGGCTTACTTTAGTATCAATTCCAAGTTCATTATCAAAGACTCTTCCTTCTATTAGGTCTATAGTTAGACTGTCACCATCCTTAATCTTTCTTATGTACTCTAAGTTAACTACTATTGTTGGAAGTCCTACATTAACCGAATTTCTAAAGAATATACGTGCAAAGGATTCAGCTACTATAGCTCTTACTCCTGCTGCTTTTAGAACCCTTGGTGCTTGCTCCCTACTAGAACCACATCCAAAGTTCTTTCCTGCAACGATGACACTCCCTATTGCCAGTTTATCCTTTAGTTTAGGATCTAAATCTTCAAAAACATATTTTGTAAGTTCACTTATAACTTGTGTTCTATATTTGTGTTTCCCAGAAATAATTAAATCTGTATTTATATGGTTACCTAGCTTTACAGCTATTCCTGTTATCTTCATAATTTTTCACCATATTTTCTCGGGTCTACCAATTTTCCTTCTAATGCCGTCGCAGCTGCGGTAGCAGCGCTTGCTAAGAAGATCTTTGAAGAACTAGCACCCATCCTGCCTGTAAAATTTCTGTTGCTAGTAGATATCGCTACTTCGCCTTCGCCTAAGAGACCCATGTGCGCTCCTATACATGGGCCGCAAGTTGGAGGGCCAACAGTGCACCCTGCTCTAACTAACTTCTCTACATAGCCCTTCTTGATCGCGTCCATGTAGATTCTCCTCGATGCAGGGATTACAACGCATCTAACTCTCACTTTCTTTCCTTCAAGAATCTTTACCGCTGTTAAAATGTCTTCGATTCTTCCATTAGTACAACTGCCTATGAAGACTTGATCTACTTCTAAGCCTTCAACTTCTCTAACTGGTTTTACGTTGTCCACGTTCGGAGGAACGGCTACTAATGGTTCAAGTTTCGAAGCGTCGATGAAAAATTCATCATAATATTTCGCATCCTTATCTGCTTTTACAGGTTCTATTACATCAATTCTTTGTTTTAACCATAATTCCGTAGGTTCATTTAACTCCATAGGAGATGCTTTTGCACCCATTTCAACTGCCATGTTTGCAATTGTCATTCTACCATCTACACCCATGTTTTTTATACAGCTTCCATGATATTCAACAGCCTCGTAGGTTAACCCATCAGCTTTAATAATACTTAACACATTCAGAATAAGATCTTTTGCCATAACATATTTCCTAAGTTCACCATCAACTATGACCTTAACTGTCTCAGGAACTTTAAACCAAAGTTTTCCTGTAGCCATAGCAAGTGCTGCGTCTGTGCTTCCAACCCCAATGGCAAAGGCATTAAAAGCCCCGTGGGTCACACTATGTGAATCAGCGCCTACGATCACACTACCAGGCTTCACATAACCCTCTTCTGGCAAGACTTGATGGCAGATGCCTGACCCCACATCGAATAACTTTATTCCTTGTTGTTTAGCAAATTTTCTCATTGCTAAGTGTATGTTTGAAATTTGTGGGGAAGGGCTAGGTGCAGCGTGATCTATAAAGAAAACAACTTTATTTGGATCAAACACTTTGTTTATACCTAGTTCTTGCATCGATTCGATTGCCAGTAGAGCTGTACCATCATGCGCGAATACAACATCTATATCTGCAACAACAAAGTCTCCTGCTGTAGTGCTGTTTTTTCCAGATTTTTTAGCTAAGATCTTCTCAACAATGGTCGACAAGGACTTCACCTACTCCACAGCCATTTTTGCTTCAGTAATCTTTTGTTCATATTCTGGGCAGTACTTCCTTACTAAATCCAATAATTCGTTGTCAGTAAAAGGCGTCTGCCTTCCTTTATCGTAAGCTTTAAGTATCTCGTTGTGTATTTCAGTTATTCTTGGGTCCTTCTTTAAGTCACCGTCATCGTCCATGTTAAAGTAGGTCTTGATCCAATACACAATACTCGCCTTACCCGAATATTGATCGATCGTCACCTTTGGCCATATTCCTAACACACGAACGGGGTCAAATGGAAGATACACCTCTGGGTTCTTCAATAAAGCATCTATATGTATACCCGCTTTACTCCTAAACGAATTCTCTCCAACAATCGGGTAGTGCTGTGCAAAGAAGAACCCCATTTCTTTAAACAATTCTGCTGCCTTTCTGATTTCCTTAAGATTTATACCACTAGTACCCTTTATCATAGCATACTCTAAGAGCATAGCTTCAAGGGGGCAATTACCAGATCGCTCACCTATCCCAAATAAGGTACAGTTAGATAGTGTGGCGCCACTAAGCCACGCTGCTAAGTGATTCGCTGTAACCATAAAAAGGTCGTTATGTCCGTGAAATTCAATATTAGCAGGGTCTATCCCACTATTTTCAATAATCTTTTCAATAATTAAAGGAATACTTCTCGGAAGCCCCACATTTTTGAATGGTAACCCTACACCCAATGTATCTGCTATTTTGATCTTCACAGGCACCTTATATTTTTCAGACAATCTAACCAACTGGTTTATAAATGGAACGACAACACCCTCAACATCAGCTCTTGTAGTGTCTTCTAAGGTGGCCTTGGGGACAACACCGTTCTTAAGTAAAAATTCATTAACCTCTAAATATTTTGAAAGGACTTGACTTCTACTTAAACCAAACTTAGCAGAAATATGGTAATCAGATATTGAACACAAGACCGTGGCTTCATCCAATTTCTCTTCGAGAACTAAAGCTGCATCGTTCATCGTTGCTCTGATCCACCCTGTAGGTTTAGGATAATCAAAGCCAAGCCCCTTTATCCTTCGAACAACCTCCTTATCCTTCTTAGTGTAAAGAAAGAGTTCTGTTGTACGAATTACGCCATCCTTTCCACCAAGCCCGCTTAAAAGTTCGTAGATCTTTAATGATTCTTCAACCGAGAAGGTCTTCCAGCCTTGTTGCCCATCTCTCAAAGTAGTATCTGTTATCCAAATATCTCCTAGGGGTTTATTGGTCTTTAAAATAGGGGGAGAGTCGAAGGGGTATATGTCTTTAAAAAAATTCATCCTTTCTGTTGAGAGTGAACTTTCGATCCCCCTTTTTTCCAACATTTTTTAAACTCCCCATATCAAAAACTATACCCAATATAAACTTTTTAGAACGGAAAGGATTTAAAGGGAAACTACTTTCCAAGAATTTTCTTTATCCCTTTAAATAACCTACTCAAAGTCGATTCTTGAACTTCTTCCTTTGCCTCAATTAGTGGCTCTTCAGTTCTATTGATTATTGAATAAAAGGTTCTATACACCAAAACCCCATCATCTGAAAGCTTAAAGAAAGCACCATTTCTTATGATCAAATTGTTATCAACCATCTTTATCAATGTCACATATAATGATGACTTAGGCAATCTAGTTAGACTAAGTAGCTCGGAAAAAGATTTCATTGAACTGTTTCTAAGAACCCCCATTATAGTATAGGCGCTTTCATCTAATACACCTAAGACCATTTTATGTGGTTGTTTAGGCATAATTTTAATGATTCGTTCATATATATAAATATTAATAATATGTTTAGGCGCCCTTTTCCCTGTTCGCCACATCGTCTTTAGCATTGGGTATTGGTGGTGGAGGAGGTGGGGGGATTGGAAGGACTTTGATGTTTGATGACTTTATCTCTTCTGCTACGGTTTCTGAAATAATCTTAACTAATGTCGCATAAGTAGCAATTCCAACGAAGGCCGTTACCAATATAGTTATTAACATTATAGGTCCTATGAACTGCATTGCTAACTGAGAAGCAATTTCCGGGTTGTTTATAATTTCTTGTGGATCCTCTATTATACTTAGCATTCCTGCAAGTAAGGACGAACTTAAAAGGAAGAATACAAGCAGACCTACGATTGACCATAAAACGGTCCATAAAAAGATTAGGAAGCCCTTCCAAAAAGCTTTACTCCAATTCATACTGTAACACAAAGTTCTTGATATTTGGCTAATATAAACATATCTGCTAAAAAATGATACAACTTAACGCTTAAATAAATAACTTAACAAGCCCATTTGAGTTCCATGGAAGTTGTCGTATATGTTGAATCAAAGAATAATGAAAAGTTGAAACAGATTCTGTTCAGTGATAATGTTGTATCTAGGGCAAATATAGTTGTTCACGAGTCAGGATCACTTGGAAGAGCAGGAGGGTTCTACATACGTGTCCTAGGTGATGAAGAGCAATGTAAAAGGGCGATCGAACTTTCCAAAGACCTCGCAACAGAAGTCAAGGATGAAGAAAAGGAAAAAGTTCTAAAACAACTAAGTGAGGAAAGCGAAAAATCACTTGAAGGTTTTAGTGGGATCTTCGGTTAATCTAATTACTTTCTAACTTTTTAAAATTTGTGAGATAACACCAACTCTGTCAAATTACTGTACTAGAAATTTTAAATAATGATTAATGGAAGAAGGTTGTTGAAGTTAAAGGCAATTACCATAGTAGAAGAGTTCATCACTTCAATACTGTCAAAAGTAAATACCTAAAATTAGTAGTTCATTTTCTTAATGCAAATTGATAAGCAAACTATAAATTCTAATAAGCCATAAGATTCTTAATGTATTCGTTGTTTATTTTTAGGAGGGATCTGAGGATTGATGATAACACTGGGTTGATCAAAGCCTTAACAGGATCTACTTTAGTTTTACCTTGCTTCATCTTTGACCCTGAACAAATAAGAAGACACGGCTATTTCTCGATTAATTCTTTCAAGTTCATGGTAGAAAGTCTTCTAGACTTAAAATTACAATTAGAAAGAAGAGGGGGAAGGTTGTACTTCTTCAAAGGTTCACCTCACAAGATTGTCAAAGAGTTGATTGAAAAGAAAGGTATTAAGGGGGTCTAAGTCAATAGGGATTATACTCCGTATTCTATAAGAAGAGATGAGCTAATCGAAGCGGTCTGCAAGAAGTTTGGCGTGAAGTTTGATTCGAATTCAGATGCGCTATTGAATGAACCTGGAACTGTAACATCAAATGGGAAACCTTATACAAATTTCGCATATTTTTATAGAAAGACAATTACTATGCCGGTTAGAAAACCAGTTAAAGTAAAGAGAAACAACTTTTTCAACGACCAAATAAATTTTGAAGTAGAATTGGAAAACTTTGCGTTAAACATTAATTATAAAAGAAATAGAAATAATCTTGTTTTTATTAGAGGGAGAAGGGAAAGAGCTCTTAAGATACTAAGAAACCTTAAAAAATTTAAAAAATATGAATTAAAAAGAGACTTTCCTGCTAAACAAGCAACAACACGTTTAAGTGCACATAATAAATTTGGAACAATATCGATCAGAGAGGTTTATTACGCAATAAAAAAGAGTTTAATGAATCAAAGATAACAACCCAGCTATATTGGAGGGACTTTTACATTCATATAGCTTGTTTCTTTCCGTATGTTTTCGAAGGTTCTTTTCAACGTAGGTTTGATTATGTTAAATGGAGCACTGATAAAGATAAACTTAACGCGTGGAAAAAGGGAAGAACAAGTTTCCCTCTCGTAGACGCAGGCATGAGAGAGTTAAATGCTACAGGTTTCATTAATAATCGAATTAGGATGATTGTTACCTCATTTTTAGTTAAAGATCTACATATAGACTGGAGAGTAGGTGAGAAATATTTTGCACAGAAGCTTATAGATTATGATCCTTCTGTTAATAATGGTAACTGGCAATGGATTGCTTCAACAGGGTGTGACTCACAACCTTACTTTAGAATATTTAACCCTGGTTGCAGCAAAGAAAGTACGATCCAGAATGCATTTACATAAAGAAATGGATTCCTGAGTTAAGACATTTAAGTTCTAAAGAAATTCACAAATTGAAGAATATGACATCGAAGGTTATCCAAAACCCATAGTCAAACATGAAGTTGAAAGTAAAATTGCCCTAGAAATGTTTTCTAAGATATTAAAACCACCTAAATAAGGTGTCAATATAATCATTTTCATATTTAACTCCATTGTTAATATGTTGGTATAATAGCACTACAAAATCTGCGAATCAATGCTTACTAATAGGAGCAAAAAAACAAATGCCATACTTAAAGGAAAGATTTATATCAAAGAAAAAGTTGTGAGCAAAAGCTAAGCTTGAATAGTTTACTGACGCTGAGAAAACCTCTTCAAAAAATAAATAGTACCGTTTGGACGATGAGTATTTCCCATCTTTTAATAGAAGTCTATTTAATGATGCATATTTCCTTAATTCCTGTTTTTATAAAAGAATTCGATTTAACCCTTTTTCAGATCTCCTTTTTGGTTTCTATTCCGACTTTGGTTGCACTGGTGTTTAGTCTTTTTTCAGGCATTATAGTTGACAAAGTGGGAGCTAAACCAGTGTTAATCTTAAGCATGTGCCTACAAGTTTTTGGAGGATCATTGGTCGCTGAATGTTGGAATGTGGTATCACTTTTTTTAGGAGTTACATTAATTTGGATCGCATCACCACTTTACCATAACTCTGGATTGACCGCTATAAGTACTGATACCTATGACAAAGAACGCTCAAGAGCGATGGGAACGCATAACGCATTAGGCAGCTTCGGCGCCTTTCTAGGTCTCATATCATTGTCTATAATATTAATATACGACAGTTGGCGGTTAGCGTATCTAATTTGGATTATCCCGATCTCTTTTTGGGCGGTCCTACTTTTTAGGATAAATATAGTATCAGATACATCAAATAATAACTGTGATATCAAAGAACCTAAACATGTTCTATCTGCAAATTTTCTTCGCTTCTTGTGTTCAATAATAGCCTGCCAAATTGGTACTATAGTCATATTAACCTTCATGACCTCATATATGGTTGTTGAGAGAAACATCTCAGAAGCGATGGCTAGTTTAATATTCTCTATAGGGCCTTTAATTGGTATTTTTAGTTCGTTCTTCGCAGGGTATGCTTCCAGTCGTGTTGGCGATAAAAGATTTCTATTTTTTGCTATGCTTTTTTCTGCAACCTTTGCCATTTTGATCCCTTTCGCATCTACAATAAGCCTACTGGCAACAGCTTTCATCAGCTTCAATTTCTTTTCGCACTCCATGTTTCCACCTATTACATCAATCATCGCTACTTTGTCCCCTTCAAACAGACGAGGCCTGGCTTATAGTGTGTTTATTTCAGTCTACCAAATCGTCTTTGCTTTAACTCCACCAATTACCGCAAAACTCATAGAGTTTTCATCATTACTGATAATGTTCCCACTAAGTTTTTTATTGATAATCATTAGTATGTTAACTCTAAAACTTTCTGGAATAGACTTACCCTAAGACATCAATTTGTTATCATATAGAGAATCTATAACTTTCAAATTAGTTAAAAAGAAAATAAAAGGCACTAGAAATTTTAAACAATATTTATAAAAGAGAACATACGCTTCCCATACGTGATCGATTTTGTCGGATGTACGTAAAGAAATTATTAAAGCGATCAAAGAACTTGTGAGTCAAAATATTCTCTTCGCAAAGGGAGGGAACTTGAGTGCAAAGTGCGGTAAAGATCAGTTAGTTGTGACTGCTTCAGGAAAGGACTATTCTGTAGTTAAAGAAGAGGATTTGATTGTCGTAGATTATCAAGGAAAGGTGATCGAAGGTGAGAGAAAACCTTCTTCTGAGTTACCACTTCATCTAGCGATATACAAGAAGAGGCCAGATGTTAACGCCATCATTCACACTCATGCTATTTGGCCTTATGTCTTATCTGTGACGCATCAAAGTTTACCGCCTATCTCAGACGAGTTTACGATACTTTTAGGCGGGGAGATTAAGGTCTCCAAATACGAGTTCCCAGGTACAGATAAGCTTGCTGAAAGTGTAGTTGAATCGTTGGGGATGAACAATGCATCCTTAATTGCCAACCATGGGTGTGTTACAGTTGGAAGAACGGTAGAAGAAGCTTTAGAAAACATGGTAGTGCTCGCTAACTTTTCAAAAGTGTACGTTTTAGCTAAGATATTTGGTACACCGCACGTGTTACCTGATTGGGCGATTGAAAAGGAAAAAGAAATGTATAAGAAATGGCACGGGTTTGTTTAATCAGAACAACCCTCCTTTTATTTTATGTTCTTATCATATTGAATTAATATGGGAAAAAAGTTTCAGATCTTCTTTAAATCCTAAATGAAATTAACATTTATATAATAACATAAATGAACCTTTTATAATAAAAATTGCCTAACAGACGGGATTTCTTAAAATTCGGCGGGTTTTTTGGTTTAGGTGCTTTAGCTGGTGGTGGCATAGCTTATTACCTTCTTCAGTCAGAGATTTCTAGACTAAACGAAGCGCTTAAAGAGACATATCCAAACTTAGAGCCAGAATTAAACGTTTACAACTGGTACGACTATGTTGCACCTGGGGTGTTCGAAGACTTCACCTCTGAGTTTAATGTCAAAATAAATCCTTCTTACTATGGTAACCCTGATGAAATGTTTGCAAAAGTCATGGCAGGCGGCTCTGGATACGACGTTGTAATAGCCTCTGACTATAAAGTTGGAGAAATGATACCACTGAACCTACTACAAAGATTAGATTTCGAAAAGATACCTAATTTTATAAATATAAGCGAAGAATTCGTTAACCCTCTATACGATCCACGTCAAGAATATTCACTACCCTATATGTGGGGTACCACAGGCATAGGTTACAATAAAGATGTTGTCACAGAGGAGTTTGAAGGATTCGAACTACTCTTCGAAGAAAAAAAAATATCAAAGTACAGTAAGAAGGTGGTTCTAGTAGACGAGATGAGGGAGGTGTTCGCAGCCGCTCTAAAATATCTAGGGTATAGTCTAAATGAAACTAAGGAAGAACGATTAATCGAAGCAAAGAACCTAATAATGAAGATAAAACCGCATATTTTAAAGTTCTCAGCAGAGCAGGTGAAAGAGCTTCTTATATCAGGTGATGTGGCAATCGCTTTAGGATACAGCACGGATGTGTATTTAGCAGCTGCACAGAACGAGAGCATACAATACAAGATCGCAAAGGAAGGAGGTACTATGTGGGTAGACAACTTTGTTCTTTTAAATGAAGCCAAGAACGTAAACTCAGCACATAAATTTATAGACTATATGTTGAGGCCAAGCGTTTGCGCGATAAACAGCAACTATCTTTTCATAGCGAATCCATGCTTTGAAACAGTTGAAAGAGGGTATGTTTCTGCAGAATTAGCAGAGGATCAGAACATCTACCCTCCAGAGGAAATCTTACAAAAGATGGAAATATTCAAGCCCTTCACTGTAGAGGAAAAGGATAGGATGGGACAGCTTTGGGTGGAGATAAAGGCATAAGAAATGTCCTACGACGTTGAGTTACTCAATGTTGTAAAGAAATATGGCAATACTACTGCTGTAGACAACGTTAGCTTTTATATAAAGCCAGGTGAATTTTTTTCACTTTTAGGACCAAGTGGTTGTGGAAAGTCAACAACTTTAAGACTGATTTCAGGTTTCGAAGAACCTACATATGGGGATGTAAAGATAGGTGGTCACATAGTGAATGATGTCCCAGCTTACAAAAGAAACGTTGGCATGGTCTTTCAATCCCTAGCACTTTTTCCTCATTTAACAGTTGGGGCGAATATAGCCTTCGGGTTGAAGCTAAAGAAACTGACTAAAGATGAGATCGATAGAAGAGTTGATTCGATTCTAGATTTAGTAGAGCTTAGAGACTATCGAAATCGAAAGATCAACGAACTTAGTGGTGGGCAAAGACAGCGTGTCGCATTAGCTCGAGCACTCGTAATAGAACCCTCTGTCCTATGCTTAGACGAACCTCTAGGCGCTCTAGATCTAAAACTGAGGATCCAGATGCAGACAGAAATAAAGAGAATTCATGATAAAACCAATAACACCTTCATATACGTTACCCATGATCAGGGAGAGGCGATGGCTATGTCTGATAGGATCGCGGTAATGAATAATGGTAAAATTGAACAGATTGGGACCCCTAAAGAGGTGTACGAGCGTCCTAAAACAAAGTTTGTAGCACAGTTCGTTGGCGAAAGTAATCTGTTAACAGGTAAGTGCTTAGAGGGAAACAAAGTTGTTGTTAACGGGTTTGAGCTCAAAGGCATCTTTCCAAACGAACTGTGCGGCAAAGAGATCTACATCAGTATAAAACCTGAGAAGATTATGGTTGCTAAAAGCCACTATGTCAGAAAGTTCGATAACTCAATTGAAGGGAAGATTGAAGACTTCATATATAGGGGTGATGATACAATATATAAAATTTCAATTGGAGATAAGTTTGAACTTTCCGCTCGAGCACAGTCAATTGGAACACAGTTTAGCAAGGGAGAGAACATCTTTGTTAGTTGGAACGTAGAAGATGCGGTTATCCTTCCCATGCAAGGTTAAACCTATGACGCATAACTATTTCTAAATAGAAAAGTTTAATATCATTTAATTTCATTGTATTTTATGCCAATAGCATTCGTATTAATTAACTCAGAAGCAGGAACTGAGAAGTCTGTTGTCAGTGAACTGAAGAAGATTCCTGAGGTAAAAGAAGTTTATGTCGTCTATGGCACATATGATGTAATAGCTAAGGTTGAAGCGGAAACGATGGATAAGTTAAAGGATATTGTAACATGGAAGACGAGAAGATTAGATAATGTCATCTCAACTTTAACTATGATTGTAATGGAAGGATAATACCATTTTTCTTTTATGTCAACTTCCAAATTTGCAAACACAACTCAAATAGGAGCATAGAAGGAAGCATTTGGTTCCTTCTATGCTTTTCTGATATTTGCTAAGACTAATTTTTTATGCCCTGCCTGCTGAACCTAAGACTTTTGTATATTCTGCAGTAACATTTTTTACTGCCTTAGATGCTTTTTCAAGAATATTGAAGGGCCATAACTCATTTGGGTTCTCTGTTACAGTCTTTCTTAGTTCGTCAGCCCAAACAGATGAGAGGGCGGTGCCAATGTTGCATTTTACCACGCCCATCGAAATAGCTTTCCTTAAATCCTCAAATGGAATGTGCGAAGTAGCGTGTGTGCATAGCCATGTATCGCCAATCGTCTCTTTTATCTTCTTTAAGCGCCCGAAATCTAGCTTAGAAATTCTCTTCACAGGATGTACTCCCCATTCGAGAACAGGGAAATGATGAACCTGCCCTATTGATACTGCCAGTATGTCTATCTTAGTTTCCCTAACAAATAATCCTGCTTCTTCTGGCTTTGTCATCATTTCAGCTAAAGACTTCTGGCTTTTGCTCATCTGTGTCGTAGCAGAAACTGCTTCAGGATTTTCAACGGCTTTCTGCTCAGATATAACAGGCATATCCCCCAACTCAGCTTCTATTGGTATACCTGCAGCGTGGCATGCTCGAGCAACTTCAGCAGTTATCTTTATGTTTTCTTGGAAGGGTCTATCGGATGCATCGAACATCACCGAAGTCCAACCATGTCTTATGCAAGCCATGACTTCCTCGTATTTCCTACCATGGTCAAGATGAACAGATACAGGAACCTTTGCTTCTTCCGCGGCGATTCTCATGAACTCTAAGAAACGACTTGTCCCTTCTTTTTCTGCAAAGCTGTACGTCGCACCTAGCTGAATAGGTGAATTCATCTCTTCTGCCGCAGCAATTATAGGGTCGATAAAAGCTGTGTTGAAAACAACAAATTGGCCTATAGCGTATTTCCCTTTTCTCGCTTCTTCAAACATATCTTGTGTTCTAACTAATACCATACTATCGTCTTGATTAGGTTCAAATTCAAGTCATATAAGGTTTATGACCATAAACATTTGAAACTAGGTTTATCAGGAACTGTTCTGAATCCAATAGCTTATAAGCGCTAAGGTACCTGAAATTAAAAGTGTAATTGTGGCAATAGCATTGATCTCAGGAGAAACCCCAAATTTGATCTTTGAGAAGATAAGCATAGGAAGTGTTATAACACCTGCCCCTGTAGTAAATGATGCCTTAATCAAATCGTCAAAGGATTGGGTAAAAGCCAGTAGTGTTCCAGCTAGAATCCCTGGGGCTAAAATTGGGAGTGTGACTTTAATGAAGGCTTGAACCGGCGTTGCACCAAGGCTTTGAGCTGCCTCTTCAAGAGATTTATCGTAATCAGCCAACCTGGCCTTCACAACTGTGAACACAAAGGAGATACAGAATGTTGCATGGCCTATGATTATCGTATGAAGTCCTAGTTTCACTCCGAAGGTCACATAGAAAAGTAGTAACGACAATGCTTCAGTGATCTCAGGTATTATAATAGGGATGAGCATGAATATATAAAAAAGATTTTTGCCCTTGAAATTATATCTTATAACAGCATATGCTGACAACGTGCCAAGCACAGCCGAAGCAATTGAAGTGATCATAGCTATCATGGAACTATTTCCTAAAGCAGCCCATATGGCTGGTGAATCAAAGAGCTTAGTGTACCACTCAGTTGAGAAACCCCTCCAAACAACGGTGGATCCAACCCTCCTCGCACCCACCATAAAACCTTCATTAAACGAGAAAAGAACAAGAATCGCAATAGGAGCGTATAAAAACAGAAATATTAGAAAAGTGTATCCCTTAAGGAATTTATCCCAAAGGTTCTTCAAAAACCAAGTTCAACCTCCTTAGCAAAGTACTTAGAATATATTGCTATGAACAACAAGACAATCACTATTAACACAATAGAGAGAGCTGCTCCAAATGGGTAGTTTCCGATTGTTAGAAACGTCATCCATAGGTAGTTACCCATCATGTACCAGTCGACTCCGCCGAGAAGCTCAGGAATTAAGAATTCGCCAACCGATGGGATAAAAACAAGTATCGAACCTGCAACCACACCAGGGAGGGTCAAGGGTAAAGTAACTTTAAGAAATGTCACAAATTTGTTCGCACCAAGGCTCTGGGCTGCTTCAAGATATGCTTTGTCTAGTTTTTCTACAGAAGCGTAAATTGGTAAAACTGCCATTGGAAGGTAATTATATATCATCCCGGCTACAACAGAGTACCAGTTATAGAGCCATTGAGGCCTGTCTTTTATTAACCCAAAGAACGCTAGGACTTGGTTTAAGATACCGTTCGAACTAAAGATGGAAATCATAGAATAGGTCCTGGTCACGAAGCTTAACCAAAAGGGAATTATCACCAGCATTAGAAGTAAGCTTTGATACTTCTTCTCTTTATACCCAATATAATATGCAAGAGGATAACCTACTATCAAGCATAATATGGTAGATATTGTTGCCAAACTAAAGGTCCTAAACATAGTCCTTGTAAATTCTGGTGTAAACACACGAAAATAATTCGATAAAGTGAATTCAAATCGGATTCGCCCAAATGGGTCTGTTTGAGAGAAACTATATATGAATACAATGACCAAAGGAACTATGAAGAATATAAATTCGAAGGCTACTGTTGGAATTAAAAGGTAATACGCTTTAATATTTTTATGCTCGTTTGAAGATAATTGTTTTCCTTCGTTCATTTATTCCATAACCTTTGATGTTTAAACTTAAAAAGTTAATCTCGATATAAACCTTCCAAACGCAAGTATGGCTTTAGAGTAAAAGATGTTTATCAAGCTCGATATCAAGTTTGATGTTAAACATGTGGTTCTAATAATGTTAATATTAATTAATCTAGGATTTCGACCTAAAGAACATAACATAAGTTGAGGTGTGATAAATGGATCTTGAATCATATTTAAAGCAAAATAAAATTTGGTATCGCTTCATTGAGAAAGCTGAAACAATTCATACAGCTGATGCAGCCAAGGCTGCAGGAATCGAACTAAGCCTAGTAACAAAAAATCTTGTTTCAAAAACTGATCTAGGAGAATATGTCCTATTAATAGTTCCTGGTGATAGAAAAGTCGATCTTGAGAAGGTAGCGAGAATACTTAATGTTAAAAAAGTACGTCTCGTCCCGTTCGACCAAGCCTCTGAAATCAGTGGATATCTTCCTGGAGCGACGCCGTCGATAGGCCATAAAGTGAGAATGAAGACCATCCTTGATCGTGCACTAACTAAGCACGACACAATATACTGTGGTGGAGGTTCAAGAGACAGGCTACTTGAATTAAAGACAAATGATATAATAACTTTAAGTGGAGCAATTGTTGACGACATTACAGTAAATCCCCAATGATTAAGAAGCTTTACCAATAATATTTATTAGTTGAATAGTTTATTCTTTTTGACTTAATATGATGGTCGGTGTGATCGGCTTAGGCAACATGGGGGGACTGGGCTATCAAAAAGGCTTAAAACGTTAAATGTTGATCTAATACTTTTTAATAGAACACTTGATAAGGCAAAGAACTTGGCTACAATCTTAAATGTACAACACATTGAATCAATAGAAGAGATGGTGAGAAGTCAACCTGACTACATAGCAATCTTTGTGTCAGACGATATCGCGTTCTTCCCATTATTCACTTCGTCTAGAGGGCTTCTTAACTGTACTTCTAAAACAACTACAGTGAACATGGCTACTATCACCCCTTTAGCAAGCCAAATTGCCAAAAAATGTTAAAGGAGAAGAACATCCAATACAAGTTCAGTAATGGGTTCAGGCCCAGATTTAGAAACCGGCTCACAAATTGCTTTTTTAGGTAGGCCCAAAGAGCTAGCTGAAAAGTCTACAGAGTTTATCAAGCTTTTCGCATCAAAAAGGTACTATGTTGGCGAAGTTCCCAAAGCAACAATATTGAAGCTTGTCGCGAATGGTTTATAGGTAGGTTTTGTCCCTTTCTTAGGAGAGGCTGTCACAACACAAGAAGCATGTAATATTTCAAAAGAGACGATAAATGAGAACGCAAAAGGGACATGATTGGAGTTCGGTATAGAAAGAGTTTGGAAAAGAGCTTTTGAGGAAGAAATAACTCCACCTAGGTTTAGGGGCAACTTGCTGGGAAAGATATGGTATATCTCGCTGGAGCAGCTTCGATGATGGGGCTTCCGCAACACATCTTTTACTCGATAGCAAAGGTTTACGAAGAATAAGCAATGCAAGGCTACGCTGATCGAAACTACCCTCTTGTGATGAAGTACCTAGTGGAACAAGCACAAAAGGTGAAGCAAAGGGCTTATCCATAACCTTCTAGTAATCACCTTTTTCGAATAGATAAAGTGCATCAAGTACTTTATTTATCCTATTTATTACAGCGCCCTTTCCTTCTATGTGCAGTTCCTCTTTAGATGAATGATTCACTAATACACTATATGATCCGAAGGTTAACGCACCCTCATAGTCTTCCACCTTGTTATCCCCTATGTGGACGATGTTTTCAGGTTTAACATTAAAGGTTTCACATACCTCAAAAAACATCTTCTTACTAGGCTTAGAACATTTCAATTCATCAGCGTAGAGCTGTGTAGCGAAATATTTGGTTAACCCTACCTTTTCTATAAGTATTCGGTTATAAGCACCAGGCCAATATATCACATTCCCTAAAGTTGTAATCTGTTTACCTTGAGAAAATATTTTCTTAATCACATATTGCGCTTCCCTGTCTAGTAGCCTTTCTAGATCAACATTTAAAACCGCCTTTACAATACTACGTTTTAAGATTTCTTCACTAACCTCAATAACTTGTGCACCTATCTTAAGGCAATGGTTCACAATATTGTCTTGACGTAGTATTCCCTTTGTTCTATAATCCTTTAAAAGGGCATATGCTTTGATCAAGTTACTGCTCACTTCATTCCGCTGTATACCTGTTGCAGAAGAAATTTCTTTAACAATCACCTCATTAAAGGTGTTAAGCCTGAAGAGTGTATCCCATACGTCGAAAGAAACCACAGTTATACCCATGTTCATATATACAAAGATAAAATGTTTTTAAGCCTTAAGATAGCCTTATATTAAATGCTCCTAACACATGGCGCATGCTATAATCCATGTCGGTATCCACCTTTGGATGGTTTCTTATAACGCCTAACACCGTAAATGTTTAAAACCGAGTAAAATTTCTTCAAGTCTACCCTTGTACTTTTGATAATCTCTTTGATAGGCACACCCTCTTTGTACATTTTGATAGCATCATTTAATGACTTCATACCTTCTTCTCTCTTCCTCTTTATGAACTTAGGTCTCCATCTATCAAAGCATTCCTTAAACTTTTGAAACTCTTTTGCTTTGACGATAGGTGAATGTTTTGTAAAGAAGTCTATAATAACCTTGACCTCCTCATACTTAGTAACCGAGTAGACAAATATCACATTATGTGATGCCTTCTTGGGTTGTATAATAGAAACTTTACCAACTCCAAAGAAGCTTTGAATCTGCTTTATCATCGACTGGCTTTTACTAGTTACGACGAACTTTGGATAAAAACGATTATGGGAGGATATTATAGAAAAGTTTCCTTGACCTTCAACAAAGCCTAATATATAGTCAGGCGTAATTATAGGCATTGACAAATATCTCTTATCCTAAATTATTAAGTTTTTCATAACAAATTTTCTAAAAACGCGATTGAACCTACAAGAAATGTAATACTCTATAAAAAGGCATAGAACGATAACAATATTGTTAATTAAAAAATAGCCACTAATCACATATACCATAAAACATGGTTGTACTCAAATTCTGATTAACAGAATCTGCATAAATAATGCTCTAAAAGTATGCACCCTGTTCTTTAAGTGTTTTACGTAGTCTTTGTATGTTCAACTGTCTGGGAGTAATACCCTCTTTCGCCGCCAAAGCAGCAGCTGTGCCAGCAGCTTGACCTACCGCCATACAAGTAGCCATAATCCTGATAGCACCCTGGGCTTCAAAGGTTGACGAAATCGTTCTTCCAGCTACCAAAAGGTTTTCCACATTTCTAGGCACCAAACATCTGTATGGAATATCAAAGCCTTTAATTGCCCCTCCTCTGAAATGCTGCTGTCTTCCTCCTGGTGCATGAACATCCATAAAGTAGCCACACATCGCAATTCCATCGTCAAACTTCTTATCATTCATAACGTCTTCTTTGGTCAGCATATAATCGCCTACTATCCTTCTAGTTTCTCGAACACCTATATGATGCGCGGTATCTACTAGATAAGAGTTCTCGAAACCTGGTACATACGTCTTAAGGAAGTTCGCAACGTCCATAACGCTCTTTCTACCTTCTAATTCAGCATTGGATAGGCTTAGCGCATTTGATCCATCGAAAATAACCTTAGCCATGTTTATTGCGACTTCTCCCTCTCTAGGTAATGTAATTAATATCACAAAGTCTTGTAGAGACTTGTAGTCTCCTTTTTCTCGAGCCTCCTTTACTAGGTTACGAAGCCCTACTAGAATGAATTTTTTATTTTCTTGAAAGTACTTAGGTTCCCAAATTCTTTGTTTTTCCCACTCTGTTTCTGTTGGCAATGATTCTGGGTGTTTTACAATGTACTCTCTAATCTTATCTACATCCACATTACCCATCCTGAACATTAATGTCCCAGGCTGTAATATCGAGACCTCTCTTTTTTCATAAGGCGCGCCAGCAGCAACTGCTAAGTCCGCATCTCCTGTTGCATCAATAACTACCTTAGCTAAGATCGCTTGCCGACCTGACTTGTTTTCGACAATCAAGCCCTTAACAACGTTATCCTTAATAATAGGACAAGCAACAAAGGTGTGGAAAAGCAACTTTACACCTGCTTCCTCAGCCATCTGAAGAGCAACATATTTGAGCATTTCAGGATCAAACGTTGTAAAAGAAACATGATGAGGACAGAAGATATGCCCAGGGCTGGCACCAATTTCCACGAGTCTGTCAACAAGTTCTTGGGGAATACCCTTAATTATCTGTTCATGAAGTAAATTATGGAATGTTAAAAATGGAAGCCCTGTAGCAGCCATTCCGCCAAGAAAGTTAAAGCGTTCTATTAAAACGGTTTTAGCTCCGTTCCGTGCTGCTGCTATAGCAGACACAAAGCCTGCTGGTCCACCACCTGCAACAGCAACATCAACATCCATTATAACAGCAGTCTCTCTTTGAGGTTCAACTATAAATTTGACGTCTTCCATGTTCTATCTTAAAATATAAAAATCTATATAAATGTTATAAATTCGAACAAGCTGAATTAAATTAAATAAAACGAATTCAAAAAATAAAGGAATACATAGCCACACCTTTTATTAGTGACTATGTTTGATGCTATACCTTAGGCACTAGTGGTGTTATTGCTGCTGCTGCAGCGTCCATCGCCTGCTGAGGCGTCTTCTTACCGAGAATAGCGAGCTCGGCTTCCGTTCCGATGATGTCACCAATCTGAGCGATTTCATCCATAGCCGGGATGGTAGGTCTACCATACTTCAGCACCTTCTGGAGCACGTCAGGGTAGTTTGGAACCCCTGCGCTCTTCCAGTACTCGTGATAAACTGGATTCGCGTAGAC
>JARVJP010000010.1 GCA_029776065.1 Nitrososphaeria archaeon | reverse complement strand
ATGCCAAAGGAGATCGCTGAGGCCATAAAGGCTAAGTCAGCCACGGAACTTATATTTGGAGTTCGACCACGAGACCTTATTATTAACGCTGAAGCGCCACTAAAGGAGGCATATATCTCAGCTGAGGTGTACGTTCAAGAGCCTTTAGGCGACGAAGTGGTATTGGATTTAAGGATGGACAGCTCACTCTTTAAAGCCATAGTCAACCCAGAGTTAAGTGAGTCTTTGTCAATAGGTCAAAAGGTCTACTTAACATTTAACGAGCAAAGGATACACTTCTTTAACAAGGTAACAGGCGAATTAATATACTGAGAGACCTTTAAAGGAAATTTTCCAAATACATTTACTAGATTATAGCATTCCTTATGCCAATATTCACCCGCAAGGAATAAAACCAATAGATTGTTCTATAGGTAGAAGAGAATGCCAGATATTTTAAGACGAATCAACACTAACAAAGTAATTGACTTAACAAGAGAACTAGTTAGAATACCTAGTGAAAATCCCCCTGGAAACGAAAATAAAATATCAGAGTTTATCAAAGAACAATTGACTAAGATTGGTATCCCAACCAAAATACTTGAATTTAGTAAAAGAAGACCTAGTGTAATTGGGATAATTTCTAACGATAATAAATCAAAGTCACTCATCTTTAATGGCCACACAGACACAGTCCCTGTAGGCGACTACTCCCTTTGGAAACACGAACCATATGAGGCTAATATAGAAGGTGGAAGAATCTACGGACGAGGTGCTTCAGATATGAAGGGTGGGTTGGCAGCGATGCTCATTGCAGCAGAAGCATTAATTGAGACAGGAGTTAATGGGAGGTTAGTGCTCGAATTTGTTGCTGATGAGGAAGTAACTGGATATGGGACCAAAGACCTACTCGAGAGGGGGTATAAAGCAGAGTATGCGATCATAGGTGAGCCAACTGAGTTGAAAGTTCAAATTGCGCACAAAGGAGTCATGAATTTGAGGTTTATTGTTAAGGGGAAGTCAGCTCATGCCAGCATGCCTCAAACAGGTGTAAACGCGATTTGTAAAGCTTCTAAATTGTGTTTAACACTTCAAGACTTACAGACTCAACTCAGTAACCAAAGGCATCCACTTTTAGGTGAACCAACTTTAAACGTTGGGGTAATAAAGGGAGGCGTAAAGTCGAATGTTGTACCAGATTATTGTGAGTTAATTGTTGAGAGGAGACTTATCCCTGGTGAAACAAAGACTCAAGCCCTTCATGAGGTGGACAAGGTTCTAAACAAACTCCATAATGGAGACCCCTCATTTAACGCAAACTATGAAGTACTGCACTACGCAGAACCGTCTGAGACACCCTTAGAAAGTAGCTTAGTAAAGGTAGCAAGAGAATGTGTTAAGGAGGTGACCGGATCAGATTTTGGGGCATCAGGCTTCCCTGCTACCTGTGACATGAGATTCTTCGTAAACCAGGGAAGAATTCCTAGCATTATTCTAGGTCCTGGTAGCCTACATCAAGCACATGCTGCAGATGAATACATCGAAATAGATCAGGTCGTCAAAGCAGCACAGATCTACACCTTAATAGCACTAAAACTGCTCACTTAACATAGCTCATCTAAATAAAGAGAAAAGGGTGTTACCCTATCTTTCCAGAACTCTCTTGGGCAGTACAACGTTTTGTGAGGCTAATACGGATTGCAACTTCTTGTAGTCCAGCCTTCTGGGAATAGTGTTGTTCTTGATGGCCAAAGCGGCTGCTGCCCCAGCTGCTTCACCTGTTACAAACGCAGGAGGCATGACGCGAAGAGAGCCTGCTGCTTCGTGTGTTGCTGAAACTGGTCTCCCTGCAACTAGCAGGTTGTCCACTTTGAGGGGGACGAGTATTCGATATGGTATTTCGTAGTATTTATTATTCCTCGGACCCTCAAACCGCCCTCTTGGCCCATCTGGGTCGTGTATATCTATTGCAAAGCTGTTTAGGCCTATAACGTCGTCGAACTCCTTCGATTCAAGCACATCTTCCTGTGTCATCACGTATTCGCCTATAATATGGCGTGTTTCCCTAATCCCAATCTGGGGTGCGACTTCAACGAGTTCCGCATTCTCCAGCCCAGGTATGTTTTCTCTAAAGAATTTTAGAAGAAACATAACTTGTTTCCTTCCCTCGATTTCTGCCTTAGTTAAGTCATCAGCGATCGTTCCATTTATTTTATGAAGTCTTGAAACATTGACAAGTGCTTCACCTTTCTTTGGCGTGGCGAAGGTTAAAACGGCATCTCGAGCGAGTGGAAACCTCCCCTTCTCTTTAGCTTTTGCTACGATCTCTGAGAATGGTCGTTCGCCTGGGTGTTTTGCGATGTATTCCTTTTGCTTTTCTGTGTCGACATTTCTTATTCTGAAGAACATGGAAACAGGCTGCATCAACCCATCCTTATCTCTCCCTTTCTTACAGGGAACACCCGACGCCCAAGCTACGTCAGCGTCACCTGTACAGTCCACGACGACCTTGGCTTCGATCGCTTGTAGACCTGACTTGTTCACTACAATAACCTTCTTCACTTCAGATCCTTCTGTGATTACATCAACGAAGTATGTATGCAGCATCAGCTTAACACCAGCCTCCTCCATCATCTCAAACGCCACGACCTTCAGAACCTCCGATTCAAACGGAGTAACATGATTATGCGCATAGACTAGAAATGCAGAGTATGGTGTCCCAGAGGATACCTTCGATGGGTGAATAGCACCATTTTGTTTCTCCATCCTTGTCACAAGTTCTTCGAATATGCCCTTGATTATCTGTTCCTTCCCATCAAGAGAGTAGCTCGTCATAAATGGGCCTACAAGTCCAGCAGTAGCCATCCCACCTAAAAACCCGTATCTTTCGACAAGTATTGTCTTCGCACCGTTTCTTGCACTAGATAATGCGGCAGCTATTCCAGCAGGACCTCCACCAACAACGACGACATCTGTTTTTATAACAGGAACATCCTTCGAGTATTTAACAAAATCAACTAACAAGGTAAACTACACACCAAATGTCACACCAGGTTATCATATAAATATTATAAGATAAAAAAAGAAGTGCACAGCCACATGCTACCTTATGTGGCTGCATATTGTGCTAAACTTTGGGAACGAGAGGTTCTATTGCAGCTTTGGCAGCGTCCATCGCCTGCTGAGGCGTCTTCTTACCGAGAATAGCGAGCTCGGCTTCTGTGCCGATGATGTCAGCTACTTGGGAGAATTCGTCCATAGCTGGGATAGGTGGCCTACCGTACTTCAGCACCTTCTGGAGCACGTCAGGGTACTTCGGAACCCCTGCGTCCTTCCAGTACTGATAGTAAATGGGGTTATTGTAGACCGACGCTCTTCCAACGTCTGTGCCCTGCATCGACAGCCAAAGGTTCGAAGCCTTCGAAGACAGGTGCTTGATCAACTCCCAACTCCACGCCTTATACTTCGCGTTCCTAGGAATGATCATAGACCAGACAAAGGTGAACGATGGGGATGATCCTTCCCACTTATCCTTAAACTGCGCAGCAGGCAAAGGATAAGTCATCACCATTTGACCTGCTACCTTAGAGGTCTTAGGGTCGTTAAACGTCACCGAGTAAGATACACCTACAGGGCACTGAGCCACCCTACCTTCCTTCACCAGGTTGACAAAGTCGGGGTTTGAGAGTTGTGTGAAGTTCGCGGGAACCAGTCCCTCCTTATACATCTTCGCAAGGATCTCCAAACCCTGCACAACCGGCGCCTGATTACACACCACCTTGTAGTCACCGAAGGTTACGAGATCACCATCCCAAGCACGAGCCATCCAAACAAGCCATTCATAGAGTTCGGCTTTATTGGCAACCGCAGCAAATCCGTACACCTTTTCGCCTGATGGCTTAGTGAACGTAACCTGCTTCGCCACCTCGTACATCTCCTCGATCGTCTTAGGAGGCGACACCCCCCTCTCCTCAAAGTAGCCCTTATGATAGAAGAAAGCAGTCCCAGACGATCTTACAGGAATGCCGAAGAGCTTACCAGCCACGGTTGCAGTTTTCACAGCTGCAGGAATGAAGTCGTTGAAGTCCTCGATAGGGTTCTTCTCCTGCCAAGGCTCCAAAGGCTCAAACAAGTTCGCAACCCTCGGAGAGAACCAAGGCGTATTACAGTGGGCGAGGTTGATGGTAGCCTCAGCCGCAGAGCACTCCCTCATCAGCTTATCGTAGTTCTCAGGATTAGGCAGAGTAATCCACTCGACCTTCACACCCGTGTAGTTCGTGAAGGCAGCGATCAAGTCAACGCCACCAGGACGATTTACTCCAACAGCTGCCTTCCTGTGAACCTCATGCCCCTGAAACACCAGCTTATCAGGCTTAGGCTCAGAAGGCGTCGTCGTAGGCGTCGGAACCGTAAACGTCGTCGTCGGAACCGTCACCGACGTCGCACCAGGAGAAGTCGTATACGGGTTAGTAAACGTCGTAGACGTGAACGTAGGCGTCGTAGTGGAAGCAGGCGCAGGCCTAGTCAAATACCACACCGCACCACCAACAGCAGCCACAGCAACAGCACCAGCACCAACAAAGATAAACCTCCTCCGATCCATCTTCTTCTCTGACATGAACAGATTTTATATAAAAGGTTTATTTAAATCTTTGTTAGTGATAAAGGTATCTAATTAACAGAATTTTGTCAAAAATAGTTGTTGACAGTTTTAATAATGAAGAAAATTTACTATATATTGTTAAGGTCATAATTTGAAACTGTTAACAGAAAATACTGTAATGCTATTGAGCCTTTCTTTGCTTGATTTCTGATAAAGCTTTAGTTAAAGTTAAGCTAGCAATTGAACTTGGACATATATTAAACTGGTTATAAATTCTATTGATCATTGCAGGAAGGATGTAAGATACACCGTATCCAAAGACTGATGTTAAGTAAGCTTCAAAATCTTCAATATGGTCAACAAGTTCTTCTTCAGACTTTAGATTATTACTAGTCATAAAATGATAGATTATAGCATTCTTCGAGTTTTCTCCCATGAAGGATAGGCTATAGTTTATTATCTGTGCGATCTTAACTTTAACTTGGTTATCGACCATCATCTAACTTTGACACCGGTTTATCTTTTTTGTTTATTTGGTAAAGTTTAATGTGCAATGACAAATTTTAGTGACAATTAGCAAAGAAAATTTTTATCAGATGAGGGCGACTATTAACTTTTATGTGGATCTAATATTCACTTACTAATTTATGATGAATTTAGCATAAACGCAATAATTTTCTAAACTTCTCCTTGTTATTCTATAACTATGTAATATTTATATACCGCTATAACTTTGTCTAGGAAGAACATATGAGAAAAGTCTATAATTCAGTTTTAGAAACAATAGGAAACACGCCCCTAATCCAATTAAATAGAATTACAGAAGGTTTGAAATGCACCATATTAGCAAAGCAAGAAACCAGAAATCCTGGAGGCAGCGTGAAAGACAGAATCTGCCTTAGCATGATAGAAGATGCTGAAAGGCTAGGCCTGATTTCCAATAACTCTGTGATCATAGAACCGACTAGTGGGAACACGGGAATAGGTTTAGCGATGATTGCAGCGGTTAAAGGCTACCGGCTTATCCTCACAATGCCAGAAACGATGAGCCTTGAACGTCGTAAACTTCTTGAAGCATATGGAGCAGAGCTTGTCCTTACACCAGGCGGAGAAGGTATGAAGGGGGCTGTGAAAAAGGCAGAGGAGTTAGCATTAACCATTCCTAACTCATTTATCCCTCAACAGTTCAAGAATCCTGCTAATCCTAGAATTCATAAAGAGACAACAGGACCAGAGATCTGGCGTGACACAGGGGGCAAAGTGGATATTCTGGTTGCAGGTGTTGGTACAGGTGGGACCGTAACAGGAGTAGCCGAATATATCAAACCACGTAAACCTGATTTCAAAGTGGTAGCTGTGGAACCAGCTAATTCGCCTGTCTTAAGCGGAGGGAAACCAGGTGCGCATAAAATACAAGGAATTGGAGCAGGTTTTATCCCTGACGTTTTAAGAATGGATCTTATAGATGAAATTATCAAAGTTAGGGATGATGACGCGATGGAAACCGCTAGGCAGTTAGCACGTAAAGAGGGATTACTTGTAGGTATTTCTTCTGGAGCTGCTGCTTATGCCGCTTTAGAAGTGGCTAGAAGACAAGAAAATGAGGGTAAGCTTTTAGTTGTCGTTCTTCCTGATACAGGAGAAAGATACCTTAGTACAGAATTATTTCAATTTAAGTAAGGTTGGTCGGTAAGTTGAATCAATCAAATTCAGAAACCAAAAAGGATATAGAAGTAAGAAATGATGTAAAAGAAGAGACCAATTACATTTGGGACCCAAAAAGGCTTGTTGAAGAAATGTTTAACTTACCAACCTTAGTTGAGGAGAACTGGGAAGAAAAAGGTTTATCTGAACTTGTTGAAAGAATTAAGAGAAACTATGAAGAAAATGGAGTAGAATATTTAACAACAAAAGGTCTTCCGTCTAAACAATCTGTAATCAAGTTGTTAAATGTGATCTTAACCGTGGTCTTTCCTAACTATTTGAGAAAAAATGAGATAAAAAAATCCAATATCAAGTATTTATTAGGGAGCACATTACACTCAATCTATTCACGATTGTCCTATGAGGTTGAGCAAAGTCTTAAGTACGTATGTAAAAACACAAAATGTCCCGAAAATTTTTGCCATAAACGAGCAAAAAGGGTTGCAAAGGAGCTTTTAGAGAAGATTCCCGATATTCAAGTCCTTTTAAAAGGAGATATACAAGCAGCTTATGATGGAGACCCTGCTGCTCAAAGTATTGAAGAAATTATTTTAAGCTACCCCTGTATCTTAGCTATTGCAACTTACAGGATCGCACATGAACTCTATGTTAGAAAGGTGCCGATGATTCCCAGAATTATGACCGAATATGCTCATTCAATAACAGGTATCGATATTCACCCTGGGGCTAAGATTGGTAAAAACTTCTTTATCGACCATGGAACAGGTGTGGTTATAGGAGAAACTACAGAAATAGGAGATAACGTGAAAATTTATCAAGGAGTTACTTTAGGCGCGTTAAGTATTCCAAAAGATGAAAAAGGTAAAGTCATAAGAGGACAGAAAAGACATCCAACTATAGGAAACAACGTTGTAATCTACTCCGGCGCCACAGTCCTAGGAGCGAAAGCCATTATAGGGGATGACGCCATCATTGGAGGAAACGTTTGGATAACATCCCCTATTCCCTCAGGTACTAAAGTAACAGTTGTACCACCAGAACTAAGTTATAGAAATCTTAATTCTAAAAAGTACATGAGAGAGACTACCAAAAAACTTGATTAAACTATTGCCATTCTTTAATAATTCAGTTTTTGACACATACCATATAGGTGCCAAAGAATAAGGATTTTATTGACTTAAGAAATTGATGATTACAGATAACAAAGCTTAAAGTCTTAGATGTCAATATACAACAAACTTGACATGTACTAGATATAAAGTTGTTAATCCACAGCTTTTTCTGTAGTCTTCTTGTACAAAACTAATGAGAACATATAAGTAAGAATAAGGATCGTAATCCCCCCTAGGAAAGACATAGGCCCAAAGATGGCTAGGAAGTTATTTGAAAAGTGCAAGAAAACTGCAACAAGATAAAATAGAAGCAGACGTTTTTTAGCGAGGCCAAAAGCTACAATAGATGTGTTACACGCGTGAAATAATATTCCAAACAACCTAATAAATACTGGCGCCCTATAAACAAGCACATATAGAAAAAACTCTGAAATACCAAAGCCTAGACCTGTAAGGAATCCTAATTTAAAGATTGACCTCTCAGTTTCTCCATGGCGATAAAAGAGAGGGTACGACTTGGCGAACTCTTCTGTTATTGGGGCTAAGATTGCTGTAGATAAAAGTGCAATATAAAACGGATGAAAAAGTCCTTCGAGGAAGCTTGCAATGGAGGTGTTTATAAACAGGGTCAGAGGAACACTGATAATCATACCTGATAAAAGAAAGAAGAACTGCTCTCTGATACTCGGCTTGTGCACTGGTATCTCGAAATGTTCACCCTTTCCTAGGCTCATTTAAAATAGTCCATCTCCAAAATGCTTAGGAGTAGAACAGTATTATATTTTTGGTTATAGTGCTCTTTATGGTTCAAGGTTTAATTAAAGTTAAGGGAGGACAAACATCTTTTTAGTATTTGGCTTTGCAAAGTGTCTATAACTAAATTTATTATGCGGTTGTTGTTCTGGCTTAGGATAGTGCAATAGATAAACTTGCATCAACAAGGGTATTTGTGTACTAAGACACCATGGTATAATTTTAAAGTATAAAAGTATGAAAGGATGATGGTATTACGGTATGAAAAAAGTAAAAATAACTATTGCAATAAAAGAAGATCTATTAACGCAAATCGATGACTTAGTTAGGAAAAGACAAGCTAAAGAATTAGAGGAAGGGGTAATAAAATCCAATAGAAGTAGGGTAATAGAAGACCTTTTAGAAAAGGCTGTTTTAGAAAAAAGAATAAAATAGAATTAAATCACAACGACTTGAACAACCAAGTAAAATATGATGTTTTGATATCACTAAATCATCAAAGCACCTTTAACCCCTATGATAGATCGCTATCACTAAGTGCTATTAGCCGCAAAGAAGGGGGATGTCATGGTAAGCGATTTTTACTGGTACTTTATTGATAATTAAGTATCAAAGAATTGGAGTTAGAACATAGTTTAAGTTTTGGAAAAAACAGGGAAAGGAAGTTTAACGTATGGTTACAGCCATTTTGAAACCTTGAGCAACATTCTTTTCTAGTTCTTCTAGGGAGTCCCCAGCAGCATATACAAAGTGCAAGACTTTTGTTTCTCCAGGCTTTAAGTTGCCGAGCAGCCATTGGTAGACAGGACAGCCATCTTCTAGCCATGGGCTTTTACCTTTATATGACAATGAAACCTTTGTGGGCTCATATATTCCTCTGGTATAGTAATCGTCCCAGTTTAGATCATAATCTGTAGGTTTTTCACGTGAAGCAAACCCCATATATATAGGTCTAGAGCCCTCATATAGGCTGGAGTTGATAAAGGCTACAGCGAGGTTCATGTTAGGCTTTCTAATATTGTCCATACCCCAATAATTACCATAATCGTCTATAGTTGGATACCATACATCCCAGTCGACGATTTTTTTAACCTCCAAGTCTTCAATAGTTGTTAAACCGATATTCTTTATGAACATAATTAGTATTAAGTATTTTTTATAATACATGAACCCGAACTTAAATGTTATTTCAAGCTGTTCATCATTGGTTGTTATGACACAAGTTTTGATATAACCATATTTAACTATATCTAACCATTTGTCTGGTATCACATCCTCAATTGTACCCCATGGACCATCATCTGGGCTAAAACCTGCATAAGCTTCATCGTAGAAGACAGACCATCCGTCGCCCCACCAACCTGTAGCTAAAGACTCATATGCACTTCCCTTTGGATATTGAAAACCTACAGAATAATATGGCCAGCCTTCATATTCTATACCCAAAACACCGTAGTCGTTTAATCCGACTCTGAGATAGGCTCCTTCGAAAACGTGACCCCAATACTGTGGTGGAAGCTGGCCATAAACCACGCTAACTGGAGACATCACTATTACAACGATTGTTATTAGTACTAGTAAAATTCTTTTAGAATGTACAGGTGATTTCATGATTTTAACATAAAAAAACCTTTATTTAAATTTTAAAGGAAATTATCATTTATTCAGTACTAATATGTGATTACTTTGAATACTTATATTTAAACATTAATTGGTATTATGAATGCAAACAAGCTACATTATTGAACAAGTTAAACAACAATGTATTAGCAATGAACCTGATACTTAATTAGTTTGAGAATAAAAGCAATAGAAAACTATTCTATTTTTAATACACCAGCACCATGATATTCTCCCCTTTTTAACATAAGTAATGCCTTGTTTGCTTCTTCTAATTTGAACTCTTTGGTCTTAGGAATTATTGGTATCTTGGCGGCTAAATCTAGGAAATCTATTACATCTTTTCTAGTGATGTTTGCAACGCTTTTTATTTCCTTCTCATACCATAAATGGTGTTCATATGTTAATTGTGGAATTGGTTCTTCTTTTCTTATGACATTGACAACCAGTCGGCCACCTTTATCTAAAATTTTTAATGCTTCAACTGTCGGTGTTCCTGAAGGCGTTGTATCAATTGCTTTATCAAGTTTCTCTGGCGGATTCTCTCCTGTCTCACCAACCCAGTCAGCACCAATTTCCTTAGCAAAAATGTATGGCAAATCGCCTTTTCTTTTTGTAAAAATAAAGACCTTTGTATTAGAATATAAATATCTTATAAGTTGATAAACTTGATGAGCTGAGGCTCCAAAACCGAAAAGACCGATAGTCTCACCGTCTTTTAAACCGGTAAGTCTTAATGCTCTGTACCCGATTGCTCCCGCACATAAAAGGGGTGCAGCTTCTGTATCGTTAAACTTGTCAGGAATCTTATATGCAAAATCTTCTTGAACTTTAATGTATTGAGCATAGCCTCCATTTGCATCGCATCCAGTAGCCTGGAAATTTTCACATAGGTTTTCTTGCCCGCTTAAACAGAACTTACATTTTCTACATGTAGAATATATCCACGCTACACCAACACGGTCACCTAATTTAGATTTATTGACTGATGGACCTAAAGATTCAATATTACCTATAATTTCATGCCCTAAAATCACTGGAAGCTTGGGGATACGTCTTCCTTCAACTTCGTCCAATTCAGTGCGACAAATCCCACAGGCTCTGATTTTAACTAAAATTTCATTTAGCTTTAAATCTGGTTTTGGAACGTCTTCCAATTTTAGAGGCATATCTTCTACTCTCGAAATTTGTTTAAGAATCATAGCCTTCAAATATGAGCACCATTAGGTAACTAAACCGCTATGCTTTATATAAATTGTTGAACCTGATTACCGCACTATGAACACAGTACCTTTAAAGCTGATAGGTTTAAATCAAGCTTGATATCAACTTTGATATTTCCTTATATGGTAAGTAAAGCCAAAAATATACACGCTGGAACAACAAGAGGGTCGTCATTAAAAGAATCCTTTCTTTCTCTATTTAAGATTGCTGCTATAATATGTCAGAATACTATCTTGCCAATACTTTGAAAATAGTTTAATATTTCTGGGTTATTTCTATGATCTGCGCCTTCGCAGAACTGTACAGAAGGATAACATGGTTCTATTCTTAAGGTATCTGTAATATTATTTTGAACAGCTAAAACGTCTATTATTACTACACCTGAGTAAGAAGTGGAATCTATGTCGGACCAAAAAGAGCCTTTATACATTTCTTTTCCGTTCAACATAACCACGAAGGATTTGTGGTATAGCTTCTCAAAGAAGTCTATTTTTTTGATCCTCTCAATTCCTTCGCCGTTAAGTTTGATATGGTGCGAAGTCCAATTATAGAACATTATGTCTTTATCTGATATCACCAGTTCATCACCCTTAGAAAGATAGACACAAAATCCTTTTGAACTCTGCAGTTGATTACCTAGAATAAACCATCCTATAATCACGGTAACCACAACAATGAAGGCCACCAGCGCAAGCATACTCTTTCGATTCATATTCTATAAATGTATTAGAGAGCTTATATTTATATTCTACTAGAATATTTTTAATATTAGAAAAGACTTATCTGCTAGTTCGATGGGCGTATCTATGGGAAACGATATAATTGGTAGATAAATGCGCTATTTGCGGCAAGAATGTTAACACGCATAAAGATAGATATTATAAACTAAGTGGAGGGCGAGATGGGATAGCTTGTAGCATAAAGTGCTATAACGCATACTTAGAAAAGAAGAAGTCAAATCACCCACCGACAACGGCGCCAACGAAGTGATATATCGGATCGTTTCTTAGTTTTTGTCTTAATTAGATTCTATTTTATGATGACATATTATGGTTATTCCTTTTTAACTATTTAATACGTCTTACAATATAGTAAGATGTTCGAGTTGACAGGTCATACAAAGATGAAAAAGAGACGGAGGAATAGAAAGAACAGACATCTCTGGGGGAAACGAAGGTAGCTTCGTATACCTTTTTAATGTCTAGAAGGGAGGAAAGGAATAAACGGATAACTGTGATAGAAAGCCTAAAGATGCAATCGACGATTCAAGTGTAAGCTTTGTATAAGTTCACATTATTGCGTGATTTTTACGTGACCATTCTCTTGAGTTAAAAGTTATCGAAAAATCATATATGACGATCTTCTTTCTGATTTTCATTCAATTTAATTCACGTTTCTCCTATGGCTTGGAAATAGATCGATTCTTAAAACCAAGTTGAAGGGCGCCAAAGATTATATTATCTAGGCATGCAATTATATTGGTGGCATAAGTGAGTTTCGAAGAAGCGGAGCTTTTGCGAGAACGTGCTGAGAATTTTCTTGCTAATGCGGAAGAATTATCTGTGAGAGGGAACTATGATTTGGCAGCATTTAATGTAGAACAATATTGTCAACTGATTCTAAAATATTATTTGTTAGTAAAAGTTGATACATATCCAAGAACTTATTCCTTAATGAACTTGCTAAGAGATCTTTCAACTTTAAAGACTAGCCTGAAGGATTATTTGATAATATATGGGTTGTCATGTTGACTAAAATAGAGGATGCCTACATAGGGTCAAGATATTTGCCGAGGAAATATGAAAAAGGAGAAGTCGAGGAAATGCTGAAGTTTGTAAAAGAGGTGTTTAAGCCTGCAATCGAAAGAATACCATAAGCTATTACATTCTAGAACTCACTTACTTAAGAATCTGGAAAACTACAAAGTCATCGCCGGGGGTAAAAAAAGCTGGTTTTGAGACATTGATCAAATTCAAAAGTTTACGTGTTCGGTTCTATCGTTAAAGGTAGATATACTGCATCCAGTGATATAGATGTTCTAGTAGTGCTCCAAAAGAGTCCTTCGAAAGATAAAGAGTACGAAGTCAAAGCCGAAGTGTACATGAGCACCGAAGCACCTATAGAACTTCATATAGCCTCTGTTGAAAAATTTGAGCGTTGGTATAAAAGGTTTATAAAAGAAGAAGAACTGTTTGAAGTTTGATGTTCTATGTGGCTAGAAACAATTTCCACAGAGGAGTGCATTTAAATTTTTTCTCCTTCTTACTTCGACCTCGTCTTCTTTATTCTATGTGATGCACAACACATTCTTCAAGCGGAGTTCTTCTCTGCAATTACCAGCTTCTCTATATACTCTTTATCTATTTTATAATACTCCTATTATTTGTTAGATCTGATTACCAGTTTTATTAGAAAATCTATTTATTCTTTGTCTTCAGTCATGTAATAGAATATTTTTGAGTTTTGTTCTATGGTCTCCTTAAAAGTTAAATGGAGACCAATTTTCCATTTTTCTACCTATCGCTGTAGTGATTACAAGTTTATTTTTGTTGATTTGGTAGTGTCTCTTCTTTTACTATGAGAATTCCTCTATTCTCTACTAAGGCTCTCGCAAGCTTTTCTCTAGCGTTCTCAATAACCCTCCAAACAGTATTTCTTGAGACTCTCATCTTTACACCTGCTTCTTCAAAAGAGAGCTTCTCCAATTCTATTAATCTTAAAGCTTCTATTTCAGCCAGATCAAGATAAACCGGCTCTGCTTCTCCTGCTGGCATTGGGTCGAACCTCTCAGCTATTGGCACGGAGGATGTTATAATGGGTTTTGGCATTCTACCCGCCATACCTCGTCTTCGTCTTCTACACCAACAGGGGCACATGGCTTATAGGATATATCACAAAATTTATATATGTTTTATTATAAGACATATATATGATATATCACAAAATCAACTCTCATAAGTTGAGAAAATCTTCCAAACTAACTCCCATAAACAAACAACACCAGAATATTTACGATCTCAATCAGGCGAAATTTTTATGACCGATTTAGAATCCATTAAACGCCTTCAAGAGCTTGAAAAACAGATTAAAGCGAGGATGAGTACTGTTAAACACAAGATCGCGGTTATAAGCGGTAAGGGAGGCGTTGGAAAAAGCACATTTACAGTAAACCTTGCAGTAGCACTTGCAGCAAACGGGCACATGAACACAATCGGGATATTAGACGCAGATTTTCATGGGCCTAGTGTTCCAAAAATGCTTGGGTTGATGGGTAAGACTTTGCAGGTAAGCTCTGAAGGGGTTTCCCCAGCGATTGGTCCTATGGGAATAAGGATTGTTTCTACAGAGTTCCTTTTACCAGACGAGAACACTCCCGTGATCTGGCGGGGACCGTTAAAGGTGAACGCTATAAGAGATTTTCTCTCAGATATTGTCTGGGGTGAACTTGATTTCCTACTTATCGATCTTCCTCCTGGAACAGGAGATGAGCCTTTGAGCATTGCACAGCTTTTACCTGACTTAGATGGTGTAATAGTTGTAACAATACCTTCTCAAGTTTCTCAGATCGTTGTTAAGAAGGCTGTAAACTTCTCTAAAAGGCTCAATTTACCTGTGATAGGCATAGTTGAGAATATGAGCGGCTTCATATGCCCAAATTGTAGTGCAAAAGTAGATATATTCCAGTCTGGAGGGGGAAAGAAGATATCAGAGGAATTGAATGTACCGTTCCTTGGAAGCATACCAATAGATCAGAAGATTTGTGAAGATGCAGACAACGGTAAGCCCTTTATCATAGAACATAAGGACTCTCCAGCAGCAGAAGCATTTATGGAAATTGTCAAAAAAATTGATAAATTTATAAATTCAAAAGAAAGTACTTTAGGAAAGAGCGCAATACAAAAGACTAAGATACACAAAAGGTCGGCTAGGTGACCATGATGGCTAGACTAATCGTTCCTATAGAAGGTGAAAAAGGTTTAGACTCTGTGGTTGCAGAACACTTTGGTAGAACCTTGTATTTTGCAATTATAGACCTAGATGAAAAAGGTGAAATCATAAATTTGAAAACAATATCAAATGTTGGAGAACATTTTGGAGGTGGAAGATATACTCACGATAATATTTTAGACTTGAAGCCTGATGCGATAATTGTATATGGTATGGGGCCAAGAGGGTTGAGTAGTTTCCAAAGCGCGGGTGTAGCGGTTTTTAAAGCCAACTCTGATATATTAAAAGAAGTAGTTGTAGCCTATGTTAGAGGAGAACTCGAGGAACTGACAGAGGGGTGTTCTAAAGCGCGTCATATTTAAAGTTCTAAATTCACTAATATTTCGTGATATATCACAAAATATAAATAGAGGTTTTATCACACCTTAAAAATAAGGTGAATAAGATAATGGGGTGGATGTATCGACGTAGTGGATGGTGGTGCCCAAGACATCCGTGGCCTCCAGTATGGGCTAGAATGTACACACCTGATCCTGAAAATGAGATAAGATACTTAGAAAACATGAAAAAGGACTTAGAAATTTCGCTAGAGGATATATCAAAGCGTATCGAAGAGCTAAGAAGGATGCTAAGTGAGAAAAAACAGTAGTTTAAAGAAAAAGCTTCAGTTTCCTTATTTATTTTTATTTTTTAATTGCGAAAATCTGTGTTAGGGTAGATGAATCAGGGTGTGTTAGAAAACTTAAATTGTGGGTTAAACTCTATTTCTTATCTTTAACCCATTCCATATACAGTGTTAGAGATTGAGTTAAATTTCTTTCAACTCTCTTACAAAACACTTGTAGACTTCGAACTCCTTTCTATTAACCACGTGGAACTCGAAGGGTTCATCGAATCCCGTGTCTCTTAGAATTTTAATAACCTCATTCGGTTTAAGTTGGGTTTCAATCAGAATATCGATGTCACTTGCCAATACGTAATCGTTTTTCGCTACAGAACCAAAAAGAAAAACTCTACAATCTTTATCAAACTCCTTGAGAAAGGCTTTTAACTGCTCTAAATTAGAGGACAAGTTTTTAAAAATTTTTCCTCTTCTTTTAGCTTCTCTAATTAGAATATTTTCTGACAAAGGTCTCAACCTCCTCAACGAACGCCCTTAACCTTTCTGACTCCGCTTTTTCAAAGTCTCTTAAAAAGTATCTGGCAGTTATATAGGCATCTTCTAAACTTGCAAACTCTAAAGAATTTTTTGATATAAATTCTTTAAATTCTTCTGAGCTTTCTAAGCATTCGCCCAGGAGCGAGAAAAGTTTTCTTAAGGTATGAGCTTTAGGGAATTCCATTCCCTTCTCAAGCAACTTGCCTTTTAAGAATAGTTGTAACGATTGCTCTAAATTAAAAACAGCTAGGTCGAAGTCTTCCCTAGAAAAATGGAAATCCGCTGCGTCTTTAAATTTTTTTGATCTTTCTAGCAATTTTTTGATTTCTTCTTTTCTCACAACTTTTAATATTTATTTACGATATATAACTTTTTGCTAGCCTTAGTATATATTTTGTAGTTTAAATTTTTATTTCTTAATTTTTTCTATAATAATTGGTTAAACAGTCACCATTCCTTTTAAATACTTTTCTAATTTGCCTCCAGTTATTTTTTTGAAAGCTTCAGGTAGCTCTTCTAATTTGAATGTGTGAGAATACAACTCTTGGACTGGAAAATTTTTTGACGCTAAAAGTTCTATTGCTAATCTACCTCGTGCAGGTCCTCCACTACATCCTACTAATGCTTTATCACCATAATGTAATATGTTAGGATTAAATGTGATAGTTGTATCAAGTGATGCTCCGCCAAATAATACTGCTCTTCCACTGTTTCCAATGATATTTAATCCTTGATAAATAGCTGATGGGATGCCTACTGTGATAATTGCTGCGTCTGCCATTTTTCCTTTTGTTATTCTTTTTACGGCTTCTACAGGTTCTTCTTCTGCTATGTTAATAGTGTAATCAGCACCTAATTTTTTTGCAAGTTCTAATCTCCAATCAACAAGATCTGTTACGATAACTGTTACACCCATTAACTTTCCTATCCAAACTTGAGTGAGCCCCATCTGCCCTGCGCCTATTATCACAACTTTTTTTCCAACTCCGCCTAGTGCTTGGTCTATTAGTGCATGCATACTGATGGTAATGTTTTCAACAAAGGTTCCTTCTTCATATGATACATTATCAGGGAGTTCAACTATATAATCTTCAAGGGAGCCTTCAAATCCCCAATTTCTTAACTTTTTAAACATTTTAGGTATATTTATTGATGTGTATTCTGCATAACCACAAAAGTCGATTCCACGTATACGCATTCCAACCGAAGGGTAGTCCACATTTACACCTGCTTCAATAACTTCTCCAGTCCATTCATGACCTAAATTCATTGGGAGATGAATTAGAGGGCTTCCAGCTTTTCCTAAGTGATACTTCCTTAGATCCGTGGGGCAAATACCACAAGCTTTAATTTTTACTAAGACATCATTTGGCCCGCATTCCGGTATAGGTGAATCAACTATTCTTAGATCTTGTTTTTCAAACAATAACACTTCTCTCATGTATTCCACATAAACAAGGGCATGTATTCGATTTAAAAATATTTTCTATCCAATAAATAAGGAGTAGAAGATTAGTGTTTCAAAGGTTTTCCTAAAAGAACTATTAGTAAAAAAATTAGTGTGTATTTCGTTAATAAACTTTATCTGTTTACAATTTAGGAGGTTTACGACAGTAATTGAATAATGATAAGGGGCAAAGGAATGTATCCGCGAATAGAACACTAGCTATTGTAACGATATCTCATATGATGCAGCATATATTCATAGGCACATCGGTTTTATACCCTCTAATAATCTCTGAATTAAATCTTAGTTATACCGAATTTGGAATCGCTGTAGCTCTTTCTTCTACGGTAGGAGGAATCTTCCAACTTGCTCCGAGCATCATCAGTAGGAGAATAGCCCGGCCTATAATACTCGGAGTAGGGAACGTGCTCTTGTCAATTGGAACATTTCTAACAAGTATATCGAATAGTGTCCTAGAATTCTTAGGTGCTAGGGTGGTATCGAATATTGGAACTGCGCCAACACATCCAATGGGCACAGCTATCTTATCAACTAAGTTTGAAGACAAGCAAATTGGTTGGGCGTTAGGTGTTCACTATGGTTTAGCTTATATCGGTAACATTATTGGACCGATATTCATGACATTTCTTGCTGTTACATTTAACTGGAGAGTCTCGTTATTCGTATTTGCAATTCCCCCCCTTGTTGTTGGTTTAACGATGGCATGGTACCTTAATGAAGGTAAGAGAGCAGCAGTAAACATTAAAGGAAACACGTTAAAGTCTGATGTTCTAACGATTCTGAAGACAAAGGGCGTGTTATCAATCCTTTTGGCACAGGTTTTCATTGCAGGGGCGATAGATATTGTAATGATAACCACATATACCCCTATATTTCTAACAGACGGACTAAAACTTGACGATGTAGGCAGAGGAATCTTTTACACAATTGAGCTTGCAGGAGGGGTTTTTGGACCGCTGGTCCTAGGTAAGATCGGAGCTAAGCAAGGATACATGAAGACTGCGATCGTCTCTACAGCTGTCGCAGTTGCAAGTGTAGTTTTACTTTCAGCGTATTCGTCAGCGAACATAATCTTAGCAGTTCACCTCTTCATCTTAGGCTTCTTCTGCTTTTCATTTACAACTTTAGTTCAATCACATCTTGTTCAAGTAACTCAAAGGTCTTCAAGAGATCTGGCTGTAGGCATCTACTTCACAATTTTATTCTCAGTAGTTTCCCTCTGGACCGCTGTGGTAGGATACATAATAGACTATTTCAAATCATTCTTCCCCGTATTTGTGTTTATGGGCCTTCTAGGCATAGTAGGGATATTAATTCTAGGTATCCAGATCAGAAAGATGAATCTTTGAACAGACTAATGTTTTACGCAGCTGCATTATAAAAGGTACTCATGCCACTGAATTTAGAAACATGGCCATAGATTAATAGCTAATGACTCTCTCTCTTATGATCTTTAGTTGCATAACTTATTTAGAAAATATTTTAAGATATCTGTTCCTTTTTATTAAGTATGAAGATTTGGAAGGATTCAATATATTTTCAAACTAGTAAGGGCATAAGCTTCTTAGATATTACAGATAGTGTGGAGAACATCGTATTAAAGTCTAAAGTTCGTGAAGGTATAACTTTTATATTTGCACCACATGCAACAGGGGCAATTATCATCAACGAGAACGATAGGGCATTATTAGGAGATATTAAAAGCTTCCTTGAAAGACTTGTTTCACAAGATGGCTTTTATGAACATCCACAGAACGCACCATCGCACATAATATCCTCATTACTTACTCCTTCTCACATAATCCCTGTGTATGATGGTCGCTTGGCTCTTGGTACTTGGCAAAGTATTCTTTGGGTAGAGGTCGAACCATGGCCTAGGAATAGAAAGGTTATGGTAATAGTGATCGGAGAATAGGGACTAACCGGAGTATTTGCATTAAATGATGTTCCGTATATTTGATCTTTCATGAACATGATTTACGGTAAGCTAGCTTATGGAAGATATATCAAACTTGATATCAAGTTTGATATTATATAAAAAGTTGAAAATTGAACAAATCGAACTAAATAAGATTTTAATATGTATATGTGAAGGTCATCGTGGATGCATGTTTTAGAAGGACAGGTAGTTAGATTAGACCTATCAAATGACAAGGTTATTTATGAAAATTTTAAACAATACTATAAAATTGTTCTGGGAGGAAGAGGAGTCAACGAATACATTTTACTTAATGAGAACTCTGTAGGAACCTCTTGTTTTGACCCTTCTAATCTTTTAGCAGTAGGTGCGGGCTTGTTATGTGGGACAGGGGCTCCAGGAGCTTCTCGAATAAGCATAGATTCGAGGAATCCATTTACTGGGGGGATAGGGTCTGCTAATGCTGGAGGCGACTTTGGTTACGCCATGAGAAGATCAGGTTTAACGAACCTACTTGTGAAAGGCAAAGCAGAGGAATTATCCTACATTATAATTGATGATGGGTGTACTAGAGTTGTCAGGTCTCCGGAACTTAGATTAAAAACGGTTTCAGAAACCAACAAAATTATTAAAGAGCGCGAAGGCGAAGACTTTGAAGTTCTATGCATAGGACCTGCAGGGGAAAATCTGGTCTATAGCGCTTGTGTTATAGTTAGCGAAAATAGGTCTGCTAGTAGGTGTGGCCAAGGTGCTGTTTTCGGCTCAAAGAATCTTAAGGCAATCGCTGTAAGAGGCACTAAGACAATTGATGTAGAAGACCCAGATGATTTTGACAAAGCAAAAGAAAGTTGCTTAGAAGCTCTTTCCATGGATGAATTTAACAACAGAAGGATGAAGTATGGAGTATACTGTTACACCGAACCTTGGAGTATAGAATCACCTTACAGAAACTTCTCAGGAGAAGTCCCTCCAGAAGATTTAAAAAAGAAACTTATGCCTGATGAATTCTATAAGTATAAGGTTGGTAGTAAGACTTGCAAAGGTTGCCCAATAGGGTGCTGGGCAATACATAAAGTTGCTGATAATGGATGTCATCTATATGTTGAAGCACTTCAAGGTAACACCATCCATAACTTCGGGGCTAAGCTTGGCATCAGTGAACCAAAAGATGTGCTTAAAGCACATTACTTATGCAACGAATACGGCTTAGACGAAGATGCGACATCAAACGTGCTAGCATGGGCAATCGACTGTTACCAAAAAGGAATTATTGACAACAAACTTACAGAAGGACAAAAACTGGAATGGGGTGATGTTGAATGGGTAAACAATATGATAGAGCAAATCGCATATAGAAAAGGGTTTGGGGGCCTACTCTCACAAGGGTGTTTAAGTGCTTCAAGGAAGATCGGTAGGGGCTCAGAAGCGTTATGTGTTCATGTGAATGGTAATGATCTTTTTGAATGCCTATGGACTTCTGTTGGATGGGCATTAGGTGTAACGGTGTCGCCTAGAGGGGGGACACATACAAGGGGAGGAGTCATCGAGGAAAGGTTAAAAGGTACACCTGCTGAAATATTGATCAAGCTTTTCGGTATACCCGCTATTGAAGAGCCTCAATCATACGTAAACAAGGAGAAGTTAGTTGTGTATATGGAGAGGCTTAATGCGGCTCTAGATTGTCTTGGTATGTGTATGTTCACCCATAGTAGTAGATTTAGCATGTTATTACCTGATCATTACGCGAACTTGCTCGCAACAGCAACGGGAGAAGAGTTCACAGCTTCAGACCTGTTGCTAGTAGGAGAAAAGGTCCAAACAATAGAAAGAGCGTATAACATATTGCATATAGGTTGGAGTCGGAAGAACGATATACCTCCTGCGGTGTTTTTTAATAGACCCTTAGCTAGAAAGTATAACTTAGACTTGCAACAATACGAATTATTGTTGGACAAGTACTATGAACATCACTGCTGGGATAAAAACGGTTACCCTAAAAAGAACACACTCAAAGGTTTAGGATTGGACTTTATAGATCACAAGTTGGAAGAGAACGGTATCTTATTAAGTTAAACAATTTAATAGAAACTACAGTTCAACAATTTCATAAGACGTAGTTATCTTCGCACTATTCCTTAGCATACCTGAAACTGAACAGTACTTTTCTTCAGAAAGTTGAATAGAACGTTCAACTACTTCCTTGCTTAAGGACTTACCTCTTACGATGTATTTAATCCCAATCTCTGTATAGATCGCAGGGTCCTCGTCCCTCCTATTTCCTGTCACCTCAATTGTTAGACCATGCAAGTTTTGTCTTTTCTTCTTCATAATCAATACGATATCGATCCCTGTGCATGCACCTAAACATGCCAATAGAGTCTCCATAGGTGTCATAGCAGTTCCATCCCCACCCTTTTCTACTGGGACATCAAAATTTACAGACAACCCTTTCTCGTTTTTACCTGAGAAACGTAGCTTTCCATGCCAGTCAACAACTATTGTCTTTAACAAGGGCATAACTTGATATTTGAGACTTTCTTATAAAAGTATTTTGATTTAACAGAATTAATAAGATTGGAATAATGCGAATACATCTGCAATTTTTTTAAAAATGAAATTTATGTTAGAGCTTAAAATTTTACCTATTAAATAAAGGCTACTTTCTTACTAAGTTGTAGAACTACCTAAAATAAGGGAGGATATGGTTAACGGTTCAAGAATATCTACTGAAAGAAGGTAATGGAATGTTGTTCAAGCTAAAAAGAAGTTTAATAGAGGATAAAAAAAAGTACTGATTGCAGGGATTTAGTTTAAATAGAAACCACAACCTTTTATTTTGCTTTATTAGTTCATGTTTATGAACAAAGTATGTCTCAAGTCAATTTAGTGCCGCAGTTTGGGCAGAATTTAGGTGTTGTTGGAAGGTTCCTTAAGTCCGTACCACAGTTATAACAGAAGTTTATCTTACCTGTTGGCGCAGTGATTGCTGTTGCTGTTGGAGTTGCTGCAGGTTGCTGTGTTGGAGTCTGTATAGCGGGTGCTGCTGGTTGAGGTTGTGCTTGTGGTTGGGGTTGCATTAGTGGTGGGATTATGACCATACCTGCGCCAAGTGCTGCTCCAGGTGATTGAGAAAGTGATTCTGCCACAGATTTCGTTGTATCCATTTGGAGAACGGTTGTCGGGGTACCAGTCTGTTTAAGCCAGAACAGTCGCTCCCTATATTCAGGTGTTGTGTCAATTCCTTCAAACTTTAGATCGGTTAGCTCGATACCTATTCGGGAGAATTCGTCAAGGATAGAGGATTTAACTTTAAAGGAGACTTCTTCTAATTTGGTAAACACTGTGGCGATGTCGTATTTTGAAAGCTGTGATATTAGGCGTTCATTCATGTAACCTCTTAAGAAGCTGTTGACTTGAGGAGTTTCGAAGACACTTTGCCCTCCAACAACTTCCATGACAAATATCTTAGCGTCAGAGACTTTGAACCAGTAGGCGCCAAAGAACTTTAATGGAGCAAGGTCGTTCGTTTGGCCACTGGCGCCAAAAAGGCCCTTGAACTGTTTTGTGGACACGAAGATTACATCTGCAGTGAAAGGTGATTTATCGAAGCCCGTTATCTTGTTTAGAATACCCGTTAATAGTGGGAGGTTCTGTGTTGTTATCGTATGCCTTCCCGCTTGGAAGACGTCATACGCCTTCCCATCTCTGAAGAATACTGCTACTTGAAATTCTCTTACGACTAGTTGACTACCCCAGCCGATTACGTTTTTTGGGTATCTATAAACAATGTCGTCTTCGTCTTGTGTCGTCCACTCAATTATATCTGGCATCACTTACTTACCTCGAAAATAATACTTTCCCTGTTATAAAGTGTGCTTTCTAGCTCTAGAAGTTTTTTCCTAAATTCATCAAATGATTTGCTCATATCGGCTTGGCTACTCACCTTATACGAAGAGTCCTTAATCGTCTTTGCGGCATCTAACAAGCTTAGATCGAATTCGATTAGCTTATCAAGCTTATCTTCTTTAACCTTTACAGCGTCAAAGAAGCCTGAGTACCCATAATCTGCATGTTCTATCTTGCTGGTTACTCTATCTAACACTGCTAACGCGCGGTTTGCATATTTGAAGGAGCTCACATTTCCTGAATCAGAGACTTCTCTAACAGCTTCGTTTAAAGGGGTCTTAGCTTCTTTTAACATTCTAACGACACTTTCTCTAATCATTTTATCTGATTCTCTTCTAAGTTCCTTTTCTTTGTAACCGTGGTATCCTGGGATGTAGGATGTGATCTTTTCAAGTAGTGTTCTCTCTTCTTTTACTTTTTCAACTATGTCACTCATCTTTTATCTTACCAAAAATCATAAATAAGGTGCTTATAAACATAGTATTCAAACAAGTTTAGAACCATAATATATAGATTGTTGATAATGTAAAAAAACATTTTATACATGTTCTTTTTATTCTATCAATTGGCTGGCATGTCCGAAGAACCTTTACAGATCGTTATGAAGAAGGATATAAAGTTTGAAAATCCTGTTGCCATCGAAGGTTTTCCTGATGTCGGTCTAGCTGGGGCAATAGCATCCATGCACTTAATTGAAAGTTGGGGGTTAGAGGAAATCGCTTACATAGAAACTTCTTTAATACCTCCAATAATGGTTGTCCACAACGGTGAACTTTTGAACCCAATAAGAATATATGGTAATAAAAATTACATCGTCTTAACTTCTGAGATAGCCTTACCTTTAATACTATTGAATTCACTTACAAAGAAGGTCGTTGAATGGTTAAACTCAGTTAATGCTAGCATGCTCATCGCTTTAACAGGAATCCCAGTGGAGAATAGGTTTGAAATAGAGAAACCAGCAGTATACGGTGTTGTCTCGAAAAAAGAGCATGTTGACTTACTTTCAAAGCATAAAATTGAAGTACTACAAGAAGGTTTTATTTCAGGAACATATGCACTTTTTTTGAAGGAATGTTTGAAGGCAGGGCTACCCGCTATAGCTTTAATCGCACAATCCTTCTTAAAATATCCTGACCCTGGTGCTGCTGCAGAGCTTCTGACTTCTTTGAGTACAATTCTTTCTGTAAGCATCGACGTAAAACCTTTGCTTGAAAACGCTGAAGAGATACGCTTAAAAGCAAGGGATCTTGTTAAGCAGACAGAAAGGGTTGCGCCCAGCACCTACAGGAATGTGGAGGGGGAACTCCCACTAATGTATAGGTGATGAATAAGATGGGTTTTCCAGAAGATTTTGATTCATTATGGGAAGATGTTGAGGGATGTTTAGAGCCCTTGGTCGAGCTTAGGGAAACTCATAGTGCTTTCGAAGTATACGTCGACCTTCCATATGTTAGGGGAGAAAGTATAGAGGTTAGGTTTTCTGAGGACGCACTCCTAATTATGGCGGAATGCTCTAAGGTGATAAGGTTTGAGAGATGGGGTTTTGCTCAAAAAAGGATGGAATCTAAGTACTTCAGAAAGGTTATAAAACTACCTCATAAAATAGATCCTAAAAAAGTGACATCCTCCTTCAAAAACGGTGTACTCAAAATCAGAGTATTAAAAGTTTGAACTTGGTAAAACACTCGCTACTATCAAGACATATGCATGATGAATTTAAGATAGAAGGTTTAACTGCTCTTACCTAACATATTTTGCACTTAAGAGTGCTATAATAGCACCGATAAATACTGCGAGACTAGTATTAAATAGAAGGTTAAACGTGTACATGTAAGCAAGCAGTGAGATTCCTAAGGCAGTGGACACATATCCCCATAAGAACATATAGTTTCTTTCTTCTTTAGTTGCTCTTTTTCTATAATATAATACAAAAGCTATTGTATAAGCACCGAAGGTGGTTAGTAATAAACCTAAGTAAATTTCTATGTAGAATGGTATTATATTACCATAGTAAAGAATACCTGAGAATCCTAAGATTGCTAATATCAATATGAGACCATATTCACCATACCTTAGCCCTTTAAGGGAAGGCTTTGACATTGTTACTTAATTGATATAGGTCATTTATAAACTATTATCCGAAGGCGGTAAGGTATTTAAAAGAAAACAACAAGTTATTATGGATGAAGATTAGTTAAGTGAACCTAAATGGAATTTGAAACAACTGTAATAGAAATCATTCAGAGAACTTATAATGTTAAGAGTTTCAGATTTAAAGCTCCAAAGGATTTCAATCATAAACCAGGACAATTCATGTTCGTTACGATAAAGATCAACGACACGCCAACAAAGAAACCATTCTCAATCTCATGCAGCCCTACTGAGAAGGGATACGTCGAGTTCACAAAGAAGCTTACTGGACACGAATTTTCTAACGCGCTTGACACATTAAAGATTGGTGACTGGGTAAAGATAGATGGGCCTTTTGGGAACTTCACTTTCACAGGTGAGTATGATAAGATCGCCTTGCTATCCGGAGGCATTGGTATAACACCTTTAAGGAGTATCTGCAGGTATGCAACGGACATGAAGCTCACTACCAGGATAACATTGCTCTATGGTAATCGAACAGAGAAGGATATCGTGTTCAGAGAGGAGTTAGAGCAAATGCCAAAACAAAACCCTAATCTTAAGATCGTTTTAACACTAGACGAACCAGATTCAGATTGGAAGGGGTATTCGGGGGTGATAAATAGGGATATGATTAGAAATGAAATACCAGATTATCTTGATAGAATATTTTATACATGTGGGCCTCCTGCGATGGTGAGAGCTATGGATGTTCTCTTGGTTCAACTGAACATTCCATCAACTAGGATTAAGAAGGAACAATGGCCTGGGTATTAGATGTATGCTCCTTGTATTCTGAGTATACTCTGAAGTTCTTTCACATCCAAATTCTTATTCCTTACTTTTTTAAGATGTGAGTAGCTAAACCAAATGCTTGAGTAAAAGCCATAATTAGTGTGATCGTTCTACAAAATGTTCGTGTCATCTTCATAATTAGATACTCTATCGGCTACGGGAAAATCGCCTAATTTTAAAATTGAATACTTTACCAATATTTGATAGATAAGTCATCTATATGGTTCTGGTTATTTATGAACAATACTATTTAAGGATGGTAAATATTTCGTTCAAGCTGGGAAGAACGTGGTCGGGTTGCATGTGATCAGGTATTTTCTTTAATTGCTCGGCCTTTGTAACACCGGTTAGGACTAGAACAGATTTCATATTCAGCTTCTTTGCAACCTTAATATCCGTCTCGTACTTATCTCCGATTAAGAGAACTTCCTCTTTAGTTAACCCTATATACTTTAAAGCCATTTCGATTATGATCTTCGAAGGTTTCCCTATTAAGAAAGGTCTAACATTGGTTGTAGTAGTTATTGCAGCGGAGATGGCGCCTGCACCAGGCCTGTAACCGTCTTCAACAGGTAATGTTTTATCGAGGTTAGTCGCAATGTACTTGGCACCATTTTGTATTGCGTAGCAGGCAGCGCATAAACGTTTGTATGTGACGTTAGTGTCTAGGCATAGTACAACAAACTCCGCCTTCTTTGCTTCTTCTTCACTCAGAATGATAAATCCCTTGCTTTGTAATTCGTTCTTTAACGAATCAGCGCCTATTACATAAATTCGCCTATTAGAACCGTATCGTTGGAGCATATAGGTGGAAGTAGCCATAGCAGACGTGTAAAATTCCTGCTCTTCAGCCTGTAAACCTATTCGCTTAAAATGCGCCACATATTCTTCACGTGTCCTAGAGGCGTTGTTCGTTACATAAAGCACCTTATAGCCCTTATTCTTAAGACAAGTAATCGTTTCACCAACGTGTGGGATAGCCGTATTTCCCCTATAGACAGACCCATCCAAGTCTAAGAACACAGCACGGATACTAGTTGACATGCCACGACCATCTAGGTAGATTTGTCGAAGGCTTTTAAAGTCTAGGATTTCCATTAAAAGTTTGAAGGTTTACACAGTATTTTCCTGATCTTAAGATCGAAGAAGTCGCTTGAGTAAGCTGGCTTTAAGACAATGGCTGTATCAGCACCTCTAGACGTTCCCCCTATGCTTATTACATCCTTATCTATGGGTATCAGACCTGCGTCAGCAGCCATTATAGCGATTTCTACACAGACCTTTGTGCCTTGACCAAAAAGCCGCAACGTGTAAGCTATCTGCTCTAAGGGGCCTATTATATTGAACCTCTTCCTAAGACTTCGTTCAACACCACTAAGAGCATGAGTTGTAGTTAATATCCGGCCTCCATTCTTTTCTATGGCGATCCTATTCTCCTCTAAAAGTTCAACCTTTCCTGGTTCTTTAAACCCCGCTGAATGCGTGACAACAACGAGGTTATAGCCTTTGAAGATTTCAGACGCCTTTACTCCTGTAGCCCCAGTTGTGGATGCGACAACAATATCCCTTATTTTATTTGCTTCCGCATACTTCTTAACTATTTTAAGGACTTCTTCAGTCAATTGCCCACTTTCCTTAAAGTATTCTACACCCTCCATAACATCACCATACATCCTTATAGAAATTACAGGTATTTCTGTTTTTAAACCTTAAACCAAACAGTTTAAATGATTTCAACAAAAAATCTAAATACTGTGGAAACAGTCATCTCAAGCATGAACAATGATATTTATCTTCTCGGAATTGACTTAGGCACAATGGGAGTCAAGTCCACAATTTACACAGCAACGGGAAAGGTGGTTGGGTCATCTTATAAGGAGTACCCTCTCGACTCCCCACATCCAGGTTGGGCTCAACAAGACCAAAGCCTTTGGTGGAAGTCAACTACATCAACGATAAAAGAGTGCTTTAAACAAGCAAAAATATCTCCTGAAGACGTCGTAGCGATAGGTGTATGCGGCCAAAGCCATGGACCCTCTGCTATATCCAAAGATGGAGAACCGTTGCTCCCATGTCTAACATGGGTAGATCGAAGATCTGAACCTCAAGTTCAGAGGATCGCCGATAAAGTAGGTGCGCGTAGAGTCTTTGAAATTAATGGCTACCCATTAGATGCAGCATACACCGCTTCAAAGATCCTGTGGATCAAAGAGAACGCACCGGATGTCTATAGGAACACTTACAAGTTCTTACTACCAAAAGACTTTATAGTCTTCAAATTGACAGGTGTTTTTTCTACGGATCGTACTGACGCTTTCGCAACGAACTTGTTTGACATAAAGAAGAACAGATGGTCTGAAGAGCTTTTACAAGAATACGACGTACCAATGGACATGCTACCTGAAATACATGAACCATGGGAAATTGTAGGAGAGGTCTCAGGAACCACAGCCGAGGAAGTAGGATTAAACAAAGGAACGCCGGTTGCCGCAGGAGGGGGCGACTGGGCTTGCACCTTCTATGGAGCAGGCTTCACGAAACCTGGTAGGGGGGTAGATATGACTGGTACAGTAGATGCGATCATGGTCGCCTCAGATAAATTTGTGCTAGACTTCGAAAACGGAATTAGCGGGCTTACTCACATAGTTCCTGGTCTTTACTCTGGAGCGTGGGGAGGGACTCAACATGCGGGTTCAATACTAAGATGGTTCAGAGACGAGCTGTTCTGCTACGAGAAAAACATAGCTGAAAAGTATAACCTGTCCGCCTACAAGCTAATGGATATCGAAGCAGAAGCAGCTCCACCTGGTTCAAGAGGCCTACTTATACCACCAAACTTCGGGGGGCAGAGAAGACCTGAAAATCCGAACTCTAGAGGTTTAATCTACGGCCTTACTCTAACCACTAAAAGGGGTGAGATAATCAGAGCCATAATGGAGGGGATTGCGTTCAAACTGAGAGCGGATTTAGATAGATGGAAGAAGATTACAGGAGTAACATGCGACGAGGTCAGAGGAATCGGGGGTGGGGCGAGAAGCAAAGTCTGGAGGCAGATTAAAGCAGACATTTTAGGTGTTCCCTTTTGCAGGATAAATATAGATGAAGGAGGTAACTTAGGGGCTGCGATCCTAGGTGGGTACGCCGTTGGGCTCTACAAAGACCTTATCGAGCCAGTTGAGACGATCGTTAAAGTAGAAGAAAAGGAAAACCCAATACATGAGAACCGAGAAATTTATAATCAATTGTATACCCTATACTTAAAACTCCACAACACTTTGGAGGAAACTAAATTCTACGATGTGTACATGGAAACAGTTACAGACCTCTATAAAAGAAAAAAATAATTAAATAAAAGGTACTACAACCAACGATCATCATTTAAAATATATTCGCTTTTACTTTTTTTAGATTCTAAGCTTAGGCAAACTTATAAACAAGATTATTTTCAACTTTGTCCATGAGCTTTGGAGCTACAGAACTTACTTATGACTTTTTACTTGCTTTAGCGCTCTTCTCTATAATCGTGTCAACAGTATTTGTAACAAGAAGGTTTTCTAATATATGGATTAACAGAAAACTTATCCACTTATCCGCATCTCCAGCCGTCATTTCTTACATGTACCTATTCAATGAACCATACATCTTCTTTGTTTTTGGTGTGTTCTTCACACTCGTCTTAATTCTACCTCACATAAAAGCAAAAGAACTTTCATGGTTTCAAGAAAAAAAGAATTATGGCGAAGTGTTCTTCTGCGTTAGCTTTTCCGCTTTAAGTATTCTATTTTGGGATGCTTCAACTAGGATGATCGCAGGCGTCGCAATGCTCTTCATGGCTGTCGGCGATTCATTCACAGGAATGGTTCGGTCCAGGTTTCTAAAAGAAAGGGCGAAGCATTGGAGCGGGAGCGTAGCAATGCTAGTCTCTTGTATCATAATAGGGTATGTATTCTTAGGCTTAAATGGGATGGCGTGTGCAGTTGTTGCAACCTTGGCCGAATATCAACCATGGATAGACGATAATTTATCAGTTCCATTTATAACAATGACCACAGGCGTTTTGATTAATATTATATAGGTCTTAAAAACACCCCATTAAAGCAATGGGTTGATATTCTTCTTGAACATACTTCTGATGATAAGGCATGGAGAAAGTATAGCGAACGTGAAGAAGATAATCAGCCATGATAACGAAGCTTTCCCATTAACTGAAAAGGGAATGAAACAAGCTCAAATCGTCGGAGAAGAACTCAGTGGAATTAAAATAGAGAAGATATACACAAGCCCTGTTCTTAGGGCAAGGCAAACAGCTGAAATCATATCTAAAGTTGTTGGGTGCGAAGTAATAGTTGAAGAGAGGATTAGAGAAAGATATTTTGGAAGGCTAAATAATAGGAAAGTGAACTCGATCAATTGGAAGGTACTTTTCTGCAACAAGCGGTTTGGGGATTTAGAAACCTTTGAAGAAATCTACTTAAGAACTTCAGAATTTGTAGAGGAAAGAGATGATAGGGTCACAGTTATGGTTTCACACTATGATCCAATTAAAGCACTTTTATCAAAAGAGCTAGGATTTTACAACGAATTTAGTTCTTGGGGGATAGTCATACCAAACGCAAGCAGCTCCATAATAGTAAATGATGGCAACGGATACAAAAAGGTGATAGGTGTAGGAATTCCTCCATTTAAAAACGTGCTTAGACCCCTATTAGAAACTTATATTAAAGAATAAAGAAAGGTTACTCTGTCACATATACCTAATTAGAACCGTCCTTCTTTTTAAATACCAGCCAAATATGGCGCCCACTATGACTCCCCCTAAATGCGCACCGCTCGCGATACCTGTTGGAGCAAATAACCCAAAAAGGTCAAGCAAAACCCAAAACGCAACCACAGCGACAAGTGGGAGAGGAAATAATCCGTAGAGGAAGACCTTTCTAAAAGGCGTCAAGACCACTAAAGTGCCAACAACTCCGTAGATGGCGCCAGAGGCGCCAATAGCAGGTATTGTCGGATTTAATGCCGTTGCAAGGTAACCCACATTGCCTACAATTCCTGATAGGAAGAATATGGTTGCAAACAACTTCCTACCAACCATGCTCTCTAAAGCTAAGCCGAAGAAGAAGAGCGCGATCATGTTGAAGAGTAAATGCTCAAAGTTAGCGTGTAGGAATATTGAGGTAACAAAGGTCCACGGTAGGTCAACAAAGTAAGCTGGGTAGAACGCTAGATAATGCCATAATGTTGTGAAATATTGCAAAATGTGCATTACAGTGCAGACCCCAATGAGAATAAAGGTCCAAATAGGCCTTTCTAAAACAATCTCCAACAGCCGTTACACCCTTATGCGTACATGCTTCCAATTCCCCTATTCATAAGCAGTTTCTGAAGCTCAGTTCTTAACTTGATGTCGAGGTCAACTTGCTGCTCTGATATTATAGGGAGTTTAGGGGCGTGTATTATAGGGCCATGGAGGACCATCCTCTCATCCCTAATCTCCTCTAGAGAGATTGGTTCCTTTTTGAGCACGTTCTTAACAAGTTCACTCGGTAGACTCTTCTTCTTGAGTGACTCTATAATTGCTCTAGCCTTCCTATCGTCTACTGGCCTAAACCCGTAACCTGGGCTTTCCAGCGTGCTATCTTCTGTTTCCTTTGAAGTTGGTTGGCTTGAAGCAACGACAATGGGATTAGGTTTATAAAAGCTATCCAACTTTAGTTCCCAAACCTCTTCTGGTGAGTAGAAGAGGATGGTTGGGTAACCTTTATCGTCATTTCCAATAACCACCCTCCATCCCTGAGGGTTCTTATTGTATCGCTCATAGACCTTCCTTATGATATCTTCGATCTGCTCAGAACTCAAACCATCAAGTGTGTTCCTTTGGCGATATTATAACCTTTGTGTAAAAAAAGGTGGGAGACCTAGAGGTCTTCTAATGCTGATGTGAAGAAGTCGTGGTGTTCTTCTTCGTCTTCCAGAATCTCTTCGAATATGTGAGCTGTTGTATAGTCGCCTTCTTCCTTCGCCTTATTTATAACAGATTTGTAGAGCTCTATTGCACCAGCTTCATCCTTAGCATCCTGCTCTAACATCTCCTTCAACTTTTCACCGACGAATATAGGGGCTGGTTTAGTGGTAGGAGTATCACCGAGGTAGAATAACCTTTCAGCGATCATCTCAGCATGTTTCATCTCTTCTATAGCGATCTCCTTCAATTTCTCATTAACCGAGAACGCTTTAATACCTCCCCATTGGACATGCTGCCACATGTATTGAATACTGACCTGTATTTCCCTAGCAATAGATTCATTAAGCAATTTCTTTAGCTCTTTAGATGCCATATTTTATTACACCTTACTTATTTAACAAGTTAATATGATATAAATGCTTTTCTTTAACCAACAATAATTAGAAAGCCAAATATTTTAATAATGCACAAATAAGCATCTATTCCAAAAAAGTTTTATTGCTTACATGCCTCTAAGTTTAAATATGTTAATAAGTAATAATTCGAAATAAGGATATTATAACTTTATATTTAGCTTTGTTAGGCTTCAAATCAGAATGGACCTAGAAAGCATTCGAAAAGACTTCCACGCTCTTTCTGAAGGATTAATCTACTTGGATAATGCTGCAACAACATTAACACCAAAGCCTGTCATAGATGCACTAACCTCGTACTATGCATATTATAGAGCGAACCCTCTTAGAAGTATACATCTCGCGGCAAGGAAAGCTGAAGATAAACTTAATGAAGCTCGACACACCTGTGCCAACTTTATAAACGCTTCAGAAAAGGAGATTGTATTTACAAGGAATACCACCGAGGGGCTTAACATGGTCGCAAATGGTTTGAATCTTGGTGAATATGGAGGAAATATTGTAGTTACGGCGCTTGAGCACCATAGTAACCTCTTACCGTGGATGAGGAAATGCTATAAAGAGGGGAGAGAACTTAGAATCGTCTTCCCTAAACGCAGTGACGGGGTTATTACCGTGGACGATGTTGCTGAAAAAATCGATGAAGAGACATTATTGGTCGCTTTTACACATGTCAGCAACGTCTTGGGAACAATTCTACCAGTTGAAGACATAGTAAAGGTCGCACATGAACATAACACGTACACGGTTCTAGACGCTGCACAGTCAGTACCACACATGAAGTTGGATGTTAAAAGGCTTGGCGTTGACTTCCTCGCCTTAAGTGGCCATAAGATATGTGGGCCGACAGGTTCAGGAATACTTTACATTCGTGATACATGTTTTGATAAAGTGGAGCCAGTATTTGTCGGAGGAGGTTCTATAGTAGATGTGGAAACAACTCACTTCACTTATGCAGAACCGCCATCAAAGTTTGAAGCAGGGACTATAGCGTACTGTGAAGCTATGGCTTTAGCAGACGCGTTAAAGTACGTCAGCCAGATAGGTTTCGATAACATTCTATCTCATGATAAGAAACTGATAAGATTAGCTCATGAATTAATTGGCGATATTAAAGGTTTGGAAATATACGGCCCCTCTCCAAACGATAAAACGAGTTTACTAGCATTTAATATCAATGGGTTAGACCCGTCTGAGGTAGCTATGATACTAGATTCGACCAGTGGAATTGAAGTTAGAAGTGGCCACTTATGTGCACAAGTCTGCACAAAAAGAGTCTTAGGCCAACCTAATGGAATAGTTCGTGTGTCAAGTTACTTCTATAACACAGAGGGAGAGATCACTAAGCTTGCAGACACAATAAAACATATTGTAGACACCATGGTGTTATAATTGCATTTCATACACGATTTAAGTAATAAGATGCCATCAGAAAACTGTGGGCTCTGCGATCAAACGACATGTAGAATAGCAACACTACTTATCTCAAAAGGAAGAATGGATCCGAGCAGTTGCCCCTACCTTCTAAACGAGGAAAAGCATTTGTTAGAAGAAATCTACAAGATGGTCGATGAGGGGATAGAACCAGATGTGCTCGAAGAAAGCGTTGGATTTGAAAGCATCTCCCCTTGCCCTTCAGACCCGGAGAAGTTCATGCTCGTGTACTACCCACTAAGGATTAAGAACCTTTCAATGTACTTGTTTGATGGAAAGCAAATAGAATTCCTTCTTAACACTCAATCCATCTTTCAATGTAGATCGTCTCCAGAACTAGGTTTCTCAAAAGTAGAAGACGATAGAGGAGAGTATGCTTTAATTTTTTCGAAGGGGAAGATTGTTACAAGACAGGCTTCTTCTGAGCAAAGTGGTAAGAAGTTCATTCAAAGCCTATTGAATCTAATCTGGCTTTCAAAGTCGTCATGTGAGAGAGGATACTTAATAATAGATGGATTTCATGGATTATGCGATTGCAACACAACTTTAACTTCGATCACCTCCGGACCTGAGAACATACTAGAAGAAAGACAACAGTTTCCCCAAAGTTTAGACAACCCCACAGGGTTCTTCTCACGCCTAACAAAGTCTGTTTCTGAAAACATAACCTCAAATAACGTAAACAAGTATTTACAAATATGTAATATCAACCTAAAACTCCATCTAAATCAACTAGCCAGATGCGAAGGAAAAGACGATTCTATTATGGGAGCTTTACTTGTCTCCAAATGGGTCGCTTTATATGAGCTGATCAAAACATCGACTTCAAAATACTCAAATAAAGAAGGCATCAGAACGTTATCGATCACCTTTAAAGCTTTGAACAACAGAGACATAGATTTAATAGACAAACTTTTATCAGAGGCTAAGGCCTATTCTTGGCCTAAGAACTTTGTTAAATCAAAGATAGCGTTAAACGCTAAGAAATATCTTTCTACCCCAATTTAATTGATTACATCCTCATTCAAGAACAGTTAATTAGTTAATATAACATGTATCACGTGGTGAAGCTAATGTCTGAGGATGAAAGAAAAAGACTTCTAGGGCCTAAAATAAAAGACCCTAGTATAAAGGACTTAAAGACGCTACCAAACATGTTGAAGCTCTTTGAAGAAATATGGGGGTTTTCAGCAGCAGACATTTACAATTCAACGAAAATCATCAAAAGCATGATAGAGGATAAGAACTGTGTTAAATTCTTTTCATTCACAGGAAACCTAGTATCAACTGGGTTTAGAGGAATAATCAAGGATGCGATCAACAAAGGGTTAATAGATATTATAATAACAACCTGTGGTTCAATCGACCACGATATTGCGAGAACCTGTGGTGAAGGCTATTTTAGAGGAACCTTTGAGATAGATGACAGGTACCTTGAGCAGCTGGCTATACATAGACTGGGAAACATATTCATACCGATAGAGAATTATGGGCCAGTAGTAGAGCGCGTAGTCTACAAGACATTGCATAGACTAGATGAATCTAAAACCTACGGTGTAAGGGAGATAATAGAAGAGATAGCTAAGGATATAGGTAACTCTGACTCCCTAATATATACTGCGTACAAAAAGAACATTCCCGTCTATGTACCTGGTTTCTTAGATGGAGCATTTGGAACAGCGATGCTTACTTATTCAGGGTTGCACAAGCTATCATTAAATCCATTCAAGGACGAGAATGAGTTATCAGACATTGTATTCAAAGCTAAAACTAGTGGAGCGGTCATCATTGGTGGGGGGATAAGTAAGCATCATACAATTTGGTGGAACCAGTTCAAGGATGGACTTGACTATGCTGTCTATATATCAACGGCACAAGAATATGATGGAAGTTTAAGTGGGGCCCGACCGAAGGAGGCAATAACATGGGGAAAGATCAAGCCGAACGCTCATAGCAGTTTTGTTAACGGGGATGCTGCGATAGTCTTTCCTATAATAATGATGATGTTATTTTAGTATACACAGTTATTTGCTATTAGGTGGTATGCATAGAGAACAACGACCAATAACTTTTTATTTGTCAGACTTGGTAGAATTGAGCTCTTTTAGGTTAATCTTGATGGTTAAATATCTTCCCCTGTTTTCTATGCCTTTCAAGTTTGAGATGAAACCCATAAGTATAGAGAAAATTGCTCTCTGTATGAAAGGCTTTATCTTAACACGGTTGCCATCAACATAAAGTTGAACAGAGTCTGCTGGTAAAGCCATGATCGCTTCAACGACCTTATCAATAGAGTCACCAATTTTCCATTTCGCAATATAATCTCCTTTAATAACCTTATTATCGCCTACAAGAACTTTAGGACAAACATATCTCTTCCCTCCTTCAATTATTAGAAAGTCGATGGGTGGGATCACTTCAATTATTTCATCTACTTTTTTCTTCTTTATGAAAGCAATAGACTCATCTTGAGCAATCCCTAAAGCCATTACGGCTCCTGCCTGCAAATGCCTTGCTGTATCCTTCCCTCTTGTATCGAAGAATTTGAGTTTAGTGTGTTTTAGGGTGCATACCGAGTAACCCATGGAATTTAATTCTTTAACAAGTTCTTCGACAAGCTTTGTTTTCCCAGAACCTGATTCACCAACAACGCAAAAGACTCTCATAAAGTACCATATCATGTCGTGTGAGATGTTAATATGTATTTCTAAAAAGGTTGGCAAAAAGTTTATCTCATTAAATGTTAGGGCAGTTGTTGATAACATACTTTGGATGACCAAGAAGATAGATCGAGTGTAAAGATCTTAATCGATCTTTTAGCTGTACCCGATATTATCGCATTCCTGGCTCAGACGGCGTTTATCATGTCTCTTACTTACCTCCCTGTGTTGGCGTACAATTTAGGTGCTGATGGGTTTTTAATAGGAATTATTGGTGGCGTACATATGATCACATACATCTTTGCAACTATTATTGTTGGGCGTCTTTCTGATAGAATTGGGCAAAGGAAGACAATCATTTATGGAGCCATTTTTCTTATCGGGCTTTTTGCGATCTATTATTTTATTACAAATCCGGTATTCTTCGTTCCCCTAAAGGTTATGGAAGGTTTTGGATGGGCATTCATTTGGCCGTCCCTTCAAGCTTATGTTGGTGGAGATGCCTACAAGTTAAAACTCTATAACATCTCATGGAGTATTGGGGCCACTGTTGCCCCATATGTTGGGGGAACTGTTTCTCAAGTCTTCAATGTTAGAGACACATTTTTGATAACGTCTTCTTTCATGTTTTTAGTGATAATCCAAAGTTTAGCACTAAAAAAAGGGGCATTAAAAACCAGCACAAAAGGACAGGATACAACTTCTGAACAAGAGAGAGATAAGGTGATTTTTCTTTTCCCCTTGATGTTTGGGTTCAGCATAATGCTAATTTCAACGTATTTCTCGATTTTTGCGATTTTGAACAACGTCCAGGTCGTGCAAGCAGGATACATGTTGACAGTTTCAAATACAGGCAAAGTTTTGTCATTTATGCTACCCTATTCGATCTTGAGGAAATTCGGCTGTAAAAACGCTTTAGTCTTTTCTACTATATCGATAGGGATTTTATCGTCCTGTATTGCCATTCTTACTTCAACCATCTTATGGTATATTATACTCTTTATATACGGAGTATTTACTGGGCTGATCTTTTCTCCTGTTCAATACCAAATATTAACAGCTTCAAAAGAGAGAAGGGGGTATTACGCGGGTTTATTTGAATCGTCTGCTGGAATCGGTTTATTCGTTGCACCCATTTTAGGAGGATTAGTAGCAGGGTATAACATGAATTATGTCTTCTTTCTCCCTCTCGCACTTGCCTTTGTTTTAACCGCTATAGTCTTATTACATAGTCGACACCAAGTCTCCATAGCATTTCAGAACTCTCCTAAACAATGTAGCTAGGTCTCAAAACGACCTTCGTATCTTCTGGAATTAGATGCTTCTCAATCCACTCCTGTGAGACAAACAAAAAGTGTTCAAATTGTTCAGACAACCTATATAGGTTTACAACACTTCTTTTACTCTCTAACTTCGCCAAAAAAACGTTTACCCAATTCTTCTTACTTTCCTCTACTAGGTCTTCTAGAGAAGATTTCGAGAGACCCATTTCCAACACTTTCTTCTTTGTTCGATCTGAAATTATTGGTTTTATCTTCGCAGGTAGAAACCTTTTGCCTCTCAAATCGTTTGGGTTCATTAATTTCTCTGAATAATAAATATTATTGTAAATAGTTTCAGAACATAAAGCTATCTTATTTGTAGCAAACTGTAATTCATCAAAATAACTTTCTGGTACTTTAAACACAGAACAAATATATAGATAATTCTTAACAACTTCATAGAATGATTTTTCTTTCATAATAAAATTAGGCACCAAAAAATGATGTGGGAGAGGGTTTATTCTCCACCCATGCCACCTGTTTCTCCAGCACCGCCTTTCTCTGAGGGCGGCTTCGTTTCTTTCATCTTGCTCGCTGCTATGACGTCATCAATTCTCAAGATCATCGTTGCTGCTTCAGTCGCTGCTGCGAAGATCTGTTCCTTAACAGCCATAGGTTCAAATACGCCAAATTTTTCTGCATCATCAACTTTCCCGTTCATCACGTTTATGCCAACAGTCTTCTCTCCTTTGCTGTGTCTGGCTCTTAGCTCGACGAGTGTGTCGATGGGGTCCATGCCTGCGTTTTCAGCGATCGTTAATGGTATGACTTCGACTGCTTCCGCGAACTTCTGTGCTGCCAATTGTTCTCTTCCTGATAGTGTCTGAGACCAGTCGAGCAGTTTTTGAGCAATTTCTGCCTCAGGAGAGCCTGCACCAACGACAATATACGGCTTCAAAATGACGTCTTTAACTACACTTAACGCGTCATGAACAGCTCTTTCAACTTCTTCAACGACTCTTTGAGTTCCACCTCTTATGAAGATCGTTACCGACTTGGGGTTCTTGCAGCCTTCGATGAAGACCCACTTGTCCTCCTCAACCTTCCTCTCCTCCACCAGCTCCGCCTTACCCAGGTCCGCTGGCGTCAGATCCTCTATCGTCGTCGTAACCC
>JARVJP010000013.1 GCA_029776065.1 Nitrososphaeria archaeon | reverse complement strand
AGAGGTTTTGGCTGAGGTTTTACCAGCTGATAAGGCGTCTGTCATCAAGAAGATGCAGGAAGAAGGTAAGTGTGTAGCTATGGTTGGCGATGGTGTTAATGATGCACCTGCTTTAGCTCAGGCAGATGTGGGTATAGCGATAGGAAGCGGCACAGATGTAGCTGTAGAAGCTGGAGGGGTCGTGCTGATAAGAGACGACCCGAGAGATGTAGCTGAAGCGATAAAACTCAGTAGAAAGACTATGAAGAAGATAAAGCAGAACCTATTTTGGGCCTTCGCCTACAACACAGCATTTATACCAATCGCAGCTTCCGGCCTACTTAACCCAATCTTTGCAGCGGTAGCGATGGCTATGAGCTCGGTTAGCGTCGTGGCTAATTCATTAACCTTAAAAAGAGAGTAAGATGTATAATACATTGATCACAGTTGGCTAGGGATCCTGTATGTGGAATGGAGGTAGATGAGAAGCATACTAACTTCAAGTCTCTATACAAAAATGTTACATACTACTTCTGCTGCAAACCTTGTAAAGATACCTTCGACAAATCTCCTGATAGATACATCAAAAATTAAGACTACGTAAAGAAAAGTACGCATCTTACAACACATTTTGCTGTTTTACCTACTGTATCATTGAACAGCAAAGAAGACCTTAGTGTATCAAAGAGATCAAAAACAAAAGACAATTTTTAACATAGCCCTTATCAAAAAGAGCTAAAACGCATTGCGGTTAATTTTAATGACAACCTGTACTAGAGCGAACACTTTTATAGAATTTAATATCCAGAGAGATAATTGATGGCATCTTACTATCTTCTGATAGTTAAGGACCACCGATGCGATGGAAGGTTGATAAAGGCTATTGAGATTTTTGAAGATAGGGTGAAGAATAGGTTTTGGGGGCTAGGAAGGCGTTCAGCACATTTGAAGAAGATTAGGTGTGGTGATAAAGTGGTCTTCTATGTTGGAGGTAGGTATGGTGGGCTACTGGTAGGCTCCGGCACCGTAGGCTCAGAGCCTCATCCAATATCTGAAGAGGAAAGAAAGAGGGGGCTATGCCTACATTCTGAAGTCTACACACACCTAATGACCTTCTCTGAGATAGAGGTTTGGCCGAAACCTGTCCTACTCAAGGACATATGCGGTCAACTATCATTTATCACTGACAAAAGTAAACCACGTATTTACCTTCAAGGCGCAGTTAAAAGACTGGGTGAAGATGATTACCGAACGATCTGCGGTGCAGCGAAATATACAGCCTAGTCGTTAGACTACAAGCGTTGAAGACAGATGAACAGCTTCAAATAGAAATGGCTACAGTAATCTTGAATAAGGCAACCTGTGTTATTTGCTAACGCGGTTTAGGCATAACCTACATTGAGGGCATAGTTAGGGCCCTTAGAGTGAGAAGAACGTCAGCTTCCTAATCGATTGCGGCGCGGCCTACACACTTTTGCCGCAGAATGTGTGGGAGAAGATTGGGCTTACCCATGGGTGTGAGCATGATTTCATTTTAGCAGCGGGCACAACAGTTCGGCAGAAGGTGATTAACTCCATATTCAACGTTGTGTCGACAACAGTTTGCTGGCGTAAGCAGTTCAAAGTTTGGCAGATGTAAGAAATAGACATAATTTTCTATATGACATCAGCTTCGTGGGTTACTGTTCTTTCTCGCTCCGTCTCTAATATGATAGGCATCTTAGCGCAAAGAGTTAGTACTTGTTTCCGCGTGAAAAAAATTTTTTCGGTTGGAAATGTGGTACTGAGGGAATGTGCTTCGTCTTGGACCGCGATTTTGCGGATGTGTATACAGTACGGTGTGCATGCAGATGTTTTGTCTAGAGGGTTTCTTTAAGCATTTCTTGTACTTCTGGTTCGTGTTCGCAGATTACGCCGCCGCATATTCCAGCGGGTTTACGATGTGGGCAGCGTTGTAGTGGCTTAGTACATTTTGAGCCGTAGTGTAGGGTTAGGCGGTGTAGGCTTCCGCACCTCTTACAGTAGTATCCGACCTTGATCCATCTGCCCTTAACCCTTGCATAGCAAGAGCTTAAGGCCTTTGGGTTTGAACTACACTTTAAGCTTGGGCACCTAGGTTTCAATCTTTGCTATAAATGTGATTCTCGTGGAATTTAGGTTTTTGGTAAATCTGTTAAACCCTGTCTTTGGTTTGCTGTTCAAATATTTATCTCTACAGCAACTTCAATTTTTATCTTATAGAGATATTTCCTCAATATGTTATATGGTTCGTCCGACCTTAACCATAAGAGCCTAAAATAAAGCTGTGCTCAAGAGCTTCCACTAAACAAGCTGCCCATTTAGTTAGAAGATTTGCTTCACCAAATACCGGCGTATTTGGAAAGGCTACGCCAGCAGAGCTCCGCTGTATCTCCCTAGTGGGGTATGGTTCATTTGGTTCGACCCTTACCTACCCAGTCTCTCCTCTTCCTCCTGTGGTATGTTTTCTCTTTCTCTGTTCCTTTTCGAATCGCTGAAGCCCCTTGAGCATAGCCTTCCCATGCTTCAGCTTACTCCACCATTCACCTACCTTTCGTTTACGCTTCAAACGGCGTCTACGCCGCACATTGGTCTTACCAATCATTATCTACAATTCGAGTGGTATTAATGTAGCACACCTGCTCATATAGTTTCCCCTTATCATAGAAGGAGTAAAATAACACTCGAGGTAGGAGAGTTAGAATTTAAAAGTCATTCAGCGGGCCTCGTGGTATCAGCACCCAATTAGGTGCGAGTCCACTAATAGGTCAGAGCGTAATGGTAACCCATGAGCAAGCCTAAAACTATTCCATACTCCAATTTTGGTGCGAACATCAACTTATTATCTCGTAGAACCCTAATTCTTTCAAGAGCAGTAGGTTTCGCTAGATTCAAGGAGTTTGAGGTTAACGATGAGTTTAATGAGAGGCAAGTCGAATCGCTTATGGATAAATGGAAGTCGCCTATGTGGGATTGGGAATGCAAGCTATGCGTGCACGCTTCTGTATGCTTTATATAAGATGAGTGAAAAGAAGTAAATTTGAAAGCTTAAGAAAGTAACTTTGTATCCGAGTTCAAAGTTAATAATAAGATTGCTGAGAGCTACTAGCTTTAATTTTTCTCCTTACTGGTATCCTGAGCCTTTTTGTTAGGCATAGAACTACGAAATCTGGTATTAAAGTAAGATGATGAGTTTCCTATGACTTGATATATTCTACAATATCTCTACCTCTTGCTGGATTTAAAGAAACAGTTTGACCTTTTTTATGCAACAAGATGTACCCTTCTCTAACCAGTTCTTCTATGCAATTCCTGACCCTTTTACCATCCTTTCTTATTTGCTTACTAAGCCAGTTGACGAGTGTATCAATAGGAAGATATTTTGCAGCCCAACAATGTTTTCTAAGGAGTCTATTCATTATGTCAGCTTTGATTTCAGCATCGCTTATCTCCCTCTTAGGCATAAGTTCACTTATAATACCTTTAGAAGTCAAAGTATATATACTTGATTTTTTAATTAAACTTTAGATATGCCAGAAGAACTGTATACGAAGAAAGAATACCAGTCACTCTTACTGAAGACGCTTGGGGATTCTCCAAAGCTGAGGATAATAGACTTTTTCCTAGATAACCCGCTCTTCGACTTCACAAAGAAGGAAGTGATAGAGGCTTTGGGAATGAGCAAGCAAACCTTCTACAAATACTTCGCAGACATAGAAAAGTATGGAATTGTTGTTGTCTCAAGGAGAATAGGTAAGGCAAACCTCTACAAAATCAACTTAGAAAACCCTATAGTTAAGATGTTAAGGGAGTACGAAACCCAACTTTCTCTACACCTAGCAGAACAAGAAGCAGAGAAGATGAAGAAGCCGATAGAAGCAATATAACTTCATATTTGTTTTTCCTTCATAAACTCTTACTTCCTCTCCAAAAGAGACGGTCAAATTTCTTTGCTCAAGAAAATTATTGAGAGCTACGATGCAAAAAGTTTCAGGATTAAAAGAGCGCTGCGAGAGACGCCTTAGAACAGAGAGGTGGGGAGGGAGCGTAGTTCTAATGGTTTAGATGCAGCATTCACTTCAACAGGCTTAAACTACTTTACCGCCGTAGTTCCAAAGGTTGAGGAATTCAATAAGAAGTTTGTTGAAAATGGGAAAATAAAGAATCTTAAAGAAATTGCTGATATCAACGAGTTAAGAAAAGTGTGGAGAAATTAGAGGTCGTGGATTATCGCAAAGAACATAGCATCTTATCTGTCAACTTTAAGTGAAGATGATAAGTTGGCGTTGAGGACTTGGGCGAGTAATGCTAAACTTTAGAATTGGAGAGAAGACCCTATTGGGAGAATTAAAGGTGTTGGACTAATCACTTTCCAATATCTAAGACTGATGGGTAGAATAGATACCGTTATGCCCGATAAAATAGTTAAAAGAGTGATAAACGAGATTTTAGTTAATGCAGGATAGAGCCTGTTAATGATGATATGGAATTTATTAAGAAAGCTGAGGAAGTAGCTTTAACCTGTGGATATAAGCCCATAGAGCTTTGCTGGATGACATGGCTTATACAGCCTGAGGGAAAAATGATGAGGGCGGGGAAATATTCAAGCATGCTTTCTAAGATTTAGCTATTTTCCTAGACTAAACCGAAGTAGATAACGCCTGGAACTTTATCCCTAAACTTAAATTCTCTGAACCTCATTTCCCTTACTGAAATTTTTTGAAGATGAATTTGCCAATTTTTATTGTTATGAATTGCTGGAAAGGCTATGAACAAAACAGCTTTGTTAGCACAATCTGATTTCTTCAATTTTTTAATGTCGCTAATTACCCCTTGAATATTTATAGTGATGGGGCGTGATTTTTCTTTAACGTTTTCAAACCTATAATTCGTGTTCACTGTTTTTAGTTGTATTGCCCAGTCATCAAAAGTTATATCAATTCTGTTTCTTTCTGGAACAACACCTTGGAAAAATTTTGATAAGCTCTCACATAACTCCACTTTTAGCCAGCCCTCAAATTTTGCCCTTTCCTTCGCAAAAATAAAAACTCCGGTATTATTTTCCAGCTTTGGTATTATCTTAGCGAAGATTAATTCGGCTAGTTTATTAAACTCCATAATGGACACCCCACCAATTATATTCATCGATAAGTTTAGCCAAGGTTTTTCCACTATACTCTCGACCAAGTTTATTGCTTGGAAGTTCTCGGCAAATTCTCTCTTCCAAATATTCTTTTAGATAAGTGCATCCTTCGCTTGATAGAAAAGTGAAATACTTCTGCCTAGCTTTACTTAGGGTTGACCTAACAACAACCATAGTTGGTATCTTCTCAAAAATTACCTGTCCGCTCTCTATCTTTAGTTCAGGTAAATCTTTAATCATCAATCCATCTGAGCCGTCATGATTACCTATGCTTTCCGGCCTTAAACAAGCAAAAGCCATGCTGAATTTAAAGGTTTCTCACTCAATTAGATGCGGGCCTGGTGGGATTTGAACCCACGACCTACTGGTTAAGAGCCAGCCGCTCTACCTGGCTGAGCCACAGGCCCTTCTGTCATCTGGGTGCTATGCTTTTATTATTTAAGTTGATTTGTTTCTGTTTACAGTTCTCTGCGGTTTAATGTTATTATAGTGTTGTGTGTTGTTTGTGTTGGAGAGAGTGTTTTGACGCTTTACTTTGTTGGCTTGGGTTTAAGCGGGGTTGACGGGCTTTCGCTAGAGGGCTATAGGCTTCTTAAGAGTTGTAGGGTTGTGTATCTTGAGCGCTACACAAACCCATCTGCACCGTCCTCTAAGGAGTTAGGCGATTTTCTTGGTCGGGATGTTGTTGAGGTGTCGAGGGAGTTTGTGGAGGATGGTAGGAGGATTCTTAGCGAAGCTAGAGATGGGGATGTTGCATTAACATGCTCCGGAGATCCTATGGTTGCTACTACACATCAAGAGCTTCGTGTAAGAGCTGTAAAAGAGGGTTTAGAGACCCGCATAATCCACGGGGTATCTA
>JARVJP010000007.1 GCA_029776065.1 Nitrososphaeria archaeon | reverse complement strand
CGTCTCCTTGATCTTGTCCACCATCGCCTTCAGCATCCTGTTCTCCTCGTCGAGGAACATCTTGATCTGCTCAGGGTTGTTGATGTTGATCTTCGCATCAAATTCTGTTTTCTCGATTTCGAGTGGGCAGTTGAGTAGGGCGATCTTGGCGTCTTGGATGCGCTTGGGCATGCCGCTGTGCACAACCTCCTTATCCAACACGATGCCCTTTATCAGTTTGGTATCGTGTAGTGAGCCTCCTGCCTTCTTCTCAACCTTTACGTTATCGATGTCAACCTTTAGTTTGCCGTTGACTTCTTCGACTACAGAAAGCACAGCATCAACTATGATTTGAGAGAGAGCGCCGGATTCTTGCGCGACAAGCTTTGTTGCCATACTTGTGTTAGCGACTTTGATCAACCATTCTCTATCCTTTGGATCAACCTTTATTGATATTGCATTAAGTATTTCTTTAGCTTTCTCCGTTGCCTTCTTGTATCCGTCAACGATGACCGTAGGGTGCACGTCTTTATCGATAAGTTCTTCAGCTTTTTCAAGTAAAGCACCTGCTAACACGACTGCTGACGTAGTGCCATCACCGACCTCGTTATCCGTAGCTTTGGAAATCTCCACCATGGCCTTGGCAGCAGGATGCTGCACATCGATCTCCTTCAAGATAGTGGCGCCATCGTTGGTTATCGTCACATCACCAAGGCTATCCACAAGCATCTTATCCATACCACGCGGACCGAGTGAGGTTCTGACGATTTCAGCGACTAACTTTGCAGCAGTGATATTGTTTCTCTGCGCTTCCCTACCTCGAGTTTGTGTTGAGCCCTCTTTTAAAATCAAAACAGGTTGCCCAGCAGTGGTAACAGCTGGGATTGCTGTTGCCGACACAACAGATCACCTGCACTAAATACCCATTTTCCACTATTTTATAAATTTTTTGATATAGTTCTTTTTCTAATGAAACAGTATAAATAGACAATATAGTGGAGTAAATTTAGAAGGGTAAACAATCGTGGGTTTGTATGCAATAATAATCATACAACGCACATTATTCTTTAAATGAGAATGTCGGACCCTTTTAAAGACTAAGAATATAGAAAAATTTAAATAAAAACAGGATTGCAAATTTATTGACCCTACCTTGAAAAACTTAGTATTTCAAATAGGAGGCACGGAGTGGTTATGGGTGATAATCGTTCTAGTGGTGATGCTGTTTGGAGCAGGCAAAATTCCTGAAATAGCGAAATCAATTGGTAGAGCCACGGGAGAGTTTCAGAAAGGCAAAATGGAGATAGAAAGAGAGATAGCACAAGCAACAAAGGAGTTAGAAAAGACACCTGAAAGGTTAAGGCTTGAGGAGGCGGCTCGAGTCTTCGGAATAGACCCTACTGGTAAGACGGATGAACAGCTCAGAGAGGAGATAAAGAAGTCAACTTAGGGCACACTTTTCTGAATACTTGCAAAAACATATTTATCTCTTTTGAAGGTGGCTAAAGGGTACGTGCTTTAATGAAATCAGAGCAATATCATATCATTGAACAATTGAAAATCAAAAGCTCATCAAGTGTCCCACAAACACTTGCATTTATTGCTGAGATCATTTTGGTTCTAACTTCGGTTTACCTTCCACTCTACGCTTTTAGCATAGGTGCAAACGAGTTAATGGTTGGTTTTATAGCAGGAGCAAATAGTGTCACATATATCTTCATGCCATTTTTCGCAGGACGTCTATCAGACAAAGTTGGGCAGAATAAGTTACTTTTAGTTGGATTTGGCATGATCACATTCTCATGTGCATCTTACTACTTAATTACCCAACCAATTGTCTTCATCCCAATACGAGCATTTGAAGGCTTGGGTTGGGCTTTAATCTGGCCTTCTTTAGAAGCCCTTATAGGAGCCAGCTCTAATCGCTTGAGAACGTTTAATATCATGTGGGGGATTGGAGCTACCATCGCGCCTTTCATTGGAGGCATTATATCACAACAGTTTTTAACAAAGGACATCTTCTTGATTACAACGCCTCTGGCTTTGACTTCGTTTCTTTTCTGCAAGTTCGCTGGACAGCAAAGCAACCCAAAAAAGTTTGAAGATCCTGAAAAAGGGAGAGTTAATCATTTAGTGTTCTATTACCCATTTCTTTATGGCATAGCAACTCTTACTGTCACCACTTTCTTTCCAATCTATTTGTACTCAAAAAACATATCTATGGTTGAAGTAGGCGCAGTGCTTACCTTAATGAACTTTGGAAGATTAATTGCATTTTTTATACCAAATGGTTTAAGGAACCGGTTAGAAGGAAACGTTAGCATTTTAGCTTTAACACTTCTAATAGGATTTCTCCCCGTGTTAATATTATTGAACTTGCCTATTTTCTTAATCTATCTGGAAATATTCTCCTTTGGTTCTTGCTTAGGGATAATTTATTCTATAGCCCTTAACAAGATAATGGGGATGGCTGGGAAAAACAGAGGATATTACGCAGGCCTTTTTGAGTCGATACTTGGAACAGGATTCTTTCTAGGTCCTATGTTAGGGGGTGCATTGGCTTCGTTCTCTCTCCAATATGTCTTCTTAATGCCTTTAGCATTCACCTTACCATTTTTCCTTATTACTGGTATTTCGCTTAGGAATAAATAGCCTTGAAAAGGCTTGAGCTTCCTGTTAATTGGGAGAAGTTTAATATCTACGACTATTTTCAGCCAAGTTTAACATAGTGATGGTAAACAGATTCAGAAATGGTTCGGGCGAAATTCGTCCTAGAACAGGGGTTGAATGTTTAAGGCAAGTTAAAGAGTTTCTTTGCACCCTAAAACTTCCTTAGGTTCTTTTCTTGGAATATCCAAGCCATCTAAGTGCTTGTCAAAGCTTACTATTGCTTCTACTCCTAATTTCTTAGCGGCATAGTATTGCAAACCGTCATCGAAATCAAGGTTCTCCTTATTTATCAACATAGCAACATACATCTCTTCGTCTATCGTTGTATCATAGGCACTTAATCCTAGTGAATTCTCGATGCTTCTTAAAAAAGTTAAGACCAGTTTGGAGTCATTTAGAATAGTTTCAATAGCATGTATTGTGAAACCTGTTACTACCGCCTCCAAATCTCCCTTTGCTATTTTGTTCAATAACTGTTCGCATTCATCAGCTTTTTTCTGATTAAGGAAAAGCTCTAGAAATATATTGGTATCTATCAGGAACATCAGTCCACCGAACTCCAAACTTTATGCTGTAATTCAACTGAGAGAGCTTTTGATTGCATGATTCCTCGTAAAGTCTTCCATTCAACCTTCCCGCACAAAACATATCGTCTAATAAGTTCTTCTAGAGCTGCCTTTACCGCACCCTTTTTATATTTATGTTTTTCCATAGCTATCTTTCTGAATCTTCTTGCAAGGGCTGGCTTTATTTCAGCCTTTATTGTTTCGACCATAAGTACTAGTGGACTAAAGTACATTTATAAGCCTTTCTTGGCATTTAATTTCATACAAATATCACATAATGTCATATAATTGAACCTAATAAAACGAAGCTTACAAACAAGCATATGAGATAGTCGATCAAAGTCATAGGTATAAGCATTTTATATACTTGCTTTAACTTCGATCTAAAGTACCCTACAGTTAAAATCAGGCATAAATGTAAAGGTGAAAGAAAGTAAGATAGAAAACTACTCAAATATAGGAGACTGACCAGCACAGGCGTTAAAATGTTTTGTCCGTTTACAACAAGTGACGCACTCATGATAGCAGAGGTTTGGGGATCTGCTGTAATAAAGCCGAAGATCAGTGGAATGAACGTGAAAAAGGCAATGAAAGGGACGCCGTAGGCTTCAGCATTGGATATTATGAAGTCATCTACAGCGGCTGAACTTACAATATAGCGGAAATACATAGCACCTAGGACCGCGAGCACTAAATTCATCATGAAGCCTTTTTTAACCGTCCTAAATGCTTCACTTAAACATATTCGCCCCAGCAAAAAAGCTGAAACTATACCACACGTCAGAGATAAAGGCAAAGGAAGACCAAAAACGTTTAGTAAAATTGCTAAAGCAATAGGAATGACTCCCTTTGAAAGCGATAATAGTGTACTATTTGTTCCTCTTGAGACTAGAACCTTGGTTTTTATAGGTTGTAGTAAAAAGTAGTACCCAACTGAAGTGTGCGTGAGAAAAACAGGGATATTGACCAGTATGATATCATAAATGCTAACATTAGTCATTTTAGACAAGATGATTAATATGCTCACTAAGGGTGATACGAAGAACCACATATGCCTGAACCAAAGATTGATCATCGTCTTTCTGGTAGGGTTCACATCAAACTTGTTCGCTTCACCATCGATCAACGGTGCGGATACTAATGCGCCACCATACATAGGGAACAGGCCGAATACCGCAGGAATCATTGCTAGAATAGCTTTTGGTGGGAGCCTAGTCTTCAATCCTTCAATTAAACCATCAACCAGTTTTGTGTCGATAAGGCTTTGTGCTAAAATTGGGATCAACATAACTGCGAGAGCCAATTCTATTGTGACAGGATCTGTTAGGGTTCGATAAGCGGTTAATAAGAGGTTACTGATGTCAGAACCAAAGAACAGGCCTAATAGGATTGCGCCCAAAGTTAGAGCTAAGCCGTAATTTATGCGTTTAATAACAAGAGCCATCACAAGACCAAAGCTTATGACTAATCCTATCACGCCTGTTATCGAATCCAACGAATCCACTTAATTTATAAGAGTCAAAACACGAGAATAGTTAAATCTTTTGTTTAAGATTAGCTATCCATCGTATTTATTGACAATAGGCATCTTCCAACCAATTCCAAAGGCTTTTCTCGTAATCTTTATGCAGGGTGGAGCTTGCCATCTTTTATATTCAGAGTTTCTTATCCTCCTATATACATCATCAACGATTTCCTTTGGATAACCCATTTCCATAAGCTCTTGCTTACCTCTTCGATTTTCAATTATCTCGTCAACAAGAGGACAGACAACGTCAAAGTTGAATGGGTCAAATTGGCCTTCCTTAAGCTCAGGAGAAGGTTTTTTCCTAAAAACATTTACAGGAATTATTTCTCGCTTCGCCTTCCTGTTAATGTATTCAGCGAGTTTATAGACTTCTAGCTTGCTAACATCACCGAGAACACCTAAGCCCCCTGTCATGTCTCCATAAAGCGTACAATACCCAAGCGCGAGTTCAGTTTTGTTACCTGTATTAAGCACCAATATCCTTAAACGCGAAAGACGATTTGAGATGTCCATTAGCGAGTTTCCCCTAACCCTAGGCTGTATATTCTCGTCGGCAACAGGATCATCGTCTTCCTCGCTTACACCGAAGTGTTCTCTTATCGTCTTCAAAGGAGCACTAAGGGTACTCCGATAACTTTCAACAACATCTTGAATAGGGAATTGAACAAAAAATATTCCAAGATTACGTGCTAAGAGTTGGGCGTCGGTCTTACTATGCTCAGAAGAATACTTTGAAGGCATGGAGACACCAATCACGTTATCCTTTCCAAGGGCAGCTGTCGCGATACACGCCGTCAAAGAGGAATCAATTCCCCCACTCATCCCAACTATAGCCTTTTCGAAACCTGTCTTATGGAAGTAATCTCTAACACCTAGAACTAGTGCATTGAACATCTCCTCTTCTTTATCATAGTTGGGTAATTCTACTTCTGCTGCAGTCTTGGTTCTCAAATCAATGTCAACATAGACGAGCGCTTCCTCGAACTGTGGGCCGAAGGCAACGACTTTACCTGCACAATCAACAGCTATACTCTGCCCATCGAACACAAGCTCATCCTGTCCTCCAACCATGTTAGTGTAAAGGATAGGGGTGTGATTCTTTGCCGACTTCTTCTTAAGTAACTCGATCCTTTCAAATCTTTTTCCTACGTAAAATGGGGAGGCAGAAATGTTGACGATTAAGTCAGCTCCGTTTCTGCATAGAATATCTGTAACCTTTACTCTATATTTTTCGTCCCATAGGTCTTCGCAGATCTCCACCCCAAGTTTAACGCGCCTACCATCCAAATTTACTTCTACAGGTTGGATTTTATCTCTGCGCTGCGGTTCAAAGTATCTAGCCTCATCAAAGACATCGTAAGTAGGTAGAAGAGTTTTATGGATCGTCTTCAAATGAGCACCATCTTTAAAAACAGCTGCAGAGTTTCTTAACAACCCTTCCTCATGGTCCACGAAGCCGACAACTACAACAACATCAGAAACATTTCCCATCGCTTCGAACAAAATTCGTTTGTTCTCTTTTACAAAAGCGCTCTCATATAGCAAATCTTGTGGTGGATACCCTGTCACACATAATTCAGGAAAAACTACCATATGAGCTTTGCTCGATTTAGCTTGTTCAATAAATCGCCCCACCTTTTTTACATTGTTTTTTAGATCCCCAACTGTAGGGTTCATCTGCACCATTGCTACTCTTAACATAACCATTCCTTTCCGTTCTCTCCATTGCCAAAGTATAAATATTTATTGTATCTCAACCAAAACAGACATTTGCAACGGATTCTTAATAATATTTTGTATAATTCGCGTAGAAGGGAGTTTAAAAAATGTTTCCAAAATCGCAAAGCATTTTCTTAATTAATGATAACAAATTAAAGTAGGGTCCTTTTATCGATTAACCTTGAATTACTTTTACCATTATTCATACTGGTTAAAGAGGACCACATACTTGGTGAAGTAGAAAAATATATTGTAGCAGCTTCGCAGGCTTCTTTCCATAAGGCCTTCTTTCCACCACTTCTAATTAGGAGATAAAGAAATGCCAAATGTAGTTTCTCTTTTTTTCTAGAGAAATGATGTGCACTACTCTTACTTGCTGAAGAAAGGTTTTCTCCACAGACGGGGCACTTAATCAAATAATGATTTTTATTAAAATGGCTTTTTAAGCCGGCAAGACTTTCATATTTAGCTCTGCATATTGGGCAAATAAATAACTTTTTCATCTTAGGACCTAAAACCAATATGCTAATTACACCTTAACAAAGCCTTTGTAGACCTAAGCTCAAAAAATTCACGCGGAACCTTTCCACACTGGCAATATGGTTTTAGTTCGATTATGGACACATACATTAGCCTAGTCAACTCTAACCAGTAAATATGGTAAAAATGGCTATTTAATATCAAACATTCTAGAAAATTTCTAGGGAAAGTTTTATTAGTTATGAACCTAAACAACAAGCCCACCAACTTTTCTTTATCGATTTTAGGAAATTACGTAACTTTATGGATACCTAATCTAACTTATTAGGAGTAATTAAAAATATAAAATAAAAAGGGATAACTTTTACGCGCCTCTAAACCTTACTGTGCCGTAGAAGTTATATGTGGCATCCCCTATTGTCACTTCTATGTTGCCGTCCACTGATAGTGTCACGTACGCCGTCTGCCCCATTAGGTTGGAGGGCCTAGTGACCACACCCGATAGTTTAGCGATGGCCCCATTAAAGTATATTACTTGTTTAAGTGAAATAGATATTTTGCTTGTTGGAAGCGTTAATCCTACTCCACCACCAGCTTTTTCCCCTGACATTGTCCCTTTGACTGTGACCCACTGGTTTTCCTCGTTAGAGCCACGGGCTGTAACACTAACCTTGGTTGGTAGGCGAGGTATAGTTGAAAGTATCATTAAGTAGATGTCGCTTGTTTCTTCTTCGCCTTGAATGTAACCGTTGAAGGTTATGTAAACCCTATTTGATACAACTGCAATATCTGGATAACGTCCGGAACTATACCACCAATAAGCAGGATAAACAGTTCCATCGAAGTGCGTAAGCCTTGTCTCTGGGACAGCTCCTGGTACAGCATAGTAAACTTCACCTTCACCCCACGCTTCAGCACCCTCTCTCAGATCAACCCAAACTATATGCGCTTTATTCCCTGAATCTACAGCGATGTGACATAGATAAGATTTGTAACCATCATTTGAGGAAACAAGTTGTTCTGAGACCACAGAAATTACATCTGGGTCTGCTGCATCACCACTTTGATCGTCCAGACTTGGGTTAAGCTTAGAGTAGAAGATTTCATGCTCTCCTGTTTCAGCATCGTAGAATCTTCGGTCATGCCATGCTACATGAACCATATTCATATGGTCAACAGCTAAGAATGCTCTAACAGAGGAGTGACCATCGTCCGACGTTATCCTTGTCTCATCTATCAGGGTGTTTCCTGTACTACCATTAATCATCGTGTAGTAGATTTCACGGTCTGAGTCCCAAGTATCGGTGCAGTAGATTATGTGTGCATTTCCATTCGAATCCGCCGCGATTTCAGGCTCACCCCAATCAACATCAATATGTAAACCTGTAGTAAGAGTGGCTTCTTCGAACAATGGTGTACCATCAGTATCCATGACTAGATAATGTATTTGTAAGGAAGATTTACTATTCCCATCGAACCACGTCACATGGAGTCTATCATAGGGATCGATGGCAATGTTAGGCGCCCTAGACCTTGTACTGTCAACCGTGCTAATAATGGTTTCTGGGATAACAGTTATAGTGAAGACGTCCGCTGGGGTTCCATCCCTATTATCCAAGTAAGGATTAATTTTAATGTATACGACTTCACTTTCAGCAAGTGCTTGCCTAGAACCATACCCTTCTTCTCCAAATTCAGTATAAAGGTCGAACCCATGGAAAACTATGTGAACATTGTTATTGGAATCTATAACCATAGACGGTCTTCTAACGTGATAAGAAGAGTATTCAAGACAAGGGTTGAGGTTCGTTTCATCTATGAGCACATTTCCATTGGAGTCCATCATCTTATAATACAGGTAACTAGCTCCATAACTTGCCCAAATTACATGTACGTTCCCATTTGAGTCCACCGCAATTTGAGGGGTTTCCTCGTCCCCTCCAGTAGAGATCTTTTCTGGACCACGTACTATAGAAACGCTAGCCGCGTTAACTGGTGTGACGGTTAACAAAACGGCGCTTAATAGAATCAAAGAAATTATTGGGAAAGCGCTCCAACGTTTTGACTTTTTCATATCTCAATTATCACCTAATACCTATATAAAACTTTCTTTGTAACATTTTTAAGAAGAACCACTAGAAGGGAGTATCCCAACTAAAAGATTCAAAAGTTTATTCATTCTTAACGACTACTTTTAGGATCAGCCTCAAGAAGTATTTAGAAGATCTTGGAGCCCAAAATATAGATGCTGTCATTAAAGGGGTAGAAAGTTTTACTGAAATGAAAGCGGAGAATAGAGAACGAATCGTATTAAGTTGTTAAGTTGCTTTGGTGTAAACGGTGTGACAGTTATAACTGAATCTATTGTCGAGTACCTACTTACTCTGTCCAAGTTAATGAGAGATGCGGAAATTCTAGACGTAGGTGCTGGTTCAGGTTTCTTTATAATTTACGTAGCAAACAAGGTTCGTCGTCCAATCTCTATGACTTCTTTTTATGTTATGGATATTACGCCAGCTATGTTATCGATTTTAGAGGGAAAAAACAGTAAGATTATGCCATCCATAGGGATCACGTAGAACATCGCTGGAAGTGTAAAATATGTGAGTAAATATATTGAGATCCCAGCAGGTTTGACGCCATATTTTCTACATTAATATTATATCATTACCATGATGTGAGTAAGGCTTTTAGAAGCATCAAAAATGCTCTTAAAGTGAATGGAAAGGTGGTGATCATCGACCTTTGCAAACGTTATTTTAAAAGTCCCAAGATGGATGAGTGACGTACACCTAGGATTCAACTCGTCATCAATCGAAGGGGAAGTGAAATCTTTTTCTTCAAATGTTCGAGTGGAAAAGATGCCTGCAATACGCTGTGAACGCTCTGATAGGTTAACAGATATTTTTATCGCATATTTAACTTGACACAGAATATTTCTAAGCTACCAAACATAATGTGCCATTTCGAAATTAACACCATATATCTTCAGAATGAAATAATCTCTGAGTACATCTTGTTATAAAGAAATGGTTTTGAAAGCTTGATAATCGGAATTATTTCCCTGGCGCTTTTAACCAGTGAAAAATCTAGTTTTATTGTTAAACTTTGTTCATCAGAGCCGCACTCTCCCAATACTGTACCGAATGGTGAAGCCGCTAGGCTATGACCAATAAAAAGTGGATTACTTTGATTTACAGCGATGAGAAAAGAGACGTTCTCATGCGCTCTACAAATTGTAAGCGTCTTCCACTGTTTTAATTTGAACTTACCCTTGTACCAACCAGATGGGACGATAAAGACGTCAACACCTTTATAAGCCATATATCTGAAGAGCTCTGGGAACCTAAGGTCAAAGCAAATAGCAAGCCCAAGTTTAATACCATCTAAAGAGATTACATTCACTTGGTTGCCTTCAGAGAAGATGCTCGATTCTCGGTAACCGTATGCATCAAAAAGATGTATCTTTTTATATATTGATTTAACTCTACCTTTATCAGCTAAGATAGCCGCGTTATAGACGCGCCCTCTTTCCCTTAAATACATGGTGAATATTGCTATGGAAGACCTTCTTTCGGTACATTCTAAAATTTTATTAACAAAGTTTCCTTTAACAGATTCAGCATTTTTAATAATGTAACTTCTAGTTAAACCATCTTCAGGCACACCCATGCAATATTCGGGGAAGATGTTGACATATGAGTCTGAATCTTCAATTAAGGAGACGATCTTATTTAGATTTTCAAGCTTATTTGGATGGGCGCTATATTGATGCAATCTAAAGGATAAGTCCATGTGTCCTTCTTAAATTAAGATGGTTATATCCTTTTATTGCCAAAGAAACATGTTAGCATTTTGTTTTAGATAAGTATTCGTGGATCTCTTTTGCAGCTTTCATACCGCTCGCTATTGCGGGACCGATGAATGAAGCACCATGCCTGACATCTCCTGCAACGAACACTTTATCTATGTTAGTTCTACACGAGTCTTCACCACATTCATGGTTCTTTGTGATCTCTAAGTTTTCTTCACCAACAGGGAGAGTCGAGCATAAGCCGATAGCAAGAAGAACGTGATCAACATCGATTACGTACTCAGATCCTTTGATAGGAACTGGTTCCGGTCTCCTATTAGACACGTTTTGAAGACGCGTCTTAATCAGTTTTATTGCTTTAACCCGATTATTTTCGTTCCCAATGAACTCAACAGGTTGAGCCAGCTCAACGAATTCAACCCCTTTAGCTTCAAGCTTTTCGATCTGATATCGACCAGCTGGAGCCTGAGTTTTTGTCCTCCTATAAATTAAGAAGACCCTTTTAACGCCTAATTCTAGAACAGTTTGACATGCGTCTACGGCAGTGAGCCCACCACCAATAACTGCGACACAACCATGTAGGGGTGGAAGATCATGCATACCGCTATAACCAAGTTTGACCGAATTATGGTATATAATATAATCTAAAGCATGGTGAACTCCCTCAAGATCTTCCCCTCGGATACCTAGTCTTCTATTCTTCCAAGCACCTGTTGCAATAAGAACAGCGTCATACCGCTTTAAAAGTTCACTTAATTTAATGTCATACCCAATCTTAATATTCGGGTAGAAGACTGCACCCATTTCCTTGAGCTTATTGACACATTCTCGTACCTGTTCTTTCTTTATTCTTTCTTCAGGAATTCCAAAGATAAGCAGACCACCTGCTTCGGGCATCTGTTCGTATACGTGAACTTCGTGGCCTAAGCAAACAAGTTCATTTGCAGCAGTGAGCCCGGCCGGTCCACTACCAATTATCGCCACTTTTTTCCCTGAGTTAACGTTTGTGAGCTTTTGTGCTTGCTTTAAAGTGAAATTCATTGTTGCTTTATGCCTCAACTTATAGTGGTAAATAAATTTTTCGTATTTCAACATAATTTACAATATTTTTATCTTTTCAAAACAATATAAATCAAAATCATATAATAAAATACGTAAAGTGTTAACTATACCGTAGGCAACACCTACAGACGTTGTCAGCAAAGATTATAACACATGTTTTAAAGATATTATTTGATGAAGGTAGCGGCTATAGGCGACATACATGCTCCCTTATTCTTAGACATCTTTAGAAGAAGTTTAGATAAATTTTTAAAGTTTGAAGACGAAGTCTCTTTGTTCTTAATAGCAGGGGATATAATAGAAGGAAAAAGATTGGACCAGCTTAAAGATGTTAAAATACTACTCGATAAAATAAAGGTACCGATCTACGCCTGTTTTGGAAATAATGAATACCAAGATAACATATCCCTTATTAAAGAAAGCCTCCCAAACGTGCACTTCTTAGACGATGAATACGTTGAATTGAGCTTAAACAACAAGAGGATTTACCTCGTTGGATCGAGAGGGGTTCTTGACCAACCAACCTACTGGCAGAGAAAGAACTGGCCTGGAATAGCAGATGTTTACCGTGAGAGGACGTTGAAACTTAAACAAATAGCTGAATCAGGCGAATCAGATTATAAAGTTCTTTTAATCCACTATCCCCCAACCTATGGCATAATTGAAGGCGAGAACACTAAATTTTTAAGTAGTATAGGTTCAAAGAAACTTGAAACTTTAGTCGAGATGTTTGATTTAGTAGTAACTGCGCACGCCCACAAAGGTAAGAGGTATGCGGAAGTCAAAAGAGTATGCGTCTATAACGTATCTTTACCATTGACTGGTGAAATCACAATTATTGATCTTGACAGAAAAAGAGGATTAGATCGGTTTTTCTTATTTTGATTGTACGATGACGACCATAATTTTAGAAATTAGGTAAGCGTTTGCAAGTTTGACAGGGTAATTAAAGAATGTAAACCATGGGTAACTGTTCTAAATTTAAGTTATTTTAAGTACTTTTCTCTTAGATAGGTAGTAAAGTGTTCAGGATTAAGTTCTTCGCCGAACATCTTCTCGAGTAACATTTTTGGATTATATGTTGACCCCCATCGATGAACTTTTTCTCTAAGCCATACCTTTACTGGGGTAAAATTCATATTTAATATATGTTCATTAAAGTCCGGTAATTCCTTTATCACATAATGTCTTATTTGAGCGGAAATTATGTTGCCTAAAGTATATGTTGGAAAGTATCCAAAACTAGCTTGACTCCAGTGGATATCCTGTAACACACCCTCAGAATGGGTCTTTGGCCTCATGCCAAGGTATTCATTCATAGCACTACACCATAGGTCGGGTAGATCGGATACATTTATTTCACCTGAGATTAAACCCTTCTCAAGCCTATATCTGAGAAGTATGTGGAAGTTGTATGTGACTTCGTCTGAATCAACTCTAATAAGACTAGGTTTAACAGTATTAAAATAGTAGTAGATGTCCTCCCATGAGTATTGGGGCACAAGACTCAAATTGTCTTTTAACATAGGATAGACTACTTTGCAGAACGACTTGCTTCTGCCAATAACGTTCTCCCAAAACCTTGATTGCGACTCGTGTATTCCTAAGGAGATACCGCTTGCTAAAGGCGTCGAAATGAAAGCTTCATTGTTTTGTAGTTCATATAGCGCATGCCCATATTCATGGATCGTTGAGAAAAGTGAGGTTTTAAAGTCCTTCCCTTCATAGCGAGTAGTTATTCTTACATCTCTTATGCCTAAACCAATTGTAAAGGGATGTGTGGAAATGTCCATTCGAAAACGCTTTGGATCATATCCAAATTTTTCAATTACAATTTTGTTAACCTTCTTCATAGCTTCGACATCATAACTTACTTTTTCAAGAGGGTGACTTTGTGAGAAAAGCTTTTCGTCTAATATTTTGCTTAAAACATTCTTTGTAACGGGGGTGATTATATCGAAGACCTTATCGACATCTCTACTGGTTAGGTCTTCCTCATATAGGTCTAAAAGCGCATCGTACGGGTGCGCCTTATAACCAAGGTAATCCGCAGCCTCTCTTAAGAGCGATACAATCTTCTCTAGATACGGTTGAAAGGTTTGAAAGTTATTTTCAAGCCTAGATCTCCGCCAAACAACCTTCGCCTCTTCAGAGGTTTTGGTGAGCTCTTCGACGAGCTTAGGTGGTAACTGCCTATAAACTTTGATCGAGCGCATTAGGACTCTGATAACCCCCTTTTCATAGTCATTTAGATCTCTCTCGTCAGAGGCTTTATCTACCAAAGATATAAAACTCGGATCTGTCAAGAGCTTCTGTTTTAAGAGGGTGAGTTGACTTACCGAGATACTCCTTTCCTCAACCCCCTCTTCAGGCATATATGTCTCACTATCCCACCCTAGGACTGCGAGAGAATGGTCAAGAGACCAGATCGGTTTATATTTTTCAAGTATCTCCAAAATTACTTTGTTAGTGAAAAATGTAACCATGTTCCCCATCATCACATTATTAAGATTTGGTTAATATCGATATCGTTAACTGTTACTTATAGAAGACATCTAAACACTTTCTTAAAATAGATTAAAGTGTGACTAAAATTATTCCTAATGTTGTAAGAGTCGACCCTAGCATTATTCTCCCTTTAAATCTCCTTTCCATTATAAACTCCCCGACTGCTGTAAAAACAGGTGAAACAGAGGAAAGAGTTGTTGCTTTAGAAAGGCCGATTAACCCTATGCTATAGATAAATGCTATCCAACCTAAGCTTAGACCGACCAATCCTCCAAAAGTGAGGTAGCCTAAAGAACCTTTATCTAAAGTAGGCACCCCATTACTTCTATACGCGAAGAAAAATGGCACAAGACTGAAAACTGTTAGGCCGATAAGCCTCCAAGAGTTTACAGCTATAGGGTGCCCTTCTGAAGGTAGTATGCCAGCAAGAAGTATACTAACACTCCAGAAAAATGCTGCCAAGAGCGCTACGACAATACCTCTGAACCCAATTTTAGAATCAGCCTCATTAAATGAAATCAAAGCAATACCTAACACTACGAGAAGCGTGCCTATACCAATATACCAATCCACTTTTTCACCGAGTAGAAGATAGGACATAAATAATGTGATTAGAGGGTAGCTGCTTGTTATGGTAACAGCTCTAGCTGCTCCGATCTGCTTTATGCTAATTAGATAAAAGAGGTCGCCTAAGCCCAGTCCAATTGAACCACTTAAGACGCTAGCAAACAAAGCTTGTGGAGAAAAATGCAGAACTTCATCAAATCCTAAGAGTAAAAAAGACATGGTGAATGTTAGAAGCGTAGCAGGTAATGCTCTTATGGTATTCCCGAATACAGGGTTTAGGTTTCGAAGCCCTCTTTTATAGAATAGGGGAGAAATAGCCCAAAGGATTGCAGGAATCAACCCGACTATTTCCCCAAACATGCCTAAGGCTCAGATTAGAGGTTTTAATAAAGATTGACCAACAAACATACTTATCGAAGAAGCGCGTTGATGGAGCAAATTAAATTCTCGACACTTTGGAAACAAGGTATTCCACTACTATTGAGTAAGCGGCATTTATCGCGAGTATATTTACCTCCTGCTGCGAAGACAAATATAGGCTTTTCCCTTTCAGTCGTTACTAGGCGTTCAGCAAAGTCATCACCTAGAGGTGTGTCCTGGAAGACAACAAACAAAACAATCAAATCTGAATCTTGTGAACTATTAATTATCTTAATGGATGTGATAAAATCGTTAGTAGTAGCGCTTCCTGTTAGATCGAGTGGGTTGTTTATTACAACGTACTTTGGAAGCACCCTTCTTAGAGACTCGAATGTTTCTTCACTAAGCTCAGCTAGTTTTAAACCATTCTCTTCTAGTAGGTCTGCTGCTGTTACAGAAGGACCAACACCGTTTGCAATCATCATTACACGGTCACCAGTGACTTTACCTAACAGTGAAATCGCTTTTGTTACATCGTAAAACTGTTGAAAGCTCTGAGTAAGTATAGCGCCTACCGACGATAGAACACTTTCTGCTATTCTATAATCAGAAGCCATTCTTCCAGTATGCGACTTAGCAACAGAAGCACCCTTACATGTCTTACTTGCTAAATACAAGACAACAGGCTTCCCGCAGCCTTTAATAGCGTTTATAAGTTTCCTTCCATCAGTGAAACTTTCAATATACAAGGATATTACACGTGTACTTAGATCATGGCGCAGGTAATTTATCAAATCCGCTTCATCAACATCAGCTCTGTTTCCTATGCTGACGACCTTACTGACACCCACCCCATCCTCAGACGCCCAATCCATGAAGCTAACAGCAAAAGTACCGCTTTGCGAAATCACTGCAATATTGCCTTCCTTTGGTCTGGGTAACCTTTCATGCGACTGAAAAAGGCTGTCCACCTTAGACTTGCTATCGTATACTCCTACACAGTTAGGCCCAATAATCTTGAATCCTGATTGCCTAGCGACTTCTATAATCTTCTCCTCTATTTGAACACCATCGCTAGAAAACTCTCTAAAACCACTAGATATTATTATAACAGCCTTTACGTTCTTGGTTTTAAAATTTTGGAAGATTCTAACCGAATCCTCGGCCGGTAGAACATATATTACAAGGTCAACCTCGTTAGGGATAGCACCAATATCTGGATAAGCAACTAGCCCAAGGACCTTATCTATATTTGGATTAATAGGATACACATACCCTTTGTATCCACTTCTTAGCAAACTCTTTAAGCATTCATGCCCTATCTTACCAGGTTTAGACGATGCGCCAATAACTGCTATTGAACGAGGATTGAATAAGTATTCAAGTTCTTGCAATCTCTTACTCCTTCCAGTATGATTAGTATTGCTGATTTAATCATTTCTATTCACGATTATATTTTTACTACCACTTATTAAAAAATAGGAGAATGAGCACGTCATGCCATACTTGGATTCAATTTTAAATTAGATACCCCTTTAACATATAGTTTGTCACCTGATGAATTGTCTTAATAATAACCATTTCCATATATGTATGAAGTTTATCTTCTTACCATCTATTTCTATATTGTCTTCATAACCCCATGGAATTATATGTAAGCGATTACATCCTAGTATATTACTTGCTTTAATTAAAGAACTGATTTCCCTTTTTCTAATTCATCTATGCCTGAAACATGTGTTACTTGAATGAGATTCTCTATTCATGAGCCATACTTTATTATAAGATCAACTCCATTTTGTATGTTATCTTTAAAATATAAGACATCTCTCCAAGGTTCTAGCCCATTTTTGAGTAACTCTATAAACACAATATTCTCCATCAACTTTCTAAGATTTTTAAGGAATATACGCTTCTATGCTTACAGTCCCAGTAAGGGAACTGCTTCCTTCCGAATCCCCTTGTAAATAGTTTAACTATATAAAATATAGGATGTATTTTCCAAAATCTTCCCAGTCCAACGATATCATTGAAAGTCTTAACCAACAAAATAATATTTAAATTTTATCGTGTTAATATGATAAAATTATTTAGATAGCTATTTTTAGGTCGTTAAGGTTTTCTGAAATAATATTTCAATACCTAATTTTTATTTATGAATAATATTGTCAACCCCAATAAAACATATTTTTTAGCGTTATCCTTAACAAAATTGTTAAGAATAAAATATTTAAATATATAAGAACAAATACGCTTTTTGTGAAACTAGAGAAGGTTTTAGGAAAGTTAAAGGAAAGTAAATTGGCAATTTTCACTATAAATGATCTTTTGAAAGTTACTGACCTAAGTAAATGTGTAGCGTACGTATATATCAACAGAATGGTAAATAGAGGACTAATATATAAAATAGAACGTGGAAAATTTACAATCTACAATGACCCATTCCTTGTATCAACTCAACTACTTTACCCATCATATATCTCATTCCTTACAGGACTCTTTTTACATGGAAAAACTACACAAACAATTAACGAAATTTTAGTTGCAACTTCAAAAAGAAAAAATAGTGTAGAAAGCTTTGGTTTAAAGATAAAATTTGTAAAGCTTAATCCAAAGTTCATGTTTGGTTTTAATAAAGTTGAAAAAGGAAGCAGCTACATCTTTCTAGCTAAATTAGAGAAAGTGATATTGGATTCCCTTTACCTACCAAGATATTGCCCATTGAGCGACGTATACAATGCTTTAAAAGAGGCGGATATAGATAAGCTACTAATGTTTGCTTCTGAACTTAAAGTGGAGGCTATAAATAGGAGACTTGGATACATGCTTGAAGTTCTTGGAGTAAGAACGAACTTGGTGGCTCAAAACAGGACACCATACAAACTTAATCCAGCAATAAAGTCTTTAGGGGAATTTAATAAGAAATGGAGACTATACGTTAACGAGGTTTTAGAATGATAGATAAAGAAACGTTATTAAGAATCTCAAAGTTAACAGGATTAAAACCTTTTCAACAAGAAAAGAATTATTTGCAAACAATGCTTTTAAGAAGCTTGTACTCAAATATTTCAAGGGAACTTGTTTTTAAAGGTGGAACCGCATTAGCATTTTTTTATGGCCTAAACAGGTTCAGTGAAGATCTCGACTTCACTCTCGAAGGTAGCCTTGAACTAGAAAATTTATTAGAAGAAGTGAAAAAAGATTTTGAAGTTTTAGGTATAAAAGCCAATTTTAAAATACTAGATAATGACCAGAGGTCATTCTCTTTTAGGATAGGTGCAGAAGGCCCTTTCTTTACAAAGGAGATTGAGAGATGCTATGTTAGAGTTGAAATAAGTAAGAGGGAAAAAGTTTTAAGAAAAGTAGATGCCAAAGAGTTGAGACCAATATACTCGGATATACTTCCATTTTTTGTTATACTAATGGATTTAGAAGAGATTTTGGCAGAGAAGGTTAGAGCGATCATCTGGCGTGGGAAGGCAAGGGACTTGTATGATCTCTGGTTTTTAATTAAAATGAATGTGAAAATTGATATACCTCTAATAGATAAAAAACTGATATATTATAGAAAAAGGTTTGATATTGAAAAGTTTGTAGAAAAGGTAAAGAGTTTAAATACGGTTTGGGAACAGGAGCTGAGACCAGTAGTTGTGGGGAACTTGCCCAACTTTGAGGTTGTAGAAAGGGATGTAGCACACAAATTCTATTCACAAACTACTAACATGCAAAACAGATAATGAATCCATTGCCAAAAAAAATTAGAGATTAATTATCGTTCTATAAAACATTTCTATTCCAAAATAGAATATCATGACCGAAAGTAAAAGTAGGATAAGCTTGTAGACTTTAACGTTTAACTTGGAAAACGAACCGACTGCAGCAATAAACGTTAACCACGTATAATCCATCCAAACGTGAGCAAAATAAAATAGTATAATAGCTAAAACACTAACGGTAGTCAAAGCTTCCATCAAAAGGGATGAACCGATTCCTATCCACCAGGCTAGAAAATAGGGATTAAAGAGCGTCAAGAAGAAACCTACTGCAAACGCGGACTTCCATTTTGGATGCTTGCTTTCGAAACTTAGATTCTTAATAAAGAGTGCGTCCTTGAAGGTCAGCCATCCGAAAAAAAGAAGGAAACTACCTCCTATTAGCCCTATTAGAGTTCTAACAACAGGCACTTGGAAGAAAGAAACCAGGCCATAAGCAATAACAAACACCAATGGAAACTCGACAAAGGTATGTCCCACGGCAATTCTAAAACCCGCTTTCCAACCATTACGCGCACCGTAAGCAGTAGCTGATGCAGTTAAGGGTCCTGGGGCGAGTGCACCAGAGGCGCTTACGCTTATAATCTTAAGGAGGAGAGCTAAGTCCAAATTTTCACCATTGCAAGCTAATTTTCATTTAGAACGGAAATGCTTTAGTTTAAAAACGTATCTATTTTTGGCGATCCATAAAGTCAGAGCTAGAAGGGCATTACCCTTTTTCTTAAACGATTTTTTCTACTCTATTTTGTAGACTAGGTCTCCCTCTTTGACGTTTTTTACAACCTTCATGCCTATTGATTGCCCTGATTCAGCTTTCTGTATGTTCACATGTTCTATTTGCATCGATTCAACTACCTGCTCAAAGCTGCTTACCTTTCCTTCAATAACGATTCTGTCACCGACTTTCAACTGTGACGTCAAAGCAACAACTGCGACACCGATCTTCGGGTAAAAATGCGTCACTTTTCCAACTAGTGATTTCTTTATTTCAGACATATGTCAGACTGCAACAAACATATTGATAAATATTATCTTAAAGTCTAAGTGAAAGGTGTAAGCACTTGGGTTAATTATCTTATACACTACACTTTACCATGCTTTGAATCTATGAAACTCTTTAAGGTTTCTTCAGGTAAGGGCTGGGGTTTCCCTATCTGCATCACTTCATATTGGAGTTTAGCTAATTCCTCTACCATCTTCGCATTAACGTAGGCTTCCTCTACGTCTTTTCCAACAGCTATCGCACCGTGATGAGGCATCAAAGCAGCATATTTAGTTTCTAATGCAACACCGATATTTGACGCGAGTTGCTCTGTACCTGGATCACCATATTTTGCAATCCCTACACCCTTTGCTAACTTGGGTGCAAAGTATAGAACCATCCCCATTGGAATAAGTTCTACACCAGCTATACTAAAGACTGTCGCATAATGCGAGTGCGTATGAACAACACCTCCAACATCGGATCTTATTCGATACATGGTTGTGTGAAAGGGTGTTTCTATAGACGGTTTATGTTTACCTTCTAAGACAGATAGCGTATAAATGTCAACGATAATAAAGTCCTCAGGTTTAAGTTCACACATAGTAAAGCCAGATGGTTTAATTATGCACTTGTTAGTTCCTGGTATTCTCGCACTAATGTTGCCAGCAGTCCCACTAACTAAACCATCATCCCATAGACATTGTGCTACTTTTGTAAGTCTTTCTCTCAAATTTTTTTCAACATCTTCCAAACGTCCCACTCAATAGACACATATATCGATGGGGTTTAAACCTTTGGCGTCTTTGTTCACCATTTTATGTTTGAAACTGCTCGCCGAACTTCCTAAATCTTTGATAGCATGCTCTTTAAACTGCTACCTTTTTCTTTCCAGAAGTTATACAGAATCCTTATGTCTGTGCCTAAGTTGAAATCCTTCACCCCAAGCTCCACATACTTCTCAACAGCGTTCACATCGTTTATTTCAACCCTCGGTCTTATCCCTAGCTTTAGAGCAGTCTTGATAGTTTTAAGTTCTGCTTCCTTTACTTTTGGATCATTAAGTCCCCACGCAGAACCTGGTCTACCAGAGAGACCTAAACTAAGGCCGTAATCCCACGGCCCAAACTGAACCATGTCGATGCCTTTGACAGATAAAATTTCTTCTATGTTATCAACTGTAACTTTCTTCTCAACCATCAAAGCTACAACCGCGTCTTCGCTTGCTTTTCTGTAATCAGCTACTGAAAATCCGTCAAAGACGTATCCACCAATTCTGAAATTTCCAACACCCATAAGACCTTGAGGTTCTAGCTTAACTGAGTTAACAGCTTCTTCAGCGTCTTCAACAGTTCTTATATCAGAAAATAAAAAATTCTGTATCCCTGATTGCAGTGCCTTAGCTGCGATATAACTTCTAGGCACACCATCGACCTTCATCATCGAAGACATGTTGTAAAGTTCACCTGCACGAGCCAAATTCTCGAGGTCATACAAAGTCCAAGGCCCGTATTCACCGACAAACTCAAAATAGTCAAATAAACCTGTTTGACCAACGAGTTCAACAATGCCAGGCCACGAACATACAATACGTGTCCCCAAAGTAGGTTTACCTTCCTTTATTGATTCCCTAAATCGGTTGACTTTCATATCTATCGCCATTACCTTCTCTTAAAAGCATATTAAAGTTAACTTAAAGATTAATTATCGAAGAATTGGCATAGAAACCCCCAATTCGTCAGCAACCCCTTTGACCTTTTCCCACGAGTCTTCATAAACGGGAATACCTTCTATTATTCTTTTGTCATATTCCCTTTTTTCCAATTCCCCGGGGAGCAAAACTTCCTTAAATCCCTCAGCAGGAGGAGTTGTCTTTATTATTTTAATTAGATCAACCATGTCCTTCTGGTACTCTTCATATGGTCTGAAGGAGCTAACATCAATGACTTCAACTATGAAACCTCCTTGAGTAGCCCACCCACTTTTTATGTAAACACTATAGGGTGCACCAGTTAGGATGCTAGAGAAGATTTCAACACTTAGACATAGACCAAACCCCTTGTATCCGCCAAATGGCAAAAGGATCCCGCCATCTAGGAAGACCTTTGGATCTGTGATAGGATTGCCATACTTATCCAATGCCCATCCCTCAGGCATCTTCTCACCCTTCGACGCAAGGACAGCTATCTTCCCACCTGAAACAGAACTTGTCGCCATATCAACGATTATCGAATTTCCATCGTTTACAGGAAAACCAATTGAGAACGGGTTAGTACCTAAAACCGGCTTTCTTCCACCCCATGGAACAACCATTACGGGAGAGCTTGTTGCAGCCATGCCCACCATCCTCGATTCCGTAGCCTTCAAGGTGTAACGTGCTAACATACCAACATGACTCATATTAGTGGACCCTATAATGCAGACACTACTCTTTTTTGCTTTATTTATAGCCAGCTCGGTCGCCATCATCGCAACAACCGGACCGAATCCTCCGTCACCATCGATCAAACCTGCGTTTGCATATTCCTTAACCTTTTTAATCTTTGGTTTCGGATTTATTACGCCTTGCCTAAGTGCAGAAACATAATGGGGGATCCTGACAAAGGCACCGTGTGAATCAACACCTCTCAAGTTTGCCAGCACCAAATGCTCTGAAACCACTTCTGAATCTCTTTTGTACACGCCTAGCTTTGTTAAGACATCTACGCAGAAGTTAAACAAGTCATCAGATAGCACTTTACCTTTGACGTTTACCATATTTATCGCGTCTTTTATAAAAATTTCTCATCTTATTATGCTTATTTGTGGCTATGCTTTAGCAAGCTATTCAACAAGTTGGGGCTTCGGGTGTTCGCCACATTTTATGGGATAAATCTTAAAATTTATATATGCTTTATTATAAGATAATTATATGATATATCACAAAATAGGATGTGAAAACGTGGACACAAACACCTATAAAAGCATCCTCAGCGTTGAATGGCGCAACAATATTTGGGAGAGATTTCCTCGAAAATTCAACCCATGTCTCTGTTATCAAATCAATGAGAAAACTAGAGATCGAGGAGAGTGGGAAAAGGTTTGAGCACAAGTTTTTGGAGAAAAAATCTACCTACAATAGTACTCCTAGCATTTGTGATAATATTGTCAGTTTGGTCTTATATTTTTGGATATTACGTTCCAAAGGGTGCTCCTGAAATAAATATAGGAAGTGGACTCTTGTTAACTGCTGTTGGGTTTGCGGCAGGGCTATTAGGAGGCCTTATTGGAACAGGAGGATGTAGTATTATGCTACCCATACTCCATTTTTGGATGGGGTATCCTGCGCCATTAGCCGTAGGTACAACATTATTCGCCGTCATATTTACCACGCTTTCTGGAGCATACGGTCACCTAGTTAGAAAGAACCTCGATAAGAATGTGACTTTATGGGTTGGAGGTTTTGGAACGTTAGGTGTAATATTAGGTTCTTGGCTCTTTACCTTTCTAGTAAACCAAGTTACGTTATTGGACCTTATTCTTGGACTGGCATTTCTCTTACCTGCGATAAGGATGATATTAGAAGGTCTTGAAAGGAGCCAGGGAAAGAAAGTGCAGCAAGAGGGAAAAGTCATTTATGGTTCAAAGCCGATGATGGGTTTCTTCGGATTCGCTATCGGCATCTTAACTGGGGTTGTGGGCTTGGGTGGAGGTTACGCGCTCGTACCCGGCTTAATATACTTGTTCGATGCGCCGGTTTATGTTACGATGGGGACCTCTCTAGCTTCCATGATTCCTTTGGCTGTAGTCGGTGGTGGGATAAAGATTGTTCAGGGTTTCGTAGCTTTAGGTGCGGGGTTATTGCTTGGCGCAGGCACAGTAGTAGGTGCTCAATTTGGTGCAGCAATAATCAAAAGATTCAAGCCTAACACTCTAAAGTTGATCTTCGGAGCCTATTTTCTCTATGTGGCAATAAAGTTCATAACGAGCTACTTTGGTATAATGATCTGGTAAACTTATTTGTAAATGTGAAAACCCTGATCTGGAGTATGAAGATTCTTGACAGCGGAGTTAAACTTTCTCCGAACAAATTTCTTTTCAATTCAATTTTAAATTTTTCATAAAATTTATTGCACACTAATAGTATTGTAGAATATGTGCTGTTATTATATGGTGCGTTGTCGTCATGGTGGCTCGAGAACCTTGAACAAAATAAGAGACCTTAACCCTATAAAAATACTATAAGAGAAAGTGTTGAAGCAGGTACCATCACTCTTTCTAAGTGTGGAAGTGTTCAGTTATTGGCATCGTCAATTCTCAGCGAGCTAATTTTTGTTGATCGCCTCAGAAGACCTAGTCATGGTGAGGTGCTCACTAAAAAACAACCATACTGCGAACGCTCCTATCGCTAAACCCATTCCTATCGCTATTCCGAAATCTAAAGCAGACTTGGTTTCTGTACTTAATGCCGTCAGATCTATTAAAACAGCAAGAATCAAGAGAAATGTTATCATCAAGAGGAAACTATCCAATTTCTTTTCCAACTTAACACTTCTAATCAAGGCATCCAAACCAAAAATGAATATTAATGATATGACGATGACGCTTGCGATTCTTGCGAGGTAGTCTAAAGCCTCTCTATATAATTGTGTATATTCTGGAACAAATATTCTTATAGCTAAAGCAGTTGCAGTGATGAGTACACCGGAGTTTGCAAGAATAGAAAAGACGTATGATATTGGGATTCTTAATCCTCCGGGCAATATCCCTTTGACAAATTCTTCAAGCTTTGATATCTTAACAAGCCATCGGATAAGCTTATCAACATATTTTATCAAAATAAGGGATATTGCAAAGATTAGTATTACAAGGGCAAGCTTAGGGAACAGGCTTATAACCTCATGTAGTATATCATTAAGCTCGGCTAAGATCTCGTTCAAAAACGCCATTTCACACCCCAACTATAAGCCCTGCAATTCTATATATAAAGTATAAGACCATTAGAAGGAAGGTTAGAGCCAAGACTTCGACTGTGAACTTTATTGTACTTTTAGAGGTTTCGACAGCAAACGTGTAACCTAGAACACTAGACGAATAAACTACCCTACCAAATTCGTACGCTGTTGGAGTGGAAACGACCGCGGTTTCAGGTATGGCGAGTAGAGCGATTGATAATGCTAACAGTCTAAATATAGTAGAGAAGATTATGGCAGTCGTAGGCTCGTTTGTAACGAAGCTCGTTATGAAAGATGCTATAAAAAGCCCGAACGCGTTTGCACTGGTTAAGAACATTGACGCTTTAACCATACCCAAAACTTTAACATACCTCGCGTAGATCGATGTAGCGATCAGGTTTACACCTATGAAAGTCATCGATGCCATAAATGATAGTATTAAATGTAGTTGAGGCAATGTGATAAACATCACAGATGAGGTTACTATAACGTTGGCAGCTATAGCGATCAAATATTGCCTATAACCTTTCCAGAGGTACGGTCCTACAGTTCCTCCCACACTGCCCGCGAGGGAGAGACCAACAGCTATGTAGACTGGTGCATTAAGGCTTTTGAGAAACGGACTCCAAGCAAGTCCTAGAATGTTACTCCCCACCATCATACACGCAAATAAGATGAACGTGTTTATCTTCTTAACTTCAACCTCTTCAGAGATGTTTACTTCAGTTTGGACATCGGTGTTTAATGGGATCTTATAAGGTATAAGCACTGCTGTAGATACTAATCCAATAAGAGTAGAAGACAAATATGCGATAAAATAACTTTCTGGTGCTAAGAATTCGGCGGTAAGATATGTCGAGAAGACCATGCCTAAAATAGACGCAGAAGAGCTAGCTGCTGTCCTTTTAACAACCAAATCAATGAAGTCAGCTTCATCATATTGACTGAATATTGCGACAGTAACTAACACACCAACAGGGATGGTGATGGTCTGAGCTATGGTATATGCAACGATCATAAGGTTTGGGTTACCAAGCATGAGTGGTAGTGAGAGCCAGAAGAAGCGTTCAAGGGTGTGGAAAAACAATAATTTATACTTAACTTTAAAGCCGACAATTTCTGGTTTTCTATATATAAGGTATGAGGCAAGGATGCTTACTGATGCAGCAGCCAACGTAACAAGGGATAAAATCTGAAGAGAGTACCCACTATAAACCAACATAGGAACGAAAAGGTTCCTTGTTACAGCTACATAAAACCCTCCAAAGAACGCCTCAAGGACCATTAGCAATTTACCAAAACCTTTCATACCTTTTTCATATCAATGGTCTGTAATAAGGGAATTAAATTGTTTATTATGATTGTATAAATCACGTGTCTATTCTATGTTCAGGAACATTATCAAACAAAAGGTTTATTTACGAATAAATTAACGCAGTTCCTTAAGAAAAATGCTAAATAGCAACGCATTTAGAAAAGCAATTTCGAAGATTGCAATAATAGGCATAGCAGTCATCGTTATCATCGCAGGGCTTGGAGCCTACCTTTACTACACACAATACAGTATACCGAATCTAAAGTCTTCACTAGTATATGCTTATGTTTCAGACTTTCCTGATCTAGATCCTAGCATCGCCTTTGAAGACGAGCAAGTAATACTAGCTAATATGTATGAGGCCTTAGTATTCTATAACGCATCGAACACCAATAACCCATTAACACCTTGGCTTGCTACGAGCTGGAGCCATTCACCAGATGGGCTTGAGTGGACGTTTAATTTGAGGAAGGGTGTCTTATTTCATGATGGTTCAGAGCTCAAAGCTTCATCCGTGAAATCAGCGATTGAAAGGACAATAAGGATGGGGTTGGGGGCAGCCTATATCTGGGATGCAGTAAAAGAAATTCAAGCAGTGGACGATTATACTGTAAAGTTTGTCCTCGATTACCCCGCACCATTAGCTCAGATTGCTTCTTCACAATACGGCGCATGGATAACTGGTCCTAGCACGCCTTCAAATGATACACAAGCGACAGAATGGTTCAACCAAGGAAAGGATTCTGGTACTGGACCATACATGATAGAAAAATATGAAGCAGGCTTTCAGGTTGTTTTAGCAAAGTTCGATAAGTACTGGAAGGGGTGGAGTGGAAACCATGTGGAGAAGGTGTTGGTCAAAAGCGTTAGAGACCCAACTGCCAGATTACAGGCGATAAAAGCAGGTGAGGCAGATATCACCTTAGACCTTCCCGTAGACTATTTGGAAGAACTAAAGACCAATGAGAACGTTAGGATCATTTCAGTGCCAAGCTATAGGAACCTACTTGGAATGATAAACACTAAACAAGCGTACACAGACAATGTTCTTATCCGCCAAGCGATTTCATATGCATTCCCCTATGATGCGGTAGTCAAAAATGTGATGCAGGAGTACGCAACTCAATCAAGAGGCCCTATACCTGTCGGAATGCTTGGGCACTTTGAAGACCTAACGCAGTACACATACAACTTAGAAAAAGCGAAACAATTACTTTCCCAAGCAGGGTATCCGAATGGAGGTTTCACACTCACTTTAACGTACACGTCTGGTGATGAACTTGAGAAGCAGGTGGCAGAGCTTTACAAAGCAGAGCTCGAGAAACTTGGAATTACACTTGAAATCAAGGAAATGACCACTAAAGCGAAATACGCGTTAGCTAGAGGTGACCCGACTCAGGCACAACATATACTTCTATTCTACTGGTGGCCTACTTATATAACGCCATACGACTTCTTATACAGCTTATTCCATACAGAGAAGAAGGTAATATTTAACTTCGCATATTACTATAATTCAACATACGACGACTTGATCGATACCGCAAGCCAATTGGAAGGAACCGACTTGAATAAGGCACTTCAACTGTACCGTCAAGCACAAGAACAAGTAGTCGAAGATGCTACCTCACTCTTCATACTAGACATGGACACAATCATGATCGCTAACAAAAAGGTGCACAACTTTAATCCAAACTCTGCATACACGGAAGTAGTCTTCTTTTACGATGTATGGGTTGAGGCATAAAAGCTATGCTCATCCCTCTTTTTTTGCGTGGTAAAGCGATATGGCGTCATTTAAAACGTATCTTATTAAAAGGATAATATTAGCACTTGTTGTAATATACTTCGTTATCACAATCACATTTATTCTTTCCCATGTTGTTCCCTCCGATCCAGCAGAACTCTATGTAGGCCCAAAGGCTACGGCAGAACAGAGAGAGAAAGCGATAAAGGAACTTGGATTAAACCAACCAATTTACATACAATATTTAAGGTACTTCCAAAACCTAGTTAACGGAGATTTAGGTAAATCGTTAAGAGCGCACACGCCTGTCCTCCACGACATTTTAACTTATCTTCCTGCCACCTTAGAAATCGTCGTTCTCGCGAACATTGTTGCCCTAATCGTCGGAGTCGCATTCGGCAGCTACTCTGCGCTCAAAAAGGATATGCTCGCAGACCATCTGATAAGAATTGTATCAGTTGGAGGGGTCTCAATACCATCGTTTTGGTTTGCACTTATTACACAGCTTGTATTTTTTGGTATACTAGGCATCTTTCCGTTAGATAGTAGGCTCAGTTCAGACATACAGCTCTTTAACCCAATACACACGATAACTGGCTTCTATACCATTGACGCCCTTATAACTGGTAATATTGTTGCTCTCGTCGATAGTGTTAGGCACATAATACTTCCTGCCTTTGTTCTAGCCACATATCCTATAGGGCTTGTTACGAGGATGGTTAGATCGATGATGGTAGAAGTTCTGAACGAGAACTATATCAGATTCGCAAAAGCCAATGGGTTTAAAGATAATCTAATATACTATAAGTATGCGTTAAAGAACGCACTGACGCCTGCTTTGATGGCGTTAGGCTTATCCTTCGCTTACAGCATCACAGGCGCTTTTCTTGTAGAAGTAATATTTAGTTGGCCTGGGCTTGGCACATACACAGTAAACGCGATTCTAGAAAATGACTATCCAGCAATTTTGGGAGTAACAATCTTCGGCACGATATTTTATGTCTTCATAAACCTATTCTTGGACATTCTACAAGCGTACCTTGATCCGCGGGTGAGACTTCAATGAATAAATTAACTTTATCAAAGGAGACTAAAATCACGTTAAAGCTTATAAAGAGAGATAAGCTTGCTATGCTTTCTTTACTAATCATCACATTCTTTATAATCGTCTCAATCTTTGCACCCTTTATAGTCCCTTACCCTAGCCAAGGAGAAGGGTTACCTGTTCCGGAGAAAAGGTTTCTTCCACCTTCATTTGAGAACCCCTTCGGAACGGATTACTTGGGTAGGGATGTTCTAAGCAGGGTAATATTTGGAGCAAGGATATCACTTTTTGTAGGCATATTTGTCGTTTGTGTAGCAATAATAATAGGTGTTCCATTAGGACTCATTGCAGGTTACTTCGGTGGAAAGGTTGATGATGTACTCATGAGGATTACGGACGTGTTTCTCTCCTTTCCTTCACTACTCTTCGCAATAGCTCTTGTAGCAACCTTGGGCCCTGGCCTTTTTAACGCCATGATTAGTCTTTCGATAACATGGTGGCCTTGGTATGCTAGATTGGCGAGGGCTCAAGCGGTCACGATAAAGGAACAACCATATATATTAGCGTCGCAGGTTATCGGAGTGAAAGGTTTAACGATCGTCTTTAGACACCTTCTACCTAACGCTTTAACACCGATTATTGTACAAGGGACGATGGACATGTCTTCCGCTATACTCGCTGAGGCCGGGCTTAGTTTCATAGGTTTAGGTGCGCAAGCGCCTTCACCTGAGTGGGGGTTGATGGTTAGCACGGGGAGAATTTATCTCCTTAACTACTGGTGGTTCCCCGTTTTTCCTGGTCTCGCAATCTTTCTCGTAGCGCTCGCATTCAACCTCTTTGGTGATAGTTTAAGAGACGTTCTAGACCCTAAGAGTAGAAAAGCAGGAGGGCAGATGTGACGAATGGTTGAGCCTATACTTTCAGTAGAAAAGCTTGATGTTAGCTTTTCGACGTTTGAAGGCCTAGCGCACGTCCTAAGTAAAGTGACATTTAAAATAAACCATAAAGAGGTTTTTGCCTTAGTCGGTGAGACTGGTTGTGGAAAGACGGTCACAGCACTTTCGATAATCAAGCTTCTTCCTAGAAATAGCTATGTGCAAGGGCGTATCATCTTTAATGGTAGAAACATCTTAGAACTTAAAGAGAGTGACATGGTTGAGGTTAGAGGGAAAAGCATGGCTATGATCCTACAGGACCCATCTTCATCACTTAACCCCATGTTTAAGGTAGGAGAACAATTATGCGATGCTATTACGTCTAATGACCCTAATATTAAGGAACCAAAGAGATATGCTCTTGAACTCCTATCGAAGGTCGGGTTCAAAGACACAGAAAGGGTCTTCAATAGTTATCCTAATGAGCTTAGTGGCGGCATGCAACAGAGGGTTGCGATTTCAATTTCACTTACAGGTAAACCTACACTTCTGATAGCCGATGAACCAACTACCGCCCTTGACGTACTAACACAAGCACAGATTATACAACTCCTGAAGCAAGTTAGAGACACGTATAGCACATCAGTACTTCTCATAACGCATAATCTAGGTCTAGTCGCAACCCTATGTGATAGGGTTGGGATAATGTACTTCGGGCAAGTTGTGGAGATAGGACCTACCTACGACTTATTCTACAATACTAAACACCCATACACGAAAGGACTTCTACAATCATTACCTTATAATAAACTAAAAAATCAAACCTTACCGACCATTCCAGGAGACCTTCCTAGCCCATTAAGCCCACCATCAGGGTGCAGGTTCTATCCCAGATGCCCTCGCTCGAATGAATCCTGCTCAAAGGATGTGCCAGAAATTCTGCCTATCACCGATAAGCATTATGTAGCTTGCTTCAATCCATTAAGTGGTGACGAGTAATGCCTCTTATAGAAGCAAAGAATGTATCAAAGCATTATTATAAAAGAAAAGGTTTCTTTGGAAAAAAAGAACTCATAAAGGCAGTAGATAATGTGAGTTTCAGTATAGAAAAAGGCACAACATTAGGTTTAGTAGGGGAAACCGGTTGTGGAAAGACCACCCTCGCTAAATGCCTTTTAAGGCTGATAAATCCTACTTCAGGTGCAATTCTTTTCAAAGGAAAAGATTTATCAAAAATGAAGTCGGAAGAACTTGACGACTATCATAGATCAGTTCAAATAGTCTTCCAAAATCCTTTCACCTCACTTAACCCACGAATGACCATAAGGAATATAATTTCAGAGCCGATCATAACACATAAGAAAATCAATAAAACGGAGCTTGAAACTGAATTGGTTAGGTTACTTAAAGTTGTTGGGCTTAATGAGACACATCTAAGTCGTTACCCACATGAATTAAGTGGGGGACAGAATCAGAGAGTAGCAATAGCGAGAGCAATCGCGCTCAACCCTGAGCTAATAATATTGGATGAGCCTACTTCAGCGCTAGATGTCTCTGTACAAGCGACGATACTAAACCTATTAAATGAGCTTCAGAAACAGTTCAACCTATCTTATATCTTTATTTCCCATGATTTAGGAGTAGTTAGGTTCATAAGTGATTACATAATTGTCATGTATTCAGGGAAGTTCGTTGAGATGGGGCCTAGTGAGGACATACTTGGCCAACCTTTACACCCTTATACTAAGATGCTTTTACTAGCGTTACCACTACCAGATCCTAAAAAGAAAATCGAATTAATACAGCATCAAATGAAGGCTCTTGAAGACTGGAGGGGAGGATGTGTCTTCTTACAGAAGTGTCCATATGGAATGGAACTATGTAAGAAAGAGGAGCCAGAGATGGTAGAAGTGAGGGAAAAACATTTTGTAGCTTGCTATTATACCATCAAAGGAGATAGAAGATGACAAAGATACTATATCTTGTACCAGGCATAATGGAAAAGAGAGAACAAAGTAGAAGAGAGAAGATCGCTAATACTTGGGCATCAAATGGCGTATCAGTTGAGGTTAAAGCAGTTGACGAAGGACCAATATCCATTGAATCATCTGTTGAAGAAGATATCGCAGCAGGAAGTGTTCTTAGAACAATTATACGCCTTCAAAAAGGTTATGACGCGATAGTTTTAGGGTGCGCAGGAGACCCAGGGTTAAGGGCGGCAAAGGAACTTGCAAAGATTCCAGTTATAGGCCCTGCTGAATCAACGATAGCGTTTTCATTCCTCATCGGGGACAGGTTTGGAATGGTCGTCCCATTGGATAGAGACGTTCCAACAATGCGAGCTTTAACAGTAAAGTACGGATTTCATAACAAGTTAGCATCCGTGCAAGCCGTAAATGTCCCAGTACTTGAACTAGGGAAGGATGTGGAATTAATAAAGAAGAAGGTTACTGAAGCCTGTAATGACGCTATAGAAGAAGGAGCTGATGTTATAGTCCTAGGATGCATGAGTTTGGCTTTTATCCTCGCTGACGAGCTAGTCAAGGATTCGGTGAAGGCGCCTGTCTTGAACCCTGCCAAGGTATCGATAAAGGTAGCTGAAGTTTTAGCACAGCTTAAGCTCATGCAAAGTAGAACATCGTATCCTCTCGCAGATTACGGGAAGTTAGCGAAAAGCGTCTTTAAGGAGGAGCTAAAAAATGGCTTTTGATCCCCTTATCCAAAATCTTTTAAAACAGGTTTCAAAGGATGAAATGGCCAAGCATGTCCAGAACTTATGTAAATTCACAAGGGTCTCTGGAACAGAGGATGAAGAGAAAGCAGTTGAATACATCGTTTCCACACTCAAAAAATGTGGGGTGAAAACAGACGTCTACGAATTTGACTCCTTAATCAGCCAACCTAAACAAGCAAGGGTTGACTTAATATACCCTACTTTAAAATCGTTTAAGTCGATAACGCACCCATTCTCTCTGACAACCCCTGAGGAGGGTGTAGTAACTGAACTCCTCTACGTCGGGAAAGGTTCAGAAGAGGACTATAACATAAAGAATGTAAGGGGAAAAATAGTTTTAACAGATGGAAACGCGTCACCTGACAAAGTTTGGCTTGCACAGAACTATGGAGTTATTGGCCAGATCTTCATCAGCAACGAAAACGTTCCCCACGAAATGATCATAACGACGGTTTGGGGAACTCCCTCGATAAAGACATCTTTCAGAATTCCTAGGATATATGTTGCGTCTGTGCCACATGAAGATGGGGAGATACTAAAGTTGGGGACTTCAAAAGGAAAGGTAATCGTCAGACTTTACACACAGACGAATACAACATGGGCTAAGCTTAGGATACCTGTGGCAACTATAGAGGGAAAAGAGGAACCTGAAAGATTTGTACTCATCGGTGGCCATCTAGATTCATGGTATGTGGGGGCAACAGACAACGCTACTGGTAATGCGAGTTGCTTGGAAATCGCTAGAGTTCTTAACGAGAACAAGGAAAAACTGAGGAGAAGTGTGAAGATAGCGTGGTGGGTTGGGCACTCTCAAGGAAGATACTCTGGATCAACCTACTTCGTCGACAAAGAATGGGATAATCTAAACAGTAACTGTATATCTTACATAAACATAGATTCGCCTGGCAGTAAAGGAGCGACCGTATATCTTTTAGAGGCTATGCCTGAGGCAATGGACTTCTCGGAAGAAGTAGCAAGAACATTGACTGGAATTCAAGTTGAAAGACTAAAACCCGGTAGATGGGGAGACCAGTCCTTTTGGGGTATCGGTGTACCATCAATCGACTGCTATAGTATGGCACCTGTAGAGACTCGAGCAAATGTAGGCGGTTCTGGAGGCGGCTGGTGGTGGCATACACCTTATGATACTGAAGAATATGTCGACACTGAATACCTTGTTAGGGACACTGAGGTGAACTTAGCTATCGCGCTAACCTTAATAAACAGCAAAGTTTTGCCGTTTAAACTTTCAGCGAACGCTGAGAGGTATTTAGAAGAACTCTTAAACTTAAAAGACAAGGACAGCGAATACCTAGTTGACTATGACGATTTAATACGTAAAGCAGGTGAGCTGAAGTCTGAACTACTCAAATTGGAGAACTCGTTAAACAGCGTTGAAGAGGAGAAGGTGAAAGAAGTGAATGATACGCTAATTAGGCTTTCTAGGATACTGAACCCCACCTTGTTCACAGCTGCGGGAAGATATGAGCAAGATCCAGCAGTAGATCAGCCTTACTTGCCCATGCTCAATTACGTTTTAAAGAAGGATACTTTAGGAAAAGACAACTACCAATTCCTTAAGGTCACATTAAGAAGAGAAGGAAATCGCGTATCAGACACACTCTTAGAGGCAATAAAGGTTACAGATGAATGCCTTCGAAAGATATCAAAGTAAAACTTCTAACACGACTTTCTTGAGAATAAATAAAGGGAATAGTTCTTTTAACCCAAGCATGAGAGGTTTTATCCTCTACCTAGTCATCTGATACGAACTTCATACCCCAATGTTTTATTGCAACAGCTAATTCTCTGTGAGTCTTAGCATACTCTTCTAATGGCACACCATTTACAGCCGCGTCTATCGCTTGACGCATAGCAGTGGCACCTACCCTTGTCCCCTCTGGGTGACCGTGAATGCCTCCACCTGCTTGAATAACAAGATCTTTTCCAAGTGTAAGGACGTTTATTGGTACAAGTGTTGGGTGAACACCCCCTGATGCAACAGGGAATGTAGCCTTCAACCTATAGAACCTTCCTTTAAGAAAGTCGTTTATCGATATCAGTTCCTCAATCTTCTTCTCTTTGCCACCCATCTTTCCAGCAGCAGTACCAGTATGAAACTGGTCACCACCTGCGAGCCTCACAAGCTTTGATATCACCATCATGGAGATACCGTGTTTGGGGTTTCTCGTCATAGCAGCATGCATACATCGATGAACGTGTATTGGAACCTTTATTGAAGGGTCCTCAGCTAGGAGCCTTACAGCAGAGAATCCACATGGGATGACATCCACCATAAGAGCATTTGCACCATGGTCTAAGGCAACTTGAGCCAGATCTCTTAGTTTATAGGTCTCTGTAGTGACATCAGGGGAATATAAAACCGTTCTACCCGTCTCCGACTTGACCCTATCAAGAGCGGTCATAACATGGGTGACCCTATCTGCGAGAGGACAAAACTTTTGATTGGTTAACGTTTCATCGTCTTTTATGAAGTCAACACCCCCCATCGCAGCCTCGTAGGCGACATTCGCTGTTTCTTTAGGGTTCAATCCTACTTTTGGTTTTATTATAGTTCCCAGATGTGGTCTTCGATCGTCAAGTGTACCAATGAGCTTCCTTACCCCTTCAATTCCAAACTTTGGCCCCTTAAAGAGTGAAACAAACTCTGACGGAAACTCTAAGTCGAGCAGCCTTACATTCTGAAGAGAGCTAGACCCAAAGAGGTTCCCAGCGACGATGCTTAGAATGTGGGGGATCCCTCCGGTTTCGAAGTCGAAGAGGGTGTTAGGGTAAGCTATCTTGATTATACCCGTGTTTTTATCTTGAACTTTATGTTCGAAGACCTTTGCTGGTAAATTCTTTACGATCCATTCTGTTGCCGTTGACACTTCGGTCCATGTGCCGATCGACTCTTCAGCAGCGATCTTTACACCAGCCTCCACGATGGATATATCTTTTCCTTCAACGTAGTACGTTGCGATTATGTTAGCTTCTGGATCGATCTGTTCAGCCCTTGCTGTGAAGACATTAAAGCTTCGCTCAGACATGAAAATTCGCCCCAAAAAGTTAATGCTTCTATTATATAAACATGCTTTTTTGAATATATCAAATATAGTAAATTAAATCCTTGTCATCAGATCGGTTACTGCGATGGATTTAAAACTTATATAGAGATGCTCTTTAACATTTTTCAGTGTTTCTAATGGGAGAACTTTATCTAGGTTTAGATATTGGAACTAAGAACATTAAAGCAACTATTATATCAGAAAACGGTGAAGTTGTTGAAAAAACAAGTGTACCTGTTTACGACCTTATAATCCAACCAAAAGAAGATTTTGCAGAAAGAAGTGCAGTAGTGCTTTGGGAGCGAATAAAGGAAGCACTTACCCATTTAAAATCATTAGGTCACATCACAGCTGTATGCGTCGATTCAACAAGTGGTACATTCACATTAATCGATAAGGACAACAAAGAATTTTATAATTTAATCATGTATAATGACAGTAGAGGGAAGACCGAGGCAAAAGAGCTTAGAGAGAGGAGTGATACTGCTAGGGACTTTGAAAAATTCTTGCCAATAGTCCCACAACTTGTGATACCGAAGTTACTTTGGCTTAAAAAGAACTTTGAACACTTTAATAAAGTCGGGCACCTTCTACACGAAAACGACTACGCGGTCTTTAAGCTCTCAGACTCAATCGCGACTTCGTCAAATTCTGCTGGAAAATCACATGCTCTGTTAGAAGGACTAGGTTACCTGAAGAAGGTGTACGAAGATGTGGATTTACCTTTAGAAATAATGCCTGAAATAAAACCAATAGGGGGAATAGTTGGCTATACAAACCAAGAAGCTGCAAAGTTAGGATTGCCTCAAGGTACACCAATAGTTAACGGCGTCACCGACGCCAGCGCAGGAGACATCACTTCTGGCGCGCTTAAGCCAGGTCAAGCAAACTTCACTATAGGAACTTCCTTGACTGTCCATGCGGTGGTCAACAAGCTGTCACCTGATGAACATGGTCGATTTTATTATAAGACATATGTGGGCAATGCGTATCTGGCGGGAGGGTTTACAAACGCAGGTACTGCTTCGTTTGATTCTATGAGTAAGATGATGAAGATGAGCCTTGACGAATTAACTGATGCCGCGAAGGCTGTACCACCAGGATCAGATGGGGTAATGGCTTGTAGTGAGTGGTATGGTGTGAGAGTTCCGAGGACGTACCCCCAGGTTAAAGGCTTCTTCATAGGCTTGAGCGAAAAGAACATAAGCCCTGGGCACATATTTAGAAGCCTCCTTGAAGGAAGCAGTATGACATTAAGGCTTATGCTCTCCGTGGTTGAAGAGGTTACAGGGACCACGTTTTATGACCTAAGAGCGAGCGGAGGCGCGTCGAAGAACCCTCTTTTCATGCAGATAGTCGCGGACGCTCTTGGAAAGGAGGTTAAAGTAGTTGAGGAACCGGATTCCGCGCTTGGTTCGGCCTTGATCGCTGCTTGGGCGATCGGTAAACAGAGCATAGACGATCTAGTAGGTCGCACGGTAAAGATAAGATCTGAATTTAAACCAAACCTCGAAAACAAGGCAGCCTATGATCAACTGGTTCAGAAGTATAATAGAGTTGTTGAAGCGCTTGCCGATAAACTCTAAGACAATTTGAGCATGAATGGCATACTCCTATTGGTTAATTCCCTTAGCGTTAGCGAGAAACTCTTCGATCCCAAAGACTAGCCTCTCAACATCGCTCTGTGTGTGTGCAAAGGACACGGTGAAATGGGGTGTGTTAGGTGTTAAGTAAGCAACCCCTTTATCAAGTAGGAAGGTGAAGAGGGCTCTACTTAGTTCCCTATCCTTTGTTCTCTCTGCGGTTTCACCGTTTACAGGTTTCTCCTTTGTAAAGTGAAGGCCAAACAATGATAGAGCACCTGTAATATAAGCTTCAAATTTGCTTTCTTCGATCGCACGGTTTAGTTCTCTTACTGCAAATGAGCTTAGTGAGTTGACATGTTCGTATACTTCATCCTTCCTCTTAAAGAGCTCACTTATTGTGACATATCCTGCACGCATCGTTAACGCGTTTCCTACAAAGGTTCCACCATGAGCTGACCGTTCCCAGAAGTTTCGTCTTTTTGTCTGATCCAACAGGGTCATAATATCGGCTCGGCCACATATTCCTCCTGCACCAGCAAAGTATTGCCCGCCCACCGTTTTACCCATTGTTGTAAGGTCTGGTTTAACTCCATAATAGCCTTGTAAGCCATTTGGATGCTTGAAGCCGGTTATTACCTCATCAAAGATCAAGAGGGTGTTTTTTCTATCACAATACTCTCTTAGACCCTTAAGGAATTCTTTTTCAGCGGGAATAAAGCCTGCTGAGCCTAGAACAGGCTCAACTATGACGCACGCTAATTCCTCATTCCCTATCCGCTTAATCACACCATCTAGATCATTAAATGGAAGTGGAATCAGGTCATCTGAAATAGGTAAGTTGAGGGCAGCTGGTTTATCATATGGGTAGTTTACCGCTCTATTTAAATTATTAAATCCACCATGCCACCCGCCTTCCATCTTCCCCACCTTGTGTTTCCCTGTGAACGCTTTAGCTAATCCTATTGCGTACATGTTCGATTCAGTACCACTATTTGCAGGCTTCACTCTTTCAGCATTAAACCATTTACAGACAACTTCTGCCCACTTGACCTCCCATTCGTTACACCACCCAAGATGAGCTCCAAAGTCAAGCTGCTCCTTTACAGCAGCCATCACTGGTTTGTAGCAGTGTCCAAAGATCGCACCAAAATGGCAGAGCCAAAAGTCAACATATTCATTTCCATCCACGTCCCAAATCTTACTACCTTTTGTCTTTGACACATAAAATGGATAAGGCTCGAAGTAACGTATCGCATAAGCTGAGCCCCCTGGAATATACTCCTTAGCCTTCTCAAACAGTTTATGCGACCTCAGTGTTCGATCAACATAGTTCAACAAATTCACCTAAACCTGATTAACACCCAAATTTAGAAATGTAGAAGGAAGTGGGATATCGCACATTCTTAGCAACCCAGGTCCGACTTTAGAGAGTTTAGGAATCAGATTTATCGCCATTGCAGCTGTCGCGATATCGCCTGCTGTACCAGTACTCCTCCACTTTAAAGGCGGGTTTCCATCGACAACAACCTCTTCAAACTCCTCCCTATCAACTTCAGCGAACAAATCGATTTTTATGAATTCTTTGCCATCGAGAAAGCCTATTCCATACCCGTGGATTCCTGAAACTGTACCAATGCTAATGGTTACGTATTGAGTCTTGGTACTACTCCCCGCTATTAGTGGCTCTTGTCCCTCCACAATCTTATCAAGCTTAACATGTAAAGTGTCTGCTAGAAGACTGATCGATTCACCGTAACCCACATGGGCGGTGAGCTCCCCTATTTCCATCTTAGCTTTGAATTTGTCTAGTCCTAAGCCGAGACCATATTTTCTTTGGAAAGATTCACGCCTTTTTGCAGCGTCCAACGACCTCGTGACATGGATAGAGTGAACTTCTGTGCAGACAGCCGTCAATAAAGCGGGTAAAGTATCGAATATGAATCCAGGATTAACTCCGGTTCCAATCACGGTGACGCAGTACTTCTTTGCCATCTCATGAATTAATTCAGCAAGCTCGGGGTATCTGTAATAGGGGTTTGAGAGGGTTTCAGAAGTCGATATAACGTTTGCACCTGCTTTAATGCATTTTACGATTTGTGGGTAAACATGATCTAGGTATGTTAAGGTAGAATGTAGCACAACTTTAACCCCATTACTCTTAAGCATCATCCCAAGTTCAGAGGGGGATGAAACATGCACACCCGTCTTATCATTAAGCATCAGTAGTTCAGCTAAATCTTTCCCAATCTTTTTTTGGTCAACATCAAAAGCAGCTACAAGATTTAGGTCCTTTTTCTTTAAAACTTCTCGAGCAATAAGTTGCCCAATCGGCCCGAGGCCGTATACCGCTACACGCAAAGACATACCCAAATAGTGCTCTTACACTTATTTTAAGCTTTAACTAGTCTTCTTTTATGGTGGAGTCATCGTAACTTTGATTGCTCCATCCAGTCTCTTTTCCACGGTTTCTATCGCGGTCCTCCACTCACTTAATGGGAAGTTATGCGTTACAATTTTGTCAACCTTCACATATCCTTTTGAGAGAAGGCGGATTGCTGTTGGGTAGGAGTAGGCACCTAGATGTGCCCCAATGATTTCAAGTTCCTTTATATCGCTAATAACACTCCAATCCAAAGAAGTTTCTTGAGGGTAAACACCGAAGACCAGTAACCGTCCCCTCTTTTTCAACATGTCCACAGCCTGTTTAGTAGCAGTAGGGGAACCAACTGCTTCTAAAACTATATCAGCCCCTAAGCCATCTGTTTCTCGAAGTACTTGGTCTACTAGGTTTTCTTTCTTGACGTTCACAGTAATATCAGCGCCTATTGACCTAGCGACATCGAGCCTATAATCGTGGGTGTCTGCGGCGATCAACTTCTTAGGTGACTTCAACTTAGCAGCGGTAAGCATTCCTAACCCTATTGGCCCACAGCCTACAAGCACAACTGTGTCATCTAACTTAACTCCTGCCCTTTCAACAGCATATACAGCGCATGCGAATGGTTCAATATAGACCGCAGCGTCAATAGACAGGCCTCTTGGAACCTTATGGATGATCGAGCCTTTGGGGTAGATCATGTATTGAGCCCAACCACCATTCATTTTAAATCCAGGAATTATGTGAACGCTGCAGAGGTTATAGAGACCAGACCTGCAATAGTAGCATTTACCGCAAGGCACGATATTCTCCATTATCACCCTATCACCTATCTCCAACCCTAGTTCCTGTTCCACACCACGACCTAACTCAAAGACCTCACCTATGAATTCGTGGCCTGCTATTATGGGTGCATGCTCGTACACAATAGGGCTAAAGTAACCGAGACCATGGAAGACCTTCGGATCAGCGGCACAGATCCCTACACGATTTATCTTAACTAGGACTTCCCCAGGACCTGGCTTCGGTTTCGGCACCTTTTCATACCTGAAGTCATTTTTATCATGGACTACTACAGCATACATAAACTCAGAAGCCATTCAAATAGAGGTGGGTTCAACGGTTTAAAAGGTTTATCTACTATTCAAAACTTATAAGTATAAAAAGGATGGGGTACCCTAATGCTAAAAAGGAAAACACCCTCAGTCGCCATTGCTTTGATAGCGATCACTACAATCACATCTTACCTAATTTTATACGCAAATGGGGGAAATACAGAGAATCTTTCTTTAGACCTTTATGAGCTCCATACAACTATTGATAAAGATGGTGTGATCAAATACAGGGCTACTGTTAGAGCAGACAACTTCTTTGGAGACAACATAAAAATCAATCACCTGTCTTTTTCGATAAATGATACCGTCTTAAACTATGAGTCAATAGACTTGTTACGTAAGAACAACTTAACTTACATATTAATTAATGGGACAACTGCCAACACTCAATTAAAAAAAGCTGTAGAAGAATTTAACATGCTGAATGTCGCCATTAAGGTAGAGGGGCGTAATGATGAAGGTGTAGCCTTCCAAGGGAGTTATAACCGCGTCATTAAACTATATTACCATACGTTCGGAACCAACACCTATTACTTCACCAAGTTCGACATCTTTGGTATTAATGGGTAGCTCATAACAGAGCAAACAGGTCTTTTATCCGCTCATACAGTTCTCTGTATATGTGATAATACTTTCCATACCTTTCATGAGCTTCTTTATCAGGGTAGTTCACTTCACTGACTTTAACCCAGTCCTTAACTACTGCCTCGTCTTTGAACTGCCCAATACCCACCCCCGCAAGTGCTGCATCGCCAACAGGAGCACCTATATTATCCTTGACATAGGCAATAGGAATATCTAGAATATCAGATAACACTTGACGCCAGAGCCTACTTCTAGCACCTCCATCAACACCATAGATCATCTTAGGATGTATCCCCTTCTCACCTACAATATTCGCGGTGTACCGGAAAGAGTATCCCACCGCTTCAAGAACAGCCCTATAAAGATGAGCCTTGTTATGCTTTGGGGTCAGCCCAAAGTAGACACCTCTAGCATGAGGATTCCAGATCGGTGTAAGCCCACCGACAAAATAAGGGAACAATATTAGACTTTCTGACCCTGCAGGCAGATTTGACGCTTTGCTATCCATGAACTCGTATAAAGATATGCCACTATCCTGTAGGGAGCTGGCTTCAGCGTCTAGGATCTGATCCTTCATCCACCTTAAGATGCCTCCTCCATACGATGAGCCGATGACAACATAGGTATCTTTGACGACATGGCTCGTACCAAGTATTCTCTCATCAAACTTTGGCGATGACATAGGTATGATAAAGTTACATGCTGTACCGAGCATTATTGAGGCATCTCCCTCTCCCACGGTTCCAACCGATAGAATCGATGTGGCAAAATCACCCCCACCGACCACAACAGGTGTCCCTTTCTTCAAACCAACTTCTTCCGCTGCATCGTGCGTCACTTCACCTACTACTGCTGATGAAGGCATAATATCAGGCAACATGCTAATGTCGAGGCCTAGCTCACTGCATAGTTCATCCGACCACCTTTTCTTTGAGTAGTCATATATTGGGGAGCATAACCCAGCTACAGAATAATCGGTAACCATCTCGCCTGTAAGCTTAAAGATAGGGTACCCGTGTGATTGGCAGACCTTCCATGTTTTCGAGTAGACTTCAGGGCGGTTCCTCTTTAACCAGAAGAACTTGTTCCCCCCAAAGTAAGGATCTATTCTGTTCCCACTCACTTCAAAAACCTTTTTCCCTCCAACCCTCCGATCTACAATATTACATTCCTCTATCGATCTAGAGTCACACCAAATAATAGCAGGCATTAAAGGATCTCCATTTTTATCAAGTGGTAGTATTGTTGGAGACTGCCCGCTGAAAGCGATCGCTTGTATATCTTTAGCAGGAACCTTCTTTAGAACTTCCTTCAATGTTTCCTTTACTCCTTTCCACCAGAGATTTGCGTCTTCCTCCGCCCATCCAGGGTTAGGATAGCAGATCTCATAAGAAAAGGAGGAGGAAGCTGTGACTTCTCCCTCCGTGTTTACAACACAGGTTTTGGTGCTTTGGCTACCTATATCTACTCCGATGAAACTCATCGAACAGCGCCTAGACTAAGCCCTCTGATCAGATAACGCCTGATTAGAAGACCGAAGACGATCATAGGTGAAGCGATGAGTACTGCTGCCGCGCATAACGCACCCCAATCCAACCCAAGTGAGGCAACAAACTGCAGAGATTGAACAGGTAGAGTCCTCGCGTTCGTCCCAGTTAATAGAAGGGCGATTCCAAATTCATTCCAAGTGAAGATAAAGCAGAAGAGGACTGTAGCGAGAAGCCCCTTATAAACAAGTGGGAGGGTTATTCTTAGGAAGACCTGTGTCTTCGATAAGCCGTCAACTTCGTAGGATTCTTCTAGTTCTGTTGGCACATCCATTATGTAACCACGCATCAACCAAACGATGAATGGTAGGTTTAAGAGTATATATGTCAAGAGCAACCCAAACATAGTATCGTATAAGCCGAGGCTAACGAACATGATGTAAAACGGGATAGCTACAGAAGTTATGGGTAAGAATCTTATACCTAGGATCATTGATAGGATAGTCCCTTTCTTCGGAATGTCGTAACGTACAAGAGCGTAGGTCGCTGGGAGACCTACTATCAGAGACAAAGTTACAGAGAGGATGGAAACAATCGTGCTATTCATCAGATACTTTGAGAATTCCCATGAGTTGATTACTTTTACAAAGTTGTCAAGAGTCGGTTGGAATATGTAGTTTGGAGGCAACTGGAAGATGGCAGCTCTCGGCATGAAAGCCAAATTGAACGCGAAGTACACTGGGTAAATGAAAAAGAGCAAAGATATAGCAAGCAATATATAGAAGATTAATGTTTTGAGTTTCATTTCTATCACGCCGCGAACAACGCTGCTCCAGCCTTCTTCGACAAGACGGTAACCACCACGTTCATCAGCACTATGAAGAATGCCGCGATCGTACATCCATAGCCTATATGGTAGAAGGTCATAAGGTTAAGGTAATTGAATATAGACATGTAGGTAGTAGCGGTTCCTGGCCCACCACCTGTCATAGTGTAGACAGTATCAAAGATCTTCAACGTATCAATAACTCTTAGAAAGAGTATAATGTAGAGGAGTGCTCTTATCCTGGGTAATAGTATGTCTTTAAAGGTTCTGAATTCAGAGGCACCATCTATGTAAGCCGATTCTACAAGCTCGACTGGTAAGGTAGTTAGACCAGCGAACGTTACAAGTGTTACGAATGGTGTCCACTGCCATACATCAACTATGACAGTAGATATGAAGGCTTCTGTGGGTCTAATCAACCATTTTTGACCAGGTATTCCAATTAGACTCAAGTAGAAGTTTACGTGCCCAAATCCTGCGTCGAACATAATTCTCCATATGATGCCAGCGACAGCAGGTGTCATAACAAGAGGTAGTATTAAGATGCTAGTAGCTACACTACGGCCTCTCGAAATGTGCACTAAAAGGTATGCAAGTCCAATACCAAAAAGAAACTCTGCTCCTACTGCTAAGATAGAGTATGAAAGTGTAAGCCCAAGGGTCCTGTAGAATTGGGGATCTGTAAACAGTTGGATGTAATTGCCAACACCATTGAACACAGGCGTTCCCCCAATATCGTAGCTGAAAAAACTGTAGTAGATTACGCTCGCAAATGGGTATATAACAAGGCCGTAAAGGTAAATCATAGGAATTAATGCGAGGAACAGTGTTTTACTTCTAAAAGATATCTTTTTCATCAAAAAGTCACCAATACCATTTGTTACTCACTTCACCCTTATATAATTAACTCCCCTGCCTTCGAGTAAACCCGCACCTTTTCTGATGGAAACTGAACCCACGCCGTATCGCCCTCCCTTACATCGGTCTCCTTTATTTTTGCCTTGATTTCGAGTCTCCCTTTACCTAGGGTTAACAAGTGCATATTGCCAACACGTTCAACCATAGTGCACTTAGTGTTAAACCATCCGACTTTCTTTTGCGAAGACACTTGAATGTTTTCAGGTCGAATCCCTAATTTTAACTCGTTCCCGTACTTAACAAGTTGACCAGACACATTAGAAACGTCCACAGAGAACTCACCGGCATCCAACAAGAAAGCTCCATCGGATTGCTTAAGCGAGACATCGAAAAATTGCATCCCAGGGTTCCCTATGAACCAGGCCACAAACGTGTTCTTTGGTTTGTCATAAAGTGCTTCAGGTGTATCATATTGTATCATCTTACCATCCTTCATGACAGCGATCTTCTCAGACAGAGTGAGAGCTTCAGCTTGGTCATGTGTTACATAAATCATTGTTTGATGTAAGTCCTTTTGAAGCTCCTTTATGATCTTTCTCAATTCAAGTCTTGTCTGAGGGTCTACGTTAGTAAGTGGCTCGTCTAAGAGGAAGACTGTTGGCTGTCTAACAAAAGCTCTTGCAAGAGCAACTTTCTGCCTCGTTCCTGGGTCAAGTTTTCTGGCTTGTTGGTTCAATACGTTAGATATTCCCATTAGTTCTGCGGCGTGCTTAACCCTTTTTATTCGTTCCTCCTTAGGAACCTTTCGTACAAGGAGAGGGAATTCGATGTTTTCGAAGACTGTTTTATCGTAAATGACTATGAATTGGAAGACCATAGCCACGTTCCTCTCCTGTGAAGAACGCTCTGTCACGTCTACGTTATCGAAATACACTCGTCCACTAGTAGGGCGAAGCAATCCTGCGATAATTCTCATCGTAGTGGTTTTACCGCAGCCCGAAGGCCCTAGTAATGCGATCAGTGAGCCGTTCTCTACACGTAATGTTGTACTATCCAAAGCTTTAACTTCTTTCCCGTAAATATGAGTAACATTATCTAAGAATATTTCTACCATGTTATCTCACCTTCTTATTAAGGAGCCATCAGCCTTCCTGAATATAAAAGCATCGCAAGGCCTAAACCCTATTGTAAGCTTGTCGCCTGGTAGCAATCGGTAAATCATGGGAACATGCACCGCCAATCTTGCTCCATTATATTGAACATGTATGATCGTCTCAGATCCGATAACCTCTGTTATTATAACTTCTCCTTCGAATTTCACAACGTCGTCACCGTCCACTTTAAAGAGCTGAGATGGCCTTAACCCGAGTATTAATTCATCTCCTTCTTTAATCCCTTCTTTGCAGTCGCTTAGATCGACCTTGAGGTCATGCGAATTAAGAACTAGAGCACCTTTTTCTCTGACCACCTTTCCATCAAGCAGGTTCATAGGTGGAAAACTAAAGTAGTAACCAACAAACGTATTCGCCGGGTAGTTGTACACATCGTCAACAGGCCCATATTGTTCGAGCTTCCCTTGATTTATCACAGCCACATATTTAGCCATGGATAAGGCATCTGTAGGATCTGGAGTCGCATATACTATTGTCCCACCTTGTGCAGTAAAGATCTTCTTCAACTCGCTTCTCATACTTTCTCGAATCTTATAGTCCAGATTTGTAAGAGGTTCGTCGAAGAAGATTAGGTTCGCTTTCTTAACCATCGCTCTAGCAATAGCAACCCTTTGCTGCTGCCCCCCACTAAGCTCACGCGGGTACCTGTCCAATAAGTCTCCGATGCCCAGCATGTCAGCAACCTCCTTAACTCTCCTCCTAGTTTCTTCTTTAGGAACATTCTTGATCTTTAAAGGACTGGCAATGTTATCAAAGACCTTCCTGGTTGGATGTAGTGCGAAGGATTGGAAGACCATCGCCACGTTCCTATCCTTAGCAGGAATGTCTGTTACATCCCTTCCATCGAAATAGATCTTCCCCCCATCTGGTATTTCAACACCCGCCAAAAGTCTTAGAAGAGTCGTTTTCCCTGCGCCTGGAGGCCCGAGGATAGTGGTGAACGATTCATTTTCTATCCTCATCGAGAAGTTATTGAAGATGTATCGGCTACCGAATCGTTTACATAAATTTTCGACTCTGACTTCAACCAATCAGATAATCACTTACGGGGGAAAAAAGTAAGTCCATTAATAAACCTTTCTACCAACCTTAGTCAACTAAAACCAAGTTTCAACTAGGGGAATACGAAATTTATAAATAACAGGTTGCGTTCATTTAGGAAAGGATAACGATGCAACCAATAGTCTTTAATTGGAAGTATGTTAAACAGGTGAGCAAACTTGTCGCAGTCATAGGGAAAAATGATAAAAGAAGGGAATTGTACGTCATCGATCCAAAGAATAAAACACCCATGATAATAGACATACCGGAAAGCATGACCCCTCCAAAGGTAAATGAAGGAGAAACATATAAAATAACATTTGATATATATTCCTCTAAGATCCCAAAAGAATACATAGAACAAATTAAAAAACCGGGCGATAAAGAGATCGAGGAGGCGGTTAAGAACTTGAAACTATTGAAAAACCATATCTACAAATGTGTATTAGTTGATATACGCACAAAGTACTTCGATTACGCTAAAAGCAAAGCAGAAAAACAGTTTGACGAACTTAAAAAGAAATCGAGTATTTATAAAATTTAAAAATAAAAAATGAGGGGGTTACGAATAGTAACCTGCCTTCTCCATGATTTTATATATCTCTCCTTGAGCCCAGTCCGCTGCCTCTTTGGCAGTCCTCTCCTTAGCTAATGCAGATGACAGAGCGATTCCTGCAATATCTCCAACTTCAGGCCACTCAGGAATCATGGGTCTGTCGTCGTAGTAAGAGTCCTCAGTTTGCGAGATCACTTTGTATTTGATGTAGTCGTTTGGAGGCATCAAGTCGATGAATCCTGGCATATCCCATACAGACTTTCTTGATGGCAGAATGAGGAACGATGCTGCTTGAATCGCTGCGATACCATAAGGCGAATGTGCAAAGGAGCACCATAGCCATGTTGCCTTCTTCTCTACCTCTGACTTGATTCCTGAAGGCACACCAAAGGACCAGAAGAAGAAGCCAGCATGTCTTCCACCCTTACCCTTAGGCACCCTGTATGAGAAAATGTTTCCAAGGGCAGGTGGTTTTGCATTAGCTGGGTTCCAGAGAAGGGTACCCCAACAATCACAATCAAGCCCAATAGCGACTCTTCCCTCACCAGCAGAGCTTAAGGTAGCAGAGAAGTCGTAGTTTTCTACACCAGGTGGACCATATTTGGTCATTAGATCCACGTAGAATTGAATTGCATCTATTGTTTCTTGTTCGTTAAATACTGGCTTCCAGTTTTCGTCAAACCATCTCCCACCGAATCCACGGTGAAAAGTCTGCCATGTGAAGATGTTCATTCCTTCTCCTCTCATTCCTCTTGATGAGTATCCGTAGAATCCTTGACTTGGCTTATTCAGTTTAGCAGCTGTCTGCATCAAGGCATCAAAGGTATCTATGTCGTTGACAGTAAGCCCATTGGCATCGAAGACATCTTTCCTATAATACTGCATTGTATGGTGGAATATGCTTGGTACCGCGTACATATCTCCTGGCGCACCAAACGGAGGAGCACCCGCTGCCTTCCTCACCATCTCGTAGAAGTCATCCGGTTTGTAGAAATTCTTGTCTGTAAGCTTAGGGTCTTCTATGTATTTGTTAAGTCCTTCCATTCCCCCGCTTTTAACATATTTGACTAAGTGCATGTTGTCGATCATAGGCAGATGGTAAACACCTGTTTTAGATAAGATGTCAACGGATACCTTCTCTCTTTGCTGTACTTCAGGCGTGAACTCTAGGTTGATGTGTATTCCTGATATTTCTTCAAACACTTGGGCCATCCTAGCATATATGTCATTGTCAGGACCCTGTCTCATAGAGCAGTTCAAAGATTTTACTTGGCCTTCAAACTGTCTCCAATCAATACTCGCTTTCTTTGCTTCGTCCTTTAATAGACCAAAGTATCTGTCAGCAGCTTCTTTGATCAATTTCGCTAAGCCTTCCTCTGTTGTTGGATAACCTCCGGGAGTAGTAGTTGTCGTAGTTGTGCCTGTCACTGTTTGTGTTACAGTTGAAACTTGCGTCTTTGTCTCCGTCACTGTTGTAACGTTACCAGAGCCAACTAAGTATCCACCTACAGCACCAATCGCTAGACATCCGACACCAGTAGCAACATATTTTAGAAAGTCTCTACGAGGAGGACTTTCCATCGGTTTTGATTCACTCAAAATATATCCCTTAGTTTCGATATAAGAAGACTAATTGTATATAAACATTACTTATAGAAAATAAGTTTACTAAACAAATAAATTAAAAAAATATTAGTTTTATTATTGGAGTTCTAATAGTAAATATCATAAATAAAAAGATAGATAGTACCACCTTTATTAGAGGAGCTTCGAAGCTTCTTCAACCGATGCATTTTCGTGTATTATGCTGACAATAGCCTTTGTCATCTTTTGAGGGTCTTTGTACTGCCAAACATTCCTGCCAATAGTCCCTCCGATAGCACCAGCATCCATGCTTGATCTAACCATGTTCAGCACATCTAATGGGCTATCCATCTTAGCACCACCCATCACGACAATCGGTGCGTGACATGCTCTGACTATTTCCTTGTATTCCGATGTAGTGCCTGCGTACGCTGTCTTCACTATATCGCCTCCTAGCTCACATCCTATCCTGGCAGCCATCTTGACAAGGTTAACATCGTAGAGCACTTTACCCTTTTCATCGGTTGGAACAACCTCTGCCATGAATGGCACACCCCATTCCTCGCAAGCCTGCCCAATAGCGCTTACCCCATTATACTTCTGCTCATTTAAAGGCACAGGCCCAAAGTAGGTTGTCTTGACTGCTGAAGCACCAATTTTCGCTGCCAGCTCCACGTACTTAGGGTCATAAGGGATTGAGAGAACTAAGCCCATTTTACCCTTTATCGTATCTGCTACCTTTCTAGCTGCACCAATGTTGAGTAGTACGCCGTCAGCACCGCCCTTCATCACCTTTGCGACGGATTCCGTGATATTCTCCATCCCTAGAGTGACACCCCACATTCCATGATCAAATGGAACGATGAATGTTTTCCCATCTGCTTTTATTAAATTACCCATTCTCAATATTTTACCTGTTGAAGACATATTATTCGTAAGCAACGATAACTCACTCTATTAATAAATATTGCCATTTAATTTGATACACCTTAAATTAATATTTGCGACCAATTTAACTAAAAGATTAAATAGAACTTTGATGAGTTACAAATTGATATGAGAGCAGCCGTCCTTTGTGGGCCATATGATATTAGGGTAAAAGAAGTACCAATACCGTCTATAAAGTCGAATGAGATACTTGTAAAAATACATGCGTCCTCAATATGCCCTACAGATATGAGAAAGTATATGGGCTTAAGCAGATTAAAAGAACCTCTTATACTAGGACATGAAGTTTCAGGAGTAGTTGAAAAGAAAGGTGAATCTGTTGATAACGTTCAAGTAGGCGATAGAGTGGTGTTAGACTCTGCTATATATTGTTACACATGCTATTACTGCCGCAAAGGAGATTTCAATTACTGCCTAAACGCGAAAGGTATAGGTGGTGGCGGCGAAAAAATTGAGAAAGTGGATGGAAGTTTTTCAGAATATATCGCTGTTCCCTCAGTTAATGCACATCATATTGGTAATGCCCCTTTTGAAGAAACTTGCTTAGCAGAACCATTTTCCGCTGCAATAAAATCTGTTCATGATTGTAAAACGAATAATGGTGACATAGTTGTAGTTATGGGAGCAGGGCCTATTGGTTTAATGCAACTGGCTTATCTAAAATTAATTGGCGCAAAAGTCATTGTAAGTGAACTTTTAGAACCTAGAAGAAAAATGGCTGAAAGGTATGGAGCAGATCTTATAGTTAATCCAAAAGTAGAAGATTTAAAAGACATAGTGTTGAATTGGACAAATAATAGGGGAGCAGATGCTGTTCTGGTAACAGTTGGAGGTAACGCAGAAGCGCAAGCTACTGAACAAGCGTTACAATTTATAGGCAAAGGGGGGTATGTAAACATCTTTGCAGGCACATATCCAGAAACAAATATCACAGTAAACCCAAACAAGATTCATTATTATGAGATAAAAATTACAGGAACTTTTGGGCACACTCCTTTTACGTTTTCTAAGGCTGTAGATCTTATAAGTTCAAAAAAAATCGATGTTAAACCTATAGTTACACACATCTTCCCTCTTGAAAAGATAAAGGAGGCTTTTGAAACAGCAACAACCAAAAAAGAGAATGCTCTAAAAGTGATAATAAAACCTTAGGTGAGCAAAGTGAGCGAAAAAGAATATGTTATTGGTTTGGATGCTGGAACATCCGATCTTAGAGCAGTAATTTTTGATAAATGGGGTAATGAGATAGCACAGTCTAGAACACCTTACGAAACTTTTTATCCGAACATTGGTTGGGCTGAACAAGATGCAAATGACTGGGCAAAAGCACTTAAAACAACAATAAAATGTTTAATAAGGGATTGTGGTCTATCACCAAGTAGTATAAAAGCTTTAGGTATAACACACCAAAGGGAGACGATTTTACCAGTCGATGAAAATGGCACACCACTCAGAAGGGCACTCTTATGGTTCGATACCAGAGCAGAGGAACAAGTAGAGTGGCTAAAGAGACAACTTGATCCAGAAGAAATCACAAAAATTACAGGAGTACCTCCTTCCCCTGGTTGGTCTCTTCCTAAAATTTTATGGATAAAGGAACATGAGAGAGAAGTTTTTGATAGCGCCCACAAGTTTCTTCTTGTATCAGATTTCTTAACATTTTTATTAACAGGCGAATTTAGGACTTCATGGGCTAGTGCTTGTACGACTCAACTCTTAGATATCAATAAATTTGAATGGTCATCAAAACTTCTTGAAATTTGCCAGATTCCTATATCAAAGCTTCCAACAACAATTCCCCCAGGAGGAGTGTTAGGGACTGTAACTAAGAAATTTTCTGAGGAAACCACGCTACCAGAAGGAATTCCTGTTATTGCTGGTGGAGGAGATCAGCAATGTGGAGGTTTAGGTACAGGCGTGACAAAAGTAGGTGTTGCAAGTCTGAACCTTGGAACGTCGGTTATTCTGGAGACCTTTTTAGATAGCCCAATTATTGACCCACAATTAAGATATTGGCTTAGGGTAGCATGCGTTCCTCGAAAATATATCGCAGAGAATGGTATAGGAGGGGGAGCATATACTCTTAAATGGTTTAAAGAAAACTTTGGGCAATCGGAAACAGAAGTAGCAGAAAGACTCAAAATAAGCCCATATGATATATTAATGATCGAAGCAAAAAAAGCACCACCAGGCGCTCTTGGCCTCTTTGTTGTTCCATACTGGCTTGGGGCTTTCTCACCTTATTACGACACTAGCGCAAGAGGGGTAATTTTTGGGTTCACAGGTTCTCATAGGCGGGAGCACCTTATTCGAGCAATAATTGAAGGAGTGGCTTATGAGGTACGTCTTAACTTAGAAAACCTAGAAAATGCTTCAAAGACACATGTTGATGAAATAAGAGTTTATGGAGGGGGAGCGAAAAGTCCTCTTTGGTGTCAGATCATTGCTGATATATGCAACAAAAAAGTTAGAGTAACTCAAACAGAAGAAAACACAGCTTTAGGGGCAGCTATCTTAGCAGCAACTTCCGTCTTCTACAAAGATGTTTTAGAAGCGGCAGATAAAATGATTACTATAAGGGCTGAATATAACCCTATCAAAGAAAATGTGACATTCTATGACAAAAGTTATAACAAGGTTTATAAAATGCTTTATCAAAGTTTAAAACATCTTTTCAGAGAGATTCCATCATAATCTTTTAATTGGAAATCAACTTAGTCAGAAAAGGTCCTCTTTAAAGAGTGCCCTGATAATTCTTAAATACAGGTCTAAAGAAAATTCTAATTGGGATATATGAAGGCAGCAGTTCTTTATAAACCTCGTGATATTAGAATAGAGGAAAGACCCATTCCTAAACCCGGAAAAGAAGACGTCCTTCTAAAGATAAAAAATGTGGGCATATGCCGTTCTGATGTACACTTCTATGCTCAGGGGAGAATAGGGTTCTTTATAATAAAAGAGCCTATTGTATTAGGCCACGAATGTTGTGGTGAAATTGTTGAGAAAGGGGACTCAGTGGAGGGATTTGAAGTCGGTGATAGAGTAGTTATCGAACCTGGTGTTCCTTGTGGAAAATGCCATTATTGCAGAATAGGAAGATATGAATTATGTGTAAACGAGAAATTTATGGGCGCACCGCCAACAGATGGGGCTTACCAAGAATATATCAGTTGGCCTGCTGACTTTGTTTACAAAATGCCTGATGAAATGACTAATGAAGAAGGAGCATTGATAGAGCCCTTCGCTGTTGGTTTAACAGCAATAAAGATGGCTGGTGGAATCCCGCCAGGGGAAAGTGTCTCAATAATAGGCGGAGGTACTATTGGCCTTTCGACGTTAATCGCTGCAAAGGAGAGCGGCGCAGGCGATGTATTTGTTATTTCAAGGTCTATGCATAAGCTTGAGCTCGCAGAAAAACTTGGCGCTAACGCGGCAATAAGTACCACTAATGAGAAACTTATGGAAATAGTTAAAGAGGGGACAAAAGGACTTGGTTCCTATATTGTATTTGATACGGTTGGTACGGAAGAGACCATAAACTTAGCTTTTAAGTTGGTTCGAGATGGTGGAAGAATTCATGAGTTAGGTTTATCTTTTGGAGAATACGCAAAAATCCCAATGATAGATGTAGCTTTAAGGGAACTGGTTATCACAGGTCACAACAAGTATGCGAATATTTTTCAAAGCGCAATGAGATTATCTTCTACACGGAAACTTCCATTATTAAAGCTATTGACGCATGTCTTAACCTTGGATGAGATCTCAAAGGGCATGGAGATGGTTGAGAAGGGAACCGATCGTGTTATTAAAGTGCAGATTAAAATGAGTTGAAAAATAATAAGGCCTTTAATAAAGTGATTTAGAGGTTTATAAAGTAATAAAATAATATAAAAAAATTTAATTATATGACGTTATTGCTGAATGTTGTGAGAGCTAGGAGCGAGGATATTATAATTTTTATTACACCTATGATGTCGATCTTACTCACCTTGATAATAATTCCTTTAGTTTATTCTTTATGGATCAGCCTATGTGAACTGAACCTTGGAACCCAATCCTATTTAACTCCTAATTTCATAGGACTAAGTAACTATATCAAAATATTCACAGATACAAAGACATGGAATTCGTTTGCAATAACTTTAGAATTTGTTTCTATCTCATTACTCCTTGAACTAGGATTAGGGTTGCTTTTGGCATTAGCTCTTTCGCGTATTCCCAGAGGTGCAACATTTTACAAAACAGTTTTCTTATTACCACTAACAATCGCCCCTGCTCTTGCTGCAGCACTTTTTAAGTCAATGTTAAACAACGACTTTGGTGTAGTGAATCGCTTAATGGAAGCCCTTGGATTCCAAGGAGTTAATTGGCTTTCCGATCCGAACATAATAATTTTCGTTTTCGTCCTGCTCGACTTATGGCAGAATACTCCCTTTGCCATATTAGTCTTTTATGCAGGTCTTAATTCCATTCCAAGACCTATTTACGACGCATCAGAGCTAGATGGCGCGTCATCATTCCAAATTTTAAGGCACATAACCTTTCCTTTACTAAAACGCATATTTTTGATAGTCGTGATTGTTAGAGGTTTAACTCTTTTTCAAACATTTGATTATGTGCATGTCTTAACTGGGGGTGGCCCTGGATACTCTTCCCAGTTTATCTCTTGGACTTTGTACATTTATTGGATAAGACTTTTCAATTTTGGTGTAGCTTCCGCTCTATCCTGGATTATACTACTACTAAGCATCCCATTTATTCTTTACTTTTTCAAATTTATTATAGAGGGGTAATCTAATGAAAAAAATAAAAGAGAAGGTAGTTATATCTTTGGCTTATGTTATAACAACAGTTGGCGCAATTTATTTTTTCTTCCCAATTTACTGGATGGTATGGAATTCTATAAACCCATGGATTACAAAGAATTCTCCTTTAACTTCAATCTTTGAACCCACATTTAGTTGGTACGAATTAATATTTACCCCAGGTAGTGGCATATATATCGGCCCATATTTAACGACGTCTTTGATTATAACCTTATCCTCAACTACTGTTATAGCCGTTCTTGGTTCTTTAGGAGCTTATGGCCTTACAAAGTTAGATTTCCGATTCCGTGATAAGTTAACCCTTCTCGTCCTATCACAAAGGTTGCTTCCAACGTTCGCGTTTCTGATCCCACTATGGTTGCTCTATCGATACACACATTTATATGACACCATGTTAGGTCTTATAATTGCTTACATCGCATGGGGGCTCCCATTCTTCACCTGGCTTATGCTAGGGTTTTTTTCAGAGATACCTAAGGAAATAGAGGAGAGTGCCATGGTAGATGGGCTTTCTAGGTTACGTGCTTTCTGGTTTATCTCATTACCTTTTGTTGTCCCAGGCCTAGCAGTTGTCAGCATCCTAACTATGATATTCATATGGAACGATTTCCTACTTGCAATAACACTTACAGAAAGAAACGTGATAACACTTCCTATTGCTTTAACATCAAATATCCAAGGCATATCAGCAGCTGGTGCAGCTTCAGCTCTTATTATGAGTCTTCCTATGATGATAGCAGGAACCATCATCCAAAGGTACTTGGTAAGGGGCTTAACTTTCGGCACAGTCAGAGGATAAACCACATATAAGATTCTAAGTTCGCTCGTTTAAAATATTATAAACTATCATAAAATGGAATTTCACAAAACTACTAATTTGTTGATCACCTAACAATGCATTGGATTTCTATCTTTTTGGTTTATCGTATTCTGACTCTGGAATTTCTCCTGCGGTAATAGCTTTTATTTCTGGTTTCTTTATTATTAGAATAATGCGATCTACTCTTAGGATCATTACTGCGGCTTCAGTTGCAGTTGACAGAATTTGTTTTTTAACAGAAAATGGATCATATATTTTAAAATTTCGTGTATCTTCAATCTTTCCTGTTAAAACGTTAATTCCGAGGCTTTTCTTTCCTTTTCTATGCTTTGCTTTAAGTTCTATAACTGTCTTTATCGCATCCATTTCCGCACTTTCCGCTAGAGTAAAAGGTATGGTTTCTAATGCTTCTGCAAACTTTTTGATTGCAAGTTGCTTTTTCCCACTAATTTTATTAGCATAATCATTCAGCTTTAATGCAAGTTCTATTTCTGGAACGCTTGCACCATACAAAATAAACGGATTTTCCATTAAGTCTTTGACTACAAATAACGCATCTCGCACAGCTCTTTCAGCGTCTTCTAAAGCTTTTTTAGTTCCTCCCCTCATAAATAATGTAACGGATTTTGAGTTCACACATCCTTCGATAAAAACCCAGTTTTTAAAAAGAGAAACATCTTTATCGTCAACCTTTCTTTCTTCAACAAGTCGTGCAAAGCCGAGGTCCTTAGAGGTTAAATCATCAACATTTGCTACAATCGTACCACCAGTTGCTTTCGGGAGATGCGCCATGGTTTTTTCATTTATTCTATGAACAGCAAGTATCCCCGCGTTAGCCAAATAATATTGAGCTATATCATCTATAGCCTTTTGACAAAAGACGACATTTGCACCAGTCTTGACAATCTTATTCACTTTTTCACTTAGAGTACTTTCTTCTTCCTCACGGAACATTTGAAACTGCTTAGGACCATTTATCTTAATCACGGCATCATAATAAGTATGCTCAGTTTCTAGTTGACAGTTTAAAAGTGCGATCTTAGCATTTACAACTTTTTTGGGCATTCCTGAATGTACAACCTCCTGATCTATGACCATACCCTTTATCAGACGGGTATCCCTTATCTTTCCACCTATCCTTTTGTTTATTACGACATTGTCTACGTCAAATTTGAATACACCATTTTGTTCTTCCGAAATGGAAAGAGCCGCTTCAACAACCAATTTAGCAAGGTGGTTTGCTTCAGATGTTATAAGTTTTGGAAGCATGCTTGCCTTTGCCACCATAAGTAGCCAGTTTTTGTCTTTTGGGTTTATTTTGATGGACATTGTTTTGAGGGCTTCCTGTGCCTTTCTCTCTGCTTCCCTGTAGCCGTTGATGATGGTGTTGGGGTGCACCTTCTTGTCT
>JARVJP010000016.1 GCA_029776065.1 Nitrososphaeria archaeon | reverse complement strand
AAAAGCAGCTCATCCCACCCTTCGCCATGCTAGCATCCATCAAAAACATGGCGCTCACAAGCACCCTAGCTCTAAGCCTATTCGCACCCAAAAGCAGCATACCAGCAGCAATATGCATGCCCCTAGAGATATTCTTCTTCATCTACCTTAAAGCAAAAGCTTAGGCTTATATGCCCCTTCTAACTCAGCCAATAAGGTTGGGCCAGTCGTCTAGCTCGGTTAGGATATCGCCCTTACACGGCGAGGGTCGCAGGTTCAAATCCTGCCTGGCCCACCAAATTTTAAGTCTAAATACAAAGCACTTTTCCTTCTTGACAGAAGTTGAGGACTAAGGTACACATACCTTATTGAAGCTGAGGACAAGAAGCATTGGTTCGATAACTTATAGCTAAAGTCATAGTTACTGCCACAGTTTACCTCAGAACCTTGGCTTTGTGCTGAATGGAACAAATCCGGAGGCTAGGCTTGAAGTGGCTGGAGGGGTCAAAAGCATCCAGGTAAGGCTTTGCAGATTTATATGGTCTTCCATCTTCTGGATAGATTTGTTATCGCATCTAACCCATAAATCAACAACAGAATCGATGAGCTTCTCTTTAATGACAGATCTATAGGATTATCTGAATTTAGATGCAGAGCGGTGAAGGTTAACGGCACTACCGGATTTCTGCCGAAAAAAATTTTTTCTCCAAAAAATGTGGTACTGATTTACCATGAGGATTTGGGCTCAGCCCTCTCCTAAGCGCCTTCATCTTAAATCAATTGAGCTTGGACGCCTATACCATAAGCGTAACATCAAACCTTTGGAGGATGCAAGACGTGTCCAAGCCTAGGTGAATCCTCAGCCTTCAAAAGCTTCTTTTTGGCTGAATTGACTTTATCCCTAGGATCTCTTTGCTGAGACTTATCTCTCAAATGGCTCTGAGCATGAGATGTCAAGGGAGTAGACCCTTACCTTCGAAGAGAATTTAGAGTTTCATTTCATCCCAGATAAATCCTATCCTTCTAACGAGTGATCTTCGCTACTAGGCTTCTAAAATGCTTCTACAGGCATAGGAGAAATGGAGATCATAGCTGTCAGGGATTTGCCTGCCCTCAAAGCCTTCTTGACTCCTCAACCGTCAAACCTAGCTGCAAATGGTCTCCCTAGTAGACATCCCTTGACGCTAGAGATAAACAGCCTGGGTAATCACTACGATGGGCATTAAGGGACCACAAACCAGGATTCAGCCTACGCCCTAAAGGCTCCCATTAGAGAAAAATAGAGGAGATCAAGCATCTACGATCCCTAGGGTATACTTGCTGTCACATCCACCATCTGACAGAAGTTTCCATAGGCAAGATCTCTGGTATCTGACAGCCGATAAACAGGAGACCTATTTTCAACGTCTGGTCAAGCTTGAGCACAACTTGCAGAGGATCGGGGTCCCTGACTCCTAAGCACATCTTAGGTGGCGCCATCTCCCATACGAATCTGGGTCGCCAGCGATACAGTTCAAAGGAATATGAAAATTGAATCCAAATGAAGTCTAGCGTTGCCTGGCCCACCTCCACATCCAAAGCATGGCTTAAATAGAGAGTAGGTCTATCAGCATCTATGATAGAGCGCCAAAAAGTGGTTCAATCTATCATAAACATGTTTAGAGTTAACCTTAACCTCGCTAAAGGTGAGAAGATACTTATCCTATCAGACGCGCCAACCTCATCAGAGTGGTCTCAACTAGATTTGGACTTTTTATTAGGAATGGTAAGACGTGTCTGCTTGGCAAAGGTAGCTGGGGAGATCGCTAAAGAAATATTCACCGACAATGAAGTTGAGGTCTACGTTTATCCTTCTTTAGGCAGATCTGGGAGAGAGTTGCCTGATGATGTTGCAGCCAAGATGCATAAGAGCGATGTGGTAGTTGGTATCACAACATTCTCGCTTACACATACAGCCGCTACAAAAAGAGCGACAGAGATTGGCGCAAGAGTTGTGAGCATGCCCTCAGTCGAACCTGAGATGTTTTATCCAGGCGGAGCTATTGACGCAGACTATAGAGCAATAGCCTTAGACACATTAAAGATGGTTAACTACTTAGAGAAAGCTAGCTTTGTTAAGATAGTTAGTGAAGACGGAACCAACCTATCTTTTGACATAGCAGGTAGGAAATGTTGGGCTGAGACAGGAATACTAACTAAAGACTCACCTATGAAGGTTTGTAATCTTCCAGCAGGCGAAGCGTCAGTAGCGCCAACGGAAGGCTCAGCCGAAGGCATCATAGTCGCTAAAGCGGGCTGGTACCCTAAACTTGATTCAGACATGAAGCTTATCGTAAACAAAGGCTTAGTAGATGAAGTGCAAGGTGGAGGAGCAGTAGGCGACTACCTACGCGACCTACTAAAACCCAACGAACAGCAAGAGCCATACACATCGAGGCGAAACATCGCTGAATTCGGCATAGGCACAAACCCAAACGCAAAAAGAGCAGACAACGTATTAGAAGCAGAGAAGATCAAGGGCACAATCCACATAGGAATCGGCAGCAACTTCTTCCTAGGAGGAAAAGTAAAAACAGACTTCCACTCTGATATTGTTGTGCCAAAACCTGACGTCTTCTTTGATGAGCAAGTTGTGATCGAAAAAGGTGTGTGGAAAATTCTATAAAAAACATAGAAATTTAGAACTTGTAGATAATTTATATTCAGCAACATTTAAATATACTGGAAACTTTTTTACGCATATGAACAAAACAATTCTATCTTCGAAAAAGAGAGGAATTACATCCACGCAAACAGTGTTAATTGCTCTTGTGATAGTCATAATAGTTGCAGCTGCAGCCGTAGCTTCAGTGACGTTGCAACCGCCAATAACTACAACAGTAACTAACACAGTCACACAAACAGTAACACAGACACTCACAGGACCAGCGGCTCAAACAGTAACCGTAACAGCGGAAAGAACAACTACAATAGAAAAGACCGTCACAATTACAACTACTCAAGCTACAACAGCTACACCACAACCTACAGGACGATACGGTGGAACCTTGATAATAGGAGCAGAAAAACAAGAAGACACTCTAGACCCACTAAACGCCTTAACAGGACCATTCGCCGGAACAGGCATGCAAGCAATCTTTGAAGCATTAATATACTACGGACCAGGAGGAGAATTCATACCAGGTCTGGCAACATCTTGGATGGCTGAGAGCCCAACTGTATGGGTCTTCACAATAAGACAAGGTGTAAAGTTCCACGATGGTACAATTCTTGATGCAGCCGCTGTAAAGGCAAACTTTGATAGACATATACAGAATCCTAAGGCAGTCAAATCCATAGCTTTCCTTCTTGACAGTGTAAACGTTAGAGACCAATATACAGTAGAGTTTAGACTTAAACCTGACTCACCATACGCAGACTTCCTAACATACTTAGCTTCAGATGTATATGGTCTTATCACATCACCTACTGCTGTGCAGAAATGGGGAGACAAATTTGGTAGAAACCCTGTAGGTACAGGACCGTTCAAATTTGTTGAATGGGTAGACAACGATCATTTAACACTTGAGGCGAACAATGATTATTGGGGTGGAAGACCATACTTAGATAAAATAATAGTTCGAGTGATACCAGAGACGTCAGTTAGAATTCTAGCGTTAAAAAATGGTGAGATACACTTAACAGACATACCCGCACAATTTGTTAAAACGGCTAACACTACCGGAGTTGTTGTAAGAAGTGGTGGATCATTTAGGCTTTTCATGATGTCTCTAAACAACAACCCTAAGCTGGGCAACCCAGTCTTCCAAGATGTTAGAGTGAGGCAAGCGTTAAACTACGCTATTAATCGTGAAGCTCTAATCCAAGCAATAGAGCAAGGCTTCGCTACTCCAGCAACAGGTTCATTGATCCCTGGGCTTAATGATCCCTGGTATAATCCAAATATAAAAGGCTATCCACCTAAAGGAGATGTTGCCAAAGCTAAACAACTTCTTGCCGAAGCTGGTTATCCTAATGGTATAGACATAGAGATTGAGGTAGCAGGAGTCTTTGCCAATGGGCTTGATATCGCAACCATATTACAGCAGCAGCTTGCCGCAGCAAACATCAGAGTAAAAATCAAAAATGTTGACTTTTCAGTCTTCATAGAAGACTTATTTAGAAAAAGGAGCTTTGAACTAGCAGTACATGATCAAGCAGGTGCTTCTCCCTATAACTTGTGGTACACTATTTTACACTCTAAAGGTAGGAACCTAAGCAACATAAACGATACAGAGTTGGATACTTTAATTGAGCAAATCGGCAAGACAACAGATTTCCAACACAAAAAAGAACTTGTCGACAAGGTAACTCAGCTTGAGATTGAGAAGGCATATCAAGTATACCTATATTATGTACCTAGAATTCAAGGTTGGTCAGAGAAACTAAAAGGCTATACTGTAACTGATCCGCATTATTGGGGCTCGATCTTAGCTAGCAAACCGCTTTCCAGAAACGCTTGGCTCGAACCTTAAAGTTGCTGGTACAGAGGTTATTCCAGCAACCCTTATCTATTTTTTAACTGTTTGGTGACAGTTTTGTTTGAAGAACAAGTCAAAGTATGTTTAGATGTTGCTGCCAAAATGGGCGCATCTTACTCTGATGTCAGAGTGAACAAAATCCATAGAAAGATGCTTAGACTTGATAACAGAGGCTCTAGGGTGTTTAATGATGTTGACCTTACTTTGGGTGTAAGAGTTATAGTTAAAGGAAGCTGGGGTTTCTGTGGTTCATCTATATTAGATAATGAGTATTGCAAAAGAGTTACTGAAAGAGCAGTAAGGGTAGCTAGGGCTGCATCAGCGGTAAACAAAAGTAAAGTTACACTTACCGAGGAGCCTACTTTAAATGAAAGATACTCCAATAACTTTATTAAACATCCTCTTAAAGTAGAGGATCAAGAAATTTATGATCTTCTTGATACTGCTGTAAAAACATTAAAGGAAAGCGGAAAGAGAATAAAGTCTTTTTCCGCAACTTTTCAAGGTTTTGAGGAAGAGAAGCTTATTGTGACATCAGAAGGAACTTGTGTTCAGCAAAAGCTTGTAGGCTGCGGTTCAAGTATCCAAGGTTGGGCTACTGAAAACGGCAATATGGTACGTAGATCTTACCCTCAATCATTGGGTTTAAATCTGGCTACAAAGGGTTACGAATGGATTCAAGAGGTTGATCTTATAAATAATGCCACTAGAATAGGATGCGAACTCGAGGAACTTCTAGATGCGCGTTGCTACCCACAAGGCTTCAGTGATTTACTGCTAGCCGACGATATGCTGGCTTTACAGATTCACGAGACAGTGGGACACCCTACAGAATTGGATCGAGCTTTAGATATGGAGTGGGACTTTGCTGGGTCAACTTTTCTAACGCCTGAGAAAGTTGGCTTGAAGTTTGGTTCAAATTGTGTAAACGTAGTAGCAGATGCTACAATAAGTGGAGGAGCTGGTAGCTATTATTTTGATGACGAAGCTGTAAAAGGAAAGAAAGTTGATCTCATAAAGGACGGAGTTTTTGTTGGGTATCAGACATCTAGAGAAACAGCTGCATTATTAGGTCTAAGTAAAAGCAGCGGAGGGATGAGAGCTATGAGCGGGCTACATCAACCGTTAGTAAGGATGAGTAACATAAATCTTCTTGCTGGAGATTGGACAAGAGAAGAAATAATAAAGGATACTAAACAAGGCCTTCTAATAACAGCGCCTTTAATGGAGATTTTTGACCAAAGAAGACGCACATTTACTTTTAGTGGAGAAATAGGTTGGCGAATAAAAAATGGGGAAATAGCTGGCGTCGTAAAAGAACCGATCTATAGTGGTCAGACGTTAAACTTTTGGCACAATTGCGATGCTATAGCAAAAGATGGGTGGACATTGTTTTCTAGTGGTTGCGGTAAGGGTAGACCTCATCAAACTGTTAGGGTAGGGCACTACTGTAGTTTAGCCAGATTTAGAAATGTTTTAAGCAGGTGTTTCGAATGAGTGAAGTATTACTTACAAAAGCAGAAAGAATAGTAAAGATCGCTGAGGTCAAAGGTGCAAAACAAGCACAAGCTCTGGTTTACTCTTTTGACGACGCTTTCTCAAGATTTTCGCGGAACACGCTTAATCAAAGTGAGGTGTATGAGGATCAAGGAGTATATTTGGAGATAGAGAAAGCAGATAAAACTTATTCATCAGCTTTTATCAGAACAGTCAAAGAAGAAGAGTTAACTAAAATAATCGACATGCTATTGAGACAAGCAAGATTAGAAGAGAGACCACCGTTTACAACATCATCTAACATACAACCTATAAATGGGACATATGACAAAAAGACAGCAGAACTAACAGATAAAGAAAGGGCAGAAGCGGTCAGACTAGCGATACAAGCATCCTTAGATTACAGCAAGAAAATTACAAAAGCTTCTGGCACATTAACTACTAGAATAGCTCATGTTGCCTTAGCTAATTCATTTGGAATAAGCTTAATACACAGTTATACCGGATGTTCACTAGTTTGCACTCCCTTAGCTGAAGATAATAGCTCTTTAGGTGTAGGATTTGCGTCTCAAAACACACGAAGTTTTTCAGAAATTAACATAGAAAAGATTGCTGAAGAAGCTTCAGAAGACGCTGTTATGAGTGTAAATCCAAAGCCTATCGACTTAGGAAGATACGATGTAATTTTTCAATCAGATGCCGCGGGAGATGTAATAGGCTCGTTTGTGCAACTTGGCTTCTCCACAATAAGAGAAGAGAATTATGTGGAAATAGGCTCTTTATGTTCGAGTGAACTTTTGACAGTTTCAGATGAACCAAGAAACCTTGATACGCTATTGCCAAGAGCATTTGATGCAGAAGGAATACAAACTGCAAACGTGGTTTTGATTGATAAAGGGGTTGCTAAAGAAATGTGTTTTGATCTTAGGCTCGCTGCAAAAGCTAATCGAAAATCTTCTGGGCATGCTGTCTTTCCACACGATGTGACATATAGCTCAAAGTTCTTTATAGGCTGGGTTTACTATCCTTTCAATCAAATAGTGAAAGCAGGCAACGTTACCAAGCAAGATATGATAAGGGAAGCTGAGAGAGCTATACTTGTAAAGAGGTTAATGTATGCAGGTTTGCCTTCTGGTGTATGTAAAAAAGACGTTATGCAAGCCCACACAATGGGAACCTGGCTTATTGAGAAAGGTCAAATAAAGCATCCTTTACCAAGTCTTAGAATATCAGCATCACTAAAAAAACTCGTTAAGAACATAATATCTGTTGGTGACGTTAACAGTGTTAAGAAGTTGGGCTGTATCAACACACCTTGGCTTACTATAAGAGATGTACTTTTCACAGAAATGTCAAGTCTCTCAACTCCAGAAAACGTATTGTAGTTAAAAGCGTGAGCAAAATTAATATTAATAGTTTTTTAAAACTCTCTATGTTGGTGTAGATGCTATCTTACATAATTAAACGGCTTACATTGGCTATACCAGTGTTTCTAGGCGTTTCAATAATTGTATTTGTGATAATGGTCAATACTCCAGGTGACCCTGTTTTAGTCAGAATAGGGCTTGACCCAAATGTTTCACCAGAGAAGATTGAGGCTGCGCGTAGGGAGCTTGGTTTAGATCAACCTATCTATATTCAATATTTTAAGTTTTTAACGAGGCTTTTGCAAGGTGATTTAGGTAATAATATTAGAACTGGGCGCCCTGTAGCTCAAGATATTCTAGAAGCATTTCCTAGAACACTTATACTGGCTGTGACGAG
>JARVJP010000005.1 GCA_029776065.1 Nitrososphaeria archaeon | reverse complement strand
CCTCTTAAACTTTCGAACCTATAGTAGGCGTTGAGCTCAGCGCTAGCCCTCCTAGGATCTTTGTTCACAAAATCAAGCACCTTATCGAAGACCTTCTCACCCCTCCTAGCCCAAGAGATAAACTTTTGCTGCTGAGGGGAGTCAGGAGGCAACCTATACCAATTACCTGAATCTTCAAACTCCTTTCCATATTCGCTCCTGCCAAAATTAAGCAGAGTAGAAACACCTACGGTAAAAATATGAAGCTCAGCCACAGATGACCACTAAAGTGCATATCCAAGATCTTCTAATATGCTTTTCGAAAGACCTTAGTTAGAGGACTAACATTCAAGGTTTATTGTAAACGCTCGCTAGTTATGGTTGAAGAGTTTGCAAGATGATTTGGAGGTCTTCTGGTGTTATAATCTGTCCTTCTTTAGGCTTGTATCAAACCTATCCTCATTTAGATGTTCGCAGACTCTCACTAACCGCTTCCTTTCCTCATTTTTTGATAAGGTACACCCACCAACAAACTTTCTACTTTTTACGTTAAACTTCAATACCCTTTGAGAGGTATATTGACTAAAAAGGCAAATAATTGAGTAAAAGAGTGTATTTGAATCATTTAATAGTGTTTTTGCTCCCCATCTTTCTAATTGAGTAGTTCTTAAATGTAACCGAGCTGAAAGACAGGCCCCCAGCTAACCGCAAAGTTTGCATACTCCTATATTATCTAACAAGCATCTTCACTATCCGAGGTATTATTAGCTATTGGTATGGGTATATAGGTGCCATAACCTAACATGCTAGCTTGGCTCAAGGTCTTATCGTGATATATCCCAAGAAGATCGAAGCTCCCCTCTAGGAATATGATGCTGCCTGGACTAAACGAAGTGTAAATAGGCTTCCTTCTCTCCTCTCTTATCATGAATCCAGTACTTAGCAATGCAGATTCTCCGCTTAGGCCTACAAACCTGTAGTTCATGTTCTCTGCCCATTGTTTCACATATTTTTCTACTCTTACACCCCCTTTGAAGAGAGTTGGAGTAGCTAAGTATATAGCCAGAAAACCGTAGTGCTTCTCTTGATCATTCCAAAGCCGTTCCTTAATTTCACTTAAAATCTCCTCTCCTTGCTGGAAGGAGAGGAGAGCCACCCTACCCTCCCCGCCAAACTTGACTGGTAGCTCTCGGGCTGAAGATAGGCTTTTAACAAGCTCTCCTCTAATCTCTGCTATAATCTCTACAGAGGGTTCTCCGGTTTTCTTGCCTCTCTTTCCTATATAGTCAATGTATTCGGCACCGTAGAGGAAGCCTTCTTTTGCGCTTTTCATAGGAATTCCTTCTCTTGTCTGCAATCTAACACCAGCTCTCACATTCTTTTCCACTTCAACGCTAGGCTCAAACTTCTCTTTTTTTAGATTCTCATCGAGCTGCTTTAATGAATTAGCTTTCTGACTCAGCTTCTTCCATTCTTTTTCACACTTTTGCTTTATCTTCTCCAGTGTTAGAAAACCACCAGATAGCCTATCTTCAGCCATCAGCTCACAGTTTAGCTTAATCAATGGCCCTCTTATCTCAACATCGCTTCCCAAAACGCTAAGATATTTTTCAAGCCAGTCCACTGAGCTCGGTGCCGTTTTACCTAATTCTGAAATACAGTATGTTGCTAGGGTGCCCGCTACCGTCGAGGGGGAGGGTATTGCTAAAGTCAGGGCTCTACTATAGGTGCCTCTAACGAACGGGTCGAACTCCCCCGGGCCACGGAACATCATAGGCTCGGTTATCCTGAAACTTATCGAGACTGCCTCAGTCATCACTCCACACCCCTTAGTCCAGATCTATAGAGCATTAGGGCCAAAAAGTACTGCTCTAGGAAAAGTAGAGTGTCACAGTCTACTTTACATGATACATCATAATCTTCTATAAGGATTCGAGCCCATCTTTCAGCCATTTCCTTACGTCGCTGCTTATCTTGGATTTCACAGTTTCTCTCGAAGATCTTCTCTATTAGCCTTTTTAACAAGTCTTTACTTTTCCTATCAATAAGCGGTTTTATTGTCTGAAGGTTGCTGTAGAGATCATATATTAATGATGACGAGAATCCGTCTCTCTCCTTTTCTATCTGTAAGACAAGCTCATCGATATTCTTAAGATTTTTTGCTAGATTCTGATATGACTTCTTAATGTCTGAAAAGGGTAGTAGAGAGTAGTGCTCTCCACCTCTTGAGTTGTATGAAAGGATGAGCGCATCTTTCCTTCTCTCAACATCTGTTATCCACCTTGACTCTTTAGCTATGCCATCTAGTAACTCAGCAGATCTACCAAGCGCTAAATATAGGGGAAACATATAGTGAGTGAGGTATATGGAGAAGCTTCTACTAGCAGTAGCCAAAGATGGTATTAAGTAGCCATTTTTTCTATCAAAGCCATATGCTGCTGACGGAAAGCTGAACTTCTCTCTTAGTTCTTGAACAGCAAGTAAAGAATTCTTGACAGGCGTTACGGCGAGGAGATCGTCCCCTCCTGCATAAATGGTTAAGCCATCGTGCTCATCGATTATCTTCTTATCTCTAACGGCATTAACCATTAAGGCCTTGCTAAGGGTTGAATGGTACGATGGAGAAATTATAATCTCGTTTTTATCAAGGAGCTTATCAATGAGCTTTGATGCTTCATTTATTTTCTTGTCTATCTCCTTCACTTTATGTTCCTCACATATCCTTTTTGCCCGTTCAAGATCGTTATTTGCGATAGCCTCAACCACTTCTCTAGCAGGCCCTTCTAGGGCATTACAAAGGTAGTCTTTTATGGTGATTCTGAAGCCCTCTTCAACCTGACCTCGTATAATCTTGCCTAAGTTATCTCCATCACATCTTATAATGGCATAATAGGTATTCAGAGCCTCAATTTTTTCCTCTTTTAAGTTCATATAGCTCGCCATTCTTTCATGCTTATAAATTTTCTCTCTGAGCTTTAGCCAGTCTCTGCTTGGAGTATAATATTCATCTCTTCCGTCTTTTCTAAATATATGCGTCTTTAAGAAGCAAGCTTCAGCATCTATAAATAGAACATTTTCAAGATCTTTCTTTAATTTATCAGCTTTCAGATTTTTAATACTGTCTGCTAATTTGCTTTCAATATATGTAAGTGGTTCTCTACCTATTGGAGATATTCCTTTTTCTGCGAATTTTTCCCAGATTTCCTTAATCCATTCAGATAGCTCATTAGCCAGTTCTTGAGTGTTATCAATTTTCATAGCATTGGTAATAAATGATTTTTTGAAGGGCATAAGTGCGATGTCAGAGACCGATGGAAATCTAATTTTAGGTAATTCTTGTGAGGTTTTCCCTAACAGTTCATCCATAACTGACTTAAGTATCCTATTTAAGCTCATAAGCCTCTTAACTAGACAATATGGGCAAAGACGTTCACCCAGGCCGAAAATAGGTTCAAGTTCGATCTCCAAGTATTTCTTGTATTCATCTTCACGTGAAGGAAAGATGATAATTGCCGGTAAAAAGCCACATACACTGCAATATTCAAAGCCCTTCTCAGCCTCCTTCGGCCATGTTCTAATTGGCTGTGTGGTCATGTCATAAAGCTTCAGATCCTCTTCTGGCCTAAATTTGTAGAGCTTCCTCCTGCCTTCCTCGTAAGCTAGAAGTTTGAACATGTAATGGTATAGAGTATAACGCTCTTCTTCTTTCAATCCCATCTCATGAAGCTCATTAGTATGTAGGGCTATGACCCTGATGGGTAGTGGTGGAGTTGTATCAAACCCAAATTGCTTACATTCGTTTAAGAGCCTTTCCGCTTGATTGCCTAACTCGGTCTGTAAATCCTTACACTTTTCAATTACTTTATTATAGACGTTTCTCCATACTTCTTGATACTTTTTCTTTACGAATTCCTCTAAACCTTCGGATCCTTTAATGACTTCAATCTCCTTAAAGTCATCGAATCTCTTCAATTGATCTAGCTCTGGTAACATGAATGTAGCTGTGACCGGAACTACCGCATACTTCGGTATCTTGTCCTTATCTGGGTCATAACCAGCGAATTCGCCTGATATCTGTTTGATCTTTTCTATTACAACTTCTTTAACGCCATTTTGAGCTAGCTCTGAGATTAAGCTGTGATAATAAAACGGATTCCCTCTACACGTAGGTAGGGCCATCACATCAGGGCCTAGAGCTTTTACAAAAATCCAGAATACGCTCCAAGCAAGCGCAGAAGCGAAGTAGCTCGATAACCAAAGGTCGACGAGCTTCCTAGAGCTCGCTATGAACCTTTGCACCCCTCCTAAGTCTATGTATAACAATATCCCTTTCGGCTCTTTTTTCCCTAGAAGCCAGTTCACCATCGATGCAGTTGCATAGTTATGATCAAAAACGCTGTGAGAAGGCGCTCTGGTATCTGCAGGACATGCTGGAAGCTGCAGTTGCATCCATGTAGTTTCATAGCTGGCATATAGTATATGATAGGCTAGCCGAGGATCAGTTATATGCTCAATGATTCCCTTTAAAGCTCTAATAAACTCATTTGTCGAAGGTTGCTGTTGCTCAATCTTTTGAGAAAATTTAGGGTTGAAGATGTTCTTGAGTTTAATCTCACTCACCGGAAATAGATGATACTCTTCGCCGACAAGATTGCTCAGTAGCCATCTGTCAACACTTGAAGCTAGCATGTCAGACGGCTTTGCGAGCTCCTCCATTCGCTCAGCAGCCTCTTTAAGGCAGGTATTCCCTAGAACACCGATAGCGATGCGTTGTGCCTCCTCTTTATGATCTTTATGACTTCTGATAAGCCAAGCTTTATTCGGGGGGTCATGTAAAAGGCAAGCTGCCTTTGAAATGAAGAGATTCTCGCTCAAATAATCACTCTCTCGTAGCTTAAGACCTCAAATCTGGAGTAGCCGACCGCTGTCTTAGCGCCCACCCCTCTATAGAAGGAGTAGAGCAATCCGAGATCTAAGATGCCCAACATATTGGGATCTGGAATCGGGGTTTCGGCTAGATCAGAGTCTTTAGAATTTCTTATAGTAAGTTGCCTTTTCTTTTCACCACTGCCTCTTTCTCTTCTATAGAAAAGATAAAACTGGAATTTGGTTTCTGGTGCGATGGTAAGATAAATTATGGGTGTAGGGGAGACATCCAGCTCCGTGGCTGTATCACTCTTGTAATGAGGTGACATTACATCTGGGTATAGTAGATAGCCCTTCTCACCTTCCTCAATGGGATATGCATCAGTAAACCCCACTAGCCCTGCGCTATGATCCTCACCTATACACCCCCCAAAGATCCTGCTGCATTCATTGTCAGCCTCTTTTTCAGCTTCTTTGTCAGAATTGCCTGCATTTCGTTTTTCCCTATATAGTAAGTCGAAGGTAGCTGAGCGAACAGCACCTTTGATGGTGGAGCCAGGTATGTAAGGGACGTTTAATAAAGGGTCGAAGTATAAGCCCACCTCAAATGGTATTTCACCAAAAGTCTCTGATCCTCCTATAAGGCCTCTAGATATAGCCTTGAGCTTCACCCTTCTTACCTCGTACGCACAGTGCAGAAGAGCTTGCCGAGTATTTTCAAGAATCTGGTTAATTTCTTTGCTGGGAAGCTTCGCCCGCTTAATTATGTATTCTTGAATTTTTTGCTCTTCTTCTGCTATCTCATCCTTTTCTTTTTCAGCCTTTCTTATCATCACACTATAACCAGCTAATGCGACGTAGCTCCACAAATTCGGCTTAGTTAATGACTCAAAATTAATATCAATCATCTTTCACATACCCTCTTTAAGACTTCTTTGAATGCGTACTCATAAACACTTTGAAGGGAGTTTCCACGGGGGATCTCTTTAACTAACTTCTCACGGTCTGGCCCTTCACGCCTAACGTGCAACAGATCTTTACGCCAGTCATTAGATAGTAACCCAAAGACAATGATGAAGTTCTTATTACGAGCCTTAAAGCATCTAGCACCAATTGATGACATCCTCCTTAGGGGTTCATAGGTCTCATGATCATGCTTTATTTTTATAGCATACCCTGTTCCTTCTTGGAATCTAGGCAATCCCAATATCCAAGTATGAAAATCTCTTCCCTGCGCTTTAGGACGTGGTTTCCACCACTGTTTGACAAAAGCATTTCCTATCTTAACGAGATCAGGGGTTGAACATTCGATCACCTCTATTTTGATGTTGCTTAATGATGGAACAATAGGAATACCATCAGATTCTTGTCCATCACTTACATTGAATAGCATTTTAGCATGGTTGATTGTAATATCGCATAGCTCTTCAAGCAGCTTCTTTAGCTCATCCTTGGTAAACTCCTTATCTTGCAATTTTTGAAAAATCTTTTGAATTTCTTGCTTAATTTTAAGATCGTATCCAAATCTAAATGAGAGCAACTTTAACGAGCCAAAAGCTCTCTTTGTTATTGAGCCAATACCCTCCAAGATTAAGGAGAGCAGAAGAGATGAAAGAACAAAGTTGACTTTTTCCATATCTTTGCTTCCATAAATCGAAATCTTAAACTTTAGCCCTTCGCTTACTAATATTACCATTTCTTCCTTTATTCTTTCCAGATATTTCACTATTTCTTCAGAATCAATGTTGTTTCTATTGAGGTTATCCTCTTCTCCTTTCCCTCGCTTCATTAGCAATAGTCTTACTCTTGGTATTTGCGGATAGTCTTTTAAACTCGGGATTTGTAAAGTAATAACAACCCTATGGCCTTGCTTACCTAGCTTACTTTTAACAAAATAATCCTTTAAGGGTCCTTTCTTGACAAATTCATCTATAAAATTCTCATATTCTTTTAATGTTCTCTTATAATGTTCGATAGTTATAGCAGCATCAGAAGGATTTAGCGAAACTGAAACGGTAGTATTCTGTGGCAAACGCATTGCTGGTACTTGAGTCATCAGGAATTCTTTAGCTTTCTTGTAAAATTCGTCTATTTCATTATTAATCTGACGTAATTTGTCTTCAAAATTTCTAGGAAATCTAATATCAGAAATTTCTAACCTAAATAACGAGACTCCTTCACCTTTGCCCGTGCCGCCTAAGACTTTATTCAAGTATTCATTAGCTTTCCTGTAATCAATCTTTCCATTGTGGGCGCCAACTATGGCGGTTCTAGCCCACCATCGCCAGACACCCTTCAAGGATTTTGCGATTGGCTCACTGGGTAGATTTAGCTTTAGGCTATAAGGCGTTGCTTTGTAACCCCCTATTCTCGTAAAAGTTATAGTTTCGACATCGATTTCGGCTATGAACTCACGAGCTTCTAATAGATTTTTCTGAAGCTCTAGCCAAGAGCTCATTTTTTATTCGCCTTCGCCTTCAAATACCGCTTCAGACAACTTCTTCATCTGAACTATGTAAGGTCTAAGAAGTCTACTTGCAACACTTTGTTTCCCCATACTTAGTTCTCCTAAAGCCTTGATCGGATCATCCAAATGATTCTCTTTTATCAGCTTAAGATCCTTTAGCCTTTTTAGCACAAAGTAGAGATAGATGCCGTAGCCCTTCTCTGTATCGTCTTTCTCATCGATCTTACCTCCATTTTTTAGCAACCTATTTACTTCATCATAAGTAGCTTTCTTCGCCTTTGCGTAGCAGAAGCTGAGTGCTGGGACGAATCCCACATCCTCTATAAGGCTCGGTAACTCCCTACACCTACTTCTGAAGCTCTTGCCTACTTCGCTCTTTTCTCTATTTTCTAAGGAGTTCAGTAGACCCTCAAAGTCATCTATGGCTCTCGATACATGATCGCCTACACTCATAATCTTCACACTTCTTTCTGCTTGAATTCCAGTTTCACTATACCCCTTCCGACGGTTTCGTTGCCGCCTATAATCAGATAGTTTCTTGTCTTATTTAGTAATTCATGAAGCTCCTTCTTGACGTCATCTGCTTTTTGTAAGGCGTTCTCAGATTTCTTAGCCTTAGAATACAGGAATACTGTGGCAAAGACCGTGTTCCATGGAATGTATTCCTCAGTCCATAACGCACCTCTTTTGACGGTCTTCTTCTCCCTATCAACAGCTATCCGAGTTACTCTAACTAAGGATCTCTCCAGAGCTCTTAGCGCATCGCTATCGTTAAGTAGGATAAGCCTTCCTTGCTCTATGTCAAAGAGATTCTCGAGATTCCCAATATTATCAGACTGATCAGTTCTGTATCCTACCTCTATCTCCTCGTTAATGACGAATCTGTTATTTAGGGCTTCAATTTTAAAGCGGTCTTCAGCATTTTTAGATGTTTGACAAACGCCGTCGCCTATAGATAGATTTGATAGCTCATCTACATACTCATATTTATTTCCAATAATCCTCAAGTATTCGCTAAAGCGCTTAAGTAACAAAGGAGAGGTCGCGGTGGCGTAGACGCCCTCTAGACTCCTTACCGGAAACGCAACGACAAAAGCGTCGAGTATAGCTACCGCTGATGTGAACTTTTCACCATCTTCAGGCTCGGGACCAAATAGTGCCTTCACACATTCTCTATCTACTCCAGTAAGCTGCCAGAGTGTGCTCTTTAGGGCTCCTTTAATGCTTGATGAATATATTATGGGGAATCCGAGGTTGTCCTTCTGAACCGGTAGGTCAATGATTTCACCTGTCCTCCCTACACCCGGATGAAGATTTGTAATCGATCTAATCAGAACAAGTTCAGAAGCCTCATACGGGCTTATAACAGACTCTCTTACGCTCATAGTTTTAACCTCCAAACATCGCATAAGTTAGCGACTTAGTTTTATCGACTCTTTTTAGCGCATAACCTGCTTGTACCGCTAGGTCATAGATTGTTTTCTCCATAAAATTTGTATAATCTTCTCGAGCCATCTACTGTCTCACTGCAATTAG
>JARVJP010000009.1:171297-775400 GCA_029776065.1 Nitrososphaeria archaeon | reverse complement strand
GTTGGCTAGATCGGATATGCTAGACTTTGAAAGAATCAACTTAGAAAGCAACTTTGAATCACAAGGTTCTTCCACTGAAATCTCTGCTATTGAGTTACCGACACAATTAGAGCAATTGTTCAAGACCCTTGATACTATCAAGAAATTAGGTTTAAGCATCAAGCAACCTAACATAAAAGATGAAATAATCAAGAAAGTGTTAAACTTTCATAAACCCGACTACGGATTTGGCCTTACAAACTCCGATATCTCATCCACATTTTACTCTTTAACAATACTGTCCATGCTAGATTATCCTTTAACAAATTTAAAGACATGGGACTGGATCTTAGCGCTTGAAGACAGAGAAGGAGGATTTAATGTGAAAATAAATAGTAGGTTCAGGGTACTGGAATACACATGTGAAGCAGTTAAGGCGTTGAAGCTCCTCGGCAAAAAACCCAAGTTCATTCAATCTCATGTTAACTTTATATTAGAATGCCAAAATGCGAATGGTGGCTTTAGAAGATCGATTTTCGCAGGGATCTCCACTTTAAAGGACACTTTCTACGCAGTAAGCACGTTCGCTGAACTCGATTTATTAACGTTATAATTTAGGAGTGAAGCGATTGGGAGTCTTAGATAATTTTATTTGGGAAAGATAGTTTTACTACTATAATGTTAATCTTAAAAATATATATTGTACTACAATGATTGGAAAACGTGTGTTAACTAGTTCAAAATGAGTTTGGTGAGTGAAACTTGGTAAAGACGTTTTTAACTATTTTGATCACGTTTTTGATTCTAACAAATTCGTTTACCATTACTGCGAGAACTGAAGTTGGAGATAACGCTCAAAGACTTCGAAGAGCAGCTGAGTACATAATCAAGAGGTACCATCCAGTGATAGGGTTAGTAAGTGAATCAGAGGACACAGGAAGTGTTGCACCAGATGGGACACCTTGTCATAGAACATTTTGGATATACAGCGATAACCTTTGGGCGTCTCAAGCGCTTAGAAGATATAATTTCACAATCGCAGAGAACATTAGCAAGACAGTAGCATCGTACATCAAGAAGGCAGGAAACGCAAACCTTTTTGAGGTTTTACTTGGTGAGAAGATAACTAACGTGAGGTACGGTAAGAGAAACATTTGTGTTGCTTACTTTATAATAGATGGAGAGAACTATACTATATGGGTGGATAGGCATCAAGAGGGCGATGGTGAAATCTTCTTTGACGCAAAAGAATACGCTGACCTATGCTTCTACCTTGCGTTAAATTGCTACTTGAACGGTGACAAAGAAAACGCTACTCAACTCCTTAGAGTCGGTGAGCAAATGTGGAATGGACATGGTTTCTTTGACAAGGCTGTAAATGAGACTTATCAGAACTATAAGTTGGGATTGTATCTTTTTACGGCCAAGGTTTTAGGCTACAACTCTTCAACATATGATTCTGTTGAACGGATTGCTTGGTCCTATCAAAAAGAAAATGGAGGAATAGCAGCGCAAAGCTATCTAAATGGCACAATCTATGGCACTGCGAATGTGGAGACCACCTCAGCTCTTCTATTGGCATATGATCAAGAACTTATAGGCAGATTTAGAAGCCTTCAAAGTCAAACTAATCACGGTTTTCCTCTAGACCTAATGATGGTTTTAGTTTCCTCTATAATTCTAATAGTAATAGTGTTTATTATCATATATTTTGCAATAGAAATCAAAAAAAGGTTAAAGCGATTTTATAAGAGATAAATAAAAGGTTGACAGTATAATCTTGAGTTAATTATGAAATTTAAGAGGGTTTCCCAAAGGGTTTACGTGAACACCGAAGGTAAAGGTGGAGGTAACGTAGGCATAATCGTCTTAAATGACTTCGTTGTTGCGGTCGACGCTCAATACCCTGTTTCCGGATGGGAATTTAGACGAAGCATATCCGATGTCACCACCAAACCTGTTAAGTATCTAATTCTAACTCACTATCACCAAGACCATATATTTGGAAGCCAAGCCTTTAGAGATTGTGAGATCATTGGGCACTTTTTACTTAAGAAGCGTATTGAGGAGAACATTAAGACAATTTGGTCTAAGGAGGAAATTCCGAAACTTATAGAGGATGCAAAAACGAATAGGCCTGAAGTTGCACCACTACTTGAGGGATTAGAGGTAATACTTCCGAATACTACTTTCAATGACCGATTTATGGTCGATGATATAGAAATAACTCACACAGGAGGACATACCGAATGCTCTTCGATTATATACGTGCCGGGCGATGAGGTACTCTTTGCAGGAGACCTTTTATTTGTAAAGCGTTTCCCGTGGGGAGGCGATCCAACAGCTGACCCCGATTTATGGATAGAAGCCTTTAGAAAAATTCTAGAAATGAATGTTAACATTATCATACCAGGTCACGGGCCTCTTTCAAACAAGGACGAGGTTAGGAAGCAGCTTGAATGGTTCATGGCAGTTAGGTCAAAGATGAAGGAGATGATCTCAAATGATACACCAATGGAGAAGGTCATCGAATATAATGGTTATCCAAGCTTCTACGAGTCCGATCGACCAACTTGGAGAACTAGCACGCTTGAGCACTGGTATAGGAAATGGTCAAACCAAAGACAATTATTCGGTTTTTAAAAAAGATAATAGCCTCTGAACGGGAAGAACTTGAACTTTGGAATGAAATAAGAAGTCGCAACCCAGAATATGCATCCCTGCGGGTTACAGAGACGATCAGCTTAGAAGAAGTTCAAGAATTATTAGATGGGAATTCAGCTCTGATCGAATACTACGCCAGAAGAGGTGGGAAAAGCCCGATCGTCGTATTCGTAGCGACCAAAGACAGTTTCTCATGCATCCAACTAGACCTATCCGTTATAGAACTTTGGAAAATGATCTTTGATCCTATTGTAGGAAAACCGGTTGAACCTTCAAGAGAAAACTTAGCCTGGCTTTCAGAAGTTCTTGGACAACTCTATATAAAGTTGTTTTACCCTATCGAACAAATGCTTATTGAACATGGAATACAAAAAATTTACTTCTGTCCTCACGGACTCCTACATCTTTTCCCCCTACATGCAATGTACAAAGAAACAGAATACGGTCGCCACTACATCATTGAAGATTATGCAGTAGCATATACTCCCAGCGCCTCGGTTCTAAGACACTGCATTAGAAAGAAGAGAGAGAAGAGAGATAGTTTACTTGCAATAAAAAATCCGGATGGCACACTGGTATATGCTGATCTTGAAGTTGATGCCATATCAAAACTTTACTCAAAACATGCTATCTTAGATCGAGTAACTGGGGTAAAGAAAAATGTTATCGCCAAAGCAAAAGAATATGACGTTGTCCATTTTGCCTGCCACGGACTATTCAGAGGGGATATCCCTCAAATGTCAGGCCTAAAGTTAGCGGATGGCTGGTTCACGATGATCGATATATTGAACAATCTTCAACTGAACGCTAGTCAAGTCATACTTTCATCTTGTCAGACAGGCAAGTCAAAACAAGAGGGTGGAGATGAAGTTATTGGGCTTACTCGCGCGTTTCTCTACGCCGGCGCGCCTTCAGTTATTGCTAGTTTATGGAGTGTAGATGATGAATCCACCAGTATCCTGTTTCAACGATACCATACATACCTAATCAAAGGATTCGACAAGGCTGAGTCTTTGAGGAAGGCACAGATAGATACCATGAATTATAAGAAAGAAGGCGTAATTGGCAGACCTTTTTCGCATCCCTACTTCTGGGGGCCCTTCTGTTTAGTTGGAGGATCAAGGTTTTAGTGGCAATGTCGTTTCAAGTTTCCTGTTGAAGGTAAATGCTTATAAGGTTCGTCCAGTGATTGGATAATATCCATGTATAGTAAACGAAAGATTCTGTCATACGAAGAATTGCACATCGTACTTATTGTTATCCTATTCCTTCTCCTCATTTTAATCTTATTTCAGCTAAAAGTATAGACTGAGACCTTTTCTATCGCTAGTTGACGGTCTTTTCAGAGTTCACCCTCTTATTTAAACAAAGCGACGAAGGAGACACCAATGACTATAAAAATGCATCCGAGAACTTCGCCGTATCCAAATCTCTCCTCCTTTAATAGTAAATGCGTTAAAAGTAAAGTGAACAATGGGTAGGAATACACGATCGTTGTAACCACCGAAACAGAACCTAACCTTAAAGCCTCCATCATGGTGAGCCAACCCACGCTCATGACAACCCCTGTGGTTATAAAGTAAAACAAGTTCTTCATTGCGATCTTGACTTCACCCTTTCGGTTCGTCAATATAATATAAAAGAGGAAGAATAGAAGTCCTGAAAGCGAACCAACCTGAGCACTGAGAAATGGATCTGATTCAACACGGAGCCCTGCCTTACTCACAACATTGGATAGAGCGTAAGAAAGTGTCGAAACTAGTGCTATAACGAGGGCTTTCTCGCATTTGAAGCTTTTTGCTCCACTTATAAGGACTATGCCCGAAGTCACTGTGACTGCGCCTAGTACGATATTAATGGTTGGTTGATCCGATAGAATAGGTATAGAAAGCAGAACCGTAAAGACTGGGCTACTGCCAATCACAGCACTCGATCTTGCGACTCCAATACCTTTCATAGCGACAAAGTAGAGTAGTCGCCCCACACCTAGGGAAAGAAAGCCGCCGAGAGCGAATAGAAAGACTGCTGTGAAGTTTAACGATGGCGATTTTGTAGCTAATACCCCTGTTAATATTGTGGCTTGGGTTAAAACGCTGTAGAAGGCGGCAACTATTGGAGAAGACTCTTTCATACCTTTCGCAATAAAGACACTTCCTAATGCGTTGGCAAATGATGTAACAAGCGCTAAGGCTTCGAGAACCAAGTGTTATCGTTATTAAAACCGAATATATAAACATCGTTTTACAGTTGCCTGATTGCTCGATAAGGAAATAGGAAGATTCAAAAGATCAATATGGCAAGGGTAACTCCATTTCCGATAATAGTCGAAGAACCAGAAGAGCCGTATCATTTTACAAAAATGTATTCGGCTGAGACATAAATAAATTAACCCTAGAGACTAAATCAAAGCCTTATTCTTTGTCAGAAACTGATAGTGCCTTCCATATTTTATATGCCAATTTCTCTCCACCATCCCTCTTTATAAGACCAAGGTAGTCGTTTTCATTTAAATCGTGTAACCATGCCCAACCAAGTAGATGTAAATTAACCCCACGGTCTCTGGTCAGACGCCCTACAACCTGGCTTATAAAGTCAGCTTGAGCTTGCTCACCGCCGAAGATGTTACTTGAAGGCCAACCGAGTTCACTAAATCCGAACAGCTTATCTGGCATATAGTTTAAGGCCTTAGAATAGTAATCATCTGTGAGATCAGAAGGCCTGTTTATTCCTCGCACAGCGTATGGATAGCTTGTGAAGACAAGGACATCAACCTTGTCTGAATCGAACATTGACAGAACATTTAGATCAACTTCTCTGTTTTCTGATACGATCTCGCGGGCGAATGTGCAGAAAATCTTTGTGCAAGGAGATATCGCCTTGACAGCATCATATATCTCATAGTATAGGCTTATGTAGTGTTGGAAACCATTAGAGTCGTCTTCTCTTGTTCCATATTTTTCATACCAGCGGTTAACTTCGTTGCCAACGGACAGATAAAGAGGGTGTGAAGCCTTTACAACATCGATGACGGCTTGTTTATAAGCGTCTCTCCACGCCGGATTGCTTAAACTTGCATCTTTAATACTCGGTGGGGTCAAGAGCGTCACCTCTGGCCCTATGAACGATAGTTGGATGACGGGGAACATCCCATTCCCACGAATATATCGTTCAACAAAAGTTTGCCCCCAGCTGGTAGAAAGATCCTCAGCAAAGTTGTAAAATGGGCTAGGTCGACCCCAGACGGGAGAAAAATCCGAGTACTGTGCTGACTGAGCATATGCGTCTTCAAAGGACTGGTTGTCTCCTGGTACGGGAAGGACACCTATAAAGAAACCCCGTTTTGGAGGAGATGGGGAATCATTTAGTATTATGCTGGTTTCTTCTTTATTGGCAGGACGAACAAGAACAAGGATAAAAGCAATAATTATAGCGATTACTATTAGAATGGATAGAAAACCTCTTCTTTCCAACCTTCCTTCCTCTCCTTTATTAACATGAAATTGAGATAGAATTGTATTTGTTTATAAGGATTAGTAAGTTCGATTACATGACAAAAACCTTAAAATACAGGACACTACAAACTCTTTGATAGACAATTTTTTGCAATTCGAAGCTATTATCGAACCAAGCCAGACAATGATAAGCCCGTTTATTGAACACCCTCAACAACTTCCGATATTGAATTTAAGCCTTAAAGAGCATCAAACGCGAACTTTGAATTCTTTAGACATCCCAATTATTAATATAGAGAGCCAAAACGTGAAAGAACATCGACTGGTTCTAAAGGACACCCTATTCTTCACAAAAGAGTTAATGAAAGCCTTTCTAGACAAATCTCAACGTCTGGAGCACCCAACACAGTGCGCCATCCAGAAGGGACCCTTAACTGAGAGAACGATAACCTCAACTATGGATGTTGACGACCTAAGAGACAGCATCGGGTATCGACTCTACTATTATCCTCCAGGTTGTGACAGACACATGATCCCAAAACCTTTGGTTATTAACGCTGATGAATACGTCCAAGAAATGCTGTTCCCAAACCACATGGTTCAGGGTGGAATATATAAAGCTCCGATTACCCGAAAGGCCATCGTTCAAATCGAGCACTGGGCGAACCTTTGGGCATGCAATATTGCAGCACTGCTTGCCCGCATCGCTGAACTTAAGCACAATAGGTTTAGGCAACTTCGTCTTGCAGCTTCTGTTATTTCAACCAATCAATGGCGTGTTTCATCCAAGAATGTGCAGGTAGGAAGAGGATGTGATATTCACCCCACTGCTTACCTTGAGAACACCGTTATAGGTGATAAAGTGGAGATAGGAGCACATAGCGTTATAAGGGGGGCGATGATCGGAGACAAATCCGTTATTCAAAATAATTGTACTGTCGCTTACTCAGTTCTTGGCAAAGAATGCCAACTTAGAGATGGAGCAAATGTAACTTATTCGCTACTTTTTCCAGGTGCTTTCACAACAGGTTCCTTCATCAACACAAGCGTGATGGGGCGCAACTCGTTCTTTCCTGTTGGCTCTATTCTCACAGACTTCAGATTCGACGGAAAACATGTAACCGTAAGCAAAAATGGGAAGATTGTGGATTCTGGACAGACATTCTTGGGCGGTTGTCTTGGACATGGGGCCTATGTCGGTGCTGGCGTCACTATTCCACCGGGCCGAGAAATTCCTAACAATGCGAGACTTCTACCTTCTCGTCAAGGTTAGAACTTAGAAGACTACTAGCGCCTCCCGTATTCATCTAAATTTATTTCGAATTCCTTTCCTACTAATTTATACTCCTCTTGGTTTAACAAGTTTTAATATGACAAAATTTAATTAGATTAGGGTGCAAAAATGTTAAAAATACATGATGAGAAGAAAATAAGTTTTAAGATGGAAGATAGAGGAATAATCATAATTAATGACGACTTTCTTACAACTGATGTTATTTTTGAAAATAGTGTGGACTTGATAGTAACCTCACCCCCATATAACGTTGACATAAAGTATGAATCATTCAAAGACGATATTCCTTACGAAAAATATTTAGAGTTCACGGAAAAATGGCTAAACAAAGCACTAAAATTATTGAAGCCCGATGGAAGGATGTGTTTGAATATTCCACTTGATAAAAGTAAAGGAAGGAATAATGATGGCGGTTTTCAAAGTGTTTATGTCGATACAGTCAGCATAGCAAAGAGAGTAGGTTGGAAATATATGACCACAATCGTTTGGAATGAAAGTAATATATCAAGGAGGACTGCTTGGGGTAGTTTTACAAGTGCTTCAGCTCCATATGTTATAGCACCTGTTGAAACGATAGTTGTTTTGTACAAGGAAACATGGAAGAAGTCAAGGGGTGGTGAATCAGATATAACCTCAAAAGAATTTGTGGATTGGACACTTGGATTGTGGGAATTTTCAGGAGAAAATCCAAAAAGGGTAAATCATCCTGCACCATTTCCCGTGGAACTGCCACGACGATGCATAAAACTCTTTAGTTATGTAAGTGATTTGGTCCTAGATCCATTTCTAGGAAGTGGTACTACGCTTGTAGCATGCTCCTTATTGAAAAGAAAAGGGATTGGCGTAGAGATAGAAAAAAAATATTGCGAATTTGCCAAAAAAAGGTTGATAGGAGAAGGCAAAATACTTGAAAAAAGATTAGAGTCATATACATTAGATGGTTAAGATATAATATGGTTGTAACTATTTTAAAAAATAAGTACGATGAAATAGCATCAAATAAACATTTTAAAGATTATTTAAAAGCCATCCAAAACTTCGAATCCATCTCAGAAAATGAAATAAGAAATATTTTAACAGAACATTATAAAAACCCCCGTAGCCGTGATCAAGCCTGGAAAAACTATAAAGGCATCTTATATGAATATGCTGTTTTTAAACTCCTAAAACAAATCATAGATAAAGACAAAGAATTAAATCAAAAAATTAGTTTAAGCACAGGTGAACAATTGACACCTTCTATCAAAGAACAGATAGTTATAAAAAATTGGAATGAGATACTTCCCGATGTAGACATATTAATTATCGATAAAAATAAGAACATTGTGAAAGCTATAATTTCTTGTAAAACTAGCCTTAGAGAAAGATTAACAGAAACAGCATTTTGGAGGAGAGAACTTGAAAAGCATAAAAGAACAAAGGGCATAAAGATCATTTTCATAACTACAGACAAGGATAATGAACTTAAGATAAACACTAATAGGTATATTCTACTCCATGTAATAGATTATACCTTTATAACGGATCCAAAAAAATATGATGAATTAGAAGAGTATTATACAAAGACTTATGGTACAAGAGAAGACTTTATGATCTTAATCTCTAAGATCAAGCCCATTTCTAATATTAAAGATTTCATTAAAAGTTTACCGCAATAACAGTCTTAACATAATGTAACATTTTTTATTATTGCGATCATAATATCTTTATGTTAACGATCTTGCAGCATTTAAGCTTGTATTCCCTCACCGTATTATAGGCGTTGGCTTGACTAAATCTTTTCTTAAATAGCAAAAATAAATTTAATAAAGCTATACAAGAATACTCAAGCACAGAATACTAATGAAATTATTCCCATGCTCTTGGAAAATTAAATAATGAATTCTCGGGCTCTAGAATATCTAAAAATTACAAAAAATGCGACAGTGAGAATGTTTTAAATAAAATCAACTTTAGTAACAAAGTGGTAGCCCGGACCAGATTCGAACTGGTGTTTGCGGCTCCAGAGGCCGCTGTGCTTGGCCGCTGCACCACCGGGCTGATGTTTGGTGGTTGAACGTGCCTGCCTAAAAGATTTTCCTGGTTTTAACAGAATTGTTGGAAAGGTGTTAAAGGTAATTTAGTACTTCTTTTAGTGAATGTATTGGTTTTATGTTACAGTTCTTGATGTCTCCTTTGTTTCCGAAGTATAGGCCTAGTCCTGCTGTCTTCAGCATACTTATGTCATATATTGTGTCTCCTACTGCAATAGTTTCTCTTAGAGGCACATTTTCTTTATTAGAAACGCTGATTAGTACTTGGTCTTTTCTATACGGGTCTACGAACTCGATTCCCTTGCCTGTTAAGTACCCTTTTTTGTCTACTTCAAGTTTGTTCGCAAGTACTATGTCAGCGTTTAATTGTTTTCCAACATCTTCTGCTAGGATGTCTATGCCCGCTGTCAAAACAGCTATCTTAAGGCCTCTTTCTTTAAGTTGGGAAACTGTTTCCCGTGCTCCTTTGTTGAATTCGTAGTCTTTCAGGATTTCCTTTATTTCGCTGATGTGTATCGTCTTCTTCTTTTTCAACCAGGAAGAAATGTCTCTTACCATGAACTGCTGGTACGAGATCTTTCCAAGGCGGTATTCTTCTAAAGCCCTCTTTGCTTCTTGCACTGTACCAAATTGTTTGTGAATGAGTTCCCAGCTACTTTTACACTTTATTAATGTACCATCTAAGTCGAAGAAGATGAGCTTATATGCCAACATTCACCATTCAGGATGGGATAATATAAATAATTGTTTGTAGAAGGAGTTTTTCGGGATCCAATTTGAAGAGACTTTATGAAGTAGAGGTTTACTTTCACAAAGATTTCATCAAAGTAGATGGAGACAAAATCCAAGTTTGGTTAACTTCGAAGCCTAAAGATGGCAAAGCTAATTTTGAATTAATAAAGAAGATTGCAAGACACTTTAACCTTTCTTCATCTAATGTTAGAATTCTATCTGGCTTAAAGTCTAGAAGAAAGGTCGTAGAGGTTCTTGATGAAGAATTTTGTTCCTAACTTCTCACCCTTTTAAGCACTTGTTTAAGCTTGAGCGATTAGATCTATTTCTACAAGTAGCTGGTCAGATGCCAGCTTAGCTATCACTGTTGTCCTCGCTGGAAAATTTTCTTTGAAGAACTGTGTGTATACTTCGTTCATGGGTTTGAAGTCTTCTGCCTTTGTTATGAAAACAGAGGCCTTTACTGCGTTCTCAGGCGTCATGCCCACCTCTGCGAGTATTTTCCTAATATTCTCCAATGCCTGTTTGGTCTGAGCTTGGATCCCTCCTTCCACTACCTTCCCGGTGGATGGGTCTATTCCAACCTGACCGGATACGTATAAAGTGTTTCCAGCTTGTATAGCCTGTGAATAGGGCCCTAAGGGTTTTGGCGCTTTCTCAGTTAATATAACCTTCTTTTTTACCAAGAACTTTCACCAAACACCAGAACCAGTTCCCGTTCATATTCTTTGCGGTATATCCTTTTACCTCCCTGTCTAATTTTTCGAATTTGTTGAGTAAAGTTTATATTTTAAAGGAAAAAGCCCATAAATAGATGCGATATGAGCCTCTCAACAGGTAGTAGTGTAAGCGCGTACCTTAAGTTGACTTTATTATTTGCGATTTTAGGTGGAATATTTGTTGCCTTAGGCTTTGTTATTGGAGGATTGGAGTTGGCTACATGGTTCCTCTTCTTCGCTTTAGGCCTGAACTTTATCATGTACTTTGTAAGCGACAAGCTCGTATTAGCGACTACAGGAGCGAAGGTGGTTAGTGAAGAGGAAGCCCCGAGGCTTCACGCCATTGTCAGTAGACTTGCTTCACAAGCGGGGATACCTAAGCCAAAGGTTGCAATTGTGAAAAGTCCACAACCAAATGCGTTCGCAACAGGCAGGAACAAGAATAATGCTGTAGTAGCCGCGACCACTGGCTTACTAAACATAATGAACGATGATGAGGTCGAAGCGGTGTTAGCTCATGAGATAGGACATGTTGTTCATAGAGACATGCTGGTGTCCACAGTGGCAGCTTCAATAGCGACAGCTATTTCATACATTGGTCAGATAGTTATGCTGATGGTATTGTTTGGTGGTGGGGGAAGAGACAGGGATAGTGGTGGTAGAAGCCTTGCCGCCCTGGGTGCTGCTATTCTCGCTCCCTTAGCAGCTACATTTGTTCAACTTGCGATATCTAGGAGTAGAGAGTACTACGCTGATGAAGCAAGCGCTGTGTTAACTGGGAGACCTCGCTCGCTGATTAGAGCGCTCTCGAAGATAGAAGAGATGATATATCGTGGCGCACCACTTAACACCTCTCCATCAACTGCATCGCTTTGGATAGCCAATCCCTTTAGGGGAAATGGGCTATTAGAACTCTTCAGCACACACCCATCAACCCAAAATCGGATTAGAAGACTTGAAGAAATAGCCTATAAGATGGGTGTCCCGTACTAGAGCTTGTCATGACAACCTTCTTAGTTTCAGTGGACTACTCTAACTCTTATAGCCCTGGCAGGGGTTTCCGTAGGAGGAGCATCACAACAGTTAATGTCTCATCTGAGACTACGATCGGCCAGATTAAAGAAGCTGTCCTAAAGTTTCTGAATATACCTTATGAAGACCTCTACTTCATAGAATATAAGGGACGAAGACTTGAAGATAAAGAGACGGTGTCGAGCTCGAGGCTTTCTAAAGGTTGTATACTCGTCCTAGGCTGCAAAGACTTTAACGAACTCTACACTCGAATGGGAAGGGATGGAAGATTATGATAGAATTTTGGAAAAAATTGAAATACCATTGCAAAGGAGTTCTGAGCAATGTCTGAGCCATCTTCGAGCCTTTATGTTAAGAATGTGATTAAACTCACTTTCTTTAAGAACAGGTGGGTGTTGGCCTTCTACTTGTGCCTTTTTGCAGTAGTAATTCTAATAAGCACCTTTATTGATTATAATGGGGAGTTCGCTGATCTGTTTTATCTTTCTTTTAGTAACCCACTTGGAATCTTGACCTCGCTATTTTTACACCCTAATATTACGAATGGTATTGTGAACGTCGTCTCAGCCTTTTTCATAGTTTTCACATACTTATTTGTTAAGGCTTTGATAGACGCCTACAACATTATCTCTAGTGAAGGCTTAACGAATTATTTTATTTTGACACCATTATTAGCTTCGATCGCATCTAATTTTCTAATTTATGTAGCAATGTTTTTAGTCGAAGACTACCAAAGTTTACAGTTTTCTGGTTTTCAAGGGGTAGTTCAAGGACTTATTGGTTTCATGCTTTCAATCTTATTGGTAGCGTTTCTGAAGGTACGAAATTGGAGTAGGCACTTGCCAGTTTTCGTAGCACTTTTTCTTGTAACATCCGTAGGCTACTTGATGCTCAGATCCTTTCTTTCAGGGTTCAACCCATCAACTCTTTACGACTTCTCCAAACTTCTTAGTCTACAAGTTGCTTTCTTTACTGGATTAACTTCATTACAAATAATTAGGAGAAAACAAAAAGTTGGTTAAAAGGTTTAAAGCAGTTACCTTCTACTATATGACATGTTCACGATTAAACCGATAGGCATAGTGCATATTGACGTTGCTGACAACGATATACGAAACCGGGGTTCTGCACAAGGAAAGGTTGAAATCTATGAGGAATATGCTGAAGGTTTACATTCTTTAGAAGGTTTTTCACATATAATCTTAGTCACCTACCTACATCACATCAAAGAACCAGAAAGAAGAATTTTGAAAGTAAAATTTAGGCATTTACAAAGTTTGGGCATACCACTTGAGACTTTACCTGAAGTTGGTGTTTTCTGTAGTGATTCCCCTCACAGGCCTAACCCTATTGGAGTGAGCATTATCCATGTCTTAAAGATTGATGGAAGGATTATTTACGCAGACAATTTGGATCTCTTTGATGGCACACCTGTGATAGACATCAAGCCATATACACCTTTTAGGAGGATTGAAAGCCTAAATGTTCCAGAGTGGTATGCCAAGATAATTGCGCTAGTTAAGAAGGAGCCTTAATTTGAGTTCAATTTTAATAATGGAGATAGAAGGCGGCTGCTATAGCACCGTATAAACCAACATCATCTCCTAGTGCAGTTAACTTGATATCTGGTATCCTATTGACCGTGTGTTCTTTAATACCTTCAACTATTGGACGCAGTATCAGTTCACTATTGTTAAAAGCGACCGAACCACCTAGTATGATCAGTTCGGGGTCGTATGCGTTGATAATGTTTGAAATTCCAATAGAATTTATTTCCCCCATCTTTTCTATGACAGTCAACGCGAAATTGTCTCCTTTTTTTGCTGCGTCGAAGACTTCTTTGGTAGTCAACGTTTCAAGTCGATCGTGGAGAACACTACTTCTTACTATTTCTCGATCGACTTCGCTAGAGAGGTACCTAGCATACTTAGGAATATTGTTCCCAGAACAGTATGCCTCCCAGTGACCACGCTTTCCACAACCGCAGACGAGTCTGCCTTCGAAGTCGACGGTGAAGTGTCCTACCTCATGTGCGTTTCCATCTTTACCAAGGATGAGGCGTCCGTCGACGAAGACCCCACCGCCTATCCCACTGCCGAAGGTAACGTACACCAAATTGTCTACTTTACGTCCTTGCCCAAAGAATTTCTCTCCAATCACAGCTACTACGCAGTCATTGAACATCCTAACTGGGAGACCAAGCTCTTTAGAAATAGGCTCAACGAGGTAGCATCTTTTAAATGGTAAGTTAACAGGAGATATGAACCCTAACTTAAGGTTTAAAGGACCAGTTGTTCCTATGTTGACTTCTATAGCGTTCTCTAAGAATTCCCTTGGAAGTTCATTGATAATTGCAAGAATCTGTCTACTTAAAGCGTATTCATCTCCTTCATGTGTTGTCTTGGTTACTAATTTTGCCAGGATCCTACCATCCTTAACCCCCACTGCAACCCTAAGGTTTGTGGCACCGATGTCAACACCAATAGAGGTCTGCAAACTTTATCACAAAGAATAAGAATAGCCCGTGAATAAAAATCTATTGAATCTTGTTTCGTGTTCCACAGTATTTGCATTCGATTTCTGCGATACCTCTTGTTGTAGCCAAATCTAATGGGGCGCCGCATTTGAGGCAGAAGAATGCCTTTGGTCCTTCTATAACCTTCTCCTCAGCCACCACTAAGGATTTGTCTTTATCTGCTTGACCTGAGAGGACGTAGTTAATCACTTCAACGAGCTTCTCTGTTTCATCTCCTGACGTGTCAAAGACAACTTCCTTGAACTTCTGACCTTGTTTAAGCTCTATGTATACGCCTTCCCAAGCGATCAGCCCAACCCGTCCTTTATTCGCTTCTGCGACAACCCCCAGTGGTATTTCGAGGTCGAGTACTCTGTCAACCTTTGTCTTTGTTGCAATGAAGAGCTTCTTCTCTAAAACAACTTGCTTCTCTACTTCGTATAGAATTCTCTGATCGGTTACTATTATCCTTCCTTCGTTCTTTTCTCCAGGGCTCTGCTTTTTAGCCTTCACACATAAGATCGGGTGCTCTTTCTCCATCATCGCTACCGAAGCTGACTGGGCTGCGTTGACCGCTTCTTCACCTTCCACTACTACTTTCCCGATCTTCTCTATATTGTTCCTTAGCTCGCTAAACCCACGCTTCGCGTTGTCAATTTGTGTCTGAGCTTTAGAAGAGAAGTTGTTGACCTTTGAAGTATACCCCATTACATCAGCTCTTAAAGCGAACTCAATTAAGAAGGGCTGATTGATCCTGTTTAGTAGGCGATCGCCTTCGCTTTTCAACGCATTTACTTCTGAACGAAGCTGCTGCGAAAAAGCTTCGACCTCAGCTGAAACACTTGAGCGTGTGGCATTCCATTTGTCGACGAGTTCGTTAAGTTGGCGTTCCACACCTACCCTGTGGACGAAGCCATTGGCTCGTAAAGCTTTAAATCTTGAAGGCAAGGAAGTGGCCATACTGTCTATGTATGCTATCGAAGCAGAAAGCCAGTTCAGTTGGCTTTCTATTTGCGATATACTAGACAGGCTACGGTTTACATCTGATCTGAGCAGTTGTCTTACATTACTTTGAGGTTGTGTGTGATGGAACATTTTATAACAAGTAAAACCTGTAAATTCTAATATCTAAACATTTTCATTAACCTAACAAAGTAGATGAGACAGTTTATTAGAAGTATTTTCTTGATATCATACCTACAAGGTCGAGTAGGGCGGTTGCAAAGGTCCATACCGCTATCAGGTAGATTATAGGTGTGAACTCCATTGTTATTGTAGTTATCCCCTCAGAGTATTGAATACGGGTTGTGATGACGCCGTTATTTAATAAGCGGATCAGAAGCCAAAGGCCTAGAATTCGAACAAACGTGTTTAATAGGAACTTGTAAACAATATTTTCAAGTAGTGAAACCGTTACCTCTAAAGAAACAAAGATGACTACTGCGAATACGAGTATCTCTTCTAGTCCTCTTATTGGAATACCTGCTTGCCCAATTAAATACGGAATGGCATAAAGATAGAGAAGGTACCAAAATATTCCGGAGGATATGCCGTACAAAACTTTGAGCGCAAAATCTTTGATCTTTGCTCCTTTCTTCATAGTTGTTCAGCTGTTATCTTTATTGGGTAGAGCCCTGCTAGGACAAAACTTATGTAAGCCCTTATACTTAATGTGTTTTTAGCCTCTGCGATTGGGATAAATATGCTCGCACTAAGTTTGTCACCTCTGTTTACGACCTTCTCAGTAAGCTCGGAGCTGAACTCTTTGACGGTAACCTTTAAGTAGAAATCTTCTAGTGGCACAGTTCCGTTGTATTCTGCGATGTAGGTCAACTCTACATGTGTCTTATTATAAGTAGAAATTGAGGTGTTCACAACAAAGATCTTTGAGCCAATACTTTCTTCGTAGACAAACTGGGCGATTGGAGAGATCAATATAGCGCCTAATGTGATGAATACAAGTGAAAGAGCTAAAAAAGCCAACCCTCTCACTTAGCCTCACTTTTATCTTTGTAAAGTTCTACACCGTTCTTTAAAACGATCGCGCCGATCCAGACACAGACACCCAAAAACGCTAGCTTTGCAACAAGGTCTATCAAGTCATAACTCACACTGATTAATGCTTCAGCGATTGTGTCGCCTATTGGTTTTACTAAGCCCTTATAGTTCAAAAAGACATCTATCGCAAAGGCAAAAGGCACTATTAGAAAGATAAGCCCTAAAGTTATCAGGATAATGGCGATCGACTTCTTAGAGAAGACCTTCTTTTCACTTTTTTCCTCCGTGACTTCACTCATAGCGACATATGATTTAACGCGGATTATAAATTTAATGGCATGGGTGATTTCATATTATCTTTATCCTTTTTTTTATCTCCCATAGACCCATATTTGTTGAAATGCCCTCTCATACTCGTCCGCTACTTCTTTGCTCTTTATGATCACCATGTTTTCGTTGTTACTGTTTTCTGCTGAGCTGGACCAGTTGTAGCTTCCAGTAATGACGATATAACCGTCTATGATCGCTACCTTATCATGCATCAGATCTGGGTTAGTATCGTTTCTCACTTCAACACCTGCGTTCTTTAGTTTAAAATATTCTGAGTATTGGCTCACTTGGCTCTTCTCGAAGACGACTTTTACGTCAACACCATTGTTCTTTGCTAGTACAAGAGCGTCTCCGACTTCGTCGAGGGTAAAACTGTAGATTAAAATATGTACAGAGAAATTTGCCTTACTTATCCAGGATATGATTTGGTCTGCTGCCCCTCCCTTTGGCGAGAAGTAGATACCTATAACCTCCTTCCCCTTTATAGGTATGGTTGTTGTGGGTTGACATGTTTGTGTCTCCGTTATGGTATATACTGAAGTAAGCGTTGTCGTGGAGATTAAAGTGGTCGTGTTAACCCCTAGTTGGTATAACCCTGAACCTACTAAAATACCTGTTATTAATATTATTAAAATTGCGGTGATTAGCTTAAAATTTGATTTCATATCTTTAACCCTCTGTTTTCCTACTAGGTATTTATCTTCTTCCCAAAATGCTCTTTCTTTAAACGTGAAAGACTTTAATTTAAAACTTAGATTTGTTTGCAGAGCTCCATTAAAGCCTGTTTGATGATTTTAATACTTTCCACATACTCTGTAATACTTATCCTTTCGTTTGGGGTGTGAGAGAGTTTCGGGTCTCCTGGCCCATAGGTTATCACTGGCACCTTGACTTCTTTGCCAAAGACGTTCATGTCACCTGAACCGGTCTTCCTCACGAGTTTAGCAGATGTTCCTTTAACTTCTTTAATTGCCTTTCTAAAGGCCGTTACTAGTTCGCTATTAACTGGCGCTGTGTATGCTGGCGTAAAGTCTTCGACAACCATCTTGAAGTCTATTTTATGATCACATACTTTACTTGCTTCCTCTCCGATTTGATGTAGGACCTCTTGGCTTGTAATAGAAGGTGGGAACCTTATGTCAACTGTCATCACGCAATTCGAGGGAGACATGTTATGAGATTCGCCGCCGATGATTTGAGTTAGACAAGAACTTACTGTGTCAAACTTTCTCTCTTTCCCGATTGCGACTTCATTATACTTTTTTATAAATGCCCAAAGTTCTAGAGCAGCCTCCACAGCGCTCTTCCCCATCCAAGGAGAGCTTGCGTGAAAACTCTCTGTTTGAAAGAAGAATTTAACACGTATCCCTCCTCTATAACCAATCACTATATTGGTCGAGGAACTCGGCTCCCCAAAGACGGCGTAGGAGGGTTTCAAACCTCCTCTGATCAAATGCTTGATCCCATCCCCTCTATCCTCTTCTCCAACTACCCCGATGACAAAAATCCTATTTTGGAATGAAGCTTTTTTCAATTCGTATGCTGCGCATAGGAAGGAGGCCATCGAAGACTTCGCGTCGACCGCGCCTCTCCCAGAAATTTCATAAGAGTCTCTTTTAACAGGCAGTTCCCCAGGTACAGTATCAATATGGCCACATAGCAGTATAGAAGGTGATCTACCCTCGTAGACCCCTATAACGTTACCTACCTCATCTATGTATGCTTGATCTGCCTCAAGATCGGAGGATAGCATCTTTCTGATTCTTTCTGAAACCTGTTGTTCTTTGCCACTAGGTGAGTAGATCGATACAAGCTCGTAGAGGAGGCCAGTGTAGTCCATTAGAACTAGCTCCTCGCTTCTTTTACAACATACTCCATTATTATCTTTGGTATGTCCACTCCTGTTGCAGGTACGGTGTTCTTAAATTCTGTTGTGTTGTTGACTTCGTGAACTATTAACCCGTTTGGGGACTCCATCATATCCACCCCAAATACGCCTCCACCAACTGCTTTAGCAGCTTTAATCGCGATCTCCTCCATTTCACTTGTAATGTCGCATTTGATGGCCTTCCCACCCCTCGCAGTATTTGTCCTCCAATCGGTTTCAGGTTGGTACCTATATATGCCCGCAATAACTTCATCGCCGACAACAAACAGTCTTAAATCTCTTGGAGGCCTTTTAACATACTCTTGCAAGTAGTAGATTTGATACATGGGGTACATGTAGTCCCTATCTTCGAAGACGGCTAGAGCAGAGGGTTCATCGTTAAGTAGAGCGATCAACCTGCCCCAACTTCCACTAACGGGTTTGAGAACAGCTTTACCATTGAATTTCTCTTTGAACGCCTTCATAGCCATGTCGGATGTTAAAGTGACCACAGTCTTCGGGGTGGGGATATTACTCTTCTGGAGGAGTAGTGTTGTAAGCATCTTGTTTCCTGTCACGTTAGCGGTGTAAAAGGAGTTGATAACCCTTTTACCTTTAAATTCGAAGAATGCGGTGGTATGTAGGTTCCTGTAGTAGCTTACCGCCCTTTGTAGTATTATGTCACCGTATTTGCTGTCTAAAGGCTTTGACATATCGAATAGTTCTTCCTTGACGTCGACAAGCTCAACTTCGACATCGAGTTTTTTCCCAGCGTTATAGAGAGCCTTTTCTTCCCATCTTATTACATCGTATAAAATTGTGATTTTGGTCATTTTATCCTACCTTATTCAAGACATCTTGTTCTTTCTTCAAAAGCTCCTCCATTTCCTCTGTGAGCTCAAGTTCAAATAGGTCGATACCTAAGTCTTTTAATCCTGAAACCAGCTTTTTAGTTTCTGTCTCAGCTTCAATGCCGAACATCTTCAACAAGAACTCTGCGCCAGTCTTTCCTAAGAGACCGCCAAATACCAGCCTCCTCCTGTTTCCTACAACTTTAGGGGGTACTAGTTCGTATGTCTTAGGGTTCCTGAGCACCGCTGCAACATGAGTTCCAGCTTTATGCTTGTACGCGTTCCCGCCAACCAAGGGGGCTGACTTGGGAACAGGGATTGAAGTGTACTCCTCCACCAATCTTGCGATTTCAAAGAGCATATTGAACCTGATGTTCACATCTGCGTTATACAGCACTCTAAGAACAAGAGATGTCTGAGCTAGGTCTGCGATACCAACTCTTTCACCTAAACCGTTGGCTGTTACGTGAACCTGTTCAGCACCTGCTTCAAGACCTGCGATCGAGTTTGCTAGGGCTAGACCCATGTCGTTATGGCAATGGACGTCAAGAGGCACCTTCACACCATCCTTTACACGCTTGATTAGGCTATACATACCACTAGGTGTCATAACACCCACAGTATCTGGTAGGCTGATTCTATCCACATGAGCTCGCTCAAGCTCCTTTGCAAATGCTACAACATACTGCGGATCGGCTCTGCTCGCGTCTTCTAGGGTTACTCTAACCTGGAGACCATGAGCCTTTGCGTAGTCAACAGCGTCCAAAGTTCGGGATAGAGCCTCTTCCCTACTTACGCGAAGCTTATACTTTAGGTGAATGTCTGAGACCGAGTGGTACATCGCCGCAAAACTCACTCCGCATTCAAGTGCCTGGTCTAAGTCCTTTCTAAGTGCTCTACCATGAGCCACTATTGTTGCGTTTAACCCTGCTTGCACGATCTTCTTACATGCCTCCATATGTTGTCTTGAAATTATTGGGCTGATCTCTATTGCATCAACACCCAAGAAGTCCAGTGTCCACGCGATCTGTACTCTCTGGCTATTGGTGAAGGAGCACCCTGGAAACTGTTCCCCTTCCCTAAGAGTGCTATCTAAGATCTTTATCTTCCTCCCCTTAAGGGAGTTCTTTCCATTATATCTAGGCCCGAATCCTACCCGCTCAACATCTTCCCCTAGTTTTTCGATATTATCGTCTTCCATTGCTAACACCACCAAATAAAAAGTGATTAGACAACTTCCTTCAAAATTATGACCGTGTTGGTCCTAACAACACCTGGCGTTTTGCGTATCTCCTCAACGTAGTTGTTGACTTCCGCTATATTTGGTCCACCGATGAAGGTTATGATATCGTATTGGCCGGTTATCTCGTATACTTGTTTGACGCCTTTAATCTTCTTTATATTTCTAGAGATTTCATAGGTCGGTGTAGATGGGTTGACAGCTACTAAGGTGAACGCATGTGCAGCCTCTTCCTTGACATCGATCGTGAACCTTCTGATAACCCCATCTTCTACAAGCTTCTTCATTCTCCTCCTGACCGCAGCCTCTGATAGACCAACCTTCGTACCTAATTCTATATAGGAGATTCGAGAGTTCTCCTTTAGCGCTTCGATTATCGCACTATCAACCTTATCTAATTCCATATCAGTGCCTTTAATTAACTTATTTAAAACATTTTCCCCTTAAATATGCTGTTTTTCGTACCAAATTAACGAATCCCTTATTATACTTGAGCCGTTTAAGACTTCGCTTTCTCCTATTATAAGAGGTGGCAGAAGCCTTAGCACCGTTCTCCCAGAGTATAGGGTTAAAAGGCCGAGCTCTACTGCCTTCAAAAGTATCTCTTGGAATCTGACTTTGAGGTCTACGGCGATCATCAAACCCTTTCCTCTAACTTCTCTGACAACTCTTAAAGAAGATACCTTCTCATTTAGCGCTCTAATTAGGGATGCACCCGAGGTTCTAGCGTTTTCAATAACCCTTCCTTCAACCAGTACATCCAGTACGGCTCTCCCCGCAGCGCATGCAATAGGGTTCCCTCCCGTTGTACTGGTGTGTTCACCAAGCTCTAATGAGTTCATGTACTCCGCTCTACCTATCGTCGCAGCCATAGGTATCCCGCCTCCAATCCCTTTACCTATTGTCATAACATCTGGTTCCACATTCCAATGTTGGTGGGCCCACATCTTCCCTGTTCGTCCAAGCCCACTTTGTACTTCGTCAACAACCAACAACATACTATGTTTGTCAGCAACTTCTCTTAACCCTTTTAAGAAACCGTCTGGCGGTATCTTTATTCCACCTTCTCCTTGTATAGGTTCAACGAAGATCGCTGCAAATTCGTCTAGGTTTCTGCCCTTCTCCAAATCGCTTAGGTCCCCATACTCTGAGAAATCTACACCCTTGTATACCACGTCCTGGAAAGAAGACCTGTACTTCTCAGAGAAGGTTAGAGAGAGAGCGCCTAACGTTTTACCATGATACGCACCTTTCATAGCGATCACCTTCTTTCTCTTCGTATTCTTTAAAGCGACCTTCAACGCTGCTTCAATCGCTTCAGTTCCGCTGTTCGCTAGGTAAGCAACGTTTAACCCGGTAGGGGTAACGGACATAAGCCTTCTCAGAAAGAGAGCCCTCTGCTCGCTGTAAATTGAGCTATGTAGTATTGAAAGTTTTTCGACTTGCTCCTTTACCGCGTCTATGACCTTCTTGTTTGAGTACCCTAGGATTGCGACACCATAGCCACTCATGTAATCGAGGTACTCTTTTCCGTTAACATCATACAACCTGCAGCCTTCCCCCTTTACTATCGCAACAGGGAACTTTTGATATGTGTGTACTAGGTGTGCGTCTTCGATAGACTTTATTTCATCGAACTCTAAGGTCATCTTCTTATCACCGTTCTAGATTCTCCGTTTAAGCTGTTTGTTATAGGGTTCTCAATGTTACCTGCTGAAATAATACTTTCTTTAGTGCCTTGCTCTATTGCCTCAATCGCAGCCAGAAGCTTCTTATCCATCCCAAAACCTACCTTCCTCATGCTGGCCTTCGCACCTTCTAAAGTAAGCTCTTTTACCAATTCATTGTTGACCATGACGCCAGCTACATCTGTTAGGAAGACGACCCTATCTGCACCTAACCCCCCTGCGATGTAGGCTGCAGCCCTATCTCCATCAACGTTTAATGGTTCCCCTTCAGTCCCGATCGCCACTGGAGCTATAACAGGAACATATCCTTCGCTAGTTAATACTTGAATAATTTGGGGGTTTACTTTTACTATCTTACCTGTGTATCCGCCTTCCATCGCAACCCTCCTCCCTCTCTCGTCTATCGCGATAAGCTTCTTCTTCCTTTCTGCTAGAATGAGTCCACCATCGAAACCCGATAACCCAACTGCCTTAACACCCTTGCCACCAAGTGCTAACACGATTTCAGAGTTGATCTTGCCCTTCATGACCATGGTATAGATTTCGATTGTTTCCTTGTCTGTGTACCTACTCCTCATTCCTTCAGGTGAGACTATGAATCTCTGTTTTTTACCAAGCTTCTCAGCCATTTCAGTTACTTCGTATCCTCCGCCATGGACTAGGATGAGCTTCTCCACTTCAAGGGCTTTGCAGAAGTCGGCTAGAATGTTTTCCGGAGGGCCTAGCTTAAGTAAACTCCCACCCACTTTTACAACAGTCACCATAAACCTACACCGGATGAAGTGCTGGGAAGTTCAAGCCTTCCTTTTCATCGAACCCGAACATTAGGTTCATCGATTGGACGCCATTACCAGCTGCGCCTTTAATCAGGTTATCTATTGCGCCAAAGACCACTATTCTGTTAACGTAGGGGTCGACTTCAAATCCTACATCAGCAAAGTTCGATCCTATAGCGATCTTAGGGTCAGGGTACTTGTATAACCCTTTTTTATCCATTATGAATCGGACGAATGGTTCGTCCTTGTACATTCCTCTATATGCCTTCCAGATCATAGCTACTTCGGGCTTCGAAGAAGTCATAACATGTGATGTAGTGAGGATTCCTCTAACCATGTTCACAGCGTGTGCGGTCATCCCAACTTGGACGCTCTTACCTGAGACGTAGTTAAGTTCCTGTTCTATCTCAGCTGTGTGTCTATGCGCGACAGGTTTGTAGACTCTGACGACACCAAACCTTTCAGAAAAGTGTGTAGAGAGAGATGGCTTTCCACCTGCTCCAGATGACCCTATCTTAGCATCGACGATCACATCCTTTTCCACCAACCCAGCTTTAGCTAAAGGTGCTAAGCTAACAATAGCAGCTGTAGACATACACCCAGGTACAGCAACATACTTTGCACCCTTCAACTCAGACCTGTGAAGTTCTGGTAGGCCGTATACGAACTTGCCTAGAAGATCAGGTGCTGGATGCGTGAAGCCGTACCATTTCTCGTATGCGTGTGGATCCTTCAACCTGAAATCAGCGCTCATATCTAAGATCCTAACACCTGTTTCGACCAGCTTGGGTGTGATCTTGCATGATAGACCATGTGGCACGGTTAAGAAGACGACGTCGGCCTTCGAAGCAACTTTAAGTGGATCGTCAGCTGAGAACTGCAGATTGGTTACTCCCTTCAGGTTTGGATGTGTCTTAAAGACGTATTCACCTGCGTACTGCCTCGAAGTAGCAGATACGACTTCAACTTGGCCATGTGATAAGAGTAGTCTTAACACTTCTCCACCTACGTAGCCGGAGGCTCCAACGATTCCAACCTTCACCACTATCTTCTCACCTTCTCCAACGCATATTCCGCTATCGCCTTAGGTATATTAACTGTAGAAACACTCGCAGCACCCTTGAACTCGACACAACCGTTAATCTCGTGGACAAGTAGACCTCGGTCGCTCTCCATAGCATCCACACCCATCACACCTTCGCCTACCGCCTTAGCTGCCTTTAATATTATATCTTCTTGTTCCTTATCTAGTTTAGCGAGCTCTGCGTACCCCCCTCTCGCGATATTAGTCCTCCAGTCGCCTTCAGGCTGGTAACGGTATATTGAGGTCAATATCCTATCTCCGACCACTATCGCTCTAAGGTCCCTTGGAGGCCTTTGTATGTACTCTTGAAGGTAGTATACTTGTTGGAGGGGCTCGTGGATCATCTCTCTAATTTCGAACAGGGCTTCAGCTTCCCTTTTATCTCTAACGCAGGCGACCATCTTCCCCCAGCTCCCAATTACAGGTTTAATCACCAGAGGGTAACCCATCCGATCAGCCTGTTCAATTGCGGACTCAAGGGAGAATGCTGCTGCAGTCCTAGGCGTAGGAACACCCGCTTTGTCAAGTGCGAGCGTAGTGAGAAGTTTATTACTTGTTACAAGGGTTACATTAAAGCTGTTTATAACAACCTTCTCTTTCTCTAAAATCGCTGCATAGTAGAGTCCTCTGATATGGCTCATACACCTCTCCAGTACCACGTCCCCAAATGGTTCTTTTGTGAGACCATTGCCTACAAGCTCAAGAGGCGTCGTCTTAGCATCAACCATATTCACATTTACGCCTATCCTTTGAGCTTCTTCCGCTAAGGCTTTTTCCTCCCACCTTAGTCGATCATATAAGATTGTTAATGACAACTTTGACTTATTCTCCCCAGTCTTCACCAACTTCTTCAGCAGGTTTTAGAGATACCCCACCCTCTTTTACTTCGATTACTTCATATTCGGTTCCGCAATCAGGGCAGCTCACTATTTCTCCTTTTATTGCATCGTTTGGTACCTCTATCGCCCCACTGCATACTTCACATGTAGTTTTCAAGATTTTTCACCTCCGATGATCTTTTTAACTTTATCTTCAAGCATTGAAGACGCCTTACCAAGCCTTTCCCTTTCCTGTTCAATTGCTTTCATGTATTTTAGATTTTGTTGGCGTCTTTCTTCTATCATCTTTTCTGTGTTGGATGGGGTTGGAGCCCCATATATAGTCTTTTTGATAACACTCCCCTTAGGGTCTATGATGGCTAAGTAATCGTCGAAGCGCATCACCTTTGATGTGTACTTTCCCAATTCCTCCACCAGAACTTCATACGCATTCTTAGAAGCGGGTGCAATTCTGTTTTCGATACATCGCTTAATATATGACCCAACTAGATGATGCGCATCTCTAAATGGCACACCAACCTTTATCGTTATGTACTCGGCAAGCTCCATAGCTGTTGAGAAATTTTGTATAAGAACTTCTTCACCTCTTTTCTCATCGAACTCTAGGCCAGCTAGAAGCCTTGTAAAGACTTCAAGAGATTTTTTAGCCCTTTCATAGCTTTCCCATGCTTTAGGCGTTATTTCTTGGAGATCCAAATTATATGAGAGAGGTAGACCCTTGTAGACGCACATAGCACCAAAAAGGTTTGATGCCACCATTGCAGACGAGGCTCTAGAAATCTCTGTGACAACAGAGTTCTTCTTCTGTGGCATTGCACTACTTGTAGAAGAGTAGGCGTCAGGCACCTTGATAACTCCCACTTCGTTGTTACACATGAAGTTGATGTCTTCGCTCATCCTACTGATAGTTAACATAATCGAGGATAGTACCCACATGTACTCTAATAGGAAGTCTCTTGAGCTCACTGCGTCAAGGGAATTAGCTACGACTGAGTTGAATCCTAGCAACTCTGCTTCAAAGTACCTATCTAGGTTTAGAGTTGTACCTGCGCATGCAGCGGCACCCATCGGTGAAGAGTTCACTCTCTCATAGTTCTGAAAGAGCCTATCTATATCCCTCTTCAACATGTTCTCGTATGCTAACAGCCAATGTGCCGCGGTAATAGGTTGAGCAACTTGAAGATGGGTGTATGATGGCATAACCTTATCAATGTTCTCCGCCGCCTTGAGTTGGAGTAAATTAGTTAAATTGATTAAAGATACTATTAGGTCCAAAATGGATTCCCTAACAACAATTCTGATCGCGGTGGAAACTTGATCGTTTCTACTCTTTCCCAAGTTCAAGAAACCTCCTATGCTTCCAACTTTTTCTTTAACAAGCTGTTCAACGAACATATGAACGTCTTCAACCCGAGTATCTAAGGAAGTTACTTGTATGACATCTAATGCCTTAAGGATCTGGCTGGCTTTTTCTCTTTCCAGAAGACCAGCTTCAAAGAGTGATATGATATGGGCTTTATTGATTGCGATAACTGGATTAAGAAGTGGTGCATCCTGTTTGATAGATGCGGTGTAATCTAAAGCAAGAGGATCGATGTCTTCAAGCCTTCTTCCTCTAAGCAGGTCCACCATTTCTTCTTCACGCTTTTTTAGAAACTTCATAAGCTACTCTAGACTGCAGCCCCCAGATTTCAATAAATCCTGCAGAGCTTTTCTGATCAAACTTGGAGTCGATTCCATACGTCGAAAGCTGCTTGTCGTAAAGAGAGTAAGATGACTGGAGTCCAACGACAGCTAGACTTCCCTTATACATCTTCACCCTAACCTTTCCACTTACCCTAACTTGAGTGGAATCGATAAACGCTTCTAGATCAGATCTTAGGGGATCTGACCAAAGTCCGAAATAGACGAGGCGAGACCACTCAGAGTCTGCTAACTCTTTAAAGCTTAACTGATGTCTTGTCAGGACCATCTTTTCCAAAGCCTTATGCGCTTCTATCAATGTAATCGACCCTGGGCATTCGTAGACTTCTCTACTCTTTATCCCGACAAGCCTATCCTCGATATGGTCGATCAAACCCACTCCGTTTCGACCCGCTTCCTTGTTCACTTTAGAGATTATCGACATCAAGCTTTCCTTGTCTCCATCTATGGAGACAGGTAAACCTCCTTCAAACCCTATTTCTAAATACGATGGTGAATCAGGAGCCTTAGATGGCGGCGTGACCCACTCGTATACGTCTTCCTCCGGCTCGCTCATCGGGTCTTCTAGGGTTCCTCCCTCTATCGACCTTCCCCAAAGATTTTGGTCTATGCTATACTTTTTAGCAGATCTTTCAATGGGGATCCCGTGTCTCATAGCGTACTCGATTTCTTCATCTCTATTCAGGTTCCATTCTCTGACAGGCGCTAAGACATTTAATTTTGAATTCAATGCTCTAGCCGTTACCTCAAACCTAACCTGGTCGTTCCCCTTCCCAGTGCAACCATGCGCTATAGCAGCCGCGTTCTCCATACCCGCAACCTCGACCAACTTTTTAACTATCAAAGGCCTTCCGATAGCCGTACTCAGCGGGTACTTGCCTTGATAAAGACCATTGGCCTTTACAGCCTTAGAAATGTACAAGTCAACGAACTCTTCCTTTGCATCTATCGTGTAGTGTTTGATAGCTCCAACCTGGTAGGCCTTATCTTCAATAGCCTTAAAGTCTTCCCCCTGGCCTAGATCGACGATGGCAGTGACAACTTCATAACCATACTTCTCGTTCAACCATTTTATCATAACAGAGGTATCTAAACCCCCTGAGTAAGCTAAGACAACCTTCTGTTTTGTCATAGGAATTCGGCTATTAAGCGATAAGTTTATATGTTTTTTGACTATTTTTGTCCAATAGACCATACTTATGACCAATATTAGTCATAGCATAACAGGTAGTGTGAAAGAGATAGTGAACAACAACATATTTATTCAGTCCTCCATCAGAGAGGGGTACGCGAACTACAGCGCTATCGCACGGAAAATCAAACCCTTAGTCGATAAAAAGGTGGGGTTCGACGTTAGCTACCAGAGCATAGTCACCTCACTTAAAAGGCTCAAACCCGCTACGCCTAATAGTAGAAAGGACGTTCTGATGGTCTTAGCCGACAGTGACGTCTCGGTAAAAACGGGGGTAGCGAAGATAACGGTTGAGAAGACGCGGGCGATGATGATTAAATTCACCGAGTTTGTGAGGAAGTACGTGCAGTTCATCATACATGTCTCTTTAGCTACCTCCGCGATAACCATCATCCTAGAGGAAGGGTGTTCAGAAGAGGCGTACAACTTCCTTGGGAGAGGTGCTTCGCTTGAATTTAGAAAGGGTTTAGCGGCGATAATAGTATCTAGTACACCTGATATCACAGATGTTCCTGGATGCGCAATATCACTATATGAGAAGCTGTTTATGGTAGGTATCAACATAGAAGACACATCAAGTTCTTACACCGACACTATTATATTGGTGAAGACTGAAGATGTAGGCAGAGCCTTCGTTGTATTGAACGACCTAATAAACGAAGCGAGGAGAGAGGTAAGGATGGTATTCCACCAAACCTGATAATATTGAACAATATTTAGGCTCCTTTTTAGCTTAGTTACGTAATAGCGTCCATTTCGAAATAACAAATTAGCACATATTTTTTAAAAAACTATCAAAAATCATATAATATTCCACTTTCCTAATTTCTCAGTTTAAATGTTTATATATTAATTTAGAATTAGCTTTGACTTACAAATGTCGGAATCGAAAAGCAGTAAATTCGCTATAAAATCTGGGCTGCTTATAGATAGCACAGGTGCTTCTCCAAAAAACGATGTCTATGTTGTTGTAAACAACGGTAAAATCGAGTCAATTTCTAAATCCATTGATCAACAAATCGAGGTCTTCGATGCGAGCAACTACACAGTTATGCCTGGGTTGATCGACTCACACCTACACATAGCAGGGCATCTAACGGACAAATTTGTAGAGGAGTCGATCGTTAGGCCAACCGAGGTCCTACTAATAAAATCAGTATATGACATTCAAGATCTCTTAGCTGCTGGCTTCACAACTGTAAGAGACTGTGGAGGAATAAACGCCCCATACCTAAGGATGGCGGTTGAGGGAGGTTTGACTAAGGGGCCTAGGATAGTCGCGGCAGGTAGGATTCTAACTCAAACCTTTGGGCATGCTGAGGAACACTACTTCCCACCGAAGATGGCTAAGGAAAGAGGCGAGTATAAGCTTGGTTTCGGAAGTCTTATATGTGATGGTGTTGACGAATGTATCAAGGCAGCGAGGACAACGCTAAGAGAGGGGGCGAACTTCATCAAGATATGTTCTACAGGAGGTGTCATGTCGCAGAAGGACAAACCTGAAGACGAACAGTTTACGGTTGACGAGATAAAGGCGATAGTTAATGAGGCGAGAAAGGTTGGGACCTTTGTCGCCTCACACGCTCAAGGTACAAAAGGCATCAAGAACGCGTTGGCTGCTGGGGTTAAGACTATAGAACACGGGATATACATGGACGAAGAATGCTGTAAAACGATGATAAGGCAAGACGCTATCGTAGTACCTACACTCTCAATCGTTCATCGAATCGTTTCTAAAGGTAAAGAGGCTGGAACCCCTGAATGGGGTTTGAGGAAATCTATCGAGGTAATAGAGGAGCATGTGAAGAACATAAAGATGGCGAAAAAGAATGGGGTAAAGGTTGCTACAGGAACCGACTTCATCGGTACGCCGATGCTTAAGTTTGGGGAGAACGCGTTAGAGCTCGAATTACTTGTTGAGAAATGTGACTTCACACCGATGGAGGCTATAATTGCTTCAAGTAGAAATGGCGCTGAAGCATGTGGGATAATTGATAAAACAGGAACTTTAGAGCCAGGAAAGTACGCGGACATCCTTATAGTGAGGGGGAATCCTCTTGAGGACGTAAGCCTACTACAAAAGAAGGAGAACATAGTTGCGGTATTCAAGGAGGGTGTTGCTTATGCGAGGTAAGTTTTCTAAAATGAAGCCTCGAGCTCTTAATAAGCTGATGGTGATTGTGGTTGCTGCCATAGTGGTGATCGCTGGTGTAGGTATCTACTTATGGCAATTATCAACACCCACACCGACAACCACTACAACGACTTCAACAACTACATCGTCTCCTACTACAACGACCACAACAACGTCGACGACTACAACAACTACGATAATTCCTACAACCACGACCACTACTACTGGCCCTAAGAAGGTGCTTAGAATAGGGATTGGAACAGACGCTGACACACTCGACACAGCAGGTCAAACCACGACAACAATAAACAACATCGTAAGCTTTGTCTGCGAACCACTCACGTTCTACGACGAAAAGGGAAATATGATCTATTGGCTTGCTGAGAGTCATTCCATATCGCCTGACGGATTACAGGTGACCATGAAGCTGAAGAAGAACATCAAGTTCCAAGATGGTACGCCATTTAATGCAGCAGCGGTCAAGTTCACATTTGACAGACTCCTCAACCCTCAGGTGAAAGTACCTAACAGAAACCTGTTGGCCGCCTTAAACACCACCGAAGTCGTTGACGAGTACACAGTACGTTTTAACTTGAAGTTCGCATATGCACCGTTCATTAGAGCGATATCAATGTTCTACATCATATCCCCAACTCAGTACGCGATCCTCGGTGAAGATAACATGGCGAGGAACCTCTACAACCTAGGGACAGGGCCGTTGAAGTTCAAAGAATGGGTCAAAGGAGATAAGATGGTCTTCGTCAAATTTGATGAGTATTGGGGTGGACCAATTTCAGTAGACGAGGTCGTATTCAAAGTCATCCCTGAAGCTCAAACAAGGGAGGCGATGCTTCTCTCAGGTGACTTAGATATGATACTTTCACCACCTCCAACAGATGTATCCAAACTCAGTGGGACTCCTGGAGTTAAAGTCGTCGTCGCTGACAGTACTAGGGTTATGACAGTGAACCTATATACGGCTAAAGGACCGTTCAGTAACGTGAAGGTAAGGCAGGCAGTGAACTATGCTGTCGACAAGGAAGCAATAATTAAGAACATCGTATTCGGTTTAGGCACAATTTCAGATGCGCCAGTACCTCCATCGTTCTTCGGATACGCACATAATGAACCATACGAATACAATGTGGAAAAGGCTAAGAAGCTCTTAGCTGAAGCCGGTTACCCAAATGGGTTCACATGCAAGATGATGGTGCCTACAGGAAGGTACTTATTTGACAGACAGGTTGGAGAAGCGATACAATCCTACCTTTCTAAGGTTGGTATCACCGTTGAACTGTTCACCCCTGACTGGCCTACCTTCGTATCACAGCTTTTAGGAGCTAGTCCAACGAATTCAACATGGGACATGACCTTTGTAGGCTACGCGATGACAGTACCTGATGCTGACACGATGCTGTATCCTACTATGCATTCTTCACAATGGGCACCTGGAAAGTTCAACACGATGATTTACAAGAATGAGAAGGTGGATTTGCTATTGGACCAAGCCAGGCGCGAGGTTGACTCTGATAAGAGGCTCAGTATGTACGCTGAAGCACAAAAAGAGATCTGGAACGACTGTCCATGGATATTCTTATATGTTCAGAAGTTCATCGTCGCACACAGCGATAAGGTTTCCGGATTAGTCATATATCCTTATGAGACCTTCGATATAAGAACAGTCAAAATCTCGTAAGACGTGAGGTGTCGGTACGGCAGCCCTCAAATATTTTTTTAATAGGGTTCTGGTCCTAATACCCACGTTATTAGGGTTAGTTACCTTCCTTTTTATTTTGATCAGGTTAATTCCTGGCGACCCAGCTAGGGTCTTAGCTGGTTTAATGGCCAGTGAAGAAGATGTTGAACTTATAAGGGAACAACTCGGTTTGAACAAGCCATTATATGTGCAGCCTTTTACATACATGGCAAACCTGTTCACGTTTAATCTAGGCGTTTCTGCGAGGACCGATTCACCCGTCCTATACGAGGTGATGGCGAGGCTCCCTAACACCCTCGCGTTAGCACTAAGCAGCACCGCATTAGCAGTCGCATTAGGTGTCCCCCTTGGGGTCTTCGCAGCTTCAAGAAAGAGTAGCAAAATAGACACATTGGTTTCAACCTTTTCAATAGTGGGGATCTCTCTCCCAACCTATTGGCTTGGGTTGATCATGATAACTGTCTTCGCCGTCGAGTTACACCTCCTCCCAGCAGGGGGATACGGTACACCAGCACACTTCGTACTACCCACCATAACGATAGCCCTTTTTTTGATGGCCTTCATAGTTAAAATCACGAAGGCTAGCGTAATAGACTCGATGGAGAAGGAGTACGTGGTCACCGCGAGGTCTAAAGGGCTCACGGAGAGAGTTATACTATACAAGCACATCCTCAGAAACGCACTGATCCCCGTCGTCACTATAATAGGACTACAGTTTGGAAGCTTGTTAGGAGGGGCTGTGATAACTGAGACTATTTACGCGTGGCCAGGGCTTGGGCGACTAATTATAGACGCCATAAACAATCGAGACTACCCGATGGTGCAGGGATCGATATTCATATTCGCGCTTCTATACGCGCTCGTGAACTTAGTAACTGACTTAATATATACAATAGTGGATCCGAGGGTGAGGCTTGGGTGAACACCCTCGCACGTGAACTCGTGAAGTCGAAGATGGTGCTCGCTAGTATAATTATTCTATTATCCTTCATATTTATGGCGCTCTTCGCGGACTTCCTCGCACCCTACAGCCCCATCGAATCAGACCTTTCGATCAGCAACAAACCTCCTTCGTGGGAACACCCTTTCGGTACAGACGAACTTGGGAGAGACATCCTAAGCAGGGTCATCCATGGCGCTAAGCTGACCTTGACGATATCCTTCGCCGCCACAGCAATCGGTGCTCTAGTAGGGATAATAGTAGGTATATTATCAGGCTTCTATGGCAGAGCAGTGGACACGATCACGCAAAGGTTTACAGACGTCCTGTTGGCCCTACCGGGTTTTCTACTTGCGGTAATGTTTGTGGCTATAATGGGCAACAACTTAGCAACGGTGATCGCATCTGTAGCTTTATCACTGGTTCCATCATATATTAGGATGTCTAGGGGGCTGACATTACAGGTCAAAGAGCTAGAGTATGTTTTGGCTGCAAAGCAACTGGGAGTAAGCAACATCAAGATAATGACGAGGCATATCATCCCAAACATCTCTCCAACCCTTATAGCTCAAATAACCCTTAACCTAGGGACAGCCATACTTTTCGCATCAGGACTAGGTTTTCTTGGGATAGGGGTGCCACCTCCTCAGCCAGAGTGGGGGACGATGCTCGGTACAGGTAGAACATACATGTTCTACGCACCGCATTTGATCATCTTCCCAGGTTTAGCGGTCTTCTTGGTAGTTTTCTCCTTTAACAAAATAGGGGATAGGATCGGTGAAGTAATTGCTTCAAAGTGATAAACTACTGGAAGTTCAAAACCTAAGGGTTACTTATCGATTTGAGGACAAGAAGATAAGAGCTGTTGACGATGTGTCATTCTCTATAAGAGAGGGTGATAGGTTCGCGATAGTTGGGGAAAGCGGTAGTGGGAAGAGCACCCTAGGTCTCTCGATCGTTAGATTATGCCCAGGAGAAGCCTCTGGCTCAGTGCGTTTAAACGGAATTGATATCTTGAAACTAAGCCAAGAAGAACTAAGGAAACTTCGGGGATCTGATATTTCAGTAGTGTTCCAAGACCCTAGTTCAGCATTGAACCCTGTCTTGAGGATAGGGGACCAATTGATCGAAGTCTTTACAACCCATGGCTATGATAAGACAGAAGCATACACCAGAAGCGCCAAACTCTTAGAAACAGTTGGCATACCCGAGCCTGAGAAAAGGCTGATGTCATACCCTCATCAACTTAGTGGGGGGATGAAGCAAAGGGTCATTATCGCTATGGCCATAGCCTTGAACCCTAAGCTTGTAATAGCTGACGAGCCCACTTCAGCATTAGATGTCACAATTCAAGCCCAAATACTAAAACTCATCAAGGAACTATCTGAGACGAAGAAGCTGTCGATGATCCTAATAACACACGACATCGGCGTCGCAGCGGAAGTCTGTAACGAGATAGGAATAATGTACGCAGGGAGGATGCTTGAAATAGGCACCTTCGAGGACGTATTCCATAACCCGAAGCACCCATACACTCAATCCTTAATGACATGTGTCCCGAAGGGACTTAAATGCGTTTTAAAACCTTTACCAGGCAACGTCCCAGATATGTCCAATCTACCTAGCGGCTGCAAATTCCACCCAAGATGCCCATATGCCAATGATAAGTGCAAAACCATCGAACCAAAATTAGAAAAGGCAGATGGTAGGTACGTAGCCTGCCACGCTGTGTGGTGAACAGGATGGAGATCGTTAAAGGAGAGAAACTTTCAAAACACTATAACATAAAATTGACTACGACTAAGTCTAACACTCTAACAGCTGTGTCAAACATAAACATCACTATAAACGGTAACGAGATCTTTGGACTGGTTGGAGAAAGCGGTAGCGGAAAGAGCACACTAGGCAGGCTACTACTTTGGCTTGAGAAACCAAGTAGTGGTACAGTATCCTTCAAAGGCCTTGACCTAACAAAAGCGAAAAAGGGGGAGATAAAAGAAGCTAGAAGGAAGATGCAAGTAGTCTTCCAAAACCCAGACTCATCACTCGACCCTAGAATGAAGATAAAGAAAACGCTGTTAGAGGCACTTGAATGCAGCCATTATACAGGTGACTATACAACAAGGGTCAAAGAAGTCCTTGAAGACGTAGGTTTAAGGCCTGATGTCCTAGACATGTACCCTCATCATCTGAGTGGAGGCATGAAGCAGAGAATAGCTGTTGCTAGAGCAATACTTGCTGAACCAGAGTTCATCGTCCTCGACGAACCAACGTCAGCCCTAGACGTCTCAGTTCAAGCTCAGATATTAAACCTATTAGAAAAACTTCAGGGAAAACTCAACCTATCATACCTGTTCATATCTCACAGTCTATCTATTGTAAGTTACATAAGCCATAGAGTAGGAGTAATGTACTTAGGTAAACTGGTTGAATTGGGAACGAGTGAAGAAGTGTTCGGTAGACCACTACACCCATATTCGCAGTTGTTAATATCTTCTGTGCCATCGATCTACCTAACCAAAAGATTGAATATACCCCGACACAATGGTAACCATGAACACGTTTATGACGTGGTTAAAGGATGTAAGTTCCACCCACGTTGCCCCTATGCAGACGAGCTTTGTAGGTCAGAGGAACCAAAGTTAAGTAGCAATTGCCATATGGTTGCGTGCCACTACGCGATTGAGATAGAGAAGAAGGTCTTCGAAGGCGGTGCATAAGTCCGCCTTCCCGACTTCTTTTTATATGTTAGATTAAGTTACCGAGAATGTCGAACTGCATCGGTTGCGGGCTTCCTAAAACTTCGAGCTTGCTATTACCTTTAACCTCTTCAAGAAGTGCTTCTGACACTTGGAACTTGGAGAGCTCTAACGTATTCTTTATCCTCATCACTCTAACCTCATCAGGTCTTTTGTTAAGTAGCGTCAACCCTAATTCAATCGTGTCCTTATCAGTTGGCATAGTTGTAGGTATCTTAGCAGCTATCAACCCAATAACACCCGCTGTAAGAGAGTTCATATATGTGTCATTGAAGTTAATCTTGTCAAAGAGCCTTTTAGTGATAATATCTGCTAACCCGACACCGATCGCGTTCCCTTCTGTTTCTTTGGTTAAATCGAGCGCAGCGATTATCCTCACATTTGGGAGGTCACTAGGCTTTTCCTCGGGCCAAGCGAACCTTCCAGTTACATTCGGGTCCATTCCAGTGCCACTGATATTCTTACCTATTTTCTCAACTATCAAGAAGTCTAGTTGGGTGAAGGGGATCCGCATCATCCATTCCTTCGCCTTTACAAGAAGCTTCTTCTCTTCTTCCTCGATCTCCTTAGGCGCAATCGCCTTAATCAAAGCAGTCTCATGGTACTGGTTTTCAACGATCGCTACACCGAGCTTTATCGGAGCGTTCTCCATGATCTTCTTCGCAGTGGGGACGATCAAATTATGATAACCAAACCTGCCATGTGAGTGAAAGGTTTGAGCACCCTTCTGCTTTCCTAGCCCTATAACCATCATCTTCATAAGCCCGCTTTCGACCTCGTCTTTAAAGTCTGTATGAGGTTTAACTCTGCCGACAACGATGACCGCGTCAGCGCCTAGAGCAACCTTCGAGACGTACACGGGAGAACCGTTCTCAAGTCGTCCAATCTCCTTAACCTCCATCGAGGCCTCGATCTTAGCACCTACCGATTCCTCCGTGATCCCTAAATCGGAGAGCACTCTTATCTGGCCTTCAGATGTTGCCCCACCATGGCTCCCCATCGCAGGTATTATGAACGGATTCCCACCAACCTTCTTAACCTCTTCAACGATCGTCTTAATTATTTCAGCGATATTAGTAACACCTCTACTACCAGCAGTGATTGCGACCTTGTAGCCAGGTTTGATTATTGAATCTAGTCCAGCGCTTCTTAATTCGCTTCTTAGAACCTCTTTGTGGTCTATCGCAGGTACAGCATCAAAATATTGTCTCACATCGACCATGTTAGGAAACATTTCTACCATCTTGCATCAACCTAATCAAACCTATATCTTTTTGCATTTTTACCGAATTTAGTTCAAGAATATTACAATAAGGTAGTACTTCCCATAATTAGGGCGATGGCACTTCTTCCTCTAGAACATTACAATCTTCGCCAATACTGTATCCTACATTCGTATCCCCTGGTGAGAGGAAGAAGGCTATTAGAAGATTCCTTCTACCCGTGTTTTTCACCCCGTGAGGCATGCCCGCAGGGATGTATACGACGTCACCTTCCTTTACCTTAACAGGTTTCTTTAGCTCTTCAACAAATACTGTTCCGGTACCGCTCACTATGAAGTAGGTTTCTTCAGATCTAGGGTGTGTGTGGAAAAATAATCCCTCTTTAGGCTTAAAGACTCCCAATGCGAATTCTTGATTCTTGCTGATATCCCTATTAGAGATCAACGGTTTTATTGGCCCACCTAATATGCGTTGAATATTCACATTTTTTATATTAAAAACCTTAATAGGCATTATTTCTTTCAATTCTAATGACGATATAAAAGCTTTTACGCTTTTGGAGGCTAGATAAAGGATAAATAAAGATTCATCTATAAAACTGCTGGAGACAAGCTGATATGACGCCCAAAGAGAGAGTTATCGCAGCCCTTAACCACGAGGAACCGGATAAGGTTCCAATAGACCTCGGCAACACGATATCCTCAATTCACATAGAAGCCTACAAAGACCTTTTAAGACACATCTCCTTAAAGGAAGATAAGATATTCATCTTAGACCCTGTAGCTCGTTCAACGAGACCTTCTGAAACCATCTTAAGAAGGTTTAGAGTGGACACGCGGTACATCTATCCGAAACTAATTAAAGTGGATGAATCCCCTCCACCTGAAACAGTGGATATATGGGGGATAAGGAGAAAGTTTACAGGCTACTACTACGACGTCACAAAGAATGGAAGCCCTCTAATGAACGCCGACAACGTTTATGAAGTCAACAGTTATCCTTGGCCAAAGATCGAAGACATGAACCTCGATCTAGAAGACATGATAAGCCAAGCCGAAAAATTAGCTAAAAGCGAATACGCTGTTGGATTCCCATACATCGTCGTAGGCTCATTCGCCCATTCATTATTAGTTCGAGGGTACCAAAAATTTTTATCAGACACGATTTTACGCCCTAAAATTGCAGAAGCAGTCATTGAGAAGATCTCCGACTTAATGGTGGAGTTCATAAAGAAGTATGTTTCACCAATAGGAAGATACTTGGATTTCATCTTCTTCGGCGATGATCTTGGCACACAGACAGGCCCGATCCTTTCACCTCAAGCATATAGGTGGCTCGTAAAGCCTAGGCACAGGAAGATCATAGACGCCTTTAAAAGTGCGACGAACGCAAAGGTAATAATTCACAGCGACGGCGCAATCACACCTCTCATCCCAGACCTAATTGACGTAGGAATATCGGGAATAAACCCGGTACAGGTGAGTGCAAAGGGAATGGATAGTAGTAAGTTAAAGGCTGAGTTTGGAGATAGACTCATCTTCTGGGGTGCTGTTGACACGCAACGTGTACTCCCATTTGGGACGCCACTTGATGTGAGAAATGAGGTTCAGCTTAGGATTAACGACTTAGCTCATGGTGGAGGATACGTTCTAGCGTCGGTTCACAATATTCAACCCCTTACACCTCCTCAGAACATTATATCGATGTTTGAGGAGGCGAACAGATACGGTTTACAGTTTTATATGAAAACATAGTTTTCATGAGCATTTACAAACTTTTTTTGTTATTTTTAACTTAACCTTGAATAAAATTTAAATATATAAGGTAGAGATGAAACTGTGACAGAAATTGGACAAGACAGACATATTGAATTATATTCGAGATAGTATTGTTAACCTAGATTTTGAAAAGTCCAAAGAGTTCACAAAAATCGCACTTGAGAACAAGGTTGACCCACAGGAGATCATCCTCAAAAGCATTGCAGAGGGAATGGAGATCGTTGGAAAGAAGTTTGAGGCATCTGAATACTTCCTATCCGAGTTGATAGTTGCAGGGGAGATCGGGAAGGAGATCACCCAGATCCTTCAACCCTATTTAAAGGGGGCTGAAGTCAAGAAGATTGGGAAGGTTGTTATAGGAACTGTAAGTGGTGACCTACATGACATAGGTAAGAATATTGTAAGCATGATGCTTGAGGCTTCTGAATTTGAAGTCGTTGATCTAGGAGCCGACGTTCCTGTTGAATCCTTCCTCGAGGCAGTTAAAAGGGAGAAGCCGCAGGTAGTAGCTATGTCAGCTCTACTTACTGTCACAATGGTCGAAATGAAGAACGTCATCGAAGCCCTAAAGAAAACAGGTCTAAGAGATCGGGTCAAAGTGATTATAGGAGGAGCAGCGGTTACCGAGGAGTTTGCGAAGAGCATAGGAGCAGATGGATATGGAGCCAACGCAGTCCAAGGAGTAAGGATCTGTAAGGGATGGATAACGTAGAATATGGGGCACCAATAAAGTTATGCGTTTCAAAGAAGTCACGTTAAGCCCGGACACCTTAATATTTGGCAGAGCCAAATATCCATTAAGGTATGGGCATAATTTAGAGGTTGGGAAAGGACAGGTAATACCTGAAATCAAATACTTTCCAAGAGTAGATAAAGATGTAAAGGAAGAGTATGGAAAGATAACGGAATCAATTCTTAAGAGAGCTGTTGACTTGGATATAAGAAGTCTCCAACTCGAAACCGAATTAACGTACCTAGAAATGCGCACCAAAGATCTACCAGGGGACATCACACAACTTCAAAGACACATCATAGACAGGTACGCACAAGAGTATGGTTTAAACATCGGGTTCAGAGTTACAGTCGCAGATATCAGAGACCTTGGGAGACCTAAGCACGATGAGGACAGCTATATGAAGATAATGGAGACGTTTGAATCAGTCGCATCAAATGGAGCAGATGTTTTATCCATTGAGTCAGAAGGGGGAAAGGAATTATTCAACTACGCGATTATAAGACAAGATATCTTAGGGGTTGTTGCATCGATCGGCCAATTAGCAGCTCTAGACATGAAGAAGCTCTGGAAAGACATCGTCAAGATCGCTAACAACAAACATGTAATAGCTGGTGGTGACAGCGCCTGCGCCTTCGCTAACACAGCTATGCGACTAGCTGGAGGAAAAAGAGATAACGTCATCGCACACTCGCTTGCAGCGCTAGTAAGAGTTATGTCAGCGAGTAGAAGCCTAGTAGCCTATGAGGAAGGTGCGGTTGGCCCAGGCAAGGACTGCGCATATGAGAACGTGTTCATTAAAGCTATTACAGGTTATCCGATGTCGACGGAGGGAAAGAGTGCTGCAGTCGCCCACTCAAGTCTGGTAGGTAATATTATCGCTGCTACATGTGACCTGTGGTCAAACGAACAGACCGAGAACATTAACCTATTCGGAGGATGCGGCCCAGAGGTCTTCTTGGAGATCCTCTACTACGACACAAAGATCATGAACACAGCATTAGAGATGGGGAAAGAGAAAGAGTTAAAGTCTCTCTTTGTTAAATCAGACAAATATGTCGACCCACAGGCTTACGTGCTAGCCCCTGAAGTCGCATATGAGATATGTAAAGCCATCGTCGGAGAAGAAGATTTTTTCTCGAGAACTCTGACTTCAGCATATGAGACTACGTCGATGTTACTAAACGATGACAGGCTAGCCCTAGCAAAGAATGAGATAAGGTTCTTGGAGGCAACTCGCACAAGGCTAGAAGGCTTGAACAAGAACCCTTCTAAGGTCCAAGAGCTTTTAACAAGTTATGAGCCTAAGGTTACCAAACTTAGAATAAGAGATTATTTCGATGTCTGAGCTTCCTTCTCCAGCTCCAAGTCAGCGTCTATAATCTCTTTCTGGACTAAAGGGTGATTACTATTCAAGCTTCGAGAACGTCTAATATTTTCTGAGTAGAATTCTCTTTGCTCAAGCGCCTTTAGAAATCTTCCCTTAAAATCGTCAATATATGAACCATAAATATGATATGAGTCAGAAATGTCAACGTATTGCCCAACCTTTACTATCTTACCTATCTTATTAGATAATCTGTCCGCGATCACTCTTTGCAAGTCTGTTAGAGCATACATGTTCATAAAAGCAGCCTTGTACGCGTCCCTAGACCTCCAATGCGTGTTCATATTAAGCACAAGCACACCATCTTCTTCTGTACACCTTAGCCAAATCCTCTGCAAACAGGGCGGGTCATCGGTGGAAGGATCTAAGGCAGGGTTCCACGTTATCGCCTGCGCTCTCCGAGTATAATATACGTCAGAGAGTTTATCTATCGCATACTCTATCTGATCGACAAAACCATTGGCAGTAGGGTACCTGAAAAGGCGTTGATGATATGTGTAGGTCCATTTACCTGATTTAGGGTCGATCCAATGGTCGTGAACCCCGTCAACCACTTCCCTCTTGTACTTCTGAAGGTCTTTGAAAGTCGAGGGGATCGATAAATGGATCCTCGGCTCAGACAATGGATCACTGGAGATCATAATCATCGTCGCGTCTATGCTCTCTGGGTCCTGCGGTTTGTCGTATTCGGTCTTTATTTTTATTCCATTCTCCCATAGCATTATCAAAGACCTCTCCCATGTATCAGCTATCCCCTTCCCGTAGACGTGTAGAACAGGTATCATTATGCTCTGGTTCAAAAGTGACTTAGCAAAAACATAAAAGTCTTTTGCTCAAAAACCCATGTCTCCCGTAATAGCTCTTTTTGAACCTAAGTCTTACGAAGCTTAGATATCAAGTCTAACGTGGTTCTAAACAACTGTTCATTCTTATGTGGCAAAAAGGTCGCGTTTATGAATTCGTCTTTAAAGAAATTGATTAGGTTCAATTCTACCACCTTAACCCTTTTTGCCAACTCTTTAGCTAAATCCCATTTACCTTTAGATAGTAGCAGCAGACTCGCACCCATCCCTGAACCATTTCCTATCATGATGTACCTGTCCTTAGGGAGCTCAGGTAGAAGCCCAAGCACTGTAGCATAAAATGGGTCGGTATATGTCCCAAACGCACCCGCGATAAACAGCTTCTTCAGTTCCTTGATGCCAATATTACATAACTTGGCTAATGTCAGAAGGGATGAGAAGATGGCTGCCTTTGCAACCTGAATCTTTCTCACATCGCTTTGTGTTATAACGATCTTCGCACCAGTCCCTGAGTCCTTCTCATTAACTAGTACATATTGTAGCTCGCCATCGGAACGGATAACCCTTCTACTCGAGTTCTCAACTAGCTTCCCCGCGTTGTTGACTATTCCCCTGATCTCCATCCAAGCCAACGCTTCAACTATCCCTGACCCGCAGATGCCAACAGGCCTACTATTGGAGACCGTCTTATAATAGACCTCGTCACCGTCTTCGCTTATGGACACTGACTCAATCGCGCCACTGATAGCCCTAATCCCGTTTCTGATGCTGTAACCTTCAAGTGCTGGACCAGCTGCACAAGACGTTGCCATAAAATCTTCTTCTGTTTTAATGACTACTTCACCATTGGTACCAAGATCGACCAGCGCTACTGGCCCTCTCTGCTCGTAAATTTCTGATACAAGTATGTCTGCTACTAGGTCTCCGCCCACATAGGCACTTATAGATGGCAGTGTTCTCAAGTACCCTGAGGGGTTGGAGCGGATACCAAGGTCTCTTATCTTAACCTTAACCGGCGAAGTGAATGGAGGTATGTATGGCGCCCGTGAGGTGTGGTAGCAGCTGCTCCCTAAAAGAAGGTTGGTCATTATTGTGTTCCCTGCACATACGATGTCGTAAACTCCTCCTTCATCAACTTGAGCGGCCCCCAGAAGGTTTGATATTATATCATTGATCGTCTTGATCACCGCATCCTGCGTCTTGGACAGGTTTTCTCGGCTTTTACTTGCGAACTCTATCCTGCTTATCACGTCTTCACCATACTTAATCTGTTCATTGTAGTGTGATTTTACGGATACGAGTTTCCCGCTTTCAAGGTCATACAAGTATCCTACGATAGTTGTGGTTCCTATGTCGAAGGCGATTCCATACAGTCCAGTCTTCGAAGCCTTGGATCTAACATCGACTAACTCTCCACCGTGGAGCACTACTTCAACATCGAACTTAGAGTCCCATAAGCAGTCAGGTAGCTTTCGAAGCAGGTACCCATCGTAGCTTTGAACTCCTATCGTCTGCAGTAGTCTTTCAAGGTCAGCTCTTTGATCATTGAGCGAAGGGGTCGGCAATGAGATCTCTTTCTTCGTTACAGCCGGCTCAACTTCTGTTTTAACTTCTTGTCCCCAAGTCAGTATCTTAGCCTTGGCTATGGCTGTGAGTTGGTTAAGCTCAATCAAGCCATCAGACAACATCTTCATTTGGCATGCTAGCCTAACATTCCCTAGAACCTTTGCCCATTTTTCCTCCTTCACTGTTGGGGGAGATGGAGTTCCTCTTAACACTTTGACACCGCATTTTCCACACACACCTTTACCCCCGCACACCCCTCCCACAGGTACATTATTCCTCAAAAGTGCCTCGTAGATGGTTTCACATGCGTTCACTTGTAAGGTCAGGCCGCTCGGCATGATCTTTACCTGATACTGTTCTGCCATATAGCTTCCTCTATTATGTTTCGAAAATTCGGCTAATAGATTTATCCATTAACACGAAACCATTAAATCTTGCTAATAATTTATCATACGGTAAAGATTAGAAAGCTTAAAAGTAAAAGCATCTTTAGTAGGGATTGGCATGAACCATAGAGAGAGGTTTTTCAAAGCACTCGAACTTAAAGAACCTGACTACGTGCCTATCACCGACCTAGCCTTAGACCCACCAATCGTTGAATCGATCCTTCAAAGGAAAGTTGGTAAGACGGTCCTAACGATGGCAGGAGGTAGTGATAGCTGGGAATCTTCAATAGATTACAGGCTTTCAATGGTTGAAGCCTGCAAGAGGCTTGACTTCGACGCAGTTCCAGCGCTCTCCGACTACTCCCTAACGACAAAAACCTATCAACCAAAGTACATCGATGGTAAAAGATACATCGATCATTGGGGTAGAATAATGCAGACTAGTGAAGAGTCCAAATCCACATACTTTGTAGGGGGCACAGTAAATTCCCTAGAAGACTTAGAAGAATATCAGCCACCAGACGCATTTCACCCAGATATAGTGGACATGGCCCGCCAGATCATTAAAAAGATAAAGGACGATGATATCGTGTCGATGGCGCAATGCCACAGTGGATGGCATATGGCGTTTCAAGTTAGAGGGGGGATCGATAAGATTTCGGTGGACTTCTATAGGAACCCTAAACTTGCCAAAGCATTATTCGATAAGATCGCGAAGGCGTGCCAGAAGTTTGCTGAATGCATGATTGAGGCAGGCGTTGAAGTACTCTTTGTGACGGATGACTATGCGGACACCAAAGGGCCTATGATCAACCCAAGGCTATTCAGGGAATACGAGCTCCCGAACCTGCAAGAAATAGTCAACATCGGTAAAAGGCATGGAATCCCAGTACTGAAACATTCAGATGGAAACCTCTACCCAATCTTAGACGACATCGTCAACACGGGGGTTAAATGCATCCACCCAATAGAACCTGGTGCAATGGACTTGGGAGACGTTAAAGAACGGTATGGTAGAATGGTCTGCTTAGCCGGAAACGTGGACTGTAGATTTGTTCTACCATTTGGTAGCGAATCTGATGTACGCAAGGACGTTAGAAGGTGTATCGATTCAGCGGCTAAGGACGGCGGATTCATACTCGCATCAAGCAACTCCTTACATGCAAACGTCAAAGTTGAGAATATATATGCAATGGTCGATGAAGCAAGGAAGTACGGCAAGTACCCCCTTAGAGGCGTAAAGACAACATTCTAACAAATAAAAGAAAGCGCGATAATGAAGACCAGACTCGTAATAGCTTTTATCTTGACGATAGCTTGAATTCTAAAAGTTTATAGAACTGAATCTTACACGTAATAGTGATGTCGTTTTCTTTCTTAAACAAACCAGAGAACCAGATTGAGAGTCTAATGGGTGATGTGGTGCGTGTACTCAGCATACTCCTAGGGAAACTATGGATGAGCGAGCTTTCAGCAGAGGTGTCCTCCTTTAGAATAAGCCTTAACAGACCATTGGATTTCACTGACGCAGACCTCAGGGAGGCAGTAAAAAGATTAGGCGACCTAAAGATCGTTGAAACAAAGGACGGATTAAGGGCTACCTTTGGAAAGCCCCAACCAGACACCTTAGTCGGCCTTATCGGAGCACATGATATAATTGAAAATATAACTTCAGATCCAGACGTCAAGAAGTATAGAATGATGTTAAAGCTCAACTTCTAACGAGCCAAGAACACCCACAAGCATTCATTAAAATGAGTAGAAATGTAAGCCCTTAACATAAAGTTCATAAACTAGATTTCTTTGTTGGAAGGCGATAAAATAAATAATGAGCACAGAACAACAGAGAATAATCAGTAGATGTGATAAGTGGAGAAGTAATTTAGTACACTATCTCACCAGGAAACCAAACCGCGCAAATATAGAGAAGATCTGCCATTCAGTAACCTATCTCCTTTCATGGATGGAAAACCTCAGCGAATACGACCAAGAATCATACGATAGATACCTGCAAAACATAAAGTTCTACTTGAATAAGGCCTCTGAAAGCATCTTTAATTACTTCTACACGAACTGTAGAAACAACTCTAAAAAAGGAGTATATAACAGCGCTAGATATGTTAAATCTGTTGGTGAATTAATCGACCACTTATACTACGTTCTCTGGTGCAGCTACTATGGGGAGAATGACTCATTCATAGAAGAAGTTTACAACACGCTTTTAAACGATATCGCTAGGAACCTTCCCCCAACCTCAAGTTTGAGGGGTAGAGAGGGTAAACGGGTTGGAAAGAAGATGTGGGATATCCTGGTCTACTTTGAAAAACTCTTAGACCATGACGTACCTACGTGGGCAATACAAAAGTTTCAGACAAAGGACTTGATCAAACCAAAGGTCAAAGAGGACGAGACATTCAACATAATGTCTGTTTTGGACGAGATCGAGTTAACCGACAACAGAATAACAGATGACCTTCAATACAGGCAACTAAGGAACAACCTATTGAAGTCGACAGAGTACGGTTCAAAGGAGAGGAGAAGAGCACTTAACTACCTCTTAAAGCAAAGATGTAAATGTGGAGCTCAACTCAAGTTAGGGACAGCGGATGTAGAGTATGATAGAGACGGCGATCGATTGATCCTTGTGACGCGGGCATTATGTGAAGTATGTCATTCGACCTACTCCATAAAAAGGGCTGTTGAAAAGACCAAAGACGAATTCGAAGCCCTTGACCAGTTAGATGAGTATCTTAGAGATAATTATGGCATCTCTTTAGTTCGGAGAATAAGGACAACATTTCAAAACTGACCTATTAATAAACCAAACACATTTGGCTAAGAGTGTTCATGCGTATGACGCCATGGTGCCGCCTTTCTTGTGTACCCCTTATAAATCAAGGAGACGATATAAGCTATGCTCGCGACAGCCGCAATGCTACCACTACTTGAGAGATTCGCCAATATTGAAAGTAGCATGCCAGAGTATCCGAAGATAAGGGTGAGCACCAAAGTCTTAGCAAAAAAACCCTTTATATTACTGGAGAAGTCTTTCGCTATAACAGATGGGAGCATGATCAAAGCGAAAACCATCAAGCTCCCGATAGTCTTCGCCGCAAGACCTCCTGCGAGGCCGATGAAGAAGAACAAGATATAATCGTATAATGGAACGTTCAGCCCAAGAGCTTCTGCACCTTCTTGGTCAAAGCATATGTAAAGAATTTCGTTTCTGAATATATAGAGCGTTATCGCGCCTACCATGATTATCACTGAGAGGTTTACAAGGTCGTTGATGGTCAATAGGAGAAGGTCTCCTACAAGGTAGCGATCGATCACCGCCCTTAGCTCTGTTGGGACAAGGGTTCTAAGGATGGCGTAAAACGAGACGCTTAAGGCGAGAGCGCCGCCTAAAGCAGAGTTTAATACCTCCGCGCCTCCGTGCCTTCCAGCATACGCAACCAACATAGCGGTGAAAGAACTGAATAAAAGGGCGTAGTAGAACGGTTCTATGCCAAGGGAGAAAGTATATCCTACGAATACGCCTATTGCCGCACCTCCGAGTGCTGAATGGGACGCTTCAGCTGGGAGGTATGATACCCCTCTTAACACCGCGATTCCACTAGCTAGGCTCATGAATCCGGTTAGAAGTATAGCGATGTAAGCCCTAACAAGAAATGGTGAAAGCAGGTCAAGCATGTGTATCGCCTGTGATAACCTTTGGGCAAGGTTTCCCTGTGATCACTTGCACCGATGGACCATATATCTGGCATAACCTTCCATAGTTCAACGCCTCCTCTGGTGTCCCAAACGCGATGATCGTCTTGTTCAGAAGCATAACGTAATCGGTGAGCTCTGCAAGTGGGTTGATGTCATGGGTTACGACAATGATTGCTACACCCTCAGATTTGATGGCTTTGAGAAATTCGAGAATCTGTCCTTGGTTATGCACATCGACTCCATTAAATGGTTCATCAAGTAGGAGGATCTTAGGCTCATGCGCTACAGCTCTAGCGATTAAGACTCTTTGCTGTTGCCCACCACTCAGGTTCGCGAAGGGCGTCTTCCTTTTTTCATACATTCCAACAACCTTTAGCACCTCCTTTATCCGCGCCCCATCACTCCTCGAAGGAAATCTAGGAACGGGTTTCCTAGAAAGTAGCCCCATTTCAACCACCTCTTCTACTGACAGTGGTATCTCGAAGTTAACCTTCTCTTTTTGTGGAACATAGCCGACGGCCCTTCTGACCTCTAACGGGTTCCTAAGAACATCGTAACCTAACACTTCGACGCTCCCCCTGGACGGAGGTATGATACCCAAGAGGAGTCTAATGAAGGTGGTCTTCCCAGACCCATTAGGTCCCATTATTGTTAGAAAGGATGGTTTCTCAAGTTTGACGGTGACATCTTCTAATACTTTATTACCATTTAGAATGACGTCAACATTCTTTACATCGAAGACTGCCATCATCTCACCTTCCTAAACAGTATGTAGAGAAGCATCATATTAAGTGCAACCGAAACGGCAATCACCACTAAATAGACGTCAGGTGCCAATAAGTAGTGATCCTCCTCTGATGGGTGGTTTGATCCGACGACGTTGCCAAGATTGTATAAGTAAAGCGCTCTGAAATCATAAACACCTGTGACATCTAATGTTCTAACGTATATGACTTCACTTCCAGTCTCGTGCGAGAGATTCTTAATGTATTCATTCAATGGGAGCTCAAGCGCGATATCCGACACCACCAAGTAGTTGATCGTGCCATTTAGAAGACCTCTTCTTATTTCCTCGAGTTTTTGAGGCGATATTCCTACTTCTTCTTCGTCGCCAGCCAGTACTCCGACAACGTTCATCCCGAACGATTTCACAACATATTGCTCTTCGAAGAAGCCTATTACGACATTGGATCCGTAGACCCCTCTTCCCTTTACTGAATTCGATGAAAAAGACTTTAATGCGTCAATCTCTGAGACATACTTCCTTAAGTTGCGTTCGTACTCTCCTGAGGCAGTAGGGTTCATGGCTGACGCTAATCTGGAAAATTCGGTTGCGATCATCTTCACATTCTCTGGATCTAACCAGTAACCATGCAAGTTGACTCCTCCAGAAGGAGACTCATATAAAACCAGTGAGTCTAGATCCTCAACAGGGTCAAAGACAGCTTTACCAGCGCTCTTTATTTGATCCTCGATAGCCTTTTCCCACCCTATATGCCCAGAGCTCACTAAAATATCTGCTTCTAAGGCACTTTTAACAGTTACAGGATCTAATGTGAAACTATGTGGTTCAACGTTAGAGGGCAACAAGACCGTCAAATTATCATTAGTTGACAGAACCGGCCCAATAATCGATGCCATCGCCGAGATAGTAGCGACAACCTTGATACCCTTAGCTTCTGCCGCCACCATCACACTAAATGGATTAAATTGTAGAACCAAAACAGCTAAAACAATAAACCATGCTTTTTCGTTCATTTGCTCTTCACCTTATGCACATGTGGGATCTTCCTCCCGTGTATGCAAATGCTGGGGTGACCTAATTTCTCGCACATAGCGTATACAACCCTCTCACTAGTCTGAGTCTCTAAAAAGGCAGCCTCCTCACACGCCACATCATCTTTAATGCTAAGGCATCTACATAGGTATGTTTCAATAATTCTATGCTTATATACTAGCTTACGAGCTTCGATAATACCCTTCTTGGTTAAATAGATAGGCCCCCAAAGCGTCCTATCCACAAACCCATGCTCTTCCAACCTCTTTATGATATCTATAGCAGAAGAAGTTCTCACACCTGCTTCGACAGCTAAATCCCCACTTGTAACCTCCTTATTCTCTTCAATGCTCTTCTGGTAGAGCCTGCGCAGGTAAAGGATCATCTGTTTAGAGTAGGCATAATTAGGCATGGTCTAACTTAGGGTTATCCTAATTTATAAGCATTGTCGAAAAGTACATATCTTTAGTAACACCTACCTAAAAACACTAATATCCCAAATGCTCATTAGTATTAACATGAGCAAAAACTTCAAAGCACTGGAATTTTCTACAATAATAAATAACACCTTACATGAGAGAGGGTTACTTCTTGCTTCAATCGGTGAGGAAGGTTCAGCGAACGTTATGACTATAGGGTGGGGGCATATTGGTGTACTTTGGCGTAAGCCGTTCTTCATAGCCTATATAAGGCACTCCAGATACAGTCACAGCTTGATAGAGCAGGTTGGGGACTTCACTGTCAATGTTCCCCCAAACGACTTCGAAAACGTTCTCGAATTCTGTGGCACAAAGTCAGGTCGATATGTTGACAAAATAAAGGAGCTAGGGTTAAAGACGAAAAGGTCTACGAATGTGAGAAGCCCGTCCTTAAGCGAGTGTTTAATCAACCTTGAATGCAAGGTCGTATTCAAAAAGGAGATCGAGGAAAAAGATGTACCACTTAATGACAGAAGCAAGTTCTACCCTAATGACGACTATCATACTTGTTATTTCGCAGAAATAGTTGGATTTGACTTGAGAGACACAAGATAACGTTTATGTTGTATATTTGATTAAAAACATCCATGACAAGATATTACCTTATAGGATCGTACTTTGGTTGCTTATGCCTTAACCTTATCCATATGTACCCGAAAGGCCAAGCCCTAAGTTGTTTTACAACACCCCACTTCTTTAACCTCCTCGGCGAGGTATAAACATAAGTATTGCGTAAGAACACGAACTTGCCATCGAGCTTTCTGATCTTCGCTGAGAACTCAACGTCTTCGGCGACCTTCAGGTCTTCGTTGAATCCGCCAACCTCCCAGAACGCTTCCTTTCTACAAGCAAGACACACCGCTGGCATGATCGGTTTCTTGATCTTGAATAGGGCGTTGATGCCGAGCTCGTTTGCAACGGTGTAAAGAAGCATCGTCTTCCCATATTCAGTCGTTAGAATCCTAGGATTTCCAGCTAAGACCTTTTTATTTCTGAAAACTTTAGCTATATTGGAAAGAAGACTTTTACTTGCAATTGTGTCAGCGTCGAGAAAGACGTATATTTCCCCATTAGCTGCCTTTGCGCCTTCGTTTCTACCAGCAGAGACACCTTTCCTGTTGACTTCTACAATCTTATCAGCGTAGGCCTTAGCGAACTCTACAGTGTGGTCACTACTCATTCCATCGGCAACGATTATCTCAAACCTGCCTTTGTAGTCTTGCATCTTAAGCGACTTGAGGGTTGGGACTATGTACTTCTCCTCATTTAACGTTGGTACTATTACGCTGATAAAAGGGTAGTCCATTGTCACTGCCACCTTAAGCTATTCAAGAGAATTCTTTTATCCTTTGCTCCCCTTTTTTTGGCAATATTTTTTATTATGTGTTAGATGGAGGTAGATGTTGAGCTTAGAAAGACTTGGGCTTACGAAGAATATAATGCTGGTTTCTGTAGCTGTTGGGACCCTAAACTTTGGCTTCTTTATCTCAACTTCGCTTATCCTCTTGTACCTCCACGACGCCCTAGCTCTCGATTCATCCGTCAGCGGACTGATCATAACCATCGCAAGGCTTTCTGCTGCTGTGATAACTTTACCTGCGGGCGCATTCGCTGATAGGTTCGGGCGGAAGTACCCCATTACACTAGGTTTCTTCTTAGGAGCGTTGTTCATGCTTGTAGTGGCTATGACATCGAATCCCATCATAGCATCTATCTCCATTGTCATCGTCTACTCAGGTGTTGCATTCTCTGGCCCCGCAACCTCTGCGCTGATATCAGAGGCATCTATAGTGGGGAAGACCGCTCTTGGGTTTGGATGGTATTACGCAATATATTCGATGGCCCAATTTGTTGGACAGACCCTATCAGGCGTCGTTGTGGAGCTATTCGGGTATACGGCTACGTTCATAGTTGGCGCGGTTTCATCGACCATAGCCCTCGCCATGATGTGGAAGTATTCACATGAGAATCGGGGAAGGGGGAAGAGGCCTTCTGTAGGCTCACTATTGTACGACTTTAAAACGGGTTTAACACTTCTTAAGGATAACAGGAAGTTACTTAGACTGACCTTAGGACTATCGCTTCACCCCCTCGGATTTATGCTATCATACACGTTTATACCCCTTTTTGCCAGTGTAGAACAAGGACTTGACATAGTATCGATAGGTGTACTTTTAAGCGTATGGAGCATAAGCGGAGCCTTCTTCCAAATACCATTCGGTTTAGTTACGGATAAGATCGGTGGATACAAGATTCTATTTATGCACGTCCTCTTTTCCAGCGTAACTTGGTGCATGTACCCCTTTCTTAGATCCTTCTACCAAATTCTCGCCCTTATGTTCATCTCAGGGGTAGTAGGGGCCATGGATCTCCCAGCAAGGAGAGCTATCCTCTCATTTATTTCAGAGGAGCGTTTCGCCACCTCTGTTGGGGCGATGGATTCTGTTACACAGTTCATCAGCTCACTCGGCCCCCTGATAGCTGGGCTACTTTGGCCATATGCCCACTCATCCCCCTTCATAGTCGGTGCATTAGTAAACATCCTAGCACTACTTCTCTTATATAACTATATAATGGACGATCTAAATAAAAGACCCATTAAACTAGAGGAAGGTAGGGTTCACATATAACAACCCTCAATGGCGGTATGCCCATCAAACAGCTTCTTCCCAAAAAGGACCACTAAGCTTGAAAGACTTAAATTGGACGACACCCCTATTCCTCGGATGGTCTGAGGTGTTGGCTCTATGGTTGGTCTTCTTGACCCTTTGAAAGTCAAGAAATATACTTTCTGTAACCGCGTTGTTATGCCCCCGATGCTCACCAATCTGGCTGCCACAGATGGGTCTGTAACAGACAAGCTCGTCGACCACTATGTTAGGCGTTGCAACATGTTAGGTCTCCTAATAATAGAGGCAGCTTATGTATCCGTCGGAGGTAGCGCGAGCGAGAAACAGTTAGGGATCTACAGCGACTTACTTATCCCTGGCTTGAAAAGACTCGCCCAAGCGGTTCATGATAAGGGTACACCAGTAGTTGTTCAGATTGCCCATTCCGGCTCGAAGGCCTACACTGGTTCAGTGGGTCTTCAACCCGTCGCACCTTCGGCAACCGACTCTGCACGTGAGCTCACATTAAACGAGATAGAGGGTTTACTAGGCGAGTTTGCTGAAGCAGCTAGGAGAGCTCTAGCCGCTGGCTTCGATGGGGTTGAAGTTCATGGCGCGCACGGAGTATTAGTTAACCAGTTCTTTTCTCCTCTAACTAACAAACGCAGAGATAGATACGGAGGCTCATTGGAGAACAGGATGAGGTTCCCGCTTGAAGTAGTTGAAAGAATCAAGGAGGAGGTTGGTAATGGGATTCTCCTCTACCGCATAGGTGCTGAAGACCTGACTCCAGGTGGAACCAAGATCGAGGACTCCATCAAGCTAGCTAAAAGGTTGGAGGAACTGGGTGTGGACGTGATCGATGTATCCGGAGGTTTATGTGGTAGTCGTCCTCCTCAACTACAAAATATACCAGGCTACTTTGTCCCACAGGCGAAAAAGATCAAGAATAAGGTGAGTATGCCTGTTATCGGGGTTGGGAACATCAAGGACCCTAGGTACGCCAATAGTCTCATAGAAGAAGAAGCGGTTGACCTAGTAGCTATAGGAAGACAGCTCATGAATGACCCTGACTGGGTTCTAAAAGCAGTCAAAGCATTAGAAAACATCTAAAGAACACTTTTAAAGACAGCTTGATTCCGATCGCTAGAGTTACTATGATATAGACTCAGCTCACATCCATTAACGAAGATAAGCCCTTTGAGCTTCTTTGATTTGTTTAGATGGTGGACTAAAGAGTCTGGAGTCTTATAGCTCCTTTCTAGTTGATCTCCTCTTTAACGTGAACTTTGCGGTAAACACCTTCTCAGTAGTGAAAAGCTTGGCTGCGATATATAGTACAACTAAAGTAAAGACAACGAGATATAAGATGTTAAATAGCACAGAGTAGTAGTTCCCAATTAAAATCTCTCTTGAAGCATTTACTGTATGCGTGAATGGTATCGCATATAAAGCAATCTGAGCAGGCAAAGATAAGGTGTTCACATCGATGAACATGGAGAGTAACAGAGTGACAATAATTATGATATAGATGTAGCTTATCGAGTTTTGAGCACTTCTAACATCCTCTGAGAAGACAGAGAAGGATACTGCAAGCGCTAACGTAGCAACGATGGATACGAAGAAGACGATGCCTAATAAGACATACCCTGTCGGCGTTATAGTGATTCCAAGGGATGATAGGTCTAAAGTCTGTTGATCACCTGTAAAACCGCCTAGAAGCGAATTCATATAGTAGTTGAACCCGATCATGTAGGCAACTGTCCCTAGGAGGGCTACAAACAGAGACCCTGATAGCTTCCCAACTAAGATCGTCAACCTGTTAACAGGCAGGGTCAGAAGAGTCTCCAATGTCTTGGCTTCCTTTTCTATTGCAACAGCAGTCGCGGCCATGGTCATCGTAGTCATCAACATAATCATGATCACTATAGGCATCATCATCATTTGCGTGGAGACAGTACTGGCGACTAGTTGCGGGGGAATATCGGCGACGTTTCCTTTGAAATAGGTGTAGTACTTTCCTGCGATAGGGTTAGAAACAAACAATGGATTGCTAGAAGGCAACTCACTCGAGATGATCTGAAGGGAAAGGGCTTTGTTATATGCTTCAAGCATTGACTGGAGCATCGACGCCTTACTCTGCTCCACAATGCTTAAACTACTGAAGGCAACGTACATCTTCACCTGACCAGGGATGCCTTTAGTGATGTTATCGGAGAGCCCTTTTGGTAGTAGGAATATTGCTGACGCGTTCAGTTTAGGTAAGGATCCCACGGCTTCATCAAAGCTTGGGATGTAGTGGGTCTTAACCTCGAATCTTGGATTGCTTTGGAGAAAGGACTTGAACGAGGAGGATACAATTCCACCGTCTTCGTCGACTACGATCAATGAGAGGTTCTTAACAGCCTCCTCTGTTGAAGATATTGAAGCACTAAAGACGGATCCGAGCACACCGAACATTATCAAAGGCATTAAAACCGTTCCAACAAGTATTTTTGGATCACGCATCAACTCCTTTACTTCTTTAAGGATCAAGTTTAGAAGGGGCTTAGGCAAATCTGCTCACCTTTATGAAGACGTCTTCGAGGTTACTTGATGAATATTTTTCCATCAAATTCTTGGGGTCACCTTGCTCTACGATCCTACCGTTATTTATCAAAGCGACTTTAGTACACATGTATTGTACCTCAAGCATGTTGTGGCTTGAGAGTAGGACCGTGACCCCTCGTCTCTCAGCGTAATCCTTTACTATATCTCTAACATAGTGGGCGTAGTACACGTCTAACCCACTTGTGGGCTCGTCGAGTATAGCGAGCTTGGGCCTAATCATCAAAGCTCTAGCTACAAGAAGCCTTCTTTTCATACCCTTACTGTAGGTCTTAACCTTATCCTTCAACCTATCCTCTAACCCTGAAATTTCAGTCCCCTCCTTAACGATCGAATCTATCTGATCGTTCTTATTCGAGTAGAAAGAAGCCATGAACCTAAGATACTCCATCCCACTCAAGTTGTTATAAGCGCCAGACTCTTCAGGAAGGTAGCTGATCAATTCTCGAACCTTTTCAGGTTCGGTTACAACATCGTGGCCAAAGATTCTTACCTTACCCGAAGTTGGTTTCAAGAGGGTGGCGATAATCCTCAGAGTAGTCGTCTTCCCAGCACCGTTCGGACCTATAAGCCCGAAGATCTCGTTCTCCATGACTTGGAGGGAGAGACCGTCTACAGCCTTTTTGGTTCCAAACGATTTGACCAAGTTCTCTATGTTAATAGCTACGTTCATAACCTTTCACAGAAGCTTTTGGAAGTTCACTTAATAAATCTTTTATAGATTTCCTCTAAAACTTTTATATTTATCAGAGAGCGGCTAAACCACGTGCACAAGATATCAGTCATAGTACCAACCTATAACGAGAAGAAGAACCTTAAGAGGCTTACAGATAAAATCTTTAAAGCTTTAGAAGGCGTTGATTTTGAGATTATAGTTGTTGACGATAATAGCCCTGATGGGACAGGGCAGCTAGCTGACGAGATAGCTTCAAAGCATTTGAATGTGAAGGTTGTACACCGCCCAGGTAAACTTGGCCTTGGAACGGCCATCTTAGACGGTGCGGCAGCTTCGGAGGGCGAATTTGTAAGCGTCATAGATGCTGACCTCCAACACCCACCTGAGCTATTAAAGACCATGCTAGAGAAAGCGTCAGAGGGATACGATATCGTAATCGCTTCAAGGTATGTTGAAGGTGGAAGGGTTGAAGGTTGGTCCTTTACAAGAAGGTTGATTTCAAAGGGTGCATTATGGTTATCACACATTCTTCTACCTAAAACAAGAAGCGTTAAGGACACACAATCAGGTTACTTCATATTTAAGAAGGACGTTATTGATGGAGTTCGATTCAATGCGAGAGGGTTTAAACTTCTTATCGAAATACTCGTTAAAGGCAAGTATGACAAGGTTGTAGAAGTACCGTATACGTTTAAGTCTAGAGAAGCAGGGGAGAGCAAGATGAGGTTAAATGAGATATTTAATTACCTGATGCAGGTGATCCGGCTTTCGAACTATAGAACATTCAAGTTCATGGCAGTAGGCATCTCCGGAGTCTTCGTAAACCTAGGCACGCTCTGGTACCTGGTGTCTTTTCTCAGCGTATCTGAGCTGGTAGCGGGTGTGGTGGCGATAGAGCTATCTATACTAAGCAACTTCCTGTTTAACGACTTCTGGACGTTCAAGGACAGGAGGAGAGGTAGGTTCGTGTATAGGTTGATAAAGTGCCATGGCTCAGCGATAGGGCCAATAGTAAACTACGCCACTCTTGCGGTGCTCGTTTGGGTTGGAGTCCACTACCTGGTTTCAGATGCGATAGGGATACTGCTAGGCTTCGCAGCCAACTACCTGTTCAGCGAGACCGTGATCTGGTCTTAGGTTAAGATATATATGAAAAGATTCGGAAGGGTTAACATGGACAGAGTAGGCAAGATAGTTGTAACGCTACTAACAGCTTCCATCCTCGCGTTCTCATATCTTTCTTACGATACGGCTACGAAGATCCAGGGGACCATAGGGTACGTCTCTGACGAAACTTGGTATGTTACATCAGCGAGAAACCTCCTCAGAGAAATATTTAACGTACAACCTTCGTACGTGGATTCTAATGGCGAATACCATTACAGCCTCTTCTTCTACAACTCCTACACCCGAGACAACGTTAGATCAGAGCTGGAGAGTTTCCTAAAGGATAGATTTGACGGAAGGATAACTATGACGTATAATAATACTGCTGCATATGCTATCGTAACAAAGAAGCCTCTTGATCGAAACCTGACCACAAGCTCTTTCGATGGAATAAAGATCGTACAGAGTGGCTACCACTACTCGGACAACAACGCAATCGAACACTACCTTAACACAGAACACCCTCCAATCGTGAAGTACATCATAGGCTTATCTATGTTCATACTAGGGGATTACCCCATAAGTTGGAGGATGCCTAGCATAATAATGGGAACCTTGACCTTCCTCTTAATCTGCCTAATAGTCATCAAGCTCACCCAACAAGAGATCTTGGCTTTTATTGTAGTTGTATGCGTCTTTACCGACGTAGTCTTCAAATCCATGTCCTCTATTGGCATGTTGGACATATATGTAGCATTCTTTTTAACGCTTTCAGCTTGGCTGGCTATAAAAGGAAAATACCTACTCTCAGGTGTTGCGATAGGGTTGGCTACTTCATCTAAGCTAACAGGAGTCTTCCCAGCAGTAGCCTTACTATTCTTACTATTGATCCTCAACTTCAACATGCTAAAGGCGTTGGTCTACTCTATCATAGTGCCCTTTTTGGTTTGGGTCACAACAAACCTACCTATGATAGTTAAATGGGGGATACAGGGTTGGTTTGATACAGTAATAAATGGCTTAAAGTGGCATGTCTCACCACGCCCAGAGGGGCCTCCTGTTTCAACACCATGGGGATGGTTCTACAACGAGAACCCCTTTCCTTTGCACTTCAACCCTGATTTAGCAGCGAGGGTCAACCCAGCTATATACCTAATCGCAGTGTTGATGCTGATATTCATACCATACCTTTACGCTAAAGGCAAGTCTAATTACTTAGTGCCAGCATTCTGGTTCGGGTCGACGTTCCTAGGGTATGTGACAGTCTATTTCCTAGGGAACAAGACCCTCTACAGCTTCTATGTGATAACACTCTCCCCTATGGCGTATGTTCTAACAGCGTTAGCAATCTACTACCTTGGTGAACCAAGCATGTACAAAGACGCAATAAAGTTCTATTACTCCTACCTTAGACAAACCATTAGACGCCTTAAGAGAGCTACACCTATTGAGAAACCTACCCAAATAGAGAAGCTTTAGATGATTAAATCCTCTTAAATACTATTTCAACAACGTTTCTAAAGTTGTATCTAAATGATAAGATGCTTAATAAAAAGAGAGGGGTGGCCCTAACTCGCTACAACCGTTGCTCTTGCCAAGGCTCCGTCTCCTATCACTGTTATGAGGTATTTTGTGCCAGACACCACGTTTGTTGGTTTGAATGGTGCCCCGCCTATGGGGAGTCCGAATCCGAAGACTATCTCACCATTGTACGCCAATTCTATTTGTTGACCGACTGTAAGATTGTAGCCCCTTCCTGAGAACACTATTTGAGCCTTGTTTTCTGTCTTGGTTCGGTTGTGAACAAGCATTATTGGTTCAAGGCTTCCATCCTCACTCACCCAGAACACAGCGGCTTCATAGAAGACCGGTGTTTCAAAGGTTGTATTCCAAATTTTGGGCATGGTTGTCAGCTGCGATATTATAACAAGTTTCAGATTTACGCTAACGTTCCCAGTGTTTTTTACAGTTATCGCCAAAGAATTACTTGATAGCGAAGCAGATGTTATCCCTATCTCAGACGTGAACCGTTCTCTAAGTCTCCTCCACCATTCCCTGTTTCCTAAGCTCATTCTGAATCCAATATGGTGAATTTCCTCGCTTTCTCCTTCAGGAACAGGATAGGCTCTGGCAACGGCGCTGATTACGAACTCAGGCTCCAACTTACTACCAATGTTGAAGACCGTAGGGTAGATGTCGATTATTGTGGCGCTTGGCTCATCATCTTTTACCTCTATTCCTCCTATTATTGGAACTGTTATGTTGCCGGTTCGAACAACCGCTGGATATTCTTTGCCATCGAACACGACCCTAGATGAGGTTATGTTGAATCTGAGCAAGTTATATTTGCCACTTTCCATGTTAACGGATGAAATTGTTTGACTAACGTCGATTAGACCTAGTAGATCCACGGTTCCTTCACCTCCAACCTCGATCCAGCCATGTGTTTGATTCGATTCTGCCGCGTGGACCGCTAGACCACTATATGTAATGTACACCGCTGTGATGCCCTCTGGCAGTGTGGGAGGGTCTGTTAGAAGTATGGATAGGACTCCTCCTTTTGGCACCGTGGTTGTCGTCGTAGGCTGGGTTGTAACAGTGGTTGTGATAGTCGTTGTAGATGTGTAAGTAGAATATGTTGTAGAAATGGTAGAGGTGCTGGTCGTTGACGGAGACGTTGTAGTCGGTGTTGTTGTCACATATGGTGTGAACCCGGTCATCGATATCGCTGCTATCAATGAAAGTGTGATTACTAGTGCGAGACCACCTGATATTAACACGTTCCTTTTTGTGCTCATAGCATTTAATTTTTGATTAATAGAATATAATAGAGCGTTTTTGAACAACATTCTAGAAAATAATGTTCTACCCGTTCAACATGTTGAACGCCAAAAAAGTAATAAACGATGCTTATATCGCATAGCTTCATGGAAAGGGGAAAGGTTGAGGCGCAGTTAAAGGGCAACACCTTAAGAGTGTACATCTACGCGTTAAAAAAGAGAAAGGTTGGAGTAAGGGAGGTACAACACGCACTACACCTTTCGAATCCATCACTCGCGCAATACCATCTTAACAAACTGAAAGAGATGGGCCTTATAAAGGAAGATAAGGGGGTATACGAAGTCGTCGATGAAGTAAAGGTGACGTTCATGCGTGATTTTTTGCGTGTAGGCACGCTGATGGTTCCAAGGTTTGTCATGTACGCGGTCTTCTTCACAGTCTTCACGATATACATAGCGATGATCACCATACACATGTACAGTTCTGTCCCCGTCACCCTACTTCTTCTAGTGCTATTAGCATCCGCATCAACCATATTCTGGTATGAAGCGCTAGAAGCTTGGAGATCCGCTCCCCAACCGTAGTAGCGATGAGGCTGAATGATTAAGAACGTCTTACTTTTCGAAGCGTATAATCACCCTTATCACGCAAATACGTGCCCCTTTAGGGGAGAAATACGACCTTTCCTCCCTCCCCCTTGTCAATCAGGCTAAATGCTTCCTCAGCATCATCCAACTCGAACCTGTGGGTCGTCACAACACCTAGGTCGATCAACTTGTTCACAGCTATCTTTATCGACTGATACCAGGTGTCGAACATAAGTCGGCCAGTTATTCCACTCATCTTTATCTCCTTATAAATCAGGTAGTTCGTTGTGTCGACCTCAGTTGGTTTATGAGCAGTCCCGACTAGAACGATTCTTCCTGTCCTCTTGACAGAGTCAAGAGCCTGCTTGATAGCGGAGTTAGCACCAGACACTTCTATGACTACGTCAGCGCCTACCCCATTCGTGAGCTCCATCACCCTAGCCACAGGGTCGGATCGTAGAACGTTGATCGCCTCACCCACACCAGCCTTCCTTGAGAGGTTCAACCTGTAGTCCTTCACGTCCGTTGAGATAATCTTGGATGCGCCAGCTAGTTTAGCGAGCTGTTGCGCGTACACACCGATAGGACCACAGCCCATCACTACCACGAAGTCTCCTGGACGTATCTGCGCCTCAGAAACAGCGTGCACTGCTACACCTAGAGGTTCTAGCACAGCACCCACTTCATAAGGGATTTCGTCTGGTATCTTGACCGCTGTAACCTCTGGCAATGCTGTGTATGGGGCGAAGGAGCCGTATATAGTATCAACACCGAAGATCTTCATATCCTTGCAGATGTGCATCTTACCAGTTCTGCAGAATATACACGACTTGCACGGTATGTGTGTCTCACCAGAGACCCTGTCCCCAGGATGTAGCGTTTTGACGTTTTCACCAATCTTTATGACGTCGCCGCAGAACTCATGCCCTAGGACACGTGGTAGGCCTGGGTTATGCCTTTCAGCGTAAGCATCCCAATGGTAGTAGTGGAGGTCTGTACCACAGATCGCAGTAGCCTTAACTCTTACGAGCACGTCTTCAGGGCCGAGAGCTGGTTCCTCGATATCGATGACTTCAATTCCAGGGGTCTTCTTGGTCTTTCCTATAGCCTTCACCATTAAACACCTGTAATGTTGTAGAATAAGGTGGTATATAAAATGCTTTGGACACTATTATCCTTAGAAATAACTAAATAGCCTTTTAGATATAGAAGTGTAAGCAGGATGATTCAACATTGAAGGTTGTCTTCCTATGTGGTGGAATCGGGAAGAGAATGTTCCCCATTACGAGGGATAAGTGTTTATTAGAGTTCTTAGGAAAAACCCTCCTCGAACACCAAATAGATAGGGCTAGAAAAGCTGGATTAAACAACTTCGTGTTCATCTGCATCCAGCAGATAATTTCTGAGATTAAGTCTATATGCCAAAGAACGAAGGTTGATGCGGAGTACGCCGTGCAGAAGGAACCTAAGGGTATGGCCGACGCACTACTCTCAGCAGAAGATATCATATCAGATGAAGAAATTTTACTGGTCAACCCAGATGACCTGTTCGATTCTTCACTCTACAACAAGGTCCTCGATGAAAGAAAGGTGGGAGGGTTCGACTCCTACATAACAGGATATAAGGTCAAGTCATACTTCCCAGGGGGATACTTAATCTTGGGAGATAGGGGAGAGCTAGAAGGCATATACGAGAAGCCTCCTGTTGGAAGAGAGCCCAGCGACCTAGTGAACATCGTAGTACACCTACATTTAGAGACCAAGCATTTGATCGACAAGATCAAAAGTACCCAGAGTGTGAAGGATGATGTATACGAGAGGGCTTTGACCAAGATGATAAAGGATGGTGCTAGGATGAAGGTTGTACCGTATGACGGCCGATGGGTTTCAATAAAATATCCTTGGAACATATTGGATGCTGTAGAATACTTTCTAGACAGCCAGCAAGACAGCGTTATATCGAGTAAGGCGTTCGTTTCTGATAAGGCTACCGTGTCAGGGAAGTTATTAGTCGAGGATGGAGTGAGGGTCTTAGAAGGGGTTGTAGTAAAGGGCCCATGCTATATAGGGAGAAACACGATTATAGGTAATAACTCGCTCGTTAGAGACTACTCACATATAGGACGTGATTGCATCATCGGCTACTCGACAGAAGTGAAGCACGCCTACATAGGCAACAGTAGCCTATTCCATTCAAACTACATAGGGGACAGTGTGATCTCAGACAACTGCCTCTTCGGAGACAAAGCTCTAACAGCGAACGTCAGGCTCGACAAGAAAACAGTGCAAGTTACCATAGGAGGAAGAAAGGTTGACACTGGAAGGAGTAAATTAGGAGCAATAGTTGGCGAAGAATCAAGCATAGGCGTAGGAAGCTTACTCATGCCGGGGGTAAAGATAGGGCCTAGAAGCATTGTAGGACCAGGCGTCGTACTCAACAAAGATCTCAAATCGAACTCCCAGATAATTCTAAAACAAACCTATAAAATCAAGAAGATTTAAGACTTAATGGTAAACCAATTAAATAAGTTTTTTGTGTAAAATGCTTTATAGTCTCTAAGAATGTATTAGATTTATTAAGCGTTCCACATGTTAAGAGGATAGCACCACTATGTGTAGACCAAAAGCCATTTCCAAAGGGGAACAAGCGCTACCATTTTTCCATTTACTTCAATGTCTCCTTCTACATCCCATGTCACGATGACCAAGTTGTTGCATTTTAGTTCTTCGCTGGCTTTCTCCAAGGCATATATTTCTCTTTTGCTTATTTCATCTTTACTGTACACATAGCTTACTTGTATTAGTTGCTTAACTTCTAAACCTTCCCTTATAACGAAGTCTACTTCTTTATCGTTAACCTTTGTATAATATATTTTTGCTGTAGGCGATGTTGACAGCCTCCTTAAAAGCTCAATTGTGACAACGTTCTCCATGGTCTTTCCATAGCCCTCAAATATTTTAAACCCGACCGTGTTACTCATTCCGGTATCGATTGAGTATACTTTTCTCGCAGCCCTTTCCTGTTCCTTTAAAGTTAGTGAAAACTTTTGAACAAAGAATAGTGCTCTAGATGTCGCTAAATGAGAAGAAAACCTTTCAACAGTTTTCTTAGGTATGCCAAGAACTTTAGAAACACCTGTAAAAGTTATAAGAGATGAAATGTTCGTTATATAGAAGTTTGCTAGAAATTCAAGCTTTTCTTTTTCTCTTACTTTAAATCTTCTCTCCGCATCTTTTACTAGTATGGTCTCAAAGTACCGCCTAAGGATAACTTTTTTCTTCTCTTCGTTATCTTCTAAAACGACCTCAGGAAAACCTCCAAATTCAAGATACTCTCTAAGCTTCTGAATTACTTCGAACTTCATGATGATTGCATCAGTCGCATTTCTTATTTCTAAGCCCTTAAACTCTAAAAATTCTCTAAAGCTCAAAGGAAAAACTTCAACATCCCTGCCGGACAGTAGTGTAGCCAACTCTTCACTCATCAACCTAGCCGAAGAACCAGAGACCACAACTTTAGCCTAACTTTTTTCATGCAAACTTCTAACGAACCTTTCCCACCCATTCACCTCTTGTACTTCATCAAGAATTAATATTGGTTTTTTATTTGGTCTCAGAAACTCCCTGTATGCATCATAGATTTCAACCAATGCCTTAACTTCGTTGCTCCCAAATCTAACCTCTTCGAAATTAATATAAAGTACGTTATTCTTTCCAAGTCTTTCAGAAAAGATTTTTGCAATTTGCCTCAGTAAAAAACTTTTCCCACTTCTTCTAACACCATAAATTGAAACTACTTTTTCAACTCCTTCTAAGAGACTTAAAGTTCTGTTCAAGTAGAAACTCCTTTCCCTTCCAACACTGAGACCTCTTCCCCAGAAGTTCCACTCAGAGAGTGTAGAAATTATTTCTTCCTTCTTCACAATCAACTATATGTGACCCAAATTTATAAATTAGTGATGGTAGAAACTTTAAAGGAAAATGTAGGATATGGTGTGCTGTTGCAAGCAAGAGAAAGGATTCTTAAAACAGAAAGGAGACCGCCTACATTCATTAGGGAAATCATCGTAGAGAACTTTATGTCATACGAATACGCAAGGATTCCTCTCACAAAGGGGTTGAACATAATTTGTGGGCCAAATGGCTCAGGTAAATCTTCTATATTACTGGGGATCTCTGTGGCTCTTGGCCAGATATACACAGAAAGATCTAGGAAGCTTAGTGACCTGATAAGACGGGGTAAAGACTTGGGAAGGGTTACGGTCGTCTTTGACAATAGGCCTGTTGACGGTAGGAGACCCATTAGTTTTTCTCGTTCAGATTCGTTTATGCTATCTAGATATCTTAGAAAGGATGGATCCTACTGGTTTGAGACCGACTACAAGGAGGTGAGCTCGTCGGAAGTTAGAGAAGTTCTTTCAAGCCTTAACATAAATCCTGATAACATGCTTCTAATAATGCATCAAGGAATGGTTGAAGAATTCGCACTTGTAAACGCTGAAGACAAGCTCAAGATGGTTGAAGATGTTGTTGGTTTATCAGGGTACAGGGAGAAGGTATTGGATTCCCAGAGGAGGCTCCAAACGTTGATCAGTGAAGAAACATCAGTTAAACAACTTATGGGAATGGCTGAGGAGACTCTGACACATTGGAAGGACATCTATGACAGGTTTCTTAAGAAGCAGGAGCTGATTTCGAGAAGGAATTACCTCTTGAAGGAGAAGTTTTGGGTTCACATCTCCAAGCTGGAGAAGAACATTGAAGTCACGTCGAACAAGCTTGAGTTGAAAAGGAAGGAAGTCAACGACCTATCCGAGAAGGTTAAAAGGTCGGAGGAGAAGTCAAAGTCTATCGAGGTGGAGCTACATGCCTCATATAATAAGCTCAAGAGAGCCTTTACCTCCTTGTCCTTCCTATTATCTGACAAGAACTCATCTGAGGCGAGGAAGAAGGTTCTAGAGTTGGCCATCCACTCCCTTGAGAACATGTCAGCCACTATAGGCAAGCATTTAGCAGAATGCAAATCAGAAACAAAGGACCTTAAAACCCTGCAAAGGGACATAGATATCCTTGTTAATTCTTGGAGCAAGGAGGCAGAAATAGATTCAAGGAAGAGCATTGAAGCTTCAGGTGAAGCAGAAGTGATTGAGAAAGCTTTAGCACAGAACGAGGAGGGAATATTAAGCTTAACAAAGGAGTATGCTGAAGAAAGGGCTAACGTCGCATTATTGGCTTATCAGAGGAGGCAGTCTGAGAAAGAGGCTGCGGAGTTAGAACGTAACCTAAGGGAGTTGAAAGCTGAACTTGCCAACCTAGAACTTCAAAAGCCATCTATGGGGCCAAGAGCTCCCGTAACCAGACAACTATATGATATAGATGCAGAGCTGTCATCTGTCACAGCCCAGATAGAAGCCTACGCCGATGTACCAAACGAAGCTAAAGACATCTTCGAGAGCTACTCGACCAAGTATAAGGAGTTGAAGGAGAGGTTGGAGTTGGTGTTAGAGAACAAGAAAGCGGTCCTATCTGAGCTGGAGGAGAGGAAGAAGGTCTGGCGTAAAGGCATACACTCTGTATTGGAATCTGTTAACCCCGTCTACCAAGAGATCCTCAGAGGTTTGAACGCCTACGGTTACATAAGACTCACCGGCGAGGAAGAGTTCGAAAAGACAGGTTTGGAGTTGCTGATAGGTTTCAGAGGTGCGACGCCAGCGGTCCTAGACGCATACACCTTAAGCGGTGGAGAGAGAAGCACAGCCACAATATCCTTCCTACTAGCACTCCAGAGGCTTTCCCCATCACCTATAGTAGCGGTCGATGAATTCGACGTTCACATGGATCCAGTTAACAGGGAGAGGATCTTCAGGTCCATATTCCAAAGAGCACAAGATGATGAAAAACAGTACATAGTTATTACACCAAGCCAGGTGAAGATAATGGGGGGTGACATAAACTACGTTGTCACCCAAATGATCGAGGGCAGAACAGAGGTGGGCACCATTGCCGGAAGATAATATGGAAAAAGTATTGAAGATCGTGGAAGCCCTTAGAGCTGTAATAGGTAGCAGCTCAGACCCATTTAACGTCAACGTGAAGGAACATATCGAAGCCCTAAGAAGGCTTCTACCCGAATGGAAGGAACTTGATGAAATACTCGCAGACGTTGAGGCGATGGCGTTGCTATCGAGGATCGTAGAATTACAAGAGAAATGGGTCAGGTACCAAGCTTCATCCCTCTACGTTGACCCACTTTTGGTTGAGTTGAAGATCGTCGCATCAACCCCTGAGAGGCTGGCCGAGGTCTTTGCTGGAAGTTGGCATCCCATATTGAAGATTGAACAAGTGTCAAAGATGGAGCTCATGAACGCCATAAACTACTGGAACCGCCTTCTCCCATTTGACAAGAGGTTCGTAGAGGAATTCGGTCAACAAAGAGGGCTTGCCTCCTTCGATGCTAAAAGGCTTGTCGAAATGAAGATCTTAACAGAGGAAGAGTTGAATAGGAGGTTCTGGGAGGTCTACGGCGAACTTAAGCCCATGCTCGACCTGCATGGCAAAGTGGACTACTGGAAGTTCGTAGAAGGGAAGGACTCTAACGAAACTATAGCGAGGGCGGTGATACTATCCCACATAGTCTCCTCTGGATTAGCCAGCATAGAAGTCAAACCGCTAGAGGATAACATATTCATAGTCAAGCCGAAGCTCAGTAAACAGCCCAGGTCTGTGGCGATAACCATTTCTAGGCCTGACAGGAGGGAGACATGATGAGCGTTGAATCCGATGTAGCCATTAAGGTGAGGAAGGCGCTCCAAATCATGCTCACCCCTAAAGTTAGAAACCCAGGAGTCAAAGGGTGGGAGCTAAAGAGGGCCATCGGTAAAGACTATCACACAGTAATCCAGGCACTCAATACAGAGATCGACAAGCTGGGGCTTACAGTCAAGATCGTAGGAGAATCAGGTGAGCTATCTCCTCAAGCTGAGCAAGAACAACTTGATAACGCTAGATTCTACATAATATTCAAGGAGCCCTTGACTACCAGGGAGGCAAGCCCCTCTGGGATGAGCATAGACGACATGGCGGCTTTAGCGATCACCCTAAGCTACCTAACATCAAAGCGTGGAAAGGCTCCAGCAAAAGAGGTTGAGAAGATGTTGAAGGAGAAGCTGCCAAGGTGGAAGGTTGAGTGGAACATAAGGAGGTTCATTAGGAAAGGCTACATTCTAAAGGATGATGATGGCAACCTAGTTATAGGCTGGAGAAGCCTTGTGGAAGTAGACTTCAAGTCGCTTCTAACACTACTACTTGCCACTCCACCGAAAGAACAGGAACCAGTCGAACCCCGCTAAGTGCTCAACGATCTTCTACAGATCTTACTACAGATTAGATATCTTCTACCGTCTTTCTCTTTGCAGCTTTTGAGGAATAAGTAAAACGTTATCAAAAGCGCGATAAATATCTACTCTATACCCAATATTGATTTGGCAATTTCATTAACTTTTCCTCTATATTCTTCAGGACAAAAGACAAAAAGTCGTCTGATAGTCTTCTGTTTCAAAGAAAATGGAGTAATCTCATCGAAGGCTACAACTTCCTTCTCCCTTTTGATTAGCAATTTCTCATCGTTCAGAAACTCGTCCTCTCCTAATTTTTCATATAATTTTATTTTTGAGCTTTGAACGTGGAGTATTACATCCTCTTGAGAAATATGTGCCTCATTAGAGATCTTTTTCTCAATTTCCGATACTTCCTTTTTATTCAATTTTATCAGCTTTTCCCTTATCAAAGAATTAGGCACGTCATGTTGATTCAAATAAATTGAATAAGCCGACTTGAAAAGTCTTCTTTTCAAAAGTCGGTCAACAAAATCTTTTGACATAGACCTTTTGTCATCCCCGACTTCAAGGATTTTATGAAGTATAGAATAGTCATCCAACTTTAAATATTCTCTCACGAAACGTTCAGGATCCTTCTTGGGATTTATTGAATCAGGATCGAGAATGCCTTCTTTTATAGATAGCTTGACTGCTCTTATGAACATGTCATCAGTAATTAACCTTGTTTTATGTTCATAAACTTGCGTGTGCATAGAATATCTCGCTAAGCGATAACTTTCTAATGCGTACATTCCTTTCTCTAAAACGCCTAAAAATTTTCTTTCACCTCCTTCTATTGGTGTCAAAGTCCTGAGAATCCGCTCAATATCGAATATTCCATAAGCAACTCCAGTATGATACGAGTCCCGACGAAGATAGTCTAACTTGTCAGCATCAATTCCTCCTGTTATTATCTCTGACTCCAAACTTTGGCCTCGATTTTCATAGATTTCTATTATACTCCTTATTTTTTCATCACTCAACAGGTTCCTTAAAGATTCATCATACTCTAGGATTAACTTAGTCACATCTACATGGGAGAAATTCTCATCTTGTGTCACATACATCATAACTTCTTCAAACGGATGCGAATAAGGGCCGTGCCCAATATCATGTAAGACAGCGGCTAGCTGTACAATTTCCTTTTTCTCTTTACTAAGATTTAAACGGTCTGCCATAAGACCTGCTAAGTGATAGACACCTATGGAATGTTCAAACCTACTGTGCACAGCGCTAGGATAGACCAAGAACGTGTGAGCGAGCTGCTTTATGCGTGTTAATCTTATCAAAGGCAGGGCTCCTAAAATTGGAGAAATCGAAGAAGGAAATTCTATAAACCCGTAAAGTGGATCTCTGATAATTTTATCTTCAGGCTTCATTTTTAGTCTATTCTACTTTTAGACCAAGTTCATTAAGTAACACCAGAGATTCTTTTACAGTATTATCGCCGATGACCCATCCATGCTTCCTTGCGGCATCGGGTAAAGAGCCGATGCCCTTATACTTATTAAACAGGTAATGGACCTTTGAAGCCGCAATAAGCCTGCTCAAGTCTTCTTTAGCGAGCTTTTCAATCAAATTCTTTATTTCACCTTTTCGACCAAAGTCCCCTTTCACATCTGATTTCAGCTTGTAGACAAAAAGTATTCGCCCACTTGAAGTTGGAATTGCGTCTTCTTCAATAAAGTCTGTAGCAACCAGATCGTCTAAGGTTTTCGCGACAACCGAGCTATAAGGACCATAATAATGAGGCATGAAACCAAGGTTCAAGCCAAGCTTCTCGCATACAAAATAGGCGATCTTTTGTAACCTAGTTCGTCCATCAACTTCGCCAGCGTAATACACTATTGAAAGTATTAGGTCGATTGGCTCCATTTACGATGATTATTTACCAACATAATATAAAGCTTTAAGCTATTCTATTGGCAATAGAGACAGATAAAGACGAAACTGAAATTTATAAAACACTTTCTCAACGACAAGGACCAAAGATTGATCTGGCGCTTTTAGTAAGCCTAGGTTACTCAAAGGATGGTCTTCGTCTGTGCGAAGATGATAGGATAATTTAAGGACTAGAAAGGAAGCTAAGTTAGGAGTCTACTACTTCCTAGACGTGCTGAATTTTAAGGTTAGGCTTTAATACAATCATTTAACCTTCTTACACCAGTGTCTTATCATCACCTTTCCAACAGGATCGTATTTCACATTTTTACCACATTTTGGGCAGACCCTCTTCTCTGTGAACCTTTTGTCAAAATCCTCCTTCCAGTATGTGAACTGTTCACTGCAACTACGCCAACTCTTCGTGTTGCATGTGTTTTGGACGTACTCTTCTGTTAGATAGTAGAACCCATCCGGCCTCTGGCCTCTCTTCCCTTCAACATACCACGCCATCAACTTGCATCTCGACTGATAAGGACACTTATCTTGAACCGACGCAGGCATACTCTCTATTATTTCTAAGACTATCTATTTAAGGCTCACCCTTTGCAAACCAGGTCCTTTGTCTAACTATATAGCGTTGCCTCAAATCTTTGACTAGCAAGCTGACATGCGCTGGCAAAAAGGTTCACCCATAAGATAACATCTTTAATCAAGGCATCCATACCATCAATGTACCATGTCAGACGTGTTCTCACTCTTCCCTCCACCTCTCAGAAGGGCTATAGAGGAGTTCGGTTTCGAAGCGCCGACTGAGCCTCAAGCACAGGCTATCCCAGTCATCTTAAAGGGAGATAACGTCCTCTTAGTAGCCCCTACAGGGACAGGAAAGACCGAGGCAGCTTTCCTCCCGATCTTAAGCAAGATTATAGGCATGGAGAGGTCAGCTGGCATAAAGGTCCTGTACATCACCCCGTTGAGGGCTTTGAACAGAGATCTTCTCGAGAGGTTAGAGTGGTGGTGCAAGAGATTCGATCTCAAGCTTGCGGTGAGACATGGCGATACTTCGGTTGCTGAGAGGTCTAAGCAGTCTATCGCACCCCCTGATGTCTTGATAACCACCCCTGAAACGTTTCAAGCGCTTTTGACGGCTAGGAGGATGGGTGAGCACCTAAGGTTCGTGGAATGGGTTGTTGTAGACGAGGTTCAGGAACTTGCTGAAGATAAGAGAGGCGCCCAGCTTTCACTTGGTTTGGAGAGACTTAGAGAGAAGGCTGCTAAGGACTTTCAGGTCATAGGCCTGTCTGCAACGGTCGGCTCACCTGAGAAGGTTGCAAAGTTCTTGGTGGGCACTCATAGGGAGTGCAAGGTTGTAGCTGTGGAGGTTGAAAGACGCTTACAGGTGGACGTGGTCTACCCTCGAGCTGAGTCTGAGGATTACATTTTGGCTTCGAGGCTTTACATGTTTCCGGAGGTAGCTGCAAGGCTTAGGTTAATTAGAGATTTGGTTGAAAGGCATACGTCAACGCTCATCTTCACGAACACTAGGGTGGAGAACGAAGTTCTGGGGAGTAGGTTCAAGGTCTGGGACAGCGAATTCCCAGTCGCGGTACATCATGGTTCTTTATCGAAGGCATCTAGGGTGAAGGCTGAAACAGAGTTGAAGAATGGCACACTAAAGGCTATCATCTGCACGAGCTCTCTTGAGATGGGTATCGACGTTGGGAGGCTAGATCTCGTTATCCAGTACAATTCGCCTCGCCAGGTCACTAGGCTCGTTCAGAGAGTTGGGCGAAGCGGTCACAAGGTTGGTTTGATAGCGAAGGGAGTAATAGTGACTCAAGATTCGGATGACTTTTGGGAGTCGGTCGTCATCGCGGGTAGAGCGACTAAGGGTATGCTCGAGGACACGAAGGTAATCGATAAGCCTTTGGATGTTTTGGCACATCAGCTCGCTGGGATGTTGCTCGATAGGATGAGGTGGGAAGTTAATGAAGTGCTCGAGTTCGTTAGGAGGTCCTACGTCTACAGGAATCTCTCAAAGGATGAATTACTGATGGTTATGCGGTATATGAGCGATAGACAACCTAGGCTTGCAAGATTAGATGGAGACACCTACTTCCGTAGAGCTATGAGGATCAACGCACTCTACGATTATTACTTCTCAAACCTTTCGATGATACCTGAAGAGAGACAGTATTTGGTGATTGACTCAGAGGATCAGCCTGTGGGCATATTGGACGAGAGCTTTGTCGCAGAATATGGTGAAGTTGGCTTAAAGTTCATACTCAGAGGATCCCTTTGGAGGGTTGAAGGGATCTCAAAGGGTAAGGTTCACGTTAGACCGGAGTCAGACCCAACAGGAGCTATACCTTTCTGGGTAGGAGAGGAGATACCTGTCCCATTCACGATCGCCCAAGAGGTCGGCTCGGTGAGGGGAAGGGTGGAGGAGCTTTGGAGAAGTGGCTTAGCCTACAACGGAATACTCAAGACGATAGCTGGCGATTATTCGATGCCAGAGGACGAATGCGGTGAAGCACTTAAGGAGGTGGTGGAGAGCCTACAACGTGGCTTCCCACTTCCAACTGATAAGAGGGTCACAGTCGAGAAGTGGCGGGAGTTCCTCATCGTACAAACGTGCTGGGGGCACCTCGTGAATAGGACCATCGGAAGGGCTCTATCGTACCTCTTATCGAATAGATTTGGCTACCCGGTTGGAGTTCAATTCGACCCATATAGGATCGTCTTAAGGGCGCTTTGGGCTGACCAACAAGATGTTGTGGACGCTTTAACGGCGCTGGCTTCACTTAACCTAGAGGATGTGGTAAGGAAAGAGCTCTCGAGCTCGGGGGTCTTCAAGAAGAACTTCATCAACGTAGCGAAGAAGTTTGGCGCAATTTCTAAGGAGGCCAACCTGACCGATGTCTCCATAGACAAGATCATAGAGGGAATGAAGGATACAGCTGTAGCTGAGGAAGCATATCGAAGTACTATAAGAAGTGAAACAGACTTGGAGAACGCGGAGAAGGTCTTGAAGATGATAGAGAATGGAGATGTTAAGGTCGAGGTTGTTAGGGAGCAGGCTCTAACACCAACATCTAGAGTTGGCATTGAGGAGCTGAGCAGGAGAGCGGAGATCATTCCGCCTGAGAGGCTCAAGCACATAATCGTGCAGGTCGTTAAGGCAAGGTTGCTCGAGGAGGCCTTCACGCTCGTCTGCACAAACTGCTGGATGTACTCTGAAACTTTAAGGGTGAAGCAGATGCTACACACTATAAGTTGCCCAAACTGCGGCTCAAAAAAGTTGGGTGTCTCGAATGAGGAAGAGGAAAGGGTTAGAAGACTGGTCTTAAGGTTGAAGAGCGGCGCCTCAAAGCCTCCCGCAAGCCTGAGGAGGGCCTACAAGCGCATCATGGATTCAAGCCGTCTAATAGAGAAGCATGGTGGTGTAGCTGCATTCGTCCTAGCGGAGAGAACCTTGGCCATAGCAGACGTTGAATCCATCCTCAAAAAACATTCAGCTGTTTCCGACGAGCTAGTTCAAGCTATAGTTGGAATGAGCAGAAAGAAGATGAGGAAGAGGCTCGTATAGCTATGTAGGGACTAAACAACAAGCACTAAATTTTTGAATATAATTTATGCCTAAAGAAACGTATACCTAGTTAAGCCGTCGAATATGTTGGCTATCGGAGCCAAAGTCATTTGTATAACCTTAAGTTCTTTACACCGTTTTTAAGTGAACTACTGATATCAGGATAATTTATCTTAGAGGAAAGTTGTAATATAAAATTTCCATGCACATAGGTGAGCAAAATAAAAGACTGTTTTCCTCCTAAACGATCCTTAAGGCCCATACCTGCATTAACAGAAACAACTTTTAATGATGCCAATTATATTTCCCGGCAGTTCCATCTTGACGCTTTCTCCCTATTTGTCCCCCTTCCTAATGAATTAATGCACTGTGCCGAATGTTGGTATACTGTTACCTAGGTGCTAGATAGCAAGCTGCTACAATTATTCTCCTGACCTATCCCAAGAGAAGGATCTGGATTTCTTAATGTGAACTCTTCCTTTAATTACATATGTAAACTTTATCTTCCTACTGATCAAAAGAACATTACTAGAAAGATGTTATCACAGATCGATGCCAATGTGGCTAGAACCTTAAGGAGTTCGTGTTTGCTGTTGTTATTTCATATCATTCTTATAGATGGTAACGTCGTCTTGGTAAGGTTCGAGCGGCTTTGACTACTTCTTCCATGTTTCCTTCTGAAGCATTTAAGGGTATAACGCATCCTGGGCCTATTATGAGCCTTCTTCTACCCGTTTGAGCTGCCGCATCGAAGACTTCTTCCCTCACATCTTTTGGTTGCTTTGTCGTTAGCGTTTCGAATTCATTCAAGCCACCGATTAGTACACCGTTAAAGCTGTTAAAAGCCTCTCTAAGAGTTGGAGGCGTTAGTCTGTCATGCCAATTCACAGCCGAAACAGGATAAGAGGCTGTAGCAAGATCAAACATAACGTTCAAGCCATGTAAGTGGAGAACGTTGAAGAATGCATCTTGAACAGCGTTCAATACATGAAGATCGTATTTAAGACCAAAAGCCTTGAATTCTTCTATACTTAAACAGTCGTATGTCGCTTGCTGTGTTGCAAAGAATATCCCACTAGCGCCATTTTCTATAATTGCTTTGGAGAATTCAGTCGTTGTCTTTTCTATGATCTTTAGTGCTTGACGGATTATTTTCGGTTCAGTCCTCAAATGTCTGAGAAACAGGTTTCCGGAAATCTTAGATGCAGTGGTTAAGGGTGAGAATACTGTTACCACAAACGGCACTTCTTCATTCAGTTCCTTTGAATATAACCTGACTCCTCTTAACATTTCTCCTAGAATTCCTGTTTGAACATTTATTTCTTCAAGTCTTTCCCAGTCAGCCAAATCGTTTATCACTGGTTTCTTGACTCTGGCAGCTCCTTCCAGCGTGTTGACGTATTCGATTTCGCATCCGTAGGCAACAGCACTATAACCTCCGGTGATAGAGAACTTGACCAAATCAAGATCATACTTTCGAAGAAGTTCGAGGTGTCGGGCGCAAAGTGATTCGGCTCTAAGGCCATCGATAGGAAAATGTCTCCACAAACTGACAGGCACCTCTTCTAGGAACTCTCCTTTTTTCACCTTCTCTATTTTATCATATTTTGACGCCATTTAATTCACCAAATAAAAAGTCAAGTGCTATTCAATTCTCTCAAGTTTAAAAACAACAGGCCTATATGCGTCGGTACAACAAACAACCACTGTACCCGCCCTCTTTGTCGAAGGATAGTTTGCTCCGAAGGACAAAATCGCCACATCTCTTTGTATGTCCGCCCAAGCCCAACTACAGAACCCCTCAGGCGTTCGCAACCCTCTTGAGATAAACTGTTGTCCTTCTTCAAATCTATCACAGATATAGGGCTCCTTTCCGAAAACAGTGTATTCCTCGATCAAGTCCTTGTTAGATTGTTTTTTTAGAACAGTTATCTTGACGTCTTTTAGTCCTGCCGCTTCCCTTCTGACTTTAGACATAGACTTTTTCCCTCTAGAATCGAAGAGTAATATCAACCATTATAAATTCTTTCAAGTTCCATATCTATTTTAATCATATTGATTAGAAGTCTAACCTTTAACCGGCATATTGGTAGAACCGACATACAGGTTCGAGACTGTAAACTTTTATCAAGAGGTAATAGCGTTACTATGCCATCAGAAAGGTGTTTAAAAAGTATTCAAGTTTTTGAGATTTTGATTAACAGCCTTTATCTCTAGACAAAAACGTAAAAAGTTTTATTACTATGGCATCAGTTTTAATATGATTATGAAGATAAAGCATGCAATGGCTGTGGCTGGATTGGGTGGTTTTTACTACGACGACCAAACAGCCATACGTAAGGGCGCGATACAGGATGGTTTTATCTATCTCGGAAAAACAATTACAAAAGGTTACAAGTCGATACGTCAACCTGGAGAAGTCGTGTCAATCATACTTGTGATGGAAGACAACAGTATAGCTTATGGCGACTGCTGCGCGGTAACCTATTCTGGTGTAGCGGGCAGAGAACCACTTTTCACAGCCCAGAAGTATGTTCCTATCATTAGGAGAAATGTCCTGCCAAAACTTAAAGGATTGAGTTTGTCATCATTCAAAAATGATGTTCAAGAATTCGATACGATGATGATTGGAGGCCGGAGGTTGCATGCTGCCATAAGGTACGGTGTAACGCAAGCGATTCTTGATGCCCATGCGTGTTCATCTAACCTAACGAAGGCGGAAGTTATAGCGAAGGCGTATCAGCTAAGTGTATGTAAAAAGGAAATTCCTGTACTAGTTCAGACAGGCGAAGAGAGATATATGCAAGCAGACAAGGCGATCTTAAAAAGGGCCGACGTCTTGCCTCATGGATGTTTCAACACGCTGCAATCGATTGGTACTAGGGGAAAAAAACTTATTAGGTATGCGATATGGTTGAAGAGAAGAATATCTGAACATGCACCAAGTTATCTGCCAACAATTCACTTCGACGTATATGGCACATTAGGTGAAGCCTTTGCAGGAGACAAGGATGACATAGTAAAATATTTAATAAGACTTGAAAAATGTCTTCAACCTTATAAGGTTCAGATTGAGTACCCAGTCTATACTAAGACGAAAGAAGAGCAAATACAGTTGACAGGCGAACTAAAGGATATTTTATCTAACAATAACTCTAATATTAGACTAATAGTCGACGAATGGTGTAACACAATGCAGGACATCAAAGACTTTGTTGATGCGAAGGCTACGGATATAGTTCATATTAAGATGCCTGATTTAGGTGGCATAAATAATGCTATAGAAGCTGTGACCTATTGTAAGAAGAAAGGTGTCTTTCCATACCTTGGAGGAAGCTGTAATGAGACAGACCAGTCGGCCAGGGTGTCCGTTCACGTTGCTTTAGCTACAAGCCCTCTTCAGATGCTAGCGAAACCCGGGATGGGGGTCGATGAAGGTTTAATGATCGTAAGAAACGAGATGGCAAGAGTCCTTGAAGTGCTACGTCTACGAGGAATTGGATCAAACAAACAGGTCATTTGTTAGATTGTATCGGTTTTTTATTCAGTTCTATTTTTTTAAGTTAGAAGTTCATCATTATCGAGACCAAATGTTTTTTTCCTCTTATATAGTTTGGTATTAAAAGATTTTCATTTGGGGCATGCGCATTTCCTCTATGCAGAGGCATGACGTGGATACACTTTGTTGACGGACAAGTTTTCTTAATACTTCAATATATTCGTTGGCGTTCTGGTCGATGTATTCAAATATTTTATCCTCCGTTTCTGATTGACGCATCTTAGAGACACTAGAAAAAAAGGAGGGGGAAAATTACTCTTTATACATGTATCTGAGATGTCTTCCTACGTGTTCGTCAGGGTCGTAGCTAAATCCTTTGACGTTCTTTCTCATTGGAAGTGCCCAAACCCATTGGTAAATCAGGAAATAGGGGACTTCGTCTACGATTATCTGTTGAATTTCTCTGCTTGCTTCAAGTCTCGCCTGTGCATCGAAGCTCGACATGTATTTTTGGGTCAACTCAACTACTCTGTCATTTCCAGGGCCAGACCACCAGATACAGAGTGGCCATTGCCCAAGGACATGCTTTCTGTACCATGCATCAAAGATGTAGAACGGGTCTCTAGCGAAAGGCGAATAGACCCACATATGCATAGGCGCGGTTCCCTTCGTCCTCGCGTCAGCGAGAGCGGCATCTGGCATCGCTCTCACAGTTAAGTTGACGCCTATCTTCTTCCATTCGTTTTGTATCCAAGTAAATATGTCCCTTTGATAGATCTTCCCTTCGGGATAAACTGCTTCACAGTCAAAGCCATTAGGAACACTCGTTTGAGCTAATAGGGCTTTAGCCTTATCGAGGTCGTACTCATACTTCCAAAACTCTTCAGTATGTGTATCAATACCCTTTGGAATGGGTGATTTCAGTCTGATGCCATATCCGTAGAGCACTTTGTCTATTATTGTATCATAAGGAATCGCGTAGGCTAAAGCTTGTCTTACAGTTTTTTCGTCGAATGGCGGAATCTTATGATTTATGTTTATCGGTTCCCAAGTAGCTGATGGAGCTTTGTATATAGTTATGTTAGGGTCTGTCTCAAGTGATTTTAGCTCAGACCTCAACAAGAACGGGTCACCTATATCTACTGTGCCTTCTTTTAGAAGTAAAAGTCTATCCGAAGAGTTGGGAATAAATCTTATGATTATTGTTTCCGTTTTCGGGGGTTGGCCCCAGTAGTTTGGATTCCTTTTCAAAACCAGTTGTACTCCAGGTGTCCATTTATCCACTAGGTAGGGCCCTGCTCCTGAGGGGTTGGCGCCTACCCAGTCGTTTGCTGTGGGATCCTTCTCAGTGGCGTGGGATTGGACAAGCTTGGAGTTTAGTGGATTCCAGTACTTGAAAGGTAAAAGCAATGCCGCTAATGGGGTAGCCCCTTTAAGGACGATTCTAGCCCTCTTCCCACCGTCCATGACTTCTGTATGATCATATCTAAATCGATCAACCATTGTCTTAGATTCTGGGATACGCGCGGTTCTATCCATTGTGTATTTTATGTCATCGGCTGTGATTGGGCTACCATCGTTAAATTTCGCATCCGATCTGACCCATATATCTATGTACGTGCGGTCAGGTGCCCACTCGATCTTCTCGGCTATCTGAGGAGTGTCTCCCTGTAGCTTGTCAAAGATAAAATGGCCTGGATAATCTGAATATGGCACTCTTCCCCAGACAACTAATTGATCATATATAGCTGCTGTGGCATAGTTTGATGCCCAATTAACAACGGCTGCCCTCGCTGGGTCGAGGTTTAGCACTTCTTCACCTAATGCCATTACCAGTTTTGATTCTGGAGGGGGAGTTGTTGTAATCGTCGTAGTTGTAATGGTAGAAGTGGTCGTCGGAATCGTTGTAGTAGTCGTACCGCTCACTGTCGTAGTTGTCGTTGCTGTAGTTGTAGAAGCCACTGTCTTTGTAATCGTCTCCGTAAGCGTTTCTGGAGACTTGACCATAAAACCAACGACACCACCAACAATGAAGGCACCAGTCGCAATACCTGCTTTGACGATAAAATCTCTACGACCTGATTTTGTTTCTTTTGACATTGTTAGCTTATTTGCATGAGATAGTATATAAATCTTGCTACATTAAGTTTATAAACATAAGATAAGATCATTGTAAAAGGTGATCTCTATAATTTCCGATGAAAAGAGAGTTGTATTAATTTCTGGAAATTTGTTTGTTGAACCTGAGCTTTTATATTCGATGTACAGGCTTGAAGAAGCCGGTGTAAAAGTGACAGTAGCAACATTTGGAAAGAATCCTATTAAGGGACTTTACGGTTACACAATAAATCCTGACTTTGACATCGCCAGCCTGAAGGTGGAAGACTTCGAAGTTTTTACTCCAAGTGGAGGGTCTCCTTACGAATTAAGGCGAGACCAGAAAACACTTGAATTCTTGAGGGGTATGCACAAAAAAAATGTAATTGCGTCGATATGTCGCGGTGTGCTTTTGTTGGTATCCGCAGGTATCATGAAAGGAAAGAAGACTACGACGTGGACAGATGTTGCGGATGACCTTAAAAATTCAGGGGTCATTTTTGAAGATTTGGCGGTGGTAAAAAATGGAAACATCGTCACATCAAGAGTTCCTTCTGACCTTCCAAAATTTCTTTATGCGCTCATTGATACCATCAAATGGGTGGGAGGCAGTTTTAACGCGTATCTGTGCTGTAGGTGAGTAGATTGGGTCTATTTCGATATATTGTCAAAAGATTTCTCCTTTTCATCCCTATACTGTTTGGCATAACTTTAGTAACATTCACTATAACATATTTTCTCCCTGGAGACCCTGCTGCTGTGAGGCTAGGTGGTAGTCCATCAGTTGAAGCTCTAGAAGAAATGAGAATAAAAATGGGACTTTATAAGCCTGTTTGGGAAAGGTATTTCATCTATATGTCAGACCTTTTGAGTGGTGATCTTGGAAAGTCTTACCTCACCGACCGTCCAGTACTCTATGAGATCGGTGACAGGGTCTTAGCAACTCTAGAGCTCAGTTTCGTGAGCCTCTTTATCATAGTTGTGATCGGAATACCTTTAGGAGTTATCTCAGCTTTCAAAAAAAATAGTATAATAGATCACGTGGCCAGATTTGTGGGGGTGAGTGGCATTTCTATACCAAGCTTTTGGTTGGGGCTAGTGTTAATATTTCTTTTGTTTTATGTAGCCCGCATCTTTCCTCCACCACTTGGAAGACTTCCTCCCGGCATAGACGAGCCAGCTCGAATTACTGGATTTTATATCGTGGACAGCTTGTTGTCTGGGGACTTGGAGACACTTAAGTTAAGTCTCTATTACATTTCTTTACCAGCTATAACAACAGCACTTGTCAATCTTGCGCCGATCACAAGAATGACTCGTTCTGCTGTTCTTGACGTTCTTGAGAAAGATTACATTAAAGCTGCGAGAGCAGCAGGCCTCCCTGAACGCCAGATCTACAAGGATGCTTTGAAGAACGCGTTGATCCCCATTCTAACCACGATAGGTTTGAGTATAGGATTCATGATATCAGGGTCTATTGTAATTGAAAAGGTTTTCTCTTGGCCTGGGATAGGTTTATTTGCTCTGCAGTCTATAGCATCAAATGATCATAACCCGATTCAAGCATATATCCTCATTGTTGGTCTAACTTTTGCTTTAATTAATCTTCTGACTGACATAGCTTACGGATTTGTTGACCCAAGAATAAAATATGGATAGGGAGAACAAAACTTTGACTGTGCCCAAAACAAAAGAGCATCCATTAAGGAAGACATGGCGAAGTATAGACTATAGCTGGTACGTCCTAAGAAAGAACAACTTAACCCTTGCCGGATTCTTCATGATCGTATTCTTATTATTTCTTGTAATTCTTTCCCCAGTTATCGTCATCTATGATCCTTATGAAACAGATTCAGACAACGTTCTCTCTCCTCCGAGCTGGAGGCACCTCTTCGGTACTGACCAATGGGGTCGCGATATTTTTTCAAGGACGATTGTTGCAACACAACTAGATCTCTTTATCGCCTTGACCACAGTCTTAGCTTCCGCATCTGTCGGCGCCATAATAGGTGCTGTATCTGGCTATTTTGGAGGAAAGGTAGATCTATTGATGCAAAGGGTTACCGATATACTTTTGGCGTTTCCATCATTAATATTAGCGATGGGAATAATGGCCGCACTTGGTGCCAGCTTTTGGAACCTAATGCTAACGCAGTTCGTTATCAGAATAGCGATATTTATTAGAGTAGCCAGAGGTGAAATGATTTCTCAAAAAGAGAATGAATATGTGGAAGCTGCTGTGTGTTCTGGAAACTCTACATCAAGAATAATCATACGCCACCTCCTCCCAAACTGTATAACTCCTGTCGCTGTCATGACGACCTTAAACTTTGGCTATGCAATATTGGTTACAGCGACATTAAGTTTCATAGGGCTAGGTTTGAACCCCCCAACAGCTGAATGGGGGTTAATGATAAGTGATGGGGCTTCTTATTTGGTTCTAGGTGCTTGGTGGCTTTCTATTCCAGGTGCGTTTATAGTTCTCGCAGTGCTAGGGTTTAACCTGCTTGGGGACGGTATCAGAGATCTGGCGGGATAGATTATGTCAGAAAACTTGTTGTTAAACGTAACAAAATTAAGTACCAACTTCTACTTATACGAAGGTGTTATGCGAGTATTGGATGAAATAAGTTTTCAGATAAGGCCAAGGGAGGTGTTTGGGCTTGTAGGAGAAAGTGGATCAGGAAAGACAGTAGCATCTTTGTCCATCCTTAGACTGATATTGCCACCTGGCCGTATAATAAGTGGAGAAATATTTTTTGAAGGCACAGATCTTTTAAAGCTTCCACAGAAAGAGTTCTCAAAAATAAGAGGAAAGAAGATATCCATGATATTTCAACAGTCGAGAACTGCGCTGAATCCGTTTATGAAGATAGGTGAACAGATAGCACGTATTTATAGAACACATGAGGGATTGTCAAAATCAGAGGCAATGGAAAAAGCTATTGAAAGCTTAAAGAGATTTCGAATACCAGAAGCTGAAAAGAGGGTTGAAAGCTACCCTCATGAGTTCAGTTTGGGCATGGCTCAAAGAGTAATGATAGCGATGATGATGGCTTGTAACCCAAAACTCTTGATAGCCGATGAGCCTACAACCGGACTCGATGTTACCACTCAAGCTCAGATTCTCGATCTGATGAAGGAGGCAAGAGATAAGATAGGAACAAGCATACTTTTAATTACACACGATTTAGGCGTCGCTGCGCAGACTTGTGATAGACTAGCAGTTATGCACGCTGGTCACATTGTTGAAATCGCTGATGTCGAAGTACTCTACGGAAGACCACTTCACCCGTACGCCAAAGCGTTACTTAACTCAATTCCACGAGTTGACAAAAAGGTTAGAATAAGTGATATACCAGGATTCGTTCCTAGTCTTTTAAATCCCCCAAAGGGTTGTAGATTTATCAACAGATGCCCCAAGGTAATTCTAGGCGTATGCGAGAAAGCGAAGCCAGAGATGATAGAAATAGACAGAGGACACTTCGTGATGTGTCATCTCTATGAGGGGAAGTAATTCGTATGTCGACCATCTTAGAAGTTAAAGGTCTGAAGAAATACTTTATCCAGAAGAAGACCGGCTTTTCTTGGTTAAAAGGTGGCAAACCCTATCAAGCCTTGTACCTTCGCGCAGTTGATAATGTAAACTTCGATATAAAGAAGGGAGAAGCCTTGGGGCTGGTTGGTGAAAGTGGCTGCGGGAAGACCACTACTGCCAAGTGCATTATCAGGTTGATCGATCCGACAGATGGACAGATAATTTTTAAAGGAGAGGATATTGCAAGTCTTCCCAAAAAAGAGTTAAAGAGAATTCGAAAACATATGCAATACGTTTTTCAAGACCCAGTTGGTTCATTAAACCCTAGAATGAACGTAAAAAATCTTCTGGCCGAACCATTACGTAATTTTGGCATTTTAAAGGATAAAAATGAGGTCGAAGAAAGAGTAATAAATTTGTTGGAGACCGTTGGTCTCTCAGAAGAGCACATGAACAAGTTGCCGAGAGAGCTCAGTGGGGGAATGAAGCAAAGGGTTGGTATTGCCAGAGCTATAGCAGCCAACCCTGAATTCCTAATCTTAGACGAACCTACGGCCTCACTTGATGTCTCCGTGGGAGCAAAGATCCTAAATGAGCTAGTTGACCTTCAAAAAAGGTTGAACATGACCTATTTAATGATAGCACATGATCTTAGCGTGATAAGATATGTCTGCAATCGCGTTGCGGTAATGTATCTTGGGCAGATAGTAGAAACAGGAGACGTAGAAGAAATTTTCTCCGACCCACTTCATCCATATACAGAGGCGCTGCTGTCAGCTGTTCCTATACCAGACCCTTGGGTGAAAATAAAAAGGATTGATCTTAAAGGAGAGACCCCCAGTCCCATAAATCTTCCAAGGGGATGTAGACTCCAGAATAGATGCCCTTATGTTTTTTCAGCATGTACTTCTGATGAACCCGAACTAGTAGAAGTTAAGAATGGGCATAGCGTAGCATGCCATCTTAAAAGTAAGTCTTAAAGGAAACAAGCAAGGATTGCTTTAGCAGATGACTTATGCTAGCTTCCATTTAATCTTGCGTATGATATGCTAAATTTAGCGGTATCTATCCGAGAAGGAATAGGTGAATTAAGGTCAGAGTACAACTAAGTCTTTAGTGAATGTTGTGATATCTCGACATCCTCTTTTATCGCAGATGATCATGTCTTCTGTCCCAATCCAAGAGCCTTTGCCAGGCTTCAATAGTATTTCTACTGTGAAAGCCATACCAGGCTGTATTGTCATGTTGTTCTCACCAAGATACGGTGCTTCGTGGACACTGATGCCTGTACCATGACCTATTATAGGGGGTTGATAAATGTATCCTGATTCCTTTAAGGATTTCTTAGCTATGTTAAATATTTCAGAGCAGCTCGATCCCAGCTTGATCGATTCTATGACCTGGTCGTGTGCTTTATGTATGGAATCAAACATGTGCTTGACCTTGGTTGATGGTTTCTTGAAGACGACGCTCCGGGCAACATCACCATAGTATTGTTTATACTTCAATGCGAGATCGATTCTGATGAAGTCGCCTTCTTGCAATTTCTTCTCGGTTGGACGTAGAATATCGTCTTCGCCGAAGTTAATATTTAGCAGAATAACGTCTATTCTGTCTTTGACTAAATTCCTTTTCAAAATCCACTCAAGTTCCGATTCGGTCATGTTCCCTGTTACCTCTTCAAAGGTGGCCTTCAGGCATCTGTCTATTATCTCACTTGCCTTCGCAATTCTGGCCATTTCTTCGTCTGTTTTAATCAATCGCAATTCTCTGAACAGGTTCGACGCGTCCACAAAGCTCGCATCAGGAAGGGTTTTTTTCAACGTCTCAACCATCCTATGGGATGCCACTTCTATGGTGTATCCTTCGTACCCGAGTTCTAAGCCGATCTTAGATTTATCCAGTCCTCTTTCTTTCATCATCTTAGAGAAGACTTCAAAGAAGTTGCCTTCGTCTTTGGCACCATATCCTGGGTCGGTGTAAAACCTTCTATCCTTTATCCATGGGTCAATATATTCTACGTCGGACTGCTGACCGACTAAGTACATAAAAGGATCAACATTCTTCTCAAACGGAAGGACAGCCATTTGTAGACATGGGTCGCCGATCCAACCTATATCAAAGTACTTTCCATAATGTGTCCAGTAGTCGGTAAGATAACCAAAATTATCTGTAGAAGAAGCGACAAGTACATCAATGCCGTATTTCTCCATAAGTTTTCTTGCTCGAACTAAATCAAAAAGTCTTTGCAAATTAATCCCACTCACTTAAATTTTCTTTTATTGTAAATAAACCTTTTGCATAATTTACACATTTTACTTTTATATATATTAGGAAGAATCAGAAGAGTATCATTATATCAGATTAAAGGATATAAAGAATGTGTCAGTAGAGGAAAATTGATCATAAAAGATGATTATCAATAAAGACTTTGTCGAAGCAGCAGCACACGGTGGAGGAGTTTTGGGAGGTGGCGGTGGAGGAAGCATTAGTGAAGGCCTCGATTTTGGAAAGTTAGCCTTATCTGTCGGAGAACCAAGAATAGTTGACATAGATCAGTTAAGTAAAGATGCGATACTAATCACTGTATCGCGTGTTGGAGCACCTGGAGCACGAGAGCAAAAGGTCGAACCAGAAGACTACGTTAGGGCGATAGAGTTATTACTAGAAAATGGCATACACGTAGATGGTATTATCTCAAGTGAGAACGGAGGTTTTTCAACCTTAAACGGCTTCTATCAGTCGGCTGTTCTCGGGCTACCTGTTGTTGACGCTCCATGCAACGGGCGGGCACACCCCAGTGGATTAATGGGTTCCCTATCACTACATAAATTGGATAATTACGTATCGATTCAAGCTGCAGTAGGAGGAAGCAAAGATAGGAGTAAATATGTCGAATCTGTTGTCAAAGGAAACATGTTAGAAACCACAAAGACAATAAGAGAATTATCGGTCAAGGCAGGAGGATATGTTACGGTAGCAAGGAATCCGGTGAAAGCCAGCTATGTGATGAAGACGGCTGCAGTAGGTTCGATTGAAAAAGCTGTTCTACTTGGACGCGCAATGTTAAACTCCAAGTCGTATGGGGTTGAAGACGTTTTGAACACAGTGGAAAGAGTACTTGAAGGTAAACTCGTTGCGAGAGGAACAGTTTTAGATGTATACATGGAGACAAAGGAAGGCTTCGACGTGGGGGAGCTTACTATAAAAGATAAGAAAGGCAAATATACTTTATGCTTCTGTAACGAGTACATGACTTTGGAACAAGAAGGGCATAGAATCGGAACTTTTCCTGATCTAATAACTACAATGGACTTGGATAGAGGCCTTCCTATTCCTTCATGCGAGGTTAAGAGAGATATGGAGATTGTTGTTCTCCACGTTGCAAAAGAGAAGCTCACTCTTGGAGCTGGAATGAAGGATCCTGAGCTGTACAAAGGAATAGAGGTGTTAACTGGTAAAAAGATTATAAGTTATTCCTTCCCTTGAAAGGCGAGATTAAATGTTTAAGCAGATTACCGAAATCTTCGATTTAATTGATGACGCAGGTGTAAATTGTTCAAAGGTTGCAGAATTTTTTACAAGTAAAAATGCGAAGATAGTGTTGACTAAAACCGTGAAATGCAAAAAAGGTATTACCGGATTCATAAAAATTACTGTTCCCGGGCAGAATGGGAAAGTCTCAGGAGGGAGAGCACCCACCTTAGGGATAATTGGGAGATTAGGTGGAGTAGGTATAAGACCAAACAAGGTGGGTGTTGTCTCCGATGCAGATGGAGCTATTGTTACTTTATCTTGTGCACTAAAATTGTTAGACATGCAGAAAAAAGGTGACTTTCTTGAAGGAGACGTTATTTTGGCAACGCAAATATGCCCATCAGCTTTGATACAACCCCACAAACCCGTTCCGTTTGTAACGTCTCCAGCCGATATGAAAACGATAAACAAATTTGAGGTCGACAAAGCCATGGGTGCTATTCTATGCGTGGATTCGACAAAAGCCAATCGAATCATAAAATGGAGAGGGTTCGCGATTTCTCCAACAGTTAAAGAGGGATGGATCTTGAAAGTGAGCGATGACCTAATCACAATAATGGAATGGGTTACAGGCAGGGTAGCTAGAGTTCTACCCATAACGATGCAAGACATAACACCATATGGGAATGGTATATATCATATTAACAGCATAATGCAACCTGCAACCGCAACAGACGCACCAGTCGTGGGTGTTGCAATAACAACTGAAGTTCCAGTTCCAGGGTGTAGCACAGGTTCGTCACACATCATAGATATAGAGGAAGTTTCAAGATTCTGCATCGAAGTGGCCAAGGCGTTTGGCAAAGGAGAATGCAACTTCTATGATAAGAGAGAATTTAATCTAATAAAAAGAAAGTATGGTTCTATGAAACATCTATTGACTGTTGGAGATGATTAGACACATATAGTGAGAGATGTATCTTATGTAAGTTCACGTATCTCCTCCAGTTCCTTCCCTATATCTTCCAGTCCAAGCTTCTTGAGTGTGCGCTTATATGGCCAACTGGTCTTTTTATCCCATTCATGAAGTTCGTAATATCTATCTAACATCAGATCCAATTGTTCTTTTGTAGTCATCATCCCCTTGAATGGACCTTCTGGTTCTGGCTCGTTCATAGCTCTCCATGGTAAATCGTCATATCTACGATCGGCGCCCTCTCTCACGTTAAAGCATTTCTCAAGTGTAACTATCCTTCTACCGATCTCCATAAGTTTGTCTTCTGTCATCTGGATGCCTGTAGCAAGATAATACATTTCAGCCATATTGGATGGGGTTACGCCATACGCCGCGGTAGTCGCATAAGCACAGAATCCAAGAGAATCCGTTACCGCATATACGTCCTCATGCCATCTGATCAATTCAGGTCTATATTCGATTCGATATGGGACTGCCCATTTCCTGTTACCTGTTATCTTCTCTACAAGCGCTTGAGCTTCAGGAGTGCCACCTGATTCAGCCATTGGTTCCGCCATAAGGTGGTCTGGGCCGCGGGTGTTAACTGCAAAGGCTAGAGCGTAACCCTTCGCTATTCGTACATTTACTTCAGATTGTTCAAGTCCCTTCGAATTAATGCCAGCATACTTAATTGAATCATAGCCAATCTCTTCGGTAGCACGTTTAAGTCCTTCTGCAAGAAGATTCCCTAATTTGCCTCTTCTAAATGCGATCCGCTCTATGAGCTCAAGAACAGCGTCGCCGTTTCCGAATTTAATATCTAGGCCCTCTACATCTTGCTCCTTTAATATTCCCCTTTCATAGAGTTCCATAGCCCAAGCTATAGCGTCACCAGTTGAGATCGTGTCTATGCCATAGATGTTACATAGGTCGTTGGCTTTAATCACGTAATCGGTGTCCAATACCATTAACTGGGATCCAAGCGCAGCGAAAGTTTCATATTCTGGGCCACTTGTTTCAAGACCTGCGAACTTACCGGAAGGAATCTTAACTCTTCGATGACACATTATAGAACAACTGTGGCATCCAATTCTCTTAACAAGATAACCTTTGGAGATGAGATTACTTCCTGTTAGAGGCTCAATTTGGTCAACGTGCCCTTTAGAGAAATTTCTCGTAGGTAACCTATAGATCTCGTTGGTTTTTTGAATCGCGTTCGAAGTACCGAGGAGGTAGAGCGCTTGAGATTTACTATCTTTCGCTAGTTCGCGTCTGATTTTAGCTGTCAATCTTATGAACTCATCTTTGTCAAATAAACTAATGCTATGCGTGCCTCTTATCGATATAGCTTTCAACCTCTTGCTACCCATCAATGCTCCGGTTCCCCCTCTTGCAGCAGTATTGTATACCTCACTATCTACGATTCCTGCAAACTTCACAAGCCTTTCTCCTGCAGGGCCTATTGCAAGCACTTGTGCTTTTTCATCACCGATATTCTTCTTTACTTTTTCTGATGTCTCCTTCACATTCAGTCCGCGTAGTTGTGAAGCGTCGTCTATCGTCACCTCTTCGTCTCTGATATTTATTGAAACCAATTTAGGTGAAATGCCATGTATTATAAGGCAATCGTATCCACTGTATTTTAGTTCCGCTCCGAACCTTCCTCCCAAACTCGACTTAAGATATAATCCTGTTATCACGCCTTTACATGTTATAGTTGTTCTCCCAGAGGACGGGGCTGTTGTTCCAGTAAGGACACCTGCGCTGATAATTAGAGGGTTTCTTTCGTCAAAGGGATTCATATGGGGTTCATTGATATAGTCCCACAAGAGTCTAGCATTGATCCCTCTGCTACCAAGGAATTTTAATATAAGATCTTCTCTGAGCTTCTCTTCCCACGTCTTGGAATGGGAGAGGTCAACATGCAGGATCTTTCCCATATAACCAAACAAATACCTATGTCACTTCCGAATTTTCACCTGAACCTGTTTTAGTATATAAGTTTTGGTCAAAAAACTTGAAACTTTAATAAAAAAACTGGTGTAAGGCATTCAGTATTTTTTTAAATTTGATGAAGGGTTGTTCTAGTAGAATGGTTTTATCTAATAATAAATGTTGCTTTGTTGGACTAATAACTTACGTATAAAACTGATCTTTCAGATATGTCTCGACAAAGTTGTCGCCACCATAGCTACAAAATCGTATTTGGTGGTCCATGTTAAATGGATAAGCTGATTATGACTAACAATGCTTAAACATCGTTACTAAGTATTCATTTGTCTTAATCTGACGATTGTTATGAATCAGGGCCGAAATTCACATATTTGATTATCTGATTCGCATTCAGTCCTTCTAATCCTAAATCTTTTAGCGTAAGACCCTTCTCCCAGTAGTTGACCTCTTGGATTGCACCCCAAACTTCAACTATTCCACTTGTGACAGGTGTTGGTACACCCAACGAACTCCCAAGCCTAGATAATGGCACATAAAAATATCCAAGGTCTTCCATCAGAATGGCTTTTAAGCGTTCAGCTGGAATAAATCTATCTGCGTGTACTGATTTACGATATGCTTCGGCTGCGTCCTTTCCCTCGTAACCGTATTGTTTCTTGACTGCCTCAAGTTCGGTTTCTGTGACCTTACAGTCTAGAGCATTGGCAACCTTCACTCTCTCTTTATCAAACGCTTCGACGAGCCTAGCACCACAACTCGTTGCCTCACCATATAATTTGCAACCTCTATACCTGTCAAAGGCCAACCCTGCCACCGGTAGAAGGAATGTCGCGTGGACTGAAGGGTTGCCACATTCTAAGTTAGTGTACAATATATTGGGCACTCGCCTCATTTGGGGGTAGACCAACTTTAGAAGGCTTGCTAACCTTCCTTCTGTAGTTCCTGGGAAAGGGGAGAAGACTATTTCTCTCTTAAGATTCAGAATATGTGAGTGGTATCCGTCTTTGTCGCTTAGATAAGGCATGATGTTCGATTCTGCAACAACGATCTTCCCGAACTTTCCACTCTTCTTAAGTTTATCGGTAAACCTTAGAGATGCCCAGTACCCTGTAGTGACTAACACACATTGACCCGGCTTAAGATATGGGAGTACATATTCGAAGAAAATATTGTGTGAGAAGGCAGGACTAGATATTATTATTAGGTCCGCATCTTCAACGGCCTCCTCCGGGTTTGTCGTGATCTTATTTAACTTCGCGAATCCGTTTCTACCTGATTGAGACCTCCCCGATAACTCGATCCCACCATGCTCGATAATTGGATTTATCTGTTGCTTGAATTGTTCAAGTTCGTAGAGGTTCACTTTGTGTCCCATAAGGGCGATGTCCGCGGCTATCGCGGCGCCAGCTCGACCAGCCCCACAAACAGTGAAAACATAGTCTACCATTTTCTCACAGTTCATACACTTTTCCTAGTAATATAAATGTTTAAGCTTCAGTTTCTCAAGTCTGACTTTATAGCCAACATGTAAAAGCATAATCATGAGATTATCTGAGTATAACTATAGCGGTGCCGCATAATAGTTGAGTAATAATGGCATCCAAAGAAAAAATTTAGAGTTATCGCATTGATACCTTGGATACTACAGAATATTCTCGCCTTATAATATTTAAATCAGTGAAAAGATCATACTTCCTATGCTATATGGTTACATGCAAAAGGTCGTTAGAGTCAATCTTTCAACTAAAAAAATATTTATCGAAGCCCTTGACAAGAAGACAGCAGTTGACTTTATCGGTTCTGTCGGTGTAGCTGGTAAGATACTCTACGACGAAGTCCCAATATTAGCAGACGCATATGACCCATCAAACCTTTTGATCTTCACGACAGGCCCAGTGACAGGAACACCTATCCAAACCGCGGGCAGACATTCGGTGGTAACAAAATCTCCGTTAACTGGTCTCTTTGGGGATGCGAATGCAGGAGGCTTCTTTGGTGTAGAACTCAAGCGTGCGGGCTACGACATGGTAATCTTCTCTGGGGTATCAGCAAAACCATCAATGCTATTAATATGCGATGATTCGATCGAACTTAAAGAGGCATCTAGTTACTGGGGCATGGATGCAAGAGATGCTGATAGAGCAATACGAAGTGATCTAGGTGATAAAAAAATGCAAGTGTCTTGCATAGGACAGGCAGGAGAAAACCTTGTTAGATTTGCTTCAATAATGCACGATGATGCTGGCAGAGCTGCTGCAAGATGTGGTGTAGGCGCTGTAATGGGATTTAAAAAACTAAAAGCAGTTGCGATAAGGGGAACAAAGGAAGTCCCAGTAGCCGACTCAAAAGCACTCAATGCAGTGATGAGTGAAGTACTTGACAACTATAGTGTTTCTCCTTTGGTCAAAAGATATAGAGAGGGGGGTACAGTATCCGGATATGTAAGCTATTTCATCAATGGTGACGTTCCCTACAACAACTTTGCAGGTGACATATTTGGCGAGTATGATGAGGAGCGAATAAACAAATTGGCTTGGCCTCAAGGTACAGGCAAAATACTATTAAAAAACAATGCATGCTATATGTGTGCCGTTGCATGCAGAAGGGTTGTGAACAAAGGGGAAGGGAAATATCAATTGAAAGAAGAAAATGTAGAAGGGGTAGAATACGAAACTCTAGCTATGGTTGGCCCTAACTGTGGTATCGACGACATCTATGCAATAAACCTGATTAATGATCTATGTAATCGATATGGGCTAGATACCATTTCTACTGGGGTAACCATCTCCTTCGCCATGGAATGTTATGAGCGGGGAATTCTGTCCAAAGAGGAACTAGATGGCTTAGATCTGAAATTCGGGAACTCAGATGCTGCTATTGAACTAGTACATAGGATAGCAAGAAGGGACGGCGTCGGCAACTTGCTCGCCGAGGGCTCAAAGAGAGCTTCTATGATGATAGGTAGAAATAGCGATAAATATGCGATGCAAGTTAAGGGATTAGAGTTACCAGGCCACGACCCTCGCGCATTTCAAAGTGGAGGACCCCACTACGCCTACTGTCCTGTTGGCCCGGATCACATGGAGGGAAATGCAGTAATGACAGAGCTATTCGGCATTAACGTGCCTGAAATAGGAATTAATAAGCAGTACGGTGCTAAGGGTTCAACAGAATGGAAAGCAGATTTAGCCATCAAAATGGAGGATTTCTGGACGTTCCTGACCATCGCAGGATGGTGTATATTTGCAGGATTCAGGTACGGGACTCAAGAGAGATTGATCAAAGCTTTCAATGCTATAACCGGACGACAAATATCACTAAGTGAGGCACTAATGGCAGGCGAGAGGGTCTATAACCTTAAACGCGCATTCAATTCAAAACACGGCGCCACAATCTTTGATGATGGATTACCAGAGAGACTACTTAAAGAACCCCAGAGGCTTGCAAATAATGAGGTAGTGAAGCTAGATGTCACCGGACCCGAATACTTAAAACTAAGAGGGTGGGACCCCCGCACCGGAAAACCCACGAAAGAAAAGTTGTTACAGCTAGGTATGGATGATGTCGCTGGCGAACTGTGGAAATAAAGGAGTCTAACTCTTATTTCCGATGGACGTAGTTACGTCAGAGATTGTGCAATATCATTTGGACAGGCCTTTAATAGACATAAAAGGTTCAAGCTATCTTAAGGAAGAGCCTTAGACAACGGTCTAGAACGGTTATTCCCTTAAGATGCTATATCTTGAAATTACCCATAACACCGTATTTTTCAGACCTTTTATACCCGGGGTTTGAGGATTAGAAGTGTATCCAAACTGTAGCTTCATCCAGCCTTGGATTAGTTTCGTAGAGCGCTCTGTCACCATATCGGAAGACTTCAAGGGCTAGTGGTAGTTCTTTTCTAAAGATCGAGTCACGCCAGCTCGCTCTCCCAAAGGTAAGTCCACCGCTGACGTGGCAATACACATGAAGGGAGGGGTCACCAGAGGGAATCTGCCATTCCGCCAAAACCTCATCCCGCATAAGGCGTGTATAAAATTTCGATATTTCCTTGTTATTGTAGTCAGAACCGGTCGTCAAGAACATCTCACCTTTTAAATCAGAATGCGTTAACGTATAACGGCGAGGAATAGTTAGAGCACCAGACCTAGAAACCTAAGAATACTTGACTTTCAGCTTTTCAGGATTTAGGCGAGCCATTCTAATCACAGGGATTGATAAATTATCCATTTATAGTCTTCTCTTATTGCTACATACCATATCTAGAATTAGAGGCAAGCGTATGCACATTCAAAGGCAGCAAATCACTTGGCTAATTATATCGATCATGACACTTTAGGCGCTTCCACTGATCTGGTATGTGGTGATGCTTTAAGAGTACTTTGGTTACGATTTGGCCCTCTGTAAGAGCAAAGCTATAACAGAAATTATAATGCCGATAATGAAAATGTGTGAGGGTATAGATTCACCAAACAATTGTATATTGGTTATCACAACTTCAAGAGTATTATATAGGTGATATGTTAAACATAGTATGGTTCCCAGTCTAGCCCTTCTTAATACAACATGGGAAGTACGATCCACTATTCGTAAGCAAGTAAGTTACGGCCCGTGAACCGCCTAATTTGACTTCAAAGACGAAGACTTCGACATTTATTAAAGACACTAAAATTTGATTTGATGAGATTATTCCTAAAGGGGAACCTGTAAATAGACCACACTTTAGATTCATACTACGCACTCCTTTTTAATAATTGCATACCAACAATCTTAAGGTTTCCTATTTACAACACCGTTTAGATGCCTAACTTAATTCTAAGCGGCTAAAGTTTAATAATACGCTGCCTCAGGAAAAGAGTTATGGTTCTCGCCTGTAAGATCTTTGTCGCAGAAGATTTCATGTCCTTAGATGAAACCGCTTTGAAGTTAAAAGGATTCAAGGTCTCAAGCGAGTACTTCGAGGGTAATCAGAGAATCGAGCTGGTGAACGAGGTTAAGGATCTTGTAGCAAGGGCTGAGTCCTTAACTGGAACCTTTAGCTTCGATGTACCCTTACATATTCCAAGCAAGGGGGAGCTCAGACTCATACCTAGAACATTTGAAGCAGCCTTCGAGTTTTACGTCTTCAAGGGGAAACTGATCCTAGTAGTCTTCGAGAAGAAGGAGAGGGCTAATAACGTGGCGAACCAGCTGAGCAAGATACTGTTTGTTGTAAGTGGGAAGATACTTGAAGCGAGGATCGACCCAGAAACGATTAGAAGGTATCACGAGGAGCATATGGAGGACGCGAAGGTCCTATTCTTCGATGACGTCAACATCCCCAACGTGAGCAAGCTCTCCCTGTACGGGTCTAGCCTAGCCGATACATCACTCTACTCAGAGTACCTGACTCATGGGAAGCTATGGTACGTTGTTGTCAGATCCAAGAAGTTCGGGTATGTCGTCGGGTTCACTAGGAACGGGATAGTCGTCTCCTTCACCAAGATAGAGGCCTCTGACCTTTCATCCTTTGTGAGAGCCGAGGTGTTCCCGCTTCTGAGCCTTGAATAAGATGCAGAACTTAAAGATCCTCTTCGAGGACTCAGCAGTACTGCTGAATTGTGACAGAAAGGCGTTAGTGGTTTCAGATATACACCTAGGCTACGAGCTCGAGCTCGCGAAGAAGGGGATAAGTCTCCCACAGAGGGCATCGATCATCGCAGACCGGCTCATCGACCTGGGAAAAAAGCATGGAGCTAGAATGTTGTACATACTTGGAGATGTCAAACACAAGGTCGCATGGGCCTCTCCGGCAGACTGGTTCCAGGTGACCACCTTCTTCAACAGGCTCCAGACTTGGTTCGAAGACATGGTTGTAACTCTGGGGAACCATGACGGTGGAATAAGAAACCTTATACCTCATAATGTTAGAGTGGTTGGTTCAAGGGGTTTCACGATAAAATGCAAAAGCAGTTTGATTACATTACTTCATGGGAATGCTTGGCCTGAATCGGAGAGCGTAAGATCATCATACATCATAACAGGGCACGGGCACTACAGGGTAGAGCTTAGGGATGACGCTGGCCTAAGGCTGATTGAACCAATATGGCTAATAGGCACGCTAGATAGGAAAAGATATGCCGAGGAAAGAAAATACGGTCTTAATACCAAAACGTTAGACAAGGATCTCATGTTGGTTGTATTACCGGCTTTTAACAGGATTGTTGGAGGAATAGCGGTTAACAGGTTAGGGGAGAAGAAGCCGAGCCCGATGATAAGGTACCTATTAGAGGATAAGACACAACTCTACTTAATGGATGGTACATTCGTAGCAACACTGTCCAAGATAAGGGAAATGTTAGCTTAGAATCTTGGAGAGTTATAAACATACTTATAATCACATTACGAATACGCTTTTCGATTATAGTAGAATAGATGCTGATAGAAAAAGAGGTCCGGGTAACTGAAAAGAAGTTGAAATCACAATTTACAAGATTAGAGAAGACCTCAACAAGTTCTGGTTTAGGAAATAGGAGCTTAAAAAGGTGATAAAAGCGTTTAACGTTTATTCAGGCTAAGTCTTCGAAGAAGTTTGCGAGTAAGTAGTGATTTAGAGACGATCTCCTCCTTTACTAAAATTGGAAGGAGGAGGTATAAAGAAAAAGAAATCGATGTTATCGCATAAAACAAGAAGGAAACAAAATACTCTTTGCTGAGTGTAAGTGGAAAAACAGCGGTTGACGTCGAAGACGTCCTCGAAAAAAGACTGAATTCGTTAAATGTTATAAAATGGAAAGAAGAGAAAACTTTGCAAATATTGCAAAGAACTTCTTTAAAAGAGCAGATGAATTTATAGAAAGGAAGGTTTTCTGTTTAGACCTAAAGGACATAGAGAAACGGCTTTCCACATGCTAACAACTCTCTGGAGAGGTGATTGAGAAATTCTTTAAAGCTATTGCGAGAAAATGGTGTGCTAGAGATGTTGGAAGTTGGATAAAGACGTCATACTTGGAGTAGATATAGGAACCACTGCTGTTAAAGCATTAGCATTCGATGTCAAAGGTAGAGTGGTTAAGGAAGACAAGATCGAGGTAGGTGTTGAACACCCTAAGCCGAGCTGGGCTGAGCAGGACGCCGAGGAACTCTACCTTTCCACCGTTAAAGCAACACAGTCAGTTGCAAAGCATGTTGGGAGACATATTAAAGCGGTTGGCTTCTCTGGGCAGATGCACGGCCTATGCTGTGTCGATAAAGATGGTAAGCCTTTGACCAAGCTTATTCCGTGGGTTGATGTCAGAGCAGGTGGGCAAGCAGAAGAACTGGAGAAACTGTTGGGGGCTAAGGAGCTGTACAGGAGGACTGGTTGCCCACCGCTCTTCGTCTACACCGCTCCGAAGATACTTTGGGTCAAGGAGAACCAACCCAACACCTTCGCAGAGTGTAAGAGGATCTTAACAGCGCAGGACTACATAATTTTCAAGTTATTCGGAGACTATTACACGAACCCTTCACTCGCTTCAGGCTCGCAGCTGCTCAACATTAGCTCAATAAAATGGGATGAGAGGCTCTTAGAAGCTATTGGAATAAGCGAGGAACACCTTCCAACATTGATTGAGGGGGACAGGGTGTTTGATAAGCTTCCAAGCCATGCTGCAAAAGAACTTGGGTTAGATGAGGGTGTGCCCGTTGCCCTAGGAGCATCAGATGGCGCATTATCAAACATCGGACTCAACGCGGTAGGATCTAAGGTTTGCGCAGCTAATCTTGGTTCAAGTGGAGCGGTCAGGATTGTTTCAAGGAAGCCTATGTGGGATAGCGATATGAGGTTCTTCTGCTACTATATTGCTTCAAAGCGTTGGCTGTGCGGTGGTGCTGTGAACAACTGCGGGATCGTCCTAAGATGGTACAGGGATAACTTCGCTGATAAGGAGAGGGAGATGGCTGCTGAGCAGGGAGTGGATGTTTACAAGCTCCTAGACGAGGAAGCGGAGAAGGCTCCAGTTGGATGTGATGGCCTAATGTTCCTACCTTTCATGTCAGGTGAGAGGTTTCCAGTAAGAGACCCGTATGTTAGGGGGATGGTGTTCGGCCTAAGTCTTGTACATGGGAAGAAGCATGTTATAAGGTCCATTTTGGAGGGGATAACCTACACAATGAAGTGGATAGGGGACGCACTTGAAGATCACATAAAGATAGACTTGATCAAGGTAAGCGGAGGAGGCGCGAGGTCACGTCTATGGAGGCAGATCCTGAGCGACGTCTTCGAGAAGAGAGTTGTTAGAACAAGTGTTGAAGAGGCCTCAGCCCTAGGAGCAGCAATACTAGCCGGGGTAGCGATAGGGGAGTATAAGAGTATAGAGGGGGCGGCGGAAGAACTTGTTATAGACGGAGAGGTGCATATACCAAGGCCAGAGAGCATCAAAGTATACAGACAAACCTTCGAAGTATTCAAGGAAGCTTATAGTAGCTCAAGGGAACACTGTGACAAGCTTCTGAGGATAAATGAAGATAATGAATAAACTTTGCAAGATCTAATTCAATTTAGATATCTCTCCTAACCAATGAGGTTCGTATTCTACTTTGTTTCAAACTTACAGAGCATCTTTGGCGGACAACACTCAGATCCAAACCTCAATTACGAAATCAAAGTTATGTCGAAATAGAGTCCATCGCTAACCATTTCCACATCGGCAGAAATTTTATTTTTCTACCATCGACTTCTAATACGTTTTCATAATCCCACGTGATAACTAAAAGGTTTTTACAATCTAAAATGATTGAGGCCTTAACTAGGGCCTCTAACTCTCTCTTCCTGATTTCATCTCTACTGGAAGCATATGTTATTTGAATAAGTTGCCTAATTTTTAGATCCTTTTTAACTATAAAATCAACCTCCTTACCTTGGTAATCCTTCCAATAATAGAACTCTATTCCCTCATAAAACGATCTTTTAAACAACTCTATCGCTACTAAGCTCTCCATAAGAACCCCGTAATCCATAGAAAATCTGGGCGATAATCTATAAAAACCAAGATCTATTGGGTATACCTTCTTAGGTTGCAAGACCCTTTCTCTAGTCTTATAACCAAACTTTTCGACTGTGAAGATGGAAAAAGCCGTCTCTAGATACTTTAGATAGTTGGCTAATGTCTTTTTGCTCTTCTTTAAGCCTAGGCTTCTAAAGTAATCGCTAAGCTTCGAAATTGAAATATATTTTCCAAAGTTTTCCATAAGAACCTTTGTAAACGTATCAAGAAATGATACATCTCTCACATTAAACCTTTCAACAACGTCTCGATAGAATATTGTTTCCCTGTAAATTTTCAAAAGTCCTATCTTCTCATAATTACTACTAACAACTTCAGGGAATCCTCCGAATTCCATGAACTCTTTTAGTCTTTGCAAAAGTCTTCCTCTTACTTCAGGTGCTTCAAGGTACTGCAATTTCACATCTTTGAACCTAAGAAACTCTTTGAAGGACAGTGGCAGAATAAGCTTGGAAATATACCTCCCCCTTAATTCTGTGGAAACTTCTTTAGAAGACAGTTTTGAAGAAGACCCTGATACAAAGATATAGTAGCTCCGAGAATTATGTAACGTTCTTACCCAGCTCTGCCAACTTCTAAGGTTTTGAACCTCGTCTAAAAGAAGAACTATTCTCCCATCCTTTTCAACAAAATATTCGTGAATAGACTTCACAAAAAGAGAGTAATCTTCAGGTTTTAATCCCTGTAGCCTAACGTCTTCAAAATCTATGAAGGCGATATTCTCCTTCAAGAAACCTCTCTCCATAAGCGTTTTAGCTATCTGAAACATGAAGTATGGTTTCTCAGCTCTCCTTGGACCAATTATTGCAACCACTTGATTAGATAACTCTATAGGATAAGCTCTTTCCTTAAGCCCAACAGGCACTCCTCTAGCCAACCAAGAAGAAAACATATCCTTTAACTATTGTGATCTCAAAAGAGTTTTTGATAACAGTAGAAAAAAAGGATTATCGAAAAATAGTTGATATGGTGATAGAGAGAATGCGTAAGAAGTTAAACGACCCACCATCGATTGTGGCATACTATATCTTAGATGAGGTCATCGACAACAACTTTTATCATTTTCAAAGGATGGAAGAATTCACCGCCACTGTAGAAGAGGACGTGATTGAGAGAGCAGACATAAATACGATCCGGAAGTTGTTTAAGTTAAAGTCTAGGACAGTTAGCTTCAACAAAATCCTCTGGTATGAGAGGGGGCTTATCTTCAACCTTAGAAAGACTCAGGCATCATATGTGACAGCGAAAGCCAGAGACCTCTTCGAAACAGCACACGAATCCCTAACGAGGCAGATAGACATAATGGAGTCGTACAGGGAAATAATGACAGATGCGATCAACGTATACCTCTCATCAATATCAAACAAGATCAACTCAGCAATAAAAGACCTAACAATCGTCATATTCTACCTAACAGTAATAACCACCATCACATCGTTCCCAAACACAGTCGCAACCTTCTTCGGAATATCACAATTCGGAAACACGAACTACATAATCATCTACGCAGCAATAATACTGTCCATGATCTTACCGCTAGTATGGTTATGGAAAAGGAGATGGCTGAAGCTGAACGAACAAGTCATCCTTAAATAATACTTGCATTAGGAAAAAGATGGATAAAAGGTTTTAGAAGTTCTTTTCTTTATCGCCTTAAAGATCATACTAAATCAAAAGCCTTTTCAATTAGGTAGGCCGGACATACCTCAACATTCCCTTTCTTCATCTCCTGACTGAGAGTTATTATCTTGCCTTTTTTGGCATTAACATATTTTATCAGTTTCGAAAAACTTTCTAGCTCTTCTTTGTTCACGCTTTCTTTGACTTCTATAGGTAATGTTTCTCCATCTTTTAAGATCACGTCTATTTCTCTTTTTCCTTCCCTAAAATAGTACTTAGCATTCAAAGTATTCACAACATAGGTTTCTAACGCACTTCCTAAGTTTTTCTCAAATCTTTCTCTAGAGTGCGAAAAGATCAAGGATGATGTTGCCGGATAAAATTTCTTCAATTTTCTAGAGGAAGATAGGAATGATGGTCTAAAGTTTGATAGCGATCTTATCAGAAGTGAAGTCTCTAAGAATTTTAGATAGTTTGACACGGTTATTTTGCTCTTTCCCCAATTCTCTGACAAGGAATTGATGTTGAGGATGGCTCCAGGATTTGAGAGAATGAACTTGATAATATTGTCCAATAGGGTCATATCCCTACTTTTGAATACAAGTGGAATATCTCTCATGATAACTCTATCGATGACAGAGTTCTTTATGTACTCTGATATCTTTAGTTCATTTCCCCAGTTAACAATCTCTGGAAAGCCTGATTTTCTCAAATAATCTATAAAGTGAGCTTCCATTCTCCTAGAGAAGAGGTCTAAACCATCTCTCTTTATCCCCTTCATCTCTAAGAATTCGAGGAAGATTAAAGGCTTGAGCTCAAGAAAAAAGAATCTCCCAGCAAGCTTCTCCATAGCCTCTTTAGATAGAAGTAAAGAGGAGGAGCCTGAGACAAGAAATTTCAAGTTTGGATATAGATCATAAAATTGTTTGAGCACAGAGGGCCAATTTCTAGCATATTGGATCTCATCAAGAAATATGAATGCTTTATCGACTTCTTCAAAGGGCTTCATCAAAACATACTTTTCATAAGACTCTAAGACCTCCCTTAGACCTGCACCGGACTCTTCAAAAGAGAAATAGAGAATTTCGTTCGAACTCCGAGCTTCTAGCAGCTTCTCTATAACTTGGTACAAAAGGGTCGTTTTGCCCACTCTTCTCAGCCCAGTGATTATCAAAACTTGTCTTTCTTCCAGACTCTCAATTATTCTTTGAAAAGCATACCTCTTAAAAGGCAGGGCTAATTCCTTTCTAACCCTCCCTGTAAACCACCATTCATTGAACCTCTCAAGGTCGTCTCTTTGCATATTGGTTTATCATACTTTACCTATATTTAAGATTTTGGTTCATTAAGATAATACTATCAAGTCGCATTTCTACACTTTAGAATACCAGAAAACAGGGAAAATTCCATCGAGTCTCTACAAGACGTATGTGAATGTTGTAAAGGAGGAGTCGAAGCAAAATACTTTATAAACAAGGGGAGACTGCTGCTTAGATAATCACACTGATGAAGATAGTTCCTTCTTCCGAGATAACCATGGTTGCGATGAGGGTCTAACTAAGATGCGTATTTGGTAAGCCGCCTCAGTTGGCACAGAATTATAAAGGCTTATAAGTAAATAAAATATTATGCCAACTAATAATACTGGCCAAGGAGTTCGTTACTACCCCGACTACCGGTTGAGAAGCAGGATTAAGAGGCCCATCGACGAAGAAAGGTTTGTGAAGAGAGGAGATGGATGGTTTACTTTATGTCCGGCGCCCATAATTAAATTACTTAGCCGTATCTTGTTCATTTGATCCTTTAACATAATCCCACATCGTTGACAGACAAGCCGGATACGCCTCTAAATCAGCCTCTTCTTAGAGTGATAGTTGTGTGGCCTCAAAAAAGGGTCATAGTCTAAGCTTTATCAGGGAGTTCATGGTCTAGCCCTAAATCCAATCGAGTTGTGGAGCATAAGGTTGGAAGTACTCAAATCATGTAAAATGCCGGCAACAAGTGGAACCAAAAGTCTAACAGCATGCAAACTCGACACATACCCAGTGAAAAACCCTAGTTCCTACTTTCTTCTAAGCTAGGATTAAACAGCAACTTTAGTAATGGGTATAACTTTACTTCTTTGTCTTCGGCTCTGTAGACGGTTTCTTTTCCTTGGTAAACGAGGATGCCATGGCTTAGCTTATACTTATCCATAAACCATATTAGGTTTCTTAAGTCTCTCGACTCCACTTTACCTTTTTCCTTAACTTCTATTGGAACAATCTTCCCATCTACCTTTAGGAAGTCTACTTCCCTCTCATTCTTTCTCCAATATTTATTAGTATTCAAAGCCGAGGCTACTGAGCTTTCTAGGATTTGTCCTCCAGTCAAGTTTGGATAAAAGCAAAATGATAAAGCTATGTTGTATGGGTAAACTTTCATGAGCTTTCTGGATTCAGCCCTGATCGATGGCCTATAGTTCTTAACAATCCTTATCATTTTCCCATACTCTAGTAGTTTCACATGACTGGCCAAGGTAAGCTTATGAACCCCTAAATCCTTTGCAAGCGATGTGAAGTTTATAATTGCTCCTACATCCTTCATAAACATTTCTACTAAGGTTGAGAGAAGGGAAACATTGACGCCACTGAACAATTCAGAGATATCCACCTTCACTACTTTTTCAATAACCAATGTCTTAATATATTCGTTTACTTTACTCAAGTCATTCCAGTTCACTATTTCAGGGAAAGGTTTTCTAATATAATCCTTAAAGACCATTTTAAGTTTATCTTGATATAATTCAAAGTTGTCCATCTTTTTTCCAAAGTAAAGTTCAGCAAACTCTTGAAGAGTTAATGGTTGAACTTCGAAAGAAAAATACCTGCCTGCTAAATCTCTAGCAGCCTCCTTTTCAACAGTTATGCTTGCAGAACCAGAAACACAGATTTTCAAGTTCGGTAGGGAGTCATACAAGAGTTTTACTTTAGAACTCCAGTTTTTCAACTTATGAACCTCATCCAGAAACAAGAAAACCTTATCTCCCTTCCAGTCAACCTTTGTTATCCTTGCATACTCCTCCAAAACCTTAATCGGATCCTCCACTATCTCGTCAAAGGAAAAGTAAAGTATGTTCTTAGGGCTCACCCCCATTCTTAGTAATTCTTCTATTAATTGATATAGCATAGTTGATTTACCAACCCTTCTCAGCCCGGTTAGAATGACGACCTGCCTATACTGAGAGTAAGTCCTCCTTATTTCATCAAACACCTTCCTCCTGTACCCCTTCGCTTTATCCTTTGAGATTGTATCATTTCGCCACCATTCGTTTAGTAGAAGTAAAACGTCTTCCATATTAGTTCTCTAATAGAACCAATATTTAAATTTTTAGATCCCTAAGAGAACTAATAATTTAATGACAAAATTGGATGTTTTTGAACAAACTCTTATTTCAAAGGTACCCTAGATAAAATAGGCCTTTCCATGCGCATCGTTTCTATCATCCTAGGTCTTACTACATCTAATGGTTATTTTAGCGGCATAGGCAATAGTGCGCTGAAACTTTGATCCGGCATATGCTTACCCCCCTCTTGCAAACAATTCACAACTAGCTCCCTCACATTAAGAATGTATGAAATGAAAATATATGATAGTATTCTAAGTTGGTCCGGCTAATCTTGAATTCGCTGATATTTTATCACACCCATCCCAGCCGTCCTCCCGCCACCCACATTCGCATACTCTGAAAACTTAAGAAGAGTCTCAACAATCCTAGCGTTCTCGGAACTATACAAGTCCCTTACTATACTATAGTACACTGTGCCAACGAAGCCAACACACCACTTGTTAGTCGTAGGATGCTCATAAACCCTATACGTCCTTATGCCATCAGGATACCCTGATAACGCTACACCCCCCAATTCAACCCATTCAATGAACCTGTCAAGATCAAGGCTAAAGTTTGAGAACTTTCTCCAAAGTCTTGCCGCACTCCTAAAAAACAGAATCGGATCGGGCAAAGGCCAAAAACGGTAAGGTGAAGCTACAAATTTGTCTTTCTTTTCATCTTTAGAATATTTCTTCAAGAGATCTCTTGGCGTAAGACGAAAGAACGTTGGTGAAATAAACATAGTCCTAAAAGATTCTATCTGCTTGGAGCCATCATATAGAGATTTGAATTCGAGGTTTTCTATTTTAACACTGTTCAACATCACTTTGTGCTGGCTTATCGTCAAGTCGCTTAAGCCTTCTTGTATGAGCTTAATCATCGCGTCAGTCAAATCAAGAGTAAGCACTGAAAATGAAACCATAGCAGGACCACGCTCAACCTTTCTAAACGAAGTATACAGTTCTCCATCTTTTTCTACAAAAACAGGTGTCACACTAAAAGGTGCAAGACGTTGCGAATTATGGAGAGCTGATGCGAACACCGGATCAGCTCTGTTGATAAGATTATAAAATAAGCCTCTGACAGCGTAGCCAGAAAAACTTTGAAAATCAACGTGTTCGTTGAAATAAATACTTAAGTTGATTCTTGTAAGAGGCATCGTGATAATATCGTAAATGGAAGATTTAAGATTTGTTGCATGCACTAGTTTCAATTATTTCTATAGATAAGAATTTGCCTTAGGTTTCATTAGAAATGATAGATGACGACTCACTCTTTTGTCATAAGTTGATCCTAGTCTTTGAGTCTCTCCGAAAATCAATCACCTTGGAGAAGTTTTAGTAGAGTTGGCTTTATTTTAACTTTAAGGCTTGACATCATCATTCTCTTATTTTTTGTATTAATAACTTAGCAAGGGCATAAATAATAATTGTAAAACTCCTTTAAGACTTCATTAAAAATCCCTTCCGAATATTTTCTATTTTTTTGAGCAGCCATGTTGTCAGCGACCATCAGTATAGAGAGAAGGACGAGAGAAAATTTTTTTACCTTCTTATCCTTGTTAAGCCATATTTCACGCCAAAGGGAAGATTTTATATTATTTTCGCAATAGTTTTTTATTTCCATGACAAAATTTGGCTCAACAACCTGTTCTTTCAGATCATTCAACGTGATTGCAAACACTTCCCTTTCCTTTTTGCTCAAAAACGCACCCACTTCGATCAATAATTCTCCGAACAAACTGACTCCTCTTTCCACCCTTATGACGTCCCTTGAGAAATGATTTAATCGATCAAGCAAACTCATGGCGTGATGATGGTACAAGATAGAAAACTCTAATGTCTCTTCAATCGAGATCTTATGATCTTTGAGACCGAATTTGCATTCAAAAAGGGAGTCTTCCTTATAATAGGTATCATAGAACTTCTTAAAAACGTACGTTGACAGAATCTCATGCCCTAAAAATGATAGATGGTCTTTATTTTCTAAAGGATTGAGCTGATAAAACACTTTCCCTATATCATGGAAAACCACTATTAATCTTATTAGATCGTTAAAGTTTTTAATATCTGAATATATTCTTTGAATATATCGGAAGATCGGAGCCTTATCTACTCTACTTACTGCATCCAATCCTGCCTCTATGTGATCATGCAATGTCTCTTTTACATCTTTATCATAATAACTAAAGATTTTGTTCAAGCTTTTATTCACCGACTTCTAATCCTATTTGTTCATCATATCTCGTATCAACTACAAATGCAGCCGATTGCCTACTGAAGGTATACTTAAGCAATTCTCTAGGTTCTAATTTTCCAAAAACATATCCTGGAACACTTTCCTTTTCTAGCTTAACATGCCCCTTTTCATTCCTTAAGTATACTACCTCTTTTGGAGCGAGCTTGACTAAAGATCTTATAGATATGGGCACAAAATATTCCGAAATTGTACTTAATGATGGATAATCTGTTTTAATTCCTGCTTCTAGTTGCCGTAGAATATCTGAGCTAATTACGGAAACAAGTGCTTCTTCTCTAACGAAACTTCCTTCTAATTCAAAGAACTTTTCTACAGCTTTAATGGAAAGCTTATCGCTTTGAAGCAATATATTAATGAAATCTTCAATTTTATCTTCACTTATCTGAAAGTCCTTTGGAGAGTAAACGAAATCAATAAGTTTTCTATAACATTGGGGGTCATGAAAATTCATATCTTCGCTCTTTGTATAAAATGAGTCTTCCCCCCTTTTGCTACATATTTCTTTTAACTTTTCAAGAGTCTTTTGTGTTAGCTGATAATCGTATACTGTATATTTGTTTTCATGATTTGATAGATTTCCGTCCTCACCTTCTTGGAACCAAATATGAATTATTCCCCTGTCTTCTTGTTCGTACCTAAGAAATCGCCCCAATCTTTGAATTAGAGAATTTGCCGGTGCAATTTCGCTAAGGAATAGATTTGAAGAGATGTCCACACCGGCTTCAATGACCTGAGTTGAGACTATTAGATAACTTTCCTTATCTTTTATTTCCTTCAATTTGCTAGTTTTCTTTATCCTATCCTTCTCATTAAACCTTGAATGAAGTAATATTATGTTTTCAAATACTCTTTTTGAAACCACAAGTTCATAGAAGGCTATCGCATCTTTTACAGTATTGAATACTATTATGATTCTTCTGAATTCCTTATTCTCTTCTATCCAATCTAATATTTTTTCGAATTTTTCTTCATCAGATTTTATATTATGAACAAATATCATATAGTTCTTCTTTCTTCTCTCTTCTATGAATTCTCTATCATAAAAGTGACTATCTTCTCCTTTCTCAAACCTCATAAATGTAACACTATTTCTAAATAAACCATTCTTATACGACATTATCTTTTCTTCTAAAGCTTTAGGTATTGTAGCAGACATTAGAAACAACTTCTGGTCATTGTCTATGGCTAAATGCATTAGGAGAATTAGAAAATTAAGCGATTTCGTAGAATCAGCAAGTAGATGTACTTCGTCTAAAATAATATTGGATAACATTATTGATGAAATTGAAAACATGTAATGACCGACTGAACCATATGGGATGTCCCTGAATTTTTTGACAACCTTATCCAAGTCCTCGGGGGGTATCCCGAAAAAGGAAAGAGAAAGTGTATCGATAGTGGTTAAGGTTATAGGCTTGATTAAATATCTTGAATCAGCATTATGCATGTATCTTTTCCCCAGAATTTGTTCATTTGGCGATACTTCCTTAAATTTGGCGAACTGGTCTTCTAGCAAAGTTCTAATGGGCAAAACCACAATAGATTTTAATTCTTCGGTGACAGAATATGTTGAAATAGCCTGAGCAATAGTGGACTTTCCATACCCTGTTGGTGCTTCAATAAAGAAAATATTTTTATGGCGCCATTCTTCTGCTATTAAATCTATCGTATTTGAAATGTACTTTCTGCTACGATATCCCTTCTTTTCTAAAATCTCTTGATAATATTTGCTTAACATTCCTTAAGCTCTATAAATTAAAACTTCTTATTAGATAAAGATATGGGCTTAAGCCTTTATTGTCTTTACACTTTTCATGCGCTTCAGCAACAGACCTGATAAAATTTGATAGCCCGGAGGCATCACCTATAACTACAAACCTGTAAAGATATTGGATGGCTTTGAGAATTTGGTCAGTTTCATTCATTCTTGTCCGTTTGTTCAAAGAAGCCAACACGCTTCGAATTCTTCTATCGCTTAAGAAAGTGGATACAGCTTTTACAAATGATTCAGAATTGTCCCCAAAAAATTCTCTAACTTTACTGTGGAAAAGGGTTTGTCTATGCAGTATTAGAGGTAACACCTCATATATTTTGTAGGTATGTCCTTCGGGGTTTACTCTAAAAAGGATTAGCGAAAGTTTGTCCAGATTATCATTTTCCATTTGCTTATGTATTTCTAAATCAAGTATTAACTGAAGGCAAAGTATTTCATTCAAAGAAGAATACTCGAGAGTCTCTCTTAACACTTTTTTAACTCTATTCTTAATTGAAATCAGTCTATCCACTAATGCTGTATTATAACCTGAGAACAGGTTCATCGTCTCATCCGGGGAAAAGAAAAGAAAATAATATGCTGGTTGCAAACCCCTTGCTGTTGGCATGTGAAGTGTATGAACGTGTGATGAATAAACTCCTAGAAGTGAGATAAGAATCAGTTCTTTAGAGAAGTATGAAGTCAACTGTTGACAAGTGTACGTAGTTTCAATCGAAGTAAAACCGGTATACCTATCAACCTTAAGCAATTGGAGAGAAAGACCCTCCTTTTTATCTTCCACGTCAAAGAGCACAATTCTTCCCTTTAATTTATAAGCGATTTCGATTTCAGACTTTGAATTTAAGCCTTCAGCATTTTCGTGAAGCCTCTCAAATAGCTGATTTATTTTCTTATCACTTTTTACTTCAGTTAACCCTAACTTTTTGAATAATTCGGTGTTGATATTATCATTTCCTGTAAGCGTTATTTTAACGTTTGCATAATCTTCTGCTTCTTTAAACGAGTTTGACAAAAAAGCGTCTTCGAATTCTATTTGTTGGGTATTGAAGTTTCTTACACTATTAGATTTCGCTATTGCAAAGAGAAGACCTTCGTAGATCGTCTCGCTTAAGAATGTTGAATCTATTGGCAATTCTAACTTTATTCTAACCATCGCCCAATGACCACCTCTCTCTCGTTCACGTAAGCTGCTATGTTATTGGTAAATCTCACATGATATTCTGGTTCAGCTATCCTGTATCTTCTTATAGGAATCATATGCGTTGCAAGATTTTTGCTAAGTAAATAATTGATTGGAGAATATAACCCCATTTTGAACAAGTCGATATAAAGTTCTCTCTCCCATCTTCCCTCTCTCTCACTTATTGGAATAACATCATCGGTCAAAGGGAAGCTGTATGTAGTAAAGGCAGTTTCTTTTAGAATTTTTACATCGACTCTTTTAACTTCATCACATGATACTAAGCTCTCTTTAGAACCTATTCTATGAATTTTCCAAAATGTTTCTTCGTCAACGCTAAAAACCTTATCGTTTATCTTAAATAATTCATCTCTTAGAACTAAGAAATATCTCAGGAGTGGCGGATTTTGATCAAAGGTGGAAAAAATTGTCTTCCCAAATGCAGGAGAATCGAAAGAACTTCTAAGACTTGATGGATCAGGGCATAGCCCAGTTTCCCCAGTTATTTTTATGGTAACTATTCTGTTTAGGTCTTCATACTTTATTGGAATACAGTTTAATGGTTTAACTCCAAGAGCTAAAAGTCTTTCAGAAATCACAGGTATAACTTTCTTCCCTTCGTCTTCACCTAAAAAATTTTCTTTGGCAATAACTTCTGCAATGGAGCCTAAAAAAGTGGAAGGTGGAGGGTAGTAAAATGATGGAGAAGTTTTGGATAAACCAACTATTTTTGCTTGGAACCCCCATAAGAATTCAATGTCAATCAGATATCCTATTGCCATCTCTATCAGCTTTCACTTACCCTCCTTACTGATTCTTTTATTGCATCAACAACTGTTTCTTCAAAGCTTCCAACATCTGCCTTATATATGTAAAGCTTTGTATTATAATTCACCTTTTCTCTCTTTTTCTCGCTCTTTTCTATGTAATTCTTTGAGAACGGACTTGTGACTGTCCATACTTTGTCGGATACTCCTATAGCTAGTGATTCCCATTCCCCTACAGGTAAAAATCTTGTCTTCTTCGCACCGAACATCTGTTCTAATAGAAATAATTTAAGTGCTTCAAGAGTTGTTCTTATCCTTCTTACTCTCTCTTTTTCTTCCAATACCTCTTTACCAGCTGAGTTATATTGGAAGGTTAACTTCCCAATATAACTTGTATCTAGATCAAAACCGAAAGTGTAAACTGCAGAAGAAAGTTCTACATAGTATATCATTTGACCTTGCTCTTTTACAAAGGGTGTACCAAGTGCGTACCTCGAATGTAGTTGCGATTCCACAACTACGTTTCCTAATGCCTCTTTCACTGGAATCATGTAGCCGACAAAAAAGTTCGAAGTTCTTTTTATGTTTTCTGCTTCAGCGTAAAGGAATCCGCCTATATCTTCAACCAGGCATTTTGAGACGACAAATTCCTCTAATTGTCCCTTTTCAGGTTCTCCTTCAAAGGCTTCTTTTACTACTTTTTTGTTGGTACTCTTCAGAAATATACCGTTTTTACAAAGGTTGCAGACAGGAATTGAATCCTTAATCGCCTCTTCAGCTAACACCTTTTGGAAACCATGTGCAATACTTTCTCCAGAGACTGCTGGCACGTAATAGGTTATGAAACCATCTTTTTCTGGAACAAGCACCGGAACTTTTCTGTGTTTAACATAGTTCCCTATGGATTCCGTCATATTCAATGCTTCAACGTTTAATAAGACCCTTCCCCTAACAGAAAGGAATATGTCTTGCATTATTGCTGCACCTCTTTAATTTTAAGCTTTGCTAGGATGGTCAAAGATTTTGTTGCTATGAAAGACAATTTCTCACGCAAATCTTTTGCACTAGTTATGCTCTCTATCTGGTTGATATCATTTTCTACCTGCAGAAAGTTTATCAATTTATTTTCTTCTTTTGAGCTCTCTTTTTCAAATCCTCGGCTTAAGATTGAATGGTAATCTCTCAACGCTTCTCTAAGATAGAAAATTGCTAGATCCTTGGATGGGGCATTGCCAAGTTTGTCGACGTAAGTGTACCCTCCTTGCTCGTTTATGAGAACAGCCAAGAGTCTTGATGTGTTATCGAAAGGATTTCGTGATTCAGACATTTCAGCTCATTCATTATGGTAAGTCATGTTATTTAAGTTTTTCTTCTTTTTGAAACAGTTCCAATTTTTAGAAATATTTATTAATCTGTTTTCCCTGTGTAAAACGGTAATGATTGTTGTAGTTACTTTAGGTTTTGATGAAAAGTTCGCTTTAAGAGCTGTATCAAGAAGGGGAATGAGAGATGAAGATGAAGTCGTAACGTTGATCCCCAAGCCTGTCGACGAAAGAAGTGAGAGGGTATTTCAAAGTTTTAAGACGATATTGGAGAAAGCTTTCCATAATCCTACTGTCAATAGGGCTGATATAGAAGTAAGAGACTTTAGTAAGGGCATAATAGAAATAATTAACGCATTTTCAAGAAAGAAAAACAATAGATTTCTAATAAACTTGAGTGGAGGATTAAGAGCACTAATCTTAGAAACACTGCTGGCTGCATCTATACTCAAGTTGGATGCCATAATAGAGGTTGAATTTGAGGATTCGTCGAACATAGTCTCATTCCCATTAAAATGGTGCCATCTCAAAGAAATTGACTCCAAAAGTTTAAAGATCTTAGAAGTTCTAGATAAAGAGTCTCTGAAGCTTTCCGAGATAGTTCAAAAATGTGGTACTAGTAAGACTACAGCTTGGAGAAAGCTTAGGATATTATGTGAAAATGGAGTGTTAGACCTTGTAGAGGGTAATTATGAGCTGACTGAATTTGGCAAGATTATAAAGGCTTCTTTAAGTAATTCATAGATCTAAGGTTACGGTTTTGAACATGTTTACATTCAATTTCTAGAACCATAAATTTCTCATTTTAAATTCTTTGGGTTTACTCAGCCTAATTTTTCCTATGTTTAGTTTACATCTTTCTTGCCAACAAGTTTTGATTATGCCTAACGTTGTAAGGTTGGAAGATCTCCTAGACAACTTGTCGAAGATTTTTCTGACGTTATATAGTTGACTCGTGAACTCTTCAGTTGTGATGCTACCGCCTTTTTCTCTAACGGTCTTGAGGCTTTCAAAGTAAGCGTAGTCAATTTCAGATTTTATAACTGGAACCTCGATAAAACGGAAGTTTTAGGTTGCATTTCTGCCAAGAGGCTTAAAGCTCACCGCATTTCCCTTCACTTCCTCGGTTTGTTACCATTAAAATGCTCTCCAAGATCTCTCGCCTTTCCTTTTTCCATAGAGAATAGTTCTTTATATAATAACTTAGCCCGACGGTATTCGCTCCAGGGTTACCAGCCAAGAGTAGAAAATGCGCAATTCGCGTACTACCCCAACCAACATTCTCTACATCTTAGGCATGATTGACGATTGGTATGGGTATGACTGTTCCGTATCCAAGATCCCGAAAGAGTCCAAGCCCCTCAGAATAGATTTTGTAACAGTCTTCTTTTGAAAATGGTAATTCACGAGTGATCTCGATAACGGAGCCTGGATGAAGGGCTGCATACATAGGTTTTCGAGCGGCTTTGGCGACGCTAAATCCTCCTAGCATCCTCAGACTACCTGCCACTCTGATAAAAGTCGCCTTAAAGCCGACATCATTCAGATAGGCACTCACTTTCCAATTTAGGCTAGAACTTAAGAATACTGTCCCAGGTTCGACTTCAACGCCTTCTTTAGAAAACAGGCAAGGCGATGCTTCGAAGAGCATGGGTGTTGCTACATAAAGTCTCAGCTCTCTTGTTCTGCAGCCCTCTGCCCTTACAAATTCGCTAACAGGCTGAAGTTCTTCAGCTATTACTTCGACCAATCGCCCTTCGCCCCCAAGTCGTATAATCTTGGGTGTCAAAAGAGCTTTCTCTAGCGAATCAGAGGCTTTGAGAATCTCAATCATTATGCTGCAGCTGATGTTCTTCCGTCCACCAATCTTTCCATAATCGACCATTCTAGCGCTGTAGACCAGCCCTGTCTCAGTCGCCTTATTCTCGTCTGAGAGTTTGATGCCGATTAAATCTACATGCCCGAGTTCGAACTTATTTTTTGCTTTGTCGAGGTCTTTTGCGGCTTTCAGCAAATCACCTTTTGTCAAACCTTTTTTGAGCTCATTAAGCAGTAGCAGTCCCTCTTTATACTGAACATAGGTACCACCTTCACCATTTATCAAATACGGTCCCCTTAACATAGTAGAGCCTTTTCCGCCTAGGACATCGGTAACTTCCTCGTACCACGCCGACGGTTTTCCTCCTACAAGAGAACGATTTTCATGTTGAAGGATCAGTGTAGCGAGGGCCCCTGCTATCGTAGATGGGGGCGGAAGGGGTCTACTCCACGCACCTGTTTGCGGGCCACGTGATGTGGGAGAGAACTCCGAAGCCCCTCTGAACATCATTGGCTCTATCGTTCGAAACAAGATGTCTCTCAAGACTCTATACCTCTCCTTGCTCCCATTTCCGTCTGTAGGGCCATGTTTAATTCTGTTATAAGCAGCGTCTTAGCAAGATTCTGTCGTCTCTCTTCAGGCGTTTCGTGGCTATAGCACCATGCCAAGTCCAGACCTTTAATTAACAGTTCCTTCATTCTGTTTTTATCTAAGGTGTCACATTCTGTTGAGGCATTCCTTTCAACGATGTAACCGATTATTTCCTTGGCTAGCTCCTTTGAATCTTTGGAGTAAGCAACCATTATTTTATTCATCCACTCGTCTACGTCCTTGACGATACTGGCTGACATCTTTCTTTCGTCGATGATTCCTAATGCATAGATTATTTCTCTAACAAATTCTCCAATCTGACCGTCATTTGCTCGGTATGGGAGCATAGCCTGTATCTGGCTACCGCCTCTTGGCACATATGTTACTATGACAGAATCTTTCTTTGATGATGGGGAATGTGGCATAGAAGATTCCAACCATACAACCTCTTTTGCCTTTTCTTCAAGAGCGTTAACACCAACTTCTAGGGCACGGAAGAGGGGATACCTGTAATGAGCGTATGTGATAGCGAAAGACTGCCCTAGGTCGCCTAAGGAGGGAACAAAGTTGTCTTTCTTACTCTCAATATCATTCTGCTTTAAGAAGCCTATAATTGGTTTGCCCTCATATAGACTTCGCACCGTTAATGTTACATTCAAGGCAGCTTCTACAGGGCTCATAGCTAGAACATCATCACCGCCCGAGTAGACAACGAACCCTCTAACCCTTGGATCTGATATCTCATTTGAGATTTGAGTGGCTAATGTCATAAGGCTTCGGCTAAGGGTCGCATGATAGGTAGGGGAGACTAGAAGTCTTTTCTTCCACTTCTCTTCATCCTCAGATTCGACCTTGAGGCTTTTCTTTAGTAGCGCTAACAATTCCTGTATTTCTTCAGGTCTTATTTCTCGGTCAAGTCCTTTTGAGAGATGTCGAGCCGCTTCCTCTAATTTGTTATCTCCAATCGTGTGGAGGACATTACCAAGATCTTCATTGGGCGTTAAAGTAGAAAGATATTGGAAGAGATTATTGAATGTAGGTATTGCCTTTACATCGTCGATGTCGCCCCTTATGACTTTTCCCACATCGTCTCCATCGCCCTTGATCATGGCGTAGTAAGTGTTCAATGCTGGTTCAGAAGACAAAACTTCCCTTACAGCTCGAGCTAATTTACTAACTAAGGTTCTTTGCTCTCCTACTAAGAGTAGGCCCTCTGCATCTCCAATCGCCAGTGTGCCCAGAGCTTGAAAGTCATCTTCCTTAAACTTCTGCCCGATCTGTTCGAGAAGTTCTTGCTCAGGTCTATAGGCGACCTTAGGGGCTAGCAACTCGTTAATATCTTCTCTAGACTTGATAACATCACGTAGAAGTGGAAAAATGACTTCTGGCTTTTTGATGGCTGCATCCACTACAACCTTTTTGAAGTTAACAGCTGCAACTGAAGAGACACTAGGGAAACGTGGAAGGGCAGGGTCCTGATGCTTCTTAAGTAACACTTCCAAGATTTGAGGAAATACCTTTTTGGTTGTTGAAAGCCTCTTTATCAGACAGAAGGGGCATAGGCGTTCTCCTGCCAGTCGTCCTCTAATCTCTTCTACAGTAATCAGGTTCTTCTCATTTACGGATGAGTTGATTTCTTCTGCGACTTTTAAAAATTTTGGAACCGAAGGGACTTCGCCACAGACTGAGCAGGTGTAAAACCTGAGCTCACCTGATGTAAGAGGATATCGCTCGTAGTTCCTAGTATATTCTGTTAGGTTAAGCGCTACAGATGGAGCAACCTTCAGACCCGCCGCCTCCCTTAAGCCATGTAAAACCTTTCGGAATGCTTTATGGTAGACAAGGTAAGCTTCCTTCGAAGAGAGATCTGATTTTATTTCAGCTACAGCCACTCGAAGCGATAAAGGAGGAGAATCCTTGAGAGACATATCGTCAAAAACTTGTCTTAACATCTCAAGTTTTGGTGTCATAATGGCTTCAAGGATCGATTTGACCAGTTCTCTCCACCTCGAAAGGTAAAGTTCATTCATGAACTCAGCAATCTTCCTTGTATCGGAAAGCTCCAATTCCTTTCCATCGGCAGTGAGTTTTGCGTCCTCTGGATGGGATGTCGAGCTAGGAAGGATTAACGTTACTGTTGCTGGCACTACCGCATGTCTAGGGTATCCTAAACCGATTTCGTAGCCTGCGAGCTTGGAAGACTTCTTAATATCGCTAGGTATCTCCCCTACTCCCTGTGTATTTAGCATGCATGCCAGCGTATGATAAAAAAAGGGGTTTCCTCTAGCCGTCGGGAGAACCAAGATATCTGGTCCAAAGGCTTCAACGAACGGTAAGACCATCGACCAGGCAAGAGAAGAGGTAAGCCAGCTCGAGGCCCATAGATCACGCAATTTCCTCGATGCAGAGATGAAGTTCTGGACTCCTCCAAGGTCAATAGAGACCATATAGCCGTCTATTATCCCACTGCCTACCACATTCAAGGTCGAGGCGGTTGCATAAGTATGGTCGAAGACTGTATGAGTTGGGAATCGGGTGTCAGCGGGGCCTGGAGTACCGAAGTATCTGCACCATAGGTATTCGTAGATAGCGTAGAAGGTGTTGTAGGCTAGATGCCATCCTCCTTTGTTTGACACTTGCTCATGAATGGTCTTTACGTTCTCGACAAATTTGCTCAGCTGCTCACGGTATTGTAGCTGGTCCTTTGAAGGGGGTTGGAGAGGAGCTTGGTGGGGCTTCTCACGGTAGAATAGGTTGAAGAGCTTCACATCCTTGGTAACGAAGGCACCACGCTCATAATCGCCTCCCATCAAGAAGGATAGAATCCATCTGTCAAAGGATGCTGCCAGCTTATCAGAATTCTTCACATCATTATCGCCAATAAGAGTAGCAATTTCATCACCAAAGAGATCAGTTGCTAGTGACTTCGCATCTTCTTCGTGCCCTCCTAGCCAGCTGAGATCCCCAGATATTATCCAAGGTTTGCCAGGGGAGTCGTGTAGAAGTGCTGCTATCTTCTTCTTGAAGAAATCGTCTCTAGGCATTTCGCCCACCTTCTTCGACGAAAGCCTTTACGAGCTCGAAGGCTCCGTAGCCTAGGGCTGTCTTCGCACCAACCCCTAATGAGAAGGCGACGGCGACGGCTTTGAGTAACGTCTCCAAGAATGGCTGGTCGAGTTTCTGGGCCCTATCTGCTATAAGGAATCTGAACCTAGTGGTTGGAGCTATGGATAGAAATGGGATAGGGGTTGGCATAATTTTGTCTTCTTCTAGAACATCTTCGCCTCCTTTGCTGTAGTGTGGTGTCAGCACATCAGGGATGAGGATATACCCCTTCACGCCCCCCTCTACAGGATAAGCATCCGAGAAGTCTAAGCGCCCAACTAAGCCGTTACCAAAGAGCTCCCTTAGCATCTTATCGTCAGGAATTACTTTCCCCAGTCTGCTTGCTGCTTTAACGGCACCTTTGATGCTTGAGCCAGGGATATAGGGGACGTTTAGGAGAGGATCGAAGGACAATCCTACCTCAAATGCGGTCTGTCCGAAGGTGGATGAGGCTCCCACCACCGCCCTATAGGTAAGTCTCGCTTCTAGGTCGAGAATAGGGAAACCTAGAGAAGAATAGGCCGCTTTAGTCTCATCCAAATGCCTGTTAACCTTGGCTAGACTAACTTCTTTGCTATACTTAGTGAGCATTTCTAAGACCGAACGCTTCTCATTTTCCTTTTCTGTTGCAGTGTTGATCGTAAATGATGATATGCTAGCTAAGCTGAAGAGATTCGGCGTATTACCCATCCATTGGGAGACTATGAGCTGCTCGTAAACCTTCTCGATCCAGTGAGCTGTCAGAGAGGGATTTTCAGCGGTAGACAATCAAGCTCTTCCTCCCCTATGTAGGTAGTCGACGACTTGCTGGAACGATTCATCAAAGCGTTTCCGAACTTCAACTTTTAAGGACACACTTACCTTTCCCCTTGTCCCACTCAACCACTCTATTCTCTCTGGCCAGTCGCTTGAAAGGAAGCCATAGGCAGCTACTAACCACTCATAGTCACTAATCTGCTTAAGTGGAGCAAAAGAAATCGAACTGGATCTTCTCCCTACTTCAAGTCGCTCTCTAGGCGATTTTGGGGGTAAGAAATAACCTGTATCCTTTTCGCCTGAGTGTATAGCTAAATGGGAGCGGGGTAGGCCAAGAATCCATGTTTGGAGATCCCTACCACTAGCAAAGATGTCTAGTCCCTTATTCCTCTTCCACTCTATCTTTAAGGTTGCTTGTCCTAGTTTTCTAAGGAGTTTGAGTTGTGCTTCGTCCTTCTTCTTAAAACCTAAACATCTCAGTAAGTTCCACTCAGGACTATCTCTTCCACTTCCTACATCGATCTTTACAATTTCTAGCTTGAATGCTGAGCGCTCAAAGGAAAGGGAAGGACGCGGAGGTATCGTCTCCGTTACCTTATGGGAAACTGTAATCTTTTCGAGAAGGCGCTTTGCACTTCCAATTGCTTCATGTATGAGTTTATTGAGTGCATCTCTTGTTGTACTTGCGTCAACCGCTTCATTTAGCTGTTTTACATACTCCACGTAGGCCTTAATAAAAGGATATTGCGAGCCTTCTCGACATGTTATTTGGAAGTGCCCGAAACCCCTTCTGGTTATTGCACCTACGCCTTGGAGAATCAATGCGAGGAGAAGAGCACCTATTGCCACATTAATCTCATCCTTAGCAATCCCAGTCCCAGTTCTTGCGTAAATTTGGACACATGCTTCCAGGGATCCTGCCTTATACATCTGAAGCATTCCATCTAACTCCTTTACTGACAATTCTTCGTCCATTACAAGGAGCCCTAGTCTGGGTGGAAGTATTGTGTTAATAAAGCCTCTACGATTAAGTTTTTGAGGTATTTGCAAACCGCATTCGGAAAATATCTTTTTGATATCTTCGCTTGGATATTTACCCTTAAGGTTGGATAACATATTGATAGCTCTTCTAGGTAAGACCGCTTCTGTCTCTGCTGGAGTAGCTGCAAGTTTCAGAATTAAGGTTGATGCTGACTCAGTGGAACCCATAATCTTTCTGGTAAGCTCGATTATGGGACCAGCATCGTTTATGCCCATTTCCCACGCTGCTCCTGAAAGTATCACTCTTATCCACCAACGCCAAACACCCTTGATGCTCTGAGTTCTGAGGGTTTCGGCAAGTTGCAGCTCGTTTGAATAGGTTCTAGCATTGTATCCTCCAAGTCTGGCGTGAGTTATATTAACTAGCTTGACCTCCGCTACAAGGCATTGTTCGGTTAGCTCTTTTGCCACTGCTTTAATCTGGTCAAGGTCTATTTCCATCACTCTTCTACCCATATTGCTTCTGCTAAGTGTTTCAACTCTATCAGGAAAGGTTTGAGGAGGGATTCGGCTACCCCAAGTTCTATAGGATTTTCGGCCAACTTCTTAACAAAGTCGATAGGTTCTCTTTCCTGCCCAGCTCGACCTAGCTTCTCGGAAATGTAACTGAGGACCTGATATAGATAGGCAGCGTGTGCGACATTTTCCTTTTCCTCATTCTTAAGGAGCTCGAATTTTACTCCTCCTTTTACATCAGCGCTAACAAACTTATCATAAACATCCTTGGTCGCCTTGGCGTAGAGGTAACTTATAGTGCTGAGAAGACCCGTCTCATATATCATGGAGGCCATCCTACGGGCCCTAGCTCGATAGAATTGACCGAATTTCTCTATCTTGCCATCAAGTTCTCTGACTGCTTCAATACAGCTGATCGCTATGTAGGTCGTCCTTGGCGGGGACCCTCCATCCTCAGACGTTTCTATCCCACCTTCCTTAGTTTTGCAACACCTCTGCCGACCGTCTCGTGGCCGCCGAAGATCATGTAGCCGTGACCGTTAGAAAGGATTTTGTTCTCGAAGAGTTCTTTCACTCCAGTCGCATTAGACTTTGAACGCAGCTCTTGGCAAGTATCCGTCTTTGTCCTGGGGTCAGAGTAAAAGAATACCGTGTAAAGAATTGTTTGAGGAGGTATATCCTCTTCTGTCCAAAGGGCTCCTCGCTTCACCTTCTTAGTTCCAGTTTCCAAAGCTGCACGGGTCTGCCTGAGCAAACTCCTCTCAAGCAAGGAGTTAACCATGAAATCATCGTGAACGACAGCAAGCCTCCAACCTTCCTCAGGTTCAAGCTTTTTGGCTAATTCTCCGACGGTGGGCGACTCTCTTAAGGACAGTGGGAACTCATCAGCTAGGATTAGAGTGTCTTTCCCATTTATGGGAAGGCAGATCTTCTCTTTTGCCTCCTTACTTACAAGAACTTCATCTTTGCCAAGAGTCTTTGCCTCCCCTATTGTCTCTCTTAAGGCTTCTAGGAGATCCTTTATACTCTGCTCACTTACGCCCGCATGTGTTGAAGCCTCTAGGTATGTCATGAAGTTATTCAACATGATTGGCGAAGTAGTCAGCGTATATACGCCAATTAAACTCCTGACTGGCAGAAGTAGAAGTTTGGCGTCAAGAGGGTTAAAGGCACCAGCATAATAATCTTCATCTCTTCCATCACCAGAGCCAAAGATGATATTCGTGCAATCTTTCTTACCCACAAGCCTATCGAAGGTAGCTCTTAAGGGCCCCTTCAAGCTGCTTGCGAAGATCGTTGGAAAACCAAGAGCATCACGCTGCACAGGCAGATCAACGACACCTAGACCTCTCCCCATGCCAACATGCAGAGGAGATATCGCCTGTATCAGAACCACGGAAGCTTGGCTATAATATCCTAATCGAAGAGATGGCATCAATTCGCCACCGACCCTATAAACCGTAGCAGACGTTCGCCGTCTGGGGAGGTATAGGCATAGTTTCGTATGATCCTTATGTATCCAAAGTCCCTAAGTTGAGAGGCAATATCCGTATCAATCGACTTTAACGGGAACTTTCGCTGCTTTAACACCTGCTTCATTCCGATAAGAGTATGCATAGGGTAAGGAATGACAGGGATCTTAATAACATTATAGGTAGACGGTTGAGGAAACAGGACAGGTTCTAAAAGCTCCTTCTTCTGCCTGTAATAGGCAAGCTTGTCCTCTGCGTTTGCAAGCTCTCTGGTCTCATACCTTATCAGCTCCAGCTGCTGGTTGAAGGTCTTCACATCAGGCATGACGATATGATATACGCCATTAACGTTGTAGAACTGAGCTAGCAGAGAGAGCATAATGCATACCTCCTTCCTTCCCCCTGCCACACATAGGTGGACAACCTCTATACCATACTTCTCCTTCTGATCCCTTAGAATCCGTGCAGCAATGCCAATAAACTCGGTGTTCCTCTCCTCTGAATCCACGTCATCAAAAGGCAGTCCCACAACGTGAAGGTGGACCATGGGGTAGCGGTCAGCTACACCAGCTTTTACCAGTTCTAGTCCTTCGAGCACAAGTGGTTCCTTTGTGGTTATGATCGTTAGGTCGGTAACTCTTTGATCCAAAACCTCTTTGACATACTGTAGGAACTCTGTAATCACAGGAGGGCTCGTTCCAATTGTGGCTATAATAGACACCTTATGCAAAGCATTCTCCTCCATTTGACGATAGTAGTCTTCTGCAAAAATGTGAGATAACCCCAAAAAATCAAGGTTCTCTAAACTCCATTATGTTTGATGCAGAGAGACTTTTATACTTTTCTGAGTTTCATGGACCACTATAAGTCATTCAATCACAAGCTCGATCTTAACCAAGATTAACTTTATGGTAGGCTCCGACATGAGAGTGTAGCAAATTAGTTAAATCCCCTTAGTAGCATAACGGGCATACTTTCTAAAAGTTCCTATAAGACAAATGCCTTAGAAAATTGAATCTTAACATCCTTATCTTTTGCTCTCCGAGCAAAAAGATTCAAATTGAAATTCTTCTATTTTGGTACTAGCTTAAGTCTTTAAACTATTTAAAATCATGTATTTAAGAAGTAGTCGAACATAATTGAGAAGGCTCTTTAGCGTAGAGGAGAAAGAAAATTTTACGGTGGTATCTTTTACTTTTGATGAATTCTTGTCTCCAGACTTTTTGAAGAAGTTGGTTCCACCTAAAGTTGATTTTAGAAAAGGTGTGATATTGTCTGGGCGTGGACCAATATGGTTTTATGGTTATCTTATCCACTTTTATCACCCATCAAAGTTTATTGCAGCCTACGATCCGAGACTTGGTGGGGCAGTTGTTGTTGAATCGCATTGTGATGAGCATGAAGTTGGTGATTTAATAAAAGTTTAATTATATATAACAATTTTTACTATATTGTCTGCAATGCGAGGATACATCTTTCAGGTTGTCGGTAGATTTGACTACCCACAAGTAGATTTTGTTATTGAAGGAGAGGAACATTCTTCTTCCCTTTCTTCAAAGGCGGTAAAAGATTTCTACGTAAAATGCCAAGAAGAAAGGTACAACTACAAAATAATCTTTCTAGTCCCAGAGAGCCTTGTCGTTAAACTTGATGGCTTTGATCATCTATCTCTCTTAAGAGATAGAGTTAAATTTAAGGCGCAAGTTAAGGAAAGAATCGATGAACTTGTTGGCGAACCTATCAACCTAGAAGACATTGTTGTGCTACAATCTGTCGGAAAATATAAAGAAAAAGATTTCTCAATAGCTTTTGAAAATCATGCCGACAACCTAGTATCTTACATGCTTCTAGAACTTTCTAAAATAATTGACGAAAACAATGATGGGAATATTAAGTTGATAGGAGACATTTCAACTGGACATAACATTTACACAACCGCATTAATGGATACATTAAGAATTTTGATTATTCGGTTCAAGCTTAGAAGACTTATTCAAGCTCAACCATTTCCAAATGCCCAACTAATATTTATTCCTCCAATAATTCCTGGTGTGAAGAAATACGAAGTCAACTTCTACAAATACGATGTTAGGGTATTTTTTGACTTTCCATTAAAGGATGTAAACTTTTCTGCAATCAACTTCTTAGACACCAAGGTTACAGAAGGTTGTAAAAAGAATTGGGGAATGGAACTCAACGAGAAGAACACCGTTATCAAGAAAATGGTTAATGATGCAAAATTTGCTTTTAATATATTAAAATATAATACTCCATTGGCTTTCTTTGATAAAAGGATAATTAATTTAGAAGGAGAGAATCCAAGTGATGGTTTCGAATGCCTTAGTTTCCTCTTAAAGTATTTTGAAGATAAAAGGAAGCTTTCCATAGAAAATAGTCTTCTAAAAGAAGAATACTTAAAGGTCAATAGAAGCCTTGCCGTGAATGTGATGCTATCACTTGATCTATTATCAAGTCTCAGAAAATTTTGGGAAGAGAAAATTTTGCCTTCTAACGAGAACAGTAAAGTAGACATAACAGCAATTCAGAAGGTATTTCCTGAGACGTATCAAACCCTTGGTCTTAACAAAAGATTCTTATTAAGAGATTTAGGTGAGATCAAAGAGTTGTCCTATAAATTGCTCAAAGGAGAGGAAAAGAATCTGAAGGAACTCTTTACTGAGAACCAAAAAGAAAAGGTGCATTTAGAAAAAAAGATAAGCGAACAGAAAAGAAACTTTTTCGCTCATAGTGGCTTTCTAAGAGAACTTGTGCAAGTCAGTAAGGAAAAAGATAGAATCTTCTTACGCTATAATGAGAAAGAAGAAACGATAAAGATGATTAAGTCTTGGATTGAAAGCCCCGAAAAATAATTTAGCACAAAGTAAGGAAAAGTTGCTGTTGTTCTAAATAAACCCAAACAACTGGGGTCTAAGATATTCTTTCTGAGCGCTTTCCATCCAAACGATTATGCCGTATCTTTCAATTCTCTTTATGAGATTCCCTTCTATATTGCAGGTGAACCCGTTTGAGCTGGTGTATCTTTCAATTCTCTTTATGAGATTCTATGAGGAACAGATGACTGATGCGATGGCTCATGGTATCTTTCAATTCTCTTTATGAGATTCAAAATGCTAAAGATAAAGCACACTACAAGTCAAAATGCCCTTTCAATTCTCTTTATGAGATTCAGATAGATGACATCGCCATCTTTGAATGCACGAGCTTTCTTTCAATTCTCTTTATGAGATTCTCCCCTCTTAAGAGAGGTCTTCAAGTACGCAAAGGCATGCTTTCAATTCTCTTTATGAGATTCGGAAGAGAAAACATGCAAATCATAGCTCCCCTTAAAACTTTCAATTCTCTTTATGAGATTCCCAAGAAAGCCAAAGGGTGCTAAAAGTCCGAGATATTTTCGTCTTTCAATTCTCTTTATGAGATTCCCCCTAAGGATAGGTTTGTGTCACTAAAATGCATTAGTCTTTCAATTCTCTTTATGAGATTCGGGGTTGTTAACAAAATCATGTCGGAGAGAAAACATATTATCTTTCAATTCTCTTTATGAGATTCTTTGAATTGACTATAAATAATAATGCAGAGCCGATATACTTTCAATTCTCTTTATGAGATTCATGTTCTGCTAAAAGCGTAACAGAGTCGAAGACACCGACTTTCAATTCTCTTTATGAGATTCATAAACAATGAAATTATATAATCGTGCGATAAGGAAAATGCTTTCAATTCTCTTTATGAGATTCCAGATAAAAGTATGTCAACTAACCTTATATCGTATGGCAACTTTCAATTCTCTTTATGAGATTCCTAGATATGCTTCACACTAACTATATAATAAATAATACCTTTCAATTCTCTTTATGAGATTCTAGTTAAGTCTGTTATGTCTTGCGCTATTTCTTTGAGTTCTTTCAATTCTCTTTATGAGATTCTTTGGTTTTCAGGCTCGTCCTCCCTACAGGAACTAAACTTTCAATTCTCTTTATGAGATTCAAAATATTACGTCAGCGTTTTTGGATTAAGTTTCAACTTTCAATTCTCTTTATGAGATTCTCTTCCGTGTGCCCTACTATTGGGTTGTGGTTTATCTTCTTTCAATTCTCTTTATGAGATTCGCCTGTATTTCTGCGTCGCTTAGGGCTCGGTTGTAGATGCCTTTCAATTCTCTTTATGAGATTCGGAGGAGTGGAGTATAATGGCTAAAATAGTCACAGTTACTTTCAATTCTCTTTATGAGATTCCTTCCACAGACAGAAGAGGAACTTAGAAAACTTCCACCATTCTTTCAATTCTCTTTATGAGATTCTTTAGTATTTAAGGCAAAAGCGTATAGAGGTGAATAAAACTTTCAATTCTCTTTATGAGATTCATACCTGCTATAATAACTACTGAGCCAGCCTGGAAGGTCTTTCAATTCTCTTTATGAGATTCCAGATACAAACAAAGGCTTATCGAACTATGCGAAGAAACTTTCAATTCTCTTTATGAGATTCGGTTAAGCGGGTTACTTGCTTGGCTTGGGTGGTTGTGACTTTCAATTCTCTTTATGAGATTCAGCTGGGCTGCCTTCTGGGAAGGTTGGCGAGTACTGTTCTTTCAATTCTCTTTATGAGATTCCTTGATAAAAAAGAAGTGGATTCTGATGAATTTACACGACTTTCAATTCTCTTTATGAGATTCACGATTTCAGTAAGAAACTCAAGGCGGAAATTGACTTTCAATTCTCTTTATGAGATTCCGAGAAGAAAATTTTCAAAAAGGAGAGGTTTAGGTAAAACTTTCAATTCTCTTTATGAGATTCGGTATGTCTGGGCGTTGTGAAAGGAGCATGGGAACTTTCTTTCAATTCTCTTTATGAGATTCTTCAATTCGCTTATATAGCCTACAGCCCCCCTGTTTCACTTTCAATTCTCTTTATGAGATTCTGGAATTTTGATAAAGTTGTTTATGATCAAGATGTGCTCTTTCAATTCTCTTTATGAGATTCTAATACTGTACACCTTTTTAGTGCCTTTAGTTATATCCTTTCAATTCTCTTTATGAGATTCGAAACTGATACCAACCGCTACCTGGTGGAATATCTATTCTTTCAATTCTCTTTATGAGATTCTTCTAAAGCCCGCCCGGTTAAACCCCCTTCTATTATGCTTTCAATTCTCTTTATGAGATTCAATGAACTTCTAATACCCATACGTTGTAAGCTATGCTATCTTTCAATTCTCTTTATGAGATTCGCTTCCACACGTCGTTATTAGAGGCTATGAATGAAATAGCTTTCAATTCTCTTTATGAGATTCTTTGAGTTGGTCTACTTTAGTTATTGCATTAATATATTTCTTTCAATTCTCTTTATGAGATTCTAATCCTTTATCATTTCTATAGCCATATGAGTTAATCTCTTTCAATTCTCTTTATGAGATTCCCAACAATTATATCTGCAGGTGTAATCCGAGCACTCTTTCAATTCTCTTTATGAGATTCCTTCAAAGCTTGGGCAATACTGCATCAATCTGCCTACTTTCAATTCTCTTTATGAGATTCGGTTTGAGAGCTACCGCCTATCCTAAATACTCCAACGTCTTTCAATTCTCTTTATGAGATTCCACGCACCTTCAGCATACCAAGGCCGGAGGCGACTACATTTCTTTCAATTCTCTTTATGAGATTCAGAAACTTAGGGAACTCGAAAGGGTGGAATAAATGTCCTTTCAATTCTCTTTATGAGATTCTTTATGTTTTAACATATATATCCTTTTACCATACCAATCTTTCAATTCTCTTTATGAGATTCCAAAACGAAAAAATATAGAGGTTTTATGCCCGTATATTTCTTTCAATTCTCTTTATGAGATTCAAGGCAGGTGCCATCGGAAGAAACGAATACGGCAAATGCTTTCAATTCTCTTTATGAGATTCTGAAGAGCCTCTGGAACGAGGCGAAACCCTTTCATTACTTTCAATTCTCTTTATGAGATTCCAGGAAATTTTGTAAGGCTGTTGTTCATAGGCTTTGCTCAACTTTCAATTCTCTTTATGAGATTCCAAAATGTGAAACAAAAAGCGGGGGTTCTTCACTTTATCTTTCAATTCTCTTTATGAGATTCGTGTTTATAGTAGGTATTCGCCCGCACGGGATAGAAAACTTTCAATTCTCTTTATGAGATTCCAACCCCACCAGAGTGGGAGGTGGGGCCATTTGACCGTATCTTTCAATTCTCTTTATGAGATTCTTGGTATTACACCTCGTACTTCCCACTCAATGTTTGCATACTTTCAATTCTCTTTATGAGATTCCACGTTATCGAATTTGTCGCCTCCGTGAACGATTTTGTCTTTCAATTCTCTTTATGAGATTCTTCTTAGCGTAATCAAGAAGGCGGATTACATTAAGCGCTTTCAATTCTCTTTATGAGATTCTTCTTAGCGTAATCAAGAAGGCGGATTACATTAAGCGCTTTCAATTCTCTTTATGAGATTCAAAAGGGTCTAATAGATGAAAGGAAGCGAGAGATAGCCTTTCAATTCTCTTTATGAGATTCGACACGCTTACAGAAGAAGAAGCCAAAGAACTAGTCTTTCTTTCAATTCTCTTTATGAGATTCTCTCTTTTTTAAGCGTTTTCGCTAATTCAAAAACACTTTCAATTCTCTTTATGAGATTCAGAAGAAGAGGAGAGAGAAATCATATACACCTTAGCACTTTCAATTCTCTTTATGAGATTCCAACCCCACCAGAGTGGGAGGTGGGGCCATTTGACCGTATCTTTCAATTCTCTTTATGAGATTCATGTCATCTTTAGGTACATGATAGCCCCTATATTTGGCTCTGTCTTTCAATTCTCTTTATGAGATTCGGCGGGTGAATATGCAGTCATACGGTATTCCAACCTTTCAATTCTCTTTATGAGATTCTGACTTGAACACCATCCCCGAGCAAGGAAAAAAAGCCTTCTTTCAATTCTCTTTATGAGATTCCGTTGAATGATGATGACTACCTTATTTGGGCGTGGGGTGTCTTTCAATTCTCTTTATGAGATTCTTATATAGCGAAGAGCACCAAGTTGCTTTCTGTCCTAAACTTTCAATTCTCTTTATGAGATTCATGTTCTCCTGTTATAATCGAACTCCCTCCATAAAGTATGCTTTCAATTCTCTTTATGAGATTCAAAAACCCAGGAGATGTCATCGAACAGAACACAGTAAGGCTTTCAATTCTCTTTATGAGATTCCGATGCCTATTTTAGTCTATTTAGACCAAAGAAGCTATTTTTAGGCTTTTATTTAAGTTTGTCTCTTGCTACCCTATGACTTGTATTAGGTTATATAAACGGGTAGAAGTTTTATGTTATAGTTTTTTGCATACCTTGTAATATCCGCATCCTCTGCATTCTTTTATCTTTTGGACTTTTGGTATTTTTTCTTTTTCAATTATATCTTTTATCTTTCTTGTTACCCATTTAACGTGATTTCTTATTTCATCTGTCAAGTTGATTTCGAAGGTTTTACCACTTTTTATGTAATGTATGATTATGCTTCTTACTGGTATCTTGAGATTTTCCTCTGCCAGCATTGCATATGATGCTGTTTGATATAGATAGCCTGGCATAAGCTTATTTATGGTTGTGTGTTTTATTTCAACTATTTTCGTGCCGTTTTCTGTTTGGGCTATGAAGTCTACTTCCCCTTTTATGCCGAGTTTTTCTGAAGAGAGCTTTAAGTTCATCCATCGTCTTATTACTTTCTCCTTTCTTTTTGCTAACAAGGTTATACGTCTTCTTTCCCTTTCTTCTTCATTTTCTTGTTCGCTTTTTCCTTCGACCATGTATTCTGTTTCTCTTTCTCTGGCTCCAAGTACACCCATATAGTATATGATCTTTGGGCAATAGTGGTATATTTCTATCCACTTTGCTGGAATAAGTTCAGGTTCCTCCTCAGACAAGCATTTCACTTTCTTCTCCCTTGAATGGCCTTCCTAGTTCTACCTTGAGGGAAATATCTGGTCTACATATGATATAGACTTGTATGTTATTCTTACTTCCTTCAACGATATTTCTTAAAGTGGCGATGAGTTCTTTTCTTAATGAGCTGGAAATCTGACCTAAGAATGCGCTCTTCTGAACCCTCACTAAGCCAAAGGTTTTACACGCCTGCGCGGCTTCTGTTCTTAAGTTGTCCTCTGTTATATCATAAATCACTAAAGTAAACATTTGGATCACTCTATGAATGGTGTATATTCCTCTCTTTCCATAATATGTTCTCCGATTCTTCTTGCTTGGAGGAGTATGTGATCTTGTATGGGTAGACTCCTATTTGAAAATGTAACCTTCTTAGCCAATCTTTCAGCATATAATTTATAGAGCATTAACCTTGATTCTCTCTTGAGTCTATTTCCCTCAATTGCATTATCAAGTTTTCTTTCAAAGACAGCTTTGAAGACAACCCTATCGACAACGGGTTGCCTAAACTCTTCTATCAGATCCATTACTAAAGCGGGTCTTCTAGGACTGTCTGAGTGTAAGAAACCGGAAAACGGATCTAAACCCGATATTTCAATATACATCCAACATTCTCCTGCTAATATTGTATAAAGATAGTTTAAGGCGATATTTACTGGGTCAGATGGATTCTCAAATCTCTTTCTTCTCCCAGGAAAGGTTATTACCTTAGAAAGGGCTTTTGTGACGCTCTCCCAATAGAGTTGGGCTGCCTCAGCTTCGATACTCATAATACTTGCTCTAATATTATTTACAGTTTCACCTTCTAGCTCAGATATCTTGTTACATTCACTCTTAATTTCTCTGGCCTTCTCATAAAGCTCTTTAGCAAGTTGAGGGTCACTTGAGGTTCTATTCTTTGCCATAGAATAAAGTAAGCTGTACTGATTCAACATCTTACCTGTTGCGAAAGCTTTAGCTAACTCTATTCCGACTTGGTTATCTTGAGCTTTATACTGATATTTTCTGAGCTTAATAGATCCACTTGTAAATCCTTTGCATACAGCTAAAGGTGCACCATACGAAGAGTAGAAGATCAGTGGAATATGGTGTCTCAAGAGAAGTCCTATTAACGCTGAAGAGAATGATGCCCCTCTTGTCAAAACTATAACAAGATCGATCTTAGGTGTTGAAACTTCTAAAACCTTTTCTCTTTTCTTAAAAACTGTTATCATACCTCCTCTAGTTCCGACGAACAATCCTGGTTCATTAACTACTAGTCTCATTTAAGACGAATTTTATCTGTGAATAGAGTGTAATAAATTTTAAGGTAATGTTGATTGAAGACCTCGTTGAGTCAACCTTTTTGGCATACCTGATAGTATGGGCAGAAGTCTTGGCATTTACTTGGCATACCAGGGTCCCTTCCTGAATTAACTATTTCGAAGGCTTCGTCTCTTATCTCCAAGAACTCTCTTCTAAGCTCGTCTCCCACGACGAAATATCTTATGTTAAATGATGGAGTTTTTTTCTCAAACTTCAAATAAACTACGAAACCAAAATCTATTGGAATATTTTCTTCACTTTCTATTGCTAAGGCATAGCCTGCTGCAGTAAGCGGATGGAAATGCCTTACCTCGCCGGTCTTGAAGTCTATTATCGCATTATATGGGGTATACATATCTACACTCAATTCGCTTGCTAATCCTACCAACGCTCCATCAACCTTTCTCTCTGTTACAGGGGGAACGGCAACACTGACTATAGAGTCTGGTTCGGCGTGAGGGTACTTTGATAAAGCGTAATCGAATTTTGCAGCAGCTTGAATGATAAGAAAACTATATAGACTTGAACATTCCTTTACAAGCTGATCTTTGTCTTTTTGCTCTAAAATGTTTATTGTTAACTCAGCTTTACTTGCTGCGGCCCAACCCGTTCTTTCAGCCTTTGATAAAAGATCTCTTAATAGTTCTGTGCCTGTAGCATCTGGATTATTGTAAATAAATTTCTTCACATCTGAGACTGCATCCTTGATTGCCCAATGTAGAGCTGTACCTCTTATCATCTTTACACTCAGTGAAGGTTTTAGACCAAGAACTCTCTTTAAATAAATGTCTCTTAAGGTTTCGCAGTATCTTCCAGCAAGTTCACTGACACCAAATTTTACTGACCTGGATAAAGGCTGCAGTGGGGGTTTGTCGTAGTTCCACCCTCTTAATTCGTCTACTATTCCTCTTTCAGTAATTTCTTGTCTTAATAACTTTAGCTTTCTGTCAACATCCGTCTTATCCAGTAATAGCATACCACTTTGTACTCACATTTAAGAGATAAACTCTTTGGTCAAGTATAGTGTTCTGTTGTCTTAGAACAACCTTTAGCCGTGTACACTTTATGCCATCTACCCCAAAAAATTTAGAACACTATAACTAAAACTTATAGCGACATCCGTAACGCTATTTGAACGTGGGATTATGGGTGAGGATGGTAGAGAAGTTCTGGATAAGGCGTACGAATTAGCTTTCAAGAGCGACTCGCCCAAAAACACCATACTGAAGCACCCATTCAAGCCTATCTGCGCATTCATCCCACGAATAAATTCGATGGGCGTTCTGCTATTTTTTTGTAAACGGAAATGTTTAAATTCTTGTAATAGTCAATTGTAACGTTATGTCGGAAGTTGAGGCTTCGCTAAGGGAAATCAAAGAAGAGTTGAAAGAGATTAGATCACTGTATAAGGAGTTGATCGAAAGAATTATACCAGTTGAGACACCTCTAAGCGATGAAAAAAAAGCTATTGAAAGCCGTGATGAAATAGTAAGCGAAGACGAATTGATGAAGGCCCTAGATTGACATGTTTAAAATAGAAGCTAAAAAGAAAGTGTTGAAGTTCTTAAAGGTGTTGAATAAGGAAAGGAAAAAAAGAAATTAAAGAGGTATTATTGGTTTTGAGAGATAACCCTTTACCATTTAAAAGGCTTGATGTCTTGAAGCTTGAAGGCTACGATAACACATATCGTATCAGGATTGGAAGTTTAAGGATCGTGTACGAAGTGAACTGGGATGAAAGAAAGGTTCTTATTCATTTTATAGGTCCTAGAGGTAAAGCTTACAAATAGCAGAGATTTGCTTAACTAACAAAGGTTTTTTTGGCTTCAAAGAAAATAATTCGACTGGATAATCAGTTAATAGATAGACAGATGAGGTAGCTTGGGGCTCAGGCCTAGAGATGGAAGCCTAATTGCTCTGGTATTATTCTAATTAACTGATGCCTATCGATATGCTAAGAGATGTTTGTTGCTAATATCATGTTTTTCCTGTAGGAGCCATTTCCATAAAGGTATATACTTGATGGTTTTGTTGTCGAGACTTGATGTGTCTTCGTAGTCCGATGTGATTATTAGTAGGTTCTTGCATTTTAGTTCATTGCTTGCTTTTGTTAAGGAGCGGATTTCCCTGTTCTTGATTTCATTTTTGCTAGAAGCGTATGTTACTTGTATAAGTTGTTTTGTGGCTGTGCCTTCTTTCAAAACGAAGTCGACTTCATTCTGTTGATGGTCTTTCCAGTAGAAGGTTTCTAGTTCACTTTGCCAATAATTTTTTCTTCTTAATAGTTCGATTGCTACTAGGTTTTCCATTAGGCGGCTATAGTTTTCATCGGTCTTGAATGACATTGTATTGACTAGACCGTTGTCTGTGCAGTAGATTTTCTTGGGGGCGATGATCTGCTGTTTTAGTTTTGGTGAATATCTTTCGAGGACGAAGAATAGGTAGGCATTTTCTAGAGCGCTAAGCCAGTTCCTGACAGTATGTACGTCTCTGATTTCAAAAACGTTTGAAAGCTTTCTTATTGTGAATTCTGATGCGACATTTGATATTAGGTATCTTATGAAGTTTCTAAATGTTTCCTTCATCTTGATTTTGGTCCTCTTTAGAATGTCTTTCTCTATTATATCGCTGTAGATCCTTACTAGAATTTCTTTTCCAAACAAGTAGGTTTCAGGTAATCCACCAATTTTCATGTATTCTTCGAGACTTCTCTTTAATTCAGCTACTTTTTGTGTTGAATAAAAATCCTCTTTAGACACACTTAGTTTCTTATAATTTAGATATTCTCTGAAACTAAAGGGCATTAGTGTGAAACTTACGTGCCGTCCAGTTAAATGTGTTGCAAGTTCTCCGCTTAAAAGTTTTGAGTTACTTCCTGTTACTATAACCTTTTTAGTGCGTCTCAGTCTGTTTACAAAGAGCTCCCATCCAGTGACATTTTGCGGCTCATCCAATATGATATAATCTATGTTTCCATAGAGTTCATAGAAGGATTGTAGAATTAGATCCAAGGTGTCTGCTTTAACACCGTATAAACGTTCATCATCAAAATTGATGTACCCGAACGCATCGTTTTTAAAAATCTGCCATGAAAATATAGACTTCCCGCACCTTCTAATTCCTAAAACAACTAGTACGTTCGGGAAGGCGAGAAAGCCTTTTAACTTACTTATTTCAGGTTCTCTTTTAACAATTCTGTCTTCACTAAACTTTTCCTCCATCTCCTCCCTTTGTGATACGATGGCTCTTTTAATTTCCTGAAGGTTCATAATCCACATATCTACAAACTTTTTAAAAAAGTTTGTGGTTATAGATGAACAATTCCACGTACTATTGAATACGTTGAAATTCTAAAGCGTTATGGAGTGCTGTATGGAGATTGTAGAAGGTTTTTGTAGAATTCTGTAGGCTTAAGTTCGATAAATTTACTGCCTTCTTCAATAATATGTTTTCTCAGGTCTAGGCATAGGTGGCACTTTGAGATGTATCCTTCTACCTGTTCTTTATAGTTGAATTCTTTTACTCCGATGTTGTAGAGAGTTTGGATATCCGTGGTTAGAGCCTTGATTATGGGCAAGTTGTCTAAAGCTATGCCTTCGAAGAGGGATTCAAAGTTTCGTGTGTTTCCTAGGGATATTCCACCGCAGTATCCTGGGATATAGTTTCCATAGTTGTCTATGTGAACATGCCATTCCCTAGTTAACTCTAGGAAGCATGACTGGTCGAAGAAATATTTTGCTGGGTATTTTTTGAATAATTTATCTAATTTGTAGACTGCGCGGCCCATGGGTAAAAGTTCTATGTGATATGCCCACGATGTGTTAGCCTTTCTCATGAAGTCTTCGAATGGTAGTGTTGTCTTTAGATTGAGGCTTTTGAACAGTGTTCTGTAATATTCTTGGTATACCATGAGATTCTCTTGAAAGACTTCATATCCGACGTTTACCCCTCTTTCTGTCCTCTCAAATGGGACATACTCTAAGATGAATGGGTTAACGCTTACAAGTATTCCGTTTAAGCCTGAATCTTTCAATTCTGTTAGATGCCTTCTAGCAACGTCGTCACTAGTACACCAGAAGCAGTTTGTCTCAACAAATGTTGAAGGAACGTTGTATTTTCTAGCGATTTTGACGGCACCCAATAATAGAGGGTAGTTTGTGAAGGGTTCGCCTCCAGTAAAATGTAGGCCAGAATTAATGCTTACACTTTTAGGGCCTAGTGGAGCAGGGCTTATTGTCTCAGAAAGCTTGGATACTAAATGGTCGAGTTCGTTTAAGCTTATCCAGTCGTTCGGCCAGTATGGTGATGAAGCATACATGCAATGCTTGCAACAACTTGTACACCTATATGATAATATTAGGCCTATTGAGGACGGTTTTGGTAGGAGAAGCTTTTCCATCAGGTTTAGTGCAGTCGATTTGATTAAAAGTGTTATTATCTTCTTTTCAAGAAAGGGTCTTTGATAAGTTTGTGGCAGGGTTTTAGATGATGTTTAAAGCCTACTAAGAAATGATCTTCATTAGACATTCTATTGTAACTCTTAGGTTATGGAATTTTCTCTCTGAACAAATCCTTTTTAGGGGCAAGCCCGCACTTCTAGTCATGGCGGATGATGAGTTTAAGGTTGAGAGGACTTCGACTGTGTTTTTTATTAGGTTACCTGATAAATCTAAGGCGTATTTGAAGTATAGTGTGGAAGGTGATCGATTAAACTTAATCGAGACATACACGCCTGAGGCTTATAGAGGTAAGGGTTTGGCTAAGCTTATGGTCGATAAGGCAGTAGAGTACGCGGTTAAAAAAGGTTTGAAGATTGTGCCCTTATGCAGTTATTCCGTGTACTATTTTATCAAGTTCGGGGATAAGAGAGTGTTGCTTGCTGGAGAGTATAGGGATATGGGAGACAACGAGTTGGAAGAATACTATAAGAAAAGACTAGAACATGAGAAAGGTAAGCGGTCTTCTTAAGATAACTATTGAAGGATGACGGTTTGTTCTTGTATCATATTTAGGATGGAACTAGTTGGAAACACACCTTTTTATTCCATAATGAATATTTCACTTATTCTTTTTAGAAATTTCTCGGCGCCTTCAATTGTGTCCTGTGCTCCTTCTCCTGAGTACTTTAAACCGTAGTCTGCTTCCTGCCTCAGGTTCATGGCTTCTTCGAAGCTCTCAATTAGAGAGATCTCTAACTCGTTCTTGAACAGTTCCCTGATAGCTGAAAGTAGTGCGTAGTGGCTCTTCTCTCTGAATCCTTTGCTGCTAAAATTTCTTTTGATATCGTCTCCTTGCTTACCTTAGCACGTATAAGCTTCCTTTCAGCTAGTAGCCTTTTGGATTTTCGGACTTATTCTGCCTGCCATAGAACTATTCCTCTATCAATATTGTAGTAAAGTGCTTTGTCTTCATGTTTAAGCTTAACAAGTTCGTTGCTGTTGACAACTATAGGTGCTATATTTTTCTCTGCTTTCTTGTTAAACATATTTATCTTCTTTCTAACTTGATCCTTTTCACTCGTCAGTATGAAAAGGTCTATGTCACTAGATTTCACGTTAGATCCTTGAGCACAGCTTCCAAAGAGTATGATCTTTTTCGAATTGTTCTTTAATTCGTTTACCAGACCTTTTAAAGAATAGACACTCCTTAAGACCTTGAACTGTCGTACTACTGGATCATCCCAATTGAGCTTATAGAACACCATTCTACCTTTCTCCTCTCTTTCAAGCATGCTAATATCAGCTAGAATTCTCAAAATCTTGTTTACCGCTCCCTTACTTACCCCTGCCTTTCTAACAACCTCTCTCATGAAATTCTTGCATCGGCTCTTCTAAGAAGAGATCCAACACTTCCATAAATTTGGGTGTGATAAAGTTCAATGAGTTAGACTTATGCCCATTATTTTGTACCATTATATTTAAGAATGACGGTTTAGATCAGGGCTTTCATTTGTTATGGCAAGATTAAAGAGGGCCTAATCTTGTATGGACCTAGCAATTATCTTATTAAAAACTAATTAAGTAGATAGTATCTAAGGTTTTTTACAAGCTTCTATTTCTATTCTTCTTGTACAATAGTCTAAAATGAGCTTCAAGTTTTCCATCAAACCTGTCCCTATAACTATTTCTTCAACCCCCCTTATGGTCTCAATAAAGCCGTCAAATTTCACATTAAAATTTGGGATGACCACTTCGCCATATGTCCCGATAGACTGGGTATACTGGCCATCAGCAAGAATGAGCCTTCTCTTATCCACTGAAAGTTGATCCAAAGAAAGTTTTTCAAATACATCTTTGGGAACAAGTAGGAAGCCTTCAAACCCTGTGTCTATTATGGCAACAACTTTACCTTCAGCTGGGAAGGTCTTGTTCAGAAACGGATTCCTGATCGCTATTTCCAACACCGGTGTACCGTCTAGAAAATACGAACCCATAGTAAAGTGCACCCAACTTAGACTAAGATCGCTTAATTCTATACCCACCGTGGACAACTGGTCTGATAGGTCTTGAGGAAACTATCCTTAAGCCTCTAACCTCAATTCTTTTCTTTCTAAGGATAGATGCTAACTCATCCAATGTGTTAGCCTCTGCAACCACTTCGTCCTCTTTTAGTGCTTTGAAGATTTCACCACTGTTGATGGACCTGTTTACTGAGGCGAAATAGTTTTCCAAAGCACTTTCGATAACCTTTGATAACCCACCTTTTCTTGATCCATGCATTCGTCTAACAAGTTCTCTAAGCCTTTTTTCTATATCATCGTCAAGGGAAATTGTTAGCGTACCCATATATTTATTTAATAAATAAATACTACTTAAATGTTTCTTCTCGTAGAAACCGTTGCACGATGTTGCGATGATGCTCTTTATTTTTGTTTGCGAATATTATTGGTTCTACTAAAAAGTTAAGATATTTATCTGCGATGATATCATAAGATGTCATGCATATAATAACACATAGTGACTGCGATGGTATATGTGCAGGTGCTTTGGCCTTCTCTGCATATTACGGTTCTATGGTGGTCTTCAGTAATCCAGTTAGGCTTTACGATTCTCTACAGAAGATTGATAGAAATGATTCTATATTTGTCTGTGACATAGCATTGAACGAGACACTCTTTCAGAAGGTCAATGAAGTTTTTAAGAGCTTTGAATCAATCATAACCTATGTTGACCATCATCCGCTTTCCATCAAAGTTAGATCAGAGCTTTCATCCAATGTGAAGTTGGTTCATTCATTAGAAAGTTCTACTTCAGAGCTCACATACTATCACCTTAGAGACTCGATCGATCCTGAGATGGGGCGTGTGGCTATATATGGTGCGATTGGAGACTACCTGGATACCACTAAAGGCGTTCAACGCATACTTGAGAATTGGGACAAGAGAACACTTTATTTTCAAACGGGTATACTTATCCAAGCCCTTGAGGCCATAGGTAGGAATGAAAGCAAGAAGTTGGAGATCTTGAATGAGCTCTCAAAGAATATTCCACCTTCTGAAATAGATTCTCTCACCCGCCTAGCAGTTGAATCATCCAAAAAGGAGGAGGACATGCGGAAGTATATAAAGAGGAACGCTGAAAAGTTGAGGGGAATAGGGTACATACTTAACCCGGATGGCCCTTTGGGTAAAGCAGCAATTTATGCCAGAGCGTATACCGGCGCGCTTGTGGGATTAGCTGGAGAAGTGAGACATGAAAAGGTTGAGATGAGTTTGAGAACCAACATCGAGGTCGACCTTAATTCTATCTTAACAATGGTCGCTCCAAAGTTTGATGGAGTAGGTGGTGGGCATGCGAAGGCTGCGGGAGCTGAAATCCCATTCGAAAGATTCAAAGATTTCCTTCAAGCTTTAGACAACCAAATTTTAAGTCAATTCGCTTAGACAGTTCTCGATAAACTTGATTTCTTATTTGATCCGAGCACATATAATATCATTTGAACTATTCTTTTGCAAAAAAAGGGTTTGGTAGAATTCCAAACTTGAGTTTCTATTTCAACCTGAGTTCCACGTAGTAGTGTTCGGCTAAGCCCTCAAATATCTTCGGTGATATTATGCCCCTAATCTCATCAGAAGGTGCATAACCTCCCCACGACGCAATATAGTGTCTATCATATTGTCCACCCCAAATTCTATCGTTTTCAACCCAGATCATTTCCAAAGGTGTGCCCTCGACCTTCATTGAAATCTTTTCACGGGTGATTTGAACGTTGGATACTTTGTATTCATGCTTCAGAAGTGCGTCTCCAAGCCCTATGTTCAGAACAAACTTCAGCACGCCTTCATCTCCATATAGGGTCAACGTAGCATTCCATTCAGCATTATATTCGAAGCCTCCACGCGATTCACCTGCGTCGCTGACAAAAAGTGAACCCTTAAGCACTCTTGTAGGTGAGTTTACAAAAGCATTTGGGAATGAAAAAGCCAGAATTAGAATTACAGTTGAGACGAACACTAATGCTAAGAACATCGCTTTTCTGCTGTCTTGATCCATATGCACTCTCTAAAATCTGAGAACATAGAATATTTAGTTCTACAATTCAGAACAGAATATTCTCCTGCATAGAACGGCCTATACCATTTTTGACTTTAACGCTAAATTTGGAGCCCCGATAAGGGCAGTTTATAGTAATGTGGTTTAAATAAAGTCTTCTTTAATATATTTCATAATGTTTTTATCTGACAGTTGACTTCTATACTAAAAGATAGGTTGAATTCAAGATGAAAAAAGGGAATATGTTAAGCGATAAAGCGGGAGATATTATGACTAAGGATGTTGTCACCTGCAAGCCTTCTGATTTCATTTCAGAAGTCAGAAGGTTGCTTGTAGACCATCAGATAAGCAGAGTCGTAGTAGTTGACGAGGAAAATAAGCCTGTTGGAATCGTAACACAGAAAGATCTTGTGAGGTTTCTATCTTCAGACAAATCCATGCGTGGAATCGATGAAATTGAAGCAAGGGAGATTATGAGTATGAGTCTTGTAACGGCTAAACCTGATACATCGGTGAAGGAAATAGCTAAGACTATGCTCGAGAAGAGGATCAGTTCAATTGTAATAGTAGGTGATGGGGGAAAGCTCAGAGGAATAGTCACAAAGGCTGACCTAGAAGCATGGTACGCACACGAAGAGAAAGGGGCCTACATAGTTTTCGACTTCATGACCAAGAAACCGGTAACAGTTAGGCCTTCGCACTCAATATTCATCGCGACATCCCTGATGTCCAAACATAACATATCTCGACTAGTAGTAGTCGACAACGAAAACAAGCCCATAGGTGTCATAACTTTGACTGATGCAACCATAGTAAGTGACCTTCTTAAACCGTTTAGAGTGGTGGAGGAGGGGAAGCCCGTACTTGTCAAGGGTTTATTGGCTCTTCCAAAGACTGTTCACCTTCTAACGGTCGGAGATGTTATGACGGTATCACCTATCACCATAAATGAAGATGAAGACCTTGCTAGCGCAGCAAGACTTATGGCAAGACATCGGATAAGTGGGCTCCCTGTGGTCAACGATGCTGGAAGATTAACGGGCATAATTACAAAGTCTGATATAACGCGCGCGGTAGCCTCTGAAAAATAGCATTTTTCCTTTTTTATTATTAGTGTTAAGGTTTAAATAATTCTTTCCAAATAATAGACTTTGACCATTATGGCGAAGATTTTAGTCTTCCACTTTACTGAAAAAGGAAGGCTGCCAAGGCTTAACAAAAAAGAATTGGATGAGATTGTTAAGAAGTTCCACCAGGTTTTGATCGACTACCCAGACGTAAAATTTAATGGGACATTTGTTGACGAAAATGGAATTGGAATCTGCGACTGGGATGCACCAAATGCGAAGCTTGTCAAGGAGGTTATAGGGAAGGCTTTAGGAGCCCCACCAGTTGACCCTGTCATTGAAGTAAAGAGGGTGCTTTAGCACCTCTCCTTCCTCCTTTTTTCAACATATGTGGCTTAGGTTAATAGAAGAACAATAATAGAAATATGGTAGATGCACGAATTTTAAAAGCATTACAATTTAATAAAATCTCTACCAATGTGCTTAAAGTAAACTCCTGCTTCTTCTCCGTCGACCAAATGTATCTCGAATGGGTGGACCAGTGGTAAACCAGCTCTGTTCACTATGTCTTCTTTTATTTGTGATCTGGCAACAGCTGATTTTGGAAGGTTTCTAGTTATGATCAGCAAGTCAATATCTGAGAAGGCGACCAGATCTCCTGTGACCGCACTGCCGAACACGTATAAGCCGACTAGATTTGAATTTAATACTTCATTTGCAGCTTTTTTTACCCCGCTCAACCAGTTCTTCCAGTTTCTGAGTATTCTAGCCCTTTCCCATGCTAAGTCTAAGTTTCTCACAGAAGTTTACCACCTCTTCAGCTAATGAGATTAAATACTCTCCATCTTCTCTATCAAATATTTTATAGAAGTATCTACTTGTTAGATAAGCGTCTTCCAAGTTATGTAGCCCCCTTTTATGCTTTTGAATAAATGCATCGACTTCTTTCTCATCGACACGTCTAAGTTCTCCTAGGAGAAATATTATAGAATGTGTTCTCGGGAAGTCTCCAATAAGTTCTAGCATGGTTGATTTTAAGCTGAGCTGAGCAGCTTGCTCAGCGCTGAAAGCGGATATATCGTAACCACCTTGATTCAGAGAGTACTTTGCTACGTCAAGGAATGCGGTTGCCCTCTTTCTTATCAGTTCTACTTCGTCTTTGCTCCTGCCAAACATCTTTTTCACTAAAGGTTATTACTTTACATATTTAAAAATCTAACTAAGAAGGGAAACTGAACAAAGTTTGAATACCGCAAATCGTGTTTAAAGGTGATACCTATGTTATGAACTTGGTTATGTAATTCTAGTTGAAAGTAAATGAGACATATAGGCGACAAGATAATGACACCAACAATGTTGTTTTAAGAGGACAAAGAGTCCATGCCCTAAAGACTAATTGGTTTGAATCTTGTCTCTTATACGTTTTCTGGCTTTTTGTGAATATTTTATTAGATATTTTTGTAGTTTCTTTTTATCTATTTTTTTTCTAAGTTCCCTTATGATTTCTTTGTCTGGGATTTCATTGAAGTATATCAGGTCTATTAAGGTTTTCTCAATATCTGATACAGGTATGAAGAAGTCCCCATACTTGAGGTACTCATAGCCGAAAAAATACCTTTTGTCTATGCTATGCAATACAATATTGCTCTCGAGAACATTCCTTATACCTGTTCTAACCCTTAGAGGTGTAATGATTGTGACGTTTGTCTCTTGTTCCCAGAGACCTTGTAAGCTTAACGCTTCTTGTAGACCGATGTATGAAGGTTTAAAGCAGAATACCGTGACTATAGGGTCGTCGTAACGGCTGTACCAGCCCTTGACAACCCTTTTTATTTCGCCTTTCTTTGCAAGCTTGTGTAAAATCAGATGACTGTATTCCCCATTTTTGGTTAATACTTCAATATCTTTTGATCTAAAGACTATAGTATCTTTTATGTAAGCTCTGATTTTATCTATGTGTATTATTTTGCCCATTCTTTCACCTCTTTTAAGATGTAATCTGCCTTGGGAATGCTGCCGAAGATGATTAGGGTCTTTAGTTCCCCCTCATCAATTGGTTTTTCAAAATCACCCACCGCCTTTAACAAGTCTTTTTTTATTTTATCTCTTTTCGCTATCTTTGAGAGGAAGAAGATGTCGTAAAGGTCTCTAATCTTCTTTCGCTCAATATAAGCCAGGATCTTTTCCTTAATCATTTCTTCTGGCATTAAAGTGTTGATTAACATGTAGTTGCCATCCACCATCTCGAACCTTTTTAACACAGAGCTTTTCACATCTTTAAAGACAGCCTCGAGTCTTACGAACGTATCAGAAAAAGAAAATTTTGAAAACATCGAATTCTCTGTTTTCTTAAATTTCTCAATAGAAAAAGTCCTTTCTCTAAGGCCGTCTAAAAGCCTTTCAAAATTGGCTTCCTCCAGTTTTTCAGGTAGATAAACATCTATGTCTTCGGAAAACCTGTTACTTCCATAACAACGCCATATCGCAGTACCACCATGAATAACAGCACTAGGAAAGGCCTCGTAAACCTCCATAACCAGTATATCTTGAGCCAAAGCAATTGTTCTATGTAAACGCTTCCTTAGTTTTTTATTCAATGGTAACATCATTCCATAAACACTTAACTATTATTATATATAAGTATAAGTTTGGTCTAACCTTTCTAATTTCATTCTTAATTGATTTGATACTAAACTAAGAGGGAAAAATTCTTCCTTAAAACCTTAAGGCTAAATCTCCATTTACCTTCAAAATCACTTCCAAGACGAAAGGATGCCACCCTTTGCTACTGTACCAGCTTTCTTAAGGATATAGTTGTGTTTCCATACAACGTCATGGCTAAAGGTTTATTAAATTCGCCCCCTGTTCTTTATCAAGATGGTTGAAAGAAGTTTAGACTGGTTAAAGCAATCTAAAAGAGACTTGGAAAACGCTGAATATGAGATTAAAGGCGGTTTCTATGAACATGCTTGTTTTTTGGCTCAGCAATCCTCTGAGAAGGCTGTGAAGGCTGTTCTTCAAAGGATGGGTGCTGAAGCCTTTGGACATTCAGTCGCAGGCTTACTTAAAAAACTTTCTGAACGTTTGAATGTAGAACAGGAGCTTATAAATTATGGAAAGGAATTGGACAAAGCCTATATACCAACAAGGTATCCTAATGCTCATCCTGAAGGCGCACCATATGAGCTTTACACCAAAGAAGAGGCTGAAAGGTTAGTTGAATTTGGAAGGAGAATCTTCAGATTCTGTGAAGGTCTATTACCCAAAATATAGCAGGGAGAAGGTAATAGCTTTAGTTAAGGCGAAAATACAGGAACTGAAGAATAGAATACCACTGGTGAAGGTGATACTTTTTGGCTCCTACGCCAAGAACAGGCAGACTGTGGCAAGTGACATCGATATTCTAGTGCTCTATAGTGGTGAAAAGGTAAAAGATGATTATCATATTGCATGGGATATTCTACAAATACCAGAAGCCCAGCTCCATATTTACACAGTTGAGGAGTTCGAAAGATTAAAGACGTCTGGGAGTGCCTTCCCAAAAGAAATAGAGAAAGGTATTGTCCTATATCCCTAAAGGTATTGTCCAAAGGGTATATAATGTTCAGTTAAGTTCTACTATCTTACACGTCTCACCATCTTTACCAAGTTCATTAACACGCAAGTTATTGAAGCAACTTGTTATCAAATACGAAGATTTGATGAAGGACAACGCTTAAATAGTAACTGAGGTTTCTCTTGAGAAATATGTCGATTGTTAGAAGGATTCATGATCATATTGATGAAAACTTTGACAAACATTTAGGGCGTATTCAGAATTATCTTAGGCAACCAAGTATCTCATCTACAGGGCAAGGTATGAAGGAGACAGCAGAGATGACCTGTAACTACATAAGAGAGTTACTAGGAGGAGAAGCGACTCTTGTTCCAACAAGTGGTTACCCTGTGGTGTTTGGAAAGCTTAAGTCTAATATAAGTAATAGGACCATCTTCATCTATGGAATGTACGACACCCAACCTGTCGAACCACTTGATAAATGGGTTTCCCCACCCTTTGAGGCTAGAATCGTAGGAGACCGCATTATTGCGAGAGGTGCTATAAACACTAAAGGCCCTCTGATAGGCTTTTTCAACGCTCTTAAGTCGATCTTAGATGTTACAGGAGACCTGCCTTTCAACTTCATTATAGGCGTAGAGGGAGAGGAGGAGCAGGGAAGTATACATCTCCCTGAGTTTACTGAAAAATGTGCTGACGACCTTAAGAAGTGCGAGGTCATCTACATGCCTATGCCAAATCAACCATCTGAGTCAGAACCACCTATCTTGAACCTAGGCTTTAAGGGAATTGTCTACTTAGAGTTAGAGTGCACAACGAACCCTTTAGATGTTCACTCCAGCCAAGCAGCTATACTTCCTAACCCCGCTTGGAGGCTGATCTGGGCTTTGAACAGCATGAGGGGAGAGGACGGAGTGCTTATGGATGGGTTCTATGAGAACGTTGAGCCACCATCGCCAGAGGATCTATACTATGTTGATTCTCAAGCTGATACTGTAGTCAAGATGATGACCGCACCCTACAATGTTAAGAACTATAGGGGAAAGAACATTAAAGCCATGGCTAGGGAACTTGTCTTTAAACCCACTCCAATAAACATTGACGGCTTCATTAGTGGGTGGACAGGGGCTGGGACAAAGACGATCGTCCCATCTAAGGCGCTAGCTAAGATCGATGTTAGACTTGTCCCAAACATGACAGGGGAAGAAGTAGTTGAGAAGATCAAGAATCATCTTAGGAGACATGGGTTTGACGACATAGAGGTAAGGGTTCTAAGCAACTATGGTTGGATCAAAACTTCGGTTAAGGAGAAGGTCATACAAGCAGCGATAAAGACGTTTAAGGAGTTTGGCTATGAAACCGTGATCCACCCTATGAGGCCTGGATCGGCTCCGATGTACTTGTTCTGCAGAGAACCATTCAACATGAAGATGTTGTTCGGTGGCCTAGGACACGGGGGTTTAGCACATGCACCAAACGAGTATATAATGGTCAATGGCTTAAGAAACTTCGAGAAGTCTATAGTGTCCTTTCTCTACAACTACGCCCAAATGTAGCCCCATTTCTTGGCAGATTCTACACCCTTTACACTTCAAATACCCTAGCTTATCCTTAAAGAAGGGTTATTCATAGGCTTATCCACACTCCAAGATCATTCGATGGGTGACCTGTTCCTCATGCTATAACCAAGACCAGATCTTTCACGTAAAGCTTTTTAGTCTCGAACAAAATATAGATCTTAGAATGCATTCCAGAAGCGTGTTAGGCGCTATCGCTCGGCCGTCGCTGATAATCGCATTGGCGATGTTCTTGATAGAATGGGTAATAATCTCCTACTTAGGTAACCCTCACATTGTAGATGGTATCGCTTTGTACTATATTCCAGTCGTTATTGGGTTATTCTTTTTTGGTAAATGGTTAAGGGAAGTTGGTATAAGCAAGAGACTTATCCGGCTAATATTTGTTTTAACAGTCATAATGGTTGCCTTCACAGAAATGGATATGATCCTAATTATTTCAACTACAATTCTTCTAATGTTTATGGCACTAGGTTATTTTATGACTAAATGATACTAGTTTAAGTTTTAGTAAGCTCAGAAGTCGACTTCTTCACCATTAAAGGCACAGGTGAAGAGTTTCTTACATTCTTCTTCATCAGGAACTCTGGGGTTAGTGATGGACTCCGAAGATACTATGGCTCTGCTGACTAACTCATCCAGTTCTCCTGTAAATGTTTCCCAGTCTAAGCCCATATCCTTGGCACATAGGGGTAAATCCACTTTCTTCATTAGCGCTCTTACTGCTTGGGCAAGTTCTTCCACACACTCTTCATCCGTAACAGCTTCTATACCAATCGCCCTAGCGATCTCCGCATACCTCCCAGCTGCTTCCTTCGCACTATACTTAATAACATAAGGTAAGAGCATACCAACAGTTCTACCATGCGGGATCTTGAAGGTCGCACCTAAAGCGTGCCCCATAGAATGAGCTATTCCTGCCTGCGCATTACCGAACGCAAGTCCAGACATAGTTGCTGCGATATGCATCTTCTCCCTAGCTTCTATGTCATCTGGGTTTTCGTATGCCCTTGGAAGGTATTCGAAAATAATCTTGATCGCTTTTATAGCCATCGCATCAGAAAAGTCGTTCCTCCACTGATTGACATAGGCTTCCATAGAGTGCACAAGCGCATCCATACCTGTGTCCGCAGTCAGCCTAGGAGGCATTGATTTAGGAAGCTGGGGGTCGAGAATGACTATGTCAGGGACTAGTTCCTTTGAAGCTAATTCTAACTTGGTTTTACTAGAGCTATCTGTAATTATAGTGGCCCACGTTGCTTCCGAACCTGACCCACTTGTCGTCGGAATACATATTAAGTGAGCCTTCTTCCTTAGCCCTAGCTTTTCCACCGGAGAAATCGCACCAACTTCTATGTCTGGGCGCTCGTAAAGAGCCCATATCGCCTTTGCAGCGTCCATGTTGCTACCACCACCTAGGCCTATGAGCCAATCAGGGTTGTAGTCTCTAGCTAGTTTAGCTCCTTCTACTATGGTTTCAATCGATGGCTCAGGCTCGACCTCGTCGAAGATCTCTGCCTGGATCCTTGCTTCTTCCAAATATTTAGATACCTTTTCTGCGAACCCTAGTTTCCTTACAGTCTTACCTGTTATTACAAGCGCCTTCTTTCCTTCTATTTCCTTCAAATACTCTAGTGCTTCTTCGCCAAAGACTATCTTTTTCGGGCTTGTGAATTCCCACAACATCCCTCACTTTGTTGAACTTTATTATAGAAATTTTGTGGGAACGCGACTGCAGTTCTTTGCCATTTCAGAAGCTGCTTTCACATTCTTCATAAGCTTCGACATGCTTCCTGACAGCTTAAATTTACGCATGAGTAGTGCCTTTACAGGGTCCAATTGCCCCTTAGCAAGCTTCTCCCAACTATCGTAAGGCCCTTCAAATATGAATTCAGTCTTCTTAGCGCTTCTATCTGGTAATAACTTGTAGTCTCGACACTTACCATGCCAAAGATCAAGATAAACAACAATTTCAGACTTAATCTTCGGCCCTGTGTTCACTATAAAGAGAAAATCGCCTTCCCAATTTTTTGCGGCTTCAAAGTAGCTTTGATTTTTATTAAGCTCTTCTACGAATCGTTTCACCCATTCTTCGCTAAAAAAAAGTAAATTTTCCTCAGACATCCAAATTATATGAATGAAGGCCTACTTTTAAAGTTTTAGCAGATAATAAACCCAATACTCTACTAATGGCTGGTCATAACGCTAAAGCGCTTTCTACTTTACGCTATGTCTTCGAAGATTAATGGGCTGATCTTTGAGAGCTCCTCTAATATCATCCTCGACATCTTTCGAATTTCCCACTGAGACTGCTCATCCATTCTTAGCCCGAGTATGTGAAGCCATTGCCTAGCGTTTGCGGTGATGACTATGTTCGTTTTACACGCGTTAGGTAGAACATACCGAGCATCTTCCTCAGGTATTCCATCCTCTACGAGTCTCAGATAACACTTCGCTATTTCATTCATCAGGGTTTCGAAGAGTTCGCAGTCCCCAATGGAGGGCGGCTTTATGTACCATTCACTACTCGTGTCTATTTTGACTTGTCTTTGGCTCTGCTGCGAATATGAGGCTAGTCTATGCCTTACTAGTTGATGAGTTAGAGCTCTAGATACACCTGAGACACTGACAGTGAACGTCGCATGTTCAAATACACCCCAGTGGTTCATTTTCTTAGCGTTTTTGAGAAACCTTACAGCGCAGAAGCTGAAGTGTGGGCATTGCACATTTGACTCCTGACCTCTACATCTATTTCCATACGAGAAGTTTGGAACATCACACTTTGTATGCCATTCTCTCTTAACTAGTTCATGTGCTGGCTCTCTCGTCCTTGTAGAACGCATCGCGACAGCGCAGGTCACCTCTGGGTTTTGAGTGTAGCTTAATACCTTTACTTCCATATCCCTTCACCTTTACCGATGTAAGCTATAATTATAAAAACCAATTATGTTTTTACGAACTTTACTCTTACTAAGCCTTTTAAATACTATACAAAAAACTTATAAACGCTCTTGTAGGAGTGCATGCTGAAAAGGTGAATTATTTGTCAGCAACATATGGAACTACAGCAGGAGGACAACCAGTCATAATTTTAAAGGAGGGTTCCTCAAAAACTGCTGGTCGCGAAGCACAAAAAAATAACATATTAGCAGCTAAACTTGTCGCTGAAATTGTGAAGACATCTATAGGCCCGCGTGGTATGGATAAGATGCTTGTGGATAGCCTTGGTGATGTGACGATAACCAACGATGGCGCCACTATCTTGAAGGAGATCGATGTGCAGCATCCTGCTGCCAAGGCCATGGTGGAGATCGCTAAAGCTACGGATAACGAGGTCGGTGATGGTACTACCTCAGCAGTCGTGTTAGGAGGAGCACTCCTTGCAAAGGCTGAAGAACTTATCGATAAAGACGTGCACCCTACGGTCATCGTTGACGGATACAAGAAGGCAGCGGATAAAGCGAAACAGATACTTGATGCAATATCGACCAAAGTCAAACCAACTGATAAAAAGTGGCTACTAAAGGTAGCTAAGACGAGCATGGCTACAAAGCTAGTTTCATCAGAAAGCGAGTACTTAGCCTCACTAGTCGTTGACGGTTTACTCTCAGTATACGAAGAAGTAGATGGAAAGATCAAAGTAGATATCGATAATGTGACGGTACAGAAAAAAGCAGGTGGATCCACAAAGGACAGCGTACTCGTAAAGGGTATCGTGTTGGATAAGGAGGTTGTGCACAGCGGCATGCCCAAGCGCATCCAAGACGCCAAGATCGCCCTACTCAACTGCCCACTCGAAATCGAGAAGACCGAGTTGGATGCGAAGATCAACATCAACAACCCTGAGCAGATCAAGATGTTCCTCGACGAGGAGAACAGGATGCTGAAGGCGATGGTGGACAAGATCAAGGAGACGGGTGCGAATGTCGTAGTATGCCAGAAGGGGATCGACGACATCGCGCAGCACTACCTGGCGAAGGCGGGTATATTGGCGGTTAGGAGGGCGAAGGAGAGTGATCTGACGAAGCTCGCAAGGGCCACAGGAGGCAGGGTTACGACGACGATAGAGGATCTGACGCCAGCGGACCTGGGTAAGGCGGAGCTGGTGGAGGAGAGGAAGGTTGAGGAGGACAAGTGGGTCTTCATCGAAGGCTGCAAGAACCCCAAGTCGGTAACACTCTTCCTAAGGGGAGGGACCCAGAGAATAGTGGAGGAGGCAGAGAGGTCGGTGCATGACGCACTCTGTGTCGTGAAGGATGTTATGGTTAAGCCTGCGATAGTAGCAGGTGCAGGGGCACCAGAGGCAGAGGTTTCTCAAAAACTGCTTGACTGGTCTCAGACACTATCAGGAAGAGAACAGCTAGCGGTGCAGAAGTTCGCGGAAGCAGTCGAAGTCATACCGTTATCGATCGCTGAAAACGCAGGCATGGACCCCATCGACACACTTGTCGAGCTAAGAGCAAGACACAGCAAAGGAGAGAAGACGGTAGGAGTCAACGCACAAGAGGGAAAGGTTGGAGATGCGAGTGAATTCGAGGTCTTCGAACCGTTAGCAGTAAAAGAACAAGTACTATCCGCAGCGACAGAGGCAGCAACGATGATCTTGAGAATTGATGACGTCATAGCAGCGAGCAAGACAAAGGCACCGCCAACACCACCAGGCGGCGGAGCGCCAGGTGGAATGGGTGGTATGGGTGGAATGGGCGAATATTAAGCCCATTACAACAATTTTTTGTGAATCATCTGATTTTTATATAGAAGATATTTTATGTTATATTTATAAATGATTGAACTATTCAATATTAATGGTTATCTAGTTCGTAGAGTTAGAGAGATAGACTTTGAGGGTGTTGATTCGAAGTTAAATATTGGCCTTTGAGCCTTATATTTGTTCTTTGACCAACCCCTTTTCCTTAAGCCTTCTTAAAGCGTAGGCGATCTCCCAGAGGTGGCAATTAGAGGTGAGCCATAACTTAGATAGCCCTACTTCACCTAAGGTCTTGATCTTCTGGAGAAGTTCTTCTTCGAGTTCTTCGATCTTCCTCCTTTTAACCAATCCTAAGTGGGGGCCTACTACTATTCTATCGTATTCCTCAGGTAGCCCTTCCACAGCTATTCATTTGTTTTAGGGAATGAGCTATCTATAAACGTTAGCATAAAAGGTTCGGCCTTAATCGCATTTTATAACTAAACATTTTATACCAAAGAATAGCTTTATTAAGGAAAATTCAACGCAAAAAACATATGTACAGGGAGAGACTTGAAAACGCTAAGGGTTTTGGAGAAATATTTAGCCTAGTAAAGAGCAGCCTCGCTGAGAAGTTAGGGCTCCATAGGGCTGGATTAAGCCTTGTGCTGATGGATCTACCTCGAAATATTCTAGCACAACATCAAATAGGCTCAAATTCGATCGTTATGAACCGGAAGGTCTTAGAGGCTATAAAGGCAGAATCGAGCACTAAGCTCGAACAAAACTCTTACATATTTGTGGTTCTATTACACGAGTACCTACACAGCTTTGGCATTTCTGATGAGAATAGGGTTAGAGAACTGGTCTGTGATATAGTTGAATACACGTTTGGGAAAGACCATCCAACGTACACCGCTGCTACCAATCCCTTAAGCCTTTTGGACAACAAACAACTCCTGTTCAAAGACGTAGATGCGCCCAGTAAACCTTCCATTATTAAGGACTTTGATAAAGAAAGTATGCCATTTATAGGGTAAAAAGATTAAGGTAGAAGATGGCTTGAAGCCAACTTCATCTTTTTCTCAATAAATACGTTTAGTTCTTCGTGAGCCATGCCAGGGAATACGGCGAGCTCCTTATGCGAAGTACCTATATGGTGATAGGCAGCGAAGATCGTTGATGGAGGGCAGATCTGGTCAACGAGCCCAACAGACATTAACGTTGGAACCTTTATGTCAGGGGCGAAGTTCATCACATCAAAATATGAGAGAGTGTCCATAACCATGTTCACGTCGTCAGGATGAGATCTTAGATAGGCGAGGATCTCCAGATATGGGCCCTGCTGAGCAACATAGATTGCTCTTCCAAAGTTACAGAGAAATGGCACACTTGCCATGACTAAGGAGACCTTTTTGTGTAAAGCAGTCATCACCAACGATAACCCACCTCCTTGACTATGTCCTGTCACACCTAAACGACTGCCATCAACATCGTCTCTTGTCAGCACATAATCGATTGCTCTATAACAGTCCATGAACACATACTTGTAGTAGTATTGATCAGGGTTTAGAATTCCTTTTGTCATGTTCCCAGTTATATTTCCAGTGCTATATCTTGCATAATCAGGTACCTCTCCCGCTTGGCCCCTAATATCCACCGACAGGACGGAGAAACCGAGAAGCACCCAACCTAAGAAGTCTGAGACAGTCCCCTTACTACTACCGTACCCGTGTAGGGAAACTATGACAGGGGCTTTATCTAATCTTTCAGAGCTCTTTATGAACCGCCCAACAACCGGTGTCCTATCTTCAAACCCATCGAAGGTTACCCTATGAACCTTCACTTTGTTTGAGAAGTAGTCGAACTCACTTATCTGACTATTAAGAGACTGCTCCCCAGCCTTCTTAACATTTTCCTTCCAAAACGTTTCAAAAGTGTTTGACCGAGTCAGGTTTGGTTTATATGCTTTGAGATCATCCCAAAGCAAATCAAACAAAGGCATAGCCTAAGTTTATAAATTGAAGAAAATAAATCTTCCGCATAAAAGAATATCACCTAGCTTAATTAAAAAATGACTAAAAGGGGGTTACACTATAGGTCTAAGGATTGTTTTGAGAAAGTCGGAAAAAGAGATTAAGGATAAGTGTGAAATGGAACGTATTCTAAGAGAAGCTAAGTTCGGGAGATTAGGTACTTGCGCTTACAACCAGCCTTATGTAGTACCTGTATGCTTTGTCTATCATGATGGGAAAGTATATCTTCACTGCGCAAACGAGGGAAGGAAATTGGAGAACATTTCTAAGAACCCACACGTATGTTTTGAAGTAGACAGCGGCGAAATAGTTGAAGGCCCGGAGGCCTGTAAGTTCTCTACAATATATGAAAGTGTTATAGCCTTCGGTGAAGCGAGGATCCAGGATAAGCCCGAGGAGATGTTCCAAGCTTTAAAGTTGTTGATGGATAAGTATGCTTCAAAGGAAGTGGCTAGTACGTTAACAATGGATAGGGTTGTGAAGCTAAGAAACCTTTCAACGGTGGAGATAACGATAAAGGAAATGACGGGAAAGAAGAATGAGAAATAGCGCATAATGGGAATGTACCACGATAAATCCCGATCATAAAAGTAACGGTAGGTTTTGTAGTATTATTCACCGACTTTGAATCTACCTTGCACACTATTATGCGTTTGAAGCGACAACGATAACTCAATATACATTTATATTCGATGTGCACGCCCTTTTTGTTTAATGCCCAAGGTTAAACCCCCTCCTGAGTGGGGAATAGAACCAGTACCTAAAAACAAGAAGATACTGAACTTTTTAGACCTCTTCATCTTTTGGACAAGCCTTGCAGTAGGATTACTTGTACTACAGGCCGGAGCATTTCTCGCGCAAGATTATGGTTTATCCTTTGAGGTGATAGTTGTCGTAACCTTAGTTGGCTCATTCATCGGAAGCCTAATACTCGCTTTGGTAGGAGTAATAGGTTCAAGATACGGTGTCACGACAATGGTCAGTCTTAGACCATCGTTTGGGTTAAAAGGCTCCTACCTACCTACCGCACTGAACGTGATGCAGCTTATCGGATGGACCACATTCGAGTTGATAATAATGGGTGAAGCAGCTACAGCAGTCGTAGGCAACATTTTCGGAGCCTTCACAAGACAGATTATGGTCATAGTCTTCGCGTTATGGTGCTACCTTTTAATGGTCAGCGGGCCACTTATGGTAATAAGACAGTGGCTTGAGAAGGTTGCAATATGGATCAGCACGATCACAACCTTATGGTTAACCTACATCGTGTTCAGTAAGCCAATGACAATACAGAGTGGGGTGATCAACTTAGCAGTCCTACCCCTAGCCCTTGACCTCGTCATAGCAATGCCAGTCTCTTGGATGCCTTTAATCTCCGATTACAACCGATTCGCTAAAGACGACAGACATGGTTTTACTGGGACGCTTTTAGGTTACGTCCTTGCCAATTCTTGGTTCTACATAGTAGGTGCTGGGCTTTGGTTCTTCAGTGGGGGGGAAAGTGTGGTGTACTCTATCGCCTTGTTGGCTCTCGGCAACCTCGCTCTGATAGCGTTACTCGTTGACGAGACAGACAACGGCTTCGCTGACATCTACTCTGCAACTGTATCACTTCAAAACGTGTACCCGAAGCGTAAGCAGTGGAAGATCGGTTTAATGATCGTAGCACTATCCACCTTCTTAGCTTTAACAGTAGAGATAACGCAGTACACAGACTTTCTGCTCCTGATAGGAGCAGCCTTCATACCCGTATTCGGAGTGGTCTTCGCAGACTACTTTGTAATCAAAAGAAGAACCTACAATGCCCAAGACTTCTTCCCAGAAAAAAGAGCAATCAACATTAAAGCAATAATATCATGGAGTCTTGGATTCGTAACCTACTACTACTTTGCATACATATATGCGGTAGGTGGAACATTACCATCTTTGGCGATAGCTTTTATATCATACACACTGCTAAGTAAAAGTGAGAGAAGATGGCAAAGATCCCAGTCACCCTAACGATTGCTGGAAGTGATTCAGGGGGAGGAGCAGGCATACAGGCAGACTTAAAGACCTTTGCAGCCTTAGGTGCGCATGGAACTGTCGCGTTAACAGCGATCACAGCTCAAAATACTGAAGGTGTGTACGCGATCCAAGATGTGGAGTTAAAGATAATAGAAAAGCAACTTGATGTAGTAATCGACGATATAGGTGTCGACGCAGCAAAGACAGGTATGTTACATAGGAAAGAGGTGATCAAGCTCGTTGCAGAAAAGGTGAGAGTGCATAACCTACCCTTGGTTGTTGACCCAGTAATGGTTTCAAAGAGTGGTTCTAGATTATTGATGAAGGAAGCAGAGGATGCCTTAAAGGAACTACTACTACCTGTAGCGACTGTTGTAACGCCGAACGCGGTCGAGGCAGAAGTATTATCAGGAATCCGTGTGAGAAACGTGAAAGACATGGAGAAGGTAGCAAAGGTCATAGCCAAGTTCGGGCCGAAAGCAGTTGTAGTTAAGGGAGGACATGTAGATACCGGTAACCAAGTAGTAGACCTCCTCTACACAGATGAGGAATTCACTAGATTTATTGGAAAAAAGATCAACACAAAGAACACTCATGGAACAGGATGCGTCTTCTCTGCTGCAATAACAGTTGAGCTTGCTAGGAGAAAGAGCGTAAAGGAAGCTGTGAAGACAGCTAAAGAATTCATTGGAAGAGCCGTCGAGTACGGGCTTCCATTAGGCAAAGGCCATGGCCCAGTTAACCCAACAGCTTGGATGCAGATCCCAGCTGAGAAGTACCATGTAATAGACAACCTATCTAGAGCCGTTGAATTGATTGAGGCGAACCACGAGGTCGCTAACCTTATCCCTGAGGTTCAAAGCAACATCGCAATGGCATTACCGAAACTTTATCTGGGAGGAGTAGGGGACGTCGCGGCCATCCCAGGCAGAATCATCAAACTCAAAAACCGTCCTCAAGCCTCTGAGGCACCAGCGTTTGGAGCGTCCTCACACCTAGCTAGAATACTTTTAACGGTTATGGAAGAAGATCCAAGAAAAAGGGGGTTGATGAACATAAAATATTCAGAAGAAGTTATTGAGACATGTAAGAAACTTGGTTACACGATTTCGTCCTTTGACAGGAAGGAAGAGCCTAAGGAGCTCAAAGAAAGAGAGGGGGGAACACTACCATGGGGAATTAGACTTGCAATAAAGAAAGTGGGTTTTGTCCCTGACATCATATATGACCTTGGGGACGTTGGTAAAGAACCCATGGTAAGGGTCTTTGGAGAAGACGCGGTCGACGTCGCGCACAAGGTAGTTAAGATAGCGAATGCTATTGTAAGGTAAAGGCCGGTTTTTATGCCAAAGCTTAATAGAGCGAGAAAGGTGTCTTTATCATCAATACTAGCAGCCCTAACTATAGCGTTATCACCACTTTGGATTGCTTGGGGACCAACCAAAGCCTTCCCAGCCCAACACTTAATCAACGTCCTTAGCGGGATAATGCTTGGCCCTATTTGGGCAGCTTCTATTTCAATAATATCGGGTACAGCTAGAATTATGTTTGGGGTAGGCACAATATTCGCTTATCCCGGCGGTATCCCAGGAGGGGTTATGGTAGGAACGACTTACTTCCTACTTAGAAGGACCAAAAACAAAAAGATAGCTTTACTTGCTTCTGCTTTAAGTGAGCCTATTGGGACTGTGTTTATTGGGGGGACATTAGCTTATTACATCATAGATCCCCTCTTTGGGTGGGTAATGCATAAGCAGTTCGCATCAATACTCCTACTCTTCTACGGTTGGGCTATTAGCTCTATAATCGGTAGTGTAACTGGTGCAATGGCGATCTTCATTTTAGAGAGGACTAAGATACTTTATCGAGTCATAGGCGAGTGAAGTTGGAAGAGCTTTCATTCAAACACATCTATGGCAAAAGAACCCTTATAATAGGTGAAGTAAAGACTGGAAAAACAAAGCTTACAGCAAAGCTTTTGGATGAAGCTATAGAGATGGTTAGCCCCAAAGACATCACAGCGATCGACCTCTCGCCGACCATTATTCAAGAGGTGGGGCGAACCTTATCAAAGTACACCAACAATGTATCTAAGGTGCGTTACTTGTTCCCGGAAGTAGTAAGAGCACCTCGACTTGAAGGAAAAAGTAGAGACGAAGTTCTCTCTTTGGCAGAGCGTAACAGGTTGGTGATAGAGCCGATACTTCGAAGTTACCTGATCAACCCTTCTAAAGTCCTATTCATAAACGACCTCTCGATATTTCTACACTCAGGCAGTGTTGAAACAGTCATTGAATGTATGGAGAAAGGGTCGACATTTATAGCTAATTCATACTATGGAAGGTCGATCGGATCCGATAAAGGGTCAGGGATAAACCGGAAAGAAAGAGCAGCATTAAAGACACTATTTAACCATATCAACCTCCTGATTAAGCTTTAGTGTTTAATACATGTCAACCAGAAAAACCGAGTAACCAGTAGTGAACACATTCTGTACTCTACTTAATCCTAGCTGTCTCAAAGAACGCTTTTACCGTACTCGTTTAAGCTAGCGATTTCTTCAACCTCTTTCCTACTGCGCCCATGTAACAAGCTGGCAATGTTTACATCTAAACCTTCAGCCGGGTAACCTAAGGAGATCAAAGCGACAACCGAGTATCGGTCAGGGATGCTGAGAACGTCTTTAACAACTTCTTCATCGAAGCTCCCTATCCAACACGACCCTAGCCCTTCTTCAGTAGCCTTTAAGACGATATGCTCCAAAGCTATTGAGACGTCTACGGTAAACCATTTAGAAGATTTCTCTCTGTCTCCACATCCCACTATAATAGCGGGGGCATTGGAGATGAACCTAGCCCATCTACCACTTTCAGCGATCCTTTTCTTCTTTTCCTGGTCGGTAACTATGACAAAGTGCCATGGTTGACTATTCCTTGCAGAGGGGGCGAGCCGAGCAGCCTCAAGTAGCTTAATAAGGACATCCTTTGGGATTTCTCTATCAGTATAGGACCTCACAGAACGTCTTCTAACAATAGCCTCAAATACACCCATATAGGTCAAAAAAGAATAGCACCCTCTGTAAATAAATTTATCCCTAATGAGAGATCAGATGAACTGAAGGAACTTCGTTACTTAGTTTTTATGTGCACGTTCACCCGACCCTCATCGCAGGTGGTTACATAACCAGCTCTTTCTATTTCATGCATTGAAAGTCTAAGCCACTTCCCAAACCCCGAGTCCACAACATCAGGGTCTATTGATGACACGTCTTTAAATCCAAGTCTTTCAGCAACCTGCTTCAGGATGTATTTCGAAGCCCAATAATCAAGCGCTACAGGGTCCCTGCAAACAGCAACAACCCCCCTCCTCGTAGCATCTTCATATGAGGAAGACGGCCCATTTCGAGGTATAGCATTAACCCATAAAGCGTCAAGAACGTTCAAAGTTGGCATCCTACTCTGCACCATCTGCGTACCCATACCTCCGTACCCTATACTAGAGTGAGCACGACCCTCATTACGTGAGGTAAGCTTGTCAGATGCAACACCCATGTAATGCTTCACACAAGCGGTTACACCGTAACTAGAGTGAGTCTTCAGAACGGGGATATTGATGACCTTTAGATTATTACTATAGGATTTTAGGTCGTTGTGCCAGATACCCTTTCTAAAGCTGATATAGGTGCCATACTTTGTCTTGAACTTTGGGTAGGAAACTCTTATTTTAGTATTAGGATTAATTTCGCTATCTAAAACGTATCCGTCCTCCATATCGCCTTCAGAGTATTCATCTACTTTGTTGGATGTTATGTTATCCCACAACCAAGTTGAAACCTTAAATGAAGTAGAGAAGCTGTCAACAACCCTTTGGCAAGACTGCTTATGGTCTTCAGCGTTGTTCCTCTCATAGGTAAGACTACCCCCATGGCCTGTTGAGCCGTACTGGGCTTGACCATTATCTGCGACCACAACTTCTCCAACAAAACCATCTGGGTGGCTTACAACCATGTTGATCACTTCTTTAATGAGGTCTGTGTTAGTTCCGCCTCTCTCATCCCATTGAGAGTTAATCTTTAGAATTACAACGTCATCCTGTGCTATCAAACCGTTTGGGCCTTGGCTCAGCCTTAAGATGCTCGAATTATAGAAAGCAATACCATGCTCACCCATAAGTTCTATGAGGCTCTTAAAGCCCGTTTCCAACCCCACCAACCCACTTACAACAAATATGTCTGAAGCAGGTTGAGTTACTGCCCTCCGCTCCCTTAACTCTATGAACGTTTCTGGCTTGGTAGAAGAAGTCGATCCCTCAGAGTGGGTGCTTATCGGTGCAGAATGGTTAAAGGAGGCAGAATTTGATGTATTAGGCTTCCTATTAGGTGAAAGGTAGATTCCTAATGCAGTTAACACGCTTGACATTAAGATTAGCGCAATAGACCTTCTCCTCGTACTAGGACACATTCAAGTCTATATTGCATTAAAAAACAGGATTAGATATAATCATTTCCATAAGGTCTATTTGATTAACCACTATTAACCCAGCTTACATCAATCTTTGATGATTTAGGTTGTTACCCAATAAATGGGAAGAGTGTCTTAAATACTATAATGTTGAATATTGAACCTATTAACGCACCTATGACGACAAATATCGCGATAGCGAGTACAGCAATACCTAAAGCTTCAATCCAACCGGTCTTAAAACTCGACTTGTAGACCCCAAGCCAAGCTAGGAAAGCTAATAAAATCGCCCAAATGTGCGCACTCTTACCAATTATAACACCTAAGAGTAAACTACTTAACATGAACACAATAAAGTAAACAAGGGGCCCAAACAAAGTTGCGACCATGGCGTTACCAAGAGAACACATACCACCCTTAATGATCTTACCAGCAAAGTAGACAGGGATGGAGATTATTATCCAAAGTACTATTAGACCTATTATAAGAATTGCAAGCGCAGCCAAAGTCAACCCGATTAAAAGGAGGACAGACCCATAAATCATATTAACCGATTCAAGCATCTAACTTATAAATATATCAAACCCACTGTAAGCTCTTACCAATTAACATCCTTTCTTAACGCTAACCTTAGACCACTCGACAAGTAGATAAAAGAAAAAGTCAAACTAGCAAAAAAAGAACATAGTAACATCCATAACACTTATTATCTATCACCCAGCATCAACCGACGTATGGAAAGCGAGGACATAGCGAGAATTAAAGAGAAAGCCCAAAAAATGATCGAAAAAGACTCACAAAGACTCATATCAACATCAAAGGCGATCTGGAACTACGCAGAACCAGCTTTAACAGAACAAAAGTCATCGAACCTACTCAGTAGTATCTTGGCAGATGAAGAATTTAAAGTCGAAAGAACCTTAAAAGACCTCCCTACAGCTTTCGTTGCATCGTGGGGAGATGGAAGGCCTGTGATCGGTTTACTAGCAGAATATGACGCCTTACCAGGCTTATCAAGCACCGAGGTAGGGAAACCAGGCCATGGATGTGGCCATAATTTACTTGGAACAGCATGCCTAGGTGCAGCGGTTACTCTGAAAAAGGTGATGCAGGGAAACTCTATTAATGGGACTATAAAGGTATTTGGTTGCCCTTCTGAGGAAACACTGTATGGTAAAGTGGTTATGGCAGCTGCTGGTTTATTTAACGAATTAGACGCAGCCTTCCAGTGGCATCCTGGAACAGAGAATTCATCTAATTATGATAGCTTGAACGCTCTGGATAACAAGGTCTACAGATTCTTTGGGAAGACAGCCCATGGTTCAACAGCTTGGGAGGGAAGAAGTGCCCTTGATGCAGCCCAACTCTTTACGTTGGGAATAGAATTTTCTAGAGAACACATGGAGGAGAAGGATCGAATACACTACATAATATCTAAGGGAGGAACACTACCAAACATAGTCCCAGACCACTCTGAAGTTCATGTTTTCATCCGCTCTCCTGATATGGGGAGGCTTCTAAGGCTCTCCAGCAAGATAGACATGTGCGCTGTAGGGGCTTGCCTCGCGACGGAAACAAGTTACGAAATCGAGAGGAACATTGGTTGCCACCTCCTCCTACCCAACAAAACCCTCTCACTAACAGTGAGCAAGAACCTAGAACTCGTCGGCCCACCGAAGTTAAGCAAAGACGAGAAGAAGTTCTTAGATGAGAAGCTATCACAGAAGTATGGTGAATTTTCTGAGGAGATCTTAGCACCAACAGGCTGGGAGGTCGGAGAAGAGTGGAGAGGGAGGGCGATTTCTACTGATGTTGGAGATGTCAGCTGGATAGTTCCTACTAATGGCATGTTTAAAGTGAGTATAGCACCCCAAGGCGTACCATACCACCATGTCGACCTCACAACGCTTGCAAATTCTAGCATAGGCCATAAAGGGATGATTATCGCAGCAAAGACGCTAGCATGTAGCACCATCGATTTGTTAACAAACCCAGTGATCCTGAAGGAGGCTTGGAGGGAGTTCAATAAAAGAAGAGAATTACTTAAATGGGATTATAATCCAATGTTACCGGCAAAAGTAGAGTACCCAGAGTACGAGCGTAAAGCAAAGTTGACCCCTAAAAAACCCTTATCAACTTCTGGGAAATGAACATATACTAACGAATTTAGATCATCAGTAAAGTTCTTTGTTTAGGAGTGGTAGCAGAGCACATACTACGCCCTGCTCATTCAAGTTAGTTTTATTAAGCTTACCTTTAGATAGATGGCCTATCAGACCCTCCCTTTGCTTACTATCTTTCACCTCAAAGGCTAGGTCGATTGCCTCACCCATTTCTAGAAATAGGAATAATCTCTTGATTAGTTTACTCTTGTATACTGGTTATTGAACTTTATGCTAAGAGCTAAGCGACGCCGTTTACGAATACCCCTTTTAGCGCTAGATGATGGAGAACAACGCGAGCCCTAATAGTCCTAGTATTACCGCAATTACAACAGCTATTATAACTGCTATTATTGCGATTATGATTGCTTGCCCCCATGTCGAATCAAAGAACTTCTTTATTAAAGCAAGCCATATGATCAACTGGATAATCGCCGAGATAATTCCTGTGAAGAAATATCCGAAGATACCTCCAATTATAACCCCTAAGACTACGATCCAGATCGCATCTGTGAACTTTGCTTTTTGCCCACCAACAATGGTCTTCCCAGCGAGCCAAAGTATAGGAGATATTATGATGATGCTTATGATCATGTTTATAACTAAAGCATCTAGATTAACAGCCATAGCTTTCACTTTTTATGAACACGCATCCTATAATATAAGTGTTTTTTCTGAGTTGAAAGTTTTAATACAATAAATTGAAGGACTTAGAACGTGTTTAACACATACGAATACTTTGATGAACTAAACAAAAGAAATGTTAAGATAAGGTTTGATGCAGGGCAACCAGATCTAAGCCCTAACAAAGAGATTTTAGAGGCGCTGATAAGTTCATTAAATGAGATGGGATACGGGTCGGCGAGAGGACTCGACGAACTCTGTGAGGAAATCGCACAGCTTCATGGAGTTAAAAGAGAGCAAGTAGTCATTACTCCAGGATCGAAGTTCGCTGTGGCCGCGCTCATCCATAACACAAAATGCGTTTCACTTATAGCACCTTATTGGCCAGGCTACAAGGGCACCGCAGACCTACTAGGAGTGAGTATTGATGTATCAAAGTCTTACATGGAAGATGGGTGGTTACCTAGAGTTTGGAAGCCTAGGGGTGACTCGATCATCCTAAACTACCCAAACAACCCAACAGGCACTATACCTCCCAGGGAATTCGCTGACAAGGTTATTGAGGAAGCAGAGGCGAACGGTAGACTAATTATATCAGATGAAGTTTACAGAGATATAGCCTTCGGGGAAAGAAGGTTCTCAGTCCTTGATTATATGCCGAAAAGATTCGCGCTAATACATAGCTGTTCTAAGACCTTCTCAATGCCTGGGCTCAGGCTTGGCTACGTTGTAGGAGACGTTGAAACAGTAAAGAAGGTGGTTAAATTCATAAGGGCAACCATAACAACGCTGCCTATATTCTCACAGAGAGCTGCGGTTAAAGCGATCAGAATACTTGAAAAAGAAAAGGAGAGAATCACAAACGTGTACAAACAGAGGGTGCAGTACACATGCGAAGCTCTGGACAGCTCTCTTTTCAAGTTTATAAAGCCGGATGGTGGATTTTACATGTGGATTAAACTACCTAACATAAACGGGACAGAATTTGCTTATAGACTCATGGAAAAAGATGTAGGAATATTTCCTGGAGAAGCTTTTGGAGACGAATATCTAGAATATTTTAGGATGTCGTTAGTATGTGATAGCGAGCTTTTAGAGAGAGGAATAAAAACTGTCAACGAGACAGCTGGGAATTGGAGAGGTAATTAACCTAAGAAACATTTGGAAGAATTATCAAAACTAACAAGAAAAACCAACATCTAATAAAACACAATAGTTTAGTACAAATATAAATGCTCAAAGCAAAGCTTTTTAGGTTCATTAGAACCGCTTGATACACATGAAGGTTGTTGGAAGCAAACAACTGAAAGAAATTTCAGTAAGGATCTTTTCCCAGGCAGGCGCGTCGATAGAGGAAGCAGATTTGGTCTCAGAATCTTTGGTCGAAGCAAACCTACTTGGAGTAGACTCACACGGTGTACTCCGTATACCAGAATATGTTAGAAGAATCAAGGATGGAGCCATAAAGTTAGGGGCGCAATGTACAATAATCAAGGAGACCTTGACAACAGCTTTAGTCGACGGTGGCTTCGGATTTGGCCAGGTGGCAGCAAAAAAGGCAACTAGCATCGCAATTGATAAGGCTAAGTCAAATAACGTTTCCGTGGTAGGCTTGATACGCTCAAACCACATTGGCAGGTTAGGGGAATATACATCTATGATCGCTGAACACGGCATGATTGGAATCTCGTTTTGTAACACCGCCCCCCAAGGTGGTATAGTAGCTCCCTTTGGAGGGGCTACACGCAGACTTGGCACACACCCCTTTTCGGCAGCTTTCCCAAGCAATAGCTTCCCATTCTTACTGGACTACGCTACTTCTGTTATAGCAGAAGGAAAACTGAGACAAAAATATTATGCTAAAGAGAAGATTCCTGAAGGCTGGATCGTTGATAAAAATGGGAAACCTTCAGTTAACCCAGCGGACTTCTATGAGGGAAAGGGAGCCCTGCTACCATTTGGAGGTTACAAAGGCTATGGTTTATCATTAGTCGTAGATGCCTTAGGTGGGATCTTAACAGGCGCACATTTTGTTTCACATAACGAATTTATTGGAGGAAACAACCCGTTGATAATCGCGATCAACATCTCCGCGTTCAGACCGTTGGAGGATTTCAAGGCTGAAGTTGACGAGTACTTTAAGGTTCTTAAAGCAACTCCTCCTGCAGAAGGATTTAAGGAGGTAATGATCCCTGGGGAAATAGAAAACAGAACGAAGGAGAAAAGGATTGAGGAGGGAATACCTATTAACGATGAAGTATGGTCTAGGATTGAGAAGACAGCGAACGACCTTGGGCTCGACCTAAAAACTTTACTTTAAGCAGTAGGGAAACCCAGACAGACTATAAAAAGATTGGAACAAGCTAAATTAAGACAATAAACTTAGGTATATCAGAGAATGCTATATTTTATTCGAGGATTGAACACTTAAATATTCAAGCTTTACTTACATCACACAAGTGATTATGTTGGAAAAAATGATGAAAGCAGCCTTTAAAACACCTGCAGGTGATTTTGAAATCCGAGAAACACCAATTCCTAAGATAACGCAACCAGACTACGTCTTGGCCAAGGTTAAGGCAGCAGGGGTTTGTGGTAGTGACATGAACTTCTGGAAAGTTCCATCTCAGTTCGAAGGCATGATTACAGGTCACGAGCTCGCTGGAGAAGTCTTAGAAACTGGGCCAGCTGTTAAGAACATAAAACCAGGCGACAGAGTAGCAATCGAATCCTTAGTCGCTTGTGGACACTGCTATTGGTGCGATGTTGGGCAGTACCATCTATGCCCTGAACTTATGAAGATCAGGTGGGACACGCTTTCTAGAGCGTTTTCAGAGTATGTTGCAGGTCCAGCTGACAACTTTTTCAAGATCCCTGACCATGTACCTTACGATGAAGCAGCTATCTTAGACGTATACGGAACAAGCGTCCATGCCTGTAACCGTACAGGGGTTAGAATGGGTCAGACCGTCGTCATAGTAGGTGCAGGGCCTATAGGCCTAACATTACTTGAACTAGTGAATATTGCAGGTGCTAAAGCAATCATCACAGGCATATATGATCACCAATTAGAAATGGCCAAAAAGCTTGGTGCATACAAGACCATAAACACTAGATTAGAGAACGGATTAGGGAAGATTCTAGATCTGACTGAAGGACGTGGAGCAGATATTGTGTACGAATGTGTAGGTGGGAAGCATGCAACTAAGACGATTCAAGAATGCATTTCTTATGCTAGAAGTGGTGGCAAAGTTGCCCTCTTAGGACTACTTGAAGACAAATTACCCCCATTTAAGATCGACTGGGGCAAAGTCTTACTCCAAGAAGTTGATCTAGTTCCTGTTATGAGTTTTGCACACTGGGGAAACGATAGAGAATTTAAAATAGTCTTGGATCTGCTGATCGATGGGAGACTACATGCCAAAGAGCTTATCACACACAGATTCCCATTAGAAAAGATTAACGAAGCCTTCGAGACAGTAGCTAACAAGAAGGAAACGAAGGCTATAAAGGTCGTTCTTACGATGTAGCCCCAGCCTTCTTTTTTATTAAAGACCCTCTTAAGAAGTAGCGTTAATATACATCTTATAGTAGGATAGGCTCAGGTGTATATATTCCAATGAAAGAAAACGATAAGGAAATGGTCCCACTAGAAGACGCGGAAAACCAAGTTCGAGTAGTTGTCCAGCGGCTAGCTTTACTCCACCTCTCTTACGCATCAACACTCATCAAAAAGTTTGGATGGAAAGAGGGAAAATTGCTCATCCTCTCAGCGATAAAAGAGTATGGTAGAAGAGTCGCGGAGCGAACTAAACAAGGATATCAAAGCCTCCCAAAATATGGCTTCTACACAACAAGGGAAGGGCAACCACCAGTCTGCGAGTTTGGCAAGATCGTACTTGACTATGGTGAGCTAGATATTGGGAGCCTATACTGTTTAATAGACGCTGCGAAGACCATGCAATCAAACCCAGATGAAAAACTAATTCACAAAAAGTGCATGACAGTAGGCGACGAATACTGCGAATTCGACACAGTTCGAACATCCGAGCTCGACAAAGAACTATTATTTAGCAAAGAACAAGATTGGTCAAGAGTCGATCCATTATTGTATGAATTCTATAAGAAGAAGGAGAGGAACCTAAAAGGCGAGGTCTAAGCCAACCCCTCCTTTAGGCAAGTTAAAGCGTCATTCCCATTTTACGATAGAGTCTTGAAGGGTTGGTCTAGAGGTCTTCACAGGAGCTTCAGCAGGCCACCCAACATGAATATGGCATCGGCTCACAAAGGTCTCAGGAAGACCGAAACGTTCCCTAATCCTCCTCCGAGTTTCTTCCCCATGAGTAAGCCAGACTCCCCCAAGGCCTAAAGCATGCGCCATCAACAACATGTGATCAGCGACCGTAGCCGCATCATAATATATATTCTGTGGGAAGATCTTTTCAAATCCTACAGAATGGTAAACCCGCATATCTTGGCAGACAACTATCATCACCCCATGATCTAAAGGAATATCGCTTTGAACCAATTTCCAATCCTCAGGATTTTTGAGGACGATGAATCGAGTTGCTCCAACATTACATCCTTGTGGAGCCATTAGGCCTGCTTCTAGAATTCTCCTTACTAGCTCATCTGATACCTCTTTCGCTGCAAACTGTCTTATCGATCGTCTTCCATAAAGTAGCTTCATTACCGTCGCCATTTCCTCATCTGAGAACGGTGTAGGCAGTTCTGTGTCGAATTTAACAGTACCCCCAGCGCGAAGCGTCTTAGCATAGCCTAGAAACTCTTGAGCCCATTTGACATCAGGTGTGTCTAATGGTAGCCCCTTCTCCTTCCAAATATCTAAAAGGAATTCGACGGTCTCACCGAAGTTAGGTGGAACAGGCATTTTCCCAGCACATATCCTATAGATGAAAACTTCTATCGTGTGATGAGTCCTTTCCCTAAGTATGGTCCTTAACACAACAGGGTCCTCTCTAAGAAGGTCATCACGTGTGAAACCAAACACTTTTCTAGATTCTTCCAAACAAATCGCAACATATTCACACAGGTAATAGTTAAGCTTTATTGAAGTTAGACATGGCAAATAAATTCGGTTTCTGTAACCCATAAATTTATATATAAAAATGGAAAAAACAATAATTTAAAACTAATTTAAAGCTCATATCTATTGTTCAAATAAAAGATTACTTAATAGGTAATTATTACCTGTTAAGAAAAAATTTATTAGGGAGGGCCCTGTAAGTTTATGAGATATGGCTAAAGCTTTACCAAACTGGTTAGTAGAAAAATACTTTACTCTATTCATATCCTTTAGCCTTATTCCTTTTGCGGTAAAGGATGCGAAAGCAGTTTTAAATTCAAGAAAGGTTTCACTTTTCTTGTACAAGATGATGAACTATGGTTGGGTTGATAAAATGGATAGGGGCATATATAGGATTGTGCATCCGTTTGTAGCTTTAATGGAGGTTTCAGGGTTCGTTTGGAGGAATAAGATAAAACAGAGGGATAGGTTGCCTGTGCTTGAACTTACTATTGCCAGATTATTTGAGGTATTAGGATCTAAGCTGGAATCCGTAGTATTATTTGGTTCGCTTTCAAAGGGCACAGCTAAGCCTGAGAGTGACGTAGATTTACTTGTCGTGGCGAGAGACTTACCTAACAATTATAGCGATAGAGTGAGCGTGATCCGTGAAATTGTGTCTTTTAAGTTGATGGATGACATTATAATTCATTTGTGGAAGAATAACGGTATTTATGCTGATTTGAATATTCTGCTAATAGATGAAAGAGAGGCCAACATAACGCATCCATTTTACCTCGACATGGCAAAGGATGCTATAATAATATATGACAAGAATAAAATTATGTCGAATAAAATAGTTGAAGTTAGGAGGAAACTTGAAAAGATTGGAGCTAAAAGATTTGAGGAACCAGATGGAAGCTGGTACTGGGTTTTAAGCCCTCATGCAAAAAACATTAGAGAGGTGGAATTGTGAAGTTAACAAGACTATCTGAAGACTATTTTAGAAGGGCTACGATAAGGATTAAAAGCGCTGAACTCGCTTACTCTGAAAAATCATACCCGGATGTAGTCAGGTATAGTCAGGAATGTGTGGAACTTTCTTTAAAGGCAGCGTTAAGGGCTGTTGGCGTGGAATATCCTAAAGAACATGATATGAGCAGAATTTTAAAGGCTGTTAAAGATAGATTTCCTGAATGGTTTAGAAGAGAGACTGATAAGATTGGTGAAATTTCAAGAGAACTAGCAGATAAAAGAAGCCCAAGCCTTTACGGAATAGAATCACTTGGTAAAACAGCCGCAGAAATATTCAACAATAGTGATGCGGAAAAGGCTTTATCAGATGCAAAACACGTATTGAATTTGATAAGCAAACTTCTTACGGAATTAAAAGTATTGTAAGAATTATAAGGTGGGTATATAATAATGACATTGGCACCAAATTTTTAGTATAGGTTTTTTATCTACAAAGGAGAACTTTAGAATGATTTATTAACATAATTTAATTTTCAATACGGCTAAAGACAACTAAATCGGATATGTGACGAGCTTGACATATAAGAACAAAGTTAGAGAGAAAATTTGGAGATTATTGGAAGAGCGTAAGGTTGCGACCTTCCCCTTACCACCTTATGGCAGGATACCTAACTTTATAGGTGCAGAGAAAGCTGCTTTAAACTTGACAAAAATGGATGTTTGGAGGAACGCTAAGGTGATTAAAGTAAATCCTGACTCCCCACAGATGTGGGTTAGAAAACTTGCTTTAGAAAGTGGAAAGAGAATTGTAATGCCTACTCCGAGGTTGAAGGACGGTTTTTTGTTCCTTGATCCGAATAAGATCCAGAAGAGAAACTATCGCTCCGCATCTACAATAAAGGGAGCATATATAGCAGGTGTGAGGACAGAGCCAAACAACCTCCCAGAGATAGACCTAGTTGTGATAGGCAGTGTAGCTGTTACTTTAATTGGTGATAGATTGGGTAAGAGTAAGGGATTCGCTGAGATCGAGTGGGCTATACTCAAAGAAGAAGGTAGGGTCGATGAGGACACACCAGTTGCCACCACTGTTCACGATTTACAAGTTGTCGAAGAAAACTTTGAAGTAATGCCATACGACCTACCAGTCGATTATATTATAACACCCTCCGAGGTCATTAAAGCTAAAAGGATAAGGGAAAAACCAAAAGGTATTTTATGGCCTTTCATACCAACTGATAAAATAAAGGAGATACCATTACTTCAAGAACGATGGCGAAGAAGGTATTTCGACAGATGATGAGAGCCAACAACGTAACTTCTCACTTCATTAGAGGGCGATGAAAAAGTTTTACTAAGACTATGTTCATTTGTAAAGCGTGTGAACAAGTATGAAAGCCGCAGTCTATTACGATATTAACGACTTTAGGGTTGAGGAAGTACCTCTTCCTGAAATAGGCCCAGAAGAAGTGTTGGTAAAGGTCAAAGCCTGTGGGTTCTGCACAACAGACATCTTCAAAGCAAAATATAAGAAAGTGAAACCTGGAACGGTCCTTGGCCACGAAATTTCCGGAGAAGTATCCAATGTGGGAGAGAAGGTTGTAAACCTTAAAATCGGCGACAGGGTTGCAGTCCTTCACCACGCTCCCTGCAACACATGCTACTTCTGCTTAAGAGGACAAGAGGATCTTTGTGAGCAATATAAAAAGGGTGGAGTGATACCAGGAGGCTTCTCAGAGTACATAAGGGTTCTACCAGAGTTAGCTAAAAAGACGGTGTTCAAGATACCTGACCACCTCTCCTATGTTGAAGCGTCTATGACTGAACCGACAGCTTGCTGTGTGAAAGCACTTACTAAGTGTAACATACGTCCTAGCGACACTCTACTCGTTATTGGCGACGGCCCAATGGGCATATTATTAGCGGTAATTGGAAGGTACTTCTCTACTTCAAAGGTAATATTAAGTGGGCATCACGAGTTCAGATTAGAGAAAGCTAGAGAGTTAGGCGTAGATTCCGTAGTTAATTCGAAGAAGGAGAATTTAGAATTGAGGGTGAAGGAAGCCACTGAAGGGAGAGGAGCAGATGTAGTTATAATGGCGCTTGCGTCAACGCACATGGCAGAGGAAGCACTCAAGCTAGCTAGAGAAGGTGGAAAGGTATGTCTCTTTGGGGACTTCAGAGACGTCCCAGAACAACCTATGCAGATTTCACCAGATTTTATGATCAGCAAAGATCGAACCCTCTTTGGAAGCTGGGGCTCTGCTCCTAGAGACTATGAGATAGCTTTGAGGATGATTTCATCTGGTCGAGTCCCTGTTAAACAACTAATCACTCACACAGTCCCACTAAATGATTTTAAAGTCGCCCTTGACTTGTTAGAAAAAAGGGAGGAAAGCCTAAGGGTTGTAGTGCTGCCTTAGACAAAGGCGGTTACATATAGAACAATAAGAGCTTGATCTGAAGAGTTGCTTAAACCGTGCGGGGTATCCCCTGACACATAAAGGACTGCTCCTTCGTTTACCGGCACCTTCTTATCCTCTATCAACAACGTGCCAGAACCTGATACTATGTAGTAGATCTCTTCCTTTTCAGGGTGGGTGTGCTGTGGGAAGATCCCTTTAGATGGAACATGTAGGAAACCTAAACCTTCAAACTTTCCCTCACCAGGTTTTTGTTTCATAATTCTTTTTATATCAGCTACGCCCTTTGTATAAGGCTCAAAAGAGACTTCTTTAGAATCAAACATTTTCCACATACCTTATCACTTAATACTATAACATGATCAGATCTAAGATATAAATATGTGTTGGATACTATCATATAAAGAGATGGCCACAACCAAGAGAACTTGTTTTCTTTAGATAAGCAACTTCAGCCTCACACCATTTGAGAGGCAGTTCTCTAAGCTTTACAAAGATTTAGTGGGCTACATAGACGATCCTCTGTTAGAGTATTAAGTTTGATTTCAAAAAAAGTAGGTGCTTTACACAGGCATCCGACATCATATCGATTGTTGAACGGTTTGAGAAGTAGATGGTGGCTTAATTGAAAAAAACGCGATTGTCAGCAGTATCATTGAGACCCAGATTACCAACAAGCCTATCAAAATTATTGTCATCACAGCGCCTATAAGTAACACTAATCCCGCGGTTCCGAACATGTCTACCCCTGTCTTTTCTTTAAGGATATTAAAGGACCTCCTAAAGAAGATGGCTGAAACAACGATGAAAACAAACAAGACAACCAAGTCCATAAGTATAATTGTAATAAAAGGCCAGATTAGGTTTAGGTTCGCAAAGTTCTGCCAGTTCACGGTACCTAGCTTTGCAAAATCAGACCATTGCTCGAATTCGATACCCAATGAAGTTATCAACCCAAATGCAGCGGTCACCATTATCACTGCGAAGACCACTACCCCGATCACCGCTAAGATCACACCGTACAACGCATTATTGAAGATACCCTTCTCGCCGTAGAAGGTTGAGAGTTCTTTCATCGAGATGAGCAATAGTATGAGGCCAATGAACCCTACAATGCCTGCGTAAGAACCAATAAAAGGTATAGAACCTATCACGATCAATAGCGTCCCTATACCCCCTAGAGTTCTGATCGTCTCGAAATCCGTATAATAGCACCTCTTTAAATCGCTTTATAGCAAACTAAATAAAAAGCTTTCTAAAGATAGATCCAAATCAATTTACAATAATCGTTCCTCTGGACCGGTTAAAGCAAATAACATCAGATGATTTAGGCGAGGAAGTAAATACTTATATATTAAATATGAATAAAAATCATTATGGCACAATATAGTAAGTTGATTGTGTCCTCTCCAGCATTTGAAAATGGTAAGTTCATACCCCGTAAATACACATGCGATGGAGATGATGTAAATCCTCCATTAGAAATAAAGAACATCCCTAAGGAAACCAAAAGCCTTGCTTTAATAGTCGATGACCCAGATGCTCCGAAGGGAACTTGGGAACATTGGACGGTCTGGAATATTCCTCCAACAGAGAAAATACAAGAAGACACTGTCCCAGGTGTAGAGGGACTTAATGATTTTAACAGACACTCTTATGGAGGGCCCTGCCCACCCTTCGGTACACATAGATACTTTTTCAAGGTATACGCACTTGACACCTTGATAAACCTTAGCTCTAACGCTAGGAAAAAAGACTTAGAAAAGGCTATGGAGGGACATGTCCTTTCTAAAGGAGAATTGATTGGTTTATATAGAAGGTAGGGCCAAAGAACTATTAACAATAGAACCTTTTAAAACCCTACATATTTCATATCGATCCAGTAGCTTAAGCCTATGATGTATGAGCTAGTTACTCATCAAGGCCCACTAAGGGCTTTACAACTTGACCTTATTATGGGAAGAACCTTCTAATAAAAAGGCCATTAAATTATTAAGCCAAAAAAGGCAAATGCTGAAAAAAGATTTAAGTAAATATGCGAGATTGATGAGGAGAGGTATGCTTTTCAAACAGTTAAAGTGTGTTGGCGACAATTTTTCATACATAATCGCAGATGAGTCAGCAGGAGAAGGGGTTGTTGTAGACCCAAGCTTTAATGCGGAAGCCATAATAAAGTACTTAGAGAAACACGGTTTAATGGTCAGATATGTTATAAACACCCATTCACACTATGATCACATAACAGATAATGATAAGATAGCTTCAAAGTTTGGAGCAGAGGTGATTGCACATACCTCGTCAACGAATCAGAAGGACCTAGAGGTTAACGATAACAGCGTCATACAAGTAGGCGGGATCAAGATTAAAATAATTCATACCCCTGGGCATACTCCAGATAGTATATGCCTGCTGGTCGATAATAAACTTCTTACTGGAGACACCCTCTTCGTGGGGGAATGCGGGAGAACAGATCTACCAGGAGGCAGCGCAAGGGAACTATATCATAGCCTCTTTGGCAAGCTAATGAAGCTAGATGATAGGGTAGAGGTTTACCCAGGTCATGATTATGGGATACGCCCCTATTCAACGATAGGTTTAGAGAAGAAGACCAACTACGTGCTAAAGGAAAGAACACTTGAGGAGTTTATTGAGTTTATGCGCTCCCCTTAAGGCTTAACCTAATACAACTTAAACCCCTTAATAGACTAGGACTTGTTGATCTTCATACTGTTAAAAACACCTGTCTTTGATAAAGCACCGTATAGGCATGTATAGAAACTTGAGTTCAGCCATCTAATATAATAGCACATGCATAAAGTATATCAGATTTTGAAAATAATTATATAGAAAGTCGATTTTATAAGAGGCATGAACCCTGTAGAGATATTAGAAAACATATACTGGGTAGGTGCGGTTGACTGGAATGTTAGAAACTTTCATGGATTCACCTATTCAACGCATCGAGGGACGACCTATAACGCATACCTTATAGTAGATGATAAGGTAGCTCTTGTAGACACAGTCTACGGCCCCTTTGCAGAAGAGATGTTAAAAAAGATAGAGAAGGTCATTCCTCTATCTAAAATAGACTACCTGATAGCAAACCACGTGGAAACAGATCACTCCGGGGCAATTAAAAATGTTTTAGAACATGCACCGAATGCCAAGATAGTAGGAACGGCTCCATGTGAGGTTGGGTTACAAAAACACTACTTCGGAGACTGGAACTTTCAAATAGTGAAAAGCGGTGACGAGATAAAGTTAGGGAGAAGAAGCCTAAAGTTCATAGAAGCACCAATGCTTCACTGGCCAGATAGCATGTTCACCTACATAGAGGAGGATGCGCTCTTACTACCTAATGACGCATTTGGCCAACACCTTGCAACATCGAAAAGGTTCGATGATGAGGTGGATCAGAAAATGTTGATGGATGAGGCTGCTAAGTATTATGCGAATATTCTATGGCCATTAAGCAAGCTGGTGACAAGGAAGATCGAGGAAGTACACAGAATGGGTGTAAAGATCAACATGATTGCTCCAAGCCATGGGGTGATCTGGAGAAGCAACCCGATGAAAATAATCGAGTCATACCTTAGATGGGCCAAAGGGGAGAGCGAGAAAAAAGTTCTTGTTGTATACGATACTATGTGGGGAAGCACGGATAGAATGGCTAGGGCCATAATCGATGGACTACAGAGCAAAGGTGTTGAAGCAATACTTTTCAGAGTACCAACCTCTGATAGGGGGGACATAATAAAAGAACTTCTGGAATCTAAGGGTGTGTTGATCGGATCCTCAACCGTCAACAATGGCATACTTCCTACAGTAGCACCCTTCCTAGAAGAGCTAAGAGGGCTTAAGCCTTTGAACAAGATAGCTGCAGCATTCGGGTCATATGGTTGGGGAGGTGGAGCAACCAAAGCTATAGAGGAGTCTCTTACAAAGGCTGGTATAGAAATCACTTTTCCTGCACTTTCTTTAAAATGGGTACCTAATGAGGAGGAGCTTGTTAAGTGCTTTGAATATGGGAAGGCGTTCGCGGAAAGAATAATTTCGACCTAGCAATGTACGCTCTATTTTTATTTAACGTTTGTAGTATGGGCTCTTAAGTTTTCTACACGGAGCTAAAGTTTTAGCTACCACTTTGCAAGAAAGCTAAATACTTATAAAGGATTCTACTTCATCGATGCCATATGTCAACTTATTCTGACTTAAGGCAGGAAATCGAAATGGTAAGAAAAAATCTTATCGACAAACAGACAAAAATGAGAGAAGACTTGGAGAGATTTCTCAGGATGGAGGTCACTGAAGCAGGTATCTCAAGGAGTTTCACTGCCTTTGCTGTAGAAGCTATGAGATCAACAGTGGCGCTTTGCGATATCATGTCAAAGTTGATAGAGCGATTAGAAGAAGCTGAAAAACTTAGATAGCTTCCTAATCTTATAAAGTAAGCCGATCCCTATCCTTTTGGCTCGAGAATACCTCTTCGAATCCCTTCAGAGAAATTCTCCCATCATGCGGGAAGGTTTTCTTTGGAAATTTATGACGTAAAACCCTACCAGGGTAATTCTGTGTCTGCTGTCTCTTATCAATAACTATCTCCCCGTTGACTATAACATACTCTATTCCCTCTGGATATTGATGGGGATTCTGATATGTCGCTGTATCCATGATCGTATCTGGATTGAACACTACGATATCAGCCCACATGTTTTCTCTGATCACCCCTCTACCCCATAACCTGAGTCTTTGAGCGGGAAAAGAAGTCATCTTACGTACTGCCTCTTCTAAACTCAGAATTGACCTTTCCCTAACATACTCTCTTAATATCCTTGGGTAAGTGCCATAGAACCTTGGATGCGGCTTACCAGCAGATAACACACCTTCTGGTGATGTAGACCAGGAGTCCGTACCAACCATTGTTAGAGGATTAGACAGTATCTTGCAAACATCCTCTTCCTTTGTAACAAACACCACCATAGTGCCTGAACCTTCTTCCTCCACGAGTAGATCTAAAAGAGCTGTTAACTCATCAGGTTTACCCATCATCCTCGCAGCTTCTTGAATGTTCTTTCCCTGAAGATCTTTGTTCTTCTCTGTCTTCACATTACTTATGTAAATGTTCTCCCACCCGTTCTCATTAATTATATTCTCCCAACCAGTTGTATCTTTTTCAATATCATCCCTTATCTTTACTCTATCTTCAAGTCTCTTTATCCTTTCCAAGAGTTGATCTATACCGCCTTCGTGAACCCATGGGGGGAGAAGGGTTGCGAGCGAAGTCATCCCAGCCTCATACGGGTATTGATCACATGCTACGTCGACACCTCTTTTCCTAGCATCCTCCATAAGTTTAAGGGTTTCAACACTTTTTCCTATTTGCTGTCTACCAGCGACCTTGTGATGAGATATTTGAACTGAGACACCGCTTTTCTCCCCGATCTCGATCGCCTCCTCAATTGAGTAGATAAGGTTCGAACTTTCTCCCCTGACATGCGATGAATACAAACCTCCATACTTCGAAACGACCTTTGCAACTTCTACCAACTCTCCTGTTCCAGAAAAGATACCTGGAGGGTAGATCAAGCCAGTAGACATGCCGAAGGCTCCAGCCTCCATCGCCTCAGCTACAAGATACTTCATATGTTCTAATTCCACATCGCTAGGAGCTCTATCTTGGAAACCCATTACAGCAACCCTTACCGTTCCATGCCCAACAAGGTGTGCCACATTAGATGATAGATCCTGTTTGTTCTCATGTCTAAGATAATCTTCGAAGGTGGACCATTGAAACCTGATAGACGCACCTGGTGGCAAAAAAGGCGCTATATATCTTTCAAGGAGATGCTCATGCTTTTTATTAATGGGAGCCAAGCTTATACCACAGTTCCCAACTACTAAAGTCGTTATACCTTGATGTATTGTACTCTCAAGTTTTGGATTGATAAAGAGGGTTAGATCCGAGTGACTATGCATGTCGACGAATCCAGGAGACACTACGTTACCTCGTGCATCTATTACTGTATCTGCCTTTTCCTTTTCTAAACGGCCTAGTTCAACAATTTTACCGTCTTTTATACCTATGTCGGCCTTAAACCACGGGTTACCAGTCCCATCAACAACCTTACCGCCTCTAACAATTATGTCGAACAAGCAAAGAGCACCTTTACCTTTCCAAATTGCATGGAGTATTTAAAATTTGGATAAAACTATAAAGATGGAGCCTAAGTATTAAAACATCCAATACACATAACAGCGGGGCTAGTTTTATATTATAGATATAGACAAGGGAACAGTAAGAACACTTAGTCAACAGTGGTCTTTATCGATTCTTGGAATAATAAAAAGTTGGGTGGCGCCTTTACCGCCTCTCTGGCGCCTCTCTTTTGCTTCTAATCACAACTACTACTAGTATAATGGTTAGTATCAGTGATAAAACTCCGGCCACCAACATGTTAGCCCTTAGCTGTATAATGATCGGTGCGAAGATCAAGCTCACAAGGTTGATTACTTTGATCATTGGATTTAACGCTGGCCCAGCCGTATCTTTAAGTGGATCACCTACAGTATCCCCTATGACAGAGGATTTGTGTTCATCTGAGCCCTTACCACCATAGTAGCCATCCTCTATCTTCTTCTTCGCGTTGTCCCATGCTGCACCTGTATTGGCCATAAAGACGGCTAGGAGTTGTCCTACTAAAATAACGCCTGCTAGGAAGGCCCCAAGAGCTAGTTCACCAAGCAATAACCCTGCTACTATAGGTGTCAGTACACCCAATAGAGCAAGACCCACCATTTCCCTCTGCGCAGCAGCAGTAACCATTGAAACCACTTTTGCGTAATCAGGCTTCCTCGTTCCTTCCATTACACCTGGTGTCTTAAACTGCTCTCTAACCTCTTCGATGACCTTAGAAGCGGTTCGCCCTACAGCTCTTATTGATATGGAACTGAACAAGAATGGTAAAGCGCCACCGACCAACAAGCCTGTAAAGATCATTGGGTCTGCTATGTCGAGTTTTACTTCGACGCCGATTGCTTCTGTGTATGATGCGAAGAGCGATATGGCTGCGATGACAGCTGAGGCGATGGCAATCGCCTTTGTGACAGCCTTTGTCGTGTTGCCTGCTGCATCCAAGTCTGCAAGTGCTTGTTTGGACTTTGCATCGCTTTCTGCCATTTCAGCGATACCTCCTGCGTTGTCTGAGATCGGTCCAAAAGCATCCATTGAAACGTTGTTACCAGTGTGTGTGAGCATACCTATGCCAGCTAGCGCAACCCCATACATCGCGAAGATTACACCTGCCCCTGTGAAGAAGATCACTGATGCCACGATCGTCGCTGCAATAACTACAAGCACCCAAACCGTACTTTCCATCCCGAGTGCGAGGCCTTCGAGTAGTAACGTGGCAGCCCCAGTTTTAGATGATTTTGCAATCCTGTCGACAGGCTTCCTATCTGGGCTTGTGAAGTAGTCTGCAAGTTTATTGAAGCTGATCGCTAAAAGTATCCCCACTGCAGTAGCGAAGAACACTCTCAAGTCGCCTACATAATATTGTGCTAAGAAAAAGAAGCTGACAGTAGATATCACCGAGGAGAGGTCGTATGACAAATCCATGGCCTTGAAAGCATTTCCCTTGGTCAGGCTGTCAGGCCAAAGTGAAACTGTGTACGTACCAGCTATCGTGCTTAAGACCCCGATCGCCCTAACTAAAAGGGGAAAGACGATCCATTTAAAGTCGAAGGGCTTAATCGCTAAACCGAGAAGCATCGCAGAGACCATCGTAACTTCGTACGATTCAAATATGTCTGCTGCCATCCCCGCGCAGTCCCCCACGTTGTCTCCTACGAGATCAGCTACTACCGCGGCGTTCCTAGGATCGTCTTCTGGAATACCTTTCTCAACCTTTCCTACCAAGTCAGCCCCAACATCCGCCGCCTTCGTGTAGATTCCACCACCTACTCTCATAAAAAGCGCTAGAAGTGTGCCTCCGAAACCAAACCCAAGTAGGACTTCAGGTGCTTCTTTAAGGTAAAAGATGAATATTAGGGTTCCCCCTAGTAGCCCAAGGCCATCGGTAAGCATCCCTGTCACAGTACCAGACCTATAAGAAATCCTTAGAGCATCTCTGAAACTCTTCCCCGCTACGAAAGATGTCCTAATATTGCCTTGTACAGCCATGTTCATCCCAAGAAAACCGACCATTGCTGAGAAGAAAGCACCCATCAGGAACGCAGCTGCTCTACCTAAGGATATCGCGAAAGGCTGCCCCGCTAAGTCAGCAGAAAGATATAGTATTATGGCTAGTACCCCTATAAGTAGGATTATCGACTTGATCTGCCTCATCAGATATGCGTTGGCTCCTTGTTTTATACCACCCCAGACTTCAACCATCTTCCCAGAACCCTTAGGCTCTCTCAAAACTTGTCTCGCCAGTAGAGCAGCGTAGACCAAAGCACCTATTGCAACAAGTATTATGCTTAAAAGAGCTGTTTGCTCGAACGGCGTTAGTACTTCTGCCATATAATCACACGTAAAGACGGTAAAAAGGCCACTATATTAATATATAGCACGTGATAAATGTGAAGAAGTTAGCTTTACAAGTTCTTTTCTACTATTTCCCTTCGAGAAAAACTTTCCCCTCTTTCCTTTAAAAACGTGATGGCATCTCTCATAGTAGGTAGCTTTCCCCTCGTCCCAGCTTTCATCACCTTTATTGCAGCCACAGCGCTTCCAAGCATAACAGCTCTATCAACAGACCACTGCTTTGCTAAACCGGTCAAGAACCCTGCGACAAAGACGTCTCCAGCGCCTGATGTGTCCACTGCCTTTACTTTGAAGATAGGTATAACCATCCGCTCACCTTTAAACGCAACATGATACCGCTCGCCTTCTCTGATAACTACTGTAGAAGGACCTAGACGTAAAATGTTATCTAAGGTTTCTTCTACGTTCGAACCACCTGCGATCAAAGCCGCTTCCCTTGAGGTTGATAGAAACACTTCTGTTAGGCTGAGTACCTTCCTCTGAGTCGATTGAAACTCTTCCTTGTTGTTCCACAAAGCTTCTCTAACATTTGGGTCATAAGACACAGCGACCTTGTGTTCTTTAGCAATCTGCAATATCCTGAGAACCGTCTCCCTAGTCAAAGCCTTTCTAAGCATTGCTTCAGAGTAATGGAACATCTTAGTGCCTGCTATATAGTCTTTGTCGATGTCTTCAGGTTTTAACATCGTCTCCGGGTCAGAGTACCCTGGAAAGCGATAGAAGATGTAATGTCTATCACCTGTTTCGTCTATTGAGTAGAAAGCGATACCTGTGGCAAACCCTTTAACACGCTTAACATGTGAAGTGTCAACATTTTGGGCTTTGAAGTCGTTTAACACGAGAGTGCCAAATTCGTCGTCGCCCACACAACCAAGAAAACCTGTCCTTAAGCCTAATCTCGATGCTTCAACCAAGATATTAGAAACCGAACCACCTGCTGATGGGAAGAAGGCTTTAACTCGACTCAATGGTACACCTTTCTCTCTTGGAGCAAAGTCTATGATAGCAGAACCAAGGCCTATAAGATCCAACGCCAACCAAACACCACCTACTATTACCTTAAAGATTTACAAATACTAAATCCTTTCCTTTTCAAGCAGACCAAAACAGTAAAAGGAGTCACTAAAAAGATCTACCAATAAACTCAAAATGCACAGTTAAACATAGTGATAGACTAACCAAAGAATAAATAATAGATAACACCCCTTTTCTTAGGGTGTATTAAATTGGTTTTCTGTTCAAGATGTGGGAAAGAGTTAGCAGAAGACGCCTTCTTCTGCCCTAAATGTGGTTATAAAACTTTGAAAGGTACAGAAGCGGGTGTAGTATCCCCGTATGAGGATTGGAGAGAGACTCTCTCGAGAATGGGAAAGGAGATGGAGAAGGCCTTTGACACAGCAGCTAAAGAAATAGAAAAAGCGTTCAGCACAGCTAAAAAGAGCATTCAAGATTCCACTGGTACAACACCTACTGTATGCCCTAGTTGTGGCACAAGCGCTAAACCAGGAGCCGTCTTCTGCACCAATTGTGGGAACAGACTTAGAGAGTAGTATTCAGTCATCTACTCTTAAAAGGAGATTCCGAACCAAGCTCGAACCTACTTCTCCCTTTATTTGACATAGATGAAATCTTTTAGATATAGAGCTGAAAACTACAATAAAGGTATATGATCAAAGTCTTATATCAGGGCACTTCTGTATTTACCATCGATGATCAGCTCTAACCTTTACCAAAAATACTTGCCAAAAGAAATCACCAGCGAGGAAATGGCTGCAATAGAAGAGAACTCGGAAAGCATAGGCTTCCCTAGAAGGTTTATGATGGAGAACGCTGGAGCACTTACAGCAGACTTCATATCCAACAAGTTAGCTGTAAAGGAGAAGAGGGTACTCATTGTTTGTGGAACCGGTAACAACGGTGGAGATGGTTTTGTGATTGCTCGGCATCTAAGAAACTTTGGCGCGACAATAAGTTTAATGCTGATCGGAAAACCTGGAGAAATAAGAACAGATGAGGCGAGGTCAAATTGGAGTCTAATAGAAAATATGGACGAAGTTAAGAAGACATATATCATAGACACCTCACAAATTAACCTGTTCACCAAAGAAATCGCTACAGCAGACCTGATTATTGACGCAATGCTAGGTACTGGGGTAAGAGGGAAGCTAAGAGAACCTATGATATCGGTTGTAAACGTGATTAACAGTAGTGGTAAACAAGTATTTGCGGTCGACACACCAACCGGCTTAGATCCCTCCACAGGGGAAGTACTTGGTGAAGCTGTAAAGGCAAGCTACACGATCACATATCATAAGATGAAAAGAGGGCTAAAGGCGAAGCCTGAATACACAGGGGAAATAGAGGTTAAACAAATAGGAGTACCTTTGGAGGCAGAGTTTTTTGTCGGCCCAGGCGACGTTCGAAGAGCGATAAAGCCGCGTAAAATCTATTCACATAAAGGCGATAACGGTTACATATTGGTTATAGGAGGAAGCGAGGTTTTCTCAGGGGCACCAGCACTCGCCGCACTTTCTGCGTTAAGAACTGGAGCAGGGCTTGTGCACATCCTAGCACCAGCAAGTGTGTCAGGCTCCATAAGACAGATGTCACCAGATCTAATTGTGCACCACTTCCAATCGAACAATCTAGATTCATCGGCACTAGACCTTGTGGAGGAGCTAACTCAGAAGGCTGACACGTTAGTAGTTGGGCCTGGGTTGGGATTAGATGAGAGCACAGTCAATACGGTGCATAAGATCATCGGTAAGGTAAATGGCAGGATCCCGGTAGTCTTAGACGCGGATGGATTCAAAGCCGCAAAATCAAACCTTAAAATCCTTGAAAACACTGTCGCAACACCTCATGCTGGGGAGTTCAAATATGTCTTTGAGACTCCAATGGAAGAGGAATGGTGGAATAGATTAGATAAAGCGGTCGAAGTAGCCAAAGAACACCGCTTTACGCTAATATTAAAGGGGCATGACACAATCATCACAGATGGGAAGAAGGCTAAGGTCAATAGGTGGAACACGCCTGGGTTGGCAGTTGGAGGGACAGGGGATGTGCTATCAGGGATCTTAGCTACGCTGTTGGCATGGAAACAAGATAGGTTCGTATCTGCAGTGGCATCAACCTACATTCATGGTGATGCAGGGAAAAAGGCGGTGGCGAAAAAGGGCTTCCACATACTCGCTTCAGACCTAATAGAAGAGATACCGAATGCGATGAAGCCTTTCGACGTTGAGGAGGCTTGAACAGAGAAGAGGCTCTATGGTAGCGTATTAGGCCTACATGATGGCATAGTTACATAAAGAGCAAAAGGTTTTTCTAAACAACAATAAATAGCCTAACTAAGGTTGCCTCCTTTAAAGTGCCCTCTATGCAAAGCAGATCTAGCATCTGATAGAACTAGCGAAGGATATTACAGTATCTACTGCCCAGAATGTGGGTTCATCTTCTCAAGCAAAGAGAAAAGGCTTGAAAGGGCTTATCTAAAGCTGATGATAGAATATGATAAAAAAGGAGAGAAGATAAAATCAGAGTACCGCCCAGATAGAGACAAAGCGATTGTAAGAAGCTTAAAGGAGGTTGAGCAGGAGGTCTCCAAACACAAGTTAGAATTAAATAAGCTCAATCCAACCGTCCAAAGGCTACTCAAAGAGAGAAAAGCATACCTTGTAAGCTACAAGTTTTTTAGAGAACAGACACCTGAACAAGGACCTAGGGTATCGGAAATCATTAAAGGAGAATATGGGAAATGGCTAGAAAAAAATATTTTTGAGAGGCTATTTAAGTTCCAAGTAGAAGCGATAAGAAGGATCCTTACGGGTGAAAACATCGTCCTCGTCGCACCGACAGGAAGCGGCAAAACAGAGGCATTCACTATTCCAACACTTCTTAAAGCAAGATTAGAGTTTGAAGCAGAAAGATCTGACACCAAAAATGGAGGTACAAAGATATTGTTTGTTTACCCAACAAAAGCGTTAGCTAGAGACCAGAAGGAAAGACTAGAGAGATTAGCAGAAGGTTTAGGTTTAACAGTCGGTGTATTCGATGGCGACACAAAAAGAAAAGAACGCGAGAGATACTATGAAAACCAACCTGACGCCATAATAACAAACTTCGACATAATACACCTCCACCTAGCGTTAAACACTAGATACTCTAAACTCTTTAAATCCGTTAAAACGTTAGTAGTAGATGAAGTTCATAACTACGTTGGAAGCTTTGGAGCACACATACACCATATAGTAAAAAGACTAGAAAGGTTCACTGGAGAGCTACAGATTATTGCTTCTTCAGCGACAATATTTAACCCGAGGGAGTTTTGTGAAAAACTCTTTGGGAGAAAGTTCGAAGTAGTAGAGGAGGAGCAGGGAAGACATGGGGAAACACACTTTATAATGATGTATCCTTCTTTGGTTTCTGGTAGAGCGTTACGTGCCAACGCTTTAAAGGAACTTGTACGTAACAAGTTCAAAGTCTTAGCCTTCTCAAATGGGCATACAGACGCTGAACTACTCCTAAGGCACGCTAGAAAGGAAGGGGTTAACAGTGAAATTCATAGAGCAGGGCTTACTAGGGAGTTTAGAGAGAGAGTTGAAAAAAGGTTTAAAGAAGGGGAGACCGACGTGTTAATTTCAACACCAACACTCGAGCTTGGAATAGACATCGGCCATGTCGATGCTATAATCTCAGATATTGTAAACGTGACCAAGCTAATACAAAGGGCTGGAAGAGCTGGAAGGAGGGGGCAAGAAAGTATTGTGCTTCTTGTATTAAGGGAAGACGATCCTATAAGTAGCTACTATAAGAATCACCCTAATGATTACTTTGAGGATGTTTCCGCATGCTATGTTGACCCTCTAAACCCATTGGTTAGACGTGCACAAATTCTATCAGCAGTCTGTGACAAACCATTGAAAAAAGGAGAAGAACTACATGATAGAGACATCGTAGAGAAACTTGAAGAAGAAGAAAAGATTTCAATAGTAAACGGGGTTGCTTACCCGACAAAGGAGGGAAGAAGAGAGGTCTTAAAAACGAGCATAAGAGGTATTGGCAGTTCAATAGACATATTTTTTAATGGGAAGAGGATCGGCTCCAGAGAAGTGGTAGTTGGTATTAGTGAGCTTCACAAGGATGCGATATACATGCATGGGGGAGAAAATTACCTAAGTAAAGAACTAAAACATACAGGAGGAAAGTGGTCAGCGTACCTAGAAAAGCTGCCTAGGGACTACCCATACTACACTAAGGCTTTAGGGACAGTGGAACCCACTATCTTAAGGGTGAATGAGAGAAAAGAAGAATACGGGTTAACAGTATCTTTCTGCGATCTAAAGATAAAGAAGATCATATACGGTTATATGCAAAACAGAATCGGGGAAGATAAGAGAGGAGAGCAAGTGCTATTAGAAAATCCAGTTGAATATGAATACGAAACTAAGGGATTCGCTTTTAGAGCACCCACGCCTCAGACGGTTTTAGAGGAGAAGACCAAACATGACATCGCATTAGGTGAAGAGGTTCTCGTAAGTAGCTTCCATGCAACAGAGCATGTGATAATCGAGGGGTCGAATATGATAACAGGAGGAGGAGCAAACGACATGGGAGGGGTGTCTATTGGAGCTACAGGTTTGATATTTGTTTACGATGGCACAGAAGGTGGAAATGGCGCCTCTAAGCTACTATATGACAGACTCGCTGATGGGCTCAAAAGAGGAAAAAGGATACTTGAAGAATGTAACTGCACTGAGGAAAGCGGATGCCCCAGATGTACGTATTCGTATCAGTGCGGGAATAATAATAAAATGTTACATAAGCATGGAGCGCTAGAAGTCTTCGGCCGAATACTAGCAGGAGAGAGAGTTGAACCCAACTTCAACTTAGTTGATAAAACAATTGTATAAAAGATTTATTGAATAACGAATATAAAATTCTACTCTAAAACGAAGGTTAACTTCAACTTTGCATAACCAATTAAAGTGTTATGTAGTTATTCAGGAAAGTTTAAAGGTCTAATAACATGGGACAAGGAATGTGGACTTCAAAAAAAGTTTATTGATAAAAAACGGGAAGATCGCTAATGGAACAGGTAGCTCCCTATTCAAGGCAAACATATATATCACAGATGATAAAATAAATGAAATAACCAACGCACAACCTAAAGCAGACCGTGTAATAGACGCTGATGGCTTAATAGTTGCCCCAGGCTTTGTGAACATACATGATCACTCAGACAGCACCCTCTTGTTGGATGGAAGAGCAGATAACCTAGTACGACAAGGGATAACCACCACAGTAACAGGTAATTGTGGGTACAGTTTAGCTCCAATAGTAGATGACAAGTTGGATCTATTACTGAAAAATTGGTTATTCCCACTCAGAGAAATCAAAATAAAGTGGAGGACGTATCAAGAATACCTTTCACGCCTTGAAGAATCAGGCTTATCTATTAACGTAGCCCCTCTAGTCGGACATGGTACGATAAGAATTAACATGTTAGGGATAGAGAACAGGCAACCAACCGAAGAAGAACTCACCTACATGAGGAAGATGGTGTCTGATGCTATGGAGGCAGGAGCCTTCGGCATGTCCTCAGGGCTAGCTTATCCACCAGGCTGCTACGCAGAAACCGAGGAGATTGTAGAGCTATGTAAGGAGGTAGCTAGGTTCGAAGGAATATACGCTACCCATACAAGAAAAGAATCACTTGGATACCTTGACGGTGTGGTAGAGGCAATAAAGATCACCTCCAAATCAGGAGTGAGAACACAGATATCCCATATTGAAACTCACTATCCAGCTTGGGGAGAACAGGAAAAGGCTCTGAACCTAATAGAAACAGCAACGAGAAAAGGGTTAGACATCGGATTCGACGTTATACCCTACCTGTGGAGCGCTACCTCACTATACACCCTGCTCCCGAACTGGGCCTGCGAAGGCGGACCTGATCAGATTTCACATAGAATGCAGGATAAAAAGACTAGGGAGAAGATAAAAGAAGAGATACTTAATTCAGAGAGGGAGCTAACCACTAGTGCCCTAGCGAAGGATAAATTGTGGGATAAGATCAAAATCCTATCATGCCCAAATGCGAAAGAGTTTGAGGGAAAGACCATAAAAGAAGTGGCATCAATAGAAAAGAAAGAGCCATTCGAATTGGTCTTCGACCTTCTAAGCATGGGTGCACCGATCCCCTCTATAATGGCGCAATCACATAAAGAAGAAGATATTAGAATGGTAATACAAAATAGAAATTCAACCATAGGATCAGACCTTTATTCGATTCCTAGAAAGCATAGGAGAGAGCAAGGTTTTCAGCATCCAAGGGCTTTTGGAACATTCCCACTTCTTTTCAGAAAGTACGTTAGAGGAGAAACCCTAAAGACACTACCCGAAGAAGAAGGCTGCAAAGTTCTAAGCTTAGAAGAAGCCGTAAGAAGGGTCACAACGCTACCTGCCCAACGAATAAAACTAAAGGATAGAGGAATCATTGAAAAGGGGGCATTTGCTGACATCGTTATATTCGACGCAGACAAAATACAAGACACAGCTACCTACAGAAATCCCTTTAAAAACCCAAGAGGAGTAGAATATGTGATTATAAACGGGGAGACAGTTGTTGAACATGGAAAACACACCAACAAAAGACCTGGGAGGGTGATAAGGAGAAACTGAGACCAGTTTCAAAAAATAATTTTAGAGAATATTTAAGAACAAGAAAGTATATTATTTCGATGGCGAGGCAAATCGAGGTTGAGCAGAACTGTAGAACTCCTTAAAAGAAAATTCACTTTGATATCAAGTCTTAACACAAACAGCATGGAACTTGCAACCGCATCAGAAGAATCCGGAGTTGACGCTATAGAAGTCCACTTGAACTTCGAGGACACAGCTTCTGCGATAAGATTCGGAGGAATAGACCTCGAAGAGTCCGCTATAAGGGAGGTAATTGGCGCCGTCAATATACCCGTAGGAGTTCAGATCGGGGATACCCCGATGATAAGCAAAGAAGAATGGGAGAAGGTTGTGGGAATAGGAGTCGACTACGTGAAGATGATGGCACATCATATGCCTTCATATATTTACAACGATGATAGAATGGACAAGATAGTCTCTGTAGGAAGCGGATACGTCCTAGAGCAGGTGGAGATACTATCGCATGATGGGAAGGTAGGCGCAATAGAGGCGTCGATTATGACACAATCCGTATTCAGACTACCGTTAACATTATTCGATATAACAAACTACATTCTAATTAGAAAAAGATCAGTTAAACCTGTCATCGTGCCAACCCAGAAGTTCATCGAAGCAACCGATCTAAAACTACTAAACAAAATAGGGTGCGGGGGCGTAGTACTTAATTCAATAGTAATGGGAACAACACCTATAAGCTATCGTGAACTATTGCCAGAGTACAAGAGGGTAGCTGACGAACTCTAAAAAGCAATAGAACTAAGATAATAAAATAAATTCTTTGTGTGTGGTTCTGGTTCGACTCAAGCCCACCAGCCACACACATGATTGATATGACTGATGAAGGCAGACCTTCACCCCCACAATAATTAATAGAGTATATAACACCGTATGTTCTAGAACATTTCTATAACACCCTATCCAATATGTGAGGCAACAAAGAAAGCAATAGGAGGCTAATCATCGCAAAAGATGTTAATAGATAAAGCCATCTTCAAACCCCTACTAATATATCCTGGCATCAAAGCATATAAAGAGATCTGATTAAAACAGCGATTCTAAGAAGCTTTTTATAAAGGAGAGGGCGACTAAACCACGACCCTTTATGCCACGTAAAGCTATTATTCTAGGCGCGGCAGGAAGAGACTTTCACAACTTTAACGTGTTTTTCCGGAACAATAAACATTTCAAGGTCATTGCTTTCACAGCAACACAGATACCTTACATATCAAACAGAAAGTACCCCCCAAAGGTTTCAGGGAGAATGTACCCTAAAGGAATACCTATCTACGATGAAGAAAAAATGGTGGAGTTGATAAAGAAACATGGAGTTCAAGACGTTTACTTCTCTTATAGCGACGTTTCTCACCAACATGTTATGAACTTAGCATCTAAGGCTATGGCGGCAGGTGCGTCATTCCACCTCCTTGGGCCCAAGGACACAGAACTCAAGTCCAAGAAACCAGTGATTTCAATAGTAGCTACAAGAACAGGGGCAGGTAAAAGCACAATATCTAGGTATGTGTCTTCGATAATAAAGTCTATTGGCAAAAAACCTGTAGTAGTCCGCCACCCAATGCCCTATGGCGACCTTAACAAGATAGTTCAAAGATTTGAGACATATGAAGACTTAGCAAAGTATAACATTACCATAGAGGAAAGAGAAGAATACGAGCAGCACATTGATACAGGGACTACAGTATTTGCAGGAGTAGATTATATGAAGGTATTAAAAGAGGTGGAGAAAGAAGGCGATGTTATAATCTGGGACGGGGGGAACAACGACATGCCCTTCTATAAACCTACAATAAACATTTGTGTAGCAGACCCCTTCAGATTTGAAGACACGCTCTCGAGCTTCCCTGGTGAAGTGAACTTTAGATCGGCGGATGTGATAGTTATTAACAAGGTAAACGTCTCTCCAATGGGGAACATAGGTAAGCTTGAGAAGATAGCCAAGAGGGAAGTACCTAACGCATTAGTTGTGAAGACCAGCTCTGAAGCCAAATTAGATAAACCTGAACTCGTTAAAGGAAAGAAGGTTCTAGTAGTAGAAGATGGCCCAACCATCACCCATGGCGGATTATCTGAAGCAGTTGGAGCTTTTATTTCTAAGAAGCTAGGCGCAACACTCGTTGACCCAAGGGATAGATCCGTAGGTAGCATAAAAGAAGCTTTTCAAAGGTTCCCTCATATAGGCTCTGTCATGCCAGCACTAGGATATAGCTCAGAACAACTAGAAGATTTAGAGAAGTCGATTTCCAGAGTTGAATGTGACGCAGTAGTCCTAGGCACACCATCCAACATTTCAAAGGTTATCAGCATTAATCAGCCAGTAGCAAGGGTCTGGTTTGAGGCAAAAGAGGTCGGAGAAGAACTCCTAAAAGAAAGGTTAATTAACATTCTCCAAAATATTTAGTACAAATGGAAAAGATTTTCTCAGCAACCAAGCCGATTACTGAAAAAGGTAAAATGTACCACGTCAGAGTTGCCCCTGACGAAGTGGGAAGATACGTTTTACTGCCAGGAGACCCAGATAGAGTAAAGGTTATTGCGCAACTTCTAAAAGAACATCGTCCAATCGTTGAACACAGGGAGTTTACTGTATACAATGGCTATGTCGAAGGAGAACTGGTTACAGTATGCTCTACTGGAATAGGATGCCCTGCGACAGCCATCGCAATAGAGGAACTCCTCTCATGTGGTGCGAGAACCTTCATTAGAGTGGGAAGCTGTGGCGCAATACAAGCTCATTTAAAAATCGGAGACCTAGTTATAGCAACCGGAGCAGTGAGGCTAGATGGCACGAGCAAGGCATACATTTTCTCAGAGTATCCTGCAGTAGCCTCTCTCCCTGTGTTAATAGAGTTGAAAAACGCAGCAGAAAGGTTAAACTTCAAGCACCACGTTGGGATAATCGCGTCAACAGACTCGTTTTATGTGGGGCAGTCAAGACCGGGATTCAACGAGTACATGCTTCCAGAACACAAAGATTTGATCAACATCTTGGGAAAGGTGAATGTCTTATGCTTTGAAATGGAGACTTCAACCTTGTTTACCTTAGCCAACATATATAATTTTAACGCAGGCTCAGTTTTAGCCGTTTTCGCTAACAGAGTTACAGGCGAATTTCAAGTCAAGGGCGAAGAAGAGGCTGCGAAGACCGCTGTGGAATGTATTAGAAACCTGATACAAAAGAAGTATCCCTAGATAGGAAACAGTTCCACTCTAAGACTTTCAAATGTGAAAGGTGTCATTTCATAAGAGACTTTACTAAAGGCAGAAGCATACTTCCCTCTTTTAGAACCCCGAACCTACCCTTCGAACACTCTTTTTCCGTGAATCTGCAAATTTTATCTCTACTTAAGACCTCAGAGGCGATTATAAACGGCACCGGATCGTCACTGTGCGCCTTTAGCGTACAAGGTGTAGCGTGATCAGATGACACAACTAAGAGCACTTCATCTAAGTCTAATCCTTGTCTTAGAGACCCAAAGAACTTTTCATCTATTTCCTCTATAACCTTCTTTTTTGCCATATAATCGCCATCGTGACCTGGCTCATCTGGGCCTTTCAGATGTGTGTAGACCAGCCCAAAGTCTTTTATAAGATCAAGGGTTTTCTCAGCCTTTGATTTAAAATCCAATGGGGAGCCAACAGTGAACACTTCAGCATTTAAGGTTTTCGCAATACCTATCTCAACAGGCATGTCCGCGATGATCACCGGCTTTAAGCCGTAGTATTTTTCTAATGGAGTAAGCTTCGGAATAGTACTTCCTGCATCCCTTAACAGTATCATGTTCCCAGGCAGTTTTCCTTCAGATCTCCGTCTATTATTGACCGGGTGTTTGTCAAGTAACGTGAAGACCTGTTCTGTGAATTCGTTGACAAGCTGAGCAGATACTTTAGCTTCTTTGGTCTCGTTTAGAGGCTCACATTTAGCCACCTTCAATCCTTCTGTTGACGAGGCTACAACACCCATCCCATGCACCTTCATATAGGCAGGATCGGTGTTAGTAATCTGATCACTTAACATAATATCTTTTGCCTTAAAGAGGACAACACATCTATGACCAATTGTAGCCTTAACAACCACACTCTTCCCTTGGTTAGAGAGCTTAATATTTTCGTTCAAAACGTTAGAGAGAGCCTTCGCCTCCTTAGATGTGAGAGAGCGGCCAACACGGCGATCGACGATCGTCATATCCTCTCTTACAGTAGAGAAGTTTCCTCTTAAAGCCAAGTCCCCATCTTTAAAATCCAACCCTGAGCCAAGCCCTTCAATAACACCCCTCCCTACATACCCCTCTTTGACCTTATACCCTAACATGCTATAAACAGCGACATCGGATTCTGGTGCAAACCCCTTACCTACGCTATAAACCAAGCCTCCACTAGACTTCCTAGCAAAATAGTCCAAGTTAGGTGTTAAAGCCGACTCTAAGGTAGTTGTGTAATTAAGTTGAGGTATAGGCTTATCGCCTACACCATCTAGTATAACGAATACAATCTTATTCAAAGACGATCGCATTCGGCTACCTTTCCGTCCTAAAATAAACTTTTTCACTTAGTATAGGTTCCGTAACCTGATGGAGTATATCTTGGAGGGGGTTGTGAAGGCTTCTGAAAGGTTGTGGGAGGTGTCGGTGTGGCGGGGGTCTTAGACTTCTTCACTCTATAGTAGAGAGTCCCTATCTTTCCCTCGAAGTCGCTTAATATGCTGTCGAACGTAGCAAATGCTTCAGCAGGCGAACTATAAGGACTAAAATAGCTATGCACAGCTTCAGGGCTTCCTCCTTTAGTGGACATGTAGTAGAAGTGGTCGCTCTGTTGCAGAAAACGCCAAAGCTTCGTCACACCAGCATCGTTAATCTCCTTTACATAAGGTTCGAGCCTACAAAGCCTATCAAAAGATATCCTCTGCATACTATTATCTATCCAAGCGGTACAGTCTTTCTCGACATCAGCCCAAGATATAGTCTTCTCCTTAGGGACGTTTATAGCACCTGAAGCAGGAGAAGAGCTTATGACTTCACTTGGAGTCGCCCATGTAAGGTTACCCATCTTAGCCACGGCGTCCGGAAGACCTTTCAAAAACTCAAATATTCCTGTATCAGCCCAATGGTGTTCTCCAAAGGTTTCAATGTCAACAGCAATAAGTATTACATCACCACCTGTCTTAGAAAGCCATATAGCATATTTTTCTGGAGAAAGAGGGTACTCACTCCATGTCCTTAATGAGAAACGGAAAGCAATATCGTCTGATAGAACAAAATGTCTTAACAGGAGCTTTATGCTTTCTGTACCAACAGCTGAGTAGATGTAGGTTGGTGAACGCCATTCAAGAAGCCTTGTCAACCCTTCTGTCAGAACGCCATGAAAACCTAGCGATTCAGCAGCCCTAGCAACGTCGTTATTATAAATATATTCTGTATTTTCGAAGACCCTAACCTCGTAACCAAAGACCTGCTTTATCAAGTCCTTGTGCTCTTTAACTTGGGCTATAAATTCATTAAGCCCTGTACTCGAGAGGGATGCCAATGAATGATAATACGTTCCCCCTAGAAGCTCAACATTCCCTGTTGCAACCAAGGCCTTCAACTTTTCTACAAGCTGAGGCTCATAAAGTGCAGCTTGGTAAAGGAACATCCCACTCATCCCTAAGGAGACCTTAAACGGCTTATCAGTCGAGGAAGAATTCTTTATTAGCTCAGATAAAATATCCAAGGTTGGATTATAGCATTTCTTTGACACACGACTAAATATTTCCTTGTTGAGCTTATCATCAAAGTACCTGTCGATTAATGACTCACCCGCAGCAATACGCTTCACACGCTCGTAAGGGAAGAGACGATTCAAACGTCTTGGTTGGTGAATCTCAAATGAAAGTACTATGTTGGTCATTTCACAACTAATCGCAATATTACTCTAATAAAGTTTATGGATACCCACTTATGTAAACTCAATTTCGCCAACACATGACACATTGGTAGCAAAGTTTTATAAAAAAGATGTAGGTACCTTAAAGGGATTACCTTGAAGCTTGCCATGTTCTGCTGGGAGTTTCCTCCAAGAATCATTGGGGGGCTTGGTTCTTATATTTCTGAAATCGCGCCAAAGATCGTGTCCAAGGGACATGATGTTACCATCTTCACATTTAATGATGGAAGGTTGAAGACAAGCGAGATCTACAGAGGTGTTGACATACATAGGCCGTTAATAGTCAACATCACTGACATCCTACCCTCTGTAGTGAGCGAAGACATCATCAGATGGGGTAGTGGAACCAAGTTCTTTTCAGAAGTCATGACGAGCAATATTTTAAGTGCATCAAAGCTTGTTAATCAACTAGTTAAAGAAAATCAAAGAGAATACGACCTAATAGTAGCGCATGATTGGCTATCGTTTATGGGAGGAATAATATCGAAAATGGAACTAAAGTTACCTATGGTTGCCCACTTCCATTCAACAGAGAAGGGGAGAAGCCTCGGCGACGGCTCAAAGACCATAATCGAGCTTGAGGCAATGGGAGGAAAAGTAGCGGACAAAATAGTCACAGTCTCCTACTCTATGATTGAGGACCTTTCACACTTGAACATCCCAAGAGAAAAGATAAACGTAGTCTACAATGGAGTAGACCCTTACAAGTATGACTCAGATGCAATACCACCAGATATAATACAAAATGTCAGAAGAAGGTACAATGTTAAAGAAGACGAGCAGATGATACTCTTCGTAGGACGACTTGTACCTGTAAAAGGTGTTGACAAACTTATTTACGCAATGAAACATGTTAGAGAAAGGTTTCCAAAGGCTAAACTGATTATCATCGGTACATCAGATAATGAACAGTTCTACTCCAACCTCATCTCTAATTTAAAACTCGAAGACGTTGTCATACCAAGATTCCAATTTATAGGAGAGGAAGAGAGAATAATGAACTATGCGGCATGTGATATAACAGTCTTTCCAAGCCTATACGAGCCCTTTGGCATTGTGGCCTTAGAGGCTATGAGTATGAGGAAGCCGGTCGTAGTAGGTGCAAGAGGCGTTTCAGGGTTAAAAGAGATTGTAGTACCCTCAGGCCCTAACCAATGCGGAGTACACGTCAACCCATATGACGCAGCGGATATAGCATGGGGAATCGGTGCACTATTAGAAGACATGAACAGAACAAAACAACTGGGTATAAATGGGAGAAAAAGGGTGCTAGAGCACTTCACATGGGAAAAGGCAACTGAGAACACAATCAACACTTACAAGGAACTATTGGAGTAGGGAGATAAATTTGGGTGAACTAAGAAAAGATTATTTTGTTGATCGTTGGGTGATAATGGAGCCTGGGAGGGCGAAAAGGCCTTCTGATTTTGTAAAGCCTAAGGAAGAAGAAGACGGATCTATCTGCTACTTTTGTCCTGGGAACGAACATCTAACACCACCGTCGATATATTCAATAATATTTGAGAACAACCTTCTAATAAAAAAACAAGACAGCGAAGAAGAGAGAGTTAAAAATTGGATTACAAGGGTGTTCCCGAACAAGTTTCCCATAGTTTCAACCGAACCTGGATCAGAGCATACGAATTATCCAACCGAGAGTGAGCCAGCATATGGGTACCACTATATCGTGGTGCCAACACCAAATCACAAAGACGAGTTCTTTACTTTTTCTAAAGACCAATGGCTCAGCTTTATGAACATACTTGTTGACATGACACAGTACCTTTACGGGAATAAGGTAAAGGGTGTTGGGTACGTCTCAATATTTATCAACAATGGGAAAGAAGCAGGGGCTTCAATACGCCATCCCCACGCTCAAATCGTTACAACCCAGAACATACCACCGACAATTACAAGCGAGATATCAGCCTTCGAGAGACATCCCTCCTTCGGAAGATGCCTACACTGCAACATAATAAAGTCAGAGACAGGGGGACCTAGAAATATTTACAATTCAAAGCACTTTATTTCGATTGCTCCATGGGCATCCTTTACACCCTTCGAATTTTGGATATACCCCATAAAGCATGAGACAAAGTTTTCTGAGCTAAGCGCTGAAAAGGCTGAAGACCTGGCTTTGATGCTGAAAATAATGATGGGCGCATTGGGCACTACACTAGGCAGCATACCGTTTAACATGGTTTTTCACATCTCACCTGAGAAGAGAACCACCAAGCAGCTGCACTGGCACATAGAAGTCTATCCTAGACTAACGACGTACGCTGGACTAGAATTGGGTTCAGGGATATATGTCAACCCGGTCCCACCAGAGCAGGCTTGTAACATATTGGCTGTATCCGCAAGAAAAGAGCACGCTAAAATTTATGGAATAGAATAAGGCTTGTTTAACTAAACGCTCTAAAGCATGCGTTAAAACCTTTTGGCAACAACCAAACTTGACCCTCCTTATAAACAACTTTGCGCTCGACCGAAAGCGTTCTAACGAGGACTTCAACAGAGTAAACATCTCTCTTAAGCAATTTAGCGATTTCTACAATGCCAATGCTCCTTCTTTTGTCGAGTGCGTTACAAAATCTCAAGAATGAAAGCAGAGCCAATTCGTCCACCATCATTTCTCACCTATTAGACTCTTGTAGAGGTCTACTGTCTTATCAGCTATTATCGACCATGAGAACTCCTTTTCAATACTTTCCTTACCGCCCCTCTTAAGAGACTCAGCTAAGCTGTGATCTGATAGGACCCTGTCAACGCCCCAGAATATTGACAAAGGATCATGTGGGAAGACCTTGAGCCCGTTCACTTCATGCTTGATAATTTCAGAGAGACCGTCGACGTCGCTAGCGACCACAGGAACCCCAGCGGCCATGGCCTCTAAGGCCACAATGCCAAAGGGCTCGTATATCGATGGCACCACCAGGACATCAGCGCTCTTCATAAGTTTTACCATTTCCTGGTCAGAGAGAAAACCTGTGAATCTGACCCTACCTGAGAGACCTAGACGACTGACTTCAGATTCTAAGTAGCTTCTTGACGGCCCATCACCAACTACGATCAACTTAGCGTTATGTCTGCTTAGAATTTGGGGCATAGCTCGAATCAGGTACTCGCATCCTTTCTGTGAAGTAAGTCGTCCTACGAAGAGTATCATCTGCTCTCCCCAGTAAACACCATACCTTTCCCTTGTCCTATCGTAGTCAAAGTCTATTTTAATCCTGTCCTGATCTACACCATTTGGGATCACGGATATCTTTCTAGGGCTTAAGTTAAACCTTTGTTCAGCATCCCTCCTCATAGAGTTACTGCAAACAATTATCTTTGACGATTCATAAGACCCCCACCACTCTAGGCTCTCGATCATCCTTGACTCTAACGTTTGTGAGCCTTGACTCCTTTTAAATTCGAAGCTATGGAACGTCAAGACCATCTTTGATGTAGTGTAATGTTTAGCCTCACTTGCCGATGGCACGACCATCCAGTCATGTGCATGGACTATATCAAAAGGCCCTACGTCTTTAATAAGATGCCCAATCTTTTTACTGAAAAAATGGTTCATCAGATATATCCAGATATGGAAGCTTGGTGCTGGAACTTGAATCTGAACTCTAAACACATTAACGCCACCGACCTTCTCAAATAAGGGACTACCTAAGGTTTCGGGCGTTAAGATGGTGACGTCTACACCCTTTTTTACCAAGAACCTAGAAAGTTCGTCGACATGCCTTGATATGCCACCAATGATGTTAGGCGGATACTCCCAGGTGAGCATTAAAATACGCAAACTTTCACCATCCCTACCATTCCGCTGAACCTGCCTTTAGAACACTTACTAAAGACATATTATTTCACGATCCCTGCGTAAACAAAGGACCATCAGTTGATACCACAGAATCCGCGTCCTCCACATCTTAACATATATTAGAGAGGCATAAAAATCTGTGTTATCCTATAAGTCCTCTACAGCGAAAGTTTATCTGTGTATTTGAGCTCCTTTTCGAGCCTCATCTTCAGATAGTCGATGTTCTTGGTTTTAGCAGGCTCAACCTTGTTCATTATCGCTAGGTAAATTGTGGAAACGTCAAGAAAATATATGTATGAGATTATGTTTCCAAGCAGAGAGTCTCCTTCTGGAAAGAGCTCCATTACCTTCTGTTTTGCCATTAGAAGAACCTCTTTAATTACCTCAAACCTAATCTTGATTTCTTGAGGGTCAAGTTTAGTCCTTAAGAGCATGATTCTGAGCTGTGGATTTGGTATATCGTAAGCGACGATTTCGTTATGGCAAAGTTCAGGGAGCACATCTGCCATTGCATGCCATTTTCCATTTTCACTCACCAAACGCCTGAACCTCTCAACAACGCAGCTAATATCTTCCCCTCCATAAATGACCGGATATTTTCTGAACATAAAGGATGCTACTTGCTTAGATATGTTCTCGTTGATTGGGACCTCTGGAAATATCTTTTTTGAGCAAAGGGAAAGAACTTCCACAGAAGACCTCGATTCCTTAAATTCGATATCGTCAACGATCTTTAATGAATGCAAAATATTTACTAGTGTGTAGAAGAGAAGAGGAAAAGCAGCCCTCGGAGCTAAGCCGGATGAAACCTTGTTAAAAGGAATACCTTTCTTTTTTGAAGATGATTCCAACAAGCCACCTGAGGAGACCGTTACTAATGGTAGCTTCATCTCTAAGGCTTCACTATAACAGCTAAGGGTTTCCTCAGTATTACCTGAGTAACTCATCGCAATAACCAGGTCGCCCCTATTTACCCACTTCGGGAGGTGGTAGCCCTTTACAACCACCACATTCAACTTCTTTAACCAGTTCCTTAGCACATCACCAGCAGCAGCTGAACCACCCATCCCACAGACCACTATATGACCAAAAACAGATACCTTAGGAGCCGAGACACTCTTCTCAAAAGGTTCTAAGGCTAATTTAGGCCAGGCTCGATAATCATCAAATATATTTGAACGATCGTACTTCTTAATCTGTTCATCTGATACAATTTCTTTTAACGCGCGCATAGTTTAAAGATAAATAGAGAAGTATAAATAATTTTAAATTAAAATAAAAAAAGGCAAGATGCTATCTACTGCGCTCCATTCACTTTCCAACATATCTTCTATTGGTCTATCGCTGTCTAAGCTTTCTTAGAGATGACCACGTCTATTGTTGAGACGTTCCTTGGAACTCCCTCTGGACTCTGCAGAGATTCGGTGCCTAGGTTAACTTCCTTTACAAAGAACTTGCCCTCTCCAAACCTATTTATCAGCACTTGAGATACGTCAACTGCCTTGCTGATCGCTCTTCCCCTAGACTTTATAACAACGAATGGGGACTGTGAAAGCTGTAGTACTGCTGACAAAACATATGCCATAACGCCCTTCTTACCTATGTAGATAACATTTGGCTCAGACTTCCTAGGAGGTACTGAGGGAGCTGCTTTAGCTTCTTCTTGATGTGCTTCTGGAGCGACATCAGTATCTTGTTCTGTTTTTTTGGATGATTTGGTCATAGTCTATCCTAACCAAAAGGGCTACATTTCTAATTAATAACCTTGTCGGTTTCCGACATCCAAAAATTTTTGCACTATAAAAGGTCTTGAACAGGGATATCTTGGTACGTCCCATCTGGGAGTTGTCTCCTTATCGATATAGGAAGCGCTTTTGCTTCGAGCTCCCTTTTTGCGATTTCTGTAACATCATACAGCCCCTCTCTTGGTATAAACGCAGGTGCACCATATGAGAGTTGAAGTGCGCGAGCACCAATTATCCTTGCTCTCTCATACTTTGTAAGCCTTGGTGGACCGATAAACGATTTCTGCGCTGTTTTCTTAGAAGTCTTTTTCGGCATAAAAAGAATACACTCCACCGCTATCAACCTTCAACCTAGTCCTTTTTGAAACTTTCGGTAACAACCTTGAAAAAATGTTATAAAGAAGCTAATTATTTAACTTCTTGAACATAAGGGTTGATGAACAGAACCGTTTCCAAACAAAGATTTCGTATAACCATCATAGGCCGAGGAGAAGTTATAGCGAGCATGTACAGGCACCTCTCACCTTCTACATTACTTCGCATAAACAGAGTCATACCGTTCGAAACACATATCGTAAGGCAAAACAACATGGTTATAATGCCAATTAACGTAGTCTCGGGAAAAGAGAAGATAAGAGAAGAGTTCAAAAAGGGAGAGATCGCTTTCAGCCCACAAGAAAGCGCGATAGTGATCTTCTTAGAGGATAGTAGAGTCACCAGAAAATATTCTATTCTTGGGGAAGTAGAGACCGGACTAGAACTATTAAATGTAATAGTTCACAGTGAGACCGTTAAGGTGGAACGCATAGAATAAGATCATCATTCTTTAAACTCATAAATATAGTGGCCGCTGAATCCGCCTACTTTAACAATTAACCCCTTAGACTCTAAAGTCTTTAAGAACTGATTTGCGGCAGAAGCTGTAACACCTAAAGCTTTTGCTACTGAATACAAGGTCAAGGCTTTCATAGATTTGATCTGAGATACAGCTGCTTTCTCGTCTTTAACCCATTCACTGTATCCTTCACGTTTTTGTGGCTTCCCACCCCTCTTTTCAGATTTTTGCTTAGCAGCTTGTTCTTCAGCTTGTCTTGCTTGAGCCTTTTCTTCTGAAGTTATGCTTCTTCTCTTTACTCCACCCATTAACTATCAAATCAAGACACCTAATGTTCGAATAAATTAACCTTTCTATTTATAAAAAGAAAAGTTAAATTAACAGAATCAGACGTTATCCCTTTTGATAACCATCATGGAGTTCAAAGAATTCGCAAACGTGCTTGAGAAGCTCTCAGGAACGACAAAGAGATTAGAAATGATAAGTATACTTTCAGAGTTGTTTCAGAAGACAGACCCAGAAACAATAGATAAAGTCGTATACATGATACAGGGGAAGTTGTACCCAGACTACTTAGGCGTCGAAATCGGCATAGCGGAGAAGCTTGCAGCGAAAGCCTTATCGAATATTACCGGAATAGATGTAGAAGAGATAGCTCAACAAACATCAAAGATCGGAGACCTTGGGAGCGTCGCTGAACAGCTCCTCCAAAAAAAGAAACAAATAACGTTATTCTCTGAGCCATTAACTGTGGAGAGAGTTCATTCATCTCTGGATAAGGTAGCTAAAGTCTCTGGCCCTGGGGCGCAGGAGACCAAACTTAGAATACTTTCAGGACTTCTCAGCGAAAGCTCACCTCTAGAGGCAAAATACCTGATCAGGTTTGTAATAGGAACACTAAGGTTAGGCGTGGCAGATTACACAATATTAGATGGCTTAGCTAGCGCTTTTACCGGAGGAAAGGAGAATAGAGAATTGATTGAGAAGGCGTACAATTCTTCCAGCGATCTAGGTATAGTGGCGAAGGTCTTGGCGAAAGAAGGAGTAGAAGCCTTGAGAAAATTCAGCGCAACAACGGGAAGGCCGATAAGGTCGATGCTAGCAGAAAGGTTAACAACAGCCCAAGAAGTTGTTGAGAAGATGGGAGGAGAGGTTTCAGTAGAATACAAGCTAGATGGGGAAAGGGTTCAAATACATAAGAAAGATGGCGTATCCCTTTTCTCAAGGAGACTTGAGAACATCACACATCATTTCCCTGACATAGTTAAGACCGCGCAAAACAACCTACTATTCAAAGAAGGTATCGTTGAAGGAGAGATCGTAGCAGTTGACCCAAACACAGGTGAGATGAGGCCTTTCCAAGAACTAATGCACCGGAGAAGAAAGTACGAGGTAGAGAAGACCATGGAGGAAGTTCCGACTATGCTATACCTTTTTGACATCTTAGCCTTAAATGGAAAAGACCTTACGCAAACACCCTATAAACAAAGGAGAAGACTACTAATAGAAAACGTCGAGGAAGACGCTTCAATAAAGGTTGTTCCAAACGTAACAACTTCAAACCCAGAAGAGATCGAGAAGTTCATGAACCAAGCGATCTCTGAAGGATGTGAGGGCGTTGTCATCAAAGACCCTAACAGCGTATATAGAGCAGGTGCGAGAGAGTTTAGCTGGATAAAGCTGAAGAGGGAATACCGCAGCGAGTTAGCTGACACTCTAGACTTAGTGATAGTTGGAGCATTTTATGGTAAAGGGAAGAGAACTGGAAAATATGGCGCATACCTACTTGCAGCCTATGATGACGAGAAAGACATGTTCGAGTCTGTGAGCAAGGTTGGCACAGGATTCACCGACGAAGACCTTGAAAAATTCCAAAAGATATTAAATCAGTACAAGATAAAGGATAAGCATAGTCGTGTGAATTCAAACGTAAAAGTAGATGTATGGTTTATCCCGCAAATCGTGATCGAGGTTATAGCTTCAGAGATCACGTTAAGTCCCATCTATACCGCAGGCTACGGGATCTTCAAGAAAGACACAGGCCTAGCTTTAAGATTCCCTAAATTCACAGGAAGGATCAGAGACGATAAAGCACCAGAGGATTCAACAACCGTCAGAGAAATCATTGAACTCTATCAAAGAAAGCTCAGTAAAATCAGCAGAGAAGGGGAACAAACTTCTTAATTACGGTAAATAAGTACACACCTTTGCAACATCCATCTTAGGAGGCTTCCTTGTGGATACTTGAGGATACCCTATTGGAACTATTGCTACAGGAGCAAATTCTTTGGGAATTTGCAGAGTTGCGCGCAGAAGGTGTTCATCAAAAGCACCAACCCAGCAAGAACCCAAACCTAACATAGTAGACGCGAGTAAAATGCTCATAGTAACCGCGGCAGTGTCTTGAATACAATAAAGCTGCTTACCCCTTTTACCATAGACTGAGGCACTTCTCTCAGGTACAGCGCACACCACCAACACAACAGGCGCCTCAATTATGAATGTCTGGTTTAAGGCGCTAGTAGCGATCTTCCTCTTAAGACCCTTATCTTTTATCACATACAAATGCCAAGGTTGGATATTACCCGCAGAAGGCGACTGGAGAGCAGCTTCGAGTATTTTAGTGACTAAATCATCTGAGACAGGGTCTGGCTTATACCTTCTAACGCTCACCCTCTTATAGAAGACCTCTAAACTCATCCCAAATAGAGAACAGAAAGTGTACTATTAAACTTTGAAGAAGTGAGAACAAAGCTTAAAGACGCCATAAGTGGCTGTAAAAGTTTAAGGCAATACTAAAAGATGGTATAATTGATGGACAAAAACAGATATTTTGAAACACCGAAACTCCAGATCGCGTTAGACCTTATAAACTTGAAGACCGCGTTGAAGATCGCTTTAAATGTAACAAAGAGCGTTGACATATTCGAAGCTGGAACCCCTCTAATAAAGGCAGAAGGGATAAAGGCAGTTACAGAACTAAAAAAGAGACTACCAGATAAAATGGTCCTCGCAGATATGAAGACATTAGATGTTGGATGGGTTGAAGTGACCTTAGCTTCCGAGGCAGGTGCGGACATAGTCTCTGTATCAGGACTTGCACCAAATGAGGTAATTCAAGAGTCTGTTAAAGCAGCCAGAGAAAAGAATGCGATCTTAAAGGCAGATCTCTTGGGCGTCAAAGAACCACTAAAAAGAGCCATCGAATTAAAAGACCTCGGAGTCGACATGATATGCGTTCACACAGCGATCGACCAAGAAAAAACAGGGGTCAAGTTTGAAGAAAAGCTCGATCTAGTCAGAAGCATAGTGGAGAGGACAGGGCTCATAGTATCTGCTGCAGGCGGATTGAATCTAAATAACGTAGGTTCGATGATAAAGGCAGGAGCGAAGGTGATCGTAGTTGGAAGGGCTATAACCACATGCCAAGAACCAGGGAGAATGGCGTCCCTCTTTAAAGAAGAAATAAACAAAAACATTAGGAGAATAGAAAGGTAAATCCGCAAGGAAACGAAAAGCATTATAAGTGAACAGGTCTAATACACCTTGACTCGACATGTACGAAGGAGAATCTGAGCTCAGAGCCAAGCGGAAGACATTATCGCTGCTAACAGACGAGTCTAGAAAGGTCGTCGAAGGGGTTAGAATCCTATTAAACGCGTACAACGAACTTTTAAACAACAATAAAGATGGAGTGACAAAGCACATAGAGGAAGCAAAACGAGTCGAGGATGAAGTTGAAAGGTATAGGAGGAGCCTAATAAAAGAGCTTATGAGTATGGGAAGCATTATAATGAACAGAGAAGACGTTCTCAGATCGGCGTACTCAATTGAAGAGGTTGTTGATTACGTTTACGCTGTAACATTCAGGTTTGGTCAGATGGATCCAAAAATATTCAAGAAATTGAACATCGAAAAAGAACTTGAGGAATTAATTCTAATGGTAATAGACTGCTCACAAAAGATGAGTGAAGTAGTAAGGATGTTAACAATCAACCCGCAAAGAGTACCTGACCTAGCATTAGAAGTCGAAAACTTAGAAAAAGAGATCGACACCAAATACAGAACACTAAGTATGAAATTACCGCCAACCATGCCGAACAAGGTTGGGGTACTTCTTGCCCTAGACATTATAGATAGAATTGAGAATATATCAGATGAATGCTTAAGAGCTACAGACGCAGCCACCATATTAGCTTTAGGGATATAGATTAAAAGTAGATAAAATGTACACAGGAAAACTGCTAGGTAACAGGATAATGGTATGGAATATAGAAGAAGCCCAACACCTTTATAAAATTGGTTTTTTTGGCAAACCAATGGGTATACATAAACCGAAGACTTCAGAGTTTTCTGCACCACTGGTTCTAGACGTTATAGAAGCCATTGTATCTAGTTGAAAAAAACTATTGAGAGTGTTAAACACAGATGGTGCAGAAATATCCTTTAACCAGTTGTTCAAGATCTGCCAAAGAGACTATAAGGACTTCGATTCAAAGTATATCGTCTACAAAAACTTAAGAGACAAGGGGCACGTAGTCCTGCCTGGAATCAAATTCGGTTGCGATTTCGCAGTGTATGAACGCGGACCTGGAATAGACCACGCACCCTACTTAGTTCAAGTGGTTGAATATAAGGATAAGCTTTCTGCAACCTATGTTGTTCTTTCTGGCAGGCTGGCTACAACCGTTAGAAAAAAGTTCATAATAGCTATAGTGGAAAAGGAGAAACCTCCAAAGTACTTGGCTTTTGAATGGTGGAAAGCGTAAGGGAGTTTTAGAAAACTTTTAATTGCACATCCCCCAAACCAACAGGTAATTAGTGAGCAGTAATGGAAGAAAATTCCACGGCCAAACTGTGCACAGCCAGATGCGAGTTTTTCCGATGTGGTCGAAGAACACTAGTTTTTCGGGAAGGAAGACCTTGGTGTAGTTTCGTAAACGAGCCATGTACCCCTCAAAGTTGTGCTTATGTGACATGCTTAAGAGGAAAACTTATCGCAGGTAACAAGTGTGGTCTCACAATAAGGAGGATTACTGTCGAAAACACAACACCTAACGACTACAAGTTGAATATTAAGTTAAAGAACAAATACATAAAAAAGATCGGCGACGAAGATCTTGTCTAAAGCTATTAGTTCAAAAATTGAGTGTAATAATCACTTGAAATAGGATACATTATATCTCTGGATTAGCCTTCAGCTCAAATTGATCAAATGCTCAATAATTGTAGCTACCCTAACCCATATGTTTCTTTATAAAGCAGTATTATACCTTCTGGTGGGAAAATGCCAACCTCTGTTATGATAGAGTCAATATACTTAGGAGGAGTTATATCGAAGGAGGGGTTGCGAATTTTAACCTCTTTGTTTTCTTGCGCCCACTCCTTTGGAGCGATCTCGTCAGGGGAGCGTTCCTCAATCGGTATCGATTCACCTACAAAAGTGTTAGGAGCGATTTTATAGCTTTCAGCAGCCACCATAAAGCGGCACTTTGCTTGATTCGCTACTAAAGCAACTTGCGAGGTCCCAACCTTGTTGACGACAGCACCATTCACATAAATAGCGTCTGCGCCGACAACGACTTGGTCAACTTTTTTAATGAAGAAGTTCACCGCGGAATCCACTATCAATGTGACATCAACTCCATTTTTGGCGAGTTTAGAAGATGTCAAGTATCCCTGACCCTTTGGTCTAGTCTCCGTACAAAAAACCTTAATGTTCTTCTGTTGGTTATGCGCCGTTAGTATAACCGAGATCGCAGCTTCACTGTTGCAATGGGTTAGAATAGTGTCTCCATCTTGGATGAGTCGAGCTCCTATTAGGCCGATCTTCTCTACCGCTGATTCGCTTCTTTCTACGAACAACTCGCAATACTTCTTTAACACCCTCTTTAAAGACGCCACATCTTCCATATCCTTAGCTTCCTTTTCAAAGTTCAAAACAACGTAGTTGATGGCGTTGGGAAGCGAGACCGCAGTCGGCCTAGCGCCTTTCAAGTATTCCCCAGCTTCTCTTATCTTCGCAACAAATTCACTACTTACACCTACATCAAGAGAAGTACCATAGTCTCCAAGAGCCTTAACCGCAGCTCTTGCAATTCGTCCAGCACCACGGATCTTCATCAACCTAATATCTTCAAACGTAGTGTTTAATATGTGCAAACCGTCTTATAGTATTAAAATCCTATAAAAAAATCTTTTGAATAAAAAAAATTGGACCTGAAGTTAGCTTCAGGCTCATCTTTATAAAAATCTATTGGACCACTTCGCCCACTGCGTGGCTTGGTAGCACTTGAACGATCTTCGCTTTAACACTATCGCCTTTGTTGGTGTGCGGCACAAATATTACATATCCTTGAAGTCTTGCGAGCCCGTCTCCTCTTCTACTGATTTCACTAATGGTCAAGTCGACTACGTCACCAACTTTAACTGGTTTTTCTTTGAAATAAGACGATGGAAACTTTCTTCCTGGTCTTCTTCCACGCATTTCTGAGCCTTCTTCCTCTGCCAAGTTTGATCTTTGCCTCTTTCCCAGATGATTACATATACTATTTAAACATTAACCCTTCAAATAAATCTCATGCCAGTATAGCCTTCGACAGAGTTTAAAAGCAGATACCCTTAGTCTATTGTGATGGTTGATAACAAAGTTAAAGAGGGAGAAAATATCTTGATATACGCTTCCAAAGGTAAGAATTGGTTAGTCAAAGCTACCCATGGAGCGAAGGTTCACACACACTTAGGATACATTGAGTTGTCAGAAGTTATAGGAAAAGAGTATGGGGAAGTCTTCGAAACCAATCTAGGAGCGAAGATGGCAGTCCTTAGACCTTATCTCATAGACTACGTTATGAAAAGCTCTAGAACCACGCAAATAGTTTATCCTAAAGATGTTGGATTGATAATTCTAGAGACCGGGCTATCGCCTGGCGCCACCGTTATCGAAGCAGGCACAGGAAGTGGAGCCTTAACTACCGCTTTGGCCAACTTTGTCCGCCCAGATGGTCATGTCTTTACTTATGAAATGCGACCAGAGTTTATTGAGGTAGCTGAAAAGAACTTGAAAAGATCTAGTCTGAGAGACTTTGTGACGATCAAGAATAAGGATGCCTCTATGGGATTTGACGAAAAAGACGTTGATATAGCTGTGATCGACGTGGGAGATCCGTGGAGGCTTGCAAGCCCAGCCTATAACGCCCTAAAAGGTGGTGGCGCAATAGCAGCAATATTACCTACTGTCAACCAGGCAGAGAAGCTTGCAATAGAATTGCATAAGCTTGGTTTTATAAATGTCCATACAGTTGAGTTGCTGCTTAGAAACATCGAGGTAAGGGAGGGGATGAGTAGGCCATCGACGAGGATGATTGCGCATACAGCTTATCTAATGTTCGCACGGAAAACGATCTTAAAAAGTTAAAAACTTATTATAGAAATGTTTGGTGACAAGAGTTGAAAAAAGAACGATTGCAGGATGCTTCAATCATCATGTACCTGATGCCCTTCATAGCTGGGATCTTTGGTTCTATCTACTACTTGATAGTCCTTGGCGATGCGGATAGGACGCTATATAATATGTTCCTTTTAGTTACAAAGGACCCATTAATTTTCTTAGCCGGATTCCTAGGCTTAGTTGTAGCAACATGCTTTGATGTGAAAAGCTCAAGCGGGAGCTTTGAGAAAATACCTTCCAAACTACAGAAGATCGCTCTTACAATCTTGATCATAGAGCTATTCGGAGGCCTAGTGGCAGTAAACTTTGTGGATTTAGGAGGGCTATTCTCATTGTTTATAGATGGGAAATACGCTGCTCTAATGCCCTTACTAACGTTGGTGTATTCTTTCCTTGTCTTACTGATCAAGACCAGCTCATTTGATGTAACGCTTAAAGCACTTGGCACAGCTGCTTCTATAATTTTAATGCTAGCAGGACCCTCATATGTGTTTTACTCAAGTGCCTTTGGAACAGGGTCAAATTACGTTCTAGGGTTAGCGATTCTGATGTCTGGGTTCCTATTCTACATACTAATAAAGAAGTCTTCGACTTTCAAAAAAGGTTAACCTAACAGTATTAGGAAGGCTATCACAAGACCATAAATCGCTATAGCTTCTACGAAGAGCAAAAGCATAAGAACCTTGCTAAACAATTCAGGCTTTTCAGCCAGCGCAGAAATTCCCGTGGAACCTATTTGCCCCATACCTATAGCTGCTGCAGCCCCTGCTACACAGAAGGCTATTGCAGCACCAAGCTCTTTAAATGAGAGTTGCGAAGTGGTTCCATCTGCGGCGTAGGCGCCATTAGCAAAAAGCACACAGATAGTAAATAGGGAAAACAAGAGTAAAAAGCGGTATTTCAACTCATACAAGCCTTTATCACACATCTGGGAAAACGTTTGGAGCTATTAAAACTTTTTTTATACTTTCCAAATCGATATTTAGGAGTTTAGCTTTCAAAATGTGAAGAACATCTTCTATTTCAAATCTTTTTAAGACCATGTAACCATAGGCGATGGCTGGTTGGAGAGGGTAGGCATAGAAAACGCGGTAAGCTTCTCTAGCAATTATTTTACTATATTCAACGTTCATTTTTTCAGGGGAGTTCTCAGCCATGATCGCCAGAAATTTGTTTATTGGTGATGAGAACAACTGCTTTGACGACTCAGCATATGCTTTAAAGTCAGACGATGCAAGTAATCCATCAAATAAATTAGCTTCAATGGTTGAGTAATATATAAGATGTTCTTGAACGACTTCTTTAGGTATTCCGAGAGATCTGAGCCGAATGGAATTCATGATATTGGCTTTTAGAAGTTGACAACGGATAATATTTGATAAAGGAGGTTTCTTAGAGACACCTTTTAGCTCGAGTAGAAGGTGTTTCCAAAACAGAGATTTGAGTTTCAAGGATATGAGGTTTGGATCAGATGTATCAATAAGAATGAGATCGCTCACATCTAATCTTAATTGCTCATTTTTTATAAGACCTGCTAATAAACCAACATCCTTGTACGATTCTTCTGTAAGTTTATCTTCAAAGAAAGAGTTTTTAGAGAAAGAGTTGGAAAAGGCTTTGAAATCAACTCCGTAGTGTTTTGACATGACCATGTCGACTATGGAGTTTACTACCTCGCAATCATGAAGCATTTGTAGAATGGTAGCTCCTTTAGTAGGTGAATGCTTTGAGATCTTTGCTAGTTCATCAAAATAATACTTGTACAAGCAACGCTCTAATTCGATGTGAGTTGGGTGAGCAAATGAAAACGTTGAGAGATAATCCCAGTAGTCCGTACCATTAAGATACGATAGGGCGACATGGAAATTTTCAGCAGAAGTCAAGGAATTGAACTTCTTTGGCTTTAAGAACTTCCCTTTACCTATTCTAATCTTTGCGAGAACAGGCCCATAATAACGATGAGTCGTAGACACGTCCTCTCTAACTCCTTAGTCTATAAAATAGTATTATTGTACCTATCAGGAGTGTGCTAAGACCTAATGCCAACGCGAGCAAGGCAATGAGTAACTTAGAAGCAAACAACATAAGGCCAAAAAGATAACTAAAGGTAGTTACCAAAATCGAGATCAAGAACGGAGAAAACATCTTTAGGTAAAATTTCCAAAATGATTTTATTCTAGGTTTTTTAGATACAGTACTTAGAAGTAGATGAGCGTAAGACAAGGATTTGAATTCCTCGGGCTTTCCTTGACCATACTGGTGTTCGCAATAGCAGGTTTTCTTATTGGAAGAGAGCTGGGTCAGACAGTCCTTATAACACTCATTTTCACACTTTTTGGCATACTGATAACCTTCTATGAAATGTGGAGGATAGCTGAGAAGAGCTAACATGGACTACACTAACTTAAATTGTTTAAAGCGAGTTCCTGTACCTGAGTAGAATTTCATAAAGAATTCAACCCAATGAAGCCTTAAACAATGCAAAAACGCGAGCATTCCTTCAAAGCTCATTATTAAAACAGTGCCTAAAGCGAGTAAGGGTATGAAGATGAACAGATTTATTGAAGCCCCAAGGTCGAAGAAGATCTTGCTAAAAAGCGTGTGTGCGGCACCAATGGCTAGAATTCGAAAGTAAGAGAAAGTGTTCGAAATCAATGAGATCATCTGTTCAAGTGCTTCAAAAACTTGTCCAAAGCCACCTTCCATTACCCTTCCCACGATCAGTATTAAAATTGGGGGTAGAAAGTAGTACAATATGGTGTTAAAGTTGAAAATTATGTTGATCATATTTATACCATTAGAGAAGAATAGGTATGCAATAGCCCAATAGAAGGCAAGCCAACCTATGTTACCGACGATCTTCCAATTCTCTCTAGCTCTAGCAGCGTTCACTGTTGATAAGATTATTCCAAAGGATATCTGAAAGAATGCGATAATAATACACATTCTAGCTAGAGTCAAAGGTGTTTCGATAGGATTCATTCTAATTGGGATCCGAACTATACCAATAGAAATATAGTTTGGAACTTCTGGTAATCCCATGATATTGTATATTTCTTGTGCCAACTCGTGGCTTCCAAAGGCTTCTCTGTACATAAATAGGCCAACAATTGAAGAAACAACACCCAATATTATGTAAAGCTTAGCTCCTGACACAATAATGGAAAGTGTCTCACCAAGTTTTACACCTTTCCTTTGTATGAAAAACATATAGACACCCGCAATAGTCAAAAGGATACCATGCCCTAAGTCCCCGAACATAAAGGCGAAGATAATCGGATAAGTTAAAGCCATAAAAATGGATGGTTCCAACTCATTTGATTTGGGTGTTCCAAACGAGAGGACCAACTTCCTGAAAACTTCAGGCGCCCTAGAACGACTTAGCAATGTCGGCTTACTTTCAACTTCCTCCTTGTGATGATCCTCATGGGATTTCTCAAAAATCTCAAACGCGCTTCCAGGGAAGGCGCTTTTTATTGAATCAATTATGACATCTACATCCATCGTCCTTGCCCATACGTCGATTATTGAAACCTTATCTGTACAAGCGACTTTCTCAAGCTCGCTTTCAAGGTTACAGAAAGCCTTCAGTTTTATATAAGCCTTTAGAAACTCGTCTTTACTACTCTCTCCTTTGGAGAACTTCTCAAGTAAACCCTCGAACCTAACAAGATCCTCTTTAGTTAAAGAGACGTCGTCAGTTTTCAATTCAATAGATAACATGCCATACTCTTTAGCAAGGCGCTCTGCCTTTTCATACAATGTCAAAGCGTATGGTAGGTCTGTTGAAGGCTGGACCGGCTTAGCCTTTTCAGACACATTTCTATCATCGAAAGCTGAATTAAGTTGAACTTCATAATTCATAGCTAAAATGATTAAAGCTCTTCGAGTATTTCCAATAGGGGTGTAAATTTTGAGACGAGTTAACGGCTTTGGAAACAACTTTCCCCCAGCAACACATGATTTTCTCAGACATATAATTTTTGCCAAATAATAATTATCTATATTTAAAACTATAATAAGCAGCTGTTTAGTGGTGCACCTGAGCAAGACCGTCGTTATATCGAATCTTACAAGTCGAATCATACACTACGATTTTGCGTAAAAAGAGAAAGAGAAAAGATGAAAAAATTTCAAGAATTAGAACTAAGCCCTAGAATTAAAGAGGGGCTTTTTGATGCTGGGCTTGTTGAAACCTTTCCAATACAAGAGGAGGCTATTGGCCCACTTTTAACAGGCCAGGATGTGATTGGACAGGCTAAAACAGGCACAGGTAAAACCGCAGCATATATCGTTCCAATGTTACAAAAAATAGACTTAAAGAAATTATCGCTACAGGCGCTAATACTAGCTCCTACAAGGGAGTTGGCAGTACAAATAACACAGGAAATTAGAAGACTAGGCAAGTACACCGGAGTAAAGGTTGTCACAATATACGGAGGACAAGCAATCACTATGCAGATAGAGGCACTAGTCCATGGTGTTCACATAGTTGTTGGAACACCTGGAAGGGTAATTGATTTAATAAATAGAGGTAGACTTGTTTTAGACAGAGTACAGTTCGTTGTTTTAGATGAGGCAGATACCATGCTAGATATGGGCTTCATCGAAGACGTGGAATACATTCTGAATCACACATCTTCCAATAGACAGACCTGCCTATTCTCAGCAACAATGCCTGAGAGAATCATACAACTAGCCAATAAGTACATGAGACAGCCTAAGAGAATACTTGTTGACCTGGACGAACCCTCAGTTGACACATTGGACCAGTATTATACCACAGTACAAGAAGAGAACAAGCTTTCAACACTCCTAACAATACTTGAGGAACAAAGACCAAGTAGCGCTATTGTATTCTGTGCTACAAAGAACAGAACAGATAAAATAGCCTATGAGCTGAGAAGGAGACATTATAATGCAGCTTCATTACATGGAGACCTAAGCCAGAGTAGAAGAGACTACGTCATGAACTTGTTCAGAACTAAGAACCTTGATGTGTTGGTTGCGACCGATCTAGCATGCAGAGGAATAGATATTAGCCATGTCGAATGCGTAATCAACTATAACGTGCCAAAGTACTCACTAATATATTTCCATAGGGTAGGAAGAACAGCGAGAGCAGGAGGAAAGGGAAAATCATTCACGCTAGTTTCGAGAATGGAGTACGACGACTATCTAAGGATAAAGCATATGACCAAGGCTGAGATCAAACCATTCTACTTTGGGAAAAGTGAACCTTATTACGACGCAAGGGACAATAATAGGGGGTACACAAATAAGATGTATGGCGAAAGGACTAAAAATTGGCGTCGAAATAGGGGAAGGGGTTATCATTATAAGTTCGATCAAAATCGAAGGAGAAATTAACAGCAAAGGACGAACTAAAAGTATGTATCTATTCTACTAGGGTCTAGTACTGGTTTACCATAAACACCATCATACCCTGGTTCAAACTTAACAGAATGTTTTCTGAAGCCTTCGATTAGAGAAGCCACTTCAACCCCTACCACTTGATCAAGAGTAGGTCTCTGAAGATCGATTAAGACTCGTATTTCACTACCTGCCTTCTTGATATAGTTTAACTGCTCCTCTTCAACTTTTCTTGAATAAAGGGTATTAGTCTTACGTAGATACGCGATCACATCATATAAAGGAAGTGCTAGCTTGTATGGGATAGCATCCTTCGGCTGATAACCTTCCTCTCTATCAGCCAACTCTTCAACCCTCTGTAGAACACCTACCGTCAGATTCTTACCACAGACAGGGCATACGTTATTGAGCTTCATCGCTTCCTTTGGATGTAATAGGACATTACAGTTTCTATGACCTGTATAATGATACTTCCCATATTCTGGGGGAACTTCAACCGTGTAGAGGAACCTCTTTTTGTCCTTATTTTTTACCGCTTCGAAGATCTTGTAATAAGATGGCTTATCCAGGTCAAATACATTGAGCTCTCTCCCAAGACGTGAGGGAAGAGGGCTATGTGAATCAGAGTTACTTAAAAGGGTGAAACGGTCTAAACTACTTACTCTCCAATTCATTGGAGGGTGGCTACTTAATCCCGTTTCGAGAGCAAAGATTCGATCAGTTTTCTCTTTAAAACATTCCTCCACTGAGTCGAATCCCGTGAACGCACCAAATATGCCGTACCAAGTTGTCCAAACATGGGAAGGCACAATGAATATGTTCTTATCTATTGAGCCCATTATATCGACAAGTTCAGGGCTTGTAAGTGTCGTGAAAGTAGGGCGACCATCAGCCGAGAGATCACCATACTTAGAGAGGGCATCGTTTATCTGTTCAACAACCTCAATGGATGGGGCGTGAAGTATATGGTGCACCCTCCTGAACTTTCCATCTTGAGGGTACATTAATGATACTTCACATGTGAGCATCCAGTACAACCCGTTGTAGAAGTAGAGACCCTCCTCAGAGTCTTTTAGCTTACTCTTCAACTCGTTAAACCATTTCGGATGAGTGAAGTCCCCTGTTCCAACGAGGTTCAACCCCTTTAACTTTGAACCAAAGGCTATGTTCTCTAGATCCATAGATTGGCTAGTAGCACGACTGTACTTGCTATGCAAATGTAGATCCGCATAGATGATCATCTAAACTCCCCCCACGGAACAAGCGCTTTAGATTCAAAGGGGTTATAGGTGTAATCTATTGTCAAACGTACAACCCTTAATGGGATGCAGTTAACTTTTTTCAGCTGGTATCTCCTCCTTGATCCAAGGAAAGTACCTCGCTAATATATTAGTCCAATCCAACTTGTAAACCCAGTACAAAAGCAGCAGGGTAGCAGCAAGTGTTGTGACGGTTAGGCCTACTGCGACAAATTCGTTATTAATTGTATCCAAAAGCATTGAAATGAGTGGAAAGTAGAGCCTTGAACCATAGGCGAAGAACATGGTAATAAGAAGCTTTCCAGCGTACCCTGCAATTATAAAATGCATAATATTATAACCTAAAGCACCCATTACTACATAAAGCATGTCATCTGGAACAGGGGTTGCTGCGACAAGGAAGACAGCAAGCCAACCATACCTATCACTAACCTTTCTAAGAGCGATTACATTCTGCTTAGACATGGATCCTGCAAGCTTCGAAGAATACTTGGCAGCATAGAATATTATTACCTTTGCTACCATGGCTCCAAACGCGCTGAGCAAGGAAACTAGGAAAGGGTCAAGGTATTGGGCTACAAGTACGACTTGAACATAGTAAGGGACGGGGATGAATGGTATTATGCTTCCAAAGAAGCCAAACAACACACAACCAGGATAACCTAGCCAAGTTATCAGCTGCTCCAAAAACTTTGAGAGAACATCTATGAGCTCCAGTAACGCCATATTAGTGCGTTGAGAGCTATACTAAATAAACTTTAAGAAAGAATATAATAAGCCTTAAAGGTAGTTTCTACGCGAGAACATTTGCAACCTGAAAGAGCATTACCAGACAAAGAAAAACAATTTAGCGAATGGTATTCTGAAATTTTGGAGAGAGCAGAACTCGTAGACATTAGATACAATGTTAAGGGTTTCGTTGTCTACAGACCGAACTTGATGAGAATTATCAACCTAATAAGGAACGAGCTTGAAAGCAGCCTAATTTCTAGAGGGCATCAACAAGTCATGTTTCCGATAGTGATTCCAATGTCCTACCTCAGAAAAGAACAAGAACATGTCACCGGTTTCGAAGCTGAAGTGTTCAAAATCAGGGCAGAGGAAGGAGAGGAGGAGCTTGCTCTAAGACCTACATCCGAAACAGCGATGTATCCAATGTACGCCCTATGGGTGCACAGCTATAGAGACCTACCGCTTAAACTATTTCAGACAGGTACCGTTTACAGAAAGGAGACAAGGGCAACAAAACCACTTATAAGAGGAAGAGAGTTCTTCTGGATCGAGGCACATGATGCCTTTGAGAACAAGGAACAAGCCTTAACACAGGTTATAGAAGACATTGAGATAACGAAGGAGGCTTTAAGAAAGTTTGGTCTAGCCTTTATTGTAGTGGAAAGAGAGGAATGGGATAAGTTCCCAGGAGCTGAGAAGACTTTCGCCTTTGATTGTCTAATGCCAGATGGAAAAGTCTTACAAATAGCGACAACACATTACCTCGGCACGAAGTTTTCTAAACCATTTGAGGTAATCTACCTCGATAGAGCCGGAGAAAAAAAGAATGTCCATCAAACATGTTTTGGCCCGGGAATTTCAAGGATGGCGGCTGCTGTTATCTCAATCCACGGTGATGAATTTGGGTTGGTGCTTCCATTTGATGTGGCGCCAATCCAAGTCGTGATAGTCCCAATTCCGAAGGAAGGGAAAGAGAAAGAAGTGATCGCAAAAGCAAAAGAGGTCGAGGAGAGACTTGAAAAGATTCATATACGAACTCTTGTTGACGCGTCAGATGAGAGACCAGGAGCAAAGTTCTACAAATACGAGCTTATTGGAACACCGATGAGAATTGAAATTGGAGAAAGGGAGGTATCTGAGAGGAAGCTTACCTTTTTTAGAAGAGACATAAGGAAAAGATGGGAAGTTGAGGAATGCGAACTAGAGGTTGAAGTTTTGAAACACAAGGAGGACATATTGAAAAACCTAACAAATAGGTCTAATGAGAAACTAAAAAACGCCATTGTTAGAATAAACACCAAGGAGGAACTAAAAGAGTCTAATAATAAGATAATTTTGATGAACTTCTGCGGCAACCAACAATGTGCAGAGAGGATAAAATACGATACCAAAGGCTATGAAGTCAGAGGGAGTAGAATAGATAAACCAGAAGATGTATGGGGGCCTTGTGCTTGGTGTGGCTCAGAAGCGAAAAAGGTTGTTATAGCAGCCAGAGCGTATTAGTAATTCTTATTAAATAATAGATGTTGTTAGAACTTAGCGAAGATGATTTCTAACTTATAGAAACATTTCAGTGATCAAACCTTCAAACTTTTTAAGATACAACCTTAACCAAGAGATATTAGTGGAAGAGATGCAAAAATGAATGAACCGCACCAAATAAAGGACTTTTCATTATATCCAGAGGGAGAAAAGAAGATGCAATGGGCTTGGATGAGAATGCCTGTTTTAAGGAGGCTTCTAGAAGAGCATTGCAAATCGAAAGCATTAAGAGGAGTTAGAGTTGGAATCTGCTTGCACCTCGAGGCGAAGACTGCTTTACTAGCTTCAACTTTAGAGGAGCTTGGTGCAGAGGTTTCTATAACCTCTTCCAACCCCTTGACTACTCAAGACGACGTTGCAGCAGCATTAACCAAAAGAGTGTCTCATGTTTATTCATGGTACAATGAGACGGTGGAAGAGTACAATGAAAACCTCCAAAGAATAGTGGATCAGAGACCAAATATAATCGTTGACGACGGAGGCGACCTAGGTGCACTACTTCATCAGAAGAATATGACGGAAACCGTTATAGGTGGAACCGAGGAAACAACAACAGGAGTTCTCAGATACAGGGCGATGCAAAAGGATAACACCTTAAAGTTCCCTGTAATAGCAGTAAACAACGCTAAGAGTAAAAGAATCTTTGATAATAAATATGGAAGTGGGCAAAGCGTCGTAGATGCGATTCTGAGAACCACTAACATGCTTGTAGCCGGCAAGAACGTAGTTATAATAGGGTATGGATGGGTTGGGAGAGGGATAGCGCAAAGATTTAGAGGCTTAGGTTCGAAGGTGATCATTTCGGAAGTAGACCCGTTTTCTGCTTTTGAAGCGCATCTTGACGGTTTAGATGTGATGAGAGTAAAGGATGCTGCGAAGGTTGGAGACATATTTATTACGGCTACAGGCAACTACAGAGTACTTACACGAGAACATTTTCTGGTCATGAAGGATGGGGCGATCCTTGCGAACGCAGGCCATTTTGATGTAGAAGTCGATGTGAACACGTTGAAAGATATGGCGAAAGCATGTAGAAACGTAAGAAAAAATGTTGACGAGTATGTCCTTCCCAATGACAAGAAACTCTACTTACTAGCTGAAGGGAGATTAGTAAATATTGCAGCAGGGGACGGTCATCCAATTGAAATCATGGATTTAAGCTTCGCAACCCAACTGCTCTCAATACTTTATCTAAACGAGAAAAGAAGTTTAGAACCTAAAGTATACGATGTCCCTGAGGAAGTCGATAAAGAAGTCATCTTTGGGAAGTTAAAATCTGAAGCAATACAAGTTGATGAATTGTCTGATGAGCAAAAGGAGTACTTAACAAAATGGAAAATTTAGCCTCCCCTACTCTTCCAAATAGATACTGCTAATTCGTTAAACAACGACAACACATTTTCCGAATCCAAGCCTACGAACTTGCCGTTCTCAAAAAGCACCCTACCATCCACAACACTATATGATACATCAGAGGGAGAGGAAGAGTAGACGATATTAGATACGATGTTATTTTCTGGGAGGAGGTGTAGGCTTCGACCATCAAGTATAACGAAATCAGCTCTTTTACCAACTTCTATACTACCGATTTTATCATCTAAACCAAGCGCTTTAGCACCATTTAATGTAGCCATGAGTAGAGCGTCTTTAGCTGTAGGAAAGCTAGGGTCTAACCTTACCCCCCTATGTAGTAAGACTGTTAACCGCATCTCAGATAACAGATTCAACGAATTTGAGCTAGCAGATCCATCTGTACCTAGACAGACGTTCACCCCCTTCTTAAGTAAATCGTATAAAGGCATAATACCTGAAGCGAGCTTCAGGTTAGAGGAAGGGTTATGTACACAGCTTACTTTCCTATCAGAAAGAAGTTGAACATCACCTTCATCGAGGTACACACAGTGCGCCGCAAAAAGCCTCTTATTAAGAAGCCCGAGTCGATCAAGGTACTTTACAGGGCTAAGGCCATACTCCTTCTTTACGAGATCAAACTCGTATTTAGTTTCTGAGACGTGCATGTGAACAGGAATAGAGTACTTGTCAGAGACCATTAAAACTTCTCTTAATAGCTGTTCACTACATGAGTATATAGCGTGAGGACCAAGCGCTAAACTTATAAGACCACCTGGAACCTCACTGATTTTATGTTCGTAGCTTTTCACATTCTTTAACCTACTCCAAAATTTCTCTGAATTAGGGAGCTTATCTAATAGCGGTAAAGTGGCTACAGTTCGAATAGGAATTACCTTAACAGCTTCTATCAGCTCATCAAAAAAGTAGAAATCAGCGAAGGTGGTCGTACCACTTGACAACATCTCCATTATCGCAACATAATTACCATAAATGAGAGATTTGGAGTCGAGCTTATCTTCAAGAGGCCATATCACTTCCTCAAGCCATCTTTTTAAAGGCAGGTCATCGGCGACACCTTTGAATAATGTCATGGCAGCGTGAACGTGGCAGTTAACAAGCCCAGGGATCAAAACACCGCCTTTTATGTCGAATACATAGTCAAAGTTGCCTAGACTATAAGGAACTTTATCTTTATCTCCGACGTAGGTTATAACCCCATCTTCTACTGCTATCGCAGCATCATGTAAAATCTGGAAAGACTCATTACATGTGACAACGTATTTGACTTTAAAAAGAGAGTTACCCATCTTATTGCACACAGTATAACATACGATATTTAATATTTACCAATGATGCTTTAACGCCCAACAATAAACCATCTTATTAGGAAATTCTTTTATATCAAGATAGAGCAGTTTTGCGAGGAGCAAGCTTGACAAAAAAACGTAAAAGCCGCGGTCGTGGAAAAGGTGGTAAAGGGAGATCTGATTACGTACAATGTTCGAACTGTGGGGCAATGGTCCCCAGGGACAAGGCTAAGAAAGATACTAGGAGGATCAGCTTCATGGACGCGACCTTAGCTAAAGAACTTAGAACTGCAGGCACATATATCCCCTCAGAGAGAGCTACAAGGTACTACTGCATATCATGTGCGGTCCACTTTGGTGTCACAAAGGTCAGAGCTAAGGAGGAAAGAAAGCAGAGATAAGAGCTCTGTTTCCCCTATTTTCTTAAAAGGCGCATAATGAAGATCGATCTTTGTAAAAAGGTTATGATAGCCAATGCGCAAACTATCAGTATTCCATAATAAGTATAGCCTAGTATACTGGATATCGCTAGGACAAACATTCTCTCAGCCCTTTCACCGAGACCAAACCCTCTCAGATCCACATTCAGGGAATCTCCTTTGGCTCTGACATAGCTTACCATGATTGAGAACGTAATCATAATAAACAAGATATCAGCAGTAGCCCAACCTCCGACTAAGAGACCAAAACAAACTAATATTTCACCAAGTCTATCGGCAGTAGAGTCGACAAAGTTACCGAGCTTCGATATAGTGTTAGTGTACTTCGCCACAGCACCATCAACAACATCCATAAACCCCGATAGGAGAAAGAAGATTCCACCAAAAGTTCCGTTAACATAACTTTGTGTCATATAAAACAACATAGAAAACAAAGAGAAGGTTAAACCAAAAAGTGTCCAACCCCACGCAGGAATACCTAACATTGAAAAATATTTACCAATATAAGAAAGAACAGGGTTAATCTTCTCTCTAATTCTGTTTAAAACCAATTTTATCCGCATAACTTATATTTTGAGATATATTAACACTTTAGGACGGCGAAACTGGGTATGGGCAGAGTCGATAAAGGAGTAAACTGCATGGTTGAAGGTTGTAAGAACACGGCGGAGCGTTCACTTAGTTTGGAGCAGACTTCAAAAAGCAAACTTAAGGTAAGCGGACAGTCTAGGAGAGTCTACCTCTGCCACGAACATTATAAACAGTGGAAAAAGGAGACAAAGAAAGAGAGAGAGTTTGAGAGAGCGTTCTTATCAAGGTGAAACCTCTAATTGAGAATACTACAACTCCACCTAGATTATATCGAATACAGGCTAATAAAAAAGGAGATCGCTTTAGCAGAAGAAAATGATAAAAAAGAGGAAAGATTAGAGGAATTAGTAGTCCTCTTCACCTCGGTAGAGGAAAACGATGACGAGAAAGTTGCAGTTAACGCCATCAATGAGACTAAGTCATCATTAAACACACTAAAGACAAACAAGGCTCTAATATACCCATTTGCGCACCTAAGCTCAAAGCTAGCAAGCCCATATAACGCTTTGAAGGTCTTAAAAAAGATGGAGGAATACGCTAGAGAAGTTGGAATTGAAGTTTATAGAGCTCCCTTTGGTTGGAATAAACAGTTCTCACTAAGGATAAAAGGCCACCCTTTAGCTGAGCAGTTTAGAGTAGTCTCATCCGAAGGAGGAGCAGAAGAGCCTATTTCAAAAGCACTAAAAGCAGAGGAAAAGATAAGATCCTACTGGAACATTCTAACCCTGCAGGGTGAACTCATACCAGTAGAACAATTCGACTTTTCAAAACATAAAAGGTTGGAGAAGTTTTCAAAGTACGAAATGTCTAAGGTGAGAGCTGTAAAGGGAGTTCCACCTCACGTCGCCTTAATGCAGAGGTTAGAAATAGCCGACTATGAGCCTGCAAGCGACCAAGGCAATCTACGCTGGTACCCGAAGGGGCGACTAATAAAGTCGCTCATAGAGCAGTTGGTCACACAGAAGGTGATAGAATATGGAGCTATGGAGGTGGAGACGCCCATCATGTACGACTTTCAACACCCAAGTCTTTACGATTACTTAAATAGGTTTCCTGCTAGACAATACGTTTTAACTTCAGATGACAAAGAGTTCTTCCTGAGATTTAGTGCTTGCTTCGGCCAATTCTTGATGGCTCATGATACTCAAATTTCGTACAAACAGCTTCCAATAAGGCTTTATGAACTTACTCGATACAGTTTTAGAAGGGAGAAGAGTGGGGAACTCACAGGACTGCGTAGACTTAGAGCATTCACTATGCCTGATTGCCACGCTCTATGCGCAGACATGGATCAGGTGAAATCAGAGTTCTTAAGAAGGTTCCAGCTCAGCATGGAAGTTTTAGCTAGCTTAGGGTTTTCAAAGGACGATTATGAGCTCGCAATAAGATTCACTAGGGACTTCTATGAGAAAAACAAGGACTTCATCGTATCACTCCTCAGCTTATTCGGTAAACCAGCATTAACTGAAATGTGGGATGAAAAGTTCTTCTACTTTGTCCTTAAATGGGAGTTCAACTTTGTCGACAGCCTCGACAAAGCATCAGCCCTTTCAACGGACCAGATTGACATAGAAAACGCTCGTAGATACAACATAACGTACACAGATGAAGAAGGGGAAAAACGTTTCCCATTAATATTGCACAATTCACCTAGTGGAGCGATCGAGAGAGATGTTTACGCAATACTTGAGAAGGCGTATATGATGCAGTCTGAGGGAAAAGTGCCCATGTTGCCACTCTGGCTTTCACCAGTACAAGTTAGAGTGATACCTGTGACGGAAGAACTTTACACTCACGCACAGACTGTCGCAGAAAAGATCGAGGAAAAAGGGATAAGGGTGGACTTGGACGATAGGCCTATGACGATGGGGAAGAAGGTTAGGGACGCAGAGAAAGAATGGATTCCATATATTTTGGTAGTGGGCGAAAAAGAAAAGAAATCAGATATATTGACTGTTAGAGTTAGAGGTTCACAAGGAGGAAAACTAAAGCAGATGAAGGTTGAAGAATTAATCACGGAAGTAAAGAATCAAACCGATGGTATGCCCTTTAAGCCACTTTCTCTACCCAAGAAACTCTCTAAGCGCCCAAAGTTCTACGGCTAAGATAACACAGTTCTGCAAGCAACGATGTTGACGCCTTGACATGGAAAATCTCTTACAATCAAATCTCCAGCTTGGATCGGAGCCTTAACCCTACAAGTTGCCAATCGCCGATATGCTTCATTTAGAAGGTTTTTCTCAACAGGTTTATCAGATCTAACTGGTAAAACCTTAACAGACGATGAATTTTCAACAGGAACCACAGTAAAAAGAATTCGAACGGGGCAGACAGCCTCCTGCCTTATAAACTCTATACCACGAGTACATGTGGCACCCTTAATCTCTCTAACTTGATCACCGACCATCTCCACCATGGTTTGACACCCAACAGGGCACACAATACAGGTTATCTCCTTATATGTTCTCCCTTCGCGTATTTGAATTGGTTCTGCTGCTTTAAGAAAACTTGTTGAGGGCTTTATTTTGAAGGTTAAGTTTCCAGAAGACAATTGTTCCTCGCTTAAAACCAACTTTATCATTTCAGGTGGCCTAACAATTCTGTTGAAAAAGCGTTTGTCCACTTCTGGAACCTCGATGAATACGTTTTCAGCAGGTCTGGTAACTCTCATATAAAAGCAAACATCCTTATTCCCACTAAACATTTGGGGGACAACAAACCGTATCCCTTCCCCTACAATAGCGTGCTTCCAATCGACATCTACAGGGCTCTTATCTGCTAAAGCCTTCGCAGCCGAGATAGCTGCCACTTCACCTTGGATTGTGACATCGTCAACGGTATCGTTTACAAGGAGAAAATTTCCAGCGGCAAAGATATTAGGTATATTTGTTTCAAATAGATCATTAACTATTGGCCCACCTGTGCCAGGATCTATTTTTAAACCAATTCCCTCTGGTAGAAGCTTAGGAAAACGGGTGTCAGGAAGTAGGCCTGTTGCGAGAATCAAAACATCGCATTTAACCTCTTCTTCTGTGCCTGGTATAGGGTTAAAGGCTTCATCCACCTTTGACACTATAACGCTTTCTACCCTTTTTTTACCGTTTATTTGGATCACTGTACTACTAAGGTGGAGAGGGATCCCGAAGTCTTTCAAGCACTGTGACTGATTCCGCCTGAGCCCGCACGCATAAGGTAGAATTTCATACACGCCTTTAACATTAGCACCCTCTTGGGAGAAGCGTCGAGCCATTATCAGACCTATGTCCCCAGAGCCTACTACGACAACCTCTTTCCCTGGTAGGTAGCCGTAGACATCCATGTACCTTTGAGCGGTTCCCGCGGTCATCACACCTGCAGGTCTATCACCAGGAATATTCAATTCGTCACGTCCTCTTTCTCTACAACCTGTAGTCATGATTACAGCTTTCGCATCAATGTTAAAGAAACCCTTTTCTGGACTACTCACTGTGACAATATGTTCATAGCGTGATCTACTATCAATTTTCAAAGCCATAGTTTGTGTCATAACTTGAATACCGTACTTCCTAATTTTGTCCAGAAACCTTTGCATGTATTCAGGACCTGTTAAATTTTCTTTGAAGTATTCTAACCCAAAGCCTGTGTGAATACATTGGAGAAGAATTCCACCAAGTTCCTTTGAGCCTTCAACTATCAGAACATTATCTAGCCCTTCCTCATAAGCTTTACATGCTGCTGCGAGGCCTGCTGCACCGCCACCTACAATTAACAGGTGTGTATTAATTTGGTTCATTAAAGACACCTACAAGATCTTTAATACCGCAAGTTAGAACCTCGCTTCCCTTAGACTTTAAAAGCACTTTTTCAGGCGGAATCCCTAACTCCCTGCTAAGTATTTCAACGATCTTAGATTGGCAGGACATTCCTTGACACCTACCAAGGCCCGCTCTAGTTCGAAATCCTATACCTTGTATAGTTCTTGCACCTCGTTTAATCGCTTCAACGATTTCACCTTCGCTTACACCTTCGCACCAACAAACAAGGTGAGCATACCTACTGTCTGCGGATACCAAGCGTCCTCTTTGTTCGTAAGGAAGGAAGAGTGTTCTGGGGATAGGTTCCCTGTGAGGATTCCATTTCTCCTTCACTTTACCCCTGAAGCCTTGCTTGGCCATAAGGTTAAGAACCTCTTTGGCAATCATCGGTGCTGATGTAAGGCCAGGTGAGCGTATTCCAATTGCATTAATAAATCCCGTGCACCTTTCATATCCTTCTACGATAAAGTCTCCATGTTGAGGCTCAGCCCTCAACCCAGCAAAGTTCTTGATACATTTATTCTTAGGAGGGAGTATTGGCCCCCATTTTTCAGTGATGTACTTGTAAACTTCGTTAAGACCTATCCTAGTTGTGGCTTTGTCTTCTTTATCTATACTAGAGAGCTCCTCTGAGTTTGGGCCAGCCAGTAGACTTCCTTCAGGGTCAGGGGTTAACAAGATCCCCTTAGTAGCCCCAGTCGGGGTAGGGAAGACAATGTGTCTGACAGGGGAACCGTATTCAGATGGAAAAATCCAGTATTCACCACGTCGAGGGTGTATCTCGATGCTTACACCATTATTTGTCCTCAAAATGCCAGCCATCTTTGAGACCTCATCACCGTAGAGTCCTGCTGCGTTGATCACCCAATCGGCTTTGAAGTCACCTAAGGAGGTTTTTATTAGGAAACCACCGCCATTTTTCTGTTCTATATTGACTACTTCAGTTTCTAGAACCGGTAGAACCCCGTTTGACTTTGCGTTTTCAACGATAGCGATCGCAGCTTCGAATGGGAGGATTGTTCCCTCAGTTGGCGCATACAAAGCGGCTTTTAGGTTTTTGAGTTTAGGTTCTAATCGTCTAGCTTCCTCTCCAATTAATAGTTTTAAGTTTGGTACGTTATTGGTAATACCCCTTTTCAACAACGTTTCAAGCACGGTGATTTCGTCTTCATTTGTAGCACCAACTATTGAGCCACACCAGTTTACATGGAGACCTAACTCTTCCACCATATTATGCCATAACGCGTTGCCCTTTGAACAAAGAGCCGCTCGAACTGGGTATTGCATTGGGTCGTCATCATACCCTGCGTGTATAATGCCAGTGTTTGCTTTAGTTGTCCCACAAGAAACATCGATCTCCTTTTCGATCAATTTAATATTCAAATTTTCATATTTAGAAAGTTCGCGCGCTACACACGCACCAACAATACCTGCGCCTATAACAACGACTTCTTCAACCGACATTAAGCCGACAGTAAAACGGTGTGGATATAAATATTTAAGGAACTGGGACACTTTTATTAACCATCTTCATTGCGGGTTAACACCTTCGTTCCAACCCTTTAGCAGACGCTCTTTTTTCGCCCCAGTTGTTCCTTAGTCTGTGGCGAGACAATGATTCTTTTTCATTGACCTCTTAGCGAAGATGTTTTCTTATGATCCTTTTGCCTATTACACGAGGGTACTACAGAAGAGTTCCATCATCAGTTTAGCAGCTAAAACACTTGTATTTCCGTTATCATAAGGGGGACAAACTTCGACAATATCGAATCCGACTAGGTCGCTTTGCCTCAATTTCTTTAGGAAGACTAAAAAATCCTTTGGCGAAATACCAGCGGGTTCTGGGTTACCTACACCTGGAGCGTATGCAGGGTCAAAGACATCCATGTCGATGGAGAAATACAACTTTTTGTGTTCATTAAAAAAATAGGCCTTACATGCATCCTGCGGGAATCTATCAGCTTCTAATACGTTGAGACCTTTCGACTTAGCAAAAGCCCACTCCTGTTTACAAGCAGCTCTTGATCCAAGATGCAAAAAACGATTGTGATCCATTTTGTCTAGGAGCCTTCTAAAGTAGGTAGCATGGGTAAAGTTTGATCCATCAAGTTCATCTCTTAAATCTAAGTGTGCATCGAAGATAACAACCCCAACGTCTTCAGGAAGTGCAGAGATGGAGCCATAAGATATTGAGTGTTCCCCACCCAACATGCAGGTAGGCACCTTCTCCTCTAAAAACTCCTTCCAAAGGCTAAAGACTCGGTCTGCGGTGGTTCTAGCATCGTGAGATATAGTCACATCACCTAGATCTTCGATGTATACCTCTTCTAAGTCTATATTGAAAACCTTGGAGAAGATCTCAATGTTGTTGAACGCAGACCTTATTGCTTGAGGAGCGAATTTGGAGCCAGCTCTGTAAGAGCTAGTCAAATCGAATGGCACCCCAAAGACCTTTCCGATAGGCTTCTTTGGGTCACCCATTTCTATAATCTTCCCCGTATTTTGGAGGAAAAGTGTTTTATAACTCATACTTTCCCATTCGACTATACGGGGGGTAGGAAGTTAAATCTTATGCAGAGCCTTACGACCAAAAGAAGTCTTCAAGCTTCGTAGAGGCAACTACTTCATCGAATTCGTAGCCTAATGCGTCTAGGAGTTGCTCGAAGGTGCTTTTCATGTATTCGATGTACTTGTTCGAGTCTATTTCTTCTGGTTTAGCTAGAGAAGTGGGCTTAACACCATCAGGGGTCGTTGTCTTCACAAACGAGATTATGTCGCCACCTTTAATCTTTTTTCCAGTTCTTTCTAGCTGCTTTGCTGCTTTAACATGTTGAGGGGTGGTGTCCACATATTCGCTTATATCCTTACTTATCATCACGTTAAAGGAAAGGTCTGTTAATGGTATTTCCTTCTTTCTTAGACTGTTTGTAATATCTTTTAGATACTTCTTTACCTCCTCCCTCGCGGCTTCAAAATCTGATTGCGAGTTTACTTTACTTAGTATACCAACCACATTGTAAAAAGCATCCTTAATCACCTTCGGAGTGTTACTCTTCTTACCGGTGAATCCTTTTAGGACAAAGTTGCCGTTAGGTAGAACACCCAGATAATTCTTCTTCCTCTTACTAAACGCGACATACTTGTAGACCTTATCCAAGTCCAACTCTATCCCTAGAACCTCCTCAGCCCACTCAATCATCTTTTCTGCCTCTCCTTTTGCGGCACCCGATATGAAAAGCGAGTCGGTGTCCCCATAGACCACCTTAATATTTCTCCTTCTACATTCATCTACTGTCTTCAAAATAAGATAACGGCCGACAGCGGCTGTAGACTCAGCTACAGGAGGGCAGTATAGGGGGAAAGCTTCAGTGCCAAAGACACCGTAACTAGCGTTGAGGATCACCTTAAGAACTTGTGATATTGTATTGAAGAGGACCGCTTGGTCCGATTCCGGAGGATATTTTTTAGCTAAGGGTTTGTAGAACTTCACTCTAAGATCCCTTAACGAGCCGATGATAAGTGAGGTTATACCATACCTTTTCTTGCAAACCCAGTGGGGAGTTTCCGGGATTACATTAGATCTACATTCGTTATGGCCGCACAAGATCGTCTCATAGGACAGGTTGTACACTTTTATTATACTTGGATAGAGACTAGCAAAGTCCAGGACAGCTACATCGAAGTGGACACCAGCTTCAGGTTCTAGGACATATGCACCACGATACTTTTTACCCTTTGTTATAGCAGTAGAGTAAATGGTTCCACGTGCAGAGACTTCCTCGCTAGTGGGGATCAGAGCATTAATTCGCCTATGCTCAAAGTACATGAGGCTTCTAATCCAATTTGAGACACCAAGTCTCCCCAAGTCCTCAAAAGGCATCTTCGCAACCCTTGCAATCACAATCAAAAGCCTCATTACTACATCGTCGTTGTAACTTGTTAACATGTAGGTTATTCTAGCGTCATTAAAACAATACCTTCCTAACTCTAGAATCGGAAGGTCGGAGATGGACCCTTCAAATTCGATCTTGGATTCGTTTATTATCGCTTCACAAACAGAATTGAGCGTGTTCTCAACATACTTTGATTCAAACACGTAAACTTTCAAAGCATGGTTAGCGAAGAATTTGTAAAGGTCTATGTGAACACCATGTTTTATCCAAGCTTGGTCTCTTCCCAAGTTTATTGGTATAACATCGTCTGTAAATCCTAAGTTTTTAGCCCTATGATACAGGTAGTTCAAATCAAATTCATCACCATTATAAGTAATTATGAATGGATAGTCCAACATGTTGAGGAAGACTGCTTCAAGTAAGGACTCTTCCTTATCAAAAAACGAGACCTCAGCCTCGTCGATTTTTAAGTCACCAAGTGGACTGCCATCTTTTTTAAGTAGGAAAACCTTCTTCCTCCCGTCGCTACCATACATCGAGACAGCTATTACTTGGTGCTCAGCTTCCTGAGGCGAGGGAATATGGTAGGCGTTAGGGGATGCCACTTCAATATCTAACGACGCTCTTTTTATTTTAGGAAGGGGTTGGGTCAGGAGACTCGACCATATTTTGACATAGGGGATGAATTCGGCCTTAGAGCTCTTCTCAAGAGCTTCTCGCTCTTCTTTGACTCTTTGATCAGCTTCTAAAGTAATTGGGATTGGTCTGTCGTCTTCTATCTTAAAAAAAGTTCCAGGCGTGAACTGGAAATCGTAAAGGTAGTTTTCATAGTACTTTATGTCAGCTTCATAACAAGGAATAATGTTTCTTAAACTCTGCTCACCCTTACCACCACCAATGGATAATGGGTTCGTAACAACAATCTTCTTGACATGTATTTCCTCCCCAGTAAACATGTCGTATTTCAAGGTATCCTTAACTTCGACAACATCAGATCTTTTCTTAATTGATTCAAGCTTATCATCCTCAACCTTTGTGAAACAATACGGTTTATGTCCTGTATTATCACGCCAAACAAAACTCCTTTCTAATTTAGGCGAATAAAACATCAAATAGGCTTTCTTTTGATCGCCATCATAACCTGCTGAAACTAAAAGACCTTCGTCTAACATCGAAGTGTGCGCTGTAAGCTCTTCTAACTTTCTCTTAAGTTGTTCGTATGGCATGAATCCTCCAATAATATGCCTAAAGAGGTTTTTGATAAACTTTTTAAAAATGCTTAAATTCGCTTATATGGAAGTGTTTTAAGATGAGCACTAAAAGCAGAGCCTTTTCACCTTCAATACTTCTTTTCCTTTTCACAGGTATCGTCTTCACCATATCCCCAATCTTTGATATTACCTCATACGAAATGCTCTATGTGGGAATTGTGAACCTTCTAGCACTTGCGGCAACATATGTTAAAAGGTTTTCACCATATAAGCCCTTTATTAAAATAAGTGTGATGGTATTTAATATAATAGTCTTCTCCTACCAGATATACTCGACCCTCGTCTTCGCGAACATAGGTTTCTCGTTAAATGTAATTACAACAATCTTCGTAAGCATCCTATTCTTGGCATCTAATTTGATCGCGTTACTTTTTTATTCGCATAACTGACGATCGCCAGATAAGAAAATCGATTCATAAAATGGTCATCTATACTTACTAGATGAGTATTGGTCTTAGCTTATCCGTAAGGAATAAAGAAAGGTCTCACAAACCTTTGATGTGGGGAAGGCTATGATCCCGATAAATAGACCGATAATTGAGAAGGAAGAAAAAGAAGCAGCACAGAGAGTTCTGGAAAGCCTTTATCTAACAGATTCAAGCTTTGAAGGTGGGAAGTTCGTCAGAGAGTTTGAGAGACGATTCGCTGAATTTGTCAAAGTTAAACACGCGGTAGCGGTGAATTCAGGCACTTCAGCCCTCTTAGCCGCTTTAATAGCGTTGAACGTGAAAGAAGGTGATGAGACAATAGCACCTGGATTCACTTTCGCCTCTACAGCTACAACAAGCTTATTCGTTAAAGCCAGAATCAAACTTGCTGACATAGAACAGAGAACCTACTGCATTTCAATAGATGAGATAAAGAAGAATATTACAAATAACACAAAGATAATTATCCCAGTCCACCTCTACGGCCACCCAGCAAAGATGGATGAAGTTATGGAGATAGCGCAAGAAAACAATATATCTGTAATCGAGGACGCAGCACAATCACTTGGGTCAGAATACAAAGGTAGAATGACAGGAGGCATCGGTTTAATCGGATGTTTCAGCCTTTATGCAACCAAAATAATAACAAGCGGCGAAGGGGGAGTAGTCACAACAAACGATGACGAAATCGCAGAGAGACTGAGAATGATCCGATCTCACGGGCAACACAAAACTTATGACTCTAAAATATTAGGACTGAACTTAAGAATGCCTCAAATTGAGGCAGCGATAGCAACCGAGCAGATGAAGAAACTTGATAGATTCATCAAAGCGAGAAGAGAGAATTCTAAGTTCTTTAACGAAGAGCTTTCGAAGATCAAAGACGTTATAACGCCAGTAGAAGAAGATTATGCCAAATCAAACTGGAGCATATACACCCTATACGTTAAGGGGAAACGTGATGAAATTGTACAGTACCTAAGAGAGAACGGTGTCGGCGCAGTCGTCTATTATCCAATCCCACTAAACAAACTACCATTGTTTAAAGACAACCAGCAATGCTTACCGAATTGTGAATCAGCAGCTGAACATGTGATATCGCTACCGGTACACCCAGCCCTATCACAAGAAGATAGGATGAAGGTCGTGGAAACCCTTAAGGTGGCTGTTAAGAAATTCTTATAAAGACATAACTAGGGGATTATGCTGACATGAGCGAGCAGTCCTCTGGAGAGGTCTATTACGAATGTGTAAGATGTGGCACGACGATATCGTCAACAGAGTTGTCTAAACTCTTAGAAATTAAGTGCATATGTGGTTATAGAATACTTAAGAAAAAGAGACCATCGGTGGTCAAAATTATAAAGGCAACGTAAACTTTAACAGTCCACGCTGCAAAGAGATTAAGAGCCATAGTGCAATTGACATGAAAGAAAGTTTGACGGATAAAGTTACCTCCCTAGCCAAGAGGAGAGGGTTCTATTGGCAAGCTTACGAAGCCTATGGAGGGGTAGGAGGGTTTTATGTACTTGGAGATCTTGGTACAAAACTTAAAGACAACATCGTGCGACTTTGGAAAAAGATGTTCCTTGATAAATATGGCTTTATTGAGATAGAGTCACCGACAATTGGACCTTATGTCGTCTTCGAAGCCTCTGGACATGTCGGTTCATTCAAAGACGCGATGAGCGAATGTTTAAAATGCCATAACAAATACAGAGCCGACCATCTTCTTGCAGAACAAGGAATCCAAGTATCAGAGTCCACAAGACTTGATGTTCTAGAACATTTGATGAATGAGAATAAAATCTTATGCCCAGAATGCAGACAAAGTAGTTGGAGAGTAACTGCCTTCTTGACCATGTTTCAAACCAACATAGGACCTTATAGTGAAAACATTGGCTTTTTAAGGCCAGAGACTGCGCAGGGAATGTTTGTTGAGTTTAAACAGATCTATGAGAGCAACAGGGGAAAGATGCCTTTAGGGGTCGCTCAAATCGGAAAGGCTTACAGAAACGAGATATCACCTAGACAGGGCTTAATAAGACTGAGAGAGTTCTCTCAAATAGAACTTGAATTCTTCTTCAACCCAAATAATAACAGCTGTGAATACCTGCATCAAGTCGATGACATAAAGATGAATATACTTGATGAGAAAAAGGTAGCTAGAGGAGATGAGATCCCATATAGGTTGTCAGCAAAGGAGGCCATCGATAAGGGGTACATCATACAACCATGGCTCGCATTCTTTATGGCACTCTCACAAAAGTTCTTGAACGAACTCGGCGTAAAATCCGAGTTCCAAAGGTTTAAGGCGAAGTTAGAGGGAGAGAGGGCACATTATTCTGCACAAACCTATGATCAAGAAGTTCTAACAGAGAAATATGGGTGGATCGAAGTTGCGGGGCACGCGTACAGGCAAGATTATGACTTGAAGTCGCACACGCTCAAGGGAAGCATCGATATGTATGTAGTAGAAGAACTCAAAGAACCGATGAGAGAGAAGAAGACTTTAGCGTACGTCAACTCTAAGAGGGTAAAGGACGAATTTAATGGGAAAGCTTCAGAAATATTCGTGGAGATCTCAAAATACGATCCCAAAACGCTCGCACAAAAATTGAATGAAGTTGGTAAGATAGAGCTTGAGGGGGTAGTGCTTGGAAGGGAGTATTTCACTTTAAAAGAAGTAGAAGAAACGATTTCAACCAGAAAGTTCATTCCACACGTGGTTGAACCTAGTTTTGGTATAGAGAGAATAATATGCGCTACTCTTGAACATGCCTATTCAGAGAGGGAGAATCGAGTGATTCTCTCTTTAAAGGAGGACATCGCACCATATAAGTTCGCGGTCTTCCCATTGGTGAAGAAAGATGGACTTGACGAAAAGGCAAAGGAAGTCTTCAACATGATCAAGGCAGAGGGCATTTCTGTACTTTATGACGACGATGGGTCGATCGGAAGAAGGTACGCTAGAGTTGATGAAATAGGTGTCCCTAATGCCATAACCATAGACTATCAGACATTAGAAGACGATACGGTTACGGTGAGGAAAAGAGATACTTGGGACCAGAACAGGGTAAAAATCAGTGAGGTTTTAAAAACCTAAAAACTGATCATTTTTTTGGCTAAAAGTATTTATTGTTAATTCTCAAAATTATTTGGATAGGGGAAAATGAGAATAAAGATAATACTTATAATAACGATCCTAGCTATTTCATCGCTACTTCCATTGCTTTCTGAAGCGAACGTTTCTGTACACGCCTTTACTTATAATGGCCAAAAGTTTGTGGCAAGGCAGCTTAAGAACCATGTAGATGTATTCAAGGCGCTGGAGATAACCGACATGGAGCTGGTTACACCACATGATCCTATACCATTCAATGTTGACATGGTTAATGCGGAGGAAACTGATGATGGGGAGGGAATATACGTAGCGGTCTTAGACACAGGTCTATTATCAAATTACCTGACCTATTTCCCAGAGTCGATGGTAAATATCAAAGAGGAGTGGGGAATCGGGTTCACACATGACGTGTTCTACGTTGGAGAGGGAGGAAACTTCTCAGAGGATGGTTTATTCTCGTATGGACCATTAAGAAGTGACAGAGGCTTTCTAACGCATGACGAAGGAAACCCAGATGCAAATGGATTTGGTTGGGGTTCAGGACATGGAACACACGTCACAAGCATTATAACCGGATTTTTCTTCTCAAGGTTAGGAGAAGATTATTGGGTGAAGGGGGTGGCACCGAAGGTAACCATAATCCCTGTACTTGTGTTAGATGACTGGGTCGTTTTTGACCCTGATGGGAATGGTTATTTCTACTCCGGTGGAACAGATGAGATGGTTGCAGCAGGCATAAGGTACGTAGGAGACTTAGCAGCCGAATACGGCGTTAAAATCGTCATCAACATGAGCTTAGGAGGGCCATCGCCAACTAAGATAATAGAGGAAGCGATAGACTACGCCATCAGCAATGGTGTGATAGTTGTAGCATCAGCTGGGAATAACGGTGAAGAGGGAATGGAATGGCCAGGGGCATACTCTCAGGTCATTTCTACTGCGGCAGCAGGTTGGACACAGGAATACGGTGGAGGCTACTACAACTACTATTGGTGGTGGAATGATGTACCAGAAAAACTCAACACCAAAAACAAGGTGTATGACCCCAACACAGAAAAGATGTACATGAACAATTGGCACGTCTATCTAACAGACTTTAGTGGTAGACCAAATTCAGACCTTGGACAGACTTGGAGGGTATTAGATGTGTCAGCACCAGGAGCTGCGATTAGAGGCCCCTATAAACCAGAAGGCCCATACGCGGAGTCCTTCTACGCGGTCTGGGGGACGAGCCAAGCAGCACCTCATGTATCGGCGATAGCGGCGTTAATTCTTGAGCGATATCCATGGTTCAACCAAAAAGATGTTGAGTATATACTAGATAGAGCAGCGTCAAGTGTTCCAATGAAAGGTGGGAGAGCTTATGTCTCCGACGTCTTCAGTGGCTTTGAAGTGGTAACTTACACTTGGAAAGGCCGTGACGCGGGTTACGGCTTTCTAACACTGGACAAAGCAATGAGAGTAGCCTTAGTCTATGCAAGAGCAAACCCTCAACCAGTTATGGGCCCATTAACAGTCAAATAAGGCTAGATGCCCACAACCCCTATTTTTGTTTCACTAAGAAAATTTTGTTGGTTAAAACCTTTGAAGATTAGCGATTACCTGGTTCTCTGACTGCAACCTAGTTATGCAAAGTATTATATTGTCTTTCTTCGAGATTTCCACAGCAAGTGGGTCAACCTGCTTTGGACCATGCAAAACCACCATTCTAGGTTTCACCTGTGAAACTCGAACTGCAACTATGGGGGAACGCCCAAGACCGACCTTTGTAAACACCAAAACACGCTCTGAGTTAAAACCAAATATCTTTATGAAATCTAGGCCTGACATCGTCAAAATAGTCTTTATACTGTCAAGGACCGTGTAACCATGTATCTGCTGATTAAGCAGCTCTTCCCCAGATAGAACCTCTGCATCAAGAGCTTGAACGATCTGTTTCGCACCGATCGATTGCTTGTATTCACCTATGGCCAATATGGCGGTTTCACTAAGTGGTACATCTAGTTTACCTAATATCTTGTTACCTTTCTGATCAATATCAACTAATGACTTCACATACTTCTTTACGAATGTGGTTCCAGGCGAGCTTCTCCTCCCACTCTCATAGTCGCTGAGTACTGCGGGAGAAATCCCTAGATGTTTAGCGAGTTCAACCTGTTTCACATTTAGTTTCTCTCGCCAAGACCTCAGAGCTAATCCAACGTTGTCACTTAAAACCACATCACCAACAATTCTCTTTAAGATTTCATCGTACTGTAGTGACATCAATATCATCACTCAAATGTCATTTAATAAGTTTTCAAAAAAGGCATAGTAAATTACTTGACGTCTAGTGCATAACTACTGCTAACCTATTCTTAAAGAATCTTTTTGTTTCACCCATAGCTTGAAAGTCGAGCGAAGCAACTTTAACTAAAGTCGGCATGCTAGCAGCAACTTTCCCAATAATAAGACAATGTCTTGGTGGAAGGGTTCTAACAAGTGACTTGATGGTTTCGACATCTACGGTAGACGCACGAGAAACCATTTCTAGATCGTTTGTATTCACAAAATTGTATAAGAATATGTTGTCAGCCTGCCTGTAAATACCGTTTGGTATCGCGTCAGGTTGATTGGTAATGAACGTGGTGAATACACCGTAATGGCGCATTCTGGTAACTATGTCATCCCAGTATGTGTCTCTTAGGTAGAGGTGCGCTTCTTCAGCGAAAAGAAAGATAGGTGGGATTCGACCACTTTCAAGTAGATCACATAATTTATTTAGTAATGCTTCAACAACGATTTTGCGAGTTAGAGGCGAAGTATTGCCCAATTGGATAACAAGGGCTAGCCCTTCGTGGAACTGTCGTAACACTTTTTCGACATCGAATGTGTCCTCGAGGTCGTCGGAAAAAAGTTTTGAAGAAAGCAGTGAATAGTACCTTGTAAAAAGGGCATCGCGAACAAATTCATTACATTTCCAGTTCTGAATCGCTTCCCCCAGTTCCTTTATTGTCAAACAGCCTTTAGATTGTAGATCATCAATTATTCTAATAAATTCTCTTAATGTAACACCAGGTGTATCCAAAACATTTTGGAGCACGTTCACCAAAGTCCTCTTTCCAATATATTCTAGGGAGAAGATCAGGTTTTCACTAGGTTTCATTCTGAGAAACTTTCTGGAGATGGCTGTTTCTGAGCCATCTGTCTTTTTCACTATTCCAGCGTATTCGTTGTTGATATCGAAGACGATTACATACGCCCCATTTTCAACCAACTTTGATACAAGTATTTTAGATAGATGAGACTTACCAGATTCCTTCTTCCCAGTTATTATATTGAGTTGGCCGTCTAAGTTATTTAGACTAATATGATATGGCTGCCCATCCGTCGTGGTGCCGATCGCCACGTTTAGATCCGTTCTCCCAAGTATCTTCGAGTAGAGCTCGTTTACTTTAACCAACCTTATCTTAGAACTCGTTCTAGATGGTAACCAAGTTGATATGGGAATGAAGTGACCATCTTGGAACGTCCCCCTAATCTTGCATTTTAAAAAGCGCATATCCATCAACATGTAAGACAGAGCACTTATCTGAAGAGGGTCATTTTCTGTTGAAGGAGCAGAAGACTTGATGACTTCGTCTCTTACGATTTCATCTAGGAAACTTGAAGAGTCTAGATATGTTTCATCGTAGACTTGAACCACCATCTCCTTATTCACAGAAGTGTCATCTATGACCAAGTATCCACCTTTTGGGATATCTTCACTTGGCAGAGCTAGCACAACTATCTCATCATCTTTTTTCGAGACAATCCTCATATATTCGTTAGACCTCCCTCAAATTTTAAACCTCCTAGGATAGACCTCCTTAACTTTCTAGTGGGTATCTGGACGATGTTCAATGAGCGAGCTAACGCACTCTTTATAGAAACCTGTTCAACCGCATTAAAGATAGAAACGCTGTGTGCCATGATTAATGATTCTGGGTAACCATGCTTAAAACCATCGTTCCACAACACCTTTCCTAATAAAACGTCAACGTGGAGTAGAGAATCGTATGGAACGTCCACCCTGAAAGCGTAACCATGCCTCTTGAACTTCACAACAAATATGTGGCCTTCAAGTTTAGTTACTAGGTTGTCTAGTATGTGATGAACATCAACTTTAACAGGAGCGTAATTTAATAGTTCAAGGTGAGTTAAGATTTTCTTTATAAGCTTGAACTTGCTTCGTTTAGAGACACCTAAGAACGTGTTCCCTCGCTCCTTTGAGATGTCCATAACCTCACTTAATGAACATCCTTCCACCTCAAACAAAGAAGGCTTAAGTGATCCATCAACTAGTATTATGCTATTCTCAAACTTTGTAGCCATATACCTTTGAACTTCCCTTTCAATTATAACTCGAACTAAATCTTTTGCATATTCATTATCAAGTGTGACTAGCTTGACGAGCTTTTCTTTAAACGGATTATCGCGATAAATCTGCCTAATAACCTGCTCGTCAAGGTAAACAAGATAAGGGCCGTAAATGTGAAAAGACTTGGGCTTAGAACTGTTGTATACAGAAACACCCGATTTAACGGCGTATACCGTACCATCTTCAGTTTCACCTATAGAGATGCAAGAAGAATCTATACTTATAATGTCACAGGCTTCTTCTACCTGGTCAAATACTTCGATGTTTAAAGGCATAGGCATCTCAGAGAGAGAGACAATTGGCTTTAGTTCGTCTGAGTTTCTATCATGGAATATCATTTTTTTTCCAAAAACCCTTTTAACGTCGGACAAGTAGGTGAAAGTTTTATCGAAGAATGCGCTAACGCTTTCTTTTGAATCTTCTATAGGAATGTTTATTTTGTTGTTCATGTTGAACAATATAGGTGGGCAAGGTCAGGATATAAATGTTGCTCAACTTGAACAACAACAATAGTGGGGTCGCTCTATGAACAACATCGTCAGGATCAAACTCAAGAGGGGAAGTTGGGAGATCGAACTAGAATGTGACGAAGATAAGGTAACCGAGGTAGTCGCAAAGGTCCTCGCAGGGTTTGAGAAGACATCGACAGGTGCAACACCTTACGAAGTAAAGGACTTAGGAGGTGTGACTTGTAGAGGACTTCTTGAAAAAATGTGGCGAGAGGGGTGGTTTATAGTTTCAAAAAGGCTCTCCGAGGTAGATGAGGAATTAGCTAGGAGAGGTTACCATTACGATAGGTCTGCGATTTCCCACGCATTAACAGACCTTGTGAGAGAGGGTTTGCTTACTAGGGAGGGAGAGGCCAGAAACTACCATTACGTCCAAAAAAAGCCTCCCCTTTAAGAGATATCCTAGGTCTTTAATTTTTTCTGTAGCTGCTGTCTTAGCCATTCTATCCCTACTGTCGTAATTTTGTTCATCACACCTTTATCAGTGGTTTCACGTTCCACGTGGTTTGCTTTAACAAGTTCACTGAGCCTAGAACTGATGCTTTTACTATTGAGCCCTGTACTCGCTTGTATCTCTTGTAAGGAGAGGGATGGGGAAGACCTTCTATTCATCAAATACTCTATCTTGGTCGCGACAAGTTGTAAGGCGATGATTTCTTTATCGCTAAGGTCTGTTGACCAGATTCTGGCACCCTCCGGAGTTATTCTAATAAAGTTAGCGAAGGCTAACATAAGGTCATTTAATGTGAAGTTCAAAGAGATCTTCTGCGCAAGATCGTATTGCGGTAGCTGCTGCATGATGAATTGATTAAAAAGTTTAACTACTTCTTCAGGGGTTCCTGAAAACTCAGCCCGTAATAATCCAAATGTAATTGTTACGTTCACTTTGTTTATTTCTGACATTATGCATCACCTTTGCTTTAGTTGGATTTATTGGTTTCGTTATCTAGCTGTAAAGGATTTTGGTCGACTATCGCAGAAATCGGTAGGGAGTAGACAAACTCTCCTGAACTATCCTTAAAACGTCTAATCTTACCTGACTTAGTGAGCCTGAGTAGTGTAACCGCGACTGTAGACCTCGGAAGGGTAAATCCAAAGACTTCTAATGCTTTTTTTACTTCTTCAAGTCTTCTCGGCACCTTGCCCCATGGAGAGTTGATAACCTTTATTATTATGTCAGCTATAGAGTCCTCCTTTGAAATTTGTATTGTGGGAGGAAAGACGTCAACCTGTTCAACAGGTTTAGTTATAGGCTCTACGCTACCTAAACCTTTATTTTCAACCTTCAATTCCTCTCCTCTTAAACCGTTGATTTCCTTCTCAATATCAATAATTTTAGGGATTAAATCGATAGCTGAAACCATTTCATCCAGTGTGCCCTCGAATTCGACCTCAGCGTGCCCAAACTTAACTCTTAAACGCATACTTATCCTGCAAACGTAAATGTAAATTGAATATAAAGATTTTATAATAGTGCGAGTTTTCTATAGTTTTAATTACTTAACCAATAGTTTACTCTATCGTTTACTTTCGAGACGGTTTTTGATTTCTTCTCTTAAGACAGTAGACACCTTCTTACCATCGACCTTCCCTCTCACTTCCCGCATAACCAATCCCATTAACGCTCCAAAACTTCTTTCCTTCTGCGCTTCGACCAACCTAATATTTGAGTCTATAACTCTTAATATAATACTTCTAAGAACCTCTTCAGAAATTGCCTTTATCCCCATTGCTTTTAAAGCAGCTTCAGATCCGACCTTATTCTGGCACATATACCTCATAACGTCTAAAACACTTTCTTTGGATACTTGTCCTGAGTCAACCAACTTAAAGAGTTCTAAGAGTCGAACATCATCTAGGAATGAAGTATCTACACCCTCCCTAGTCAAACTAACAATCAATTCAGTGAGCGATACAGCCAAGAATGTGGGGGACAAGTTAGTTTCTGAACATGCCTTTTCGAATAAGGACAAATAGTTTGAATCAAGTATTTGAGTAGCTAGCTTTTCGTTAAGGTGGTACGTGGTAACATAGTAGTTTAACACTTCAATCCATGGCTTAGGAACCCGTGTCATACATTCATTAATAAGCTCATCGGTTACTTTAATTAGAGGGATATCTGTCTCAGGGTACATCCTCGCAGCACCTGGTCTAGGCCTTGAATACTTAGTCCGGCCGTCAGCCAATGGCCCTCTTGTCTCAGGAATTGGGCCTTCAAAAAAGGCTATGGCTCTTCGACGTATGGCGTTTAATGCTTCTTCATCATCACTAGAGGCGAAGACCAAGTAAAAACCGTCATCTTCTCTAACTTTTAACACACGTTCTATCCTTTTAACTTCTTCTTTAGATATACCGTATCCAGGTAGTTCATCAGAATGAAGTACACCTCCAAGACCGTGTGCTCTTGCCACATCAGCCAATTCTAACCCCAATCGCACATCAGGAAATGGTTCTCTCCCTAGTAAGCCTCTGAAGCCGACTAGTTTAATAGCGTAAATAGTCTTGTCCTCTTTCAAAGCCTTTTTTACAATTTGTGAGGAAACATCTTCTAAAAGCTTCGTTACATCAACATATGTACCAATAGCTTTTTCTGCGGTAAGTCCTTTAGCTTTGAGTTCATTAGAAACCTTGAAAAGATAGTCTTGCCTCTTCGCTTCATATTCAATCACCTTTGGAATCAAGTCCAGTCTTTGAACACCTTTGACTTCAGAGGGTTTAAAATCGTGAACAGAAACGTTAAGATCTTGTCTTATAGTTCCTAGGCCTCTTGCAACCAACTTCGTCAACCTTAGTAGCCGACCTAATTCAAGGGCAATACGTTCAACTGTTACAGGGTCAACTGTTGTAGGAGCAAGGGCGATTTCTACGAGGGGGACACCTAAACGATCTAAAGAGAAAACTCTATAATTTTCTTTCTCTTCTATGATCCTTGCAGCATCTTCCTCTAATGAAATTGTCTGAACAGGTATGTCCATGCCATCAACTTTAAGGGATCCGCCTAAAGCAATTAGAACTGTGCGTTGGAAGCCTGTTGTATTTGAACCATCTATAACTATCTTTCTCATAACATGTAGTTCTCGAACTACCTTTGAATCCAATGCCAGAGCAACAGTGATAGCCGCTTTTACAGCATTCATATTTATAGGATGAGGAGGCTCTTCATCACATTCAACCAAACAAGCAGATGTTTGATTATATAGGTACACGTTGAACTTCTTCTTTTTAAACTCGTAGAGCGCTGCTGGATCTATTTGGCCTAACTCACTTTGAGTAGGCCTGAGACGCCTCAAAATCTTAGTGTGCGCTACATCGGTTTCTATTGTCGGACAGTCACAAAATAGTTTAGTCCCTACATCCAGTTGCTGGTGTATTTCAAGACCTGTCTTTAGTTCAACCTTATCATAGCTCACTCTACTCAACCTCTTCAAGGAGCAGTCTGGAATTGTATTCATTAGCGATATTCGAACGCATCATCTTAGACACTTCTTCCCTCTCGAAATTTCCAAGACACCATGAAAGTTTTACAAACGCGGTTTCTGGAAGCATGTCTTCTAGAGGTAGAACGCCTGCGTCAAGGAGATCACGCCCTGTGTCGTACACGGTAAGCCTCACCCTCCCATAAATACACTGTGAAGTCATACATACAATAAAGCCATCTCTAATCAACTTTTTCAGGGAATCGGCAGTCAACTTATTTACATGACCTAAACCAGTCCCTTCTAAGACTAAACCCTTGTATCCTTTCTGATACAAGCTTTCAATGATCGAAGGGTCAAAGCCCGGATAGAACTTGATTAAGCTAACCTTCTCTTCAAACTTGGGAAAGATTCGAAAGTCGTCAGAGACACCCCTTTTTGGTAGATCATTCCTAAGAACATTTAATTCACCATCCTTATATACAGCAACTGGACTCGTGTTGATGGACTTAAACGCGTCCCTTCTACTTGTATGCAGCTTTCTAACCTTTGTTCCTACATGGATACTGATTCTCTCATCTGAAACCCATTCATGCATGGAAACGTAAACACCGGAAAACGGGGCTTTAAGAGACGTGACCATTGCAGCAATTAAGTTAGAGGCTGCATCAGAGGAAGGCCTGTCTGAAGATCTTTGCGACCCAACAAGTAAAATTGGGATCGGCGTTTTATGAAGAGCAAAACTAAGAGCTGCAGCTGCGTATCCCATGGTATCGGTACCATGGGTTACAACAACCCCGTTGTATCCTTCCTTGATATAATTGTAAATCCTTTCAGAAAGTTTACTCCAATGCGAGAACGTCATGTTCTCACTGTATATGCTAAAGAGGAGGTCTGCGTCAACTTGCGCTATATCACCCAATTCAGGAACGACAGAGAGGAGGTCAGAGGCAGAAAGAGCCGGCCTAACTCCGCCTGTTCTATAATCCACTCTGCTCGCAATCGTACCACCTGTACTTATTATTACAGCCTTAGGCAGACCCTTTTTAGGAGCGGTTAAATGTTGTGGTGCAAAGGCAGGAGGGGCATGTTCTTCAACCAATTTTATTGATCTTATTTTATTAAACTCAACACCGATATTATACCCATTAGGAAGTTTTAAAGTTAGAAAGTCTTGTGACGCGTATTCATATCTTGGTATTACTGTACCCTTATATTCATCTTTATCTGTTTTAACCACTACAATGTCACCTGCGCCGATGTTATGAGCTTCCAAAAAGGCCTTCAAAGCACCCTTATATCCTGAAGTGTCTTTCAATATTCTCCGAGTTGCATATAATAGAAGTTGATTTAACCTTTTTGTAAACATCGCTCTGAAACAGGCTTTTTAGCATAACTAAAGGTCAACGGGTCGATGGAGTAGATGGTGCATTGTATTCGCAACTGTTCTTTACTTAATGTCACCTTTGGAGAGGAGAGGATACTTAAAGTTAGATTATTTCCTTCTTCGTAAACATTTACCTTTATAGAAACTTGCCCATTAATATTGATCTTCTTCAGAACAATCAAGGACTTGCAGAACGCAAATCCGAGATCATTCAAAAAGTTAAAATCGTCAAAGCCAAGCTTAACCGGAACCTCCTCGCAGTATTTTCCTATGCAGAAGACCTTAATAGAACTGCATCCCTTCCGAGAGAGTAAAGCATTCAAATTTCTTTTAGTCTTCAATATAATCAGGTCAGAAATTATATTTGTAGATGTTCTTTCTTTAAGGGAATGTTTAAAATTTAATATATTGAATGCCTCGTTCATATCAACGACTCTTAATAGGCATAGCTTAAGCAGGCCAGCTTCAGATATTTTACGCCCAATTTTCTTTAAAAAGACTTCTTTACCTCTTTTTCTAAGGATCTGTTTGGAAGAAACCTTTAGATAAGCGCTTCTACCCGAGTTTGACCTTAGGATCAAGATTTCATCACCTAATTTGAATAGTGCATCTTTAATGGCGTTGAAATCCATTAAAGGGTACAACTGTAGAAACATTGTAAATTCGTTAACCAGTAATCCCCTGATTCTTATTGGGCCATCAAATTCTTCAAACATAAATTTATTCGACAACGTGACATTTTTTCCTAATTTTATGTAAACAATGGTTGATAGGTAAAGTATTAAAACGATCCAACCATCAATTAAAGACCTTAGTAGTAAGTATAATAAAAATAAGGTTGATGTGTAAAGTTGGAGATTTTTTAGAGAGTTTTTTATTCCCCTAGAAAACCTTCTTCCTACAGTGAGATCAAGGATATTTACGGAAACGAATAAAAGAGAGGACCCCCATACAATACATGTATATAAGGTACCCCAGCTATTGCTTAGCTTTTGGATAACGACAAGCGCTATAGAGGATAATATAGTAAAGCAGATTATGAGAAGAACGATTAAAGAGAAGAATTTTAAGGCTTTGAGCATAATAATCTATTGAATAAATCCTTCGTCTCCAAGTTTTAGAGCGATAGATTTCGAGTATTCAGGATATGATGGGTGCCTATGGATCCTAAGAACCCTGTTTGCATCTTTAGCAAACGAATGGTTTACAACCGTCCTATCGTCTACTATTGAATAATGCGCTTTTTCAAGGAGAAGACTAAATTTAAAATCGTAACCAACGATCTGACCTCCATAGGGCTTATTCTGCCCTGTTATTGGGTGAATGGTTACATGATTTAATGATACGATACAGACATTCTGTGCAGCACATAATTTTTGAGCTTGGCCAAGTATTAATGCTATAGCTGCGGAACGCCCTGGGAAGTCTTGAGTGCCAACAAATGTAGACTTAAGTGGCATCGAGAGACTATCATAAGATATGAAAGAGATTTTATTCTCTTTTATGATCTTCCCCAAAGAACTTTCAATTGCGTTAAAGCTAGTTCCAGGTAAGAGTCGAACTTCAACCCTTCCAGACTCACTGATCAAGAGATCACACCGTATTCCGTGCAACAGGAGCAAATCATGTAGATTAGGCACTTCTAAGACGAATATAGTTGGTTTATCAGAAACTTTATACTCTAATTCAACTTCGGGGAGAAAGGACCAACTTGCTTGCTCTAATTGTGCCTTTGTATAGTTTATTTTCAGTGATGATAAGGCGGCTTCAATTGCTGACTTTACTTCAGATTCGTTAACCCTTCTCTCGCGCCCTTTTACTGCAAACCTTTTGACCAAAGGGTATTGTATAATCGGTTCTAGCCCAAACCTTTTACTAAACCTCTGATGCCAATAGCATGCTATCGTATTCTTAAAGCCCTGCTCAGTATCAATGATCAAACTATTCTCTTTGTTTTCAAGATTCTTGTATGCAAGTTGGGAGATAAGAATGCTCTTTCCTACCGCCTTTTCACCAAATACTTGCATTAAGGCACCCTTTGGAAGCCCTCCATCCAATATTTCATCCAACGATTCAAGTCCTGTCACGATGTGGCTCATCAGACAACACCTTCCTTTGAGGCCCAAGCACGACCATCCATAGATAATGTGAGACGGGTTACCAGACCTGTTTTGGTCTTTTTTACCTCACAAATGATATAGCCTAGTGAGATCAACTCTTGTAAAACGTATTCTGTAACTTCTGTTGGGAGATCCACAGAGAGGCTCTGGATAAGCCCTACTCTGGTCACGTTATTAGAGACTACGAGTAACTTCACTATTCTCTTTGCGATATCAATATCAGAAACGGTCTTATCTCTTACAACATTTCGCTCACTTACTACACCTTCAACCTTAAATGTTGGTTTCTCAAACAAAAAAGGAGTCAAAGAGTCGCCTCTCTTGTAAAGTAGTTCGCCATGGGAGAACGGTTCTATTCTTATATCCTTAGCACCTTTGTTAAACAGGGTTAGAGAGTGTTCATCTAAGATCAATAACCCAAAGTTCTTAACAAGCCAATCAGGAAAATGGGGTTTTGAAGCTACGATCGTTGCTGCGGAACAAAAAGGTCGTATCAACTTCATGTACTTTATCACACAGACTTTGACGTTTGAGTGCAAATTACCCAAGTACACTATCTGAACTTTCCTCCCATTGTTTAATTCTTTAGCAACTTCGATGGAAAAAGTTAGGATCCTTCCCTCTATAGAAGAAATCTTTGAGAGATCGAAGACGGTCTGTTGTTTAGATGTAAGCTCAAGGTTCTTATCAGATATTAAGCTTAACATAAGATCGCTGATCAAGTAGAATCTCCAATTAAGTCGAGAAGCAGTTGACCGCTCAATAAAGGATAACTCCTGGGAATCGTAAGAGCGAATACTACTTAAGACCTGTAGCAGATTTACATTATGACTCTGCTTATATAAAGTCTGTAAAATTGAATTTAGAAAGAGGAATTCGTCTTCACCAAGAGACAAGGACACCTTAAACGCTTCTGCGACAAGCCTGCTCCATGATAAATAATCTTCACCTTCATATACTAAAACTGAAGAAACAAGACTTCTCCCATTGACCAACGGAAAGTCGGAAGACAATGCACCGATAGTTTCGCCTACAAGGTCGTAAAAATCGAAGGCGATGCCAGCCCTCTTCAAGACCTGAAGCAAATAGACAACATAATATTCAGCTTGATCATTTAGTACTAAAATATCATCAGATTCAAAAACATGCACATCCAAAGAACCGTTTATAGTATACCCAAACCTTATTTGAACATCAGGCCCTTCAGACATCAGCCATAAGATGTAACCTATCTAATATAACCATCTGACAAATAGAAAACGGTATACCACTTTTAATAACATTATAGAACTTGATAATTTAATGGCAAAAAGTTAAATCAGAAGAAACTTTAGTAAACAGTGATCCAAATGGCGGAAGATTTTAGCACCAAATGTTGGCCTGAAATTATGAAAATGTTAGATAAAGGTTTCAACACGGTTATTGTTCCAATAGGAACGATAGAAGCACATGGCCCACACTTGCCAATAGCAACTGACGCATTAATCCCGATTGAAATTTCAAGAAGGTTAGAGAAGAGAGTTAACGCGTTTATCGCACCTCCGATATACTATGGTGTAACGACATCGCTCAGCTGTTACCCCGGATCAATCCCAATAAGTTCATCGTCATTTACAAACTACCTTTATGATATATTTGTTGGCTTCGCAAAATCAGGTTTCGTAAACATCATTTTGATAAATGGCCACGCTGGAAACATAGACAGCATAAAAGAAGCTGCAGAAAGAGCTTATAACACAGCTAGAGTCAGAATAGTTAACATTGATTGGTGGATTTTAAGCGAGGAACTTGTCCAAAGACATTTTAAAATCAATTCGTCTGGCCATGCAGCATTAGCCGAAACGGCTGCGATGTTAGCAACAAATGAAAGACTCGTTAAGGAGAGTCTTTACGATAAAAGGCAGGAAACTCAAAGAGTAGCGGGCATTTGGATGTACCCTAAGTTAGGCTCAATTATAAAAGGGGAGAAAGGAGACAGCCCCCACTTTGACGCACAGAAGTCCAAGAACTTCTTTAATGAAGTATGCAAAAACATTGAGAAAACAATAATAGATCTTATAAAAAGAGCTTCAGAAAACCCTCTTTAAAAAAGTTTTTTCCCCATGTATGGTCCCATACTGGAATACCCCAGCTTTCTGTAGTATTCTCTAACCCCTACAGCGCTCGTGACAAGTATCTTACTAGAGCCATGCTCTTCTTTAGCGATTCGCTCAGATTCATCTAACAATCTTCTACCATAACCTCTATGTTGCCAACTTCCCTCCACCTTAAAGCCTATTGGAGCAGCGAGCCCATATATGTGAAGTTCACGGACAACAGAGGCATCTTCAACCTCCGGCCTATGCGCGACATCGGAGGGTTTTCTCAACCTTAGAAAACCTATCAGGGCAGACCTATCCGAGTTTTCGTACGATAAGAAAACTTCCTTTCCACCAGAGGCGTCATAATCGATCCTATGTAAAGTGAAAACATCTCGACTAAACCTTCTATTTCTCAAACTAAGTAAGCCTATCTCCCTGCATCTTATACAACGACATGTCTTTCCCATTTCCTTTAAACGCTCATGCGCCAACTCTCTCAGATTACCCTTCTTAATTCCAGCTATAATCAAGTTAGACGCAATATCCCTCTGAACCCGCATGATTCTAACCCAGTATGGAACCATGGACATAGCTTCTGCTACAATACCAACCATTTCCTCTTCAGTGTAGGGTTTATATTCCCCGTTTACATACATGTGATACAGCTTAGAGTTCTTAACTACAAGTGTAGGATAGATCTTCAGCATGTCCGGCTTAAAGCTTTCGTCTTCGAACAGCCTTTGAAAACCTTTAAGATCTAGCCTAGGAGATGAACCAGGCAACCCTGGCATCATATGCGCAACAATCTTCAAGCCTGAGTCTTTAGCCACTCTAAATGCTGTTTTAACGTCCTTTAATGTATGCCCCCTTCCCACCATGTGATAGATTTTGTCAGAGGGGTTTTGAACGCCGATTTCAACTCTTGTCGCACCATATTTTAGCATCAAGTCGACATGGGTTTCCTTACAAAAATCAGGTCTAGTTTCAAATGTCAACCCAACACATCTGACATCAGCCTTCTCATTACGTTTAAAAGCTTCTTCAAGGGAATTAGAAACACACCCGTTTAAGCCGTCAAAACATCCTTTAACAAAATATTCTTGGTATTCTATAGGTTGGTGAAGAAAAGTTCCACCCATCACTATCAATTCAGCCTTCTGAACGACATGGCCTATAGCTTTTAGCTGATCGAGCCGGCGCTTAACCTGTGAATAAGGTTCATAATTGTGTTCTTTACCCCTTGCTGCTGCTGGCTCATAACCTGTGTAACTTTGTGGAGTGTTGAACTGAACACCCCCAGGACAATAAACACAAGGCGCCTTCTGGGGACAGGGGTATGGCCTGGACATTACAGCAACAACTATAATACCTGATGCAGAGCGAACAGGTTTTATCTTGAGAAGTGACTGTAAAACGGTCTTCCTTTCTTGTGGGACCATTGAAAAGATATCGGAATTCTTTGGCACAGATTTTAACCCAAACTCCTTCGCCACTCTTACCTTTAGAGAGTAAAGGGAACTATTATCCCTTGGTGGGTTCACTAATATTAGCTCAGCAATCTTCTTACATGCAGCAACAAAATCATTATTGCGACCCTGCATCTGTACTTTCTCGTTTATTAGGGAATAAAATCATTTACCTTATTAACCAGTTCTGTCCACTTTTTCTTTTTAATATAAACCGTTTAACATAATTATCTCTATTTCTTTCCCTAGGAATTGGAGAAGGCTTATGCTCCTTCTTCTGTAGAGGGCTCTTAGACCTAACCTTTCCCGCCTTTGTAAGGCTTCCATGCGTCGGCATATTCTATCATCAAAACAACCTCCCATGCCATAAATAAGTGTTACCCTTTCAACCCAGGCTTTTAATGACTAGATTGGAAGCTTCTTCCCTGAAGCAGTCCTAACAAATCTTCCAAAGTCATTGGATTTTAACAGGTCTTTATTACTAAAGACAGGCCCATCCTCGCATACTAGAAGCCCTGAGTCGTCTAATGAGCACTGACCACAAATCCCTACAGCGCATTTCATATAACGCTCAAGTGAGAGCTGTACTTGAATTCCTTTTTTCAAAGCTATTTTGAATAACGCGTAAAGCATCTTTTCAGGACCACAGCCATAAAGTTGGTCAAATTCCTCTGCTCTAACTAATTTGTCTACCTTCTCACTTGCCAAGCCCTTTTCTCCAAGCGAACCATCATCTGTGACTGGAATATATCTTAGAAAACCGTTCTCACTTAGATCCAAAAATTCGTTGTGGAAAATATTATCATCGGCACTTCTAGTGCCTATAATTAGGGTTGGGAAAACTCCCAGCTTGGTCATCTTAACTGCTAAGAGGCGAATAGAGGCAACACCTATCCCCCCTGCAACCAGTAAGGGTTTTTTACCCTTAACCTTGTAGCCTCGCCCAAATGGGCCTCTTATCCCTAACTTTAAGCCTTCGGAAATTGAGCAAAGCGCGTTCGTCGTCCTTCCAACACCCTTAACTGTAACACCACATAAACCGTCATCTTCAACGTGTGAGACGGAGAGAGGGATTTCATCATCTTCAATAACCCATACCATCAGATACTGCCCAGCCTCAGTCCTTAAAACACGTTCATCACGGAAGAATATGATAGCGTACTTAGTGCTGTACCTTAAAACCTTAACAACATTCCTTATTCTAAGAGTGTTCGCATCCAAATCAAATAATTTCTGAGAAACCATTAATGAGCGCCTCCAACGATTTCATCTATAGAGGAAAACCTTTTTTCCATCATATATTCTCTAAGCCCAAATAGTATTTCTTTGAAGACAGCAAGCCCTTTCCATGTTATAGCAGACCCTATTTGAACAGCCCTAGCCCCTGCAAGAAAGTATTCCACAGCATCCTTCCATGTTTGAATCCCACCAACTCCGACAACTGGCACCTTCAAGTTTTCATAAAGATCGTAAACAATCTTTATAGATATAGGCTTTATCGCAGGCCCAGATAAACCTCCTGCCTTATTACCTAGAACAGGTTTCATGGCATCAACATCTATCACCATTGCCTTAACTGTGTTTATAGCGACAATAGCGTCTGCGCCTGCTTTAACAGCTGTTCTAGCAATTTCCACCACATCAGCCACATTGGGAGTTATCTTCGCGAAAACCGGGACGTTTACAGATTGTTTAACCTCCTTTACAACATCGTATACCATCTTTGGATCCTGACCAATCAGCGAACCCACTTCTTTAACATGGGGACATGATAGATTTAGCTCGAAAGCAGAAGGTTTCAGCCTAAGCAGTTTCCTTGCGATCTTGGAGTAGTCTCCAGGGGAGGAACCAAATATACTGTAAACAACAGGGAACTTAAAATCTTGATTTAAGAACTCTTCCACCACGTGATCTACACCTGGATTAGGCAAACCCATCGCGTTCAAGAGACCATAGTACCCGCAAACATACACTGTTGGATTACTATAACCATCTCTGGCATCTAACCCGATTGACTTCGTAACTAAACCACCTGCCCCTGAAGAGGCAACCCGTCTAATAGTAGATGGAGACATTCCAAGAACACCAGAGGCGAGCATCAGAGGGTTATCCATCTCTAAGCTAGCAAGTTTTACTTGGAAATTAAGTGACATATCCAACAATATTGTCATAGAAGTACTTAAGCAAAAAGGTTTCCTTTATAGGCAGAGATAATTTATAAGGAAGATTGTCAAGCGGTAGTGTAAGAAGTGTAGAACTTGAATACCATAATATTTGCCCATGAAGCAGGTGTAAGCTTTCTCGACGAAAATTTAAATGTCGTAGATAAGATTCACTACAAGAAGAACGCAGCACTCGAATATAAGAGGCTCCTCGAGGGAGTAGAGCATGACCTAATTGAAGAGGCGCGGAACAAAATCAAACTTCACAAAATAGAAACAGTTCTTGTACAGTCACACGAACTCAAAAGAGCACTCTCCGACACAGTGAACATCGATATTCTATCTGAAGAAGCATTATCAAAAATATTTTCTGAAAAGATTAGGATAATAATAGAATCAGGTTTCGCAGAAAACGAAGAGAAAGCCTTCGAACTATTAAGGGAGTTCAGCCTAAAGCAATCTGAACTCAAGATAACAGAGGAATCAACTCGACTCGACTTGCAGGCGATGCAAGCAGTCCTAGCGTTAGACGAACTTGACAAGATGATAAATATCCTTGGAACACGAGTAAAAGAATGGTATGAGATACACTTTCCAGAGATACTCCAGTTCTATGAGGACCCAGTAGAATTATGTAAGTTTGTATCAGATATTGGGGATAGAAGGAATCTGGATGAGGAAAAACTTGAGAAGACAAGGTTTTCAGGTACCAAGAAGGAGGCGCTTTTAAATGCAGCGCAAAGATCCCGTGGAGGAGCCTTCCGTGAGGAAGACTTGGAACATTTAGTGATGCTTTCAAACCACGTCAAAGAAACGTATGAGGTCAGAAGGAGGATGTCGAACTTTGTGGAGAACGTCATGAAACAAATAGCACCTAATTTGACGCAGATCCTAGGAGCAACGATAGGCGCAAGGCTAATTGCGAAGGCTGGAGGCTTAGAGAAGTTAGCGGTCCTGCCATCAAGTACCATCCAAATTCTAGGAGCTGAAAAAGCGATATTTAGGGCTATAAAAACAGGAGCTAGACCTCCAAAGCATGGAATAATCTTCCAGCACACGCTGATACATGATGCTAAAAAATGGCAGAGAGGGAGAATAGCTAGAGCCTTAGCTGCAAAAATAGCAATAGCTGCTAGAATAGATCTTTATAGGAGGAAACTTGATCCATCGATCGAAAAAAGCTTAGTAGCCCGTATAAATGAGATAAGGAAATCGGAGGAGAAGGTTCGTGAAGAGGAAGTAAGGTCAAAAAAGAAGTTTAAAAAGGCAAAGGGGAGGAAAAGATAGTCCTTGGTAAAGGCTATCTTAGATGAACGCTCGTCAAGAGTTTACTGGATACTAGATGATAAAAGAAAGAAGATCTGTACAGGGAACCTTACCCCAGGTATAACCGTCTACGGAGAGAAGACGATTGAAATAGATGGAGTAGAGTATAGATTATGGGACCCATTCAGGAGCAAACTGGCTGCTGCTTTAATAAACGATTTAAAACAGTTTCCATTCAAAGAAGGATCTAGAGTACTCTATCTAGGTGCATCCACCGGTACAACCGTCAGCCACATCTCAGATATCGTAGGGGAGGGGGGTGTCATCTTCGCTGTGGAGTTTGCACCTAGAGTTGCGAACGAATTCATCGACAGATGTGCCAAATATAGAAAGAACATTGTAACGATCGTCGAAGATGCAAGAAAACCTGAGAAATATGTGGGCGTGTTTGGAAAGGTGGATATCGTTTACTGTGACATTGCTCAACCAGACCAAACCGAAATAGCAATTAAGAACTGCAATTTCTACTTAAAAGACAGTGGCTATCTGTTCTTGATCGTTAAGTCGAGAAGCATCAACGTTGCAAAAGAGCCTTCTAAAGTCTTTGATGAGGAAGAAAAGAAGCTTGAAAACGCTGGATTCCAACATGTACAAACAATCTGGTTAGCCCCTTTTGACAAGGATCATGCCTTAATAGTTGCGAAAAAGTAGTTGAGCAGTTTAATTAATATTCGTCGATCTTCTTTACCCCAACCTTCTTAAGAGACTTCCAAGACTTCCTTACAAAGTCCGGGAGAACGCTTCTAGCTCTGATCCAATCCTCCAAAAACTTCATCGTCCGAGGATCCGAGGGGTAACCACTTCCGAAAAAACCATATCTGCTAGCTAGTTCTTCAATTCTCCTATCCCTCGTCACCTTGGCAACAACACTAGCAGCAGAAACCACAACATAGTTTTGATCGGCATGGTGTTCGGCAACGATCTTTGGCTTTAACTTAGAAGCAGAATATATCTCTTGAGCAAACCTATCAGGGTTGACGTCGGCTGAGTCCACATAAACTACTTCTGCTTCCAGAACGTCCACGATTTTAGCCATCTTAAGAGATTCCAAGTAGTTTAGCTTCCTTAATTTTTTACCATGTAAGACGTACTCATCAATTTCCTTAGGTGATACTTCAACAACATATACTTTCTTGGCAGTAGAAACGATCAAATCGTAAAGGCGATTTCTCGTTGAAGGAAGAAGAACCTTAGAATCCTTAACATGGTAATTCCGTAGCAGATCAATTTTTGACGATTCTATGGATACACCTGCGATTACTAGTGGACCTATAAGTGCGCCTCTCCCAGCTTCATCTATTCCCCCAATTGTGGTGTCCTCCATAGTCATCCCCAGAGATTGGATGAGACTTCATCTACAATAACCCTTATGAGTTGGTCTCGGTTTTCAATAGTTAGTTCGTAAACTTTAATGTTAGGAGAATTAGATATCTTCTCAATTATTGGGTCGCGGAGCCTTTTGTGAACAGAGCCTAAAACCGGTTTATTACATTCTATTAAGGTTTCTATAGCCTTTCTAACCTCGGGTGAGAGAAGCTCCATAGGTCCTACTTCGTCGCAGACAACGACATCAGAAAAGTCAATCGCATACAATATTGCGGAGGCGAACACATTTTTCAGATCGTTCAAGTTCACCACATACTTCCCAATTTTAGGACCAACCTTCAAACTAACAGACGCTAAGATCCCAGTCGTGCCATCTGAGAGACTTTGAATCTGGAAACCAGTTCTAACACCTCTTTCTCGGATATCACGGGTAAGCACACCACCTATCATTAGGCCTTTAGATCTTAGTTGGTAAACAACTCTACTTAGGAGAGTGGACTTGCCGACACCTGGATCGCCGGTGACGAAGATTTTCTTTACCAACGCTATCAGACCAAGTTATGAACAATACATTTATGTAGTTTTACAAATCTCTCCCCTATATAATGACGGTTGTTGAGAGCGAAATTCAACGGTCTATGTTGGAAACGATAACGAAAAAGTTTTACGCGAAAAGAGAGATTAGGCCTGGAACCCAATTTGAGAACCTAGTAAGCATAATAATTTCCCAAAACACGAATGACAAAAATACATTCAAAGCTATTGCACTTCTTAGAAAACGTGTTGGAATAGACCCTGACTCCATCCTTTCAGCCTCAAAAGAGGAGATCATAGACTGTTTAAGACCTGCAGGCCTTTACAACGTCAAAGCGCCACGCATCATTGAATTGGCTAAACGTGTTAAAGAAGAGTTAGGAGACAGCCAAAAAATAGAAAAGATGAACCAAGAAGAGGTATCCAAGTTTCTTTCTAAAATAAGGGGGATAGGACCTAAGACAGTCGACGTGTTCATGGCTTTCTCTAAAGGCGCAGACATAGTACCTGTTGATACTCATGTGAGTAGGATTTCGAAAAGGCTAGGTATAACGGATAATAGAGATGACTACTTCAAAATAAGAAGTAAACTTGAGAGGCTTTTGCCAGCTGGGAGAAGAGTTGAGGCACATTTAGCGATAATAAACTTTGGAAGAAAGGTCTGCATCGCGAGGAGTCCAAAGTGCCCTATCTGCCCTGTAGAAAGATACTGCCCATCAAAGGGTCTTTTTTATCCCTTAAAATGAAGGTTGAACATAATGCATCAAGATATGATTAACTATAAAGAAGGAAAAACGGAGCTACTAATACCAAAGGACAGCCTTAGACTCGATTACCCGCCGAAAGAACCAGCCTTCTTCAACCCAAAGGGGATAGAAAGCAGAGATCTCTCAGTAATAGTTTATCAAACCTTCTCCCGCATCCAGTCAAGACCTTTAACATTTTCTGATATTTTATGTGGAATAGGGGTGAGAGGGATAAGGGTAGCCAAAGAAACAGAAATTTACAAAGTTTATCTGAACGATATAAACCCTAACGCGATTGAAATCGCTGAATATAACATAGAAAGTAACGGTGTGGCGGACAAATGCATCTTATCAAATGACGATGCAAACCATTTCCTAACAACAAACAGAAAGGAAGGAAACTTCTTTGATATAATTGATGTAGACCCCTTCGGAACACCTGCCCCCTACTTAGAAGACGCTTTGAAGACCGCGAAAAAAGACGGGATGATTTCTATAACCGCAACAGACACCCCAGTACTTTGTGGCTTACATCCACATGTAGCGCTTAGAAAATATTTTGGGTTATCCCTCCACACAGAATATTGCCATGAGGTAGGTATAAGATTGCTCTACAGCGCACTAGCCTTTTCAGCAGCCAGATATGACAAAGGCATTAACCCACTGTTCTGCCATTCTACAAGACATTATATGAGAGTATACATCCAAGTTCGAAGTGGGGCAAAGGCAGGGGATGAGTCGCTCAGGAACATCGGCTACATAAACCACTGCCCGAAATGTAACAATAGAACAAATTCTAATACACCCAAACTAATATGCGAGGTATGTGGAGCGGAGGTAAAGTGCGGAGGACCTCTGTGGATTGGAAGACTATTTGACGCAAACTTTATAAATGAAATGATAAAGGAAGCTGAAGAACTTAGCCTCATAAAGTATAAGAGAATGCTTAATACAGCGAAGGAGGAAGCTGACGGACCTCCCACCTATTATTCAATAAGCATGATCTGTGATAGGCTACAGATTAATACACCATCAATTGATAAGGTCATCGGAGAGTTAAAACAGAGAAACTTCTACGCTTCGAGAACCATTCTGAACAGTAAAGCAGTTAAAACAAATGCACCATCAGAAGTAGTGAATGATATATTATTGAACTTAACCAAGGAAAGATAAACAAACAACGTATACTTCACTACTCTCCTTCCTACTCGCAGAAGGTTTTGTGACGAATACCTTTTCAAACATTTCCTTTAACCTATCCCTCACCAATTCGAGGTATCGACCTTGGAAGATCTTAAACACGCAATTACCTCCTGGTCTTAGAAGATGAGGCACCATATCTATAACCCTTAAAGTTAAATCTATCTGTCTAGCATGATCAAGCTCCCAGACCCCAACAATATTGGGAGCCAGATCAGATAATATCAAATCAACCTCGTAAACAACCGATTTCTTAACAAAATTCAAGGCATCAGGAGACGTAACGTCAAGAACATATGTATAGACGTTGCTGAGGTTGATGTCGACCTTCTTCAGATCGAAGCCGAAGACTCTTCCCTCAGCACCAACTAGCTTACTTGTCACTTGAAGCCATCCGCCTGGCGCACAGCCAAAATCGACAACATAGTCACCTTCTTGGATCAACTGATATTTGTTGACTAGTTCTGAGAGTTTAAAGGCAGCCCTACTCCTATACCCTTCCTTCTTTGCCTTCTTCCTATAATAATCACGTTTGGCTTGACTTAGTTTCAACTTTCATAACTACCTTATGTGACGTATATTCTTGATACTCTTTCCTAACCCATTCCTCTAACATGCTACAAACTCTAGGGGAAATACGGCCTTCAGTAGAGCATTGCTCGATTACTTTACAGGTCAAACAAGGAGCATCCCTGATTGAAGCCGTCTTTATTGGCATCCTAATTGGGAAGAGTCGATAAGTCCATCTGCCGTTCTCGAGGACACGCTCACGTCTTATCATACCTCTTTTTTCTAGCCTAATAGCGAGCCTACTTCCATCCCTACTAGTCAAATTCAGTTCTTTCCAAAGCTGACTTTGCAGTATACCCTCCATCCCATGTTCAACAATAGCCTTATATGTCCTAGAAGTCAGATCAAGTTCTTCTTCATCAAGCTTTTCTTCTGGAAGATTACCTTCGTTCGATTGTTGTGTCGACATAAATACACATCCCTGGTTTTAATATGTAAATATATTTATCTGAGAAGTTGGCTATAAGATTTTCTATTTTAAACCCTTAACATATATGGTTATGTCATAGGCGTTTAAGATTTCCTTTGTCCTATTTCTAACTGTCAAAGGTGTCACACCTAGTTCTGCAGCAATATTCTCTGACGAAACCGGTTCATCGAAAAGGGTTGCAGCAATATGGACGCAGGCAGCAGCTAGACCAGCTGGATTCTTACCAAGTGAGATATCTGAGTCTTCAACTTTCCTAGCTAGGTCTAAAGCTAGACGTTCGACTCTTATAGATAGGTTCAATATGTTAGAAAGCTTCGTTACGTAGTTTAAAACTCGAGGCCTCTTAACTGATGAGGTTGGGAAGATCTGGGCTAAAGCGCGATAGTACTTAGCAACATCTTTCTCCTGTAAATCAGAAAGATCTACAATCTCTTTCAACGTCCTATTAACGTTGCAAACGCGGCAAGCCAGATATATCATGGCAGCAGCGATCTCCTTCTGCCCCTTATTCTTTGAGAAGGCTTTAACCTTGGAGGATCGAATATAATAGGCAGCAGTCTCAGCCACATTATTTGGTAAAGAAAGTCTAGAAGCCAGATCATCTACTTTCTCCAGTAGCTTCATCAAGGAACGTTCGTCAGCATTCACCCTAACCATAGAAGACGTAGCCTTTATCTTTCTAGCATCATTAGCCTGCTGAAAGTTCGACCCGAGGCCGTAAGGCTTGTCACCTACTAGTGTGCTTAATCCTTCATCATGCAAAAGATAGGTCATCGGTGCTCCAACTCGAACACGCCTTTGCTTATCTTCAAGATCGATCGCTTTCCATTCCGGATGACTGTCGACCACTTTGTCTCGAACAACTATACCACACTTAGGGCATATCAACTCCCCTGATTCAAGGTCATTGATCAACCCTAAACCACAAAGGGGACATTTTTGTGAAGAATCGTCACTTGCTGTACTCAAGTTATCTACTCCCTTTCTATATATAAATGAGCCCCTATAAGCTTTCTAACTCTATCCGTAGTCGGCTTTACGGAGACGTATGGTGATGACACAGGGCCGAAGGTTTCGATAACATAGCCAACCTTCCTATTTGATGCATCATAAACTGGCACAGATGGCTTTAGAAAGATGTCTGTCTTTAAAATAAGGTTTCCACTTTTAGCCTGATGTAAAACTTTGCCTAACTTCTTCACAACAGGTTTACTTATGTCATCTAATTTAAACTTAATCCTTTTGCCGACTCACGCCTCTAACAGAGCCTAGTATCCTTGCTACCTCCTTCAAAGTCATGTTCTTGCTCTTAACTTTATTGACAGACACATAGCCACTTTCAACATAATACCTCTTAGGGTATCTAGCGTTCACAGCTTCGGCATTATACCCTAGTCTTCTAACAGACTCTAAGAGTTCAGCTAAAGTAGGAGAATTCACCGCTATATTCAGAGGAACTTTTCTTCCCTCCTTCCTAGAAAGTTTTGAATTAAAATAATCCAGCCACAAAACTATACGGTTGTAGTCCTTCAATTTTTATTACCGCTTCGTCAAAACAGCGTTAACAACGCCATTTTGCCCAGGTCTCGATGTGATCCTCGCAGGGCCGAGCTCTGTTTCTATCAACGCACCCTTAGTAATAATATTCTTTCTCGTCAAATCTTTACTAGCAGGATTAGTTATCATCCTTAATATTTTAACCTTCTTAGTCACTTTAGATAAAGGATCCACCACATTCGCAAACTGGGCAGATAAAGACTTGACCTTAATTCCTCCACCCTTAGTCTTCTTAATGATTCTCTGGTCTTCGCTAATTTTAGTTTCGATAGGGTAATTATGCTGCTCATACGCTCTCCTCCCCCTATTTGGTGTTTTAACTCCCCCAGTTACTTTTCGCTTACCCAGATTCTCTACGTATTTAGGCATTCTAACAACACCTTGATGCGGTTGAAGTTAAAAATCATGGCGTAATATACTTTTCCTTAGTTACAGCCACTCGCGTTAAGTATTCTTAGGCATCTGTAACCCTTTAGGAGTCCTAGCCCTAAGTTCCTGCTTAAGAACTTCAATGTCCTTACTTAACCCAAAATATTCAGAGAAATGAGATGTTGTGATATAAGTTCTAGGCTTAGAGCCTGAAACAATAGTGACGAACTCTAAAGCTGTCAAGATAGAGAGATGCCTATATGCTTTAGGCCCTATATGATGAACGATATCCTTAATCGTTATTGGCTGATAAAAAGCAATATAAGATAAGGTTTTTAAAACGACTTCGGGCACTAAAGGTTTTGTAGCGAACTTTCTAGCGATCTGGTTATATTCTGACCTCAATTGCATGGCAAACAAGTTACCTTGAAGTTCGACGATTTCTAAAGCGTTCGAAAACGAGTTATAAGTAGACTGTACTTCCCTAGCTAACAAAAGATTCTTCCTTTTAGAGTAAACACCTGTTGCTTTAGACAGATCATCTAAGTTAAGAGGGCGACCGCTAGCGTACAATGCCGCCTCAATCCTCCCTTTGAGGACACTTATTTCCTCTTTATTCATCACACCAACACCCTAATGATGATATCATCGCCTGTTTGCTCAAGATCAGCAAACTGCTCTTGAGCTACAAAGAGGCATAAAATAAAATGACGAACTACCTCCAATATCGACAGATCTTTAACCATACCCTTAAAACTGATTTTATGTGATTCATCCATGATCAAAAGAAGCTTTTTCTTAAACTCCTTTAAGGTCTCATTAATGTTCATTATGAAGGGGTCTACAGGCAACTCTAAGCTTGGAACAGGAACCAGCGTTTCCTCTTTTTTCACCTTAATGGTTGAAGCAGAAGCGATTATCTTCTCTAAAGCGGTCAAAAGGTCTTCGACAGAGGTCGAATACGATTCATGCCTATATGGTACCTCTATAATTGATGGCAAAGAGATTTCGTTCACTTCAACTCTAGTGGACTGTTTCTCAAATAAGAAGAAAGATTCAACTTGGAGTTTAAATATTATTGAGGACGATAAAGCCACCGTCCCAAACAACCTCAAATCCTTGGATCCCTCTACTGAGTAAACGGAGTAGAACTGCTTAAGCAGTTCCGAAACATTAAGATCCCATGCCCTCCTCTTTGAGATGTCTTCAGGGTCGACAAGGAACTTTAGTGGAGCCTTTGTTAGAGGAATTCGACTATTCATTGCTGAGCCTCCTTAACTTTTATCCCAGGAGTATACTCTACTACGTTTGCATAACCTTCTCTCTGATAAACCCCAAAAATCTTATCGGCCTTTGAAAGCGTCACATCCTTTAGCGTGATCAATATGATCTGAGACTCTTTTGACCTATCGTAAAGTATGTTTATGAGCCGCTCCAAGTTTATAGCATCAAGGTGAGCATCTATTTCATCTAAGAGGTAAAAGGGTGACTTAAAGGCGCTTTGCATAGCTAATATAAATGCAACAGTTGTGATAGTCTTTTCTCCCCCACTTAACATCAGTGATTCTTTAGGTTTCTTACCAGGAAACCGAACCATCAAATAAATCCCCCCTTGGAATATGTCGTCTGGTTTTTCTACTTCAAGCCAAGCGTCTCCGTCTGTAAGCTCCTTGAATATCGCTCTTAAATTCCTATCTATCTTCTCAAACGCTTCCATGAAGACGTTTCTCTTTTTCTCTTCTATCTGCTCAATTAGGTCTATTATGCTATTCTTTTCTTCTTCTAGTTGATTGCTTCGGAGAGAGAGGTTCTTATAGCTTTCAAAAACGTTCTCATAGTCTTTCTCAGCTAAATAGTTCAGCATCATCTTTAGTTCGGATGCCTCCTGCTCAAGAAGCGAGAGTAGAGGCTCACACCCATCTAAATATTCTATCGTAGACTCGTAACCGAACATCCTTAACGTGTTGTACTCCGACTGCATCCTCTCTTTCAAACTTTCAATTTTTGAGGAGAGCTGGTTTATTCTAACCGTCGACTTGCTTATTAATTCATTTAAAGAGTTGAACTGGGCTGTCTTTTCACCTATTTGCGAATCGTATTCTGACAAAGTCTTCTGCATATCTGTTGAGGCACGACGAAATTCTTCTTCCTTCGACTTTAAAGAAGCGTAGGCGGATTGCGCTTCCTTTAGGAGAACCCTATTTTCTTCGATCTTCTTCTTATTTGCATCAAGTTCTAGGTGTAGTTTTTCAATACTCTTTTTGGTAGTGTTATATGACACCAAGAGGTCGTTTTCAAGTCTATTCTTCGTTTGGGTGAGCTGAAGATTGATCTCATTAAGTTGATTAATAACAGATTGATGCTGTGAATTAAGGGCTGAAAGCTCGTCGTTAAGACTTAGCAACATCTGAGCTTGGGTGTTTTCTTCTTCGCTTTGGATTACGCTTGATAAGGCTTGCTTTTTCCTAAGCAACTTGTCATACTTCTCTTGCAATCTTTTTAAGCGTGAATCGACCTTCATGAGCTTAGCCTTGACGGCGTCGAATTTCTTCTGGTTAATATCATATGTTTCAGAATACTTTTTAACGAACTTAATTAACGCGTCCACTTCCCCATGTATCTGGCCAAGGTTCTTTGAGATCAAAGCCTTCCTTTCGAGCATGTCTTTCCCTTTAACTTCAAGGCTCGCTAAGTCTTCTTGTCTTCTTTCAACCAACCTTTTAAGACGAACAATTGCCTTTTCAAGTTCGCTATAGTATTCTTCCCCTCCATAAGGAACAACAGCTTCTTCGAATAAGTTTGGAAAGCTCGAGAAATACGCCGCGTTAAATGGTTCAAACACAGCACCATCTACAGTAACGCACCTTAGTCCTTCCTTAGAAAGCTCAAACGCGCTCTTTTCATCCCTAACGAGAACGGTGTTCTGGAACAGGAAGTATTTTAGGTTGTCATATTCTTCAGGAACCTTTACCAATTCAAAAAGATATCCGAGGATATTTAGATCCTCTGGCAGCTTAGTGACCTTTACAGGATTGATCTCTGAAAGGACGACCATGTTAAACTGTTTGGTGGAAATCTTTTCAGCTAGCTCTATGAGCTTCTGAGAGGATTCAATGTCCTTAACTACGATAGCGTTGATCCAAAAACCACAAACAGAAAGTACAGCTTTAGAGTACTGTTCATCGAACTGGATTATATCCCTCACAAAACCAATTCCACTTCCCACCACGCCTGTTCTGGCGAGGTCTACAAGTCTTTGCAAGCCTTCCGCATCAAAGACCTGCTTAGCAATTCTCCTAGCCATTTCAGCCTTTACTATCGTTAGTTGTACCTTCTCCATAGTATTTAACGAAGCTCGAATAGCGTCGATCATGATTCTCCTACGATTCTCTATGTCTTCATATGATTTAGAGACTGAAACAATTTGAGAAGATTCGGCTTGTAGAAGATTATCTAGATTAGTCAAAGTCTGCCTTAATTCATTTAAAACAACAGAAAAAGACTTTTGTTTACTATCTAGAACACTATATCTGTAATTCAATTTAGTTTGAACAGAGATAAGATTATTCTTAAGTGAATTTATTTTTTCTAAAAACGAGTCTATCTTTCTTATCTTCTGTTCTGTGCGAAGTTTTTCCATTTTTATTTCCGAAATATATTTTGTTTTATCGTTGATCTGAACCGACAAGGATTTGATCTTCTGAGATAGTTGATTTTTCTCTAATTCTTTGTTTTCCTTTTCTGCTTTAATCTTTTCCAAAGAAACTTTTACGGCGCTTACATCAGTTTCAAGCCCTGTAAGCATATTGTTGAGTGTAGTTAAATCTTGTTCTATCTCCAAGTTTCTATGCTCTAAGTTCCTAATAGAAGAATCTAGAGAAGAGATCCTGGTCTGTAAAGATGCCAATTCCATTTCATAGTTGACGAACGTCTTAGAAGGATCTGAAACAGAAGCTATGAATTCACTTCTAGCCGCTTTAAGTGATTCTATTTCAGAGCTTATCAACTCCCTATCATGCTGCTTCTTCTTTAATGAAGAACGCTCCTCCTCAAGGTCTGAGTTTAGAGAGTTAATAGCTGAAGAGAGGGATAAGATCGACTTAGAGGTTTTCATAGCATTCAAATACCTTATTTCCTCTTCCAAAAACCGATACCTTAGGAGGTTATTTCTACCTTCCTCGTTCTTCCTTAACATCGTCCTAATCTCACCAATTCGTGCGAAGGCGATCTCAAGTTTGTGGGTGGCTTGCTCTAAATTTTTCATAGCTTCAGCCTTCTTCTCATCAAACTGCGCAACACCAACCAAGCTTTCTAGGAGACGACGACGCTCATCCGGTCTGAGCTCTGCAATCCTATTTATCATACCCTGCAACACAACGTTGAAGGCTTCAGGGGATATTAGACACAACTGCGTTAGGTTGAGGACCATCTGTTTTGAGACATGCTTGTTATTTATCTTGAAAACGGATTCACCGTTTTCACGGAGCTCCCTAGTGAAGGTGACCGTGTCCGAGTCCACAGGGATCTCTCTGCTGGTATTATCAAATTGAATTGAAACAACAGCTTTGGAAGACCTGGCACCACTTACACCACCGTCGAAGAGCAGGCCTTTAAGATTAGTCGCTCTCAGAGTCTTTAAACTACTTTCTCCGAGGGCAAAAAGAATGGCGTCAAAGATGTTAGATTTTCCAGACCCATTAAGGCCTGTTACAGAGATATATCCTGGCTCCAAGTTTAGAACTACTTTTTTACCAAAGGTTTTGAAGCCTTCTATCTCTATTCTCTTTATGTAAATCATTATTACTCTTTACAGCATACAGAGCAATTAGTAGAATATTAATATTTTTTAGGTTGGAGGGAGGTAAATTTAAATTACTCACCTCCGAAAAAGCTTCTGTGATAGATTGTTTCCTAACTTAGCTGAGAGAAGGAAGAATCTTCTTTCAAAGGCTGAAAGAATGTGTTTAAGATATGTCCTAGTCTCATCACCTGAGAACATCTATTATCTGACAAACTTCTGGGGTGGGAGCTATGTCCTATTATCTGAAGACCAATGCATCCTCTTTACAGGGATGCTCGAATCTTTTAGAGCGTTAAACGGGTCTATCGACACGAAGGTAGTAAGTGCACCAGTCGGCAAAAGCTTACTTTCAATAATATCGAATTATGTTCCAAAGAACTCCAAGATACTAGCAGAAGATAACTTGTCAACTCAAAAGAGTAACTTTGAGGAAAAACTTAAAGTAAAACTGAACATTTCTTCAAAACCTTTTCATGAGCTCAGAAGAAGAAAGGACGACTACGAAGTTAAGGCTATTTCAGAAGCAGCGAAAAGGATAGATCAACTCTTTGATATAACGGTTAAGACGGTCAAGGAGGGAATAAGCGAGAGAGAAATAGCATCAAAGGTAGTTGGTTTCGGCGTAGAGATCGGTTTAGATATGCCGATGACAAGCTCAGGCTTTGAACCTGTGATAATAGCTTCTGGACCGAATTCAGCGTACCCTCACGCGCAACTTACAAGTAGGAAGGTTAGAAGAGGCGACATCGTCAAAGGCGACTACTTCTTTAGATACAAAGCGTATATAGCTGATGAGACACGAACCTTTGTCTTAGGCCAGCCTTCAAAGGAAGCTAAAGAAGCTTACGAGATAGTCCTAAACGCTCAAGAAGAGTGCGTTAAGGAGCTAAAGGTAGGTGCCGTGACAAGTGATTTAGATAACATCTGTAGAAAAATTATTGGAAGTTCAAGGTTTTCAGAACGCTTTATCCATGGAACCGGTCATGGTGTTGGTTTAGAAGTGCACGAACCACCAACGCTTTCGGTGAACCAAAAAGACAGATTAATCGAGGGAGATGTTATAACAGTAGAGCCAGGGGTTTATATCCCCAAAAAATTTGGAATAAGAATAGAAGACACAGTCCATATAGGAAAAAAAAGTAAAGTTTTAACAAAGTTCACAAAAGAGCTGATTGAGATATAAATTAAATCACCATGCGATAATTATTTATATCGATTTGCATAGAGGATGATATGCCTAAGTATATCTTCGTCACTGGTGGAGTCATCAGTGGGATAGGAAAAGGTGTTATAACAGGTTCTATTGGGAGAATCCTCCAGTCATCAGGGATAAAAGTTTCCGTACTTAAAATGGACCCATACCTTAACGTCGATGCGGGAACCATGAACCCCATTGTCCATGGGGAAGTCTTTGTCTGCGATGACGGAGCTGAGACAGATATGGACCTAGGCACCTACGAAAGATTCTTAGACATAAACCTTTCTCGACACAACAATATTACAACCGGCCAAGTATATATGAATGTGTTACAAAGGGAAAGGAAAGGAAAATACTTGGGCAGATGCGTACAGATAATCCCTCACATCACAGACGAAATAAAGTCCCTAATAAGACATGCTGCCAGGAAAGATGACGCTCAAGTCTTAATAGTTGAATCAGGGGGGACAGTCGGCGATATTGAGGCACTCCCATTTTTAGAGGCACTTAGACAGATGGGAGTGGAAGAAGGGCATGATAACGTGATATTCGTCCACGTTACGCTAGCACCTATTATTGAGGAGGTCGGCGAACTAAAGACTAAACCAACACAACACAGCGTACAAGAACTCAGAAGAATAGGTATACAACCAGATATAATTATCGTTAGAGCGAAGAGAAAATTAAAGGAAGGAAACAGGGAGAAGATCTCTTTATTTACAAACGTACCCAAGGAATGTGTACTATCAAGCCCTGACGCAAAATCACCCTATCTAATACCACAAATTCTTGAGGAACAGGGAATATCAAAAATACTGTTTGATAGATTAAAACTCCTTCACGGCGACACCAACTTATCCACTTGGAACGAGATAATAAAGGACATAGTGGAATCTAAGAGGGAAGTTCACATCGCGATGATAGGTAAATACGCCGAGCTTGCAGATAGCTATGTCAGCGTCAACCACGCCTTATGCCACGCTGGAGGAGCATTAAAGTCCAAGGTTATAATAAACTGGATAGAATCAGAGGAACTTGAGGGAGCAAAAAGCAGAGTGGAAGATTTAAAGAACTATGATGGTATAATTGTCCCAGGAGGGTTTGGGAGTAGAGGGATCGAAGGAAAGATCATCGCAGCAAACTATGCGAGAATAAACAATGTCCCATACCTAGGACTCTGTTTCGGACTACAGCTCGCTGTAGTTTCGTTTGCAAGAAACGTTTTAGGTTACAGCAACGCCAACTCTACAGAAATCGATCCAGAAACACCTTACCCAGTCATAGACCTTCTTCCTGAACAAAAATGCGTAGATGAATTAGGTGGCACAATGAGATTAGGAGGTCACAACATAATAATTAAAGAGAAGACCAAGGCATATGACCTTTACGGCTCGACAAAAATACGTGAAAGACATAGACATAGGTATGAGATAAATCCCATGTTTTGGGACAGCCTACAAAAGGGAGGACTAGTCTTCTCAGGATTTAGTGACGACATGAAAAGAGTTGAGATAATAGAGTTAGAGGAACACCCATTCTACATGGCGTCACAATTCCACCCCGAATTTGTGAGCAGACCAGGAAGACCAGACCCACTTTTCAAAGGATTCATACAAGCTTGTATTACAAAAAGAGACAAAGCTATTTAGGAACCTCATGGTCTGGTAAATCATAGCATAAATAAAGTTGAGCGGTCAAAGAACCTATTGCACACTGTACACCATTTCAAGGTAATTCGAGAAAGTCTACATCTAAACCTAGGAGATAGAACTCGTATAGAAAACAGCATATGACAATAACAGGGCCCTAATAAAACTAGACAAACACACTACCATTTTAGCTCCTCCTTAAACTTTTGAATAACACCCCTGCAACCACACCCCTTATTCCTCTAACAATAAGAAGGATATAAGCAAGGAACTGAAATATGACCCAAATAGAAAGTGGACCAAGATAACAACGGCACCTCTAAAAATCGAAGTAACCTTCAAGTTGCGGGAATAGGCATCATCACCACTACGCCGTCACAACCGCTAGTGGGTCATGGAACAGATAAATATGATCGCCCTTATTTCCCCTATTATGTAATTACCACATATCTTGTATTTATAATCTGAAAACCTTTTTTAAACAATATTTCTAAGAATCAAGCAAAACAATGTCCACAGCAGAGGTTGCAGCGAATTGTCTTAGAAGACTTGAAGAAAGAGATTTTAGAATACTTTACGCCCTAGAAGGTGCCCTTAACTCAATACAACAAGCAAAAGTTGAGTACCTTGAAAAGAGCACAAGATTACACAGAGATGAAGTTATTTTTAGATTAGAAAGACTTCAAAAGAACAAGATGATATCTAAGGGTGAGTCAGGGTATTATTTGGTTTCAACAGGACTAGATGCTATAGCATTGAAGGCTTTCGTTAAAAGAGGGCTAATTTCGGTCTTCGGGGGTAACGTGGGGGTTGGTAAAGAGGCAGACATATTTGATGTAGCTGATGACAGAGGAAACTCCTATGTGATAAAATTTTACAGACTTGGTAGGACAAGCTTCCGCGAGGTAAAAAAGAAAAGGCAGATAATACCGGCTGAGGAAAGCGCAAACTGGCTCAAAGCGTGTGTAAACGCAGCAACCAAGGAGATGTGGGCGATGAGGAAGGTTCGCGCAGTTGGAGGAGTTGTTCCCGAAGCCATTGCTAGGGAAAGACACGCTATATTGATGCAAAAGATTGATGGAGTATTGTTGAACAAAGTCATGGTATTGGATAACCCTAAGTTAGCCCTTAAGTCGATCTTGGACACGATAAAATTGGCCTATGTAAAAGCGGGTATTGTAAACGGTGACCTAAGTGAGTACAATATTTTACATGATGGCGAGAGATTCTATGTTATTGATTGGCCTCAATCAGTTCTGGTAAGTAGTCCAGATAGCGGGAGGCTGTTGATAAGAGACTTGAGAAATGTACTTAGGTTCTTCAGCAAAAGGTTTAACGTGTACTACACGTTCGAGAAGGCGTACGATTACGTGACCAGGTTGGACTCAGAGTTTTAATATAAATGTATCTTTCTCTGCCTAATTAAGGATGTAATCTTCTTTACATCAGCAAGTTCTTCTGACAATATCGATTCCACATCGCTTTTCACATTGACAAATGAGTAGCCTTTATGCAGTCTAAGAGCGACACTAGCTACTGTAGGCTCAGAGATCGGCGTACCAATCCTACTTAATAATCGCACATACACCTCTTGAACACCCCCCACTTCCTTAGCGATCCTTTCTGCAGCAAACTGGGCTAGAGCATTATATATCTTCCCTGTATGGATGGTGGGGTTCTTCCCAGCTGTAGCTTCCATAGAGTACATCCTCATCGGAGAGATTAAACCAGTTACTCGATTACCTCTACCCGTATTCCCATCATCACCACATTCGGCAGATGTTCCTGTTACCGTCAAGTAGAAGCTGTTATTCTCATAGTCGTCTGCGTTGTTGATTTTGATAGATAGGTTTAAAGACATATCCTTTGAGAAAACGTCGAGAAGCCTTCCGTGAACCTGTTGGATTACACTAATATAATGGCTCTTATCAGGAATGTACTTGTCGACCATTGCCATCGCAACTGTTATGTCAAGGTCCTTTCCCCTCCTCAAGGCCATAACCTTGATGTCTTCACCGATCTCCGGAAAAATCTTCTTAGTCTCATCCCTGTTCAAATATTGTTCTATTCCCAGAGTGATCCTTTCAGTTTCTGAGAACGGGGCGAATCCAACTCCTATAGAGGTGTCGTTAGCGATCCCTTTTTCCGATAGATAGCTCAAGTCGCTGGACGGATTCCTTATTCTAAACTGGATTTCAACATCTCTGTCAATTTCTAGGTTCCTTATAGTCCTCTTTAAGAAGCTTCTCACAGCGTTATCTACAATTTCCCCAACAGGTATAGCCTGTTTCACTCCCTTATGACTATACTCACTAACAGCCCTGCCAGCAACTAGAATTGTTATCGGCCTAATGACCTTTCCGCCGCCAAACTTGGGAGCAGATTCACCCCCCACAAGTAAACCTTTGTCTACATTATGATGTAGGATTCTTCCAAAATTCTGTTCGTAATAGTCGCAGAGAGCCAGAGACATTGATTCGCAAGCGCCGTCTATCAATGTGTCAGGGTGACCTAATCCTTTCCTCTCCACGATTTCGACTTCCTGTGACGAAACCGGTTTTCCATCTAACTCTTCAGTATGGATAAAATTCTTAATAAGCATGCAAATTTCCTCTTTTAAAGATTAGAGCTATTTCTGAAGCTGATGAAGAGTACATTGTTACCCCTTATAACAACTGTACCATAGCTTGCAGCTTGTTGCCCATTATTATATTCTTTAGTGTTATCCAGTATCATGTTCATGTAAATGTCAACATTTACCATCTTCCCATGGTATTCAATGTTACTCTTTAGCCTTACAACAACTTCTTTATCTAACATCTTCTGGAGTATATTCAAGGGTTTTTTAGGCTGGATAGACATACTCATACATCGTTATGATAAATACCTTTCAAACATGGGCAATAAAAAGGTTACCATAATATAAGGTAAAGAAGTACATAAATAGTGAACACAATGAAAACAGCTCTTTGTTAAGGACCATCAAGATGCCTATCTAAAGTTTCTTCACAAGGCTTAAAGGGTATTAAACTGGAGAGAGCCTTCAGATCCAGTCTTCTAAAATCATACCCCTTCTTCTTCAGAATAAGAAGAGCTGATTTCGTAATCGACGGAGCACATAATATTCCTCTAAGGTGGCCAGGTTGGCTTTTTATGTAACGATCCAATTGCCTTACAGCATCAACACCAGCCACATTCCTCTTGACTTCAATTATAACATAGTTTCCTTTAGAGTCTTTACCTAAAAGATCCGGGACTCCGGACGCTATACTCTTCTGCCTTGAAATAACCCTTAACCCTTCCTCTATATATTCAGGATGAGCGACCAGAAGGCCGTAAAATTCATTTTCAATAGGCCCCATCTCGAAACACGCCTTATCAACTAATGATGTAGCTATAACTAAACACACCTTTTCAAATGTAACCTTCAAGAACTCTTTAGGCCTTCTACGCTCAGATAGTAAGAGGAGCTTACCATTCTTCATATTACATTTTATGATGCAACCCGGGGGCTGCCAGTTGACAGGCTCATAGCCAGCACGCCTATGAATCAATACTGAACCATCTTCTTTGATAATTAGAAGCCGTTCTCCTAAACCTAGGTTAGAAGAGCTTCTACCAAGATATTCGACACTAAAAAGGCCTATACAAATAATCAATCTTTTCCCCTTTACAGAAGAATTTATGAATTCACATGCTTCATCTAGTAAAGGATAAAACATAATACCATTCATATGGCATAACATGTCCTAAAAGGAGAAATAAATGTTAAATGGGCTCGTGGCCAAGAATGGATTAAGGCGTCAGCCTCCGGAGCTGGAGATCGTGGGTTCAAATCCCACCGGGCCCGCTTAGGTTCATTGGACAGGCTGTATTGAACCAGCTAAGCACAGTTATTGACCTGTTAATTATCACGTAATTGAAAGCTTCTTAAAGTATATAAACACCTAGACTGAAATTAAAGAGATGGCTAAGAAGATGAGAACTAGAGTGCATTTAATAACGATTTTATTTGTAGTTACTTTTATTATATTAAGTTCACCGGTTTCCTCATCTAAATTGTCACCACAAACCATAACCATATCACCTACATTCCCAACCCCAACCTTCACACTTATGCCATGGTATGCAATTTCTGTAAAGCCCACTAATATTACAATAGAACAAGGCAGTAACAAACAAGTTGTGGTTACGGTTAGCTCGTATTTTGGATATAATAAAACCGTGTCTCTGTTTTCTACCACGCCAACAGGTATAACAATATCCTTTGCACTCTCTAAGTTAACACCCCCAGTAAATGGCAATATAAGCACAACAGCTTTCATAAATGTTGAAAAAACAGTCGCAGCAGGGGTCTACACCGCATTTATCAACGGAACAGATGGTACAGCCAAAAATTATGCAAATCTAAGCATTAAAGTCACCGCTTTAACAACCACCACAACAACACCCACTACAACATCAACCACAACAAGCACGACAACAATAATAACAACTACTACACTCCCAACTTCAACCACTACATCTCCTAGCTCAACAATAACCACCCCTACAACTACAATAAACACTACCTCGACTACTACAACGACTCTATCCGGTGAATCAGATATGACATTAGTCGTAGTAATCGTGGTCATAGTTATAATAACGGTAATCGCGATCGCGTTCTTCTTAATGAGGAAGAAACCGCCGACGCCTCCACCAAAGAGATTCTGCATGCATTGTGGCTCATCGATGGCGGAAAATGCTTTATCATGCCCGAAGTGTGGCAAACAACCAGCTGGTGGACCAGATACGAAGACCTGTCCAAACTGTGGAGCAGTTATAAATATACTAGCTTCATTCTGTCCAAAATGTGGTGCAGCTCAACCCAAGGAGAGCGATAAAGGTGGGGCAGCCAGCAGCTAAACAAGGAGACAAGATCACTGCCCAAGACATCCACATTGTTATGGTTCCAGCACCACCAGGTTCTCCGGTGCCAACTCCTATTCCCCACCCATTCAATGGTATAATCGACAACAACCTAAGCAACGACGTCTTTATTGAAGGAAGGCCAGCAGCGATTGTTGGAAGCACGGCAACAAATACTCCAGCCCATACTCCGATTGGTGGACCAAGCTTCCAGAAGCCGCCAACGAATCAGGGTAGAATCATTGTTGGAAGTATTGGTGTCTTCATAAACGGTAAACCAGCAGCTAGAAACGGGGATACAGCCATGACTTGTAATGATCCAGTAGACTTGCCTGTCGGTAAGGTCATCGCATCCGGCACTGTCTTTATAGGAGAAGTTGGTGTACCGATGCCTCGGCCACCAACAAGTATCAAGTCAAAGGAGAAGAAACTTGAGAGACCTCAAGTTAAACCTTTCACATGGTTAGCTAATCCTAAAGTTCAACCTGAATAGATGGCCTTAGTAAGGCACATGTTTGAATTATAGCTTTTCAACGTCCTTGTATATAAAATGTGATCTGTCCTTTATGTATCTTAAGTATACTCCATAGTGGCGACTGGATGGAGAGGAAATAATAAGTGTAGGAGAAACCACGTTACCTGGGCAGATCTCATCGTCCGCGGTGACCTTCTGAAGCCCTATCTCCTTTGGCGACTGATACCAGAGGGCACCCCACTGATCTTGAAAAAGGTAATGTGGCATACATTCTGGGTCTAGGGTTAAATCTAACAACTTTAGATTCATGCGTTCAGCTGATGGGAAGAAGAGGTTGAAAACATTTCTGCATCGTCCAACATCTATTACTTGGGAACAATATTTACCTACTTCTTCGGTCATGATGTGTGCACAAAGCATTCGCTCCCCCTCCTTATCTCTGCAAGCGTAGTAGAGGGTTAATCCTGTATAAGGCGTTTTTATACTCTCCAAAGTGATCGATCTTGTTGTACAAACTTCATAGTTATTTAAGTCTAATTCAAGATAGTGTATAACTGGCTCCTTTTCTAGCATGTAAACAATGTAAGCCCGCCTACGCTTAAATAGAACACTACATTCAACAAGCATACCCTTGAATGACAAGAACTTTGTCAACTTCGCCCTTCCATCAGGAGAGAGCGTGAACAAGCTTGCAGATCCCCATTTATCATCTTTTGATACTATAAGAAGGAATAAAGTGCCATCTTCGATTGTAAACGGAGGGCCAATGATCTTATGAAACGGGAGATATGATGTGAACTTCTTGAACTCAGACTTCTGAGTTCTCAAGATAGTCAAAATTGTGACAGACTTCTGGCTATACCAAATTACATGCTCATATCTTTGATCGTAGCTTTCAAGAAGCGATAGCTGCGGTTCCTGGCGACTTTCCAGTTCCATAATACGTCTACAACTCCAAATATTCTTTGGCATATTAGGACTGTTTTCAAGAATAAACAGATAGAAACTGTTATTTTCATAGTTAACCCACACAGTGCGTATCGGCGCATTAAGCTGAAAAAGATCCCTAGGGGTAAATGAGTACACTGGTCCAGCGGATACAACCTTCACCTTAAAAACTTTAGAGTCGACGAACAGAACACCACCAGAATGATATGTAACTCTTACCCTATAAGTTCCCTCCTTGAGCTCTCCAAAGATCTTGATCAAATCTATTGAGATTGACTTCTTTTGCCCTGAGCTGAGAAAGAACGACTTTCTCTTCTTAGGTGGAACGAGTATTCCCTCCCTCGCCAGCCAACTAAGTGGTGACCCAGAGTATCTTTCCCCTGAATCATCTATCATGCGAACCTGCAAAGTCTCACTCGATACTGTAAATTCATCGATCTTCACTGGTAAAGAACCCTTGTTTTCAATAGATACTGAAAGAGGTATTGATTCGTATCTGACGTATTCACGTTCTTCAAAATCTACTGAAACCGAAATAGGGGTTTCCGAAGACTTTAAGGGCTTTCTTTCAGACAACGGTTATCACCATCGGAAGGCTTCGATCGACGTCGCCACTCCAACCTGTACTTCTCCTTATCTCATGGTAAATATTCGTAGTGCCCTTTCTCAAAGCCCTAACCTGAGCAACCCAAAAATCCCCCATTTTCGATACACTGACAGTCGCAACACTCGGATTACTAGAAACCCATCTACCTCTGGGGAAACGGCTCAGATCTTTCCAGAAATCTTGATGTAGGTTGTTTTCTACCCCCTCTGGGGGATATAGAGCTAACAGTCTAAGACTCTTGCCAATACTCATAGGGCCTGGATTACCACGATAAATTTTAAGGAAGAATGTTTCATATTCAAAACCATCCGGTTCGACTACCTTATTTTTAACAGTCTCAGTCCAGCACAGGTCAGCAGAACCAGGGTAGAGTACTTTCCTCAAGGTATCATTTGGACCGCTTAACATATGGTGTCGATCATACAATCTTAAGACCAGAAGACACAGACCGCAGAAGTGCCATTCAACTGGAGAGTCCACCTCATATGACATAATGCAAGTTATCATATCTTGGCTGTCGTGATTATCCCAGAATGGACCAGAAGAACCAGATTCCTCTGTACGAGTAGTAAATGGGAAATCTGCTTCTGTATTGAAAGCGGTGGCACCATGGTCTAAGAAAAGGGCATGCCCCATCTCGTGAACAAACGTATTCGCAACATCCCCTGATGAGACCATGTAGAACATCTTGTCCCATATATAACTTCCACCGACGGTCGACCCATCAAAGGGAGGTTTACAGAACAAGACACATATCCCAAGCCTAAAACCATTCTTTGGTTGACCAAGTCTCCTATAGTTAGAGTTACCTAGCTTATCCCTTATCACCGCTCTAGCGATACGACCTAAAAACTCCCAAGTAGTATTGTTTGGATGGTCAGGGTCATCATCTGGTGGCGTTAACCTGTCAGAGTTCGGTACAGAGGGTGTGTCGAAAGTATGATCTTGCGGAAAAGAGTACTTTTTGAAGTCGTCTATATGGTATTGGTGGTAGCTTTGCTTAATGTATTCTTCCCATTCATGTGACCTCCATTCATCATAGACCACGCGACCTAGATAACTCATCCATTCATCACGTGTGATTATGTATCTTCTGTCATCCGCAGCCTCTTCGATTTCAATGTATGCGTCCCTGTACGCTCTCTTAATCTTGCTCCATCCCAACATGCTGTAATCAAGTCCCTCTTGTATAGCAACCATTTCTACCTTAACCTTCTTCCAGATGGTGATTGTTGGTGTCTGAAAATAAAGTGGATAGAATGCTGAGTCTGGTTTATCACGTAATAGTACCTCTGCCCCAGAGCTCGATATTAGCTTGACTCTAATTTTATAGTTGTCACCTGCTATCGGTGGCGGGTGAAAGAAGAAGTTCAATACGCCTATCTTCTTACCTTCTTCAACCTCGGTTTCTTGGATCGAGGCGACTACGCTTTTTGGATCACTTGAAGCTGTCTCAAAACTGTTCTTTCTTCTGTCAAATAAAATGTCTTTAGCATTAACAACATCGGAACTTGATTGACGACATCGATTTCTGATAGGGCGTGGTGCAAAATCTCTTATGCAGTTATCATCTCCCTCTTGTTTATACACTAGGTTTCTAATGAAATCCTTGCCAGTTCTACCCTTTCCCTTAGGACCTTTTATTATGGATAAATTCTCTGCCGGATCGATGACTTCAAACACGACGTTAACTTCTTCTTCCATGAAATCGGAACGGGCATCACCCTCCATCTTTACGACTTCAAGCCTTAACGGAAGAAACACATCCACTTGATCCATTAGCCCATAGTGGCGATAAAAGGTACACTTGTCATTAATTGAAAGACCGTTATGAGCTATGTTTTCTTCGATACAAAGCCTTAGATTTATAGAGGACTCATGCAATATATCCTTGCTTTCATCATAAGGTGAATAGGCGTCACTTGCGAGATCCTCAGCTTCCAAAGAGTAGTTCGAATCTTCTGGGAGAACGCCAAGCCTAATACGTACACAGTAAGATACTTCTTGTGAGAGGGTCGCGTCTGCAAATGTCAGGTTTGCTCCAACAACACCCTGCCCAGAACCATCACTCAAAATCAGACACCAAACATTTTTTTTCTTCAAAGCAGTTAACCCTCTTTAAATTTGTACCCTTTGACCTTCACCTTGAAGCGCCCCTTTGGAGCATCTTTAACCTTCGCATACCCATCCTTGATGACTCCTTCCCTCTTGCTACCATCAGAGAACTCTATTTCAAACTTAAGACCATCTAATGGTCTGCCACGATCGTCTTTTAAATAAATTTCTAACGGATATGTGAACTCAAACTTTTCAGAGCTCACCTCCAATTCGTCGATCCTTGCCTTAAAATAGTACTCCTCATCCTCCGGAACGTCGCCAGCCTCCGTCGAATCGCCTCCCAAGGTTATTCTGCGTTCTTCAGCTTCAGGTACCCACTTAGCCTCTGCTTTTTGGTCTACTACAGCGCCATTAACTTGGCTAACCAACTCTTCTTTCCCACCTTTCTTCCGATATATTTCAAACTGTACAATCCTACCATCCTCGAAACCAATCGCGTCTACCGATAGCTTCACTGGCCCATATGGAAGCTTAGTCTTCTGGCTCATAGTTAAGCTTCATGACTTTCTCTTATTTCTATCTTCTCTATCGGAGGAATCGCTTCTGCTGACTCGATCTCTAATTCAACATGGTAAAATAACTTGATCTTGTTATCTGAAAGGTACTTTCCAGAAGAAGGTTTAAGAGAAAAGCCCTTCTGTTCAAGCTCTCTCTCAACCTTAAGAAGAGACCTTATAACACCCTCAGCAGTGCTATCCAGTTGTCTCCGATCTTCTGATGATATGGTAAACGAATACTTCGCCTTAAGCTTTAACCGCACAACCTTCAACTTCTTGATCTTTGAGACATAGTTAATGATTATCTTTGAGTCTTTGGCTGGAGGATGACGAAACGTCACCGAACCTTCTTCTAGGTTCACTGTGTATTGATCCCAAATCTGAAGCACCTTACCCTTAGGCGACTCAACGCTAAGAACACTTTCAGGTTTCCCCCTTAACAGGTACCTCTTTTGGGAACCATCACCATCAAAGACTTCATTTATTCTTTCACCTTCTTCGTCTTCAGATAGATTGGATCTCTCAATCTTGAAGAAAATATTGGATATGTATATCGATGGCACCTTATCACCTTCTACGCCCACTATTATATTCCCCTTGGGAACCTCCTTAACGCTGGCCTTCAAAGCGTCGACGATTTTGTCTTCAAACTCTACGAACATCACCTTTACCTCACAGGGTGGTCATCTTCGACTTGAAGTTTATTACATTCCCTATCTTTAGAATGCACCCTGGTTCGATCTTTCTAAACGTGATGTTAAAAACCTCCTTTTCTGGGTGCGGGTTCTTCACTCTATACCTGTACCACACTCTTTCGTTTGGAGATAAAAGGTACTCTAAAAAGGGGTTTTCGGTTCCCTTTGGCCTAAGCTTAGAACACTCATGTATAAACAGGCCACTCACCACCGCAGAGGTTCCGTCAAGGTACTCGAAGAGAATCTCCAACGCCTTTTTATCCCCGTCCTCCGCACCAGCCCAGTAGTCTAGTACTTCAAAGTATTCTGCGAGACCAAATTTGCATAGCTCTCCAACCTTTCCCCTTTCCATAGCCCACTGCCTTGTAATTGGGCCTACAACAGTTGTCACGTAGTTATCCTTTTCTCCAGGAATGTTCTCCGTCAGACTATAAGACATGCCAACTGGGCTTGCAGGATTAAGGATCGTCGTACTTTCGTTAAGGCTGTCCACGTACTTCCTGAGCTGGGTTATCTTAGTATCCAGTTCTTCTATGTCAGCCTGAATGTCCTCTTGAATCTTATTCCAGTCTTCAGCTCTAATAAGTTCACCTGACTTTCTCGTTACAGGTTTAAACTTGGGCATATTCATTCACCTACCTCCTCAACAATTACCTTTACACCAGCAGCTTTAATTGAGTTCAGAACTTCTTCCACATATTCCTTAGGAACCCTACTTCTATTTAAAGAATCCCGATTCAATCTAACTGAGAAGGTTGCAGGTTGGAGCCGAACCCACTTCATAGATATCTTAGCCTTTGGCACGTTCACGGCGAATATGCTCTCGTCAAATGCCGTGGAGTCGAAGACACCTATCTTCTCCCTTATAAGCTCAACGTACTTCCAACTTGAAACACGTCTATAAACCCGAGGTAGATCCTTTGAGGAGACCTTCTCAGAAACGTCTTCCCCATTTAATAGGAACTTTCCATCCTTTATCACTAACTTGTCTCCCTTATTCAACACACCGTTGTAAACTATAGTTTGCTCGAAATCTTCATTTAATATTTGGGGGTTTTCAATGACGTCTTCAGCTTCGATAACGATTTCAGGTATAGAAACTTCCTCAACGCTGTTATTTCCAATAGACCAACTGTCACCGGACATGACTCTAACTTCAAAGTAGGCTTCAGTCGGAGGGTTTTCAATTACACAAACGTCATTGCCTATTAGAGCCCTAAGCATTGAATTTATAGAGGTAAGTGTTCCACCACCAGTAAAATCAACAACAGCTCCCTTTAGACGCATCCTGAAGTGGTCATCGTCCTCCCCAACTATTCTCTTTAGACCAAACAATTGGCTCATTTTGTCTAAGTCACCGTCTGAAGCAGAATCAACCCAATGGGAGCGCATCATCTCCAAGATCAAATTTCGGCTACTATCAATTTCACTGCTTGTTGCATTAACAATTCTAAAGATTGTTGAATTTTTATCCCAAGACCTATAGAAGCTAGGAAGACGTCTACTTATCCGATTCGCACTACTCAACCTTATTCACCTTTCTAAAGGAGATCACGATGTTACGAGCCAAAGCCTTCTCTTCATCAGAAATTTCTATATTTTCTTTATCGCTCTTTACAACCTCGACTCCTCCTCGATACGAAGAGATCACTATATCAGAAACGTCGAAAACACCTTGTACATCTAATGCTAAAGCAGCAATCTTGTAAAAAAAGACATCATCTCCTATACCAAGTGATGAGATATAACTTCTAATTAACATTTCAACCTTTCTAGACACCTCAACTTCTGAGACAGCCTTCCCAATAATAAGAGTCAATTCCACATCTATATACACAGCCCTAGGCCTAGAAAACTCGACTTTGATCCCTGCGGCTCTAGTGTCTTCAATGGCCTTCCTTATCTTATCCGGGTCACCACCGTCTGCAATAACCTTAACAACACCAGGCATACCATCAAGTGTGTCCTTCACTAACACCGAGCTAACACCTTCGACCGACTTTACCGCGGTTTCAAGCGATGGGAGAGTCGCCTTACCAGCTATTTCGAGGGCGTGTTTAGCTCTATCCCTTAGTTCCCTATCGGTTTCTGTGTCCAACCCTCCTCCAATATCGTTCTTGTTAATCACATACTCTATACCCATCAAAGGCTGAGGAAGAACATTCACCGAACCAGCAAGCACATTACCTAAAGGTCCAGGGACTGTTGAAATAACGGGCACATCAACCTCCCAAACACCTTCAGAGATAGGGCTGAGAAAAGCTTCTTCAGCTGTGATATAGGTTTTTACTTCTTCAGGCTTCGAAGAATAGGTTGAAATCTTTGTACCCTTTGGGATAATGATTTCACGATAAGCTTCATAGTCGATAGTAAAGGTAGTGCCTTCATCAGGCTTTTCACCATTAGGCAGCCATCTTATCTGTCTGCCAACCAAAGAGTAATCGATATCCTTTCTGTAATTCTTCTTAACGTTTTGGGTGACGCCTTTGACACTAACAACTTCCTTTACGAGCTTAGACTTAAGTTGATATGAAACTGACCCGTCATATAGGACCACTTCACCTTTTACTTGGATGCTTTCGGGTTCGGTGCGCCTTCCAAAGGTAACGTATCCTGAAGCAGGTTGAGGTGGTTTTCTTCTAATACCCAATATAGCGACGACCAAGTCCAATGAGTCCCCTGACGCGGTATCAATAAATCCTGCATCATATGCTTGACATATAAGTTCATTTAGGTACTCTATTTCTCTGCTTATCGCTTCTATCAAAGTCCTCGCGACACTACCTGGCGCGGTATCGGTAATCTCTGGCCTCTGCGACTTGTACACAACTGTGAACTCTGTCCCCTCATCTGGTCGCTCCCCTTCGTAGAGCCATTCGATGAAGTTTTCAGAGAACTTGTAGTCAACATCCTTCTTAAACTCCTTTTTCGCGTTCTTAGAGATTCCTTGTACTGCGATTACTTCAATGGCCTTTCCTGATAGAAAATACCTTGCCTTAGCCTTGGAATAGGTGAACTGTTCATATGTTTCCCCGAGTCGCTTCAGGATGTCGTTTACAATCTGCCTGTAACTCTTCTTCTCTAACGGCATCAGATCACTTCGAGAGATTGAGAATAAAAAACACCTAGAGGCTTATTGCTTCCAACAGGTACAACGAAGATCTCTATGTCGATCTTATGTGAGTCAAGCCTATTTGCTTCAACTTTTACATCTAGTATATCTTTTATTCTGGTTTCCTGGGATAAACAGTCTAATACTAGAGCTCGAGCTCTACCCTTTGTCTCATCGTTATTCGGCTGGCCTAAAATATCATTTAGCCTTGACCCATAATCTGGATGCCCCAATTCAGAAAGCTCACCTTTACCAGTCATAAGCCTATGTATAATGGACTGTGCTAGATTATCTTCTTCGCTTACAATCTCCAAATCCCCCTCCTGAATCGAGAAATCAGCACCCCCATCAACAATTTTCAATTTCAAATCTGCTTTCAACAAATTAGACACAAGCTTCACCTAGTTAATGTTCACCTTCGCTCCTTTTATATTCATTTCAGCACTAGCCTCAACCTTCATCTGGCTACTAGACTTTAATTCAATATTACTATCTGATTTAATGTTCAAATCTGATCCTGCCTTTATACCCATATTTTTCTCGCTTTCCATTTCTATAGAAGCTGCTGAAAGCGAAAGGCTCCCCTTCACCTTTATCTTAGCATCCCCCTCCGCCTTCACTGTTATGTTAGCCTTTGACTCTATCAGAACATCGCCATCTCTTTGGATAACCACCTTCGTTTCACCAGTCTTAACCATCACGTCGTCGTCAGTAACCTTGAGAACTATCCCTTCAGGAAATTCCAGGTAGACTCGCCTCCGTTCGGGGTTTCTTTCATATTTGGGGATATAAACTACCTCTTCTAAGTCATTTATTGGAGGACGGTCTTCATCATTATACAGCCGACCTATCAAAATTGGTAAGTTGATATCCCCATTGACAAATGCAATTAGAACCAGATCCCCTACTCTTGGTGGCTCAGCTAGACCGATTATCGGTGTAGCGATTTGAACCCTTTGAAGCTCTAAATCCATATTTTTGAGTTTTACGTTGCATTCATAGTTATCTTTATCATCAGGAGACGAGTGAGGAAACACCGATGTTACAACACCTAATTCGATAGTGTGGATCTTTCTAGCTTCATTTTCTGCGATCTTCTTTATCAACTCTACAATACTCATAACGCTTTCTCCTCCGGCACACATGTTATAATCGAAGTAAACCCATCGACCCTACTTAAGTAATGCTCGACTTCAACAATTCTTAACTGGGAATTAAAAGCATCACCTTCTAATCCCTCCACCTTTACGGTATCGTTAACCTTTAACTTAGAGCTCCCCACAACTTTTAATACTACCTGAAGTTCGCTGTTAACAATATTTGCTACATTTCCTGCTGTGGTAAATGCTGTGTCGCCATCCTTTATAACTGAGTCTTGCATTGTAAGCAAGTGCCTCCTTGAAACCTCCTTCTGGCCTTCGGTGGAACTATAAGAGGCAAGCCCAAAAACCTCTCGTTTAGATAGCCAATGGTAGGTTTCACGACCAGACCAACTAGATGGGCTTTCACCGTAAACAATAACCGAATCGTATTGACCAACCATTTTAGTCACGTTCACTTCAATAATGTCCCTTCCGTATTTAAGTACTTGTACTTCGCCTTCTTCAAATTTTTTAAAAAAGAGCTTATTTTCAGACGATATATAAAATACGTAATTAGATCGTTTAGCAAGCTTCTCTATGTGTTCGTAGGCACTTAGACGGTTATCAACAACGTAAACTGGGAAGCTTAAGCCATCCATTATCTGCCCTTCTTCAACAGGAAACCACTTAACTTCTTTCATCCTTTGCTTCACGGAAGAGAGGAGATCGGAAACGATCTGCCCTGCCGTTTGATTAAGGTACACCTTATTTATCCTAAACAAAAGGAAGTTCACTGAGAAAGCTAGCCCAAAAACCCTAACAGTCGAGATACCTTTCTCTACTGTTTCAACTAAACCAGAAAACACCTTCTCCATATCATCTTCGTACCCTAAAAATACGTTGACGAAATCGTTTCGAGTAATCTTTAAGCTCCGATCATCCTTCACCAACAAGAGCTCGAAACTATCCACCTTTGGGCCTAAGCCCAACTTGATATTAAACCCAACGATCGACTGCGAATCAGGGTTAAAGCTTTCAGATCCTACTTCAACTTTATAATTTGGAAAGAGCATTTGCGTCACCATTCTCCAACTTAATCGGAAAGAATAGATCCCTCCAACTTCCTTCACCCTTTTAGTGGCGCCTTTCCCTCCGACTTTAACTCTACTTCCTTACGGATCTGCTTTATAGCTTCTTTAGTTTCCTCTCTTGCTGTCTCTTCTTGACTAGGCACTTCAGATTGCTTCGGAGGACTACTCTTATGCTCCTTAAGTGTTAGGAGATACCAATAGTTTAAAGACATCCCGCTGACAACCTTCGCCTTAAAACCTTCAACTACAACTTCCGATATTTCAGTCAAAGATGGAATATCGGTGATAAAGGGTATCGGTCGACCGAGTTTAAACTTAGAGTTCATCTCTTTAAAAGTATCCTTTGAGTTTAGACCAGTAAGTAACCCTTCTACTATTATCGTCAAAGAATCACGTCCTAAGTCTTGAAAGACGTTACCTTCTAGCCCTGGTACTTTAAACTCTTTCACATGACGTTTACCCAAAATTGTAACGTTGAGTATGCTCCTAACCTCCCTAACGCCTTCCTCGTCAACTCTTTTCACAAGATCTATATCATCAAGTTTTATATTCAAGCTACCACCTATCAACTTAGGTAACCATAATACCTCCGAACTTGCTCATTAAGAATGCGCGTAATCTTTCTTTCTAACTCTTTTAGATCTAAATCTGACTCCTCTGGAACGGTGATTTGAAAGATGTTTTGGACTTCTGGTATGAGATAGGATGGGGTGAGCAGAGGTTTCTCAGTACTCAAAGATGGGTAAGATTTGGAGGCTAAAATTTCCTGTTCAGCTTCTAATTCAGCCATCCTAAATTCCCGTATCGTCCTCGTGTATTCGATAGACGAGGTCACTAGAGGAGATGAGGTCTCTAACCTCACTATATCTATTTGTTTAATGACAAATCCGTCTACTGTCATCAAATAACTTGATGGTAAAACTTTATTCAAAGCATGTCTAGTAAACATCAAAGCTTTAACCATGGAAGCAGGCATATGTCTAAATGGGTGAAAATCTGATAGAGCTATAGAAGACACGCTTACTTTATACATACTCAAAGGATGTGCTTCAAGTTGGTCCGAATATGGGACATGGGAGGCCCCTAAAAGAAGAGGCTGAAGATCTACCATAAATTCAGTAAGCTGTTTGACAGGGGAGTAAGTAAATACACTAGATGTTGGGAAACTGGGTACTACTCTTTGAGTGACCGAGTAAGCCTGTTCTATAGCGCTTAAACTCTCTTTGGAATATAAATAAGACTCGATTCGACTTTGAATATGTGGTATAAATAGGGGGACAGTAGACGGCCCTAAACCAGATGGTTTAACTGCAACATCAAGTGCTTGTTTAGAGTAAGTGATGTAGTCCAAGTAACTCTTTTGGAGAGGCTGAAGGGGTGATTTAATATATTTAGATACCCAGCTTAAAGCTAATATAAACAAAGGTATCAAAAGGTGGTCTCGATCTGTTAAAGGAGGGGATAGAACTGGCCTGTAAGCTGGAACAGAAGAATATTCAATATGGCGAATTAGTTCAGTCTCAGAAGGTAGTGCCTCACCTTTAACCTTATACAACTCAGCTTCAGACATCAAATATAAAGGTAGACTGATAGCACTTATTACCGAAGTAAGCGCTAGATCAAAGCCTTTAGACGTCTCTGGGAGAATCTCATAATATATTCCATCAGTATGTCCTAGAGCAGTTTTCTTTCCATACTGTATCATAGCTGGTTTCAGGCTTAGTACTCTAAAAACTTCTCTTAACACGGTAAATGAGTCTGAAACCGTCTTAACAGATGGAGTAACTTCTTGAGCAATAATCTGCTCCTTAATCATCCTTTGTTGAGCCTTTAGAGTATAAGGTTTTGATTTAACCATTTTACTAGTAACTAGTGTGACAGGAGTGGTGAGAGCAGTAAGATCATCGTAAAACGTTGTCAAAGGATAATAGGAGATTGAAGACTCTTCAACACCAGCTTTCACTTTACCTCTTATCCTTGTTGGTTGCAACTTCTTAATAAATTCAAGAGAGTAGCTAATATGAGGTTGTAGAACCGAACTCGGTTGAATAAGCTGAGATGAAGACGGTTTAACCTCTACCCCTTCCTCAAAAAGGTTATATTGGATAGCTCTTAAATAAGGGGGAAAAACGTAGACACCGAAATCGGCAATTTTATTGAAAACGTCACTACTAACCTTAAGGATGTTCAAACAAGACAAGAAGATGTTGTTTATAGGTTTATACAGTACTCCCCCAAGCGTAGCTAAAACCCTATTTATTTCTTTAATCAGCGAACTTAATATTTCCCTAATTTCCAACCTTTCATTCCTCACCCCCCTTCTGATATGTTGATTCTTGTTATTCCCTGTGCAGACAACTTTGCCTGCGCTAACTGTTCTGCACGGAATGCCAGAGCAGCTATCAAAAAAAGAATTTGATCTCGAGTTAAGTCTCTGGGACTCTCGGCAAGCTTGTACCCACAGTCAAGACATAGTGTGGCGAGTTCTTGGCCTTCCTGGCTTCTTACGAAGCTTTCAACTTCTAACTTTTTTTTTAGCCTCCTCAGTACCTCTAACTACGCCACTGATCTCGAAGACCTTCATACCTATGAACTCGGGGACACCAAACTTCATCGCTTCTAGTTCTTTTAGAGCGAGCTTTGGCTCAACGAGCCCTTCGACTGCAGCGAGGCGGAGGATTTCGAAGTTCTTTGAGATATCGATCTTCCCTATGTCAGGAGTTCCATCTTCTTTTAGAGGAACACTTCCTATGGATGAAAAGATCTTTGATAGTTCGCCGTCTGTCAATGGTTTTATTACGACTTCAGCATCATATTCTCTAAGGTATACCGTCTCCCTCCTATTCGCTCCCTCAAGGATCAAGTCCTTTGACAGCTTCTTAGGCATAGCTAGGTTTCTCTCACTCTAGTTGCTGTGAAGGTGTAGACGCTAATGCCAACACCATTAGAGTCGATAGAGAAAGTCTTTTCTTCAACGTATGCGTCGTCGAATGATATATCCTTAACCTTCGCCGTCCTTAACATGGTTTGGACAAGAATCTGAACAGGCTTAAGGTCTTTAACCTCCTTCAGTAGAAGCTCATCTAATTTCGTTGAAGTTGATCTAACCCTGATCAGCCCATGAACATACAGTGGGCCAACGTCAACACCAACTCTCTCTTGTGAACCAATATTGTACACGTTCTGCCTATTTCTTATTATCTTCCATTCGATTGACTGTACACCCGGTATGACCTCCCCGTCAACTTTGACTACACTAACGTTTGCAGACGCAATAAACGGATTAGACACCTTTCTTCACCTCAAACCTCCACTGTTATCGTGGCATACACGTAATCGATAGCTCTCACAGGCCTAACAGCAACATCTACTCTAACTATTCCTTGCGCGAAGTCCATTTCTGAAGAGTAAACATCAACTATGAAAGGAGGCTTCTTACCATCAACACTAGGCACAAGAGAACCCTCCTTTTCCATAGAGAGTAGGAACTCTGTTATCTTCTCTTTTAAAGCAGTTCTCCCTCCTGGACTATTTAATGTACCAATGAAGTTTTCAGCTACGTTTTTCACCCCTCTTACAGCACGGTCTGCCACCCTTGTTACACTGATCTGCTCCTGACTTGTCGAGATACCTTTCTCTACAATTATACCACGCCCTCTCCTCATTTCTACAGCTAAGACACCTGCCTTTACTAGTTCCGTTAACTCTGATGGAGAGTATCTTTTCTCTACACTATCGATGCCTGTCAGAGTTTTGAAGGTAGGTGATTCGTAATATGATAGACTACTCAGCAGGCCTGCAACCGCACCTGCCACACCATAAGGTGCGACTAAGACAAACCTATCGCTTGCAAGCGCCTCTGTCCTCTTAACGATATCCTTAACGCTTTCACCAGGAGCCACTGTGCCCACTCCAATCCTATTCATTGCATCTTTACTCATGTTCTTGCAGTGGGCGTCAACAAGCGCATGAACTGCAGGGTCACTTATGTCCGCAGCCAAGACAATATCGATATCTGGTTCTAGTTCAAAGGCTTGAAGGGCCTTTTCCACAGAGCTCTTTGATATTGTCTCAGGAGTGCCTCCTGCAAGCTTAGCTTCTAAAGGAGCGGGGGTGTTCGCAGGGAACTTCTTCTTACTCACGTCTTCTGCTAGAACCAATTTAGACTTAGAGTTCAAGAATGAAACAAGATTTCTCTCATTCGCTGCCTCCATTGTCAAGTCGTCAAAGGCCTCAGATATCTTTCCATCACTGAGTTCTAGACGAATCAAGTTCTCCTGCGAGCCTCTCATAACTACGACTTCAATATTGTTTCCAACAGGCCCTGGGCTTCTAGCCTTCAACAGCACGGAGGGGTTGCCATTAGCGTCCTTTAAACCAATCTCTGCTGGCTTACCTGGCTCCCCTTCCACCCTCACAGCGAATACTTGGGATACCCCGTTTAAAAATGCGAGCCTAGCGTCCTTTGTTAGCGTATAGTCAGTGTTGGAACCGAACTTTTCCATATACTCTCTATAGCTGGTTACTGGAACGGCTTCAAATGGAATACCCTTCTCAGCCGTCCCCAATAAGCCTACGACACCGGCGGGACGAAGTTGTTGAGGAACAATTTCTTTAACTACACGTATTTCAACACCTGGTAGTATACGAGCCAATTAATTCTACCCATGAAAATATTAGCTTGATATTATTTAAGCTTTTGATGAGGGAACCCATTAAAAACAGAAAATTAAAAAAAAATATATTACAATTAAAATGATAATAGCCACTCTATAAAAATTTTTATCAACAATGAACTAGAGGAAGGTTTATCTTAAAATAAGTACACCTTTAAACGATTCTAGGATGCCTAGAAATAGAAAACCTAAGGATGCAACTTTATTCGACGTCATATTAGTCGGAAACTATTCAATAGACGTGAACACCTGTCTGGGAGAGCAGATATCAAATAGCTTAGGCGGTGCACCTGTCTACTCAGGTAGCATTTTCACACTATTCGGAAACAGGACAGCTCTGTTTTCGCAGATAGGTTTCGACTACTATGAAGAAGCAGTACAATTTTGTAGAATTAGAGGGATTGATTTTAGAGGTTTAAGAAGATTACCTCAAAGAACCTTAGCGTTTGAGAACACCTATGACGATGAAGGCAATAGAAGGCAAAAGTGTTTTAACACTACACCAAAGCTTCTCTTTAAAGAGTTGCCCAGAGAGTACTTTGACAGTAAAGCCTTCTACATCGCACCGATAATGGGTGAAGTAGATTTAGAATTATTAAAGGAACTCAGGAGGAAAGAAATAACTTTGATGTTAGACCCACAGGGTTTAATGCGAAATATAGGAGAAGAGGGAAGGATTGAACTAACTTTTAACCAAGGAGAACTCGAGCCTGTATTTGAATTAGTGGATATAGTAAAGATAGGAAATGATGAATTCCAAGCTTCCAATATGGAGGTTAAGGACGTAATGGAGTGGTTAAAAGACATAGGAGTTAGTGTAGGAATAGTTACACGAGGAAAAGAAAAAGTTACCATAGCAAGTAAAAACACGATAATCGAAGTCCCTACAATTAACGTAGCAGTTGAAGACCCTACTGGGGCAGGCGATGTCTTCGGAGCCGCCTTCCTATCAGAATATTTGAGGGGTTACGACGCAGCGGAGGCTGCAAAGATAGCGAACATAGCTGCTGGGTTAAAGATTAGATATAAAGGGCCAAATGGGTTCCCAACAAGAAGGGAAGTACTTAGACATAAAGCATTACAAGAAGATTTATTATGACTTGAACAAACCTAGATTCCATGAGCACAATAGTAATAGACCGCAACTTAGTCTATAGACTACTCAAACAGGTTCCAAAGGGCAAGGTTACATCTTACAAGGCTCTTGCAGAAGCCGCAGGTAACCCGAAGGCATCCAGGGCGGTAGGAGCGTTCATGAGAACGAATCCTTACGCTCCAATTGTACCATGCCATAGAGTAGTATATAGCGATGGTAGACTAGGAGGTTTTTCAGGTAAGATAAGAATTAAAGAGAAGATAAAGATGCTTGAAGAAGAAGGCGTAATAGTTAGAAATGATAGAGTGGAAAGATTCAAAGAACACTACTTTGATAGGTTCTCTATTGAGAGAGCTAAAAAAGAGGCGCTACCATAAATAGTTTTAAAGACCTTTTATTGTATTCAAAAGCAAGTTCGCAGATTCAACAACCTCTTTACTCATTCCCTTCCCAAACTCAACATGCCCCATCTGGACACCGACAACAACGAACTTTAACGCTTTAGAGCTCATTGACTGCATCAACAAAGCAACAGCTTCAATAGGTATGCTATGTGTAGATACACCGACTCTGACGGATGAACCTATAGATATTTCCTCGACGACTATCGCCCCAGGCTTCTCCCCAGCTTGAACTGCATCTACAAAGACGACGACATCAGGTACCTTACTAAGGACTTCGTCTAAGTACGCCTCTGGCGTGCTGTAAGCTAAGATAGTCCTTGACTTAAAGCGTGTCTTTAACAGTTTTCGCCCAAAGTATATTCCAAAATGGTCATCACCTCTAAGCTCATTACCTATACAAACGAAGACGAATTTCTTTGAGCTAGACAAAAAGTCCTTAAGCTTCTTGACTGCATATGAGGCAGGCATACGCATAAATTAGAGGCAAATTATAAAAGAATTACGGCCATAATTATCATAGCAAATAAGCTAATTATTGATATCAAATAGGTGTAAACTTTAGATTTATTCGTACAACGATCAGAAGGAAATAGGTTTAAGTGGAAGTTTTGCAAAAAGGATGAATGAAGTAATTTTTCATCAACGCTTTTTAGAACACGACAATCTTTCACGCACTACTAATAAAAATATATTGATGCGATAGATATTAAAATAACTTAATTGGGAGTTCGGTTTAAGATGATTAATAAGAAATACGTAATTGGCATAGACATGCATGGAACTTTACTTGATTATGAAGAAAAAATTCCAAAAAAGTTTCATAAAACATTAAAACTTGCTATTCAAAGAGTTAAACCCTTTGCAAGTATTTACACCTGTACAGGAAATGACCTTCTTTTTGTAAAGAAACAACTGGGAAGATTATTCAGCTTGTTTGACGGACATATCTTGGAAACGGGGTGTGTGATATCTCTCGACGGCAAGACTGAACAAATTTTAGTAAAAGAAGAAGAATTAAAAGCAATTAACACACTCAAAAAGAAGATTGATGAAGTAGGGTTTAACTGGGTAACCGAAGGGAATCGAAGAAGGCTTGCTACAATAAGTTTGTTCACTAATACGCCCAAAAGCCACATGCCAGATGCCCAAGCTTTCGTGGATTCAGTGGGTTTTACAAATATAGTATCTGTTGTCCATTCAAGCGTGGCCATAGACATAAAACCCAGAGGCTATGACAAGTACACAGGGTTAAGATTTGTCGCTAAAGGGAAAAATACTATTGGTATTGCCGATTCCCAAAATGATGCCTCGCTCATCCTTTATTCAGATTTCGCTTTTTTACCTGAGAATGTTGACCCAGAACTCGTTAGCCTGGTAGAGTCTAATGGGAAACTGGTAGTAGATATATCAAACGCAAAAGGATTAAAACAAAATCAAGTTATCAAAGCTTCTAAAAAAGAGGTTGAAGGAGTGATCCAAATCTTGAACTTCATATCAGATCATCTTGAAGTAAAAACGTAAGTTCGTAGTTTTTATTGCAGTTCTAAATTCTTTAAACTCATCTAGTAAATAACAAATCATTATAACCAGACTTTAGGTGTTAAATATAAATGCACGGAATAGTTGTATGAAGGTGACATTTGTTAATTGGAAATAGGATGAAGATACTCGCCGATGTTTAAAGAGTTACAAGGCATTTCTTTGATTAAATGTCTAAGGCGCCAACAACCTGAAACCTGTTAACATGCGCCTAGATATTTTGGGTTATGAAATAATTAAGGAATTTTTAAATAACAGTTGCTATAGAACACGATTATGTCACGTCCTTCCGTTGCCTTTACCCTATCCCTCATCGGAGGAATATTCGTCATATTAATGGGCCTGATTATCATGGCAGTTGGCGCAGTTGCCACATTCTGGATAGGCGGCATTGGAGGGGTTGTCGGATTCTTCGGAGTGGTATGCGGTGTTCTCATGGTAGTGGGGGCGGTAATGCTTTACACAAACCCAGAGCACCATGTGGCATGGGGAACAGCCGTCATTGTCTTCTCATTCCTCAGCTGGATAGGTGCCGTCGGAGGCCTCGTAATCGGATTCGCCCTCGGCCTGGTCGGCGGGATCCTCGGCATCATCTGGAGACCTCCACAAGACTTCAAAACCCTACCGCCTCAGGCAGTAACCAGGTACTGCCCGAACTGTGGCTGGGCCGTCGACCCCACAGCGAAGTATTGTCCTCATTGCGGGAAACAACTACCTTGAAACGAAATTTTTTTACTTTCAGGGCTTAGTTCTAATACGATGTTTTTTCTTCGCTTCGTAGAACCCTCCTATAGTATTCCTGAACCTCAGGTGCGTAACAGGACATACTTTGAAAGCCTTACTCACGTCATGTGAGAGGCTCTTCAACGCCTTCTCTGCACCTTCTAAGGTCTCGAACCTATCCATTTGAAAAAATTGAGCACATCTTTGCCTCTTAATTCCGGATGTTCTTTTTTAATACCGGCTTTGGATGCTTAAAGACGAAGGCTTCTATAATCATTCCCAAGGTATTGATAAAGATCAAACCATTTCTTGTTATAGACCTCTCAAAATTGTTCAGTAGAACCTCCAAGAAGCTCCAACCTTTAAAAGAACAATTTGCTGATTCCGCAGATACGATTAGGTTCAATAATAAATTAATATTGCATTCCAATTATGCGCCATAGGGAACTCCGGCTGCTACAATAAGCTTCCATTGTGGTATCCAGTCGTCCTGCTCCAACTGCTACTCGTACAATGAATTAAATTGCGGTTCTATAATTATCCACTTACCCTTACTCAAGCCTAATGAAGACAGGTCGGGATAATAGTAGTAGCGGTATTCTTCTAGATCGTCTAAATGAATTAAGATCATGGCGTGGCCTTCTCCTTCGCTATTTTTGAAGAATCCTATTGCACTCTTTATGCCCACCATTTCAAATAGTGCTGCTCCAATTATTGAGAAGCTTGTGCAGTCCCCTGATCTAAAGGTCAAGGTTTCTGTTGGAAACCACATGTGGTCTATCAGCCTAGATTCATAGTGTACGATTGAGCTTGTAAACTTCATTATCTTGTCTATCCTTATGATCGTATTGTCTGTGTATGTAACATTAGCCAATGCCAGTGCTCGCGAGAGTATTCTGTTAGCTGTCTGGTAGCTATACTCACCTACATAACTATAGTATTCTGATTCGGATTCAAGATTTGGCCAGTAGAGGTTTCCTGCGTCATGTGCCGCCATCTCCGCCGCTAAATTGACACTTATCTCATAGTAGTCGGGAAAGAGCCACCACCGTTCTTCTCCTAGGGGATAGCCTCCGATGGTCAAGACGTTCGCACGCACATGATCGTAGTAGGTTTCAAGCGTCGTCCCTATGTGAAGCTGCTTCCAAGTTGATAAATCGTGTTCGATGACAGCATATTGGGCGCTTAGATCAGCGTAGTTCGACTCCAAATTCTTATGGCTGGTGGCCAAGCTGTCAAATTTGTGCTGTAACTCGTTGTATTGAATGACGAGCTGGTCGTAGTGGAGGGTTAGATTAGAGTAGCTGTCTTGAAGTCTATTGTATTGCGTGCTCAGGTTACTGTAGTCTGATCTTAAGCGGTCATAGCCGTCTTGTAAGGTGATATGACTTGCCTGTAGGGCGTCATAGCTCGACCTAAGTGCACTATATTCTTCGATGACAGATTTGAAGTCTTCCTTGATGGAGCTATAGTTTCTTTGCATTATTTCATATCGGCTTTGAAGTACACCATAATTCTCATTCAAAGACTCATATTTTGACCTATAATCTAAATAGAGGAAGGTTGTAAAAGAAGTCGATGCAACTAGAATTACGAGAACAACAACCATTATTCTTGTTCCATTCTTTCTACTCAGCATGACAAAAATTTCGTAAATAAAAACCTTAATAACATTAGAATACAAATATTCGAAGACATGCACTCAAATACCCCTTTGCCTAGGAGAAGTGGACTTCATGCGTAGAGGGTTGTAACAAAATTTGGTGGAGATTCTAAATGTGGGGTTTAAGTGCTCCGGCCGGGATTTGAACCCGGGTCACCGGCTCGAGAGGCCGGCATATTTAGCCCCCTTTTTGTTGGGTTTGGCCGGGCTATACTACCGGAGCATGGCTCATTGGTCTTTTCTATCTATTTATGAATCTTATGTCTTGGTCACATATTTTGCTGCTAGTCTAATATCTTCAGCTTTGATTGTCTTTCGCCCTGCGTGTGTGGAGAGTTCAACTGCATGTTTGCCTATCTCTGTACCTATTTGGTCAAGTGTTTTTGCGAGTTCTATTATTGCGTCTTCTCCCGCCCTTGTCGCACCTGCTTTTTTCAGTATTCGGTATATTGGGGCCAATCCGAATTCAAATTCTTCTGAAGGCATGTGTTCATCTCTTTTGTTGTTCTATATAAAAATTTTAGTACTCAGCTAAGCTTACATGTGATGTTTGATAGTAGACGCCCATTGCCACCTAGTTGATGACTACCTTAAGCCGTTTCTCCCATTGATAATCAGGTCATGCGAAGCTAATGGGATAGTTATTTTTTCTAACAGCATGAATCTTGAGTCAAGTCGCATAAGCATCGAACTTGGTAGAAAGCATAGTGAATTGGTTAAAGTGTTTGTTGGAGTGCATCCATGGGAGGCAAATAATTTCCAAGAAGATGCTTTTGATCGATTAGTGGTAAGTGAATTGAACTCGATCAGTGGGATAGGTGAAATCGGTTTAGATTGGAAATATTTGGATAGAGTACCAATGAAAGCCCAAAGAAGGGTTTTAGAACATCAACTTCAACTGGCTGAGAAATACCTACTTCCAGTGAACGTGCATTCAAGAAGGGCTTATCAAGAGGTGCTTGATACACTTGGAAGATACTCTCTTAAAAGCGTACTTTTACACTGGTTTAGTGGCACAGAAGATCAGATGGAAAGAGGCCTTGATAGGGGCTACTTCTTCAGCTTTGGCCCCACAGTCTTGTACAGTAAGAAAACACAGAAGCTTCTTATAAAATGTGGCTTAGATAGGGTATTGGTAGAGACGGATTCGCCTGTCGAATACAACGCCTGCTTTGGAAACACCCCATCAAACCCCCTCTTCATCTACTCGGTGGCTTATGCCATATCAAATATTTTAAAGAAAAATCTGGAAGAAACTTTAAATATCATGTTAAATAACTCGCAAAACTACATAGGGAGAAAAATGAGATGGAGATGAAAATTCTTGGGACAAGTTAGGAACCTTGCATTTTTGCTGATCAACAAATACGGAAACGAGTTTTCAGATGACTTCGAGAAGAATAAGCAGATACTAGACAAGTATGTAAAGTTCAACTCCAAGAGTTTGAGAAACATGGTTGCAGGGTATATTACAAGCTATGTCAACAAGAACGTTAAGAAAGTTGTGGAAGCAGAGGAGGAAAAGGCAGAATAATTATACTTTAATCCGTCTCGGGTTTTGGTTATGAATGTCGTTTTCGTAGGATATCTTAAGAAAGTCTTCGAAAATAATCATATCCAGATTCGTGACCATCTGATAAATATTTCCGAGTTAATACGTTACCTTAACACTGTAAAGATTGATAACGAAATTACCATCAAAAGGGAGAACACATTGTTTTTGGTCAACGAGATAGAAATATCTGCTTTAGATGGGGTGAAGACAAAACTTAATGAACATGATATAGTTACCTTAGTTCCTGTGACACATGGTGGTTGACTTAGAGTTTATTTCACCAAGCTGGGACGAAATTTTTGACATGTGCTTAGAGGGAGCAAATAAAATTCATGGGTTAGGGATAGACTTCGATATGATGATCGCTCTTTCAAGAGGGGGCCTAGTTCCGGGGAGAATCGTCTCAGACCTTCTAGAAATAATGGACATAATCATACTCGATGTTAAGTACTATCTAGGGATCGGAAAAAGAGCGGAAAAACCTAGAATAACCGAATTTGTTAGAACATCTATATCTTCGAAGAATGTTCTAGTCGTCGATGACGTTGTCGACTCAGGAGAGAGTATTAAAGCAACAGTCGAATATCTTAAAGGCTTTAATCCCAAAACACTCAAAGTCTTCACACTCCATGCGAAACCTCATAGGATCTTCAACCCAGACATTTATATAAAGGAAACAGCTGCTTGGATAATATATCCGTGGGAGCTTTTAGAATGTTTTAAAGAATTAGAATACAGAGGGTTTAACATCGATCAGATAGCAGATCAGACAGGGCTTAGGAAGGAGGTTCTACACAAAGTGAGAAAGCTTTATGAAAAGAGAGGTGGAAAAGAACAAGTTTAAAGAGGTGCAACTCTTCTGTTACGGTCTTAATCTGAAACAACCAATTGAAATAACATCGCTCAAAGAGCTGTTGATAAGAGATACTGGCGCTATAATTCAAGTAGTTGACCCGAACTTCATCGCGGGAATAGAACACGCTAAAATGATACTTAGACAAACATATGAAGCATACACTAGGGGGATATTCATCGCAAATAAGCCAAGTTTAGATATTCTTCTAAGACTTCTCTGCACAAAAAAAATAGAGGCAGCGTTGAAGGATGCGGGCTTAAAGGAAGGCGACAGGAACTGCGCGATCCTAGGTTTCTGTGATAAAAATAAAATCGATCTTCTAGAAGAGAAAATAAAGGAAATCGGTGAACAAAACAATAAAGCACTTGAACTATCAGAGACGAAGAAGAAGTTTTTAATAAGATATCATGATATTAGCCTTCATGAATTAGAAAACTACGATTTAGCAACAATCCTTTACGAGAGAGCGGCAACTAAGCTTTTGAAATTCTTAAGGTCTAAACCCTAAGGTCTCTTACTGGAATAGCTCCTTCTCTAAGGATGATCATCTTTCCATCTGAAACATCAACAATTGTCGATTCTCTCCCGTACACTGTCTCGTTGCCATCAATATAGAGGTCAGCGTCACGACCAAGCCTTGTCAAAGTTTGAGATAAAGTCACTGGAGCGCCATATCCTGATCTGTTAGCGCTCGTCCCTACTAGAAAACCATTCACTTCCCTTAGAAGTCTAAGCGTCCAATCAAATGCTGGAACGCGGACAGCTAGCTTTCCAGTTCCACAGGTTACTTTATAAGGCAACACTACACCCTCTTTAAGCCTCCCCACAATTGTGAGGGGACCAGGCCAAAAGAACTCTGCCAACTTATCTATGATAGGATTCCATTTTATCAACTTAAAGGCCATTTCAGCCTCTGAACAGAGTATAGGAAGAGGTTTATCACCCCTCGCCTTCATTAAAGTAATTCTATTAACAGCTTTCTCATTTGTTGGGATACATCCTACACCATATACGGTTTCTGTGGGGTATACAATTACACCCCCACTTAAAAGCACCTTTTTAGCCATAGGGATACTTTCATCGGATTTGATGTGGATGAACATACACTCACCATTTGGCATAAAAGTTTATAAATAATATATTTGACTTGATTTAATCACGGTGTTATTAATTGCCATATTCTGAGGAGGACTTTGAAGAAGAAGAGTTTGAGGAGGACTTTGAAGAAGACTGGGAGGAGGACTGGGAGGAAGAAGAAGACGAGGAGTTCTAGGTACTCCTCAACAAATTTTTCTTTTAAAGTAATCAAATAGGGTAAATTTATTATCATAAAATGACATACCTACATGGATGCCGTATGTTAAACACACCAGTTCTAATTATCAACACAAAAAACTATTTAGAATCATCAGCGGAGAGAGGAATAAAGTTAGCGAAAGCAGCTGAAAGAGTCGCAAAAGATTTGGGAGTTAACATCATTATCTGCCCTCCAACCCCTTTACTCTATTACACTGCAAGGAGTGTGAATATCCCTGTCTACGCCGAACACGTTGACCTGGCTAAGGTTGGGAGTACAACAGGTTTTATAGTTCCAGAGCTTGTAAAAGATATGGGGGCAACAGGTTCACTTATCAACCATAGTGAGCATCAGTTACCAGTGGAAGTTGTACAACAAACCATTGAAAGGCTTAGACAGATAGGGCTTGTAGCGGTCGTTTGTGCAGCTGATCACGAGAAGACGAAAATCTTCGCAAAGATGAACCCTGATGCAATTGCAGTTGAACCACCTGAGCTTATTGGGAGCGGGATAGCAGTTTCTAAGGCGAGACCAGAAGTTATAACAGATTCACTAAATGGGATAAAGAGTGCTGGTTCTAGGTCAAAGTTGATATGTGGAGCAGGTATTGTCGCAGGAGAAGATGTTAGGAAGGCACTTGAGTTAGGAGCAGAAGGGGTATTAGTAGCTAGCGGTATAGTCAAAGCAGCAGACCAAGAGGCTAAAATAAGGGAGATGGCGGAACAGCTTAGGTAAACTATAAGAGCACCCATTAGAGTATTTTGGCGATATAGTGGTGTCGATTGCCGGAGAAAGAGATGCCTTTACTTGACCATATAGAGGAACTTAGACAGAGGCTCATAAAGGTCTTTATAACAGTAGGGGTTTTATCATTAGTCTTTTTCCTATTTGAATTAAGGTTCTTTAAGACAGACTCTATTTCCATACCCTATCTATTCCCAAACGTTTACCATAACATAGCTTCATCACTGATTGAAACACTTAGAGACCAGAATTTGCCATCTTATGTCAAAATCATAGTGACATCACCATCAGATGCACTAATATCTGAAATGTACATTTCGATCTTTTTAGGGGTCCTTATAGGTATGCCTGTCATCGCTTATGAGTTCTGGGCATTCGTCTCTCCAGGCCTTTACGCAAAAGAGAAGATGATCCTCCTCAAACTAACCGTCCCTGCGGTCTTCCTTTTTGCGTTAGGATGCGCCTTCGGATATGCTTTTGTAGTCCCCTTCGCCTTTGAGTTTCTTTACGCTTACGCTCAGAACATTGGGATAATAACCTATATAACGATCAGCGAATTCATAATGTTCATCTTAATGTTCTGTTTAGCAGTAGGAATCACCTTCGAGCTGCCAATAATAATGTGGGGTGTAACAAAGATTGGGTTGGTAAAGCCTGAAAGTTGGAAGAAGAATGTGAGATACTTTATAGCCTTCTCAGTCGTTTATGGAGCCCTAATAACCCCCGACGGCAGCGGTGTAACAATGTGGTTTATCGCCTTACCTATGATCGTTTTATATGGAGTTGGCTATATACTAGCTAAGAAAACGGTTAAATAGAACCTTTATAGGAGATTCTGGTGAATGGAAATGATAAAAGATCTTCTGCTCAACATAGCAGGAACAGAGTGGATCTGGATTGTTGTAGTTTTAGTGGTCGTTTTGTTCGGAGCCAGTAAAATCCCTGAAGTTGCAAGATCAATAGGTAAAGCTACAGGTGAGTTTCAAAGAGGAAAGATGGAAATACAAAAAGAAATCGAAGCAGCAGCAAAAGAGATGAATAAAACACCTGAAAGATTGAAACTCGAAGAGGCTGCGAAAGCCTTTGGAATAGATCCTACAGGGAAGACAGATGAACAGCTGAAAGAAGAGATTAAGAAAGCAGCCTAAATCAAGCGATAAATCTGCTTTTCGTTAAATACTCCTGTTTTCATTTCTTTTTCTAACTGCTTCAAAAGTAAAATCCGTTTATAAGTTGGAGGATGGGTAGCGAATAGACTGTTAATTCTAACCCATGTAGACCCAGCCTCCTTCTCCATAGCCAAACGCAATTCCTTCTCATCTAGTACGCCATCACGGTTCAAGTCATAGACATCGCTTCTATTTGTAATCTCCTTTACCTCATGTGCAGCGAGTATTGGATCTGAAATATAGAAAGCTCTAACACCCGCCTGCTCCTTCGGAGCCAAAGCAAGCCCATATGCTATCCTAGATAAAGCACTTATTAACCCTCTAGGATTCGCTGTCAAGAAGGCGGAATAAGTATCAGCATAATTCTCTCTCATCCTACTGAAACCATACACAAATAACTGGCCTACAACATATATTACGTAAGATACAATAGCAACTAAAATCAAGAAACCAGCATTATCCTTACCCTTCCTACTTCTACCATAGCTCGACCCAGCAAAGAGAGTGCTTCGCGCAATTAAGTAAGCGATCAAGGGCAACGATGATATCCCAGTTATTACGAGTGCATCTCTATGCCTTATATGGCCAAGTTCGTGCGCGAGAACAGCTTGAATCTCTTCGTTGTTCAACTTTTCCAGAAGTCCTCTATGAACAGCTAAAGTCGCACCTTTAGCAGAGTAGCCGAATGTGAAAGCGTTAGGAGAAGGATCTTCGACGACCGCGAGTCGAGGAACGTCCAAATTAGCTTTATCACAAAGCTCCTTCACCATTCCTTCAAGCCAAAGGTTCTCCCCTTTTTTCAGATAACGTAGCCTCGTGGATAGCCGGACAACTAGAGGACCTAGTAAAAATTGGAAGAGAATGAAAAAACCAGCGAGTATAAAGCTATAGATGGGGTTGATTTCGAAAATGAATGAAATTAAATAGAAGAAGCCTGTGAAGAAGATAAACAGGGCTACGAGAACTAATACCATCCTCGCCTTAAGTTGGAATAAATTCGCCATGCTATAGCAACCTTAAAAAAGGCTTTTCACCTACTTATAACCTTGTCGGTATGCCTGAGATACTCAAGGAAGTCGGTTGCCCACATTGTGGTGCACCATTAAAATTTGACAAAGGAGATATTATATTCACTTGCGGGTACTGCGGTTTTACCGGACTATTCGATCTCTCAAAGGCGTTCACACACCAACACAGCATGTTCCTAAATCAAGCACCTATCGACAAAATAGATCAGTTAATACAAGATTGGTTCGGCGAAGGCTTTCTTAAACCACATGACTTGAAGAAGAAAGGGAAGGTCGTCGAGAAGAAGCTTGTTTACGTTCCCATATGGGTAATTTCACTCGACTCAATCACAACATATGAGGGTTTCTTCGAGAGACTCGGCCCAACTGTGGTTAAAAAAAGTCAGATCAAAAGATCCTACGATTGGGTGGTTATAGCTAGAAAGGGCGCGCCCTTTCCAGAAAAAGAATACCATTTAAGCCTAGAGTCAAAGACACCATTCGATCTAACAAAACTTGAGAAGTATTCGATAGTCTTGAACAGCGAGATAGACTCTGAGGAAGCAGTTGACAGGGCGATAGAGGGAGTCAAATCCTTACACCAGTACCTAATACTGAGGGATGTTGACAAAATCATCACTTCAAATACAGAAGTAAACATATTAGAAAGAAACTATTTACATGCCCCAATATGGTTCATAACTTATGAGTACAAAGGTGACATCTACAAAATCTATCTCGATGGCGCAAGGTGCGAAGTAATAGTAGGGGAGTTCCCAACGTCTTAGCTTATAGGCGATTCAGCAAGCCTTGCTTTAGAAATAAACTCTCTTTCACCTCTTATTACGCGTAGTGCGACCTCCTCCCCTGCTCGTCTTTTCCAAAGCTGTTTTAAAAGGTCGCTTAGAGATAAAACTCTTTCCTTATCGACTTGTACGATTATGTCGCCTTCATTAAGGCCCGCATAATCAGCTGGGCTTCCGCTCACAACTGAGACAACAAGGACGCCAAAGTCGACCGCAAGATTATAGTATTCAGCTATACCCCGGTTCATATCAATACCATTTATCCCTAGCCAAGGCCTTATCACACGCCCATATCTTATTATCTCATCAGTAACTCTCTTAATTGTATTACTTGTAATTGCGAAACCGATGCCTTGAGCGTATGGGATAATAGCGGTGCTCATAGCAACAACCTGCCCCTCCAGGTTGACTAGAGGACCACCACTATTTCCGGGATTGATAGCGGCATCGGTCTGTATCAAGTCCTCGATCAAAGGACCACCCTGCGCTTGAATTCTTCTTTTCAACGCACTTATCACACCAGCTGTTACTGTAGGCCCTCCAGCTAAGCCGAAGGGGTTACCAAGCGCAAGAACGAACTGCCCAACTTTAAGCATATCAGAGTCGTAGAACTCAGCAGCAGTCAGATCACTCTTAGGAACCTTAACAACAGCGACATCGGTCAACACATCACTTCCAACTATTGTACCTTCTTGAACCCTACCATTAAACAATGTAACAGAGACCTTTCTCGCATTAGAGATAACATGGTTATTGGTTACAATATAACCTTCAGAGCTGAAGACGATCCCCGAGCCTAGCCCACTAACTGGCATGCTGTGAAAGAGAAAGTCAGATACTAATGTTATGGTATTGACGCTGACAACAAAACGACTTGCCCTTTCCACCGCCTTTATTACCTTATCTTCATCGATCGGAATCAAGTTAAACAACATTGAAGGGAGAAATCATGTTAAAATACTTTTTTGATTAAAATTAGATCGAGGGAAAAGATTAAAAATTTGATATACATGAGGATAGCCAAGGAAGGTGGTGGAATATATGAAATGCCCCGTTTGTGGTTCAACTGAAATCGTTATCGATCAACAACTCGACTTAAAGGGTACTAAGATTAAGTCAATATACCTTCACGGAGTATGCCAAAAGTGTCACTCAGTGTTGGTCATCGAGTATTCACCAACATTCATCCGCCAACAGACAGTAGATTAAATTTTGTACAAAAGTTGGTATCAACGCATAGGGATCACTGGCTCACCTGCCACTGGAAAGAAGACTTTGGCAAAGGCGCTCTCTCGAAAGACAGCCTTTAGAGTAGTCAACTTAAACTACCTATGTATATCAAGGGGAGCGATATCGGGTAGAGATAAGTATGGAATAATAGCAGACACAGCCAAACTTAGGAGGATCGTGCAGAAAGAGATTATTGAAGATAAATTCATAATCGTCGGCCATCTCCTACCATATGTTACATCAAAAAAGGATTTAGATATCGTATTTATATTACGTTGTAACCCTTATGTTCTTGAGGAAAGGCTAAAAGAGAGGAAATACGCTGAAAAGAAGGTTCTGATGAATGTTGGGGCGGAAGTACTTGGTACGACCTATATTGATTCCATTAAAAGGTATGGAATAGATAAGATTCATGTTATTGATACCTCTACGAAGATGCTTGATGACGTTACTAGAGAGGCTTTATCTGTACTAAAAGGTCGGTCGAAGTACGATGGTTTAGATATAGACTGGTTAGAGCTTGTTAGAAAGAAAGGTGACCTCAGACGAATCTTTCCAGACTCCTACTACTGATGACGCGTCAACTGATACCAAGAAAGGTGCTCTAATCCGCCCAATACTTACAATGGCTTCACCGGTCTTTAAAGACGATAAGAACTTAACTTGTTCCTCACTTAACCCAAGTGTCTCTCTTAGTATGCGCATATCTTCAAGCCATGAAATCTTATGGATGATCCTTAAACCAGAATTCTTTATTATCTCAGTAGATATTTGGGTTGGGTACTGCGCTATAAAGATCATACATTCACCAAACTTCCTTAGTTCTGCGACCATCTTCTCTCCTATTGATGGGGGGTCTTCAACTCTTCTTGATGGTACAATTGCTCTCGATTCCTCAATTATCGTCGTATGAGGTGGTGTCGATAGACCGGACAGTAGTCTATAATCGTAAACCATCTTTAAAAGTATGGATGTGAATATTGCCCTAGTTTCGAAGTCTCTGAAATGGCCTAGCTCTACACATACATTACCTGCAAGAAGTGACTGTATTGAAACTGTGTTTTCTCCGTTCAAAGCCAGACCTGCTTGCCCTTGTGTCAGTGGGATCAACCTTCTAAGCAAAGCCATCTTTGTTTCTGTGTCATAAGCAGATTTTATAGGAGTGGATTCTATCTGATCGACTAAATTCGATAGAATTGGGGAGCGCGAGTATCCTCTGTTCCTATCACCATATAGGTTCATTAATGCAGTTCTAAATGTAAAAGACTGAGGGCTTGTAAACCTGTAGATTTCAGAAAATATATCAGTTATAAGCGCGATATGTTCATATACGTCAGTTGTGTTGATAGCTTCGAGAGGGTTCAGTACACATGAGTTATCCTTTCCCATATTGAGTACTTGACCATTTATCTCTCTAAAGAATTCACTGTACTCGTTATGCCAATCAAATACCAACACCTTTCTTCCCATTCTTATCATCTGTGATAGAATCAATTTGCAGGTGGTAGATTTACCGGAACCGGTCATACCAACTACACAAAGGTGTTGTGAGAAATCGTTTTCTTGTAAGAAAAATTTATGAGCTTTGCCAGTAGAAGACTTCACATTACCTATACAAATCCCTTCAGAACCTGATTCATCAAAATTAGGTATATAAAAAGGAGGAATGTTTTCTGTTGAAGACGTTGTTGGCAGGAGAGAAGAATATTGTAGAAGGAAAGGGAGCTTAGACACTCCTACCTCTTCTGAATCTTCAAATGAACCATCAGGTTCGATCAGGAACTTTACAAAACTTTCAAGGTGCCGCCCTCGAAGAACTTCAGGGGTGAAGTCCTCGTAGCCGATGCTCATAGCTGTGCAAAGAATTCGTGACCTTTGTTCAAGGTCAGATTTAAGTGAGTCTAACTTAGATGAAGAACCTGATGCCCAAGTTATAGAAAAAACGGCTTGTTCGAACATTTCAGTTAATTCCTCGTCGCTACTCTTGATGGCTCTGCTAACTATTTTCTGAATCGCGGATTGTGGTTTAGAAGAAATTGATACAAGGTAGAGCAAGGGAATGTTAGCCTTGTAAATTCCTTCAAAGAAACCAATAGCCTTCCTATAGGAAACTATGACCTCAGCAGAAGGTACGTCTATATAATCTTTCTTGCTTTGAACAAGCTGCTTTGGTTTAAGCTGTATTACCATATAAAGCCTTAACTTGTCTTTCCTCTTTATACAAATGAATTTTTTATCGATTACTTCTATCATTAGTCTAACCTTTCGAAAGAGATAGAGGCTTTACCATTTCCAAAGAAATCCGAAGAGATCTTCGATAGACTTTGAGATCGAATCCCAAAGGGAAACAGTCAACTGTGAGACCTTTTCTAAAATGGATTCAACACCACCTATCACTAAGCTTAAGATGATTAAGGCGACTGAAATTAATATCGCTTCTTCGACGAGTTGTATCGCATGCTTCTTAAAACATTTACCAGCATTTTTAATGACCATTTTTATCAAAGAAAACAGGCTGATACTTTATTTAATCACCAACATCATAAATTCAGGATAAGGGCGATAGGAGAAGACAGGTGATATCCTATATAAAAGAACAATGAAAATAGGAAAAGGCTGAGTAATGTCTTTGCTTTCCTAAAAATAAGATTTAGGATTAAAGTGGCAAACAAACCTAGAATAAACGAAGCAGGAAGCACTCCTATTGAATCAGCATGTGAGATATGGAGGGATAGGTCAAAATTATAAAATATAGATAAAATTGGAGAGAGTTGCGATAAAAAGGCCATGGTTAGACCGAGAAGACATGAAACTAGCAAACATCGATAATAAAGAACATTCAAAAGGTTATTACGCTCCTTCGCGTATCTTCTATTCGTTAAAAGTATAGTTGTAAGTTCTTTTGTTATCTTTCCTGCGTAAGTAGAACGTACTTTAACTAAATCGACCAAAAATAGAGGAAGGCCACTGGTGAATGGTAGATGATTCATAACCTTGTCCGCTTTTTCACCCATCATGAGGTAGATGATTCTTTTCCTTAAAGACCTGTCGGGCAAAGTTCGGATCGTATCAAACAATGCGCGTTCAAAACTACAACCTTCGACAAGCCTCTTAGATAGTTCTTCTAAAAAGGCAATATCATCAAATTTGTAAAACTTCCTTTTACCAGATAGAAAAATAGTCAATTATTACACCATTTTATGTTTGCTAAGACTTCTAGTGAGAACCATATAAACTAGACTCAAAAAGAAGATGCTAAAAGCAACGAACACGATTACTTCAAACACGGTTTGAACATACATTGAAATAAACAATATAAGGAGAATTGGCGCAAAAAAGGTCACCCCCATTATAATAGAAAACCTCATTTCTATTTGAGAAGAAAGATTCTTATAAATTTGGATAGCTTCATCATTAAGCTTTAAGCGGCCGCTTTTATCCGGACTTAAATCGATCAAAATAGATAGAAGGCCTTCTTTAAACTGAGTAGAAGGTTGAATATATGCTACTTCCTTTAGGCGTTTAAAAAGATCTTCTCCTCTAATACCGTCAACAACTACCTTCCTGAACAAGTTTGAAATTATTGGGTAGTCGGCTAAGAGAAGATGATAACACGCATGGAAGAGTGAGGAAAACTCTGTTATTACATTCAAATCAGAGAGGGCTAAGAATCCATAATAAGAAATAAGGAAGCGATGTTGGGAATATTTTAGGTATGGATATGTGACCAACAAGTAGAAGCATAGAATAAATAACATAGAGGATAGAAATGTTTTCAATATTAAATCAGAAAGAGGAAGAAGTATCATACAAACAATAAAGATGCTGATGGACGTAGAAAACGACATTACAACATGTCTTCTAAAATTCGTACCACAATAATTATACGCTTCTCTAAGTTCAGATATGAAATTGCTCATTTAACTTACACCATAAATCAGATACCTCTGTTACTAATGTGCTAAAGTCCATATTCTCATCAAGGAGCGGCGAGAGCAACTGGTACATTCTTTCATAAAGCTGTCTCAAATAGGTTTCAGGGTAAACTTCACATAATTTTTTAAACATATGAGTTTTATCAAAAGAACGCAAGCAAACGAGCTCACCATTCATATCCCTTGTATAAACTTCGTCAATTGAAGGAGGGAGCAAACCTGTTGATACTGAACTATCCCTTGGTATCACCTCACAAACTGAAGCAACTCGCCTTCTTGTGGGGAAGTTAGAGGTCTTATTCATTAAAATAATAAGGTCTAACTCGTTCAAACTTACGGGGTTTATCTTATGCGAAAACATCCAACGTCTAAAGGCTTGGTCAACCGAAGTTGAATGGAATGTCTGTAACCCTCTAATGCCTGAAGCAAGAGAGCTAAATAGAGCTCGGCTATGCTCCTCAGTTTGGATCTCACCAAGAACTATAATATTCGGAGAACGATGCAATATCTTTATAACTTCAGAGCTCTTAGTCTTTCCACCTACACCTACGTCGTAGGGGGTAACTCTGTATTTTGCTTGATGATAGTTATAATGAATTAAATTCATCGATTCTAGGACATCTTCTACATAAACCCGTCTTTTTTCTGGTGATATAAAAAGATCCAAGGAATTCAACAATGTGGTTTTACCTGAGTTTGTCTCACCTATGATAGTCAAGTTTCTTCCAAGATTCAAGAAGAACAAAAGAGAGATAGCTAAGTCCTTTGATAAAGTATCGGATTTAATAAGTTCGGGTAGTGTGTAAATCTTTGAAGAAATCTTTCTAGCATCTAATATGAAACCAGTTACTGAAAGAGGGGCAATATCGAGTGAGATTCTACATACGATGTCATCTATTTGCCAGTCAGTCTTTAGAGAGTTCGATGTGTAATCTAGTGAGTAACCACTAAAGGTCTGCATATGGGTGGTGATGGCTTGAATTTCTTCTTGAGTGAGCTGTATGTTGGTTAGGCAACGCCCCCATTCAACATGATCAAGGTATATCCGAGAGCAAGGGGAGTCGGAGTAAAACTCTTGGACCTTATGGTCTAGAATCAATGGGAGAAGCCTTGATAGCCTCATAAATTCAAATGCGTAGATTAAACTTAACTTCCTTTTTAAATGATCATCTAAAACGTATTTATTTAAATGTTGCAATATTATATTAGATACATGTTTAAGGATCGTGCTGAATGAAATTAAGTCGATCTCCACTATATGGGGATCGTCTACTATTTCATTTAGGACGATCTTTGTCTTTTTCATTAACTCTAAAAAATCTTTAGAACACGTTATTTGATAATAATGCCTACCATCTAAAACTACGTGCGATACTTCAAATACGTCTACTGGATAACTTTCGATCACCTGCGCTCTATCTAACCGCTCTGTGAACAGTTCAAGCAGTAATGGTGATTGGCTGAATACAGGCTTTCTCTTTACACTAAAAAAGTTAGAGAAGAGCATCACACCCACTTATGAATATAGATAACATGTTGCTGCTTAAATACACCAATAACCTATTATCTTGAAAAAAATGGTAGAGATATTTGAGAAATGCCTAATAATAGGTATTAGCTTCATTTTAGCATCCACGCTCTATCCTTTACAGTATAGTCTAAGTTTTAATGTAGGTCAAAAGCTTGTTAATGAACAGTACGCCCTACTTGCAGATGAAATTGATTCCAGAATAAAGGAGGCTTATCTGACAAACCAGGAAGCTACTCTCTACACTCTATTGCCCAGTCAGTTATCTCTAATATGGGATGGAGAAAATTTAAAGATAAAGATGGGTGATGGTTACATATATGTTGGCAACTACGACTATGACATCTTAATCAAAGATAAAAGGAAACAAAGTAATAGGACAGTTATTGAAATCTCACGTTATATGGACGAAATAATTTTGGTGATGCGGGACGCCTGATGAGATGATTGAAAACGCATGGGACTTCGCACTATATCTTACTTTAGGATTCCTTATTCTACTTTTAATGACTCCTCTGAACGAAAATCTCTACAAAGAATGCATAGACACGCAAGGAGAAATCATAGCAAAGGCGATAGAAAAAACTGCACTTCACTTAAAGGAAAATATGACTATTAAACTCTTTATAGTACATAAGTTTCAAAGAGGCGCGATTTTAGAAACATCGGAACATAAAATAATGTTTCATATAGGAGATAATAGAACTGTGATATATGATACCCAAGTCTTATTCTATGATTCATCAATTGAGCTTAAAGAGCAAATATTGATCTCCAAGTCAAAAGGAAAAATATCGGTGCAAAGCATATGATCAAAATATTGGACACCACTATGGAGGTTATATTCTTAATAGTTCTAGTAACAGTTCTTTTAGTTCTCACATTTACAATCCTCCACATCGTAGTCGATATTAGACGATTCGCATAGGGGGTTTAAAGCTATTGTACAAGTTCTTCGATAAGATTTCGGCTTTATTATTACTAATGACTTTGACAACGATCATTCTTAACAATCTTTACCTCTACAACATTCAAGACTATCAAATCGCATTAGAAAATGGAAATGAAGCATATGTGGTTGCGATGGAACTTCTTGGAACGTATGATCTACCAAGGCTTATTCAGGCTATAAATAATGGAGAGGCCAATAAAATGCTCGAGGAATTTTTAACGAAGAAAGGGCTTCAAGACACGGTCTACATAAAGGTAGAAAGCGATGATGTAGTAATAGCCACAAAAAACCTTAAACTGAAGAACAAAGCTTTATGCTGTCTAACCTTCTTGTTAGAAAAAAAGTTGGTGATTGAAGTTTGGGTAGGAGAGCGGTTTTAAACACACTAACAGTTTTGATATTGCTCTCTAACCTTCTAATTTGCTCAACAATCGTACTTGAATCTAAGAAGCAGATTTTAAACCATTACGAATCGTTAACAAGAATGAGGATCCTAGAAATAAAGCTCTATGAGTCAGAGGTCAATATAGCCATCAGTTTTTTGAAATCCATTGACAAGATCGTAAACGAGAAGCAAACAATCAATTACAATGAGGTACTATCTATCTTAATTGGGAAAACTATATCAAACACATATATAATAGATGATTACATAATTAATGTTGTTGGGAAGGCCTCTCTCAGTGATTTGGGAGGATTTGATGTTGATAAGTTAAATGGGTTACCTACCTATCAAGGGACAACATTTGTTCTCAACATATTTTACTTCATTACCAACAACCTAGGAGAAAAGTATACTGGCAGAGAACGAGCTACTATAAGTTATCCAGTGGACTTTCGAAAACTCCTTGAGTCAATCGATAATGGAAGAAAGGCGTTTGAGGGGGAAGTTATTAAACATAATCTCTCTAGTGATACGCTACAAAGTATACTCACCAATTCTATCCTCTATGTTCAGGAAAGCCTACCAGTAAAAATAACTTTAATGGAGATTCGATTAGAAAACAATTCAGCAAGAATATTTTACAAAGTGTCTTTATCAGCTCTAATTCAAAACTTTTTAGACAGGAAGTATGTGAACAGGACCATATATCAAGATTTTGAGTTAATAGCTAATCTGCGACAAGAATGATAGAAGAGCTTCTCTGAAAAATTCTCCATACTGTTCCCTTATTGTGTACTCGGCAACTTCTACTGACTCTGATACGATATGTTGGGAGAATAGCGGTCGGCGCTTTTCCATCTTCGACAAAGCCATCTCTCCAGCATAAATTGAGGTAGCAGCCAACGCGTATGGGTTATGCCCTCCTCTTTTGCATTTGTCAATGCGACTGAGTATCGACACTGCACTACGATATAGCTTTCTTTCATATTCCGTTGGAGACATATAATATTTCATCAATTTATCTTTTACTATCGGATGGGTGACTATAGCAGGTATAGTTACTGGAAGGTAGTCTTCAGACGATTTTGGAACCATAGGGACACTAACTTCCGTAGATATCTTGATAAGCGACGATAAGTTAATCCGGTAACCATATGCCTTAAAGACGTTCATTAAATTTTTAGTATTTACTTTATTAACATGTAATTTTTTACAGGCGACGATCAAGGAGTAAAGGCATATTGCAGGTATGGTGATGCTCTTTACCTTATCTCTAATATCTAGGAGAGCTTGTGAAAGTTGGAGAGCTTGAACTAAAACAGTTTCTGGTAATTCAAGCTTGTCACAGATTCGTGAAAGTATTCTCATACAATAGTTTTCTTCATTGCTTCTTTGAGACTTAAGCCCATAGTCTGAAATGACTTTAAGGTATCTGATGCTTGATCCGCCTTCTCTAATGTTTAAACTACAAATACCTTTTGAGTTGAAATCAACAGTGCCTATATAACTCCCAAGCTCAGATTGTGTTAAAAGGTCTGTCTTTAACGAATATTTTTTTAGAACTGTTTGCGAAGGGCCAGGGTCATTTTGTATTACATATCCACAAGATTTGCAAACTAGCTCGTAATCCACTAAAAGAAGCTTATTTCTACAAAGTGGGCAGACATCCTCTCTTTCCATAAGGAGTTAGAGTGAGTGAGTGTACATTTATGACATCTAACTGCGTTTCGAACATTTCATCTTATCAACTGTATGAAAGTTTTGACATAGCATAATAAAGGAGGGAGAGATGAACAAGTTTAAAATACGACTTGAAAGTAGCTAATGTAGAGAGTGTAAATGTCTTCTATAGCGACTAAGAAATTTGCGGAAGAGTTGGCAAACCTAGTTGGCAAAAAGGTCTTAATCGAAACCATGGATGGGATAAAATACAGTGGACAACTTTCCGGGATAAATGAAGATCTTAATATTATATTGAGTAACTTGTCCGGTGAAGAGAACATCACTAAACTAGTTATTAATGGTAGTTTTGTTAAGAAAATCGAACTAACTGAAAAACTTTTTGACCTAAGAGCCTTAGCTAATAAACTTGAGAAGGTCTTCCCGAATAATGTCAAATTAATAGAAGAATTAGGAGCAATTCTAGTAATGGATAAAATAAAGGTGACAGATAAAGGAGTAGAAGGATCGGGTTTAGCAACTATTAGGGTTAGAGAGATATACGAAGAATATTTAAGAGAAACGACCAAAAGGCAATGATCAGATGCCAACTTTTGAAGTAAGGAAGACAGACCTAGCGGCTAGGCTGGGGTATCTTAAAACCAAAAGTGGTGTAGTAGAGACACCCGCTGTTCTCCCAGTAATACACCCCTTCAATCAAATTGTAAAACCGATCGAAATGGAAAGGATGGGGTATAACGCATTAATGACAAACTCTTATCTGATTCTAAAGAAGAGTAAAGCTATTGGACGAACGTTTGAAGTACACGATTTACTAAATTATAAGAAAACCGTAATGACAGATTCTGGAGCCTACCAACTACTCGAATATGGAGAGGTTGATACGACCCCAGAGGAGATAATAAATTTTGAAACGAATATAGGAAGTGACATAGGGGTGATATTAGACACCCCAACGGGCCTCACAAGAAATAAGAAAAGGGCAGAGGAAACAGTAAGCAAAACTATTGATGCAGCGATAAGATCGATACCTTTATTCAAAGACAAAAACATTCTTTGGACAGGGCCAATTCAAGGCGGAGTTTTCTACGACCTTATAGAGAAAAGCGCGAAAGAAATGTCAAAGCTCAACTTCGACGTATACGCACTTGGAAGCCCCACCCAGGTAATGGAGCAGTATGATCTTGAACAACTTTTATACATGATCCTTGCTGCCAAGAGAAACCTACCTTTAGACAAACCCCTCCACCTCTTTGGAGCAGGACACCCGTTAACCCTTCCTATAGCCGTAGCCTTAGGATGCGACTTGTTTGATTCAGCATCATACATACTCTATGCGAAAAGAGGGGCTTACATGACGGAAAGTGGGACGAAGTATCTAGACGATTTAAAATACTTAACCTGCGAATGCGAAGTATGCTCAAAATATTTTGTAGGAGAATTAAAGAACAGCAAAGATAGGGTTAGATTATTAGCTTTACATAACCTACATGTACTTTCAAGAGAAATTAAAAGCATAAAGCAGGCCATATATGAAGGAAGGCTTTGGGAGTACGTCGCCGCAAAGTCAAGAGCACATCCTAGGGCATGGACAGCGTTTAAGCACTTCAGCAAAATCAAGGAGTACCTCGGAGAAGGAACGCCCCTCTTTAAGAGCTGCGGGCTTTACTTATGTAGCACCCCTGACGAACACAGACCGGAGGTAGAGAACGCCTACAAACGGTTAATAAGAAATATTAAAATCAACAAAAAAAGCTTGGTTGTGTACTTTTCTAAGACAAATGATCATACATTTCTTTATAACCTAAGAAATACCTTTGAAAAAGAAGTTGGAATGAATTCTGAAGAAATACAATTTTGCGTAGCGCCCCTTCCTATAGCGATAGCTCCAATCGAGGTATGTGACATCTACCCTTTTTCACAATACGATATATCGTTACCATTAGATAAAGAAATGGAGAAGATGTCCATAAGGAAGTTTAAACAGTTCCTCTCAAAGTATAAATTTAAAAAAGTATTGCTAATAGATCACTCAAATGACAAATATAAGCAAATAATAAATTGGTTTACAAAAGAGAAGACAATTCAAGCAAAGAAAGTGGTAACTGACAGACAAACCGAACGCATCCTAAAAGAGTTTACCAGTTTATGAATAGAATGACCCTAACTCTTTTCCAGACCCTTCTTCCTTAACTGCAGGTTTAGCAAGCTCTGCCTCTATTGCCTCAGCACCTTCTATCAACGGTTTAACATCAATCGTAACATCGTAAACTTTAGAAAAAACTGATAAAGCTTCTGCGCAGGCTCTAGGATCAAGACGGTTTTGCGCAGCAAATGAGAGAACAGAGAGCGTAGGAAAACCGATAGCTTCAAAATGATTCAGGAGGATTGCAATTGGTCCAACTATTAAGCGATCGTCTTCTAATATCAGGGAGTCCTTTAACACTTCTGGCATTACATACTTACTTGTGTGAACTAGGCGATAAGAAGTGTTATCAACTTTAAGGGAAGAATCTAACCCTCCTATCAGAAAAGCCTCTTTAAACCCAGAGGAGGCAATCCAGTCAGCTAACTTGCTATAAAAGCTATATTCCTTTTCTCTTGGAGGAGAAACTTCCGCCTTAAAGAAGACAAGTTTGTCTTTTCTGTAAAGTTCAAATGGTGTGACTATCTTTCTGTCATGAATAGTGCATATTGGAGGGGAGAAAATGCTCTCAACAAAACCAACGCGTTCTGCCTTTAACTGTTGTATAAGAAACTTGACGCTCCAGTACCCAGTAAAACCTATACCATGAAAACCAGTAATTAAAGAGCAGCCCTCAAACTTTTCATCATTTGCATAGATCTTTATTACCATCGCAAGGGAAATAGTTAAAGATGTATAAAATGATGTCTATGCTGATATAAACAATATGCGATTAAAATTCCTAGGTGGCACTCGACAAGTTGGCAAGTCAGGTGTCCTTTTAAGTGGCGAGAAAACCAGTCTATTATTAGACTATGGAGTAATGCTCTCAAGAGAAGAACCGGGGTTCCCAATACATGTACAACCTAAGTTAGTTAATGGTGTAATTCTTACACATGCTCACTTGGATCATTCAGGTGCCATACCGCTCATTTATATAGACGAATCCATACCCCTAGTAACAACTAATCTAACCTTCGAGTTGACAGAACTCTTAATAGAAGATTTTATCAACCTTTCAGGTTTTTACTTACCATACGAATACATAGATCTCTTAAACACCAGAAAAAACCTTAACCCTATTTCTTTCAATAAAAAAGTGAACTTGAAAGACGCCTCGATCTCGTTTAAGGAGGGTGGACACCTTCCTGGAGCTGGAATAGCCCTTATTGAGATAGATGGGAAGAGAGTTGTCTACACAGGTGATATTAATGCAAGGAAGACCAGCCTCTTAAGAGGAGCGGATATAGATCTAGGAGAGGTCGACATTTTAATAACTGAAAGCACATATGCATTACAAGAGCACCCTAATAGAGAGAAGGTTGAAAAAAGTTTTGTAGAATATGCACGCGAAATTGTAGAGGGTGGTGGAACCCTTCTTGCGCCTGCATTCGCCGTTGGAAGGGCTCAAGAAATTGCGATGGTACTTTACAAGGAGAAGTTTAACCATGATGTCTACATGGATGGAATGGCGCTTAAAACCAACGAAATCCTTCTAAGGCATGGGGATTACGTTCGAGATATACAGCTCTTCGCAAAAACTCTTAACTGGTTAAAAAGGGTTGAGGGATGGAAGGATAGGAAAAGAATCGTAAAAGACAGATGTGTCATAATTTCACCCGCTGGGATGTTGGTTGGTGGAGCAGCTGCATTCTATAATGAAAAAATAAGCGAGAACCCGAAGAATGGTATTTCCTTTGTGTCCTATCAAGTCAAAGGAACTCCTGGCAGACAACTTCTAGAAAGCAAGATATCTTTGATTAATGGAAAACCTCAGAAGGTAAAGGCAGAAGTGAGGAACTTTAACTTCTCATCGCATAGTGGTAGGAGTGAGCTTTTTGACATGATAAAAAGGATCAAAGGAAGCCCAAAGGTTTTTACAATGCATGGGGAAGAAGAAAACTGCGTAAACTTTGCAAAAGATATAAAAGAGAAATTTGGCTTAGATGCAGTAGCGCCCAAGGCTGGTGGAGAATATGAGTTATAAAGAGAAGGTAGCTGTCTACCCTGTACATAGCATGGACGGTTACAAATATATGACCCAAATAGAGGCAGCAATAAGGTTCTACGATAAAGAACCAGATGTGTCATTAGAAGTCATATCGTTGTCCGCTCAAGAATACGATGTGATGAGAAAGCAGTATAAAGCAGATATGATCATCGACAGAATCGTGGCTAGAAGAGACGTAGACAAAAAAGGAAAGGCCCTCGGTATCACAACTGTTGACATATCTATGCCTAAAATGAATTATGTATTTGGCGTGACTAATACAGTAAAAAAGGCATCTGTTTTATCCTTTGCAAGGCTAACAATTTTACCTTTAGGAATACATCTAGGTTTGAAAACCGTTGAAGAAAGGGTCTTCAAGGAAAGTGCTCATGAAATAGGGCATCTTCTCGGATTGACCCACTGTTTTGAAACCACGTGTATAATGTCGTTTGCTAACTCGATCAAGGAGGTAGACGACAAGCTCCCATTACTGTGTAACTCTTGTAAAGAGAAATTAAAGAGCAGAGGGTGAATAGGCTTTCAAAGTCTTCTACAAGCTTTCATTGCTTGTCTTAGTATCTGAGCTCTTAACGTTGAGCCTATTGATCTTTGCAAACCAGTTATACCAAGGACCCCTTATCCCTGAGACGACAGATCCGTTTATCGCGATGGGAAACATGCTCTACTTAGTAGCCATCTCATCAATCTTCTCATTTCTTTTCGTTTGGATCATCAAAAAAAGAATGATCAAGTTCTTGTACTTTATAGCAGGGGTTAAAGCAATATTATGTGGAGCATTGGTTTGGATTACTGTTCTCCTATTATCTACAGAGATAACCTTTGAACAAGAGACTTTAGTCACAGGTTTGAGTATACTTGTAATGGTTATATCTTATGCTTCTTTTATTAAAGATTGGAAAATGGTTTCTATAGCGATATCTTTATGGTTGACAGGGGCTAGCGCCTTTTTGATTAAGGTCATGTTCTCAGATGTTGCTGTTGGAGTTCTATTGATAGGTTTCTCCTTATTTGATATATACGACGTTTTTAAAGGTCCTTTAAAACATCTCGCACAATCAACCCATGGAAAGGTTGTAGCACCTTTATTATTAAGGGTGGGTTCAATAGAAGTTGGCCTTGGAGATGTCTTGTTTTACTCGCTTTCAGTAGGGTTTGCCTATAGTAGTGGCGGGATCTTCATCGCAGTCTTAGCTTTGATTTCGTTAAAAATAGGGATATGGGTCACTTTGAAGCTTCTTGAGAAACATCGGATGCTTCCTGGTCTTCCGATACCTGTTTTGCTTTCCGTTTCCGTGACTTCTTTATCTTTACTCCTTGCTCGGGTCTTTTATTTATTTCCTTAACCTGCCCTTTAAATCCGGATAGAAACTTTTCAACCATTTCAAAAGGCATCTTGCAGGTATAGAGGTATGAGCCAACTCTCGCCTTTACCTTTGCAAGATCTTCCTTCCAAACTATAGTAATCTGGCCAGCTCCTAAAGCGAGTTTTCCAAAGTCCTTAGGATCTTGTATCTCCTTAGGCATGTACTTATCCTCTTAAGCTTCTTTGGAACTATATAAAAAAGTATAGGATAACTATGGCAGAAGCACTGCAGCAGCGACAACTGTAGTCCATTTTCCGTTCTTATCGCCTTCCATAGACTGGGTAATGTTTGAAGTCTTGACTATCTTTCCTGAGATACGCCACAGCTCCTTCTGCTCATCATAGCCTTTATCAGGGTCAATTTCAAGTCCTAGAGTTGAGGCTAACATGTAGGCAGCCAGGTCTTCTGCGTAGTCCCCACTCTTTTCGCCGGTCATACCATAAGAGTGAAACTCTGATAGGTAACCATACATGTTCTTGTCCTGGGGAATGGCTAGGCCAATTGAAGCAGAGATCAAACGATTGGGTTCATTGGTTTCATTCCTACTTATAACGACATATATTATCTGGCCAGGTTTTATGTAGTTCAACCCCTCCTTCTTTGGTATCTGCTTAGCTTTTGGGGGTATAATACTTGATACGGAGACAAGATTGCAGTGTTGTATACCAGCGTCCCTTAAGGCCAGTTCAAAACTAGATAATTTATCCTTGTGCACGCCAACCCCTTTCGTCAAGAAGAATTTTGTCGGTATAAAGGTAGACATTTTCCTATTGTGAGGATAAAAAATGACTTATTTAAATTTAATTGAAATAGTTGATTACCTTTGAATCGGATAGAAATTGCATGATGATTTCTATGTTGAATCATTTCTTAAGTTCTTTACCGCATGCTTTACAATATTTTGCATCAATAGGGTTCTTTACACCACAATAGGTGCAATACGTCTCAGTGATAAATGAAGGAGTTGGTGGTGTTGGTATCCGTTGAGATGTAACTCTATCTATGTTTCCTTTAGCAACTAAAAGTAGGATTCCTGGCACTACCCCACCAAAGAAGATGGCGATTATGCCAAATAGGGTCGTATTCAACTTTGACGCAGTTTCTACATCCCCTTTGTCCAAAGCTGCCTTTATATTATTAATTCTGGAGAAAACCCATATCCCTATAATTGGGAATATCGCGCCTATTATAGTCCACCAAAGTAGGACCAGTAAAAATACATCAGCTATGAACCCTAATATTGCGAATATCCACGCCACAAATATTAGGGTACGAGCCGATTCGAGATCAGGATGACGATACTGTGCCATATTATTTAAGGTGAGACATTTCACTTATAAAGTTTACATTTAACTTAGATTATGGACCTAATATAACCTTATATAATAAGAACGTAACCTACTGTATCTGACTCTTCAATCTTGCTTGAGGATAAATCAAGTTGAATTTGCAGATGATGTCAAATTTCACACAGTAACGATTTGAGCGGGCCAGGTCGGACTTGAACCGACGACCTAATCCGTGTGAGGGATTCGTCCTACCAGTCTAGACCACTGGCCCGTGTTAAAGCACAACGTCTTACTTTTTAGGTCCTACTTGCCTATTCTTTAACCTTAGAGACTTAGACCCGCATTTCCTACATCTCTCAGCTCGAAAACTATTTTTTGAACCACAGTTCAGACAGATTTTAAAGAAAAGGCGTCTCTTCTGTGCTATCTGTTTCTTAATAGCATCTGTAATCGGCATATCATATCATCCATAAGATGGTTAATTCAGGGCTTTTTATCTTTTTTATGTATGGAACTAAGTACAAGGGTGAAAGCCTATCTACAAAGCCTTTCAACAGACTCGAATATTATCTTTCAACCATAACATATATAAACGAATAGTTTTCTTTATCGATGTTGAACAACGGCGATTCAAATGTCAGAAACAAGTACTGTATTAATTGGAAAGAAACCGGTAATGAACTACGTTTTGGCCTGTCTTACTCTAATTCAAAATGGTTCAGAGTCAGTTACACTTAAAGCAAGAGGAAGGGCTATCTCAAAAGCAGTCGACACAGCACAGATCCTTATGAAAAGATTTGCAACCGACGTTAAGGTTAAAAGCATCTCCATAGATACGGAGCAGGTTAAAAACGCTGAAACTGGCACAATGAGCAATGTAAGCTCAATACTTATCGAGATAGGTAAGTAAATGGGTAAGCCGGCCCAAATTTTTTATTTTTAGAATCAAAAGTCTTATTTACTATTAGAAATCTAACGTTAATGATTATATTTGAGGACACCTATATGTAACTTTTGCGCAAAGACAGGAGCTCTATGCCCTGAAGACAGTAAAAAACTAAAGGCAGGGCAGATTTCCCAATTAGATGTCGAATCATCTGTTAAGCTCACAAAACTAGCTGAAAAAGATAAAGTCATAGATAAGTTAACCCTTGTCAAAGCGCTGAGGTCTAATGGAGAGATTATTCTACTCTTAGGGAGTGGAAATCTTAAAACACTTAGAATGAACCCTCAATCAATAGAATCAATAAATAGAGCGTTTGGAACAAAGGTCTGGCTCTTTGAAGCAGACATCTCAGATAGAAAACTCCTTGAAGAAGTCTTTTACCCAGTTAGGGTCTTGACAGTGAACATGGTATGGTTACCTGATGGAAGTAAGCTTACAAAAGTTGTATTACCATCTTTTAAAGGATTAGAAGGAAAAGTCGATGAGAATGTGATAAAGAGGGTCCTGAAAACCCTCAGAGGATTAGATGTGATGATAGAATATGAGCGTAGAACAGCGCCCTAAGAGATTATACGCAAAGGAAGTGTTTCAAGCAAACGAGGGACAACTTTGCACGATAAGAGGGTGGATAGAAGATATAAGGCCATTAGGCAAGATCTGTTTTATAACAGTAAGGGACCTTACTGGACTAACGCAGATAGTCCTTAATAGGAATGCTGTTGGAGATGAAGTCTTTAGAGTTGGGAACGAGGTAAACAGACAGAGTATAGTGGAAGTTGTTGGGGAGATCAAACCGAGTAGGTCAAAGAACGTTTTAAAAGAGGTATTGGCAAAGAAGTTCGAAGTATTATCCAAGGCACATCCACCCCTCCCAATAGACCCAACAGGGAGAGTAGCTTCGAGTCTTGATAAAAGATTAGATGCACGTGCTTTAGATCTTAGAAACCCTAAAACAGCTGCGATCTTCAAGATAAGGCACACACTACTAAAGTCGATAAGAAACACGTTCTATAGGTTGGGCTTTATAGAAGTTAACACACCAAAGCTTATAGGCCAAGCAGCTGAAGGTGGAGCAAACCTATTTACACTGAAGTACTTCAAACAAAGTGCCTACCTCGCCCAAAGCCCGCAGCTTTACAAGGAACAACTTACAGAATCCTTTGAAAAGGTGTTTGAAATTGCACAGTACTTTAGGGCAGAGAAATCCAACACACTTCGCCATGTGTGTGAATTCACGAGCTTAGACATGGAGGCAGCGTATATGAACGAATTTGAGTCTATGGAAATAGCTGAGGAGGTGGTATGTAACATAATAGAAGATGTCAAGAGAGAGAACGAAGAAGAATTGATGATTTTAGGTAAAACACTTACTTCTCCCACAAGACCATTCAAGAGGGTAACCTACACCGAAGCGGTAGAGAGGTTGAAGGGAAAGAAGAAAATAGAGTGGGGTGAAGACCTTGAAACCAATGACCTAAGGAGATTGGGGAAGGTCTATAAAGAATTCTATTTTATATACGACTGGCCTGTAGTGATAAAACCTTTCTATATAGAAAGAAGGGATAATAAGGTATCTAAATCATTTGACCTGATGTACGGTTATCTAGAACTAGCTTCAGGAGGGAAAAGAGTAAGCGATAAAGAGGAACTCATTCGAAGGCTAAAAAGTTCGAATCTGAATCTAGATGAATTCAAGTCACACATACAAACATTTGATTACGGGATGCCACCTCATTCAGGGTGGGGTCTTGGAGTTGACAGGCTTTTAATGGCCATCACAGGCTTAAAGAATATCAGGGAGGCGATTCTTTACCCAAGAGACCCTAAGAGACTAACGCCTTAAAAACAAGTTTTAGGCTCCATCTATTATAGAGCCTTAAAGTTTTCGGTCCAAGTAATATAGGCACGCAACATTTCAGAGGATACGCTAGGTCTCCTAAACCTTAAGACCTCCTTAAAGTCCTGCATCTTAATCTCCCTAGTTTGGGAGTTCTTATCGACCGCAGCACCTGACTCGAACAGTTCAGATACGACCCTTAATTGAACCGATTGACATATGTCCCTTATATCGCTCCCCGAATATCCTTCTGTAAGTTTTGCAAGTTGGTTAAGGTCTACAGTTGCATCGAGTTTAAGAGGGGCGGTGTAAAGCTTGAACATTTCAAGTCTCGCCTTAAGATCAGGCAGGGGAACGTATATCCTCTTTTGGAAACGTCTTAAGAACGGTGAGTCTAGTGACCAAGGTTTGTTTGTCGCACCAATTACATAAAGTTGTATGGTCTTCCCTTTATCCATGATACCATCCATCTCCTTCAGGAACTGATTTCTAACCCTTATTTCCCCACCCACTTCTTGGGAGCGTGCCCCCAGAAGCGAGTCTAGTTCATCTATAAAGATCAGCACAGGGCCGTTATCATCTAAAAGTTTACGGGCATAGTTGAAGAGCTTAGCAACGTTCTTTTCCGCTTCCCCAAGCCATTTAGACATTATTGAAGCAGCATCAACGGTTAAGAAGTAGCCTTCAATTTCGCTGGCAGCAGCCGCAGCAAGCATGGTTTTACCACAGCCTGGAGGTCCGTAGAGAAGCATCCCACGAGGCCAGCCTAGGGGGAAGAGATCAGGCCTCTTTACAGGGAAGATTATTGACTCTTTTATTGCCCTTTTCGCATCCTCTATCCCTATTACTTCCTCCCACTTCACATTAGGTTTTTCCTTTATCACGAGCTCGTCGAATGTTGCTTTCAGGGTTTCAACCGGCCTCGCTGAAGGAGATGAAGCTGGACCAGAAACATCGCTCGACATCGATTCAATGGGTGGCGCAGCTCCTCTAGCAGCCTGCAAAGCCTTTACTCTCTCTTGATAGGCAGCAGCCCTCTCAAGATACATCCTGTTAAGTTTATAATCAGGATAGAGCTGTGCAAGTCTAATCAAGGTAGTAATGGCCTTCTGGTAATATGTTATCGCAGAACCATAAGAACCTTGGGAGTCCATTTTTATTGCTTGTGACGCGTAACTATAAGCTGAGTCTTCAAGTTCTTTTGCTGCTTGATTACTCAAAATTAATCATCTCCTATCCTGATCCTCCCAGTGGAAGCTAAACGAAATATAGACTGTTCAACCTTTTCAACAGGCACACCAAGACTTGTCGCGATCTCTACGACATTATACGTTTCCTTCACCTTCATATAGTCTAAGACCTTCTCATCTAAATCCGCTTGATCCGGTGTTGGATGAGGCGCATTCAGAAGAGTCGCTTTAAAGGGTTCCTCGTCATCCTCCCCAGTAGCCAGTAAAACTATGTTTTGAATCTTATCAAGCGAATACTTGCCTGGGCTCGCCTGTATCGTTTCCGGTATCGGCTCTTCTAAAGTGTTTATCCTTTCTTCAACGTACCTCTTCGCAGACTCCAGTATCTCTTCTCCTTGACTTACGTCTAATACGATGGAACTCTCAGGGCTCACCTGTTGCAGGCTAGCCATAGTGTCGGTCAAAACATTGTTCACTTCTTGCAATGTGCTCTCCAGTTGTGGCATAATAGATTTGATTTCTTCCCCTGTCTTCTTAACAACGCGGAAAGCAGATGACACCTGCGCGATTACATCCCCCGTGTCTAAAATACTTTCAAGCCGTATCACTATCTGCGTAAGCGCTAACTCACTCATAGTAACGACCTTTATAACGCGTTTAAGCTCCCCATGTTCAGTCGCATAAACTTTGGCGTGAAGCTGATCCTTCGTCTCCAAGGCTTTCACAGTCAAATTAAAGAGTTTTTCACGCCTCGTTTCCAAGCGTCTTTTTATGGTATCAAGTTCCTTTCTATAAACTTCAATAGAACGCATAGCTTCTACAATACGTTCGCGCGTAGATTTCGTACTATTATTACTCCTCCAAATTCTCCAGTTCAACCAAACCACCAAAAAAACAAGACGTGGAGAAGACGGTCACCAAACCTTCCTCAGGTTTAAGCAAACCGTCTTCAACCCAAGGTGCTTATGTGAAAGTCGATTCTCCTGTAGGAACGCCTGTAGGAAGCTCTGGGAACTTGTCCTTCATCCTCTGCTCTGCTACTGCTGAGGCCTCTGCAAGTATCTTCTCTGCGTCTTCGTTTGCGGCTTCGAAGTTCAGTGTAGATCCGCTTACTTGGCCTGCGTCAACTAGTATACTGCTCAATAGGCCACTTATCTCGTTGATCTCCCTTTCTGCCTCAGGTAGTACGCTTATTATGCCTGACTTAACACTTCTGATAACAGACATCGCAGGAGCTAACGTGACCACTATATCTCCTAGTTCTGTTACAGTGTTGAGCCTAAGTACAATCTGCTCTAAAGCGAGCTTTGATGAAGTAACCATCTTGTTCATTTTGCGAACTTCTGCGAGCTCGTTAGCGTAAACACTAGCATGCTGAGTGTCGTGCTTTTGGATCGCGGTGACGACCTTGTTGAATATCGCGGCATCTCTCTCCTTCAACTTTGTTGCAGTAGCGTCAAGTCGAGCGATTTGCGTCTGTATAGCTCGTATAGCGTCCTCTAATCTTGGTTTTAGCGGGCCAGAGGGCCTTATAGCCTCTCTAACCTTGTCACCCATACCTGGCTTCTGTTCTTTAACCCACCTTTGTCCGAAGTTAGACATTTTTTACCACTGAGTCTTAAATCTCTAACATTCTGTTATTATTCTATATGTTACCGTGTTAGCTGTAACCAGAGTGACAGAGGTGACGGTGACAGTGGCAGGTGTAGGGGATGAAAACATTTCCTTAGAGGAGTTTGGCTTAAGCGAATACGAGTCCAGAGTTTACATTACACTGCTAAAGTTTGGCCATTTGAAAGTGAAGGATATCTCAATAAAATCAGGTGTTCCAAGGACAAAGGTTTACGGCGTGGTAAAAGCCTTAAAGGGGAAGGGTCTAGTTGAGATATTAGGAAAGGACCCTGTGTTCTGTAGCCCAGTGATGCCTGAGGACGTGTTTGCAAAGAGGCTTAATCAAGAGAAAAGGAGGTTTAAGAAGATGATTCTCACGTTTAAGAAGATGCAAGAACTGCGAAGAGACCTGCCTCTGTTCACCGACTGCGAGGAAAGAAAATACAGGGTATATAATCCTAAAGTTTTTGAGAAAAGGCTCGGTGAAATGCTTTCCAATACAACAAGGAGCTTTTTCGCATGCTTGAACTGGTGGGGGTTGAATACCATAGCTGCGAACGTCGAAGCCCTCAACAGCCTTTCGAAAGAGGCTAATGTGAAGATCGTGATTAGAGCTTACAACGACGAGAAGACGTTGGAGGCGTTCGATCCGAAGGTGGATATTAGGGTAACAGGCAGAAGTATCGAAGTGAACATGATGGTCTTCGACGAGAGCGTGACAGTACTCCTTGGGGAGTCTGGGAGGATAGCTGAAATAGAAGACAGAGAGGTTTGTAAGCTGGCAAAGGAGGTTGTAGTAGGGTTCTACAGAAGGTCATTGAACTGGAAGAAAGCATTCCAGATAGTCCAACTTGGTGGAGAGGACCTGATAAACCTTTATTCGGGTGAAGAGAAGGTTTACGAGGCTTTCGTTCAAGCGGTCGCTGAGACGGTCTTAGACGAGGAAACCCTCTACCAAATCGGGGAGAGGTTCGTTGATAACCTAGCCACCTCACTTCAAGTAGATCTGTTCAGCAAGGCATTCGAGATACAGCAGCCTGTTTTATCAGCGTTGATGTCGGAAAGCTTAGGAGGAAACTCTTCAACAAGGTATGATCCTCTAACGAGGCTCTACACTCTAGAGGCTCCTATGACCTCTAAGGGGTTACCAGCTACGATATGGCTTTTCGCGTTATCAGGGGCTGCGAGAAGGAGTGAGCTCACGTTCAAGGTACTTCAAAACACGAGCATACCTGTTGAGGGGAAGCACGTGATCCAAGCAAAAATAGAAAAGAAGCTTCTCTCCTAACTACTTTGACAGATATGACCAGAGTATTATCGTGATGTCCATGATTATCGCTCCCGCTAGCCCTGATAGGAAAGCGCCAGCTATTGCTTCGTTGGAGAAGATCATCGGAAGGGCTTTCACCAAAAACTGTATGAGGTCAGGGGCTAAGAGGTATGCGATAAATCCCACTGCGAAGCCTAGAAGAGAGAAACCGGTTAGAATCGTTATTCTTCCCATATATTGCACCTAAGAAAGTGGATATAAAATCACTATATAAAAGTTTTTTAATAAAAAGAAAGGTGTGAAGGCTACTTATGATAGCCTTCTTATCAAAATTGCTACTTCAACAACCAATACTATTGCTGCTAGTATTCCGATTATTATCAGGAATGTTGATAGATCTCCGACGGAAGATTTGATGTCCTGTGATAAAGCTGTCTGCTGGCTCTGTATAGCGGACATTATGCTGTTGGCGTTATCGGTTACTGCCTTGCCGACGTTGTTGACGCTGCTGCCTACGTTGTCTATCTTACCAGATAGTTGTTGACCTAGGCTGTTTATTCCAGAGCTTAATGTTCCTAGTGCACTGTTGACGCTGTTGAAGCCCTTTGTTGTAGCCTCTGATAGCATCGCAACGTCATTCTTCACTCCAACTATATCATTCCTAATATCTAAGACACCCTTAGATAGTAGTGAGTTCAGAGCGCTGATAGCAGATGATAGAGACCCTACAGAGTTGATCAGCGAGTTTAACTTTGTCGTTAAGTCTGTGGATGTGGCATTGAGTTTGGCTAATATTGCTTGGGTATCTGGTGAGGTGCCTGTTACAGTGAATAGGATGAATGATGGTTCTAGCTCACCACCAGCATACATTGAGAACACGTGTACGCCTGCTGCGAAACCAGCGGCTACGAACTTTAGATTGAGATCGCCTGTTTCGTTAGCGTATACAGATGATGGATAGTCCCAGTTCTGGGGGTCAACAGCTAGATAGTTGTTGTCGATATTAGGCGTGTAGCCTATTGTCGGGTCAAAGCCTGTACCGTAAACTGTGACAAGTGAACCGTCGTTTGTGAAGGTCGCTGGCTCGATCCACATTGTAGGAGTTATTGTGAAGGTTGTTTCAGCAATCCAATTGCCATCTATATCGTCTGCTTCGACTATGTGGTCTCCACCGTAAGCGTGTGGCACCGTAAACTTAACTGTGACGTTGAATTTACCATCGGTGCCTGTCGTGCCATTAACGAAGTTATACCACTCATCTTCGCCGTATGACTTCTCGTACCACCATATAAGGACCAGTATCTTCTCTGGGAAGCCGTACGCTTTAACTGTAACGACTGTTCCAACAGGGCCTTTAGACGGCTCGAGGACTAGCGTTGGTATGACATCTAGGTATAAGACGAACTTTAATCCAGCATCTTTAATTAGAATATAGTGTTCTCCTACGCTTGTCTCAGGTATCGTTACTGTTGTGTTGAAGAAGCCTGTCTGGTTTGCTGCCACAGAACCCATGTATTTCGATCCATCGAACCAGAAGGTGACGTTTCCGGGATGGAAGTAGTTCCCTGCGATAACAAGCTCCTCGAAGACTTCAACTTCTAGGCCATACCAGTCGTTGAAGTATGTTTCGTTTCCGAATAGGTAGCCATCCTCCCAGTCTGCAGTTATATCGTCAACTTGGATTAGACCCCTAGGATATTCGTCCCAATCAAATGATGTAGGATAACCTGTCTTGTTGTCTAAGGCATAGAAGGTTATAGTCTCTATGTAGTCTTCGACAAGGTTTTCATCAGCGTCTACAACAAGCTTTAGATCGGGCGCAAGCATACTATAGACGAACTTTCCTATTGAATCGGTTGCGTACAAGTTCTTTATCGTAACCTCTTCTCCTTCAACAGGATCCCAGTAGCTTAGGTTCACATAATTGTTTGCTGAGAAGGCGTAACCCTTCAACTGAATGCTGCATCCACCAGGACCCCATTCTGGGACGACTTCAAAGCTGGGAAGTATTATCAGAGGTGCAGAGGTTACTGCAACAGATGTGGCTGAACCGTCGAACGCTTTAACATAGTATTCTCCGCCAGCAATCTCCTTAGGTATAGGACCAACAACTTGATCATAACCTATTTCGAAGTCGCCGACCTCTGTCCATGCACTAGCATGAAGGTCGGAAACCTTGAACACCGGGCTGAATTTAAAGTCTCCTGAAGAGATCTGTGAATAACCGTCAGCACTCCAAACGAGGTAGAACTGCCCACCTGAGAAGGTTACTGAACTGAAGTTGAGTGTAACCGTGCCACCGGCTTCAATTTCGTGAGGGTAAGCAGGGTCGTGTATTATGATGTAACCTGTTGATGCTTTTGCGAATGGTAGAAATGCTGTGAAAGTGGAAGCGAGAAGTATTGTTAGCAATATGGTTGTCTTTATTTTACTCATTTAGTCTTTTCACCTTTACGTGTGATTCTTGAGACTGAAAAATCGGTATATAAGCTTTATGGACAAGTCGTCTATTCCTTTTTACTTTAAATTTAATTAGGAAAGCTCTGATAAGCTTTATATAAATAAAAAGGTCATTCTATTGACTTCTTTTTTAGTTTTTTAAACCGTTTTGTTTATATTTTACCCTTTATTATAGTAAAGCGGTTAATATGAAGAAATTAGATGAGCTTGATTTAAAAATTTTAGATGAACTCTACGAAAACGCAGGTTCTTCAATCCCAAAGTTGTCGAAGAAGCTTGGTGTTAAACAGTCTAAAGTCTACAGTAGGGTAAAGAGGTTGATAAGAAAAGGGGTAATCCAGAGGATGACGATAAAGGTTAACGAAGAGGCATTGGGCTTTAACGTGAAGGCCTTCGTAGGTGTGAACGTAGAGTCCTTGGAGAGGGAGAAGGCTGCTGAAGAGATATCAAAGATCCCTGAAGTGGTGCTAGTTTCAGAGGTCACTGGAAGGTTTGACATGTTAATAGAAGTGAATGTTAGGAACTTAGAGGACCTCTATAGCGTTGTTTCAAAGAAGATCGCGATACTACCTGGAGTAAACCACACCGAGACGTTCATTCAACTGAAGAAGAAAACTACGATGAGAAAGTTCAGCTTAATGAAGTGACGTGAAGAGCGATGTAGAACAAAGATGGAGCATTCCATGAAGGTATTAGAACTAATGCATTGTATAGCTTCATAGTTAGCCGGAAGCATCTTTCTATAATTTTATAGATGCGTTATTTTATAGTATTAGATGGAAGAAGATTGAATAGGCTATTCAGGTTCGAGGACCCTCAAATACAGAAGCTATTTGACAAAAGATTCCTTTCCACACTACCAGGTAGAGTGAAGGTCTTAGAGAAGTGTGTTCAAGAGGTTGAAGACGCCTCCAGCCTGATGTATCCTGAATACTATGTAGAGCCTATTCTACCCATCTATTCTGGGAGTTCAGGGGGGATAGCTGTGTACTACGCTAGAACCTTGCCTTATACCTCTCCTTCTGGACTCGATATTGCTGTACAAGTAACAGCAGCACTTCTGAAGTATTCTACCAAGTCCACGTTAAAGACGGTCCTAGCCCACGAGTTGTTACATTATATTGACCTAGTTAGAAGGATGTCAAAGTTTGAAATGATATCAGACGAGGTTTCTACTAGCACCTTTGAAGCCATGTACTCAGACATAGAGAGGGCGATAAAACCAGAGTACATCTACTCAGATAAAACACTTATCAGGAATATCAAAAGGAAGTTTGCAAACGGATTAGAAGATTTTAAGCTAAAAGACAAGACATTAAACAACTGGATAAATAAAGGTAAGCCGATAGTGGAGCTTCCGCCAGAAGAGAACGTTATCAGGATTCCGGTCAACATGATTCTAACGATCAAATTTGATCCAATTCTTCTCCTAAGGATAAGAGAGATCGAGAAGAAATCAGGTATAGTGTAGCTGAACATGGTCATAGAACATGAAGTAAAAGAGAGGATTTTGGAGGCAATTTTCAAGGAGTACAAGGAAGATAACGTTTTAGCATGCTGTATTTACGGCTCCTACGCAGCAGGGTACGCTAGACCAGACAGCGACTACGATATGATGGTTGTCCTATGCGATTACATGGCGAAAATAGGGTACAAATATGTTAAGGAACCTATTATGTGCTCAATTCTAACGATTGAAAAGAAGATGCTTCTTGACGACGCTAAAAAATCCGGTTTAGGAGAGTTCGTTTCAGGAAGATTCTTGAACATTTACGAGCCCTTAGTAGGAAAAGAGTTTCTCAACATGGTGGAAGTGGAATACAAGAAGAGGGTGATACTTGAAATATTGATGGAGTTTAACGGGAAGTATCACCCAATACTAGATACCATAAAGTTTCCACTCGAATACTTCCTCTTCGAGAAACTAAGAAGAAGAGCTCTATTTTATCCACCTGCACTATACAGCTACACAAAGACCTATAGTGAACCATTAAGAAAACAAAACCTCGATTTCACACTAGGAGGTTTTAGAAGGGCAGCTGAAAAACTTGCCATGGAAAACAACAGCATATCTTTTCACCAAGACAAGATATGGGTCTCTGATGTGAAAAAATTTAATAAAGTTGGAAAACTGAAGGCAGCTGTAGAAGAAACCAGGAGAGACTTGAAATCTTATGCAACACACATATACTCTGGAAGAGTCGGATTCAACATCATACTAAATGAACTTAAATCTAAGATTAGAAGACAGAGCAAGCTATCACCACTCGAAGACTTGAAGTCCACTTCAAAGTACCTAGAAGTCCCAGAAGGAACACTCCTTGTCAATGAGAAGTCCTGGGTCAGGAGGGTAGCTGAGGCACTTGGAATAACAGGTGAATTTGCTTATAGAACTCAAAAAATTGGTGGAGACGGCGTAGATAAGATAATCAACGTAGCACAGAAGTATATCTTCGAAGAGAATGGGAAGATGTATGAGGTAGTTGTAAAGAAGTTTAAAGACCCAAGAAACATAAAATGGGCGGTCTTAGCACTTGCAACATTAACAGATAAAAGATTTGAGTTTGTACCTCTAAAGAGACTTTCAAACGAGTATCATATGAACTTGGCACTTAAAGCAAATGGCTTTAACACACCAAAGGTCTACGCATTAGATCTAGATAGAACACAACTTGTTACCGACTTCGTCGACGGAGAAAATTTAAGTAACATTATAAACCGAAGAGATTACAAAGTTGTCGAATATATTGGACTTGAACTAGGAAGGCTACACTCAAAGGAGATAACTTTAGGAGATTCTAAGCCAGACAACATGATCTTCACAAAGGAGGGATTATTTTTCACAGACTTAGAACAAGCAAAGTTCGGAGGAGACAAAACATGGGACCTTGCTGAGTTCTTGAACTACTCCCTGGCATTCACATTTGACACAGAAGCCGCGGAAAAGATGGTCTCCGCGTTCTCCACAGGTTATTTAAAGTATGGTGTGAAGGAAGACCTTGAAAGAATAAAGCAGACGAAGTATAGTATTATCTTTAAACCGATAGTTACACCAAAAGTTTCTAAGACGATAAGTTCATCCTTAGATAAGGCTCTTCGATAACGTTACGCCTTGAACTTAGTATAACCGCATCTCCCACATGTGTACCTATCAGGGTGCTCTGCTAAGAAGACACCTCTACCACACTTTGGGCAATCTGTTCTCTTAGACACGATCTTCTCATCTTCGATTCTATAAAGATTCCACACACCCTTCAGACCCTTATCAGACTCTTTTTTACTCAACCCTACTTACCCCCTTTCGCAGCAGCTTGTTTCCTCTCAGCCTTCTTACTAGCGCGCTCCTTCTTTAACTTTTCACGTTCTTCCTTATTTAAAAGCCGTAGAAAACGATATTTTGGAAGCTGCACCTTTGCATCCCCCAAATCCTTATAGATGTACGCATGAAGAATGGCATCACGTTTACCAGAGCACGTCTTAATGTTAAGTGGGATCACTAAACTTTCATCTACATCGAACTCCTTAGCCAGTATCTGTGAAGCAAGCTTCCTACTCAGGTTCGAAGCACCACCTTTAACAACAGCATCAACTTCAATCCTTCCCAGCAGAGGGTTCTCCACCTTACTAACTACATACAGCTCCGACATAGCCGTCTGACAGAGGGTGTTATAGGAGGTAAATTAAGCTTTTTTATATTCTATATTGCGTCCCACTGCATCAATGAATCAAAGATTCTTTGGCAATACGTTTTGATACCACTTTCAACCTTGACTAACACCAAACCCTCCTGAGGTTGCCCATATAAAACACAGGAGTTTATTGGTGAAAAGATTATTGCCACCAAAGTCAAAAGGTCCTCCTCTCCCTTTACAATGATTCTTACCGGCTTAGTTAGGGAGAGAGCCTTAGTGAACACGTCGATGCTCTCCTCAGAGATTGTACCTCTAGGGTTTTTTGTGTAAAGGGTTGTGGTGTGAGCAGGCTTAGGCATCACCCTGTGAACCCGCATTTCTTTAGCGTCAACTATTTGAATGTCTGGGACGATATCAATGGATAAAAGGAAGTCGAGTGTGGCATCACCGACTGATACTATTAAACCACATTCTGGTGTGCTTGAGAGCACCTTTAAGCGCTTATCTCCGTCATTGGGGATCAAGACCCCTAATGGGGCTTTCAACTTCTTTGCTACGTCTTCTGTTAGAAGCCAGACGCGCACAATTAACTCACTTCAATAGCGTATCTCCCTTTATTCTTTATGTTCAACATTTGGGCAACCTTAGACCTCTCTGGGTCGAGTATGATTATCAAACCCGACCATCTAGATGTTAGGTCTGTTGAACTGCATATGGGGCAGACCTTTCCTGAAGTCAAAGCCTTACATTTTCTGCAAGCCGATTCCTTGGGCATCTAATTCAACCCTCCGTCTTTTCAGCTTTTTTGATGTCCTCCTCGATCCAGTCTAAGCCTCCAAGATACTGCTGCCTACATGTTATACCTATCTTACCAATCGATTCCCCACGTGAGAGGCTTATCGCGGTTATCCTTGCACGTATCTTTGAACCTACCTTTAGGGTTCGTTTTGTTTGCGCAGCTGTGATGACACCCCTTTTGGTGTCACTGGTTACGTAGTCGTCTATTATCTGGGAGATGTGGAGTAGAGAATCAGTAGGACCTATTCTTACAAACGCCCCAAAGTCGGTTACTTCAACCACTTCCCCTTCGACCACTTCTTGAACCTTGGGATAAAAGGTCAGGACTTGAAATGAGACCTGGTGATATGATGCGCCATCCCCTGGAACCACTTTGCCGATAGGATCTGGTTTCACATTAGTTAACCATATTATGTAGCCCAATTCCGGTATAATCATGCTCTCATACTTCTTCCTTAATATATTCTGGGTAACTTCTACTAGGTCCTTACCAAACTGGTTAGGAGGAATCCTTACAACATCTTGAAGTTCAACAACCATGAACAAACAAATCATCCTCTAAAAGCTGGTTCCTATGCATCAAACGATATATGTTAATTCTATCTAAACATTTGCTCGAAAATGCTCTACTCAACTCAATACAACTTTATCGGTGGATAGGGTTATGCATTTAAGGTTTTCTTTAATCAGCCTCCTCCGTAACCCAGAATCCATCGTGGCAACGAAGACACCAGACTTACTTCTGGCATATGAGATTATCTGGTCGTCTACTGATCCCAGAAATGATACTTGTCTGACTTGCATATGATCACTCACAATCCTTAATGCCAAGGAAGCACGCTTAGACTTTTTAACGAACCTCGACTTTGAAAGACGTTTAAGCTCCTCTACCACACTAGATGGAACAACAAACACTACAGGATCTAATAGTCTTTCGATGTCCTCTATGATCTTTGATGACTTCTCCGAGAGCACCATTAGAAAGCTGGTGTCTAGAACAACCTCATTCAACTAAGTCGCCTATTGTATTACACCTGAACCGATAAGCCTCCACCTATCGCCTATTCTTCTACCTATAGCCACGCGTACACCAGGTTGGGCTGCAACAGGGCGACGAAGTTTGACTTCTATCTTGTCTGACGATGCTGAGGACACCGCTCCGATTGTTACAGCAGTCCAAACATTTAGACGCAGCATTTCATTAACAACCACCTTTTCTACTGGAACGTCTTCAGTCAACCCAACCACCTTCTTAAACAGGCTTAGCTTGAGAGTCAGAGAGTCGTAGACGTAAGGCATATTCTTAGATGAGCTCACTACAGAACCCACAAGTGAATCGCTCTTGGTCAAAGAAGGGTCAAGGTTTGTGCCAATAGCAACTAACCCACCACTAGTTACGTGGTCGATTATACCCGCACTAGTGCTTAGAGAGAGTATCTTCGTGTTTATTGGCGTGTACTTGTTCTTATTCTTGTCATAGCTTCCAGGCAAAATGGTTATTTCGTCGCCCACTTTAAACTGCCCTTGAATTAAAGACCCCCCTAGAACCCCGCCCTTAAGCTGCACAAAGTCTGTGCCAGGCTTGTTAATGTCGAAGGAGCGTAGGACCTGCATTAGAGGTGGGGCATTAATGTCCTTCTTAGGAGTTGGAATATTTAATTCCATGGCTTCAAGCAGAACGTCGATGTTAGCCTTATAAGCAGCTGAGACAGGGATTATAGGAGAGTTTTCGGCAACGGTACCCTTTACAAAGTTCTTTATGGCCTTATAATTTTCTTTTGCTTCAGCATCGCTTACCAAGTCGACTTTATTCTGAACTATTACAATATTTCTCTTACCCAGCATATCTAAAGCAGCTAGATGCTCTGCAGTCTGAGGTTGTGGGACTCGCTCATTCGCTGCTACTACGAGCAATGAACCATCCACTAATGCCGCACCAGATAACATGTTAGCCATCAAGCTTTCATGCCCAGGACAGTCGACAAAGCTGATAACCCTTACCAGTTCAGTCTGTGAATTACATATAGGACACATAGGGGACACCGTATAGTTACCTGGAGGCTTGCATCTCGGACACCGATAAACAGCAGTATCAGCATAGCCTACCCTTATGGTGATCCCACGTTTCAACTCTTCACTGTGGGTGCTTGCCCATTTGCCGGTAAGGGCTTGAACTAGAGTCGTCTTACCGTGATCAACATGCCCCGCTGTACCAATATTCACCTCGGGCTGACGTGGGATCTTATACAATAAGAGCCACCTTAACCCTTCCGAGTATCATCAGTTCTTGGTTCTTCTCTAGGTATCAAAACAGCATTTATCTGGTATATATCTTCGGTTATGGTGTTACCTCTTACAAGTTTTCTTCGCCTTTCACCCTTTCTGACCTTCTTCAACCCTACACCCTTTGTCAAAAGCGCATACTTCTTTACCCCACCTGGTATATCAGGGCGCATAGGAAAACCTGCTTTATCAGAGCCCCCAACGATCTTTATGTCACCATTTACACCCAAGACAGAGCCACTTATGGTATCGTTTATCTTTAAGCCTAAAAAGGCTGATGCCTGCCTATCCTTTACTTCGTAAACAGTTGACTTTCCAGTCGTAGGATCTGAGAGTACAACTTTATAGTTAGCCATATTCGCTCACTACACAAAGCAGAACAAAGCTATGTTATAAATTTAAGAGGAGTAGCTACAGGAAGATAAAGGAAGAGTCCTTTGACCTCTTGATCTTTATAATTTCATCAAACAACTTCCTTTCTTCATCATCCAGTTTATCTAGGTACTTGGATTTAAGAAGCTTGGAGTCATTATATGTAGGAGATGAATATAAGATATCTCCTTCATTGAAGCTTCGTCCAACAACGGCTTCTTTTATTGACAAGGCTACTTGATTACCTTTATACGCGATATCTATGCTCTTGCCTTTATCTTGTATCCCACTTATAGCACCAACTATTTCTCCATCACTCTTCATCACCTGGGATCTCTTTAACCTCCCCTGAAGTACTTCAACGCCGAATATCGCAGGGTTACTCCTTCTAAAGACAAAACCTTTCAATACTTGCATTTTACATGGTAAAGTTAGAGAGGCAAACTCAGTGGATTCAATTCTCTGTTTTTCGCTCTCTACCCAGTGCAGGTAACCTTCGACCAAATTGAATATAACCGGATCATTAAAGACCTTAACCTTCTTCGCCTGTATAAGGTCCTCTGCGTCTGGGAAGGCTTTAACATGGAAGTACAAGAGCACTCCTAGGAATGGATCCTTTTCTGCAACTGTTGCAGCCTCTACAACATCTCTTTTTGAGACAGGGCCTATATCAGCCATTCGAACCGGCACATTCTTCTTTCTAAGAAAGTTGACTATTGCCTCAAGTGAGCCTAATGCGTCTGCCTTAACTATAACCCCTAGTTCATCCTTTAAGAAAAGCAGGTCCTTAACATCACTCTCAATCTGCGCCTTCACCTCTTCAAACTTAGAGAGATCCCTAACACCTATAAACCTTGACCCAGGAAGCACACCATCAAGTTCTTGTGAGATCAACTTCACACCAGCGGCTGGGAAAATTTCATCAACATGCGAGAACTTATCAGTTGGATCCCTTATTTCGTCAAGAGGCTTTGGCATCAGGATAGCCTTGACCCTCGCAGGAGAAGCACCATCCTTTTTCATTACAGCTAGGAAGTCTCCTACTCTTAGCACCCCATTGATTAATATAATGTCGGCTGAAACCCCTAACCCAACCTCCTCTTTTACTTCGAGAATGATCCCAGAGGAAGGCCCAATAGAATAAGCTAGATCAGACAACATGTACTGTTGGGTCAACCCGACAATTATAGATAGAAGCTCAGGAATCCCTTCGCCTGTCCTCGCACTAACTGGGACTATGGCAACCTCCTTAGCAAAGTTCTTCACCCTTGAATAGAGCTCTGACCTGAATCCAAGTTGGGAGAGTTGGCCTACAACCGAATAAATTTGACGGTCCAAAGCCTCTATAACTGTGGGGGACTGGCGCTTGATCGATTCAGATACAAATGCAGATGGACCAGGCTTCCACCCAGACAACATATCTATCTTGTTCAAGGCGATTACGAAAGGAACTTTCCTCTGCTTCAAAATATCAAGACTTTCCCTTGTTTGAGCCTCGAGACCCTTCATAACATCCACTACTATTATAGAGAAGTCTGCAGCAGACCCTCCTCGAACCCTAAGGTTCGAGAAAACTTCATGGCCTGGGGTGTCGATAACCAATATACCAGGTACCTTTACCTCACCACCCATCTTTAATATTAGTGAACCGCAGATTTCGAGAAGTGTTTCCCGTGGAAACACACTTGCTCCAATATGCTGCGTGATACCCCCGCTTTCCCTAGCGTGAACAGCGGTCTTCCTGATCTTATCTAATAAAGAGGTCTTACCTGAGTCAACATGACCTAAGACTACAACTATTGGTTGCCTAATCCTTTTTTCTGACATATGTTGCCCACCTTTAAACCACTCTCTACGAAGTGACAGGGTGGATATACCATCTTGTTCTAGTCTAGGATAGAAACCACCCTAATCCTCGTCATAAGGTAGCATGAGCGTTGCTAAAAAGGTATATGGTTACTTCTTTTGAATAAGGCGCTTCGGATGCTTGCTTGTCCATTTAAGCTTTCTCGGGTCACGTTTCAATTTGAGCATATTCTTCCTACACTTTGATGAACAAAACCAAAAAATCGATCCATCGTTCTTTATAAACCCTAGACCAGTTCCTTGTGCTATCTCTAACCCGCAAAACGAGCATTTCTTTGTAGATAGCATCAGCATCACTTAATCTTCTTAGCTTCCAATTCCGTGTCTCTTAACATTATACAGTCCCCAAGCTTCACGGGACCCTTCACGTTTCTAGTCAGTATCCTGTTTTTATCTCTGCCTTCTAAGATCTTCGCTCTAACCTGGGTAACTTCACCAGCTACACCAGTACGACCTATAATTTGAACAACCTCAGCTGGTGTTGGCTTTTCTTCGCTCTTAGAGCTGGACATTCGAACCACCTTAACCTTACTTGCCTTGAAGTTTAGCTATTGATTTTACAAGGTCTTCAAAAACAGAACTAGCTTCTCCTGCGTCTACAATACATGCAGAGGCAGCTGGGACGTCGATTCCAAGTGAAACGCCAAGCTGACTTTTACTTGTAACATACACATATGGTATTTTCTTTTCCTCACATAATATAGGTATGTGAGCTACTACTTCTGGGGGGTCCACATCTTCGGCGATCACAACGAGCTTTGCTAGACCGCGCTCGATAACCTTTGTGACCTCATTGGTCCCTTTCTTAACTTTCCCAGAGTCAGCAGCCCTTTTAACAACCTCATATACAGATTCTACAATTTCCTTTGGAGTATTAAATCTTACGAAATACGGTTTTTGACTAGATTCATCCTTCTTACCTGACATAGTCATCAAGTCCGTAGAACCTCGATTTAAGTGGGATATAAATCTAACTTTATCCTATTCCAAATGTGTAAACCCCTTAAGCACATACACCTACTTTGACGTAAAATAAAGTAGAACAAACCCCTGCTCTTTAGAGTCAACCCTTGCAAAGCCTTCTCGCTCTAATTGCACCATCGAACCAATCGGCTCATCTAAAAGACCTCTCTCACCAAAGCCCTCGAGTATCTGCCCATTTTGATCAACTAACTTGACTCTAATATTATCGTCCTTAGGCACCCAGTGAATCAGAGGGGCTTCTAAACTTCTAGCAGTATCCATGTCATAACTATGAACTTTACCAGTAAACCCACGGTCTACAGCTTTAAAGTCCGAGATATTAGCAAACCCCATTAATCGAAAAACCACATGCTGCCCAACCGTATCTGCATCGTTCTTCTTTATCAAAACATCTAACAGACCATCTTTAGTAGGAGATAAGCGAACCTTGCGATAACCCATCGATTCAAATTCGGGATGTTTCCTTAAAAGAACGTCCTTGGCTTTATCTAACCCACTTATTCTAAGTACCACCGGATCAAATACAACAAAATATCTTGGAGAAGATTTATCGATCAGCTTCCTATTGATAGAGTAAAGTATATCCCAACTAATAGTGCCGTCAACAGGTTTTATATTAACATCATATATTATTTGTCTTATTGCCTGAGGGAGTACGCCACGCCTTCTTAGTGCTTGGAACGTGGCAAGACGAGGATCATCAAACCCCTTATACAACCCTTTAGAAATTCCTTGCATGATTTTAGATTTACTCAAAACCCCACCTTCTATCTTGAGTCGACCATAATGTATTGCAGTCGGATACTTCCAACCTAGATGATCGTACATATACTTTTGACGTATCATATTTGTATAATGTTCTTTCCCTCTTATGATGTGCGTCATACCCATCAAGTGATCATCTACACCTGCTGCAAAGTTGTAGAGAGGCCAAACACGATACTTAGATCCAACCCTCACGTGAGGGTGAGCACTTGTGTCAACGATCCTTAGTGCAGGCCAATCTCTGACAGCAGGGTTAGGATGATCGATATCGGTCTTCACCCGTAAAACAGCAGAGCCCTGCTTGTAAGACCCATTAAGCATTTTATCAAAGCGTAAGAGATGTTGCTCAGGTGAGAGACTTCTACAAGGGCAACCTTTCCTCTTCAGAAGCTTCTTTTTAAAGTCGTCTCTACAGGTGCATACGTAGGCACCTCCAACTTCGACGAGTTTTCGCGCGTATTCGTAATATATCTCTAACCTATCACTTTGAATGTATTCCTCATCCCAATAACAGTTTAGCCATTTCAGATCGTCTCTTATAGATTGGTAAAACGGTAGTGAAGCTTTTTTCAGCCTTGGATCTGTGTCTTCAAATCTTAGAATAAACTTCCCCTTATATATTCTAGCATAGTCATGTGACAATATTATTGCCCTCGCTGAGCCTAAATGTAAGACACAGTCAGGATTGGGCGCAAACCTTGTAACGATAACATCGTACTTTTCAGCATCAGGCAAAGGTGGAAGTTTTTTTTCCTCCCTCTGTGCCGGAGGCACTTCTTCCTCAATCGAATACTTTGAGAGCTCTTTCCTTTGCGAATCTAAATCCATCTGGTTAACTTCACTTACAACTTTGTTTACTATAGAAACTAATTCCTTAATATTGGCCTTAAGAGAGGGTTTTTCACCTAAAACCTTCCCAAGTACGGCTTGCGAGTTACACTTCCCACTATGTTTCACAGCGTTAATTAGACAATCTTTTCTGATAAGCTCTACAACATCTTCGCTAAAAGACAAGGTTACTTACTCCGAGAGGAGGCTTCTAAAGTCAAGCTTATTAGCATGTCCCTTGCCCTAGACCGCGGAAAGCTCTCAAGGATTGAGACGGCTTTCTCAGAGATCTGTCTCGCCTCTGAGCGAATAATCTCAGGGGCTTTAGATGACTCTACAATAGAAAGAGCATATCTTATGTCCTCAGCAGAAGCAGAGGCGTTACCAAGAATAGATAACAACTTCCGTCGTTCATTGTCTGAAACTCTATCCAAGACATACCTCATTACAAGCGTTTTCTTACCTTCACGTATATCGTTACCAACAGGCTTCCCTATAACAGAACGGTCTCCACTAACGCCTAAGACATCATCTACAAGTTGGAAGCATAGACCGTACAGGCGACCAAACTCTCTCATTAATTGAATGGATTGGGCATCAGCGCCTCCTAAGGTAGAGCCTATAACAGTGCAAGCCTTAAACAATGAGGAAGTCTTCAATTCAATTAAACGATAATATTCATCCCTTAAAGGAAACTCTTTTGAGATAGCGAGTTGCAGATCTAATGCTTGCCCTTCGCAGACTTCTACAGAAGCGTCAGTGAGTGCTGCGATAACCTTTACCACTTGGTCTTGTGAGTAATTCTTTTTAATTAGTTGAATAGCTGATTCAAAAGACTTAGCAAACAGGAGGTCTCCTGCTAGAATGGCCATAGGTAGACCGTATTTTATATGTGTGGTTGGGGCGCCTCTCCTTTCTTCGTCGTTATCCATTATGTCGTCGTGAATTAGCGTGAAATTATGTAAGAATTCTATAGCTGAGGCAGCGGGTAAAATTTCATCGAATGAGCCGTTGAACATTAAACCAGAATTTATTAATATAAATGGCCTTTGCCTCTTACCACCCTGCCGGATTAGATAACTAGAAGCATCGTATAAGATCTTTGGTTCTCGATTAAGATATTCTGATAAAAATTCGTCTACTTTTGCTGAGCAAAACTTTAGTTCATCGTAAACAGACAAAAACACAATTCACCTTTCAAGCCAACTTCTTAAATAAGAGTCAATAAAGTACCTAACGGTCTTGAGTTCGGTTACGCTTCTACAACCCGTTAAAAACATGGCGGTCTTAAATTCAAATAAAAGTTGGTCAACAAATGATGAAAGATCCAGTTTCGACTTCTTAACTGACTTGAGCACAGGTAAGGCCATAGCACCATATTTTGCCCCTAGCACCAAAGACTTTGCAATGTCTAAACCACTTCTAACACCACCAGAAGATATCAAAGGGATCTTAACGTTCTGAGCGCATTCAATAAGTGAAACAACAGAAGGGATGCCCCAAATTGAGAATAGTTTCCCTAGGGCGCCTTTAGAATGGTCACCTAACTTCCTAGAGCGAATGGACTCTACAATAGCCCAGTTGGTTCCACCTAACCCAGCCACATTGATTGCTGATACACCTGCAAGCTCTAACTTAGCCGCGGTCTCCTTTGAAATTCCAGCACCTACTTCTTTAACAATAACAGGTAAGTTAACGTTCTTTACAATATAACGTATTTTCTCGTAAACGCCCCTAAAATATGGCTCCCCATCCACTTGAATGACTTCCTGTAAAGGGTTTAGATGTACAACCAAAGCGTCTGCTTTAACATCGGAAATAAAGTTCTTCAGTTTATCAAGATCGAAGTTCCGTGATAGCTGTGGTGCACCGATGTTAACTGCCAAGAAGATGTCTGGGGCAACATCTCTCGCAACGATATAGGTATCTTTTGTTGACGGATCCTCTAAAGCAGATCGGACACTTCCGAGGAAAAGGCCTAAGCTTTTTTCTTGGGCGACTTCTGAGATGGCTTGGTTAATTGCTTTAGTTTCTTTTGGTCCCCCAGTAATTGAGTCGAATAAAAATGGGAAACTAAGTTTATGGCCAAAGATAGATGTTGAAGGGTTGACTTCTTCAAAATCTATTTCCGGCAATGAGTTATGGACTAGATGTAGATGTTCAAACCCTGCAGAGGTGGGTGACTCTACATTCTCTTTAAGGCAGATCGATATGTGATCAACCTTTCTTCTTTGAACCTTATCACTCATCTCTTTCCCCTTATGCATGTTCCCACATCATATAACCCATTTAAAGCTTTGAGCACAACATCCGGCTTAAAACCGTTTACAAACAAGACATCGGTTCCAAGACTTGCAATTTTACACGCGATCTCCAACTTTCTTCTAATCCCACCAGTCACGTCAAACTTCTTATTTGAGCCTACGAAGTTCCTTAACATTTTACAGTCAAATTCAGATATTATTGCACCATCCATTTTACTAGAAGGATAAACACCATCGACATCGATGCAAAAGATCATTCTAGAGGGTTTCAAAATAGAGCATACCAAATAAGATATATCATCGCCGGAAATCACCTTAAAACCGCCTTTACAAGGTATAACATCCCCAAAGAGTACCGGGGTAAACCCTGACCCTAAAAGGTTCAAAAAGAAATCAACCAAATACTCATCCCGACTTTCAACGAAAGGAGATATAACGTATGGGTGAAGACCATGGGCATGCAGAGACCTTAGAAGATGTTTATTAAGCTCAAACATAGCTTCCCTTGTCAAGAAGACATCATCAATATCTTCAACAGGCCCACATGAAGTTGAGATACCCGCCTTTTTAGCGTAATAGTGACCAAAAGATCCCCCACCGTGAACAACCACCTTCTTCAGAGGGCTTCTCCCAAGAACATTGGAAAGAGAGTCTACCACATCAGCACGCAACGAACAGGGTGTATCTTTGTTAGTTATAACAGAACCCCCAAGCTTTACTACTACAATATCACTTACTCCATCCAAACTCTCAAACCCCCTGTTGGAATACAGGTCATAAAAGCCTCTTTATCATTGAACTTTTCTAAGAGTTCATGAGCTGAAGACTGCTCTGGTAAAACTATTGCGCAGCCACCCCCACCTGCACCCGTTAGTTTAGCGCCTAAAGCACCGTTTTCAAGTGAGAAGTTCACTATATCGTCGAGGGCTCCGCATGAGACGCCTAAGAAGGCAAGTATTGCATGTTGATATGTCATAAGTAAACCGAACTCCTCTAATCTGTCTTCACCTAAGTACCTGGCACCTGTCACAGTAAGATTAGAAGAAGCTTTTACTAGACCGTTGAAGTAAGCTGGGAAAAGACGTTTATGATTAGAAAATTTAGCTATGAGGCCGGAGGTTGAACGGCTGATACCAGTGTTGACTATGATTAACTTGACGGGGGTCGATAATGCAATCGACTCCTTATAACCATCTTTTTGGAACAGATGAACACCGCCATTAACACCTATGAAGACATCTACACCTGAGGGATTGCCATGAATCACACGTTCAGCTTCTAACGCCATATCGTACACATGGTCGAAGTTAACCGCTTTACCCACTAGATTCAGAATCGACGCGACAAAGGATACTGAAGACGAACTTGATGACCCTAAGCCTGCCGAGATTGGTAGATCCGTGTGTATCACGGACCTTATCTTCTTAGAGATCTTGAGCTCCTCTTTCATCCTATCAAGGGTGTTTTTAAAAGCCAAGAGTGGTGCTGGGACTGGGGCGCCTTCTCTCCAAATCAACCCAAGATTTTCACTTACAATTTCATCCACTGAGCCATATGAAGATTTTGTAGTCGACCCTTGATCAATAGCCGCTACCAAAGCCTTTGCGCCGTGAACCACAAAATGCTCCCCAAGTAAGATTACCTTCCCAGGAGAGAAAGCACACGACTCCAGACGCATCACCTTCCAAAGACTATTGAAGCGTAACCTACAACTTGGTCGTATTCTCCGATCACTTCGCCACTTGTCATGTACAGCAACAACCTTGATTCTAAAGCACCGATCTTTTTCGACAAAGTCATGAGGGTAGCAATCGGTCCGAAACCACAAGCAGTAACCCTTTTTTCAAAGAGGTGGTCATAGAAACCGTTGACATCTAATTTTTCAATGTAATTGATCAACTCGCGATCCTTTTTCAAAGCGCTCTCATGTGGTTCGTAGTGTGTGAAGTCAGAAGAAGCAACTAGAACATCTTTCCCTCTAACAAAGGTCTCTGACAGACATGAGCCGAGTTCTTCTGCAAATATCTTATCCTGAGCCATCATACAAATTGGGATGATCTTGAATGTGTTTCCGTAAATATATTGTAGGAAGGGAAGCTGAACTTCTATAGAATGCTCGTATTCATGGGCAAGATCATCTATGTCGACGAGATGTGACGTACTACTAAGTTGCTTCACTCCTTCAACGTCTACAGCCACATCCCCTAAAGGTGTAGTCCAGTATGCTTTCCTTGTAGAGGCAATTATGCTACCTATACCCTGATGATTAGGTCCAATGATAATAATTCGCCTAGGGGAGGGCACATATTCCTTTAGGAGCGAGAAACCTTTAGCAGCGACAAGACCTGAATACTGGTAGCCTGCGTGCGGGGAGACAACTCCAAACACCTCTTTAAACTTTGGTTCAAGAAGACTAGTTTTGGGAATGGTGGCGAAAATTTTGTCTAAGACATCTTTAAGGCTCTTTTCTGTTTTAGGGTAGAACGCCCCTGCCACAGCAGGTCTTCTACTTTCATTCAAATTCGGTCGAATATATGACTTTGATGGCGGTTTATAAGTTTAAGAGGTTTCTTCCTCCGTCTTAGTTTCAAAGTCGTCAATGCTATACTTCATTGGCTGGTTCGGTTGCAACATCTTAGTAGCTAACAAAGTACTTCTTGCAAGTAGCCAGTACACAGCAGCCAAAGCTTTACGACCATTATTATTTGCGGGTATGATTAAATCAACACCTGATACTGAGTTATCGGTATTGCATATAGCAATTACTGGGATATTCATATTTGATGCCTCCTCTATCGCTTGCTTATCATAAAATGGGTCAGAGACAATAACTAGTTCTGGTTCAAAGTAATCCTCTAAAAGGGGATTGGTTATAGTCCCAGGCAAGAATCTTTTAACTACAGGAACAGCACCGGTGAGCTCGCAGAACTTCTGAACAGGAGTCTCAGCATATGGTTTCCTTGAATACACAATCACGTTCTTAAGATTAGACCGTGATAACATCTTCGAGGCTACATCGATTCTTTCAAGTGTCTTGTTTATGTCGATGATGTTTAACCCTGATTGCCTTGTTGCCGCAATAAACTTCTTCATGTACGCAGTCTTCGCCACGCTACCTATTCTAATACCAGAGGAAAACAGGGCCTTCTCAGTGACCTCTGTAGTAACCATCTTTTCTGAGGAACCTTCCTCGTCAACAGTTTCGGTTTCCTTAGACATAACATGCTCACTTGATAACTTTCATCATCTTTAATGGCCCGTATAACTCGTCAATTCTTATTAGCTCATTAAGTTTTGCGATTCGCTCACCGCCTACGACCCCTGACTTCATAATTTCGGAGGAAACACCTAAGGCGATATGAGCAAGATGTGGGTCTACACTTTCTCCGGATCGATGTGACACTACGATAGTGTACTTATTAGCCTTCGCAACCTTGGCAAAACCTATAGCATCGCCGAGAGGACCGACCTGATTTACCTTCAATATCACACCGTTGCCAGCACCAATTTCAGCACCCTTAAGAAGTAGACTACTATTTGTCACAAATATATCGTCGCCAACGATAAGTGTGTTCTTCGACGCTTTGGTTAAAGTTGCAAACCCTTCAAAGTCGTCTTCAAACAGAGGATCCTCTATATAGGCTGGTGAATATTTGTCTATAATGGATAGGACAAAGTTTATCTGCTCTTCCTTAGTGAGCTTAACACCTCTTCTAGAGTAGTTATAAACACCTGTTTTTGGGTCGAAGAGAGAGCCTGACGCAAAATCGATCCCCATTTTAACCTTAAAGCCTATCTTATCACTCACATTGTTGACGGCTGTGCTGACAACTTCTAGAGCGTTTAAATCATTTAAATTAGGAGCCCATGCTCCTTCATCACCTTTACCCCCTGCAAATGTTTTATCTAGCTTCTCTATTAATCTCCGGACATCCTTATGTACCAAAATATTGGCGTATATGGCGTCATACACCCTTCTAGAACCAACAGGTATCGACAAAAACTCTTGAATATCAGGCGAGCCCTCTCCAGCATGTTTGCCTCCTCCTAGTACATTACCTAACGGGTATGGGTGCGCATACACCTTGTCCCCTCCGATAAGTTTGAACATTGGAACCTTGAGGGCTTTTGAAGCAGCGTCTACTGCAGCTACTGTAATCGCAAACGCAGCAGCCCCTCCTATGTTCGTGAATGAGGGAGAAGGATCGATTTGATGCAGAAGTTCAGCTAGGCCCTCGATGTCACATGCATCAAAGCCGATAAACTTGTTAGAGTAAGCTTTGAATGCTTCAACTGCCCCCTCAGGGCCAGAGGGAGGAAACGGAACAGCTTCACCACCCCCTGTACTTGCCCCTGCTGGAGCAGAAGCGCGGCCAACAGATTCTCCAACGATAACATCAACCTCAAAGGCTTTTTCACCCCTACTGTTGAATACAATTCGAGCTTTTAGATCCTTGATTTGTGTTTCCATACCTCTACCTCACCATCTGGTATTCTTTACCCTTTCTGCTAACAGACTCCTCATAAGGTAGTATTTGGTCGATTATGTCGACGTTTGAGATGAACATTCGCCTGCAACAATATCTTTTTACACCGAGCTCGTCCAGAACTTTACCAGAGTCTTCCCCCATGTTAACGCGTTTCTTATACTCCCTATATTTGTCTGCAATAAGTGCACCGCATGTAAAGCATCTAATAGGGAACATCATATAGATCACCTATAAGATTTCTGTTTCCTCCTTCTCGGCCCGGGGCCGCCGAACTTTTTAGGCTCAGTACGCCTTGAGTCACCTACTAGAAGGAAGCGATCATATTCCATAAAGCGTTTCCTTAGTTCTTCTGAGCCACTCCAGCCAACCAGAGCTCTTGACACAGCCATTGCGCATGCTTCAGCCCTGCTCATATATCCTCCCCCCTTGACCTTTACATCTATATCGACTTTATTGGCTAACTCTCCTGCTAAAGCTATGGGAGTTAAGACCCTGAACCTGGCAAACTCTGGTTGCATAACTTCAACAGGGACGTTGTTAACCCATACTCTACCCCGACCTTGCGTTATAGTAGCTTGTGCTTGAGCGGTCTTTCTCCATCCTTCAAACTGTCTAGCCTTCTTCACCATTACCCAGCCACCTCCCTTCCAAGGGTCCTTGATATTTCGCCTACATCAATATAAAATGAAGTTGGCTTTCTCGCCATTGCACTAGGGAAGCTGGTCTTTTCAGTGCCTTCAAATTCTTTTGGCACGCCGACGTATACCCTTAAACGGTCATACGCTATAACACCCTTGCTTTTCCGCATAGGCAACATACCTCTCACAGTTTTTGAAACAATGTTTTCAGGTCTTTTAGCATGATACGGCCCATAAATAGGATTAACCCTGCTCTTTAACTTCTGCCTTTCCAAGTACTCTTGCAGACTCCTTCTCCTATCACCTGAAACCAAAATCTTCTCCGCATTAACTATGATAACTTTATTACCTTGAAGCAGAAGCTTTGAAACATAGGAAGCCAGTCTCCCGAGCAGATGGTTTGTACCATCAACTATAATCAACTTCTTTTCAGACATGATCATCCACCAATAACTATTATCCCAGAGCCCTCAGGGTTCTGCTCCACCAAATCGATCAGGCTCGTAACCGAACCACCTGCAGCAGTAATCTTTTCAACAGCACTTCTCGAAGCAGAGAGAGCGCCTACTTTAACAGAGTGGTCTATTAGACCACCTCCTAAAAGCTTGCCAGGGACCAAAACAACGTCGTTCTTTTTTGTGAGCTTGGAAACTTTCCCAACATTTACCACAGGCACCCTAGACCTAGAAGAAGAAATCTTTTTCAGCACAGCGCTCCAGATGGGATTGTCCCCTTCTTTGCCAACCTTCTTTAAGACGTCAATAGTTTCTTTTAAGATTGGTTTTTCACTTTTCTTTCTCAACAGGTAACACCTCACCTGAGAACTTGTCAATAACATCATCAACCAATTTAATGACTTCTTTAACTGCTTGGACCAAAATTTCTCTGGCAGCCATACCTCCAGAGCTCTCAATGGTTAAGATGAATTTATCTTCATCTTCTTTAACATTTATCCCCTTTGGTTCAGCCTGACAAGATTCTAAACATTCAAAACACAAATTACAGTTAAGAGGGTTATCAACCTTCAACTTACCATTACGTATAGAAAACACGTCTTTAGTACACGCACTAACACACATTCCACAATTATTGCAGCTTTCATTCAAAGCTACCAAGGGGTACGACCTCAAAACAGCAGCTGAAGTCGCCTGCCACTTAGAATGAGACTTCCCTCTACCAAGCTTAGCGTAAGCCTCAAGCTTTATCTTCTGGCCTGGAGCAAGCTTAATGATGGGAATATTCGGTGAGACAGGTTTGACTTCTTCATCCTCCGACACCAATTCAGCTGAAAGGACATCCCTAACCTTATCTGTTGCCTCTGCGTCAAGCACAAATAGAACTCTACATTTTGGGCACCCTAAAGCACTCTTACAATCACATTCTGATGGTATAAGATACTTCTCAAGGGGCGTCTTCAACGGGATTAAGCCTAGACGGTGCGCTATAACCTCATCGTAAAAGGAAGATGTATTCTCCAAAATCACTACATCATCGATAGCCATCACGGGAACTAAGGACATGGAGGCACGCCTTATGGAGTTAACATACACTCTAGGAAAGCCTTCAAATACTACAGTAACTTTTTCATAAGACTCTTCAAGCACTTGAACCGGCATCTAAGCTCTCCTACCCCTCCTCCCACCCGCCTTTCTGGTAGTATCATGAGGCAGTGGAGTAACATCTTCAATACGCGCGATCTTGAATCCAGCCCTCGCCAAAGCTCGAAGAGCAGCGTTCAAGCCAGGACCTGGAACCCTAGGCCCAGTACCACCAACAGCTCTAACCTTGATAATTATCGAGGTAATACCCTTATTTTTAGCCTCCTCCGCTGTAGCCATCGCAGACTTTATCGCAGCATAAGGTGAAGACTCAAAACGGTCAGCCTTGACATGCCTTCCACCCGAACTGAACGCGATGGTTTCAGCACCTGAGAGGTCTGTGAAATGAATTATAGTATTGTTATACGAACTATAGATGTGAACCACGGCCCACTTCTCTTCTTGCACACCCTCGGTCTTCGACATCACTCACCACTTCCCTTTTGATGTACAACAACCTTTATCTTGCTCCCCTCCCTAAGACGTACAAGGTTTTCTTCATCCCTCTTAACAAGAACACCTGGGCGCCTAATGATCTGATCCCCTACAGCTATATGCCCATGAACAATGAACTGCCTAGCCTGACTCGGAGTCTTCGCTAAACCCTTCCTCCACACCACCGTCTGAAGCCTCCTTTCTAAAATGTCTTCAACAGTCAGGCTCAGAACATCATCAAGAGATGATGACTCATCTATTAAAGCGTACTTTGCCAACTTGTTCAAAAGAGCCTTCTCCTTCACTTTACGTTCAGATTCAGGCATAGCTAAAAGAAGCCTTGCCTGTCCTCTTAAATTAGAGAGAAACGTTTTAGCCTTCCAAAGTTCACGTTTATTCCTTAAGCAATAAGTGCCTAGTAACTGAAGTTCTGCTACTAGAATATCACTTCTCCAAGGCATTCGGGAAGTACTATACTTCTTCCTAGGTTTCTTAGGATCGCCCATAACAATCCCCTAAAAGCACACCTGCGCCCGCATACTATGTGATCTAGTTATAAAAGTTTGCCCTAAAGACATAAAACGGAACACCATTACTTCTTTGCGCCTTCTGATGGAGCAGGAGATGGGGCGGGGGCTTGTTGGCCCGGTGCACCTGCCCTAGCAACACCCTTTCTTACACCAACGGTCAATCCTTTTCTTCCCGTTGTCCTCGTCCTCTGCCCTCTAACCTTAAGCCCTAAAGAGTGCCTTACACCCCTCCAACTCATCATCTCCCTTTCCCGACGTATATCGTCTTTGATTATGAAGTCTAAATCAGAACCTATGAGGTGAATGTTCGACCCCGACGTCGGATCCTTCCTCCTATTAAGGAGGTATGGAAATTCTACCTTGGTTTGGAAGTTCTTTACAAAATCATCGATCCTACTTAAATCAGCCTCCGAAATAGAACCAATTCTAATATTCGGATCAAGGTTCAGTTTATTCAAAATTACATTTGCAGTATTAAAACCAATTCCCTTTATGTCCGCCAAAGCAGCCAATACCTTCTTCTTACCATCTAGGTCCTTACCACCTAACCGGACTACATGCTTAAATTCTGTAGATGACATGTCACACTTGCCTTACAAACTCCCTAAATTACCCCTTATTAAATAGTTTTTTATTAAAACAACACATTATGTTAAAACTTTTGATATCTCCACTCAACAATATAGTCGTTAAAAACCAAAGACTTTAAAGCCCCAGCCGCAGAAGGCAGGCCATTAATATACAAAGACCAGAAGCAAGAAGAGTTAATATCATTGGACACATCAAATATACGAGTAATAACAACATCACCATATTCAGGATAATATTCATAACTAATTTCATCGCCAAACGCCAACTGAGTTACATTAAAAGCAGAAAGCTCTACGCTGAGAATGAAGTGAACTACTTTCGCAGAAATGGTACCATTCCCAAAGTTCACAAGCACCACCACTGTAACATTATTAGAAAGATTTTGAACATCTGCCTTAAGATACTTAACCTCCTCTTCCAATTGTTGAGTATTATAAAAATACAGCGCAGCATAAGACGATGAAATACTAAACCCAATTATCAGAAGGAGAACGGATAACTTAAGCCAATTCATAGTGTATCCCTCCTAATTCTAGAACAAACTTCAGGCACCAAAAAGGAGGCTAAAAGGGCGTTGGTAATCTCATGTGCAGGACCAAATGGAATAGGCGAAGGAAAAAAGAGCATAACAATAGCAGTTATAACAGGTGTACCAAACACATAAGACATAGTGATTGAAGTAAATAGGTCGTAAAAAAGTATTGAGAAATATGTGAATACAAAAAGATTGTATCTTGAAGGAGTTTTATTGAACATTGCAAAAACAGAACCCAGTAAACCTATAATACCCATAGAAAACGAGGTTACAAAGGTCCAAGGCCCTGCCCCAAATAAAAGGACGTCGGTAACAACCATTGTAAGCACGCCAACTAGAAAACCAACAACAGAACCTCCAATTATTCCAGAAAGCAGACAAAGGAAGCCAACAGGCTTGATATTTGGTAGTGGAGCTAAAATCACCCTAGAGGCTACTGCGGTAGCAGTGAGAATAGATATAAGGGCGATCTTTTTCGTTTTACTTTCCATACTGGTTGGATTATCCAGCCAACTAAATAAATTTTACTTTGAACAAAGAGCACAGAATATCATATAGGCTCAGGGTGTACGGTTATAATCGATTCTCCGATAGCTGCTTTTATCTTGCTTTCAATAACGCTTATTTCCCTGTGAATTTCTTCTACTGTCTCACTTCCATTAAAAGAACAGTTGATGTCAACATACCTATTGCCTCTGCTCACATATACATTGATAGAGGAGATCTTTTTGATTTTAGCGTTGCCATTTAGTATTTGCATAACCACATTAAGGTCTTTCTCTCCATACTCTACTTTCCCGTTCTCTGCATTAGTCGAACTCTCTATGTGCACAGTCGTCTTCTTAATATATGGGAAAAGTTCTTTTATATCACTTTCTATCCCTTCAGTAATCTGATGTGCTTGTGCTAAGGTAAGTGTTGGGTCTACTTCTATATGTAGAGTAAGAAAGATTCCTTCCTCTGTTTTTGTTGAGACTATCTGATGGACACCGCTTACTCCTTTGTTCTTTTTAACAATCTTCTCGATCTTCTCAGAAAATGGAAGTTCTTCTTCTAAAGGTTCATAGTGTATGGTTATACTTGAGTCTTTTATCAAATCTCTAATCTTCTCTTCTACAGTAGACGCTATACTATGTGCCCCTTCTATATTGATTTTTGACGATAACAATATTGTGACGTCGATGAAGTACTTTGCCCCAACCTTCCTCATTCTAAGAGATTTAAACCCCTTTAAACCATCCACATTTTTTAAGATGGATTTTACAGCTTTGTATTCTTTGGCTGGTGCGATATCACTCAGTTCCAATGATGTGTTATAGACAAGCCTCAAGCTGAGGAAGGCTATAAAGCAGCAGAGTACAAGGGAAGATAGTGTGTCACCTATATGTAAACCCATAGAAGCTACGGACACTCCTAAGAAAGCAATTATTGTGGATGAGAAGTCAGCGATCGCGTGCAGATAGTTGGCTTTAGCTGAGATAGAAAACTTACTGATTCCCCTTAAAAGCTTCATTCTGAAGACGTCTATGCACAAGGTGTAAACAGTGGACAGTATAGCGATAAAGGTGAACTCTCTTGAAATGATTGAACCCCCAAACAGCCTGTTTACCGATTCATAAAAAAGTAAAGCGCTCACAACAAGGAGAGATAATCCTCCGAACATACTACCCAAGGTCTCAATTTTGCCATGGCCATAAGTGTGTTCTTCATCAGGGGGTTTCATAGACAATTTTGTGGTGTAGAAAAGCCAGAAGGTTGTTATCGCATCAAGTGAGGCATGTACTGCGTCACTTAGAACGGCGAGACTGTTAGCTAGAATTCCTCCGATAAATTCAAAAATTATAACTGAAACTATTGCATAGAAAGATAGCTTCAGAGGTCTTAGTTTTTCAGATTGGCTCATCAAGATCTAATGTTATAAAGGGGGGAGATTGGGGGATTTAAAGATAGTTTATAAACTAAGGGTCAAAGCCGCCGCAATACAACTCCTTAAGGCGTTATATGAGCTATCAGCACTGCATATTATAACGACGTCACCCTCATCCGGTGTTACAGCATTTAGGATTTTGCTCCAAGTTTCTAGGGGATAACAAATGTCATAACCTTCGTTTGCATCAGGAAATCTGAAGCATTTTTCTTTATATACCAAGGTTATTGCGGCCTTTGCGCCATATTTTATTGCTTCATCTCTTTGTTCTAAACCCTTTATCACTTTATTCTTAGCTGATCGGATTTGAACTATAGCGCTAAATTGGTCAAGAGAAAAGCACCCAAATGAACCACTAACAAGTGTAGGAAAGACGTTTTTTAGCTCTTTGTATAAGTTTACTCCATTGTTATCTAAGACAACGCCATCACGTGTTATCTTGATCATGGCTTTTGACTTCAACCTTTTTAGGATTGTTCTAATAGAACCTTCGCCTAGTCCTAGAAATTTTGATAGTTCAGATCTACTTTTAGGAGCGCTTTCTCCAAGATAGTAAATTAAGAGGGCTATATGTATAAAATCAAATGCCTCTGTTGGACCGATGTATCTTTTTGCAGCAAGATCTTCTAAGGTCTTCCTCAGCGACATCCTATTTCATAAATAAGACTTCTTAAGTTTATAAGGATTAACCATGTAGTGTTAAATAGAGGCTCAGTCCGAACTTGGCATATAATCTTGAGGAAGCGGGGTAGAGTAGCATAACATGGTCAATGGCTCTCTTGAGAATATCTTATGCCTCTTTCCAGGCATTATATGCACGACATCACCCTCGCTAACTCTGACTCTATCCTCCTCCAAGTAAATGTCTCCCTCCCCAGATAAGATGTGTATAGTCTCGTCTTTTTGCTTATGATAATGCTTTGGGATCCAGCATCCTCTCATCAAATATAATTGGGTTGTGATGTATTTATCTGTAACAGCGATTGTCTTTTCATACCCCCACGGCTTGTCAACTCTATTCATAAACTCCTTACGCACGTTCTCTAAGTCTTTCTGGGAATCCACTGATTGCCAGAACGTGCCCTCCTCCAAGTAGTAGTTAAGAAGACCTTTCTTTGCTAGTAAAGGGAAGACCACCTTCTCGACAGCACCTTCTTCGTATACAACAAAATCGTTCCTAAGATCGGGATGTATCAAATATATACCGGCATTTATGTAATAAGGCAGGGTTGGTTTCTCTTTAAAACCAATTATCTTGCCATTAGATAGTTCAACGATCCCGTATGGGGACACTAACTTCGTTACAGCAATAGTAACAGTTCCTTTGACACTTTGTTCGATCATCTGCTTTATGTTGATATCGGTTACAATGTCACCATTCATGATAAGGTAACCTTCCGCTTCAACAGCCTTTATAAGACTGTTTATCGCAAAAAGTGTACCACTCGGCTTTTCTTCAATCAAGTAGTCTATGTCAACCCCATCCCAACTATTCCCATACCTCTCTTTGATCTTTTCATGCAGGTAACCTGCTAAAAGGTATAACTTCTGAATTCCAGCGTGTTTCATTTGGAAAATCTGTCTATCTAAAATAGAATAGCCTTCTTTAATTTCAATCAATGATTTAGGGATAGAGTCTGTTATCGGTCTTAGCCTTTTACCAAGACCTCCGCAAAGAATTCCTCCTATTATTGTATCTGTCAATAGGTTTAACCACCATCAATAACACTAACTTTTCTTTTCAAGCAGCTCGTTCACAGCTTTGCTTATTCTCTCACAACCTTCTTGAATCGCCTCCTCACTAGAGGCAAAGGAGAATCTTAGAAAATCTTGCCCTGCGCTTTTAGGGAAAACAGAACCAGGCATTACCACAACATAGTGTTTATACAAAAGGTATTCGACGAATTGTTCAGTAGTTAGATTTGACTCTTTCAAAAACCTAGATACATTTGGGAAAAGGTAAAAAGCTCCACCGCTAGGCCATACTTCAAATCCTGGTATCTTTCTTAGCTGTTTCACCATTAAGTCTCTACGCCTTTGGAAGAGTGTAATCATCTCCTTCACCGGTTCCCAAGTGCCTGTTATGGCTTTTACAGCTGCTTTTTGAGCAAAACTGGTTGGACAGGAGTAAATGTTGACAGCAAATCTAGAGAGTTTTTGGACTATATCTTCTTTTAGAACCAAGTATCCTAGGCGCCAGCCCGTCATTGAGAAGGTTTTACTGAAACCGTTGATTAATATGACAAAGTCTTTCCAATCGCCTTCTGTTAAGAAGCTTTTAAATCGCCCTTTCTGGTAAATAAAGTTGTCATAAATTTCGTCACTTAAGATTATCAGGCGATGTTCTTTCGCGATTTCGTACAGGCGTTCAATTTCATTTGGTGGGAAAAGAGCGCCAGTTGGGTTTTGAGGGTTATTAACTACGATCATTTTAGTTCTTTTGGTTATTGAAGAATAAATCTTTTCAATGTCGAGACTAAATCCTTTCTCTTGGCCGCACCATTTTAGAGGAACAAAGACCGGCTTAGCACCTACAAAATTAGCTACTTCGGAGTATGCCGGAAAGGCTGGTTCAGGTACGATGATTTCGTCACCTGGCATTAGATAAGATGAAATCCCTAAGAAGATCGCTCCCTTCGCCCCTGGCGTGACGATGACCTCAGAGGGTTTGACGCCAGCAGAGTAAGTGTGGTTAAGGTAGTTAGCGATACCTTCTCTTAACTCTGGTATTCCCGCAGTTTCAGTGTACCCAGTGTAGTGCTCATCCAAAGCCTGCTTCGCTGCCTCGATTATGTGTTGAAAGGTGGGAAGGTCCGGCTGTCCTACTCCGAACGATATTACATTATGCCCTTGCTTTGAGAGCTCTTTAGCTTTCGCAACATAGACAAAAGCAGTTTCACCTAGCAGCTTTGGAACTATCGGGTTAAGATTATCAGTTGGAGTATTCAATAAATTTACACCATTTTATAAGCTAAGTTTTAAAGTTAATAAGTCTTTTGGGTGACGTAAGCGATGTGGTTAAAAGGGTAGAGGGATCATTAAACTTAACAAAGATTTAGTCCGAAGATTTAAATTCTTAACATACAACCTATAATAGAAACAAAATGGAAAACACAAAGGGCAATAGAGCTGAGAGAATAAGCATAACGTTGCCTAGGAACATGTTAATGGATTTGGAGAAATCCATGCAGGAGATCGGTATCAAAAAGAGGTCCATGTTAATGAGAAGAGCCATTGAATCCTTTATAAAGGAAAATCAAGCATTAAGAAGAAAGGATGAGGAAGAATGCGTTGGCAACATCAATTACATCTATGAACATGACAAAAAAGAATTGTTGGACAGACTTCTTGACATACAACACCATTTTGGAGAGATCATAATATCGACGGTTCACATACACCTTGACTCTAAGAGATGTTTTGAGACTTTAATCATCAAGGGGAAAAGCAAGACGATTAGAGAACTTATTAATGAATTTAGAAAGGTAAAGGTAGCAAATTTAACATACCAACTAATCTAAACTAGATTCAAAGGTGCATCTATAAAAGAGCGATAGCCCTGATGGGAGAAGAATCCAACCCTTTTACGTTCCATGGTAAACCTATAAAGATGAAACGCTTTCCAGCGACCTTATCAAGGTTTGTAAGCCCTTCTACTATGGGAATACTTTTTTCAAGAAGACTTTTATGCGATTGAAGGAGCTTAGGAGACTCCTCCAGGGAGATTGTCGAATCAATTCCTAAAAGGCGGATATGCTTTGCCATCCATTCAGCGGAGTTAAGTGAAATATATGGCCGATCATGCTTATCAAAGTTTCTAGCGTGCAAAAACACAATATCGTTGTCTTTAACAGACCCTTCTAGATCCTCGACAGTTATACTTTCCCCCTTAAGCTTATATGTCAGGTCAACACAAACGCCTTCACCAATAAACTTTGCAATAGATATCATGGAAATATCGTAAAGACTTGGATTATAATGGGATGGCGCTTCGACATGTGAACCTATATGGCTCATAGTGTCTATGTCACACATTATTGTGTTGTCATAGTCGTAGACGAAGGAACGTATTTCTAACCTCCTTTTCTCCTTACCAGGAACAAGGAGAGGTGAGAGGTCAACAATTTCCTTAAACTTTAGGGACATAAAGCCTTTTAGCCATTAGGTTAAATAAAAGTTTTATAGCAAGTTCTAAAAAACTGTTTAACATCCCATTTTAAGAACTGGAAAACTACTTGTTTAATGAGCATACCAGATTATAGTAAAATTTTTTGATACATCAGAGTTTAGCCGTAACGTTAAAACAACCCAAAACCCAATAGTAGCCTACGCTAAGCTGACCAGCTTACTGAAAACCTAAAACCAATAAACAGATTAATACCTTAAACCAAACTCCCATTAAAGGTGATAGAAAATGGTTAAAGATGTTGTCTGCAAAATGGAGGTTGATGAAAAGACTTCTAAGTGGAAGTCCGAATATAAGGGTAGGATCTATTATTTCTGTACATCGACGTGCAAACAAAGGTTTGATAAAAACTCAGAGAAATACATCAAAAACAAGTGAAACATAACACACAACTTTTGTTGAAACCAAGGGCGCCGACAATTAAGCCATAGTATTTAATCAACATAAGAACATGGTGCAAAGCGCCGGGAGGGGGATTTGAACCCCCAAGACTCTTTCGAGTCAATGGCTTTCCATCATTCTATTGGCTCCAGGCCATCGCCCTACCAGGTTAGGCGATCCCGGCGTTCTTTGTGTACATGTACGTGTCTAATTTTAACTTAAATTCTTTTAAGATGTAACACGCGTTTTGGACGACTTCCATAATTTCGGATATATGCCAGAGTTCATTATGACACGCTCGATTTTTACAGCAATTCCTTTAACATTTTCTTCTATTTCATCAGAACCTAGAACCGCTTTACCGATCGCTACCAACTCACCTTTCAAAGTCATGATCAAGACAACATCGTTAGTGTTAATCCTAGATGAGAGTTTCACTATACCCGGAATAGCTAATTGAGCACCGTGACAAAGCGCGTCAACCGTAGAATCACGTACTACGATCTTTTTAAATGGTTGAAGTACACTTTCAATAGGTTTGACCAGCTCCCTTAGTAAGGATTCATCGCCACACTCCTTCCATTGATGTACAGCTTCAGAAAGATCATGCAGCCTAACTAACCCATGTTCCTCATCCAAGTTAGAGACCTTTGTCCTTCTGAGTTCAACCATAGTAGCTCCGACTCCAAGTACTTCACCTATATCGTAAACCAACTTTCTAATGTAGGTGCCTGCTTCACATTTTATTCTTAAGACCATCAATCGCCCAAACTTCTCGATCATCTGAATTCCATAAATAGTTCTAGGACGTATTACTCTTTTTACACTAGACTTTTGAGGCGGCCTTTGGTAGATAGGGCCAATGAATTCAGTAAATACTCTTTCTAACTTCTCTTGTAAAACATCATTATGCACTCTAACAACTGTCACATATTCTTTTGGCCCAAGAAGAAATAGGCCGAGAGCCTTTGTCGCATTCCCTAACGCGATAGGGAGTAGCCCTGATACACCTGGATCTAACGTACCACTATGACCAGCTTTTTCTTCTCCTAACATCTTTCGAACCCAGGAAACAACTTCATGGCTTGATGGGCCACGTGGCTTATCCAATGGAATGAAACCGTATTTAAAATGCACCTCGATCGGTCTCTTATCAGGGTAAAAGCCGTAACTTTCATTTGTTACATCTTCTGATAGAACTAACCATTCACCAACATCGTAGAACATGGTTTACTGCCTCAGCTTACTAATCCTTAATTGAACATAGTATTTAAGTATGGAAAAAACTTCGTCTTCGTCTAAGCCTTCTGTAGATAGGATTAGGTCGCATGAATTTTTAACATCTTCTATCGTTAGATCGTAGTACCTTTTAAAACGATTCATTTCACTTGCTTCTCTTGCTAAGGTTTCGTTATATGCTTCTTGATAAGACACCCCATCTCTAGAAGCGATTCTAGCTATTCTAACCCTTTCAGGTGCTGACAAAAATATTTTAACATGAGCAATGTCTCTAAGAAACCATGCGCAAAGCATCGCATCTATGACAACGTTTCCTTTTCGCCCTTCCTCGACCATTCTGCTATCGATTAAATAGTCTATCTCGTTCGACTCTTCTGCTGCATTCGATAATGAGACCAAAGAGGCACCCTTGATTTTAGCCAAATCCCTAAATATAATCCCACCTGAAACATGTCTTAACCCAAACGAGTTAGCGAGCCTTTTCGCTTGAGAAGTCTTCCCTACACCATGTAAACCACTTATAGCAACTACAACGTTCCTATCAGTCAAGGCTTGTCCCAGCCAACTTAGAGACCATCGAAGAGAAAGCGAAGGAAGTTATCAAATACCACCAGAACAACTGTAACTCTTGGCCAACAAATGGGATATCAACAGGGGAATGTGCAACGATAGAAGTATATCCAACGAGCGATGATATGAAATAGAATATTAAAGCGAATGGGATAAAGAATATCATGGACGCCTTTAACCTTTGATTTGACGATTTAAGCTCCATTTCTCTTATCCCCTTCTCCTTCTTCCTAAGCTTCTCTTCCTTAGCTTTATCACCCTTTTTAACAGCCTCCATCAACTCCTTCCGAAATTGCTTCGCCTCCTTTGCAATACGCCTCGACTCTTTAACGTTAACGAGAAAACGTGTTGCAACTTGTGATATAATGTTCAGCCCGAGAGAAGTCAAAAACACTAATAGGGTGGAGTAAGGAATTTGACTCCATACAATATCAAGAACCAACAGCCCTAACATCTTAAATCACCTTTAATACTACCTCTTACCAAACAAACCACCTAACCTAGGCATAAACTCTTCTATCTGTTCCTGCATCAAAGTCTGATAATACTGTATCCCTATATCAACCATAAGTAATATCCCTATACCAGAACCTAGAACAGAGAAAAGATCGGAGAAAGCAGCAAGAAGGCCGATGAACAAACCCCCGAGAATGGTCAAAGTAGGAATATATTTGTTCAGTATTTGACCTATACTTATCTCCGACCTTCTGAAGCCAGGCACTTGAACACCCGCATCTACAAGATTCTTAGCCACCTTTTCAGGTGAAAGGCCACCAATTTCTACCCATATCTTGGCAAAGAGAACCGCAAGGCCGACCAGCAACAAAGTGAAGAACAGGGCGTGTATAGGGTCTTTGAGAAGGGTTTCAATACCTCTTGGGGGAGTTATATAATATGCAAGACCACTTGTAGGAGTGTTGGTCGTCGCGTTAAAGGTGCCAACCCAATTAAGCCAGAAGTTGTCATTAGTCGGGTTAAACCTAGCCCATACAATCTGTGAGATAAAGGTAATATTAGTTAAGAGCGCGGAAGTGAGGATTATAGGGATATTAGAAACATATAGGAACTTTATAGGATATACACCACCAAACCCCCTGTACCTCGAAGATGTTATAGGTATCTCAACCCTTAACCCTTCTACATAGACAATAAGAAGTATGACGAAGAAGGTCAAGAGAACTGTAAGAAGAGATGGGAAACCTGAGCTCCTATAGAATATTTCCGAGAAACTTGAACTTGGAGCCTTAGCTATTAAATAAGGAACAAAACCATATGGTGCTGTGACGTTGGTCTTTTCAGTCACTGGAAGCGGACTAAGTAGGCCCCAGATAATTTGTACAGCAGCGCCGGCAAATATGAAAAGGCTTATACCACTACCAATCCCCCAACCCTTCTGGATTGTCTCATCCAAGAGCATTACAATAATAGTGGCAACAAAAAGTTGGAGTATAACCACTAAAATAGTCTGGGGAGAGAGGGTAGCACCAAATGCACCTCCAAGAATGTAGGCTGAGCACTCCATTAAAGCTACAACAATGGTTAGAAATTTTGTAGAGGCGGTAAAAATAGCTCTATCCTCAGATTTCTTAAGGTCTAATTTTATTATTTCTGCGCCTTGAAGAAGCTGGACAATAAGGCCGGCTGTTACTATGGGCCCTATCCCTAACTCCATCAAAGTACCCCGCGACGAGGCGAAGATGATCCTTGTGTAAACCATAGGGTCATTTCCCTTACTGACACCGTATAATGGGGTTTCAACCATCACAAAATATATGACTAGTACGGCTGCAGTCCATAAAAGCCTCTCATTGAGTGAGAGTTTTCTTATTGGTTTTGGAACTTCAGGGATTACAGTGGAGAAGCTCTTGATGAAGTTAGAGAAAGCCCCCAAAATCAGTTCGACCCTTTAATCAGCCCACCAACATAGGTAACTTTTTCTTTCGCACCCTCGGTGTAACGGTCAACTATTATCACATAGGCACCTTTGATAGAGCCCCCACCTAGTAATTTTTCAACACCTAACTTGGAGAGGTTCAACACCGGTTTGTTCTCCTCCGTCTCGATCGAACCAGAACTTAAGAGCTTCTGGTATAGAGCATCTAATGAACCCACGTTCATCCATAACTTTGGCTTAAAACTTTTTGGAGGTTTCATGCTGTCTTTGCCAAAGTGATCAGGAGCATACTTTACTGTCCAGCTCCATTTATGCTTGTGCAATCCCGCATTCCCTACGCCACCTTTTTGCCCTGAAGCCCTATGCTGGGTTACTTGACCCCATCCATGTTGTCTTGAACCACGCAACTTTCGAACCTTTCTAAACCTTGTTGGCATGTTCTATATCACCTCACAATCATTTCTTCATCAATCTAATTTCTAGAATACCATTATTATACTCCATCTGCGCTGAGCGAGTGTTTACATCAGGGGGAACAGGAACTACCTTCTCATATTTTAGCTCCCCAGAGTCCACTAGGAGATGAATTTCGTTCTTCTTTATATCGAGATGAATATCCTCTCTTTTAACACCTGGAACTTCAGCGATAACTACAACCTCTTTCCCTCTATCCATTACCTCAATAAGGGGTTCTCTAACATCAGACATTATCCTACCACTTTCAGTCCGGCGGACATTTCCAAATTCTCTAATTTCAGGTTTACCATCAGGCCCAACTGAGATAGAGAAGCCGTAGACGTATGGACCAGTCTTCTTCTTACGATCTGAACTTATTTCAGCAGAGTTAAAGTATTTGAACATTTCATCCACTAATTCATCGAATTTATCATCAAATTCATCGAACACGTCGAACCACTTTTTCTTCTTGTTGCGTTTATCCCAGTTCACTTCTTTTCACCAACAAAGACCTGTCCAACCATCTTATTACTTTTATATCCTTCTAAGGTACCCTTATATAGTTTAGACCATCCTAGAAGCTAATTGGTTTATCCCCTTGTTTTCACCTAAGATACCACCAACTCTATATGGCTTCTTTGTAGACCCTTTAAAGCCACCCTTTGGTGGAGCTAAATTAAAATAGGGTTTAATAGTTCTAAACTGATTCATCTTAAAACTTCCATTTACAATAGAGTTAACCATTTCGTCTAAAGATTCGAATCCTTCCTTTTTTGCAGTTGATTCGTCAACAAGTTTCCCCTCTATAGTTTTACCTCTTTTTGTCAGGAGTAACTTAGCGGTTTCAAAATTGATTTCACCCCATGTGATGTGATCTTTAGCGAGGAGAAGCATTCCTTCATAATATTCGTTTTTGGGCACAATCGTTGCACTATATCGCCTTTTTAGACCTAGAAGTTCAAGAGTCTTTTTGACATTGTATTTCACATTAATTGTCCCTCTTATTCTGATTACAAGAAGCTGTGACAAGCCAGATCACGCTCGAATATGTTGAAGAACATGTAGTTCCTTTAAAGCGTCATAGACCGCATACGCTACAGAAGGGTAAGTGTTTGTTGCACCATGCGTCCTTGTCCAAGCATCTTTAAAACCAGCGAGCAAAAGAAGTTTCTTGACGTTTTCTCCAGCTACAATACCTAAACCCCTCGGTCCAGGGATAATTTCAACCCTAACACTCCCACACTTTCCAGTTATCTTAAATGGGATAGAATGCGGCTGAGAACATTTACACTCCCAACTTCCACACCCAAGTTCCACTGGGACGATCTTTAGAAGTGCATCATTCGTTGCCTTATCTATTGCTATACGCATTGTAGCTGCCTTTCCAGCACCTATACCGAACCAACCTTTGCTATTACCTACTGCGAGAATCACCCTGAACTTCGTTACTTCACCTGCGTCGGTCTGCTTTTGGACGACTGTTACACCAACAACTTCAGTAGTCAGATCGGGAAGAAGTGTTTTTACTATTTCAGGTTCCTTAATTTTATAACCTTGCTCGAAAGCTTCACGTAAATCTGTAATTTTCCCTTCCGCCACTAACTTACCAAGCTTCGTTTTAGGGGCCCAGGACTTTAATGCGGCTTTACTATCCTCATCTACTTTACTCATTCTACAACACCCTTTCTTTCGATAATCGTCTTTTTAACCTTCTCAAATATTATAGGCATTTCTTCAACATTCAATCCTTCTCTAATATAATTAGAGAATCTTCTATTATAAAGATCTGGATCAGAGGATTTCAAATTTTTTGCATACGATGCGATCTGGCTTCCATTCAACCTTTTTTCTTCTGGAAAGGTCTCGCGACCTGCCTCTACCATTAGACCACCATCTATTAGACCTTTAATTACTGCAGAGGCTCTGGATCCTGTGATGTAAGGCTTGACACCCATATATATGACAACCTTCGAATTAACTTTGTCCTTCATTTTAGAACCCAGCATCAAACCACAAAGATAACACGCAGGTAAACTTTTCTTAGAAAATGGCCATCCTAACTTTTGGAGTTGTTTGGAAAAAATAGATCCTAATATGGTATCTCCGTTTGGCCCTGCCTTTACCAGTTGAACCAACACGTTCTTATTTGAGATTCTGATAGAAACAAATGGCAGCCTGCTTACTACAAGTCTCTTTCTTAGACGGTAGTCGGTCTTGCCTTTTCGCCTTCTCCTATATACTTCAACGTATTTCTCTCGCATACTAAACACCCTTTCTACCCATTTCCCTCGCTATCTCATCAAGCCTTTTCACTGTCCTTATCTGCCCCCCTTTGACCCATAGGTAGAGCTTCTTATAATTCTCCTTACTGATCACCCCGTGATCAAAGAGGTATTTTAAATGCCTTCTAAGGGCACGAACCTTTTTAACCCAAACCTGTTTCTTCCCAACCCTAGCGCCACTTTTACCTTTCCTAGAACCAGGACCTTGCTTACCTTTTTTAACCCGGCTACGTGAAACGCCTCTTTTTTGTTTCACGATAATAGCTTTCTGTTTAATTAAAGAATGTATCTCCTCCCTAGTGATAGCGTCTTGAATTTGCGCTGCCGCTTCTGGGGCGAATTTGATTCTAGAAACACCAACTCCTAAGGCCCTTGCAACTAGTTCTTTCTTATTTCGGAGATTCAACTTTCTTTAACCTCCTCGGATTAAGTATTTGAACACCGAGCTCCTTAGCTTTTCTAATGATTTCCAGTCTTTTCTTCCTACCAACTGTAGCTCCTATTCTAGCTGCTTCAAGATTTGGATTGACTTTCGTTAATTCTTCAACGTTGTGAACCATAACTTCTCTAAAACCTGATGGATGGAGTCCTCTTAGCTCCTTTGGAGAAGCGTATCCAACTTTTACTCTAGCTGGCCAGCCACCATACTCCTTTCTGACCTTATTGTCTACGCCCTTCGGCTTTCGCCAATTAGGCTTAAGCCTTACGTAGCGCCATGATTCCGGCCTTATAAATTTTGGCTTCTTTTTAGAACGAGCCTTTTTCCCAACGTTAGCTGCGCTCATATATATACACTCCATCTAAAAACACTCTTTGATCTTTTCTCTTAACCGTCGTCGCTGCCTCAATATTGGCTGCTGTCTGCCCTACTTCCTCATTTGAGATACCTTCCACAATTACGTCATCACCTTCTACAGAAACCTTGCATGATCCTACGATCTTAGCGATTCTTGGTGCCTTACCACCATAGAAGTTTTCTATTAAAACATGATCGCCTTTGACTTTAACTGAAATTGGAAAGTGAGCAGAGACCACTTTGAGTTTGTAAGTATATCCCTTTGTAACACCTTTAAACATATTTTCTATTAGAGAGGATGCGGTTCCTAAGACAGCCATGCTACTCCTTCTTTTACTATACGACCTTAACTTGATTTCGTTGTCGATGAGCTCTATATATACTCTTATCTTAGAAAAGTCCTTCTTTATGGAACCTCTTGGCCCAGTAACTGTCAAGATGTTGTTGTCCAACTTCGCTGTTATATCTTTTGGTACTTTTATAGAAACCTCTGACAAGACAATTCACCTCTAATACACATACCCCAGTAGCTTTCCGCCTACACCTAATTTCTTAGCATCCATCTGGGTCATCACTCCTAACGGGGTACTCACAATTAAAAAACCATAGTTAAATGATGGAAGGTACTTCCTCTCCCAAAGATCGTATTCGTCCTTTCGAACACTATACCTAGGACTTATAACGTTACATTTCACGATTTTTCCAAGAAGTTGCACCCTAAATTTGCCTCCTCTACCGTCATCTATATGCTCAAACTCCCCGATGTACCCATTTTTCTGTAGGATTCTCAGAACATCACGAGCTAAATTCGAAGTCGGTGCAATAATGCATTCCTTCTTTCTTCTCATTTCATTGTTGTACAGGGTGCTGAAGAGGTTTGAAATTATATTCTTAGCGGGCATCTTAATCACTTATTCATATTTTTTGAAACCTAGCTTCTCAGCTACTTCTCTAAAGCATTGCCTGCAATAGAATAGATCATACATTTGGATGACTGGACCGTATGCTCCGCATCTTCTGCAGATTCTTGAACCCTTCCCGAATTCCCTTTGTTTGCCATGCCGTATCTTTACCATCTAATACACCTCGACATTGAAGATGTCCTTCATGAACTTAATCGCATCTTCTTTAGTTACTTTATGTTTCTTCCCCACCTTAGAAGGACAAACTCGACGACGAGCAACTCTATAACCAGGGCGTTCAATCTTCACATTCACATCAAGTCCGAATATTCCGATATCAGGGTCATATCTTATCCCTGGAATTTCAATATGTTCCTTAATTCCAAATGCCACGTTACCCTCGTCGTCAAACGATGAGATAGGAAGTTTTAGTCCTTTAACTATCAATAATTTCTTCAAAAGTTGAACTGCTTCTTCCCCTATTATAGTGACCTTTGTGCCTATTGGCTCTCCCTTCCTAATACCAAAGTCTCTGATGGACCTTCTAGCTTTAGTTAGAACGGGTTCTCTACCTGTGATTTGTCTAAGAACTTCCTGAGCTTTCTCTACCATTTCACCAGACCTACCAACACCAATGTTCAGTACAACCTTCTGCACAAAGGTTCTTCGCATCGGATTATCCAGTTTCTGGACATTCATATCTAACTCATCACCAAAGGAAGTATTGGTTTATCAACGCCGACTGCTAGCAGGAGTTTAACTGGTACCTTGACCACTTCACCCTCGACTTCCACTTCAGCCATCTTTTCTGCAGAAAAGTGGCCTGAATGAACCCTCCTTATAACACCTAGCTTGCCTAAGCTTTTACCTTTCAAGAAGATCACCTGAGAACCACTATCGAGAGCAACCTTTGACAAAACCTTGCCATCTGGAATAGAAATTAAAAGACTATCGCCTATTTTCGCGTTCAAGTCTTCTTTAGAGAAGAACGTTCTACTATCGTGCAGGCCGTAAGCAAAACGGTTTAAGCGAATCTTCTTTTTAGTCTTAACCTTACAAAGCTTTATTTTAGCTGATTCAGCATCGATTTCAACCGGATATAACAAGGTGTTTTTTGCTGGAAGAAGGCGGAATATCTTGTTCAAAGACGGGATACTAATAACATCCATTAGACCCACTGGAAAATGCTTGTCCTTCCTGATAACACCATCAACCGCAACTTTTCCCGAATTGATCACAGATTCAGCGTCCCTCATAGTTTTAACTACCTTTAGAACATCTCTGAGCAAGGTTGCCAAGGGGTAGCTTTCTTTTATAGGATGAGGACCAGGAGATGGTTTAGAGATGAACCTATGTTCCTTACGAGTTATTTTCCAAAAGGGAGGGGCTGTACTTCTTTTCATTTGCTTTGAAGAACCAGTTTTACCCATTGTCATACACCTTCCTTTTTAACAATCTTCTCTTCAAAACGAGCCTTTCTAAGTTTATCATCAAGGTTAAGGGATGTGATAACAACTTTTGACGCATGTATTTTAATCGGTACTTGTTCTCCCTTCACACTTTCTCTGGATACGCCTTCCACTGTTACCTTTGAACTTCTAATGTCTATGCCAGTCACCTTACCTTCAACCCCTGCAAATTCCCCTCTAACAATCTTAACACTATCCCCTTTTCTAACTCTTGCAGTCTTAAAGGCATATTTTGTGCGCAAGTCATCAGATAAGCGCGCATTTAACATTTTACTAACCTTGTGCAAAGGAGCGTTAAAGACCTTCTTTCTAACTTTATTTGGTTTATACGATGACATGATTTCACCTAGACTATTATCGAAGAAAGGTTAGCGATTCTAGGCCACCTTTCAGCAGCCTCTGAGGCTACAGGACCTTTTATTTCTGTACCCTTGACTTCACCTTCAGGGGTTATGATTACAGCAGCGTTGTCCTCAAAACATATTCTAACGCCTGAAGGGCGTCTAATCGGATACCTTTGCCTGATGATTATGGCCGGGAAGACTTGTTTCTTTAAATCGGGAGGCCCCTTTTTTACAACGACGTTCACCTTATCGCCAACTGAGGCAGCAGGAACTCGTTTTAGCCTTCCTTTATACTGTACGACTTGTACGACTCTGAGAGTTTTAGCACCCGTGTTATCTGCACAGTTTATTACAGCCGTTACAGGGATACCTCTTGTTATATATGGTTTAAACTCTTGCGCACCCTTTGCTGAAACCGCTCTTGACTTCCCTGTAGACATATCACTTGCTACCTCTATTCTCTATCACAACGAAAGATACAGTCTTTGAGAGTGGTCTACATTCACCAAGAAGTACTTTGTCTCCTACTTGAGCCGTGATACATTGTGGAAGTTTTGCATGGATCTTCTTCCTAACTCTATAGTACCTATTGTATTTCTTTGAAAACCTTGAGAGCTCTTTCTCAACCACAACAACGTTTTTTGCGTCCACACTCACTATCTTTCCAGTTTGAAGTATACCTCTGATAGATAATTTGCCGTGAAAGGGGCATAACTCATCATTACAAGTCTTTTCAGGTGGTTTCAGTGGGATGCCGATGTTCTTCATCAAAAATCACCTTAACCTTGATAGACGAACTTCAGGTCTTCCTAAAATAGATGAACCTGGTACTGTACAAACCTTACCAGAAGGTAAAAAGAAGCCAAATATACATGCCTTCTTCGGGGCAGCACGAACTCTACCTTCCTCTTCAAAGTAGAGCATGTTCTTGGTCTCCATAACAACTCTTCCTGTGAGACCTGTAAGGCCTTCTATGGACGACCTCACTATCCTCATATTTAAGCAGATAAGTTCATGGTAGACCAGGTTGGTTGGAGTGATCATTCTCTCTTCTTCACCTCAAACTTAACGTTCATTTTCTTTAGCCTTTTCGCGGTCTCTAGTCTAGCAATATTTCTTTTTATGCTTTTAATCATACCAGACTCCTTTTTCAAAGCACCTCTTGCAGACATCCCTTTAAGCCTAGAGTATTCGTTGCGAAGATCCATGAGGCGTTTTTCAATCTCTTCTGCTGATAAATTGAGTAACTCCTTACCCTTTAACCTCTTCAACATTCTCCCCCTCCTTTACGGTCTGTTCAACAGGTTTAAGCTCATATTCTGGGACGATCTTCTCCTTCAATGCTATCTTCACCTTAACACCAAAAAGACCTGCCTTTAGGAGAACACTAGTAGTACCTCTCAAGACTGCAACACGTGATATTTCACCACTTTTAGGAACGACTCCTGCGACGAACTTTTGATAATGTGCGCGTTCACTTCTAATCTTACCAGAGATGATGATTTCAGCACCTAATGCACCAGCGTTCATAATCTGGTTAAGTGCCCAAATCGCAGTTCGTCTAAATGGTGTCCCTCTCTGCATAGAACTCGCAATTCTATGACAAACCACTCTAGGGTTAAGTTCAGGGACTTCGATTTCCGCCACAGAAATCTGAATATTACTAAGCTTGAATTTCGATGAAAGCTTATCTGAGATATCCTTGATACCTATACCTCGTCTACCGATAACAAGGCCTGGGCGTGTGACATAAAGTGTTAATCTAACACCCAATGGGCCTTCTGAAACTTCAACTCCTCCATAACCGGCGTCCTTTAATTCTTGTTCCAGATATTCATCTAATCCAGCGTAAGCTAACTGCTTACTTAATATCTTCTTAATAGGAGAACGCTCTATCTGTTCAGACATGACTCTTACGGCACCTCCTTTCCAACAAGTTCTATATGAACTAGTACGTGAAAATTTGGAGAGGAACGTCCAAAAGCTCTTGGCACATAATCTTTAATTGTCAAACCCTTGTAAGCATTTGCATGAACAATAACGACCTTTTCAACATTCATCCCCTTAAAAGAGGCATTATTTTCAAGGTTATCCAACAATTTAAGGAAGACTTCAGCGGCTTTAACAGGGTATCGTCCAGCAGCATAACCAATTGTCGAAGATTTATGAGAAACTTGTAAATGATAACGTCTAAACGGAACCGCTACCTTTTTAGCAACAACATCTTGCAAGAAACGCCTAGCTTTCGTCAAATTCATGCCGTTAATAGTTTTACAGATTTCTCTAGCATGCTTTGGCGAAATATTAACTTCGCGGGCACTAGCCTTAACGTACAGTAAAGGATCCTCCACTTGGAAGCTATACCTAAACTTTGGCAACGATCATCACCGAGTAAATTAACCCCAATTTTTATTGGAATAAATACTTTAATAAACCAGGAAATAAGATTATTAAAGACCAAACATATAGATCGCTATGAGAAAGGATGGGGAACGACCTAGAAAAAGAGGCTCTATCAAATCCTAGTAGACGGAGGATAATAGAAGTCTTAGGTGGAGGGGGGAAGGTTTCGTTCTCCCAGATCAAAAAGGAAACGAACATCAGCACGGGTGCAATATATTACCATCTGACAAAGCTTCAGGATTTTATTGAAGTTGATGAAAAAAGAAGGTACCGTCTTAATAAGAATGGGGAGAGATTGTATGGGAAGATTGTTACAGGATATTCTATGCAAAGGGAGGAAGCGAGTTCGAATTTACTTACAAGCTTAATGATGGTGCCATTGGTTAAGAATGTTACAAGAAGTAAAACAACCGCATCCATGACCATAATTATAGTTTTAATCATAGAAACAACTTTATCGCATTTTACTCAAAAGGGCCTTATCTTTTTTGCACCATTAGAACTGTACTTCATGGATCCCCCGTTAACACCTCTGTTATTGTCAATAATCCCGCTCTGGCTTATTACAAAGTTATTCACACTAGTCTATGTTAAAGAGAGATTTGGGGAGATCGAGCTCTTTGCTGGAATAACGCTGTCAATTCTTCCTTCCTCCATTATAACATCAATCACACTATATAACCAAACACTCTACCAGATAGGCGCCATATTTGGAATGACCGTCTCCACCCTGCTTTTAGCTTCAGTAATAAACCAGACAAAAGGCATCACATTACATACAGCTCTAATCTATAGCATGATTATTGGGTATACATCATTTATAATGGAATTCATAAAGATATAGTAAGCACTAAGCTTGATTAGGAGATATTTTTAGGCAAGACCTACTTCAAAGGCACATAAAGGCTTGATCTGGATGCACCAATACCAGGGGTTCCATGAACGACCTTCTTATTAGTCACCGCGAACTCTCCAAGATAGTGGCCTATCATTTCTGGTTTTATTTTAAAAGCTACAAACTCTTTACCGTTATGAACTTGAACATCAACGCCAACCATTGTTGGTAATATGATCATATCCCTAGAATGGGTTTTGATCGGACCTTTAATCAATCCTTCCTTAGCCTTCTTGATCTCATCAAGTAGCTTCATCTTTTCTTTGCTTAAACCCCTGTTCAATGAACGACGCTTTCTAGATGGAAGAAGACTTATGAACGTCTCATAAGACATTTCCTGAAGCTGTTCGAGTGCGTATCCTCTATACTTAAACTCCTTCACCAAGTTTACTTCACTTCCAACGTCCTTCTAACACGCTTCCTACCAGTCTTTCTAGGAGCAATGTGGCCAACCTTCCTACCAGGTGGCGCATTCCTCGAAGTCGAAGTCGACTTGCCAGGGTGTTGATGCCTTCCACCACCAAATGGATGGTGTACTGCTGCCATCGCAATCCCCCTCATACGCGGGTAAAGCTTTATCTTCGCAGCCATTTTGTGATAGTTTGCACCTGCCTTCATCAAAGGTTTTTCCCCAAACCCGCTACCTGCGACAATACCAACAGTTGCCCTACAGACACCCTTGACCAAAACCGTCTTTCCACTAGGAAACTTTATAATACTATTATCACCTGATTGGGAAAACAAGATTGCATAGGTTCCAGCTGCTCGCACCATCTTCCCTCCATCCCCCGGGCGTTTCTCAATATTGCATATCGCAGAACCTTCTCTTATTTCCTTAAGCATCAACACGTTTCCTACATTCATACTAGCCTTTGGCCCAATTTCAATAGTTGAACCTACTGTAAGGCCTTTGACTGCAGGGAGGTAATAGTATCTGTCACAAACTTTGATCTGAGCAATAGGGGCGACCCTCCCTCTCTCATGCTTTATCCCTTCAACAACCCCGATAAGTTTCTCCTCGCTAGGTGGAGGGTAGCTTACTTTGGAGATCTTACCCTTCTTTGGAGCACGGTATTGAATATGCCCCATTCCTCTTCTCTGTTGAATCAACGACTTACCCAATTTCTTTCACCATTATACGATACCTATCTTAGAAGCGAGTTCCGATGCAGAGTAGTCCTTTGCAAGATGCACATAAGCCTTTTTTCCCTTTTTTGATATAAGGATGTTGACTTTATCTACTTTGACGTTGTAGAGTGATTCGATCGCTTCCTTCACCTTCTCCTTATCCACTTTAGCATCTGTTATGAATGTTAAAGTATTATTATTTATCAGCATAGAAGTCTTTTCAGTTATATAAGGAAACTTTACTATCTTCATAGCATCATCTTGTCTCATGTGACAACACCCTTAAACCTCTCATTCAACCTATTAACTGCAGATTCTGTCCAGATAGTTAATCTTATCGGATGCCCACCTGGCACCAGATCGAGAACAGACAGAGAATCAACGTCAACAACCTTTAATCCTGGAATGTTTTCTGTGGCTTTCTTCAATTGATTTTTAAGAGATGAAACCACAATTAAAGGTCCAACAGGAACCTTTTTCACTCTCCCCCTTATCCTTGACTTTCCACTCCTACTTTTAATTCCATTCTTCACTCTTTGCAACTCTTCCCCCAAACCTAACAATTTAAGAGTGTTAACAACATCCTTAGCCTTTGAGACTTCTTCAAAGTCAGAGGTTACAACAAGTGGCAGTGATGGAACGTTTTCAACTTTATGCCCTCTTCCTAATACTACGTCTCTTAATGATGTGGCTGAAATAGCAGACGCCAAAGCCAATAGACGCTCTTTCTTATTGACTCTTTTATAGATCACCTTCCAAGCTTTAGGAGGATGAGGAAGACGTCCTTTGATCACGCTCGCAACACCTGCTGCCATGCCGGATCGGCTATATCTTTCTCCTTTAACACGTGGAACCCTTGCAACACCATGCCCCGTCTGCCATGAAGTTGCTGACGTCCTTTCTCCTGCCATAGGGTCTCTACCTTTGGGTTGGAGTACATGGGTCCGCTGTAAAACGTAAACCCTATGTATAACATCGGGTCTAAATCGAACGGAGAAAACTTCAGGTAAAGACACCTTACCCTTCTCATTACCATCTAGACCATAAACTTGAACTTCTCTCATTACGCGACACCTTTAACGGCTATTGGAGAAACATTTAGGTGGAGCAACTTAGGAACCTCTACCTTTTCTTCCCTTCTTCTCATAGAAAATCTTAATACGACGGGGCGTTTTGGTGGGCCCTGAACTGTTCCTTCAAGGACTACGAAGTCTCCTGTCACAATTCCATAGTGTTCAAATCCACCTTTAGGGTTAAACATTTCACCCTCTTTCGTCGAATCGGAAACAAGAATCCTTTTACCATATTCTGTTCTTTGACTAAACCCCATTTGACCAGCTCTAGCTACTGTATAAGTTACAGCCGCAGGATGCCATGGACCTATACATCCTACAGCTCTAACACTTTTCCTTGACTTATGTTGCTTCCTTTTAATACCAAACCTTTTAACAGGGCCTTGGAAGCCTTTACCTCTAGTTATACCTATGGTGTCGACTAACTCACCTGGCTTAAATACGTCCCTCAACTTGATCTTACCTCCAAGAACGGATTTTGCATAATCTAACCGCTCTTTGATTGATTTGCCACCTCCAACATCAATCTCAAGTATAATAGGTTTTTTCTGGGAAAGGTTGGCCTCTGATGGCTCTACACCTACAATAAGCACAACTCTTTTAGCCTTTTCAATAAAACTATCCAGGACATCTAAATCGAATTTGCTTTTAAGATAGCCTTTTGGGAAGGCTCGTTCATAAAGCTTAGAAAGTTTATTTGAGTAAACATCACATAAAGCGTGCTCGCCATACACATCTTTACCATATAATCTTATGCCACATACAGTCATCGGTGGCACAGAAACCACCGTGGCGACCTTGAATAAAGGTTTCCCAAAGGTAGGGGATCTTGGATTATCTCCTGTAACAATGGCATGGGTTGTCCCTGCCTTAAACCCTACAAAGCCTAGTGCAATCGGTTTTGGGCTACTGACATCAGCCCAATTCTTAACATGTGGTACTATATTGCCAGCCCTACCCCTTGGGCGAAACGCCAATGAACCGTGTCTCGGTGCATTTTTCTTCCTATGGCCCATTCCAAATCACTTGCGTATCTTACCATTTCTATAGTGTTTTTAAATCTTTATCTTTTTAATGCGAATGTCTTCAAAATCAAATTAACTATACTTAAAGATATAATGATTGCTTCTTCTGACCGGATTGTAGATGTGCCTTGCCCTGGCACAAAGTTCAATGTAAAGTCGCTTACATCTTCAGGTTTAAGTCCTTCCTTCTTTAGAATGTCGTATACTCCTTTCTTAGGTGAGCCATATATCAAAGTGATATTGTCTGATTTTATAACCGAGTTAACTAAGGCGTTAAACCTTTCATTAATTGGCACACCTAGTCTAGAAGTAACAATTTTAAGACCGCTAAATCCGCTCTTTAGAACCTTGCCGAGAGACCCAACCCTTATCACCTTGTAACCCCAATAAGTATCAACTTCATGATTGAATGCTCGCCTACAGCTTAAAGAAGGCCCAACTTTAGTGAACACAACTGTTAGACGTTCCCCTTCAGAACCTGAGCCTTCAAATTCAATCAAAGAGCTTAACCCTACGTCAACAAACAGTGAACCCCTTCTTCTAACCAACACCCCTTCACGTAAGTCTCCTACTTTTACTTCATCCAATTTTATGTAAGGCTTATGATGTGGGGTCTTAAGTGGTGGTAGGATACCAACTTCCCTAAGCACGTTACTTTTAGTAAAAAGATGTTTCCTAAGGTATTGTGGGGTTTCCGCGTATTCTAAAATGGACTTGATAACGTGATAATCTCTCTCATATACTCTCTTTTCCTCTGTATAGACATATATCTTCCCAACCCTGAAGATTGAGCAGGCTCTAGCAATAAACCCTAACTTGATAGTCTTGTCTCTTAAGGTAGATTCCTCGCATAAAATCGAATCAGGAATAAAAATCGACAACACCATATAAAGCCTACCTAACACTTAACATTATATATATTAAACTATGAGCTATGATGGATAAGTGATGACAGAAGAGGATAAAGAACTGGAAATAATTAAGGCAAAGAAGCTAGCGGAACTTGCCAAAAAAGCCCAGACAAAGACAAAACCAAAGACACCGAGGGACATACTCCTTGAGAAATTAGTTGACAGAGGGGACGAAGTATTATATAGAGCTGAAAAACTTTACCCAAAGGAAATGCAGATAATCGTAGAAAAGTTAGCAGAACTTATTAGCAATGGGGAACTAGATCAGAATATTACAGGTGGAGAGTTACTCCAAATTTTAAAAGTCCTCGGGCTGAGAGTTCCAATAGAAACGAAAATAGCCTTCTACGAAGACGGAAAGCTAATTTCATTTCAAGATAAACTTAAAAAGTTTATGGATGAAGGCTAGTTCTTAAATACTCCTCCCTTATTGCTCTAGTAGAACTCGTACCTATCCGATCAACCCCTACTTTAAGAAAGTCTACTACTTGCGATAACGTTCTAATACCGCCGGCTGCCTTTACCTTTAACTTCCCCTTACAATAAGTCTTTAAGAGCACAACGTCATTTAATGTAGCTCCAGAAGCACCAAAACCTGTAGAAGTTTTCACATAGTCAACTCCAAGAACATTTAATCGGTTCACAGCCGATACCTTTTCTTGATCTGTAAGGTTGCATACCTCTATTATTGCCTTGGTTACGACGTCGTATTTGGAGGCTTTATCAACAACAGCAGAGACGTCTCTGTCAAAATCTTCCCAACAACCTTCCTTTATAAAACCTTGATTTACTACGAAATCAACTTCATCAGCTCCTTCATTAATATAATGCTCTACTTCAAAGGCCTTCACCTCTGGTGGAGTATAACCCATCGGGAAAGACACCCCACATGCAACTTTAACAGCGTTCCCGACGATATTCTTAGCCAATTTTACGTAGGTTGGAGGTATAGCTACACAATATACACCCATTTCAATAGCTTCATTGCATAAACTAGTAACATCTTTAGAGGTCGTGGTCGGCTTCAATATCGTATGGTCGATATGTCTAGCAATTTCATTCCAACTAAAAAGAGACATAGTTTAAAATATGTAACCATAGCAAATAAACTTTTCTATGAATAATTTCAAACTTATTCGAATTGATTCTATAATACAACTCTAATCCAAAGTGTACAACCTTTTTACTAAGTTTTCATGAAACAATAGTAGGGCTTAAGTCGATAAGTTTCTATATTGCTCCTAAATATAGGATTACATATTACTAAGAAGTTTCTTTGCCCTTTCTGCAATAGCCTTTGCCATATCCAAGGTCGACGCATTACCTCCTAGATCATAGGTAACATACTTCCTTTCAGCAATAACTTCTTCAGTAGAATTAAAGATAATGTCAGCAAGCTTGCCCTCTCCAAGATATTTTAACATCCATGCCCCAGAAAGAATCATCGCTGTCGGGTTCACTTTATACATTCCCTTGTACTTAGGCGCACTACCGTGAGCCGGCTCAAATAAAGCATAACTATCTCCGAAATTTCCTGAGTAAATGCACCCTATACTCGCCACTAAGCCAGAAGCTTCTTCAGAGATGATATCCATAAAAAGATTGGTTCCGAGTATAACGCTTTTATTAAACCTTTGAGGGTTCTTTACAAGTTGCTGTGCAATATTATCTATATAATATTCTTCGTACACGATATTTGGGTAAAACTTTGATACGACATTAACTGCATCTACGAAGATGCCATCGCACTCCCTCATTATATTACGTTTTGTGACAACAATAACCTTACTCCAACCTTTTTCCTTTGCTACTTCGAAGGCTTTCTTAGCAACCTTCTCAGATTGCTTACTTGTGATCTTCCTTATAGCGATTGCTACATCATCACCTAGCCTATGTTCAATACCACTATACAAGCCCTCAGTGGTTTCTCTAACACAAATAAAATCCACATCTCCAAGCGGACCCGTCAAACCTTTAAAAGACTTGATCGGCCTAATGTTAGCATACAGGTCAAACCTTTGCCTAATACTTACAACAACACTTCTTGGAGCGCCACTAAAAGAGGGAGTTGTCATAGGTGCCTTCAAGCAAGCATCAGATTGACTTAACTTATCCCAAGATTCTTTAGGAATTAAAGAGTCACCACCGTGAACCTGCCACCATTCATAGCCTGCTTCACAAGGAATAAACTCTAGATCAGCTCTTATAGCTTCAAAGACAGTCATCACTGCCTCAGTAAGTTCGGGGCCAATACCATCCCCTTTTATTAAAGCAACACGTTTTACCAAGAACCTTCACTATCGGAGCATCTCAAAAACACCAATTAAAGCTTTTTAAAAAATCCTTTATATTAAAAGCCTCTAAAAACAGAACATTTATAATTCGACTAATCATTTTAGCTAAGTGGTTAGTTGAATAATAGGATTAGCTTCTATATTTGGGTCCTTTTACTCTTACTAATAATACCTTTTCTAATCGAGTCTATTTACGCTGACGTCCCAGAGGTTGTTGAAGTAAAGAGGGAACTACAAGGAACAGACACAATACTTAACTTGAAGATAAGACACAGTAACCCATCTCAATCCCACTATGTGGACATAATTGAAATTCAAATCAATGAGAAGCTCTATAAAATAAACTTGACACCACAAGGTGAAACAGTCTTCGTATATCAAGCTAACTTAGGACAAGTGGATCAAAGTGCGCAATTGAAGGTTAGAGTCAACTGTAACCTTCACGGATGGAGTGGATGGGTTACTTTAGAAACTACAACCACAACAAAACCAACAATAATACCAATTGGAACAAAAAACATGACAGTTCAGATAATACTAGCTTTGGCAATTCTATTTGGTGCCTTACTAGCTGTTAAGAAAAAGTTTAAGCAACATCACAATCTTTTAGTAATTGCAACATTAGTAAACGGAATATCAATATTAGTCGCAATGATACCATCAACACAAAGCATTATAACACAAGCTATCAACAATTTGAACACAGTAATCCTCTTATCCATCATACATATGATGATAGGAATCTTTACTACAGTTTTAGCAATAGCAGTTATATTAAAAAAATCCATGAAAAGGAAGAAATGGATGCGCATACTGTTCACATCATGGATGGTCTCTTTTGTCTTAGGCGCTATGGTTTATTTAATAATCTACTGAAATTATTTCAAAAATAGCCTATAATAGAAGCGCTATATTAGGTAAACATGCATTTCAAATATAGACAGACGAACTATTTGTTCTAACTTTAGAACAAATATGTTCTAATTATAGGATTAATTTTAACTACTTCTATAACAATGTGGATAGAAATGAACAAAGAACAGAAGATAATAACGTTGGGTATTACAGCACTAACATTAATATTAATTAGCACTTCGCTATACGCTTTACTTGCTAACACCTCAACAACAAATACAAACAACACCCCTCTTGAACATACGATATCAGTGACAGGGGTGGGTGAAATTAAGGTCTACCCAGATACTGTTAGAATAAGCTTAGGTGCATTAACGGAGGCCCCTACAACAGTCGATGCAGTAACAAAGAACTCTGGAATCATAAACGAGTTAATGAAGAGACTTGAGACAATGGGCGTATCTAAACGAGATGTACAAACTACTTACTATAACATATATCCACTTTATAAATATCCTAATGATGGAAGTACGCCATATATAATAGGTTACAGAGTTGTACACAACCTTGATGTAGTTTTAAAAGGGGATGATGTAGCACAGCTTGGGTTAAAGGCTGGCAAGGTTATTGACGAATCGGTTCTAGTAGGAGTGAATCAAGTCACGAGTGTACAGTTCACAGTATCAGACCAACTTGCTAAACAGTTAAAGGAACAAACATTGCAACTAGCGATTCAAGAGGCAACATCAAAGGCGAACTTAACAGCTATAACTCTTGGTGTTAAGATTGTTGGTGTACAATCGGTAACAGAAGAGTCACCAGTCACTTATCCTATATATTACAGAACAGATGCCAAAGAAGGGGCGAACACCATTTTAATACCTGGACAGGTGTCGATTTCAACTTCAATACACATAGTCTACATAATAAGCTAAACCACCATCAAAAGTCAAGACTACTACCTCTTTTTTATTAAGGTTCCAATTACTCTTATATAGCCCTACTTTCGCCTCTCTGCTATAAGATGATAGAGATAGCTTTCGCAACTCTTGCATCAATTTCCCTTGCCTCTAGTGTAGTCGACATAAAAAGGGGCTTACAGAAAACAGACTACATATCATGTAGCATCGTGATATCTGTCGTTGGATTAATAATATATTTTCCGATCACATTACTCTTCACTGATTTCAATAAATTAGATTACGGAAGCCTAATGCTCTTCGCAATAGGAGGACTACTAAGCCCTGGACTAGTTAGACTATTCTTTTTTAAAAGTATAGAAAAGGTAGGGGCTTTAGTCACTACATCGATTATGCCATCACAACCAATAATAACTGCGATCTTAGCAGTGGTCTTACTTTCCGAACAAGCCTCCATTGGACTTTGGGTTGGAATATTTACGATAGTAATAGGTGCGATAATAATAGAGACAAGTAGAAGTAAAGGCCAAAATTCGAAGACTTTTTCCCTTTGGATACTATTACCACTATTGGGAGTTTTTTCTGGAAGCCTAAGTGATCCTATTAGAAAGGTAGCTTTGAATATGTCAAACCTTCCTATCTTAGGTACAACGATTGCTAACCTTTCCTCGCTACTATTATATTATTTAGCATACTTTACTATAGGGGATAGGAAGGAGTTTAACCCATTAAATATTGAGAACTTTAAACTGATGTGGAAAGGCGGGATATTAATGGGCCTTGGTTGGTTGTTTAGCTTTTATGCGTTAAGTTATGGTAATGTGACAAGGGTTACTCCAATCATAAATGCACAACCACTATTCGTGTACATACTGGCACGTCTTTACCCTAAAGATATCGAGGCTGTCTCCATAAAACCACTTATAGGTGCTATCATTATAATTCTTGGAATAGTTGTATTCCTCTCCACCTAAACCAGTATCAATTAGTCTATGAAGCTGAACCATTCTTCATACTTATAGTCAGCCCCTCTAATCACTTCGAAGAACTTTGCGTGTATTGCCTTTGTGATAGGCCCTACCTTTCCCTCTCCAATAGGTCTATGATCGACTTCGACGATAGGAGTAACTTCCGCTGCTGTACCAGTAAAGAAAAGTTCATCAGCCATTAGAACTTCATCCTTTATGACATCTCTTTCTATAACCTTAAAGCCCAGCTCTAATGCGAGTTTAATTATTGCATCCCTTGTAATGCCAACAAGAATTGAAGAAACAGTAGATGGAGTGATAATTGATGAATTCTTAACAAGGAAAAGGTTCTCACCTGGGCCTTCGGAAACAAAGCCTCTAGAGTCTAGCATCAATGCTTCGTCAAATCCTTTCAAGTGCGCCTCAATGCATGCTAAGGAGGAGTTGATGTACTGGCCTGTAGCCTTAGCCATCATGGGAATCATCGAATTTTGAATTCGAACCCAAGAAGAGAAGGTGCATCTAACACCTCTTTCTATTACGTTCTCCCCTAAATAAGTGCCCCAAGGCCAAACAGCAACTGCTACCTGAACAGGGTTCTTTCTAAAGTCAAGAGTTAAACTGCCTAACCCTTTGAAAGCGATAGGCCGAATGTAACATTCTTGAAGGTTATTAGCCTTGACGACCTCCTTTATAGCTTGCCCAATTTCTTCTTTTTTGAACGGTATTTCCATAAAATAGACCTTTGCAGAGTTGTAAAAGCGGTCAATATGTTCCTCTAGTCTAAAAATTGCACGACCCCTTTCTGTCTTATAGCATCGAATACCCTCAAAAATGCCTGAACCATAATGTAGACCGTTAACAAGAACATGAACCTTGGCTTCATCCCAGTCTACGAGCTTTCCATCTAACCAAATTTTTTCAGTTTTTGGAATCAATCTCTCCCAATCAGTGGTAAAAACCACAAATAAAAGTTTATCTTAGCATGCATGTTATAGCGTATAAAACAGTGATTGATTGCCAAATTAATATAAAAAATTAAGCAAATTAAGATGTATCTATGATAGAATTAATTTTTAGGTTAATTAAAATTTATATAACATGATGGAAACCCTTGATTCACATATGTCTAACTCGAAAAAGAGTAAATTCGCTGTAAAAGCAGGATTGTTAATAGACGGAAACGGAAATGATCCACTACAAGATGTTTATATTACAGTAAACGATGGCAGAATAGTGTCCATTTCCAAGAATACTGACTGTTCTGAAGTATTTGATGCTGGAAACTATACAATAATGCCTGGTATGATAGATGCCCACATGCACATAACAGGTTATCAGACAGACAAATTTGTCGAAGAAAGCATACTAAGACCACATGAGATATTCTTAATAAAATCGATGAACGATGTTATACAACTACTTGAGTCAGGTTTTACCACAGTACGTGACATAGGGGGACTCAATGGTGTACCTCTTAGAATGGCGATTGAATCAGGTTTAACAAGAGGGCCCAGAATAGTCGCAGCTAACAGAGTTCTCACTCAAACATTTGGACATGGGGATGACCACTATTTTCCAGTCGATATAGTTAAAAAAAGAGGTGACTATAAACTTGGTTTCGGGAGCCTAATATGCGATGGAGTTAACGAATGCATCAAAGCAGCAAGACAAACCCTAAGGGAAGGGGCTGACTTCATCAAGATCTGCTCCACAGGAGGCGTTATGTCCCAAAAAGATCGACCAGAACACGAACAGTTCACAGTTGAAGAAATCAAAGCCATTGTCAACGAAGCTAGAAAAGTAGGAACCTACGTCGCATCTCATGCCCAAGGCACGCAAGGCATCAAAAATGCCCTAACTGCAGGCGTAAAAACCATCGAACACGGCATATACCTAGACGAGGAAGGTGCGAAGATGATGATAAAGGACAATGCGATACTCGTTCCAACGCTGTCCATAGTACATCGAATAGTTCAAATGGGCAAAGAAGCAGGAACACCGGAGTGGGGGATTAAGAAGTCTATCGAGGTAATAGAAACACATGTGAAGAACATTGGATTGGCAAAAAGAATCGGTGTTAAAATTGCTACAGGCACTGATTTTTGTGGAACGCCTATGTTGCCATTTGGTTTAAACTCCATGGAGTTACAGCTATTAGTTGAGAAGTGTGACTTCACCCCGATGGAGGCGATAGTAGCTGCTACAAAACATGGAGCAGAAGCTTGTAACATCTTACACAAAACAGGAACCTTAGATATTGGAAAGTCTGCTGACTTCATTGTGGTCGAAAAGAACCCATTAGAAGATATAAGAACTCTGCAGAAAGTAGAGGATATCAAACTTGTAGTAAAGGAAGGTGTTATAGAAGTTAATCGTGGTCTCTAAGAATTCACAAAGAGGTAGACTTCCACATCTTTACAGAAATATGTTAAGGGTCCTAAAGAAAGTTTTGATTGACATTTTAATACTAGTTGGAGAAATGCTTTCGCGCCCAAAGTGCGACGTTCACCAACCCTATCATAACTGGAACCTCTATTAGAGGCCCAACAACCGTCGCAAACGCCTCTTGTGAAGACAGCCCAAAGACGGCAACAGCAACAGCGATGGCCAACTCAAAGTTATTGCTAGCAGCAGTGAAGGCAAGAGAAGTAGTCCTCTTGTAATCTAGGTTTACGTAGTAACCTAGAGCAAATGATAGAACAAACATTGGAACAAAATAAGCTATTAATGGCAATGCGATTCTAATGACGTCAAAGGGCATCTTGACAAAGTATTCACCTTTAAGTGAGAACATTACAACTATTGTGAATAGTAGTGCGAAAAGTGACGTGGGGCTTAACTTTGGCATAAACTTGTTATCATACCACTCCCTTCCTTTTGCTCTAATAAAATAGAATCTTGTTATTATTCCTCCAAAAAAAGGTATCCCTAGGTATATTGCCACAGACTTAGCTATTTCTAGAAGAGATATGTTGACAGACGTCCCTTGTCCTCCAATCCAAGAACTTGCTAATGTTATGTAAAAGTAAGCTAAAACAGAGTATAATAATATCTGGAAGACAGAATTCAAAGCCACAAGTATTGCAGCCCACTCATTATCACCTTTAGCTAGATCGTTCCAGACTATCACCATGGCAATACATCTAGCCAAACCCACTAAAATTATTCCATTCCTAAAGTCAGGATACTCTGCTAAGAACACCCAAGACAATACAAACATAAAGAAAGGTCCTATCAGCCAGTTTAAGAGCAGAGAGTATGAGAGCATCGTCTTCGCACCCTTGGCAGTTACAACCTTCCTTAATTCTTCATATCTAACCTTTGCCAAGGGAGGAAACATCATCCATATTAAACCAACAGCAATAGGAATAGAGGTAGTCCCTACGCTCAAATTTACAAGCATAGAAACCGGTGGAAAAAAATATCCAAGACCTACACCTAGTAACATGGCCAAAAAGATCCAAAGCGTTAAGAACCTGTTAAGAAAAGATAATTTACGCCCCGCATTTTCCAAATTAATCGCCTGTTAACTGCCAACCCAATTTGTAAAAATATTTAAAGATTGCTATAAAAAACCAATTTATTTACTAATCTAAACCTAGGGCTAAAGTCTTCTTAAAGTTTCTAAGACACCATTTAAACATAAAATTCTTAAGAAGAAAAAAAATTGTTTGTAGTAAGAGTAGATGGTTTAGGAACAGACATAAAACACAATTTTGTTAATTATTTATTAGCTTTGATAAGCTAAATGCACTATATCCTCATATGTCTGTAAGTACTTATCAATATAGGTCATGCTAGGAGGAATTACTAGCGATGGATTTACCTTAGTCCTAATAAGTTTGCATCCTGCACCAATCCGAACCGCATTCCCTATCACAGACGACGATTCTACATGGGTAGGATTCTTTTGATCTGATTCAATCACAACCTTCCTTCCAACGATACTATCAGAGATTTTAGCTTGGTCTCCTATTCTTACAGCATCTAGAACAGCGGATCTAACTATATTCACGTTTTCACCTATTATGCAAAAGTTATCAATATTTGAGTCTACTATTTTTGTAAAGTTCCCTATTCTTGTATGTCTCCCAATCAAGGCAGCTCCTTCAAGAAACAACTTATTCTCTTGGTATTTTCTCACTATCTCCATTCTTCTCTTGATGGATTCTTCACTATATCCTTGAATCCAAATGTTCTTTCCTTGAATTATTCTCTCTTCTGTAACCCTTATGTTAAGTGCACCATACAAAACATCACGCATAGCAACAAGATATCTTTCAGGAGTCCCGACATCATACCACACCTTTAACTCATATGAGTAAACCGGATATCCTTTCTCAATAATATAAGGGATTAGGTCGTAGCCGAAGTCCAACCTTTGCCGCTCAATTAAAATCTGCTTTACCTCATCACTTGATACGATTTGTCTAACTTCTGGTGAGAGCAGGTAAACCCCTGCGTTAGCCAGGTTACTTGGTGCTTTCCCAGTAGGAGGTTTCTCAATAAACCTTCTAATTCTACCGTCTTCATCTACATCAGCTATTCCAAATTCTTCTGTGTTCTTAACCTTAGCTAAGGCGATGGTCATTACGGCCTTTTTCTCTTCATGTCTCTGTACAAAACTTCTTAGGTCTATATCAAATAAACTATCACCTTGAACGACTAGAACAGGATCTTTAACGTCATAGTATTCAACATTAAGCCTGTAAGAGTCAGCGCTACCTAGGTCGTCTAGGTTTGGTTGATGCTTAATATGGACACGGGGTTCAATCTTATACTTTGTTGAAAATCCGAGTCCCTCACCGTAGCGATCAAATAGATTTGAGTAGTTTGTGTAACCATACTCCCCAAATATAAAGTGCCTTATTCCCTGTTCAGCTAAAGTGGCCATGGAGAACTCTATCAAAGGCCTGTTTAGAAATCTGATACAGGGCTTAGAGATATCATGGGTTAATGGCCTAAGCCTTTTGGCTTGACCCCCAACAGGGATGAAGCACCTGATCTTCCCGATTTCCATATGTAACATAAAGTATAGACGAATATAAATATAACTCTAAACTTCAATGAACAACTAAAGGATAGAAGGGTCGTTATATTTAGTCAAGTTAACCCTTCACAACACCTATGGGCACGACCCTAGCCACCTTAGTCGCAATACCAACCATATCAGAAACTTCTGCCACCATGTCTACATTCTTATAAGCTTCAGGAGCCTCCTCGCTTACCACTCTTATATCAGCTGCTTCAAGCAATATGCCATGCGATTCAAGGTCTCTCTTAACATCATAACCATTTCTAGAACGCAAAGCCCCTGCTCGACTCATCATACGACCAGCACCATGAGCAGTACTACCGAAGCTCTTCTCCATAGATAGAGAGTTTCCTAGTAAAACCCAGCTGGCAGTTCCCATGCTGCCAGGGATGAGGACGGGCTGCCCAATATCTTTATATAGAGTGGGAATTTCAGGATGCCCCTTTGGAAAAGCCCTTGTCGCACCTTTCCTGTGAACCACCACCTTCAATCTTTCTCCTCCGACTTCATGCTCTTCTACTTTAGCGATGTTATGAGCGACGTCGTAAATCAGCTTTAACTCGTCTTCGTTTATGTCAAAGGTTTTAGAGAAGGCTTTACGAACCCAGTGTGTGATCATCTGACGATTCGCCCAAGCAAAGTTAGCAGCAGCGGCCATAGCTCCGAGGTACCTCTTCCCCTCTTGACTTGTGACAGGGACGCTAGCGAGCTCTCGGTCAGGTAACGTAATACCATACTTGTAGCTCGCTGACTCCATAACTCTTAGATAGTCACTGCAAACTTGATGCCCTAAACCCCTACTCCCAGTGTGAATCCAAAGAACCACTTGACTCTCTTGACGAAGACCAAAAATTTTTGCCGCCGTAACATCAAATATCTTGTTGATTACGCCAATTTCCAAGAAATGATTACCACTACCCAAACTACCGAGCTGAGGAGCACCACGCTGCTTAGCATTAGCACTCACTAGACTTGAGTCGGCTAACTCCATGTGGCCATTGGCTTCACAAAATACTCGATCTTGCGCAGAACCATATCCGTTCGCAATAGCCCAATCAACACCTTCATCGAGAACAGCGTCCAACCCTCCAACACTTAAGCGAACCTGACCACGACTACCCAACCCACTAGGCACCTGAATAAACAATTCATGAACCAACTGTTTGAGTTTAGGACGAACATCACGCTCCAACAAAGGAGTAGAAATCAATCTGACGCCACAGTTAATGTCATATCCGACTCCGCCAGGACTAACAACGCCATTCTCATAGCTAGTAGCAGCAACACCTCCAATAGGGAAACCATAACCTTCATGGCCATCAGGAAGTACGACAGAAAACTTTTGAACACCAGGCAAATGAGCGACATTAACCGCCTGCTCCAAAGTCCTATCCTCCAACATTTTTTGTAAGAGTTGCTCATTAGTATATATTCTTACGGGTACCCTCATCCCTTCTTTTGTGCCTCGGGGTATTTCATATTCTACTTCGGAAATTTTTTGAGGCATATATTTTGCCAACTTGGACCACCTCTTTCGAGATTGATGATTTTCTCGGAGGTGATCCCTTTTACTCCTCCAAGAAGAACTTTATCTTTTATTCAATTAAAGATTAAATAAATATGATTTATAAATGTTAAGAAATTTGTTATTTCGTTCGCTATTATCTCAGATCCGTCTTTCTAAAAATGTTATAAATGATAGTAAGTTTTGAATCTTGTGTATCCTCTTGTGTTTTTAAAGAGTTAAATTTTTAAGATATATTATTAATGCCTTTGTGTGAGTTACAACATTTTATACTGATACTTTTTCCTTTAAATTCTAATATTGTCTCAATGTGATAGTCTTCCTTTGCAAACAATTTTTAGGTTGGTTTTATAGTATTTGTTAATCTGCATACGTTGAATTGATTTAACTATAATTAAAGAGGGACTCCTTTACAGTAAACTATTCCTCGTATTCTGCTTTTAAAATTTGGGCATACGAAGCATACTAGGAATGGCAATTCTTTCCTATAGACGGGGCAGTCTATTTTTTCTTTCTTCATCTGGCTGAACATCTTTCCTTTAAGCCCTTTTAATTCACTAAGTACATCATCTGGTATTTTCTGTGTTTTTTCTGTTTTTTGTACTGGTACTTCGTACTTCCAGTCCTTCTGGTTTGACATTGCCTTCAGTGTCGTAGGTTAGGTGATATAGATGTTTTGTTGAATAACAAGTAATCCCATCGATAGTGGTTCAGGTTTCTCTCCATTTGGATTTTTTTATGGTGATTAATGTTGAGACGATCATGGTTCCTATGAATATTGCCCATCTGAGTAGGAGTGTGGTTGTTGGTAGTTGGAGTGCGCCTGCGTACGCCCTTATTAGTCCCACGGCGTTTGATGTTGGTATCATTATTGAAGCCCAGCTTAGGTTGCCTAGTACTTCTTCTGGGTAGTAGACTGGGGGTATAAAAACTAAAATTAGTCCTAGGATGTTTGCTAGATTGCTTATTGCATACACACTCGCATTTCTAAGATATGTTGAGATTAAGAATCCTATGCTTGATAGTGTTGCCCAGGTTATTGTTATGATGACTATTGTCCATAGTAATGAGTAGAGTGTTAAAATTTTTAGATATAAAGCGATGGAGACGAAGAGGATTAACCCTGGTAATGAGACAACGAGGGGTGCGAGCGCTATTGCTAGGGCGTAAGCTATCGGATTTACTGGCATTGATACGATGATCTGTCTTATCTTTAGATATCTGTCCCATGCCATGTCTTGTATTGCAGAGTTTAGTCCTATAAATCCAACTGTTGCCACAATCGCGCCAGTTATTCCATGGGAGAGTTCTCCACCATATACTACTATGAAGAATAATGGGAAAGAAGTTATTATGCTTATCAAGAATATCATTAGGGGGTTTCTTTTGATGTCTGGTAGAGATTTGAACGCGGTTATGGTTATGATATCTCTAATGATTTTGATTTCCAACCAAATCACTTCCAATTAGATCTACAAAAACATCTTCAAGCGTTATTGGTGAGGCTTCAGCTTTCAAACCTTTAGCTAACGCTCTTTCAACCACCTTTAATGACTCGTTTAGGCTATTAAAGAACAAGATGCTTTTGTTTCCAAACCTAGCTACTCTACTCCCATCTTTGAATAAGTCATTATTTTCTATTTTCCCTTCCAATACAACTCGGAACTTTTCTTTTGAGAGTGACTTTATTTCTTCACGTGTTCCTTCAGCCACCAACTTCCCCTTGTTCATTATTGCCAACCTATCTGAAACCATCTCCGCCTCCTCCATAATATGGGTTGTTAGAATTATTGTCTTGCCGTCTTTTACAATCTTTGTCAGACTTTCCCAAACATGCCTCCTCGCAATCGCGTCCAATCCACTAGTGGGTTCATCTAACATCAATATGCTGGCATTAGATGATAGGGCTGAAGCTATGATAGCCCTCTTTTGTTCACCGCCAGAGAGAGAGCCGCAAGCACGGTCTTTTAAATGCCATATATCAACAGTCTTCAAAGCAAGCTCAGCATGCGCCTTCACCTTTGGGCTGGGGACACCATAGAGTTTTGCGAAGTAGTAAGCGTATTCCCATGGAGTTAAGTTGTGATAGGCAATCGAATCTTGTGGGACTACCGCTATATGTCTCCTTACTTTCTCAGGTTGTTTAACAACATCGTAACCGAGAAGGTATGCTTCACCGCTTGTGGGTAGAAGCTGTGTTGAAACTATTTTTAAGAAAGTGGTCTTTCCTGCACCGTTAGGACCTAAAAGTGTGTATAACTGCCCGCTTTTTATAGAGAGGTTGATGCACTTTAGAGCTTCCACTTCGGCTTTACCTTGATAGACCTTCGTCAAATTTACTGCTCTTATAGCATCCATTCCTAGTCTTCCCTCTACAGTCTCTGAATCAACCCCTTAAAGGATGATAAGGGTCTATCTTAACCTTTCTTATGTGACTCTGATGCACCTTGAATTCAACGTATTGTATTATCGAAACAGTTTACAAATTCTTCCTTTAGATGCTTTTTCTATTGAAATCCTTTTCAGTCAAAAACCAAGACGATTATTTGGTTCCCTTAACTTAATTTTTAAGTAGTGATAGACTTAATTATAGGCTTAAGTAAGCTTCATGCAATTAGTGATGTATGATGCAGGTTGTAAATAGTGATGATGTAAAAAGATTTCTCCTATTTGAGAAGATATGGGGAAAGATATTACTAAGTGGGGATAAAATGATGTTCTTACAGGTCGAAATCGAACCAGGAGGGGTCGTCCAAGAACATACCCATCCTCATGAGCAGATGGGGGTTTGTTTAGAAGGAAGAGTCGAATTCAAGAGTGGAGATGTAGTAAAGGTTGTCGAACCTGGAATGGTTTACTGGTTCAAATCCAATGAGAAGCATAGTGCGAAGGTGTTAGGTGACAAACGAGGGTTGTTACTTGAAGTCTTCAGCCCTCCACGTGAGGACTACTTGAAAAAGATAAAGAGCCAGTAAAGTAGTTAAAGATGCATAATATTAAAAAGAGAGAGTTGAAAGTTAATCAGGCCTTTAAAGTGGCTATTTCATCGAAAATTACCTTAAGCGAGTTATAAAGCCCTTTGTAAATTTTATAGTGCTTATTATATTTATTCGTATTATTGTTATCTGGTGTAATTACCTTCTTTATACCATATGTTTGTCTTACGACGTCGTTCGCATCCTTGTACATACCAGAGCCTAGCCCAGCCAGTGTAGCAGCGCCTAAGGCTGCTGCTTCAGTAATATTTGGTACAACGATCTTTCTTCCTGTAATATCCGCTTTTACTTGCAACCAGAAGTCTGATCTTGCCCCACCTCCTATAGCTCTTATTTCTGTCACGTCAATCCCCTGTTCTTCTATACATTCGATGTTAAGTTTCAACTCGTAAGATAATCCTTCAACTATAGAACGAATAATATCCTTTTTTCCATGAGCTAAAGTTAGTCCTATGAAGGCACCTTTAGTGTTCCTATTGAAGGTCGGTGTACCGCTGCCTTCGAAATATGGTATAAAGAAAAGGCCTAGCGAACCTAAAGTGGATTGTGACGCCTTATTCATCAACAAGTCATAGACGTTAGTGTTGTTGGTCTTAGCTTCTTCCTTCTCTTCGTAAGATAAGTTGTCTCTGAACCACCTTAATATAACCCCGGAAGTAGGATTGAACCCTAGCATATCGTATGTTTCATGTAATACATAAGGGTGGACTGGAAAGCCTTGAGCAAGAATTTTATCAGTAAGAGTGAGTTCCTTTTGAATAACCCCAAAACATTCAACTGTGCCAGTGGAATCCATCATGGGTCCTGATTCGATTATACCACAACCAAAGAGACCGCATGGTTGATCATGCCCTCCTGTTACAACAAGAGTCCCTTTAGCTAACCCAACTTCTTTTGAGGCATCCTCTTGAACTTCCCCAATCACCGTCCCAGATAGGTGAACAGAAGGTAGTTGACCTTCGTCCAATCCAGCTAAAGCTAGGATTTCACTATTCCACCTCTTCTTTCTTATATCAAGCATCATAGTTCTAGCAGCTAGTGTATAGTCTATTGCAGGAACCCCTGATAATTTGAAGTTTACAAAGTCCTCCCAGAGCAGGAACTTCCAAGCGTTTTTGTAGACTTCCGGCTCATACTTCCTTAACCACATGATTCTCGGCAAGGTATAGACAGGCATCGAGGAGCTTAAATTCTGCCCTGTCATTCTAAAGACTTCCTTAATGTCGATATGATCTTCAAGCCAAAGGGTATGCTCTCTAGAGCGCTCATCCATAAAGAGCATGCTCCAGTACAAGGGCTTCCCCTCTTTGTCAATCGGCATAAATGCTTCTCCCAACGAACTTACAGCGAGAGCTTCAATTTCTTTAGGATCAATCTTCGCATTAGTGATGCTTTGCCTAGTCACCATGACAACTTTAGCCCAGACTTCTTCAGGGTTCAACTCTGCCCACTCCGGCTTTCTATGGTGAAGTTGATACTCTTCATATGCAGAAGAGACTATTTTTCCATTAGGAGAAAATATTATTGCTTTACAACCCGTAGTCCCAACATCTAACCCTAACAGATACAATTAAGTTCAACCACTGTCTTTTAAGCTCCCTGTAATATAACTTATATCAAAGGAGAGTTATCTGACAGTTTACGCGAAAGTCTTTCCGCGGTCTTTACCATCGCGTCGATATTTCTAAGTGGAGTATCTGGTGATACTCCTCCGCCAGTGGAAAGCCATAACTTATTCCCTCCCGACTTGAATACTATTTCTTCACATCTGCTTTCAACCTCCTTCGGAGTCATCTTCGCGAAATCAGGTGGGTGAATGTTCCCCTGTAGACAGAAGTGGGTCTTATTCCTACATTCCACTATGTCTTCCTTAGGACCGAAATGCCAAACTTCTGAGTCAATCTTGTCAACTTCTTCCAACATGTACCCAACGTATCCCTCGTTATGCCATATTCTAAGTGCCCCTCTATATTTACCGAATATTTTGTTAAAGTAAGGTAAGACGAATTCTTTGAACTGCTGCTTCCCAACCATACTTGGGATATGGTCAGCTATCCACAGGACTTTACATGAACCAACCACAGCTTCAATCGCTTCACAGTATTTAATGAGCCAGTCTGTCGACAGCTTAAGCCATTTATGTATAACATCAGGGTATTGGCGCATCCATATGAAGAATTTGTCATAACCCATCGATAAAGCCGCGCTCTCTACACATCCACCTGGGACAACTACACCATCAACCATACCATATTCCTCTCTAAGGTCTTTGGGAAACCAGTCGTAGAAGTATTCAAGCCTCTCAAGAACTTGCGAGGCAATCCCAGCGTTCGCCTCGGGTAAACCTGCTTCAACAAGCTTATCAATATCATTAGGTTCCTTTATGGGATATTCTCCAACATATGGTGGCGAGTCCTCCATCCACCTTACCTTGCCACCAAAAGCGGTTGGTATCGGCCCGACAAACTCCGCGTACTCTGGCACAACGCCTAACCCTATATTTAACACAGAAGGGAATCTCTTTTGAAAGGTAACCTTTGCTTCGAGCTGTAGCTTTATGTCTTGGTAGTAATCATATTCTTTCACCCTTGCAAACCTTTTAAGGACTAGGCTGTACACTTGAAGAACGACTGGTATTTGGCCTGTTTCCTTCCCTAAAGCCACAGCTAATGCGTTTTCGAAAACGGTCATAGATTTATCGACGCTTTCTCTTTATTTAAATATTAATACCTTTGAGAAGGGTTTATATCATTTTGAGTATAGAGATGAAATCTAAGATGTTATCCTTCATCGACCTTAACAATGGATGCTTTATCTCCTCCGACCTTTCTAGGCGTTCAAGTCTTCTTATCCTAAAGTAGGTAGGTGGATGAGGTTCAAAACTTAGCCATTCTTGTATTTGACTAGATGAACTCCGCGAATAAAGGAGCCTTATGAAACCTATCTTCTTCAACGCTTCCGCCAAGGCCTTTGGTTGCCCAATCCTAATCGCTGATTCAAGATCAGCCTTCGATTCAAAGAATTTTGCTATAAAGTAAACAACAGTAAAAGCCAAAATTAGATAAAAGATTCCAAAGAAGATTAGTAATGGATAAAAAACGTAAAATCTTAGAATAAACTCAGAAGACATAAGACCGAAGAATGCTAGTGTGTCTCTTCCTTTTATATGACTCAACTCGTGACCTACTACCCCTAATATTTCGTCTTCCTTAAGTTGAATCAATAGACCCGTAGTGATTAGCATAGTTCCAAATCTTGGGCCTGGTCCTGCAGCAGCTGCATTAGGTACTTGAATTGGGGATACAACGATTTTAGGGACACTGATACCAAACTTTTCTGCGCCTTTCCTTACTATTTCATATACGTTGATGGTCTTAACCAACATCCCCCCGTGTAGGCACTGTAGATTATATTTCGAGAAGACCTCCTTCGCTGTATCGCAGTCAACTGGCCTACCTTTTAGGAGAGTTTTATCATGTATTTCTTTTTTGATCTTAATAAGGACATCTTGACCATATTGCTTAAAGAAGTCTCTCATATCTTCAAAAGGAAGTTGGTATTGGAGAATCGTTACTTTTGGGTTCTCTTTAGTAATTTTCCATTCACCTGTCTTTTCTATTATTTTACCAGATAAAAGTACTAAGATGAATTGGAAGGCAACCAATATAATAGGGGCGTAGAGACCTAGAATAGAAAACAAGAGAACACTTGTTATGATGAATACGACATAGAGGAGAAGCATACTCTCTGAAAAAATCCGAATAACAGTACCTTTCCTTTTTGTTGAATACCTTTCAGGGATAATACGTTCACCTTCAACCCAGGCAAAATAGATAGTGGTTCTTCTAGCCCTTTCTTCAAAGAATTGAACTAGAAGAAACAGATCTTCTTTAAGTTTTTCAATAACACCTTCTGGAACCAAGGTGTCCTTTGCATCAACCAAGACACTAATTGGTGTACCCGCCTTGAGTGATACATGAAATGACCATTTACCTGCTTGGTCTACCTTAGTAAAGAAGAGAGTATATGAACCATCTGATTCGTAAATTCGTATGCCACTATAAGACCTATCTTTCTTTAAGTAAGCCTCTTCTATAAACTCTAGTAAGCTTCTAAATTTAATCGGCGAAAGCTCTGTATCAATAGTAAAAGAGAATGTTTTAACTGAAGACATAAACACGCACTCAAATTTTTGAAATTAGATTTAAACCTCCTCTTATGAGTTCATCTTAGATTATAAAGCTTTTTAATAGCTAATTTTTTGGGGACTTATGTACACGCATGTTGATAAATGAAAACATCGACCAAGGAAATGCGAACAAATACAAGGCAATTTTGTTTATCGACTTAGACGGCACTTTGGTTGACTTTCCCTTTAGAAAAACTGTAATGCCCTTCGTTTATGAAAAGATTTCTAAGAAGGCAGGGATACCTGTAAAGAAGGTAAGACATTTGATTGTAGAGGAAGAAAACAAAAGAGAGATCTTAATTCGGAATGATAGATATGACTGGGACGACATAACAAGAACAGTTGCTAGAAGACTAGGAATAGAGTGGACTCACAGTCTAGTTAAAATCATTGAAGAATCTAACTTATCAAAAGAATTTGTATACCCGGAAAGTAAACCGACATTAGAGCAACTTATACGTAAGGGATATCTACTATACGCAGCAACTAATGGGTTCTATAGATACCAAAACCCGGTCTTAGAGAAACTCAAGCTTAAGCAGTATTTCAAAGCAATCATAACCCCTGATACTGTTGGACATTATAAAAACGAAATAGGATATTTTAAGCCATTTTTAATCGATGGCCTAACTCCAGTAATGATAGGAGACGAATATGTTTATGATGTCGTTTATCCAAAGAGATTTGGTTTGAAAACTGTATGGATTAATAAGCCTAAAAAATCAATCTGGAATGTGGATGAAGTGTCAAAGGTAGATATAAGCACAGAAAAACCTGATATGACGATCAGAAGCATAGAAGAACTACCTAAAGCTATAGAGACAATAATACGACTACTCCAATAAGCATAGAAATTTTTAATTATCTTAATCAACACACATAAAGCATAGAGTGTGATGATTTGGAATACAAGATAGGTTTTATTGGCTTAGGAATCATGGGAAAACCGATGTCAAAGAATCTGATCAAATCAGGATACCATTTAACTGTGTGGAATAGAACAGCTTCTAAAATGAAGGAGCTTGTTGATTTAGGTGCTAAGCCGGCTAGTAGCCCAAAAGAGGTAGCAGAGAAATCAGATATAGTGATAACAATGGTAACCGACTCGCCTGATGTGGAAAAAGTGGTTCTAGGCCCATCAGGAATTATTGAAGGTTCTATGGAAGGTTTAATTGTCATTGATATGAGCACCATCTCACCTGAAATAACAAGGAGAATAGCGAAGAAACTTGAAGAAAAAGGAGTTGAAATGCTAGACGCACCGGTCACCGGAGGAGATGTAGGAGCAATAAACGCTACACTCTCCATAATGGTTGGGGGAAAGAGGGAAGTGTTCGAAAAATGTCTTCCTGTATTTCAAGCCATGGGTAAGAAAATCACTTATATGGGGGAACATGGAATGGGACAAACAACCAAACTTTGCAATCAGGTCATGGTCGCTCTGAACCTACAAGCAGTATGCGAAGGTTTAATATTAGGGGCTAAAGCTGGATTAGACCTCAACAAACTACTTGAGGTTGTCACAGCAGGTGCGGCAAATTCTTGGGCATTATCGAACTTAGGACCAAAGATTATTAAAGGTGATCTTGAACCAGGCTTTAAACTTGGAATGCTTCAAAAAGATCTGAGAATAGTTCTATCGACTGCAGAAGAACTTGACCTGCCACTTCCTGTTACAGCCCTTATGCACCAAATGCTAAGAATTGCGCAGGCCGATGGATATTCTGAAAAAGGAACCCAGGCAATGATCAAGGCGATGGAGAAACTTTCAAACTATAGAATCAACTATTAAAGTGCTTATATAAATAATTAAAAAATTATATATCATAGGACCTTGCCCTCAATTGTTTTAAGGAGGAAGAACGTATGAGCGAAGATAAGGCGATACCCCAAAGAAGGATTTCTAAAGTAGAAAAACTACTCCACGAACTTGAAGAAGAGAAGAAGCGATCGGAACAGTATCTAACCCAACTCAAATATATGCAAGCTGACTTTGAAAACTTCAGAAAAAGGACAGATAGACAATTAGAAGACATTAGAAGGTATTCAAATGAACGACTCATACTTCAAATATTAGAGGTTGCAGACGAGTTGGAGCTAGCGATAAAGTCGGGGCAAAATTCGAACACACCTGAGGCTCTAAGCCAAGGAGTTGAAATGATTTATAAGAAGCTTATGAAAATCCTTGAACAAGAAGGAGTTACTAGAATTGATTGCATAGGAAAAACCTTCGACCCCTCAAAACATAGTATTATAGCCAGCATAGAAAAAGAGGAAGTCGAAGAAGGTACAATATTAGAGGAAATTAGAAAAGGATATATTTTAAAGGAAAAGGTCATAAGACCGAGTATTGTCAAGGTAGCAGTTAAACCTAAAATTAAATCAGATAAAGGTGATCAAATTGAGTAAAACCGAAGTAAGAGAGAAAGTTATCGGGATTGATCTTGGTACAACTAATTCTGCAGCAGCAGTCTTCGAAGGTGGAAAGGCAACCGTCATACCAAGTGCTGAGGGACCTTCGATAGCAGGAAAAATGTTTCCATCCGTCGTTGCCTTTACAAAGGACGGCCAACTCCTCGTCGGAGAACCAGCTAAAAGACAAGCTACTGCAAATCCTGAGGGGACGATATTTGAGATCAAACGTAAGATGGGCACAGATTATAAGGTGAATATCTTCGGAAAAGAGTATACACCGCAACAGATCTCAGCGTTTATTTTGCAAAAAATAAAGAGGGATGCAGAAACATACTTAGGAACCACTGTTAAGAAGGCAATAATCACAGTGCCAGCCCACTTCAATGACAACCAACGCCAAGCAACCAAGGATGCGGGAGAAATTGCAGGGTTCGAAGTCTTAAGAATAATCAACGAACCTACAGCTGCATGCCTAGCTTACGGCATAGACAAGCTCGATAAAGACATGAAGATATTGGTCTTCAGCTTTGGAGGAGGCACACATGATGTTACAGTAATGGACTTTGGAAAAGGTGTTTTCCAAGTCTTATCGACAAGTGGAGACACAAAAACAGGTGGAGCAGACATAGATCAAGCAGTAATGGACTATGCAATTGAAGAATTCAAAAAGCAAACCTCAATCGACCTAAGAGGGGATAAGACAGCAATAGCTAGGCTTAAAGAGGCAGCAGAAAAGGCGAAGATCGAACTATCCACCCTACTTACAACAGACATAGACTTACCATTTATTTATGCTGATTCATCTGGCCCAAAGCACCTACATGTAACTCTAACTCGGGCTAAATTGGAAGAGTTAGCAGATCCTATCGTCCAAAGAGCAGCTACAACCATTTACAAAGCTCTAGAAGATGCGAAACTTGCACCAAAGGACATAGACAAAATAATCTTGATAGGAGGAACTACAAGAATGCCTTATGTGCAGAAGTTTGTCGAGCGTATCATTGGAAAACCGGTTGAACGTGGAGTTGATCCAATGGAATGTGTAGCTGTTGGCGCAGCAATACAAGGTGCAGTATTGTCTGGGGAAGTCAAGGACATCTTACTTTTAGATGTTACCCCCCTCTCACTAGGTGTGGAGACTCTTGGAGGAATATTTACTAAAATTATAGAGAGAAACACCACCATACCAACAAGAAGAAGTCAAATTTTCACTACAGCTTCAGACTTCCAAACAGCGGTGACGATCCATATACTTCAAGGGGAAAGGCCCATGGCAGCAGATAACGTGTCACTCGGGATGTTCAACCTTGAAGGAATACCACCTGCTCCAAGAGGGATACCACAAATAGAGGTAACCTTTGACATCGACGCAAACGGCATACTAAATGTAACTGCTAAGGACCTAGGCACAAATAAAGAAGCAAAGATTAGGATAACAGCGTCAACCAAGCTCTCAAAGGAAGAAAAGGAGAAGATGATAAAAGATGCAGAGGAGTTCGCAGAACAGGACAGAAAGAAGAAAGAGGAGGCTGAACTAAGAAATGATGCAGAATCTCTAATCTACCTAACGGAGAAGACTAAGAAAGACTTAGGTGAGAAGATAAATCAGCAACAGAAGGACCAATTAGATAAAGCAGTCAACGAACTAAAGGAAGCTCTAGCAGGAAAAGACGTTGAGAAGATTAAAGGAAAGCGAGATGAATTGAAGAAGGTTCTACAGGAAATTGGAACGGTAATCTATCAACAGGCTGCAACAGAATACTCGAAACAACAGAAACCACAAGAAGGTGAAACTAAAGGCCAAGGCGAAGATAAGACAGTAAACACAGACTTTAAAGTAAAGTAAAAGGTATTAACTTAGATAGTAAGGGGTGGTTATCGCATGTCTAGCAAGAAGGACTATTACGAGATACTTGGCGTTCCTAGAGACGCCACTAAGGAACAGATTAGAGATAGTTATAGAAAGCTAGCCATGCAATATCACCCTGATAGGAACAAGTCACCTGACGCAGAAGAGAGATTCAAGGAAATTTCTGAAGCATACGCAGTCCTTTCTGACGATGAAAAACGCAGACAATACGATATGCTAGGGCACGCAGGATTCGACCAGCGTTATACAACAGAAGACATATTCAGAGGGGCAGACTTTGAGTCAATTTTAAGAGACTTGGGCTTCGACTGGGGGTTTGATAACATATTTGACTTCTTCTTTGGTAGGGGAGGGTTTGGAAGAAGAGTCTCTAAGGGAAGGGATTTAAGCTACGAACTTCAGATAACGCTCGAAGAAGCTGCGAAAGGTGTTGAAAGGGAGATAGAAGTGCCTAGAACAGAGAAATGTGGTACCTGTAATGGGACCGGTGCGAAACCTGGCACTTCTCCTAAAACATGCCCAAAATGTAAAGGAACTGGCCAAGTGCAGAAGGTGCATTCTAGTGGATTTGCCAGATTTGTTCAAATCTCTACTTGCTCTACATGCCATGGAAGTGGTTCAGTAATAGAATCACCATGCGAAGAATGCGGAGGAACAGGTATTGTTTCGAGAAAGAGGAGGATTATAGTTAAGGTGCCATCAGGAATAGATGAAGGATATCAACTTAGATTAGAGGGCCAAGGAGATGCTATGCTTAATGGTGGCCCACCGGGAGACCTTTACGTTAAAATTAAAGTGGCACCTCATAGGTACTTTCAAAGGGATGGAAATGATCTAATCTATGAACTTACACTAAGTTATCCACAGCTCGCCCTAGGCACTGAGGTACAAATTCCAACTCTAGAGGGAAATACGACATTAAAGGTAGCTCCTGGCACCCAGCCCGGAGAACTTCTGAGATTGCCTGGAAAAGGTATGCCAAAGCTCAATAGTTATAGAAGAGGAGATCTACTAATCCATGTGAACGTTGAGGTTCCAAAGAAGCTAACACAGAGACAAAGAGAACTTCTTAATGAATTGGCTAAAGAGTTTGGGCAAAACGTCTCATCTGGACGGAAATTCTTTAAGTTTTAATTCTCTAACTTAGGGTTTACTAATAAAGAGGTTTAGTGAACAAAATTTAGGTTTTTGTAGGAAACCTCATTCGTCTTAAAGGCGGTAGTTGTCTTTAATTTAACTACAGATTAAGTAATAATTCTTATTTTAACCGCATGCTAGCTCATAAATTTTTGGCTTTAAGTTTAGAGGGACTATAGTCTCGGATCAACTCAGCTAAAATCCTAGCTGCACCTTCAACATACCTAGCACAATTTGTTTCCCTTAAATTAAGTTCTTCATATCTTTTTCTATCATCAGCATCAGAAAGATCGCAATTAATTAGACTTCGACACTGTGTTTGACCAAATTCCTTCTCAAACATCTTATAACATTCTGCAGCCTTCACGGTACAAATACTTGAGTTTGGGTCATCAAGTGAGTCTCGTCCATACTTTAGACCAATACCCATTATGGCGCCTACAAGAGCTCCGCAAACAGATCCACATCTACCTATTCCACCTCTAAACCCTGTGGCAATTCTCGGCACAATTGGTGCATTGATTTTCTGTGCTTCAGTATATCCTAATAGCACAGACTCTGAACAAGAATAACCTTCTTTAAATCTAACAATCGCCCTCTCAACAATTTTCTCCATTTCCATCGACAATGTGACACATATGATAATAAAAATACTTTTTGTAGAAAAAACAGATCGTAACAGATAATTTTTCCTTGAATCAGAACAAAAAGTTTCCATCAATAATTCTCCAAGTCTAAAGAACAAAGAAATTCATTAATTTCTACCTAATTAATATAAAGAAACTTCTTGAACTAAACCTATTTATTATTGCACATACGAACTTAAACAAACAGTTCTAAACCAGTTATCTGAAAGAAATTATCTAAAGTCTCATCTTTTATTCTTCTATTATTTAACTTCTGTTGTCCTACACTGGATTGATTCAAGGTCAAAGCCTTTTCTGATCTTTTCAGGTGGTAATTCATAAATTATTCTAACCTAACTCCACAAGAATTACCTTTAAAAACTAGTTTTTACATGTTCTTAAGGTTTTCCAAATATTATATTTAAGGACAACAACATGCGAATCAAAACTCTTAAATTTAAGCAAAATATGGATAAACATATGCTAGAAATCATTCCCCCAGAGTATGCTTGGCTAATACCTTTAGCAATACCCTTCTTAATAGGATTGATTGTTGGTGTAGTGATTAAACGGACCTTGAAATTGATAATAATACTTGTTGTGCTCATACTTGTTTTAGTTGCTGTAGGGTATACGCAACTCCCAGCATTTGACGATATTGCTAAAGCTGCTTCCAAGTACTTACCAACACTATGGGAGGAAGCAGGGCCTTTGATTAATATGATCCCGTATTCATCTGCTACATTCTTGTTAGGATTGGGAATAGGGCTATGGAAGGGTTAAAGAACAAGGCATTGAAAATTATTGATAAATGTTACTAATCGAGTGACCTCCTGATGGGAGCTGTAGTGAGGAGTGGAAACAAGAAATTAGTTGCCATAGCTTTCGCGCTTTCTATAATATTCACTATAACGTTACTTTATACTACACTAGAGCTTCCAAACATGCTTAACACGTTATTAGTTGAATCTTTTCCAGACTATGGGCTGAAGCAGGAGGAAGCGGAACAATTTCTTTCTAAGATAAGACCAATAAGTTACATTTGCTTTATCACAACAATAGCACTGATAATATTTGGGATAGTTTTAAGAAGACACAAACTAGCAAAGCTAGGTTCCCTAGTACTATACCTCCCTACATTCAGTTATTTCGCGTCAACTATGTTCTTTCTAACAGGAATAGGAATACTTAGGATAATTTGGCTCCCAATGATCGAACTTGCTCCAGGAGATTCTTGGTCTCAGAAGATATACGCAGCAGCAACCTTTCTAGAGTTAGGTGATTCAGTTTACATACCTTATGATATGTTAAGATTTTTGTTTACAAGCTTAATTAGACTTAGATCAGAGCTCGTTGATTCATCGTTTTTCAACATAATAGTTTACCTTAGTGCGTTAATTTTCTTCGTAAGTTGCACAACTTGGTTTTATGCGAAGTTTAAGGGAATAAAAATAATAGATTTCTCGATATATAAGTATGTTAGACACCCTCAGTACCTGAGCTTCATATTATGGAGCTATGCATTACTTATCTTTGATAAATACCTATTTCGTCCTCCAAAGGGCGGCTACTTTGCACCCCCACCTTTAGTATGGCTTATCGCAGTGTTCTCAATCCTAGTAGTCGCCCTCCATGAGGAGTCAGTTATGATTAAGACCTTTGGCCAAAAATATGAAGAATATCGGAGGAAGACACCGTTCATAATTCCTCTACCTAAAATGATACCAACAGCAATACTATTACCCTTTAGAAAGATCTTCAATAAGGAGCACCCTGAAAGAAATTTTGAAATTGCTTTTATTTTCGGGTTATATGGTGTCATATTAATAATAATTTCAATCTTTTATTAAAAATTGAATTTAATTAGATCTCCCTCATAACTAGTAATAAAAAGATAAGCACAGCTTTTAGTGCTCAAACAATAAATGCAAAATTTCTTAAGGTCATAGAAAGTTTAATATCTAAGTCATTATGTTTTCGAATTAAATGAATAAAGAAGGCTTACCGCCTGGACAATATGAAATAAAAGAAATACTTAGATGGAACATAGATCACCCAGGAATAACTAAAGAAAATCCTAGACTCGATTTGGAAACGTGGAGCTTAACAATCGACGGAGAAGTTGAAAAACCTATTAGGTTTTCATGGGGCGATTTTCTAAACCTTCCAACTGCGAAGATTATAAGTGACTTTCATTGTGTGGAAGGTTGGAGTGTGAGGAATTGTGAATGGGAAGGTGTTGGATTCATCAAAATCGTAGATATGGTTAAACCTACCAAAAATGCCCACTATGTTAACTTCGAATGTGCTGATGGTTATACAACTTCCCTAGAGTTAAGAGAATTATTAAAGGAAAACATACTTTTAGCCTATAGATTAAATGGTAGCTTTCTTGAGCCGCCTTTAGGTGGGCCACTTAGACTAGTTGTGCCAGACAAGTATGCATATAAAAGTGCTATGTGGATTCAGCACATTCTCTTCACAGGTGAACATGAACTTGGTTTTTGGGAAAAAAGAGGATATAGCGACATAGCGGATGTTTGGAGAGAACTTCGTTTTCAACATCAAACAGAGTAATATGGTATAGCCTAAATCAAATAGAGAAGTACGAACCTTCATATGATAATAGTTATTAACTTGCTTATCATACGAATCTAAAACGGTGAACCATGAGAGTTGGCCTTTGAGGTTCAAGAGCTTCCAGATATAATAAAGCTCATCACTCTACTACGACTTAGTGAAGATGGAGAAGTGGAGAAGCTGGTGATCAAACGGGATATAGACAAATACTGTAAAGGTTATACATGCGTTGACATCCATGACATCGAGAAGGCACTTCACGAGATGACTGAGGAAGGGCTTATTACCAACCCAAATGGAAAGCTCAAATTGACAGAAAGAGGGCTTAAGTTAAGTACTGAATGGAAAAAACTTCTTTTAAAGAAAGAACCCATAATGGAGGTAATAGCAGGATTAGCTGATGGTTCTATAACCGGGCTGGTAGTGATCCTTTCTGCGCTTGTTGCAGGCTTGACTACAAGCATTACCACTTTTACAGCGGTATTAAGCTTAACCTCTGTGGCTATAACCAATTTTTCGAGTTTCCTACTTGGTGGTAAAACAGAAGACATCGCAGATTTACTGACATTAAAATATTTGATTGACTATAGTCTCAGCGATATTCCTGACAAGTTGGAAAGAAAAAGGTCTTTAGATCTTGTAAAACATTTATTTATAATATTAAATAACGAGAGGAACAAGGGTAGTATTTACAGTGCATTAATATCAGGTGCAACAACCTTCTTTTCAGGGGTTTTACCGATAATCACCTTTCTAACTTTACCTAGACCTATAAACATCATCATATCTATTGGAATAGTGAGCATAATAATAGGAGTGTTTCTAGTCAAATATAGAGCGAAGAAAACCAATAGACATTGGAAAATAACTCTTGCTGAGACGGCGGTAATTGTATTTGTCGCAATTTTAGCATCTTTACTAATAGGTAGATTATAGAGATCTATGCAAACTGGATTCTTAGGAAGTTGTATACCATACTTCTTTATATTAGATAATAACATCAACTATGAATTAAAAATATTTTGTAATCATATAACTTGGAATAGAGTAGAAGATATTTTCGATTAAAAATCAACTATTTTACCAGATAAGCCATCGACCGTTATGAACCGATACTTTTTACCCAATCTTAACTTGATTACATAGAATGGATAGTAAAAACACCTTGAACCTATCAATTCAGAACCAGGTAACAATGTCTCAATAGCATCTTTGATGCTACGAGCGTTTACCCTAACTTTACCTTTCTTTGCTTCACTTAGATCAATCCTTTCTAACTTCAATTCTTCTCCTTCTAGTTGGATTTTAGGGAGTACGACGATCCTCCGAACCTTCTTTATTTTCCCATATTTCAACACCTTCACAAAACTCCTCTTCTCTAAAGCGTTCAGGGACCTTCTGACTAAGCCCTTTGAAAAATCAGGTGCTGTATTAATATCATTTATAGCGATTTCCTTATTTGTGTCTAGAATTTTTAGAAGTTTAATACCATGGGGGTTCAGCCCAATAAATGGTTCTAATGTTTCTTTAAACACCACTCCGTTTTTAACCTCGACAATGACGCCAGTTTGTCCATCTATGGTCAAGAATTTGTCTAAGAAACTTTTTCTTAAAAACCCACTGTGAATCCTTATTCTTAATTCGATTAGTGGGCGATAGATGAGCTGAATCTTTTCAATAATCTCTTCTTCGCCAAACAATAAATAACGCTTTCCCCTTTTTATTTTAGTGGAAATATCTTTGTAGTCAATTCTGCGAGGTAAACCAAGAACATATTCCTTCGGCTCTAACACTCTAAAACGATTAAGATCTATGGAGAGGTTTACAATTCGGTTCACAATTAAAGGGGTGATTCCACCGTGAGTTGTTTCCCTTTGTCTTATTTTAACTAGTAATGGAGCTGGTGATAAACCACCAAGAGCATAGAATGATCCTGGAGATAATGATGTTAAATGCTTAGGCAGCCCTTTTCCAGGAAAAAATTGGGCAACAGATTCAAGGTCATTCTTAATTACCAACTTGCCAATAAGTTGATTTGAACATTGGCTCAAGGTATTTTTGTCAACTAAAGAAGGACGTTGTGTACAAAGCATGAGACCCAAACCGCGTTTTCTACCCCTTCTTGCGATCTCTTCAACGATTTGAAGACGTTTACCGACTTGTGGAGCATATTTATCTGCTTCCTCTATAATTATTAAATAAGGTACACGCCTTGATGACACTTCACTATAAATTTGTTTGAGAAATCGATCAACCTTTAATTCTGGGTCTTTTGTTTCAGAAACATCTAAAATTAGTGGAGCTATGTCAGGAGCATTTTTAGCCAATTCTTTAATATTGAGTTTTTCCCATTTAAGATCGCAATTATCATCTTCTCCGATCCAAATGGCTTCATACCTTTCCTTTAACCCGGAATATTCACCTTCAACATCTAGTAACGTAAAAGGGATGCGCATTTTGCAAAGTTCTTCACAAATTACTCCGACAACATAACTTTTACCACTACCACTGGTCCCTAATACGCATGTCCTCCCTGTAACAACTATGTTGGCATCTATGGTAAATATACCTTTATCGCTCGAACCGAGATTTAAATAGGGCATAGCAAATTATGAAGAGCGCTAAGTAATAACTTTTTTCAAGAGATGAGCTTCAAGTTTAATAACAATTTTATATAGCACAAGGCCATTCCTAATCCATGGTGAAAATATTAGGCATAGTAGGAAGCCCTAGAGAAGGGGGTAACACCGAACTTCTTGTTAAACAAGCTTTAAAAGCTGCAGAAGAAGAAGGAGCTCAAATTGAGTTAATAAGATTAGCCAACAAAAAGATTGAGCCTTGTGATGGCTGTAGGTCTTGCAAGATTAAAAAAGATTGTATAAAAAATGATGATTTCAAACCAATTTTTGACAAAATGGTTGAATCGGATGGAATTATACTAGCCTCCCCGGTCTACTTTGGATCAGCTACGCCTCAAATAAAAGCTTTAATCGATAGAGCAGGGTACCTATCAAATCAGATAGGAAGAGTCTTCGAAAATAAAGTTGGTGGCGCACTTGTTGTTGCAAGGAGGGCGGGACATAATTTTACTTTTGCACAACTTCTGTTCTTCTTTCTTCATCAAGGAATGATCGTACCAGGTTCTACTTACTGGAACGTAGCATTTGGAAGGGAGTTAGGAGAAGTGGTTAAAGATGAAGAAGGAATAAGCACTGCAAGAAATTTTGGAAAGAAGATGGCTTGGTTAATAAAGAAGGTTAAAGATGAACCAACAAATAAAAATGAATTAAATAAGTGTTATAGGAGATGAGCCTGAACAACATTACGGATATTGTGAGTATTTTAAAGAATACACCTAGAACTGGTTGGTTACAATGTGGAATTCCCCCTTATGAAGCAGAAACTGTAGCTGAACACACCTTTGAAGTAGTCTCTATATTAATGACGTTCGCTTTATCATCAAATAAAGTAGACACAAAGAGGATGTTAATCATGGGAGTAGTACATGATTTTACAGAATCAGTTTCAGGAGACATTCCTAAAGGTTTCACAGAGGTTATCAGCCAAAGAATCAAAAAGGAGGCTGAAGTAGAAATTATGAAAAGCTTGGCGAAATTAAGCAAATTACCAGAGATTATCAAAATCTTTGAAGAATATGAAAGGAGGGAAACGGATGAGTCAATCCTCGTTAAGGTCGCAGACTTGGTATCAACATTAAGACAGGCAAAAACCTATTCTAAAAGGGGTTATAAGGTAGATAACATAATAGAAGGATACAGGAAAGAACTTTTTACCATTATAAATAGAATTAAAGATAAAAATTTAAGAAGTATGGTAAAGAATTTTATAGAGGGTTCCTAACCCTTTTCTCTAATATCGAAGAGTATTTTCCCATCAACAATTGTCATTAGAACTTTTGCATTTAGGATCTCTTCTCTTCCTACTTCGAGTAAATCCTTTGAGAGCACAACCATATCAGCATACTTCCCAACTTCTATTGTACCCTTGACATCTTCTTCAAAGGTTCCATATGCTGCATTTTTTGTTATTAATTCAAGACCTTCCCTAACAGAAATCTTCTGTTGCAGATAAAGATCGTCATCAACTATACCTCTTTCCCTGTTCGATACATTATAAAGGCCTATAATAGGGTCTAAAACTTCAATAGGACAGTCGGTACCACCAATGCACACCAAGTCCGAATCTAGAAGGCTTCTCCAAGCATATACATACCTAATACGCTCTTTCCCAACCCTTTTTATAATCCAGTTCCGATCTGAGGCTTCGAAGCTAAGCTGAATAGAGGCTAGCACACCGAGTTCCTTATACTTTGAAAGAAGGAAGTCATTTAAAACAGAGCAATGCTCAATTCTATTCCTGAGCTTGGAGTACTTTTTATAACCAATCGAACTAAGCGAGTTTTCAAAAGCTTTAATTACCATCTCATTAGCAGCGTCACCTATCGCGTGCACTGCAACTTGTATTCCAAATTGGTTGGCTTTCAAAACTATTTTGTTGAGGTCGTCTTGGCTGAGCATTGGAAGCCCACATGTGTCAAGCCTATCTAAATATGGTTCTTTGAGATAAGCAGTTCGACCCCCTAGAGAACCATCAGCAAAAACTTTTACACCAGTAACATTCACCCAGCCCTTGTGAAGCGGGTAAGGTGATCTCATTGATCTTTTTATCATTTCGTCAAGAAACCCAACATCTATTAAGAAGCTCATTCTGATGCCTAATTCACCGTCTAGATATAGATCTGAATAGATATTTACTTCCTCCCAGCCGACACCAACATCCTCTATAGACGTAACGCCTTTTTCTAAGGCTTTCCGAGTTATTAGTTTGATAGCAGTCTTAATTTCATCTCTTGTTGCTTGTGGAATAACCTTTTCGACTAAATCTATTGCGGAGTCCTTTAGAAGTCCTGTTACTTCACCTGTTACCTTATCCCGTTCAATTTCTCCACCAACAGGGTCAGGCGTCTCCTTCGAAATACCCGCTAGTTCAAGAGCCTTACTGTTTGCTACAGCAATATGACAACAAATTCTCGTTAACAACACAGGGTTGTTTGGGGATACACTATCAAGATCAAATCTGGTAGGCCAATTACCTCCCATCTTTTCTTGATCCCAACTGTGCCCTCTTATCCAGAAATCGTTTGGAAGGTTTTTTGCTTTTATCTCAACCCTCTTAAGGAGGTTCTTTATGTCGGTTAGATCAGAAAGGTCGACTTGTGAGAGACTAAGTCCATAGGATATTAAGTGGCAATGACAATCTTCGAACCCTGGAAGAACTGGTTTTCCCTCTAAATTCAATACGCATGTATTATCTCCAATTAACTTCTTGACATCTTCCTCTGTACCTACACAAATGATCTTATTTCCTTTAACCGCTACAGCTTCCTCTACATCTAAATCATCGTTCATGGTGTAAACTTTACAGTTTAATAAAACGAGGTCAGCGATATTCTTTTTGCGAGGTTTACTTTCAATGACTAAGTTTCCTTCTTTCCTTTTGAAGGTCATCAAACATCAGATCTTTAATAAAAAAGGCGGTGTAATTCACCTTCTATTATAGCTTCCTTTATGTTAAGGGCGATCCTACGTCCAGTTGACATCGGTTCTTTGAATATGTAAGGAGTATAAGGTGAACCATTAGGGTAAAGGTTAGTACCAGCAACTATTCGTGCAGAAACTTCGAAAACTATGAAACCCTTATTTGGATTAAAGACCATTTCGATACAGAATGGGCCGAGAATACCAGGAGGAAACAACTCTATTGATGCCTTTACTAACTTCGCTCCAGTGCTTAAGACTTCAGGAATAAGGCTTTCTCTTAATACAACTGGTTGGTTACCAGAAACAGTATAGTCAAGGTAATCGGGGATGAGATCAGGGAGACCTCTATAAACTTCGTCAATTGGTTCTATTCTACGGTCGACACTGAGTAGTTCAAGCCCTCCGGATTCTAGCTTTAAACCTCTAGGCTTAATTTCAGTATAAAAATAATGCGGATAGTATCTTGAACCGGCTATAAATTCTTGGATAAAAGGCCTATCACTTTTTTCTATTACGCCTTCCCTAAGCTTCTCATTCATCTTTGAATGATATTCTTCGGAGTTCTTAGCCTTAAAGTATCCCTTTCCACCACGGGCACCATATACCTTCACGAAGGCGTAACGATCAATTTCTGATGGTTCTTTAAACACTTTGGGATACCTTAAACCAGCCTTTTCAAACCATTCCAACTGCTTCTCTCGATCAGCTTCCCACTCAAGAACGTTCCTGTTCCCATACATTGGAACGTAAAAAGAATCAAGAAGGGGTTTAACACCTACATATTCAACGAACGAACCGTGTGCTATTACTATGGAGTTGTTTTCTAGTAGCCTTTTTTGAACTCTATCCTCTAAAACTTCTTTGTAATCGTCAACTACTATGAACATTTCTGGTGAAGCTTCAGGAAACGCTTGATAGTATGGTAATTTATCTTTAATACAAATTCCTATCGTCTTAAATCCCTCCATCTTTGCTCCATAAAATATCTGTAAAGAAGAATGTGAACAGATAGAAGCGATAGCTATTCTTTGCAGATCATACTTGGACACATTTTGCAGTATTTCCTTTCTCTGCATCATGTGATGATCTCCTCTAACCTATCCTTCGAAGCTGCATATAATATCTCAAGCATGGAAAAGTCCAAGATGGATTCAAAGTTCAGACGCCCTAAATTTAGGTTATTAAGTATGTCCCTAAATTTTAACGAAAGGCGTCTCATTTCTGGGGAGGTTGGGCCAACACAAGGAGATCCTGGAATTCTAGGACTTACATCAAATACAAAAAATTCAAGTGCCTTACCTTGTGAATCTGTTGGATCATAGGATATTGCCCCTTGTAATGCGAATGATCCGAAGAGACCGGGTGGATAGAATTTTCTACAAATTTCTAAGAATTTTGATGCTGCTTGATAGATCAAATGTTTCTGAGATTCTCTCATCGTCACACCAAAATGTCCAATTTCCTCATTCTTGATAATGGGATCAAGCTCTAGCTGTTCCCTTGCTGTAAGGTTCAATACACCATGTAGGTTTACTTGCCTTCGATCATCAAATCCTAAAAAGTCAAAGTCACCAAACACATCTTTTAAAGCCCATCCCTGAAAGTTAGCATTAAACCTAGGACCTAAAACAAATTCTTCAATCACAGAGAATTTTAGATCGTTTTCGCTGATAACCCCTTTTGAGATTAGGTCGATGGCTTTAGCCCAATACTGTGACGGATCTTTAGCAGTGAAAAATGCTCTTTCAAGGGGTTTGTTCTTCTGCCTAACCTTCACCAAAACAAGTCTATCAATTTCTTCCGGCTTAGAAAACCTTTTAGGAGTCCTGAGCTTTGCTTCTTCAAGAAGCCAGTACTGGTTTTTTGGTAAAAGCCGTTCCTCTGTTTTTAACATGTACCTATTTCCATAAATAGGAACTTGAAATTTTTCTTCAATGTTTTGGAAACCAACGTATACAGTGAATGATCGATTTGGTAGGAAGATTGTGTTCAAATCTAAGAGAGTTTTTTGAACTTCATTATTCAATAAATCGGAAAAATGCTCTAAAACTATTCGATGATCAAAGAGATGTTTGTTATGCTTCGTATACAATTCTTCCCTTCCCTTCTCACAAATCACTACCGTCTTAAAACCAAAGATCTTTGCTGCAACACCAACTTCTTCTGCAGAATGCGATCCAAGTACGCCTATAGTTATACCATTTCGATCATAATTTGATACGATGTTTCTAATGGCTTCTTTTGTCATCATCTTATTAAACCTTCTATTGCTCAGAGAAGACCTACTTTATAACTATTAAATCTTCTTAATTATCAACTATAAGAATAAATAATATATTTACTCTTATATCATTTATCTTTCTAGAAACAACAGATGCAGGGGGTGGGATTTGAACCCACGAAGACCTTCGTCAACGGATCTTAAGTCCGTCCCCTTTAGCCGCTGCGTTGACGAAGCTTTGGCCTGGCTTGGGAACCCCTGCACATATCAAAGGCTTTTATTTTACTTTCTTATAAAAATAAAGGTTTACTTATTCTTCTATTGTTATCGTACTGTTAGAGCATTGCATTTCACATGCTCTACACGCTATACATACTTGAGGTTCATTGCAATCGCTTTTTTATTCCTTATTGGTAGACACTTTGAGGGTAGATTTTAGTGCAGGTCTCTTCACATGTACATTTACTTAGTTCAACCTTCTGTTTAAGCATATTTAATCATGGAGCCTTTGGTGAATCCATCTAGAGAGCGCTTACTTCGCCTTCAATTTCTCTTCTTATTGAATCAAGCTTCTTAGCTGAATCCGATCTTCTCTTCAAGAACACCTCATCGCTTATTCGCCTGGTTTGAAGTAGGTCGTAGTTGTTTACCAAAGCTTTAAGGGCTTGGTCTAGTTCTCTGTTTAAGTTTAAGATCTTTTCTACCTTCGCTGCTTTATCTGGGCTTTCCTTTACTAATTCTCCTGCTGTTTTCACCAAGGTACTATTTAATGAGCCAGTTCTTGTTACATATTCTTGCTTTAATATGTTGAACCTTTGCTTAGGAACTTTCCCAAGTCGCCTTTCTTCATATAGATCGAGCGTTGAGCTTGCTAACTGTATCTTGTCTTGAACTAGGTTGTAAAATTCTTTGTAAAATTTCTTTTCCTCTTCTTCACCTTTTTGGAAGTATGAAAAGGCGCCGAGTAACAGGATCAGTATCATTAAAGCTAATGGGACGCTTGTAGAAGATGACCAGAAAAGCTTTGGCTCATATTCTACTATAAAGTTGTCTTTTACAAATGGAGAAGCGTTTGTGAATAACTTCTTATCCACCTTTGATAGAAGACGTATACCTTCAGAAGGTTCAACCCTTATAATATATTCTTTAACAAGCGTACTTATAGAGGGAGATGTGGTTACGTTTAGAATGTATCTCCCGTTAAGGAACTTTATTATATCTGCGGGAGCGGAATATTTTATTGTGAACGTACAGGAATGGTTGTGCTCTATAGGAGCCTTTGGTGTGAACTGTTTAAAAAGGCCTAGATCAACTTCTTCCTCTTGACCTATAGGTATTAGGAGCATTGCCTTGAATGCATTTGGGTTTAGCAGATCAAGTTTTATTGATGTGACACTCTTATTACTAACATTCCTTATTTGCAGGGTGTCTATAACTGATATTGAACCATCATTTTCCACCTTAATAATCCGTTCAGCTTTAGGAACTTCGACAATTATCATGTCCGAAGTTAGAGGCAAATTCAATTTCGCATTCATGAACTTATAAGATTCTGCAGTGACATTCTCAAATCTTTTAGAGTAGACGGTCTTTAGAGGAGTTTCCTTTAACTCATAACCTTCAAGAGATTGAAAAGATGTTGCAAATGGCGTGTATAAGGCAGACTCTACAACTTTAGATGGAAGACTTATTCCAGGATATAGGACCAAATTTACCTCGACCAAGGAACTCTCTTTGAAGTAAGTGCATCCCTCTACAGAGAGGAGGATGTTTAGGCTGTAGTTTTCTCCTGGGTTCAAGGAGATCTCCTCTGTCGGTTTAAGCGAGAGGGTGGTTAAGTTTCCCCCATTAGCAAACGACCAATTGAATCTTGTATCTGAGATTAGGTTTAGAAACATCTTATCATAATATTGTGATGGATAATACAGTTTTATTTCTGGAACCGAGGCGAGAGATGGTAGGTCGTTGGTGATGACTAAGGTCTCATTAATTAAAAGTAGACCGAAGTCACTGACTTCTAGAGTGTGACGAACCGTGTTTATACTACTAATTGTTGATAAAGCGTTGCTTGGAATGAAGCTAACATTGAACACCAAAATAAATAATAGAACTATAGCGGGGAGAGACCTAAGCCTCAAAGTCAACACGGCATCTAATATAAAAAATTAATTTTAAAAGTTTCTTATTTAACTATGTATGGGTGGGAACGTTGACAAAGTTTTTGGAAGAATGTGACATGGAGAAGTTGAGTAAAGTCCTTTACCAAATAGGGATAAATGAGGTTGGTGAACTCTACAGAGACATACCAGAAGAAGTCCTTTTAAAAGGAGAGCTCAACTTACCGGAACCATTAGAGGAGATGGATCTAGAGAACTATATTTATTCTGTACTAGAGAAAAATCGAACACAAGGAGAGTTCCTAGTGTTCTTAGGAGGGGGTTTACCACCGCACTACGTCCCAGCAACCGTTGACACAATAACCTCAAGAAGCGAATTTTACACCGCATACACACCTTACCAACCAGAAATATCACAAGGAATGCTTCAAGCTCTATTTGAATACCAGAGTATGATATGTGATTTAACAGGCATGGATGTCGCAAACAGTTCAATGTACGATTGGGCTACTGCTGTGGCAGAAGCGATCAGGATGGCCATCAGAGTCAAAGGCAACAAGAAAATACTTGTAGGCGCAAACGTCGGCCCAGAAAGAAAGAAAGTGATCAGAACGTACTTAGAACCTCTTGATATGGAAATGGTTGAAGTAAAGTATCTACAAGACAGTGGAAGACTTGATCTCTCTGATTTGGAAGAGAAAGCAGAAGACGCTTGTTGTCTTTATATTGAAAACCCAAACTTTTTTGGAGTTCTTGAAAAGGAGGCCTCTAAAGTATCAGAAATAGTTCACGCTAAAGGAGGATTATTTGTTGTGGGCGCAGATCCGATAAGCCTTGCCTTGGTCAAATCACCTAGTGAATATGGTGCGGATATCGTTGTAGGAGAAGGGCAGATTCTAGGAGGGGGGTTAAACTTCGGCGGACCAGCCTTAGGAATCTTTGCCTGTAAATCAGATCCATCATTAGTTAGGCAGATACCTGGTAGGATAATAGGTATGACAACAGACTTAGCTAACACACAAAGGGCGTTCACAATGGTTCTTCAGACAAGGGAACAGCACATTAGAAGGGAGCATGCGACATCCAACATCTGCTCCAATGAGGCTTTAATGGCAGTTGGGGCGCTAACATATCTAGCCTTACTTGGCTCAAAAGGATTAAGAAAGTTGGCATTAGAGACTTATAACAAGGCACATTATGCAAGCAAGGTTCTATCTGAGCTTAAAGAAGTTAATGCTCCCTACTTTTCTGGAGAGTTTTTCCAAGAATTCGCTATTAATTTTAAGAACAAAAGATTAGAAGAAGTCATTAAAGGACTTGTCGCGAAGAAGATAGTTCCTGGAATAATGCTTGAAAGTGACTTCCCAGAGCTGAAAAACACGCTTCTATCATGCTTTACAGAGGTTCATAAGGAGGCAGACATAGACATATTTGTAAAGGCTCTAAAAGAGGTGATTTCATAGATGTTCAAACAAGCAAGATGGAACGAGCCTCTTTTACTAGAGCTCTCTGATAATATTTGCTCAAATGTAGAAAATATACCCGAAGGTTTTCCAAAAGAACTATATAGAGAAAAGCTTTCTCTGCCCAACGTAAAAGAGCCTAGGGTCATAAGGCACTTTGTTAGACTCTCTCAGATGAACTTTGGAGTTGACCTAGGAACATACCCTCTTGGAAGCTGTACGATGAAGTACAACCCCAAGTTAGCTGATAGAATTGTGTCAAATAAAAAGATAAGAGACGTTCATCCACTTCAACCAATTGATACTGTTCAAGGAGTACTACAGATCCTCTACGAACTAAGTCAATATCTCGCTGAAGTAACTGGAACGAGCAAAACAAGTTTGATCCCTGCTGCAGGCGCACATGGAGAACTTGTAGGAGCGCTTATGATAAGGGCAGCTATTAAAGATAAGGGGGAAGTATCAACGAGAAAAGAAATCATTATACCAGATTCCGCGCATGGGACAAACCCTGCAAGTGCTTCGATGGCGGGTTTCAAAGTGGTTAAAATACCTTCAGATGAAAATGGACTTGTCGATGTTGAAGCCCTAAAAAGCATAGTGGGAAATACTACAGCAGGAATAATGTTAACAGTACCAAACACACTAGGAATATTTGAGAAGGACATACTTGAGGTCGTCAAAACAGTAAAAGATGTAGGTGGGTACGCATACTATGATGGAGCGAACTTGAACGCGTTATTAGGTAAAGCTAGACCAGGAGATATGGGCTTTGATATAATACACCTTAATCTCCATAAAACATTCGCAACACCTCATGGAGGTGGCGGACCAGGTGCAGGGCCAGTCTGCGTATCAAATGACATGGCAGAGTTCATTCCTGTACCAACAGTCGAATTCGATGGGAAAAAATATTATCTGAATTATAGTGTACCGAAAAGCATAGGACATGTAAAGGGTTTCTACGGTAATGTGAGCGTCCTTATCAGAGCATATGTGTACATAAGGCTCTTAGGGGCGAGCGGGCTAAAGGAGGCTGCTGAAAGAGCCGTCTTAAACTCTAACTACCTCCTCTCGTTATTAAATAGAGACTTTTATGAAGTACCTTATGGAGATAGAGTCCCTAGGAAGCACGAGTTTGTGGTAAAGATTTCTAATAAGTTGATTGAAAGAGGGGCTAGCACAAAGGATCTTGCGAAGGCTTTACTAGACTACGGAGTCCATGCACCAACGGTCTACTTTCCTCTTATTGTGGAGGAAGCTCTGATGGTAGAGCCGACCGAGACAGAGAGCTTCGATGAGATAGAGCGGTATGCGAAGGTCTTAAATGAAGTCGCTGAAAAAGCCTACGAAGACCCTGAAAGAATTAGGAAGACACCATATAACACAAGCGTTGGAAGAATAGACGAAGTAAAAGCCTCCCATCCAAAAACTTTATGTGTAAACTGGAGCAGAATTAGAAAAAGCGGTTGATAAAACAATAAAGTGCTCCATTAATGAGAAGATCGAGGATATACTTTGAGACATATGGTTGTTCCTATAATAAGGCAGACACAAGAATAATGGAGGGGATTGCCTCAAGAAACCATGAAATTGTAGAAAAGATTGATGACGCTGAGGTTATTATATTAAATACCTGTTACGTTAAAACCCCAACTGAACATAGAATAATTAACAGGATTAAAGAACTAAAGATGAAGTTTCCTAGTAAGAAGATGGTCATCGCGGGATGCATGCCGATGATCGATAAAGAGAAAGCGTTAGAAGCTAACCCTAATGCATCCCTTTTAGGGCCTCAGAACGTAGAGAAAATCGATGAAGTAATAGATGGAACGTTAAGAAGCGCACAACCAATTCTCCTAGAGTATAGAAGAGTAGATAAAAGCGCATTACCAAAGCTGTGGAGAAAGAACGAGGTAATTAGGATCATACAGATTTGCGAAGGATGTGCAGATGCTTGCAGCTATTGCTGCACAAGGATTGCTAGAGGCCCAATATTCTCATTTAACAAGGAGAATATAGTTAAGGAAGTTAGGAGGGGTGTTCAAGAAGGGGCGAAGGAGTTCTGGCTCACAGCTCAAGACACTTCAGCCTATGGCATAGATCAAGATGGTAATTTGGCGGAGTTGATCAATAAAATAGTTAGAGTAGAGGGAGAGTTCTATGTGAGAGTTGGAATGATGAACCCAAACCATACTTTAAAGATAGCTAACGAACTAATCAATGCTTATAAAAGTTCGAAGGTGTTCAAGTTTTTGCACCTCCCAGTTCAAAGTGGAAGCAATAGGGTACTAAATGTAATGAGAAGAAGGTATAAGGTAGAAGACGCTCTAGAGGTTTTAAATCGATTTCGGAAGGCTTACCCTAAAATCACGTTTGTAACAGATATCATAGTGGGGTACCCCAACGAAACCGAAGAAGATTTCAACGAAACGATCAAGTTTATTGTGGAGACTAAACCAGATGTTGTCAATCTATCGAAACTTGGGAAGCGTCCAAAGACCCCATTAACGCTTTGCAGTGACTACGATATGCATAAGGTCAAAGAGAGAGCTAGAAAAGCTCATGAACTAATTTCTCAAATACAGCTTGAAGGGTACAAAAAATGGTTGAACTGGAGAGGAAACATACTCATTGATGAATACATAGGAGATGATAGCGTGGGAAGAAACGAGTACTATAAAAACATAGTTCTAAAGGAGAAAATCCCCCTCGGTAAATCTGTTGAGGTTAAGGTTATAAGTGCTTCAAAACATTTCCTTCTAGGAGAAAGAACAAACTTAGACGTGTAATATGTCCGTTTGTTTTATATTTACTCACTTAAAATTACACCAATTATTCTATGATGATACCGTTGATCATGAAATTTTTGTTGTATAATTTTTTTCACTTGAAATTTGGATTTTTTGTCATATAATATTAAGTTGGTTATTTTAGTAAGTTTGGCTTGCGATGGACCAAACTAACTTAGGTATAATCGGAGTTGGCACAGCAGGTAAAAGAATAGTGGAAAAGGTTTCCTTTAGCCTTTCTGATGCACTTTGCTTAAGTTTAGATGATTCTGAATGGCGCACTCTTGGGGGAAGGGTTAAGGAGATTGTTCTCCCAATCGGCCTAGACAAAAGCCCTGGAAAAGTTAAGAGGGAGGCTTGGATCTGTTCAAAAGAAGTGGCGTCTCTCTTTAGAGGGATGAATACGGCGGTAGTCATCTCTGGCTTAGGTGGGGCGGTCGGTTCTGAAGCTACACCTATTGTAGCTCAAAGACTGAGGGAGGAGGGGATTAAGGTCTTTGGAGTTGCTATAATGCCTTTTAAGTTTGAAAAAAGCAGGCATTTTAAGGCAGCGGTTGGACTAAAAAAGATGAAAATAGTTTGCGATGGCGTTATTATATTAGACAACGAAAGCTTTATCGAAAAGGCGCCGCAAACACCTCTTCTTAAAGCATATGAGATGGAGAACGATTGGATTAGCAAGTTTGTCTCCACACTCCTCAAGCCAGATAGTAGATTTGGGTTAGAAAGGGGAGATCTCTATAGTTTCGCTTCTTTAAATAAGAACAACATCGTAGCTGTTGGCTACGCAGAAGGCTCAGCAATGGCAGAAGAAGCAGCAACGAAGATAGTTTCCTCGCTTAGAAAGCAGACTGGAGCGAATGTTAGTAGTGCACTTGTATGTGTTGTTGGATGGAATGAAATCAGCGTGGGCGATGTTTCCACAATAGTTTCTGTGTTTAGAGGGACAACTTTATGTGAGGGGGATGTTCGAACAGGATACTATTCTAATGGTCAGAGGAACTTGACTGTTTATGCGGTTGCATCAGTTGAGAAGACTAAGTTTGATGAGTGGGACCCGCTTTCTTCAATTCTAGGAGGAAAGGAATTAGACTTCGACATATTTTGCGACATGAAATTAGATGGATTAGATTGCGTAAAGCTCTGTAAAGTAGATTAGATAAAATTATTTACTATCCTCATCATCCTTAATGCGTTAAGTTGGAATGAATCGATTATAGACCATGCTTGACCGTAGGGAACCCCTCTACCTTTGAACACTTCTGTGATTGCTCCAGAGACAGAATCTGATTTAACTTCAACATAGCATAGCCCTACGTTCTTTGGTAGATGAGCGTCGCTTCCAGCCACCTTTGGGAGATTAAGTAGCTCAGCAAGTTTAAGAGCTTTATTTGAAGAACTTCTAAAAGGGAACGAAGCTGAATTGTAAACTTCAATTGCATCGGGTTTCAAAAGGTTTCTTCCCTTCTTAAAAAAAAATAAATCGTATGGGTGAGCCCATACCGCGTACCCTCCAGCACCATGGATGAACTTAACAGGGTCGCTATAGGCTCTTCGCACATCAAATTGAACCTTTGGATATACGCATACCATGTGACCTGCAAATGTTCTTATTTCTATTGCTGGGATAAAGAAGACGCCATCTATTTCTTGAACTTTGTCTATTGTGAACTTTTCATGATCAGATATTACCACCGAGTTTATCCCTCTTCTTTTCGCGTAGAAGGATATCTCTTCAAGTGAACCGAAAGCGTCTTTCGAGTTTTTAGTATGCACATGGAAGTCGATCTTAAAGCTCATCTTAACACTATGTTACCTTACTGCCAGGTGTAACTGGTTTATCCGGAGTAAGTAGCGACACATTTGACGGATTACCTTTATCTAGCGCTGCCAAAAACATGACTTGAGATTCGTATCCAAACATCTTCCTCGGCTTAAGATTCGTTACTACAACCACCGTCTTACCAATCAGATCCTCTGGAGTATAGTATTCAGCTAACCCTCCTACACAGCTCTTTACTTCTCCTCCTATGTCGATCTCGGTGTGTAAAAGTTTCTTTGAGTTCGGAACCTTTTCAGCCTTAACGACCTTTCCAATTCGAATATCAAGCTTCGCAAATTCTTCAAAGTCTAATGGGTCCATTCTGCTCTTCCACCACTTCTAAGTTCCTCAAGTTTATTTATAACCTCTTCTCTTGAAAGCTTTTTGAAGAGAGGAGGAAACCTTTGGATTTGCAACGGATAGTTGAAATCTTCCTTTGCTTTATCCCATCCATAACTAAGTATAGTCCCTTGTTCACCTATGTTATCCCATAAAGTTTCAGATATAGCAGGGGTTATTGGATAAAGTTCAATGGCCAGCAATCTAATCAGTCTAAGAAGAGAGTATGTTATCGAGATCGCCCTTTCTCTGTCAGTTTTGAAGAGCTTCCAAGGCTCTTTCTCATTTAGAAATCGATTACCTTCTACAGCTTGGAGGATCGTAGTCTTCACAGCATGCTGTATCTTGAAGCTTTCATATAAAGACCCGATTTCATCGTGCCTCATAAGGAACGAGTCTATAAACTTCTCTGTGTCTCCATCTAGTCTAGGTTTAGCTCTCAATCGACTTCCACAGAACTTTTCAAAGCTGACAACAGTCCTATTCACTAGATTACCGAGAACGTTGTTAAGATCGTTATTGACTTTCTCAATAAATGAATCCAGTTTAAAGTTGACATCCCCTCCCTCAGGCCTTAATGATAATAAAGTGTATCTCCAATAATCAGCAGGAGCGATTTCTAGGGCCTCATCAATCCATATTCCAATACGCCTGCTTTTCGAAAACTTTTGGCCTTCAAACATAAGGAAATCTGTAGATTCAACTACAGAGGGAAGGTTATATCCTTCCCTAGTTCCTAAAAGTAGAGCGGGTAAGATTAGAGTATGAAATGGAATGTTATCCTTTCCAATAAAGTAAGCACATTTCGTATCTTTTTCAAACCAGAATTTTCTCCAACCCGTTGGATCCCCAATGTTTTTGAAGTATTCCATTGTCGCAGAAACATAGCCTAGAACCGCTTCCATCCAAACATATATGGTCTTACCCTGAGCACCTTCAAAGGGGGCAGGAATACCCCATTTTGAATCGCGTGTTAGAGATCTTGGTTTAAGACCTTCTTCAACCAACTTTAGGCTGAAAGAGCGAGCGATATCTGAGAGATGAATACTTTTGCTCATAAGGTATGCTTTAATTTCATTCTCCAGTTTCGGCAAGTCGAAGAACCATTGTTTAGTCTCTTTTAAATGAACGGGAGAGTGGCATATCACACATATCGGGCTTATGAGAGATTCAGGTTCAATAGGCCTACCACATCCATCACATTGGTCCCCTCTAGCATTTTTAAACCCGCAGAAAGGACATTCCCCCTCCACAAAGCGATCGGGGAGAAAACGTCCATCCTTGTCGCAATAATGCACCTTTTCAGTCGATTCATACACATATCCATTTTTCTGCAGTTTAAGATAAAAGTCTTGAACAAAATTGATGTGAGTAGGGTTCTCCGTCCTAGTATAATTGTCATACGAAATTTTCCACCTCTCAAAGAGAGTTTTTATCTTGTTATGGTTTTTATCAGCAAACTCTTTAACTGAAAGGTTTGCTTTTAACGCTTCCACTTCAACAGGTGTACCATGCTCATCAGAGCCAGAAACATAAAGAACATCGTTGCCCTTTAGTCTTAGGTATCTTGCGATAACATCACCTGAGAGTATTGAGCCCACCATGTTTCCAAGATGCGGAGTCACCGATGAATATGGCCACGCAGATGTGATTAGCCATCTAGCCAATGCTATCAGCCTCTAACTGTTTAAAAGAGAAATTATAACGTTTCCTTTACGCTTCCTTACCTTTTCCAGAAGCGCTACTATCTTCTATTCTAAGGAACAATTCTTCTTTAGCCTTTTCCACCTCCTCTAAGAGACGGTCAAGTTTCACGTTAGGAAACTGTCTATTCTCCATAACTATTCTTCCATTAACTATAGCTGTCTTTACGTCAGATGACCTTGCAGAGAAAACCAAATGATCGTATATGTTATAGAGTGGTTTTGCGTGGGGAACCTTAAGGTCCAAAAGAATCATGTCCGCAAGATATCCTGGTCTTATTGCACCAAGGTCATTATATCCTAAAGCGATTCCACCATTTTCTGTTGCGTATTTGAATATGTTGATTGACGGCACTAAGGTAGGATCGAAGAAAAGTCCCTTCATTAGTAACGAGATGACCTTCATTGTTTCGAACATGTCTAAGGTGTTGTTCGATGCGGGACCATCGGTTCCTAGGGAGACAGTAATACCTTGTTCAGGCAGGGCAACTGCATTAGGCACTCCGACACCAAGTTTTAGGTTAGATACAGGGTTAAATGAGACCTTTGTCTCATATTTTTTTAAGAGTTCAACATCTGTATCGGTTAAATGTATCGCGTGAGCGATAAGTGTATCCGGACTAATAAAACCACGTCTCGCCATGTATGAGATTATACCTTCTTTTGTATCTACATTGAATGCTTTACTTGTTTCTGCGCATTCATCCTTTGACTCAGCTGCGTGCGTATGAATTATTATCTTGTATTGGCGCCCATACATCACGCTCAGCCAATTTGCTATTCTAATAGTATTTTCGTAGGCAGTCGGCCCAGTGGAATATGGTGCATGGGGGCAGACGCTGACTCTTAAACGCCCATTATCTTTTCCATGCCATTTTACTACAACCTGCTCTGTCATCTTCAACCCCTCTTCCCATGTCTTCTCAAAAAAAGTGTGCCCTACTGTAGCTCTTATTCCAACCTTTTCGAATGCTTGTAACTCGTTACCTTCATCATAGTAGAAGTACATCGAATTCAATGTAGTACAGCCAAATAGAAGAGATTCGTAAGCGGCAAGCTCAGCTCCGAGTTGGATGTCTCTAGGCTTTAAATGTGCTTCTACAGGCCATATTTTTTCATTCAGCCACTTAGAGAGAGGCAGTCCTTCCGCATAACCTCTGAGAAGGGACATTGCAGCATGAGTGTGCGTGTTGATTAGGCCTGGGAGGACGGCGCAACCTTCAGCATCTATACGTTCGTATCCAGAATACCTGCTCTTTAATTCCGTTGATGACCCTACTGCGACTATCCTGTTGTCTTCAACGACCACAGCACCGTCCTTAATTATTTTGTCAGAGACTACAATTCCACCATCTATTATCAAGTTCAATTTTTATTCACCTTCCTGTAGGACCCTAATTGATTCTAAAATCAGTGGCTTAACTTTTTCCTGAGATTTGATCATAACGTCCATTACAAGGCTATGTGAAATCTGCTTAGTAATTCCTGCCGCGTAGTTTGTAACGATCGCTATTGTCGCGTATTCTATGCCAAGCTCTTTTGCGAGAAAGACTTCTGGGACACCGGTCATACCGACTAAATCAGCACCAAGTTTTTTGAATGCTCTAATTTCAGCAGAAGTCTCATACCTTGGGCCTTCCGTGCAAACATATGTACCTTTATCGTAAATCTTGATTTGCAAACGTTTACCAGCGTCGATGATTGCTGACCTGACCTTCCTAGAGTAGGGTTCGCTTACATCTGTGAAGACGACCTTCCCATCTTCTCCTTCGAAAAATGTGCAGACCCTACTCTTAGTGAAATCTAAGGTCTGATCAGGTAAAACAAAGGAGCCTGGAGAATAGGTTTTTCGTAGCGAACCAACAGCGTTTGTCGCTATAACATATTTTACACCAACCTTATTTAGTGCATAAATGTTTGCTCTATAATTTATCTTATGAGGGGGTAAGGTATAGTTCGCCCCATGCCTTGGAAGATAACATATATGCTCTAAGTCCTTTACGCTGTACAAAGAGGAACTCCCATAAGGGGTCTCGATGTCTTTCCTTTCTTCAAGTTCAAAGAGTTTAAGCATACCTGTACCAGTTATAATAGCAAATTTTGGTGAGTGCATGCATAACAGTCCCGCTTCCGAATATATTTCTCTTACGATTTAATTGTTAAGAGACAGAATGAATCGACTTATTGCTGGCTTAACGTTATTATAGTAGTGAATTTTAGAGCAGTGTAGAAGTGAATTTGAGTCTATCATATGATGAACTCTTGAAGAGATTAAGAGAGAAGAGTAAGCTGACTGACCAGTCTAAAACATGGAGACTTGACTTGCCAAAGGCTAACGTTATTTGGTTAGGTAACAAGACCATTATTAGAAATTATATGGACTTTCCAAGGATTTTGAGGAGGGATCCAAATAAGTTTCTAATGTACTTAGCTAAGAAGTTAGCTGTACCAGCTTCATTAGATGGTGAGAGGGCTATTCTAATTGGTAGGAGGGATGAGAGAACCATCACAGCTGTTATTGAAAAGTATGTTAATGAGAGGGTGAAATGCCCTGTTTGTGGTAGCCCTGATACTAACTTAACAAAGGAGAAAAGAATGGAGTTTCTAGTTTGCGAAGCATGTGGAGGTAAATCCCCAATAGGTGAAAAATAGTTGCCAGAAGAAAGAGGAAGTTATCTACTAAGGGTTATAAAGTCAAAGGATTATAAAATGGTCAATATATGCGATGAGGAAGTCTGTGGAACAAGACTTAAAGAAGGCGAACTTGAGATTAATATTTCTGAAGATTTCTATAGTGGAGAGAAAATCGACGAAGGTGAACTTCTAAATCTCTTGAAGAGTGCTCAGATAATAAACCTAACCGGAAACAGATGTGTTCGATTCGCAGTAGAGAATGGTTTTGCTCACAAAGATGCTGTTAAAAAGGTTAAAAGCGTGTCTTTTTTGATGATATTCAAATTTATAAGGTGATAGAATATGGGAAAAAGAAAAGTCTTAAGTGAAGAAGATCTTAAAGAATTAGTCCTCCCCGGAGAAGGAGAGCTTTTAGGAGTTGTTATTAAGCTAATGGGAAGTGACCATATACTTGTAAAATGTTCTGATGGCAAAACTAGGATAGGTAGAATAATTGGAAGGTTGAAGAGGAAAATATGGATTAGGGAAGGAGATGTGGTTTTAGTTGCACCCTGGGAGTTCAAAGGTGACGAAAAGGCCGACGTCGTCTGGCGCTATACTATATCTCAAGTAGATTGGCTCAAGGCAAATAAATATCTTCCTGAAGAGTTATAGGTAATGGAAGACTCTTTTTACACTGAAAGTGATCTTAGAAGACTTTTTCGCCTAACAACCCACGGGAAGAAAAGGGTTTTACAACAGAAGGATAGGGATGAGAGGGAGACTGTGGAGCAGACTTTGGATGGAAGAACCTTGAGAATACTTTATGAGCTTACAAGAAAGAAGGTCCTCTACAAACTTGAGGGACCTATAGGCTCAGGGAAAGAGTCAAAGATCTTTCTAGGGAGAGATTATGGCGGTAATGCCGTAGCAGTAAAGATATTCTTGACTTCAACTGCGGAATTTAAAAAGAGACTTCCTTACATTATTGGGGATAAAAGATTTGAAGGAATGAAACGCAGTGGTTATCGGCTTATTTTACTTTGGGCAAAGAAAGAATATGTCAACTTGAGGACTGCTTATGATAATGGAGTGGACGTTCCTAAGCCAATAATGGTTCTTGGTAATGTTCTCGTCATGGAGTTTATAGGCATTAATGGGAAAAAGGCACCACTTCTACTGGAAACCAAGTCAACCAAGACAGATTACATTAAAGTCTTAAGAGCGATTAGACGACTTTACCTTAAGGCAAACTTAGTACACGCTGACCTCTCAGAACACAATATATTCAAGTTAGGGAGCAGAATCTGCCTCTTCGACTTCGGATCAGCGGTTGAAGTTTCCCACCCTAACGCTTTAGAATTCTTGATAAGGGATATTAGAAATATAAACCGATTTTTTAAAAGAAATGGGGTAGAAGTCTTTGATGAGAATAGAATATTAAGAGGGATTAATAAAAGATGGCTCTAAAAATGGATACAAAGATCCCCAAGGAAAGGGTGGGGGCTTTAATAGGTAAAGGGGGAAGAATAAAGGAGGCATTAGAGAAACTCTGCAATGTTCTGATCGAAGTCGACAGCGAAACTGGCCAGATAACCGTTTCAACCGAAGATCAGACTAATATAGTGGGGTTAACCCGAGTTATAGACATTGTCAAAGCTATTGGTAGAGGTTTCTCTTACGAAAGGGCAAAAGCGTTGTTGGACGAAGAATATGCTCTATACATAATCGATTTAACAGACTACGCTGGAAAGTCGGAGTCAAACCTGATCAGAATCAAAGGGAGAATAATAGGGGCCGAAGGAAAGGCGCGTAGAATAATTGAGGAACTAACAGACACATATATATCAGTCTATGGTCACACTGTTTCAATAATCGGGACTATAGATGACGTAAAGGCGGCCAAAGAAGCAATTGAGACATTAGCACAAGGCAGCCAACATAAAACCGTTTACGAGAGGTTGCAGAAAAGAAGGACGAGGTTAAAACTTGAGAGATTACAACTTTGGGAGAAGAGGGAGAAAATTTGAAGGAAACATTTTCAGAGATATCGCCTAGCGACTTTTTTTACAGAAACAGGGATTTAGCAGGATTTACAAACCCCTCTAGGGCGCTCTATTCTACAGTAAGAGAACTTGTTGAAAACTCCCTTGATGCCTGCGAAATTGAGAGAATTCCCCCCGAAATTTATACCAGAATAACACCATTTGACCCCTCAGAAAACGAGGATCCAAGAAAATACCTTGTGAGGGTACAGGACAATGGACCTGGTGTAGCACCTGACTACATAGCAGAAGCTTTTGGCAAAGTACTCTATGGATCTAAATACAAGCTTAGACAGTCAAGAGGAATGTTCGGTCTAGGAGGGACTATGGCAATTCTTTACGGGCAAATAACTTCAAACAAACCTGTAAAGATACAGACTTCAACAGATGGTATCAAAAAATATTCTTTAACATTGATGATAGATATTGAGAAAAATAAACCAATAATATTGGATAAGAAGGTTGATGATGCTAGAAAAATAAAGGGGACAGTAGTGGAAGTTGTTGTAGAAGGCGACTATTTAAGGTCATCTCAGAAGATACAAGAGTACTTTAAGCAGACAGCACTTGTTGTCCCATACGCGAACATAACCTTTGTCGACCCAATGGGTAGAATATACAACTATCTTATGACCACCCAAGAAATGCCTCCACCGCCTAAAGAAACATTACCACATCCTTATGGCATAGATGTTGAATTTATGAGGAGAATGATCAGACAAAGCAAGGAGCTTACACTATCAAAGTTCATGCCAAAAAGATTCCACCGTGTGGGGGCAAAGACAGCTATCAAGTTCTTACAGTTCGCAGGCTTAGACCCTAATAGAGATCCCAAAAGTCTAACAGACGAGGAAATAGTAAACCTCGTTTCCTCCATGCATAAATTTGAAGAATTTCTACCACCAGACGCCAACTGCTTATCACCACTTGGAGAAAAGATCTTCTCCGCGGGCATAATAAAGGAGCTTGCTCCAGAGTTTTTTACAGTAGTTGTTAGACCACCCTCAGCCTACTCAGGCTTTCCATTTATAGTTGAGTTAGCTCTCGCTTACGGAGGAAGGCAATTAGACAAGGGGATAAAGTTGTATAGATATGCTAATCGAATTCCTTTGCTATATGACGAAGCATCCGACGTCGCGTGGAAGGTCATCAACGAAGAGATCGATTGGAAGAGGTACAAAATACCTCTAGAGGCACCAATAGCTGTGGTAGTCAACATTAGTTCAACTAGAATACCATACAAAACCGTAGGAAAGGAATACATAGCAGACAGACCCGAGATCGAAAGAGAACTTAAAAACGCTCTTAGAGAAACCTTGAGAAAGCTTTCAGCATATCTCTCTAGAAGAACTTCTGAGGAACATGAGAAAAGAAAGATCAACTTGTATATGAAATACCTTCCACTGATCGCAGGATTCGCTAAAGAACTTGCTGGGGAAAACAAGCCACCTAACTATAAAAGACTACTTGAACAGAGTAGAGAGGAAGCAGTAGAAGAGGAAAAAGTAAATGTGAGTGAAGAAGGGAGGAAAGGAGAGGGGCAGAAAACGATTGAAGACTTCGCCAATAGTTAGGAAAAAGGAAGTCCGTAAGCTTCTAACTGAGTTGGGGGCAAAGATTTACGACGATATAAATTTAGGAGTCTTTCCTGAAATTAGTATGCCGAGCAGGTCTGTCAAGAACATCGTGTACGATAAGGATCTAAAGCAGTATGTTGTAGGGCAAAATGTTGTGAAAAGGAGTTCAAAGAACATCAAACATATAAGACCTTTCACTCAAACAATATGGCTTGCTTTCTTTGTTGAGAAGCTATTAAGGGAGGGAAAGACTTCCACCCTTAGAGATGTCTATTACTCAGCTCAAGCATTTAACATAGACTTCAAAGACCAAGCTGAATCAGATGAAATAATAACAGACTTAGAGGCGTTACTACGCAAGGCTCGAGAAGACTATAACGTCTACCCAGAAGAGAGAAGCGCAATATACGGCGATTTAACAATAGAATACACCGTACCAGGTCATGAGGGAAAGAGGTTGAACTTGGTTTCACACCCAGATGGTTACTTAATAGGGCCTAGTTTAAGCACAGCAGAGTTGGTAAAGACCTCAGCAAATGTCGTGTTCGCAGTTGAAAAGGGAGGACTTTTTACAAGGTTCGTAGAGAACAAAGTACATGAGAGATATAAAGCACTTATTGTCGACACTGCAGGACAACCACCGAGATCAACTAGGTACTTCCTTAGAAGACTAAATCAGGAGCTTGGGTTACCGATCTATGTCCTTACAGATGCAGATCCTTATGGAATGCACATCTACATGGTTATAGCATCTGGGTCAGCGAACGCGGCACACCTAACGGAGTTGACGGTTCCGACCGCAAAATGGATCGGGGTCACAGCTACAGACATAGAAACATACAAGCTACCATATGTCAAACTTAAAGACGAGGACATAAAAAGAGCTTATGAATTAAAAAATGATCCCAGATACAAGGATGCAACATTTCAAAAAGAGCTTGATATGTTCATAAAAAAGCAGAAGAAGGCGGAGCTAGAAGCCTTCTCCAAGTACTCTTTAGACTACATAGTGGACAAGTACCTTCCAGACAAGCTAAAGGGGATCAAAGAAAATTAGAAAAAGTTATATGTAGTACATTAAAGCTAGATTGAGTATGAGTGAACAGACACAAGAAACTAGGCTTAACTTCGTAACGAAGATTCTGGGACTAATTTTACTTATAGCAGGAGTGTTCGTCGAATACATGACTCTAACAACGGACTTATACCCAGCACTCTCATGGATGTTTCAGATCCTCGCAATCATAATGATAGTTATAGGGGTACTGTCGCTCATAGCGAAGATCATTTAAGACTACAAAGGTTAAATAATCAAATAAACACCCTCCAAAAATGTGCCGCTGTAGCTTAACCCGGTAAAGCGGCTGGCTGTTAACCAGTCGAGTGGAGGTTCAAATCCTCCCAGCGGCGTACCGAAACTTACTCGCCGAATGCTTTTATAGGTGAGGTCAAAAACATAAGTGAAAACTTATGTTTCTTTCTATAGCACATGGAAAAAATGCCTGAATGGCTTAAGAGACGCTATGACATACTTTTGGAGGAGTTTGACAGAACCTTCAGGTTTGGTAGTGCTGCCAAAACTTTGTTGTTTTTTAAGCGGATTAGTGATAAGTAAGATGTGGAGTTTCAAGAGGCGTATCATGAGGCTTTAACTGACAGTTTAAGTGAGGGGGAAGCGCTCTGGAGCTGTAGCAGCGATTGCTTCAGCACAGAGGGAATAGAAACCGTTTTAGTTGAACGATATGGCTTCATTGGAGGAATGTTCACAGGAGGAAATATGGCAATATTGGAAGTTGCCTCTATGCGAAATTTCCTCTCAACTGCTTCGAAAGGGAACATTGGAATCATAACATAGATTATTGCTATTATTAGCATTATGCAAATATCATATCAATAACCAATAGGAACGCTACTTTGGGCCGAGGCGATCCTTGTTGCTTCTATCCCCCAATTTGGACCTAAAACATATGCGGCAAGATGTATCCAAAAAGGTAAAAGCATGATAGAAAACATCGACTTGATTACTAAAGAAGTTAGAATTAGAAGAACCAAGTAAAAGTTAATATAGGAGATTCGATTTCTTAGGAGAAAGAAGTTCTGGCTTGAAGAAGACTAAGGTGATCGGACTAAGCACAAGAATACTCTTTATATTGACAATGCTCATAGTTGTCATTAGTTTCTACAGTATAATCGGTTTCATATCTTCTATATCCGGCGAAACATTCAAGCTTAACATGGACAAGAATGAGTCAACCGGAGACTGGGCCCTTACATTAAACGCCAGCCCAACAAACAAAGGATTCCTAGATCTGAGCCTATTCATTGAGTTAACGCTCTTCGATTCAAATGATCAGGTTATCGCAAGAGGATCCAAACATGTCTTGGTCAAAGCTGGCGAAAGTGAAACCTTCTCTGTTGCCCTAAATATTCCAGCCGAGTTTGTCCCAAGTGGAGACCTGGAGAATGCTAAGGGAACCTTCCAGATGGAGCTAAGGGTCAGGACATTAGGCGACCTAGTAGGGCTTACACAAATCATGAAGATCAAAGGTGGCTAAACGTGAAAGTCAATGTCAAGTCGATCATTGTAGCCGCGATAGCCCTGATCTTATTTACAATACTACCACTTGCCTCTCCGAAACTTGTTGCACCAGAATTCTTCAAGGCAGCCTCTGCCATCTGGGGAATTGATCTTGTATCTCTTTTGAATAAGGTAGCTGTAATAGGCTTCATAATGGCAGCCTTAATCCTATTGAATGGTATGGCCGAAAAATCTTCCAAAACCGGCTTAATCCTCTCCATCACATCTAAGATCTTCTGGTTCATAGTCGTACTTTTCATCCTCGGACTAGGAAAGATTGAAAACTTTGGATTAGCGGTCCTAAGTGGTGGAAGCGATAATGTATCGAACATTGTAACAGTTGATTTAAGACTAATCGCGTTACTCGCCGCCGTAATAGTATCTCTCAAGATAGCCAACTTAATATTGGAATTTAGAGACCGAACATCGATTCCAGCACAGGCCCTTCCGAAATCATAAGAATTCTTGACATGACCTAGAATTATGATTGGTCAAAGGCTACTCTTGGTCATTCGCTGGCCTGAGATAATGTATACGACCGAGTCTCCAATATATGTGGCATGGTCAGCTATTCTTTCGAGATATCTCAAAATCAGGATCTCTGAGATCATACATTTCATATCGTAATCTGATGTCTGTGCGGCCTTCTTGAGTATGCTAAAGTACATTCTGTCGACGAAAGCGTCCATTTCCCTTACCTTTCTTGCTGCCTCAAGATCCTTTTCCACGAAAGCCTTGATGCTCATCTTCACCATCTCTTTAGCGTATGCCCCTGCTTCTTCAACTGCAACTTTATTGCACAAGGAGAGATCTCCAAAGATCCTTAATACTTGAGCTATGTCAAACGCATATCTTCCAAACCTTGAGAAACCATAGCTTATTTCCATACAGGATTTTAAGAATCGAACATCTGATGCCACTGGCTGATATCTGGCGATTATTTCAACAGCCAGTTCATTTGCTTCATCCTCCATTGCGCGAATTTGTTGAGCTCTGGCATACAATTGGTCGGTTAAGTCTTCGCCTCGGCTGTAGGAATCAATAGCCAGGAAAACAGTTTCAGCAGAGTAATCTGCCATTTCAATGATCAAGCTCTTAAGCCTTTCAAGACCGATATCCATTAACCTAACCAAGTCTAATCACCCTTCAACCGAACCTACCAGTTATGTACTTCTCTGTCAACTCTTCTTGTGGAGTTCTAAAGAGTTTAGCTGTCTCATCATATTCTATCAATTTTCCTAAGTACATGAAAGCGGTATAGTCTGACACTCTAGCTGCCTGCTGCATGTTATGTGTGACGATTACAATAGTGTAATGTTTTTTAAAGCCATAATCAGTTGCTCAATCTTAGAAGTAGAAATAGGGTCGAGTGCAGAGCAAGGTTCATCGAGTAGAATCACTTCAGGTTCAACAGCTAAACGTCCTCGCGATACAAAGCCTCTGTTGCTGTCCTCCTGAGAGACTTGCACCAGATTTGTCTAGGTCGTTCTTGACTTCTTTCCACAAACCTGACTGCTCTAGGCTTCGTTTAACAATAACATCCAATTTCTTTCTATCTCTAATGCCGTTCAACTTAAGTCCTGCAGCAACATTGTCATAAACAGACATTGTTGGGAATGGGTTTGGTTTCTGGAAAACCATGCCAACCGTTCTTCTTATTTGTACCGGATCAACATTTTTAGAGTATATGTCAACGCCATCAAGAAGCACTTTACCCGAAACCCTTGCCGACGGTGTAATTAAAACAGATGATGAGGTGGACAGGTTCAATCTTTATGTTGTACGTCAACTAAAGATGACTATTCAGAGGGAACGTATTCTACAGGAAATCAGACTAACTTCAGCTAGAGATTGTTTAGGATACAGGCTTATAGTCAAAGCGTAGAAAGGGTTGCGGATCACGCGAGCAAAATAGCCCAAGAAATTCTAATGATAAAAAACCTCTAGATGTTAGGGTATATTCTGAATTAAAAGCGCTTAGCGATTTTTCTTTAAAGGTCTTTGAGGAATCCGGCATAGCACTTTTCAAACGAGACTATGATATGGTGGATCAAGTAGTTGAGAAGTCTAAACTATTAAATGAATTAGAGAAAGAGTTCATAAAAAAGTTAGAGAAAGAAGTTTTACATACAATACGACCAATAATTGAGGGAATAAGGAGAACAGCTGAGTTAGCTAGTGACATAGCGGAAGTTGTCCTAAACATGACAGCCCAAAAAATAATTACAGCGTATTAGAAATGACCCTCTCACTAAGAATATCTACAAGATACATGTTTTATATTTGATTTAAGAAAACAATTGCAAAACCTTATTGGAGCTACTAAATACAAACTGCACATATTAAAGTCGTTGAAACAGTAGATCATTTTAATATAATTATGTGAGCGATTCCATTTCTTTTAATAAATTCTTGAAGACCTTTTTACTAGTTTCTGTACAAAACCAACTTGAGGATTCCATTTCGTATCTTTTAACAATGGACTTGACATCAAAAGCTAAAAAGAGCTTTCTTGATCGCTCTAAACCCGCTCTTCCAAACCTGTCAAGTCTATCTGCTTCCATCAGAATCACTTCTTCCTTCTCCTTGACCAGCTCTGGCAAATCATGTATTGAAATTATGTAGACGATTCTTTGAACTTTATCTGGAGGATAGTTTAAGCGTTGAAGTATTTCCTTTGCCATTTTCGGACCGTATTCGAGATGGCCCTTAAAGTATGTTTTCAAGTTTTCTACCGAATTTAAATTCTTATTTCTCATTTCTTTAGGAAGAGAGAAATGCCATCCAATATCGTGCAGATAAGCAGCAGGTAAAAGTATATCTTTATCACCCCCTTCTTGACTCATGATGTACTTAACCCATTCGACAGTCCTTAATGTGTGCTCCCAGTCTCCTGGTCTAGAATCTGTTAGATACTTTTTACATATCTCCTTTAGTTTTTCCTCCAATTCCTGTGTAAAGACGCTCCCTTCGGCATTAGCCACCAAGATTATTTCTTCCTCTCACTGCTGACCTATATTTATATCCAATAAAAAGTTATTAGAAATGATTAAAACAACAAACCTATTCAAGCAAAAGGCTCAATGACATTAAAAAGCATTTTACAAGTAATATTTTTCTAGCTTAGAACATATTTAAATATTCTATTAATTCACAGAGGTTGATGGCGTCTAGAAAGCTATTAATAGCTATAGTTATTATCTCAATAACAATTTTGTCAATAACAACTTATTTAACTTTTTTCCAAAAAGTAACTAAACCCTCTGTGTCAGTCAATGCATACTGGCTAAAGACAGACGTCACACTCGGGGAGTCGGTTACTTTTGTAGTCAAGGCAGCAAACAGTAATTTCTTAGCGCAAATATGGAAGGAAGACATATCACATCTAAAGGAACTTGTTGCCCAATATCAAGGTTCAGGGATATTATCGCAAAGTTTTACCCCTTTAGAGCGTTCAACATATTACATTAAGGTTATGCTTCCTGATGGAACAATGTGGGAGCAACAATTAGAGTACTGGTTAAAGGTACGATGACATTCTATGAGAAAAGAATCGAAATTAAATTTGTTGTCGATGGGCCCAGTGGGATTTGAACCCACGGCTGACCGGTATCTCAAGACATCATTCTTTATGAGCCGGTCACTCTGACCATGCTGAGTTATGGGCCCTTGTTCAAGCAATGCATGATGTAAAGAAGTTTAAAAATATTTGCTTTGTTATCATGTTCAAGTCATCAAAAGAGGGATATAAAGAAACTTATTATATCTTGCACAAAGAACAAGTAGTAAACAATGCCAACATAAAATCCAATTAAGTACGCCATAGCTTCTAAATCACCAGTACCCGAACGCACGTGCATTCTGAATGGACAGCCATCACTGTAAGTTGAAAATAGACCAAGGCCAACTCCTCCTATCAATGCTAAGATAAGTATTGAGAGACCTGGAAGGTTAGCCTTAATCATCAGTGGAAATGTCTGGAAAGACTGTGGGGTCAAAAATGAAAAAAGTGTGAATCCTAATGTCCCGCCTAAGAGTAAACCAAATAAGCCCTTAAACAAGTCCGTGTTTCGGAGGATTATCAAGTTTCTTATTGCAGCCATAGTGCAGAATCTTGACCTTTGACCTAAATAACCTACAATAATGCCTATCAGTAAAGAAGAAACAACGAAGATGATCAAGGTACACTCCTCCTCATAATGTAAATGGCTAAAGTGATTCCAACAACATATCCAAAAATCCCAATAAATCCTATAGCATCCCCATAAGTCGACATTAAGAGCAGCCTTACCGGGCAAGCACCTACTATTAAGCCAAAGTTAATAACGATGAAACCAAGCATTGCAAATGTGAGGAAGTTACCTTTAGAATAATAGAATAATTTAAAGTCTTTATGAATTATTGAGGCTAAGGCAGATCCCAAGAGAACACCAAAGGAGGTTAGCAAAGGTATGAAGTAGATTGCTGAAGAAGGATCTGTGAAGATCGCGATAACCCACTTAATAAAGTCTCTAGGATGCCCAACCATACAAAAGGCGTAAGAATTTATCCAAGTGTATCCGAGAAAAGCTTGGGCAAAGACAGCGATGAATCCTATTGCCAGTCCCACATAAAAAGGAGAAAACCTCATGGGATGTTCAAATAGGCTGTTACTATTTAAATTTAAAACGTCTTCAATATATATATATTGAACATAGTAAGGAGATAGGCAGGGATGGAGAAGGGGTTGATTATCTTCGAACACACAAAGGATGCCTTTAGAGCTGAAACTGTACTCAAAAAAAATGGTTTTAAAATCAAGACTGTAATACCACCCAAGGAGCTTGTTCGAGGATGTGATATCGCAATTGAGATAGACCTGAGTGAAAGAGTAGTGATAGAAAGAGTTCTAGAGAAATTCGAGATAAATTATATCAAGATTGTTAATTCAGGAAAGGTAGAGAGACAACCTTTAGAATTGGTCAAAACTATCGACTTTGGAGATGCAATGATGTTCAGATGCGCTGCAATGAAATTAACCATAGATAAAAAGGATGGTATAATAGTAAACATTTCTGGAGGAGGATGCCCTGATGTCCCTTATCTCTTTAAGGAGATAGTTGGAAAAAATATAGCAACTGCAAAGCCACCTCGTGAAATCGGGTACTCCCTATGCAGCCACAGCTTAGATCAAGCTTTTAATGAGGCAAGAAAGTATTATGAGAACAGTAGTCATAGGAACGGTGCCAATTAAGTCCTTCTTATACGCATTTGAGACGCCCTCCTTTGACGGTAGGGATCTGATCCTTTCTAGTGGTAGAATTCCTTGCGCGATGGGAACAACTGCCACATACACTGCAACCATGGTTACGATGAAAGAACTAAGGTGTAAGGAAAAACCTCTACTTATGACTGCGGGGGACATCGGGAAGGCGGACGGCAGTATAGTTTTATATGAGAATCTAATAGAAAATTTTGACAAATTAGGCGCCGATATCTTGGTTCTACACTATATAATGCCAATAATAACTCTAATGAAAAAATTTGCAGATAAAATTAGAAGATCCTCTAGAAAGCCTATACTTATAGCAGACGCAGGTGCTCTATATGCAGTTAAAGCAGCCAACTTAGGAAGCTTATTTGATGTATTGACACCTGACCCTGGAGAAATGGCCTTTCTAGCAGACCCGGAAGCCATTCACCCAACTTATATTGAGAAGCACTTATTTGAGATAGACACAGTAGATGTCCCAAAACTAATAAAGCAAGCATACGAACTCGTTAGTATGCCTAACACCTTAATTGTAAAAGGTAGAAAGGACTACATTGTTGATCAAGGGAAGATAGTTAAGGTTATAGAAGAACCATTCGTTCCAACACTTGAACCAATAGGAGGAACAGGCGATACATTGACCGGGATTATAGCGGGTTTAATTGCTGGAGGGATGACTACTTTAGACGCAGTAATTAATGCTGCAAAGATAAACAGAGTTGCAGGTTTGTTGGCTAACCCGACTCCAAGAACCAGAGTTTATGATATAATTGATAAGATACCAGCAGCGATACATAAAGTACTTGATTACAAAAATAATGTTAATAATGCTCCGACCGAGCATTTTGGCCCTCGGGTATAAATCGTCAACATCTATATAATGCGATGCCGGAGGACCAGATATACTACTATGATAGAAGGCTTAGAAACGCTCTAACACTCCTGGAAAAGTCTACAATGTTGAAGGAAGATAGGGATGTTGTTAAAGGGTTCATCGAGCACTTGGAAAGCCAGGGTGTTAGCGTTGGGAGGCTTGCTAAGTACGTTTTCCACTTGAAGGTTTTCGGGGAAGAGCTTGGGAAGCCCTTTAAGGAGGCGTCTAGGAGGGATTTAGAGCGCTTCATGATTGAAGCGAGGTCGAGATATGCTCCTAAGACGGTTGAAGACTACGGGCTTGTGGTGAAACGCTTCTACAAGTTCCTCTACTTTGGAAATGTGGACAAGGACACTCCGTTCCCGGACCTTGTTAGGTGGATTAAGAAGAGCGGTAAGCTAAGTGAGATGGGGGTGCCAGAGTTTTTCACTGGGCAGGAGGTTCAGGCCATGGTTGAGGCCTCGGATTGTCTGAGGGATAGGGCGATGCTTGCTGTCGGGTATGAAGCTGGTTTGAGGGCTTCTGAACTTCTTGGAATGAACGTAGGCGATGTCTCATTTGATAGCCTCGGTGCGAGGGTTAAGGTGAAGGGTAAGACTGGGGAAAGGGTTGTGAGGCTCATAACATCCGCACCCATGCTCGCAAAGTATATGGAGGTGCATCCGTTCAGGGGCCAGTTTGAGAAACCGCTTTGGCCCTCTCATGCTACAAACTATCGGGGGAAGAGGCTTTCCTGGTCTTCATGGAATCGGATACTGAAGGAGGCAGCTGTGAAAGCTGGGATAAAGAAGAGAGTCCACAATCACATGCTGAGACACGGTAGCGCAACGGAGGCTGCAAAGTTCTTGACGGAACATGAGATGAAGGTGAAATATGGGTGGACCGGTGGGAGCAGGATGCCTGCGGTGTACGTGCACCTAAGCAGCAGGGACCTTGACGAGAAGCTTGCCAGGGTCTATGCTGGGAGACAGCTTGAGCCGGTTAAACCTGATTTTTCTCCGATACTCTGCCCTAAATGTGGTGAGAAAAACTCTCCGGGGCAGAAGTTCTGTGGTAGATGTGGTACGCCGCTTGACAAGCTGGAGATAGAAAGGAGTAGTGTGGAAATAGAGGAGTTGAAGAGGGAGGTTAGGGAACTTAAGGATCTCCTCTTAAAGCTTGGTCAGAAGCCTCTCTAACCTTTCCACCTTTTTCACTATTTCATCCAAGACCTTCTTGGGGACTAACACATATTCCTCCAAACGGCTCACCTCCTAATTTTGTGGATTTTGTGGATATTTGGAACGGCTAATGGTGCGGTGGGCACTTCATGTTCGCCTCCTTAGAAGGGGCCCTGATAACAGGTAGAAGGATGGTGTGTGTTTTAGCTGGGGTATGGTCTGGGATAGAGTTGCTAAGGCTATTAGACACACCTTGAACCTGTCTAGGGCGTTGCTTCTGCCGGAGTAGTATGATTCAGCGTAGTGTCTCAGCACACGTTTTGCCTCCTCGAGTTCTGTAGGTGATAGGGTGAAGCCTTTCAGCACTTGTAGAAGTTCTCGCTCGCATTCTTGCACGAATTTCTTTATCCCCTTGAAGTTTCCATTCTCGGTGCCTAAGGCTCCAACATTAGGTGTGTGCTTTATCAACGGTATCATTGGAAGCTCCTGTATGTAGCCACATTGTTGGCAGACAAGTTCCCCATCTGATGTGGCAACCATTTTACCTAGGCAGGATGGGCAGAGGTATCCTCCGTTAGATATTTGCATGAACCGTCTTCTTATGTTGTCTGCGTTTTTGTACGATGTTTTGAGCAGGCGTGAGACTGCTTTCAAATCTGATAGAACCCTTGGGTTTTCGAGGTATAGTGTTGCGAGCTGCTTCATCCTCGTCGCCGGCCTCCCTTTCTTATTCTTGCGTTCCACCATCCGCCTTCTCCTCGAATAACTCGCAGCCCGGGTGCTCCGGTGTCACAATAGCCCACTCCGGATGGCTTAGGCAAGTGTTTTTGCTGAAGCGCAAGCAGGCTTGGCATGTTCTACCGGAAGGGTTATTGGAAGGAGTATCTTGTTTATGTTCAAAATTAGTGTCCTTAGTGTCCTTAGTGTCCTTAGTGTCCTTTCGTGTGTTTTGGAAATTATACAAGTATTGGTTTTCTCCAAAATTTTGTTTTTCCTCCTGAGAGGACACTATGGAAATTACTGATTTATTGGCGTTATTGATGCTATCATTAGTGTCCTCTCGTGCTCCACGCAGGGTATTTCCATCACCTTTTTGCTCATGAGAGGACACTATAGGAACACCCGCCGCATTATTAGTGTCTTGGTTCAAAATAGTGTCCTCTCGTGTGTTTTGCTGTTTTTGCTGTTTTTCTACGTCTTTTTCCTCTTTTGTTTTTTCTTGAGAGGACGCTATGGACACTAAGGACACTATTTTTTGATGTTTAGAAACATATCCGTATCTTATGCTTAAGTCAGCTATATCCTGTAGAGTGAGTCGGTAATAGCGTCCGCCCTTATGTGTCGCTTTAAGGCCCATGGAGCTTAGGACTCGTCCAACTTTCGGCGGGCTCCATTTGTAGTTGAACTCTTTCTCGTTGTAGGTTTCCGTGGATGGATTGCGATACTCCTCTTTAACTATTTCCCAGATGGACGTCGTTATATTGGTTGCAGTGAACTCGATGGCTTCGCTGTCTGCTTTGAGGTTGCTTTCAATGGCTTCTATGACTGTTCTCTCCCTTTCGTATTCTTCTCTGTTGGCTGTTGTCTCGTAGGCGTAGAGTCTTACCCTGTTATAGAGTTCTTCGTCTACTACTTTGGCGATTGTCAAAAGAGGCTTCCAAAGCTCGAGGTCTCGGCCTGATAGGTTGGCTTGAACCGTTGAAACCATGTTTTCCCGTATGGTCTCTTTCCCCTTGACTTGGTCCTTGAACTCTAGGACTTTGCCGAAGTATGTTAGGCGTGCGATGTAGAGCTCGTCTCTCAACTGCTCCATCTCTTTCATTGTAGGGCCTTCCCCTGTAGGTGAAGGGTCAGGTGCAGGCTTCATCGTCACAACTATGGCCCTGGACTTGGTGATTTCATCTGGGGCTTCGTTGCTGTTGTAGAGGAACTTCGTGTAGAAGTTGAAGAGCTCGGTTACGAAGGTCTCCTCCCTCTTACCCTTAACCTTCTTCTCCCTGGGAACCTTCGAACCCTTCTTGTACCCTGACCTCATCAGCTGGCTCATAGACCCCTTCAAGTAGTGCTCGTCTATTGCGAGGAGTGGCTCAAGTTCTTCCACTAGGCGGAAGTACGTTGCTTCCGTGAGATATGAGAGGATTAGTCCTCTGTGCCCGAGGTAGGCGATGGAATATGAGGCCCTAGTCTTGCCGGACTTCATGGAACCGTAGAAGAATAACTGTGGGAAGGCTTCGAACGCATCGAAGAAGTGTGTTGCTATGATATAGCATGCTACTACATCGTAGAGCCTTGGTTCCCAGTTGAAGTTAACGTACCTTTGGAGTTTTTCCTTTACTGCTGCGAAGAGTTCTTTTAGATCCGGCGTGTACCCTGAAAGGTACTTGTCTACTCCGTTTAAGGTGACTTGGGTGTCGAGGCCTGAGTGTACGGGTTTCAGTTCGACTACTTCGTCTCCTATGGTGAGGGGCCATTCCTTTAACTGTTCCTCGAGCTTGAAGAACCTTGGGCCTGTCTCAGGTCCTACCCTGATGTTTTCCCCTGTGATTAGGAAGCCGCATGTGGACTTTAGGAAGACTTTGTCGGGTTCGCCGTTCAACCGGTACTCTGCTCTAATATGTATGGGTTCGACGACGGCCCAACCCTTCGGCTGCAGGTCTATGAAGAAGCGTGTGGCAACCTTTCCATCCAAGCCTTCGACTCTGATGATGTAGTCTCGTGTGATGAATTCTTGTTCTAGGATCTTTAGAGGCTTAGGGGCCTCTATTTTGTTGAGCGCCTCGTTGGCGGCTATGACGCATCTGAACATGATCTTCTGAGCTTCCTCTTCTGTGAGGTTATGTCTTCTCGCTATCGCAATAGTGAATGGAAGTAGGGATCGCACTGCGTCCTCCTTGTCTTTGAATCCGTAGCTCCTTATTCCATCGCATTCGAAGGCGAGGGTGCCGTTTTCTCCGATCACTTTGAACCCTAGTTTTACACGGTTCAAGTCCACGGCGTATTCTAGTTCAACCAAGGCTTTCACCTCACGAGGTAAAGCGCCTTCGCACATTGTATGCAGTAGTATTTCCTATGCCGGTAGCCTCTTAGAATGACTTCGTCGCCTTCGTCGAACCATCTCCCACATCGGTAGCATCTGAACCCGAACCTCCTTGGGTAATCGTAGTGCGCCATTCTCCTCATGTTCGTTGAATCCAGAACTACTTCCGTGACCTCATGCGTCATTCGTCCACCACCTTTCTCAAGAACATTTTATGGAACTGCTGCCTGTACCCTTTCCGAAGCACTGTTACGATGCTGCCTTGGACTCTGAGGACCACCCAAGGCCAATCTCTTTCCCTGAACGCAATAAAGCATCTCCTGCACTCTTCTAGGTCTGGTTCGACTAAGTCGCCTATTTCGAGCCCTATTCCTGCCATGCTGTTCACCTTTGACCGTTCTGAGGTGGGCTTATGACCCAGTTGATCCACCGTGTAACATGGTCTTGGAGCTTCTTGTCTGCTTGAGGGGAGACTTTCACGTATACTTCTATGCCCCTATCAAGCCTCTTCAGTTGGTAGTCAAGCTTCCCTGATGCTTTGAGTTCCGCTAGTTTACTGTTGAGCCAGTTTATCCTACCTGCTTCAGCCTTCCCAGCGTCTTCCGTGAATGGGATGGTCTTGGCTACTTCAAACAACCCGTTGCTTGCTGAGCTATTCGAAGAAACGGCTTTCCCACCTTTCTCATAAAGGTTCAACGCTTCCTCGAGGTTTTTCACACGCTCCTCTAAGGCTCTGAGAATGTTGTAGTTGTCTCGAACGATATTCAATATGGCGTATGCTTCCGCAATACGGTGCTGTAGCTCCTCCCTGCTTGGGAGGCTTTCAAGGGAAGGTTGCTGCGTGGTCAAACCTTCACCTCCTCCATCCTTTGAACGTAGCATTGCAGGTGGTAGAACCGTGTCCTGTGGCCTAGGGTGCCGTGCACAGGCTCTTTCACGCCAACATATTCCCTGGTGTAGATGGGTGTTTGGCAGATTTCGCAGACTAGGGTCATCCTACTCCACCTTCCTCTTATGCATGTAGAGCACTCGCTGAACTGGGACCATGAGGTGGCTCATGTTCTCGCCGTCGAGTTGCAGGTTCACCAGCATAACCCAGTCGGGCTTAGGATAGTCTACGGCGACGTAGTCGCATTCCACTATTTCTTTGGAGAAGTCTAGGGCAACAAGGTACCTCGTTTTCTCTTCTTCAGCTTGGGCCTGCACCTGCACCACCTTCTTTTCCAGCGACTTCGCCTTCACTCACCCCGCCATCGAGTGCCATGGCGGTCTGGGGGGCAGGGTTGCCGAGCCCTCCAACCTCTTTAACAAGGTCCCTGAGGAGGCGTGGGATTGAGAACCCTCGTTGAGAGCTTAGGGTCTTTAGCTTCGTGAAAAGCTCCTCAGAAACCGTTATCGATTTATATCCTTGCCGTGGCATTGTACGGTCTTATTTCCTTATTTATCCTGTACTAATAAATTTTACTGTACAATTTTATTAATTTGTACGGTAAAAAAGAAAAGTTAATGTATTATAATAACTGTACATCACATATGCCGAGACCAGGTTATAAAACGATAACAGTTTCAGGAGATGTTGCTGAAATGTTAAACGAGCTCTACGAGAAGCATAGGAAAGAGCTCCGAAGAATGGGTATCTTCTCAAAACAGCAGTTCATCTTCTTCGCTATAAGAAAGTTCGTCGAAGACATGGAGAAGAAGGGGGGAGCATGAACCAGCAGGAAAGCGAGCTCATAGACACGGTCACAGCGCACCTCAGCATGCTCAGGGAGCAGCTCAGGGGCGAGTTGACTGAGAGAGAAGAGTTCCTGTTAAACTACATTGAAAGGCTTGAGGCGAAGACCGAGGCCCTAGAGGCAAGAGTCTCGGAACTTGAGAGGGATAGGATACATAAGCTTATAGCATTGGAGTCGAGAAAGCTTGGGATCTCAGAAGAAGAGTTCATACGCAATATAGCGGGATATATAAAAGAGAAAGTTAGATAGGAGAACATGCATGCTAGAGAAAAGCTTGATGAATCAAAATATCATCTTGATCGAATGGAAAAATTCTATTTAAAAGACGATAAATTTTTCAAGTATGAATTAAATGCTTTTTGAAAAAGGAGACATTTCAGTACATAGAAGACCCGTTAAACCAGATCACATAAAGTTAGTACTTCAAGAAACCATTCATGTCAGTGAACGTATCTCTATTACTAAATATGATGATAAAGGGAACGTTATTAGAGAAGGAAAAGGTCAGGAATCAACTTCAAAACCTATAGAAACTTAGCCTGTAAAGATAGATTGGTTCTTTAGCGACTACCTCAAGAAAATATTTTAGAAACATGCATAAAATTGGCTCAAGAAATGGAAAAGGCTATTGAGGAAGCAGAAAGAACCTTTAATTAACTAGTTTTTCATGCAACAATTATTTTTGCGATCTTCTAAAGCAGTTTTCGTTGCTTTCCAAAAACGATATTAAATATGCTTTCGAGATCCTCATCTTTAATTTTTATTCGTTCTTGAATTTCTTCGATAGCATTTAGCCATGGGCTTCCACCTACTGTTTTCTTGGCGGCAATTATAACATTATATTTAAAGTGTTTTGCGTTCACTGGTATGTTTTTTGTCGCATCTTTACCTTTAGAACATATTTTCTGGGTGTAAATTTCCATTAAACCTTCTGCATTCATAATTTCATATATCATTTCGTCTTCTTCCCCTACAAACTCTTTTACAGTTTTTCTTGTGACTCCATCTTTTTTACCTAGAAGCCTTTGTACACCTGAAGTCATAAAAGTGAATATGACATCACATTCATGCTCAAGTATGGCTGAAACGACGGTCCATTTTGGTTCAAGCCCTTCTGGATCAACTATTACCAGCGAATGCTCACATTCAGCTAAATATTCAGAATAGTTAACTTTGTTCATATCATCTTGAATAATCTCATAGTTGATGCTAGTATCTAGTCTTCGACTTATTTCATTTATCAACTGCTCTAGCATTTTCACATATTCTTTATTTATTTCAATAAAATAATATTTGTCAAATAAGTATTTTGAATAATTTAATGGTATCAAAATTGAAAGTAACGCTGACCCATATATGTATTTATTAAAACCTTCAAGTTTTACAAGACCTGAACCACTGAAAAGGTCAAAATAGAAAAGCCTTTTATTCTTAAGTATTTTTGTATAAATATCTAGATAATATTGTAAAATAGCCAATTTTTTTGCCGTCCAGACACCCTTTTCATAAAAAATTGGATTTACATTTGCTTTTGATATTAGATTGTATAGTTCATCTGTGGTAAGAGAAATACCTTTGCCTTTAATATTTATTGAAGTTAAAAGTTCTATTCTCTTCTTCCACCATTCGTAATCACTCATCGGTGGTTTTGGCATTCATACCACCAACGCCCATTGAGATGATAAGCCTTCAACAGCGCATTGAACCATTGTCCAGCCTTTTTGTCGAATGCACTAAGCGATAACGGGTTTAATGCTTCAAACATGCCTAGGTAGTCTTTTTTATTCATAATAGCCTCTTTTATGTAATTGAGGTTTAATCCTCTAACGTGTAATGCTTCACCATATACATGGTCTACGCCAACTTTAACAGCCTTTCCAAGCACTTCCTCGATGTCTTTTCTCCAGTCCTTTTTCGGAAAGACTGGTGCTACAATGATTCCTGTTACTATACCAGCCTCTTTTGCCTCCTTTAGAATATTGAACCTTGCTTCTGGGCTTGGAACCCTAGGCTCTATTATTTTAGCGAAATTTTCGTCTAATGTCGCTATCGAAACCTGTAGTCTTATTTGGCTTCGATATCTTGATAGTAGGCTAAGGTCCCTTGTTACAAGCGTTGACCTAGTCTGTATAAGATATTTGACTCCATAGGGTAGACTTTTTTCTAGAATCTTTCTTGTAATGTTACAAAGTTGCGGCAGGTAAGGGTCGTGTGTTGAGGACATCATGACCTCTTTTCCTCTCCACTTCCACCAGTCCGTTTCTTCTATGGCTTCGTCAACGTTTTCTGGGATCATCAAATACATGCCCCATGACCTGTTCACTAAGTCATCGTGTCTGGTAGAAAACCTCTTATGGATGTTGTCCACGTAGCAGAACCTGCATGCATGAGTGCATCCTATCGCATAGTTTATCGCCCAACCGTCTGAAAGCTCTTTACCAACACCACCATTCTCGAGAGAAGTCAGCCTTGAAGTCTTTATCAACGGGGGTTTTATTCTATATCTGCCATAAGAAACTTTACCCACATCAACGTCAAAGAGGTAAAATTCAAGAGGCCTGTTTTCTTCCATGAGTTTAGCCATCTTCTTCATCTTAATGGTTTCCCAAGCCTTTATGGCAGCATTACTTCTAGGACTCAGTCCCTTACGTGAAGCGTCCACATATTCGTCGACCAGAGTCATGGGTTTTATTCACATCGTTCAAGAAATTTTGAATGTATAAATGTTTCGCCTTTGGGCTAGCTTAATAGTATCAGCAATATACTATTTCCAGAAAAACTTCGCTATGCTAATATCGCAACTATTCTATATCCACCATAATACTTGGCTCTCCAACTTGAGTTTTGAGCTTGATGTAGACTTGTGGTTTCGGAATAGGGCTGGGGAACACAAGGGTAAAGGTTTCTTTACACCTACCCTTCACTGTAATAGGATCTTGCTTTGAAGGGTTTTTGGGGTGAACTTCTACGTCGATTGTTTTTCCTTTCAAATCTTCTACCAAAATTTCCTCTATTTTATCACTTATACAATTCGTATTATATGCTGTAACTTTAATTTGTGGCGGTTTTACCTCTGTCTTAAAAAGTGTTCTGTTAATAGTAATGTAGAAGTAATTCCAGTTCCTTTTCATATGAAAGAATTTATTCCACGGCCATTTATATTCACTATAAGTTACAATAGTGATGTGGTAATTAGAAATATTGAAAACATCTAAAGGGAACCTTAGCCCCTCGTTCTCTTTGATTTCTTCATCAAACTCGTAATAAGTTAATTTATCAGATTCAAAATTATCTAAGATTATTTGTCTAATGTTAAACGATGTCTTACCCTTGTTCGATAGCACAACCTGTATTCTATCATCCTGTGATATTTCAACCCGTTTGTCAAGATGGCCAACAATAGATGGAAATAAGGAGAACTTATGGTAACAATATTTGCAAAGAATGAGCAAAAAAATAAAAAATATTATGATAAGAAACAATATTACTACAAAATAAAGTTCGTTTATTAGTCTTTTATAGAGTAACATTATTAAAGGCCCAGAAACCCCTAAGACAAGGTAAATTAAAAAAGCAAGCTTAAGTGTCGATCTCATCTCACGTGAGACTTTCAGCATATAATACACCGACCCGATACGTGATTCGATAGTATAGGGAAAGTGTTCACGCACATATGCGTCATAATTGAAAGGCACTAAACTGTTCATATGAAAAAGGACGTAGTTAGCGAGAGTATAATAGTAACTAAACCTAATCAGAACATATAAACCAGATATAAACAATAAAGTATATGGAATTAACAACAAAAACAGAATGGGTACACTGATCTGAAAATTAAGTAGCAAATTGCATAAGTCCCCTAGATTTAGATTAAAATACAAATTTTTAATTGAAAACATTATGGCAAGAATCGTGAAAAGACCGAATATGAAGGCCACGAAGATTGTTGCATGCGTTGAACCCATCGAATGATAATAATCCAATAACGATAAGAGGTGGTTCTGAATATATTCCCGCTTCTTTACAATTTGGCGCTCATCGAGAATTTTAGCAGGCTCCGACCTAAATTTAATGGTATGCAATCTAGATTAAATGCTTGATAGAATTTATAAATATTATTCACCTCTTTATGCTTTTATATCTATGGAAAGACCACTATTTCAGAGATTTCGGCTTTGGCTGAGGAGGGTGTCAATTCAGAAGTAGCAAGAGTATTGCTGCCGCAACAATGATTGTGAACGCCCACAGAGGTATTCCAATCATCTCCTGAGGGTCTTGTGTTGCAGGTGAAGTGGTTGTTGTTCTCGTGTAGGTTGGTGGTGGCGTATATGTTTCTACTACACTTGCGCCCTTGAGCTTCCAACAGTATCCATCTTCGTAGTATATCTGCAGATCCTGGATGTTATGCATTGAGAGATACGGTGCCAGAGCTTTCTTGAATCCTTCAGTGTTGGGTTCTTGGAGCTGTATGGGTACTCCTAGGGTGTTCGTGCTAGGCTCCCTGTCCTTCTCATACCACATCCAGTGGTAGACGTATGCGATGGCTCCTCCCGCAGGGTTCTCCCTCTTCTCTACAACGAAATAGTACGTGCTCTGCTCCATAGCGCATGCTATACCAGTTGAAGCAACGACGGCAAGCAATACGATGAGCAAGCATAGAAGCAAGTGTCTAACCATTTCCAATCAATATTTAGAAGAAAGAAATTGGAAAGGGCTTAATCCTTTTTCTAGAACATGATATTTTACGCAAAAAATCCCTCTCATTATAGGATAGCTATTGGTCAATATCGCATATTTTTTGCATATGATTTGTTTTTTAAAAAAAATGGGGTGGGCTTAGTCTTTCTTCTTGAAGTACAGCCCAAGCGCTAGGAATCCGAGGCCTGCCACCGCTGAAGCCGTTGACACAGGAACACTCGTTGATGTTGTTGTCACAGGGTTGGGTGGTATGACGATGTTGTCGCCCTGTGCTCCGATGAACTCTGAGCTGACGTCCCAGCTTCCAACGCCTGTGGTGATCCCTATCTTCACTGTTACGCTGCTCTTACCTTTCACAAGCGATGTAACATCATATTTGAGGTCGAACTGCCCTGAAACCACGTCTGTGAAGCCGTCTGTTGCACCGTCCCATTTCCTGTCTAGGGTCTGCTTGTTCACCACCACGCCGTCTATGATCACTACGAGGTATCTCACGTATGAATCGCCTGTGGCCTTGCCTGTTACATGCAGCATCACCTGCTTGGCGTTGGAGAACTTCGACACGTCCACCGTGTAGGACTTCGTAGTCCACCCCGTGTTTTCGAATCTCACGTTAGTGCAGATCGGCACTGTAGTGCTCTGGTCGGCGTAGGCTACCATCGGGGTGCATAGCACCAGCATCAACGCAATAGGCAACAGCGCCTTCTTCAGCTTCAATGCATCATGGTTCATGTTTTCACCTCTACGGGTTAGCGTAGACGGATGTACTGTTGGTTACACCGGCTGCGGCAACAGTAAAGGTTACAGGCTGCGCTTCAGTCGTGCTAGAGAATGCGATCAATATGTCGAAGTCTAGTTCGCTGTCGGTTAAAGGCAGAGCATATGTCACGTTCTGGGTTCCACCGCTGAGTTTTGTGAGAGGCACCGTGCTGTAGGCTGCTATGGTCGCATCAGGGTCGTCCGTTAGAATCGTCAAAGTCCCGTTGACGATGTAGGCGTTTGGCGTGATGGAGAGCGTCGCCCTCCCGGTTACAGCGCTGAAGTTGCTAGAGGACATGGCTACCTTGTCGGCTTTGTCCAAGTTCGTCAAGTAGCTTTTCACCTCAGCGAAGCTGAGTGATGGAGTGTAGTACGCTGCGTAGGCTGCGTAAGCTAGTAGGAGTATTCCTATGGTGGCGAGTGCCTGCCATCGCTCCAGTCCCCTTCTTTTTGCTCCAATCATTTTTCCGTCAACATTATAGAACCGCATTTTCCTAGTCCCACCTCTTTCTAATGATGGTTACAGCTGCGACTGCAACCCCTAAGCCAAGTATTACCCCGAACTGTGTCTGCGGATCCTGGAGGTTCACCACGCTCTGAGTGGATCCTGATGCGCCGCCCAAGCTTGCTGAAAGCTCTGCCTGCTTCCAGTTCCATGAACCGATGCTGTTCTTGTCGTAGTTCTGTGATGCGGTTTGGGTTAGAGGCTCGTTCCACACCGATGTCGCATTGACGCTTATGCTGACGTAGTAGTATGGCCAGTACGTGGTGTCCTGCGCTGGGGAACCACCCCAGACGTTGGTGAACAGTGTGCTGATGTCTAGGAAGTTCGATTCAATGGTGGGATTAGTGGATCCCCCAGACGAAGGGCTACCAACCTGGTAGGTGTACTTGCTGCTGCTGAACACGCTGTACGAGCCTGTGCCGTTGTTCTTCACCTGCGCAGTGACGAATACTGTGATATCTTGTTGGCTGTCGCTGTTCAAGTCCTTAAGGTACTTCCCAGAAAGCGATAACGTGAAGCCGAACTTCACCTGCGCTATTTGCGTTAGGGTCCCGGGAACGGTCCAGACGAGGCCTGTGTAGGGTGTTAGGCTTCCATCCGGGTTCACCCAGTACTTGCTCTCGTCGTCTAGGTATACTCTTAGAACCTTCCCGTCTTCGGTGCGGTAGTCTATGAACGGTCTCGCAACCGCTGTCGCCCCAGAGCCACCGCTTCCTTCAACGTTTGTTTCTATGCTGTTCTTAGGCATGAGATACGGGTATGCAAAGTATGCTACTACGAGTAATCCGATCACTGCTGCGGCAACCTTCTTCCAGTCCCAGTTCATTTACTCCCAACATATAGAATGCTCAGAGATTTTCTCGGCCCACGTCGAGCAGGTATAGGCCTGCAAAGGCGGAGGCGGAGGCAATCGCTGCGGGGAGAAGCAGCTCAGGGGCCAAGGTTACGAGGCTATTGTACACCCCATGCCCAAGTATTGCGCATAGGAGACCCGGTTTAAAGGTGAAAGAATCCTCTCTATCGCTGAACAGGTACACTATTAGCGCCTGCCACCCTCCAGCGATTACTGCTGTAAGCATTGCGGCGTTGTTCTGCTGGTACGCCCAGAAATGTGCGAGGCCGAAGAACACGGCGCTAACTATCCCGCCTAGTATGTAGTCTATGCCGAAGAAGACCATGAAAAGCAGTGGTAGGAAGAATCTGAACATGAGTTCCTCGCTTGGGGCTACTACGAGGCTGTGGAATAGGAGGGGGTTGTTCCCTATCACCGGCATTGTCTGCGCAAAGCTTCTAGAGAAATATGAGACTATGAAGCTTATGAGAGAGAGGCCGCTGAAGCTCGCTAGGAAGCCTAAAACGAACTTCTTCGCATACATCTTCATGCACCTCTGCTATTGTATGATTGGATGAGGAAGGCTCCGAAGACGAGGCTCATGACTTGAGCTACAGCGTATATCACATAAACCATCAGATCCCTGATGTTCCCTTCGTAGAGTAGGCCGAGCATGTTAAATAGGAAGATGACCACTCCGAGGCTTGCGAAGATATACGCATCGAAGGGGTGCTCGATCTCCTCCATTTGAATCAATATTATAGAACTGCGTTAATCCCTTTCTTTCCCCCTACGGTGTAAGATGTAGGCTGAGCATATCACAGCTATTGAAAAGAGTGAAGCGTAAAGCGGGACACCCCATGTTTCATGCATGTTCGTGTCCACGACTTCGAGCCTCCCCAGAATGGCCATGTTCTCCCACTTGAGAGGCATGCTGGCTACAATGTATGCGGTTGAAGTAAACCTCTCACCTGATATGGCGTCTACGGCTTGAATTACGGCTTCAACCTTGACATAGTAGGTATGAGACCCGGTTGAGTAGCCTTCAGAAAGCAGGTTATACCACTGCGTTGAGAATGATGTGGAATATGGTAGGAGGGTGTCGTTCACAAGATTATATTGCCCAGCTAGAACCCATGAGCTGTTAGAGTCCACGTTATGGTACACTCTTATGGTTACGTTGGCTGAATCTAGGACGCTTGAAGCCTTGCTCTTAACATACTTACCGCTCACCTGGAGGCTTGAGACGCTCACTTGGAACTGTGTCTGAGGGGAGGCTTGGATGAACACATGCCTGATGGAGCGTGGATCAGATGCGCCTGCTGCGAATGCTGCGGAGACTGGGTCGCTTGAAGACCCCCTCTTATAGAATGTTGAAAGAGACGTTACCACGATATCCGTGTCGGAGCACACCTGCACCCTATCGCTTAAAGTGGATGAAGTGAGATTGTATATTTTATAGAACACTCCTGCGCTTGGAAAGTTATCGTATATGATGTAGATCAGGTTTAATGCAGCATCGTAGGTTAGGGATGCTACACAGTTGCTTATCGCATTCGCTTCAACGTCGACTACGTTAGAGAAACTGTTCAAAGAGTAGGTATACTTTACGAGAGTGAGGTATGTTGTTGTCGCACGGGCATACGTTAGGTACGCTGTGTCACCCACGGAGGCCGAGCTTGCAAACGGATATGTGTAAGTTGAGGCGTAAGCGTATTGGGCTTGTGCTTGAGAGTTCCAAGCGCTTCCAGTCCAGCTTTTCGCATAAACATATCTTGAGCTGCTCGTGTAGAATGCAACCATTTTACCTGAAGTCAGCGGTGCAACTTCTACCACCCACATGGCGTCTGCGTATGTGCTAAGCTGGTAGGGGAACCCTGAGGCCGTTGCCCATGTACCATCGTTTCTACTGTTTTTTATAACGTAGGGGTACCAGTTTGAAGCGTCGGTGCTATACCTGTACCCTATCCACGGGTAGCCATTCGAGTCCACGGTTACAGATGTTGGAATATAATTCGATGCCGTGGCGATAGCGTCTTGCACGGTTCCGAAGGTGATCGTCCCATCCGAATTAGGTGTCCCCCTTACATAGCAGAGGTATAGTGACGAACCCTTCTGAAAGGCTATGTGCACGTATGTGCCGTCGAAGAAGCATACTGGGGGGTAGTTTGGTGTCACCCCTAGGCTTGCAGGGTTGGCCCAAGATACTCCGTCAACGCTCGAAGTATAGCATATGCTTGAGCTAGAGTTGGAGTACACCATCCAAGTCCTGCCCTGAGCATAGAAAACGTTTCTTCTAGGAGGCACGTACCTTTGAAGGGAACCTAGGTTCTGTGGCTTGATGTAGTTGCTTCCGGAAGCAGGTTTGTACCATGCAAGCGCTTCTATGACGTCGTAGAGCATGGTCTTGAACGAGATAGGTTTCACGTTTATGAAGTCGAATCGCCCCACCCTCACCTCGACCCTCTCTATTGAAATGTAACCGTCTTCACTAACGTACTGTATTCGGCTGAACCCTACAACAACAGCAGCAGATAATATAACTGCAGCAAGGGCTAAAACAAGCTTTTTCATTCAAAGAATAGAAGCGTTAAAACAGGGGGTTTAGGGGCGGCTTATGGCCAAGTCTACTGTACTACCATCCTTGAGAATCCATTCATTCCATAGCAAGGCTTTCGTGTTCATCCATACTTCGACCTTGAGCTTGTAGCTTCCGGGTTCAAGCTTGTATAATATGAAGGACTGAGACCACGCCTGGGTTCCGGAAAACTTCTGTTCGCCGTGTTGAATCGGGTTGCCTACGTTGTCTACGAGCTCCCACTTCACCATCATTTCGCCGTCTCCTTCACTCCATCCTAGAGGCAGTGCGAGAGAGTAAGCGATGTACCTCCAGTTCTGAACAGAGTACGTGACTTTGTCGATTTTCACTTCATCCATCCAACCCGGTATTGGAATATGGTTCCATATCCCTGTGACTTCAACGTTTACGTCGCAGACCTGCTTGCCTACTCCAGGTATCCCCGGCAGCTCCGGCCCCCTTACTCCTGCAGCGCTCGAGATAACAGGGAGTATTATGAACAATGCTATGACGCATGCCCCTGCTACGATAAGCGTTCTAGTAGATTCGGAGTCCACTTAGCTCTCCCTCCCCCTATAATATAGAAAGGCAGCTGCAACTGTGTAGGATGGTACTACGTCCATCAATGGTACGAGTTCGAAGAGGGTTGCTAGGCTGATGGGATCTTTGGTTATCACATAGAAAACGCCTGTTTCGAGTAGGTCGAAGAAGTCTCCTACTATTGGAGCCATGCCGCCGAAGAAGTCGGCGAGGTCGAATAGTACTGCTAGTAGGAAGGTGAGCAGCCAGTTTGGTTCACTCTCCATTTCCTATCGATAAATAGAATGCGTGATTAATGGAGAATGTGTGGAATGTTTGACGATGGATTTGCAGAAAAACTTTATATTTGTAACGACCCGGCCAATATTTGAGACGGTCGAGATGAGAGCGGTAAGTAGAAACGTTGTTATCGCACTAGCTGTGATTTGTGTGATTCTAGGAATCGGTTTAGGATGGGAGCGGTTGAATTACGCATCGTTAATAAACGAAAAGGACAGTACAATATCTTCTTTAAATTCACAAATAGAAAGCTTGCAGAATCAAATTGAAAGTTTTAGGGCGCTCCCAGATGCGACATTGATCTTTCAGCAAGCATCGCCAAGTGTTGTGCAGGTGGCAGTTTACGATAGAAACTTTCAGCAGCTCGGTTTAGGATCCGGCTTCGTATACGACGGTGAAGGACATGTTGTGACCAATAATCACGTTGTAGAAGGTGGAGGGTTTTTCATAATAACAGCATACGATAACGAGATGTTTGATGCGAAGTTGATTGGGAGAGACTCTTACGCAGACCTAGCTGTATTAGAGGCTAAATTACCTCAGAAATACACACCTTTGAAGACTACTGACAAAATAGTAATTGGTGAGCCCGTTTACGCTATAGGAAGCCCGTTCGGGCTTTCTGGAAGCATAACATCTGGTATAGTGAGCCAAGTTAATAGGACGGGGATAACATATGTTCCGATGCTGCAGACCGATGCTGCAATAAACCCTGGAAACTCTGGTGGCCCGTTGCTGAACTCTAAAGGGGAAGTGGTCGGGGTTACAACCGCAGGGGTAGCGAAGTTTATTTCTGAAGGAATAGGGTTCGCAGTACCTTCCACGATCGTCAAAAGAATCGTGCCTAGCCTAATTGAGTACGGCGTATATAAGCACCCATACATAGGAGTCTACGGCCAATACTTGGATCCTATAATTGCGTCGAACTATGGGCTGCCAAAGGACCTAACTTCAGGATTTATAATAACTCAAGTAGTTTACAATTCCCCTGCGTATAAAAGCGATTTAAAGGCTAAAGATGTTATCACAGCCATAGAAGATTGCCCCATAAAGAAGGATCCTGACATAAACTATCTAATGGCATACAAGTATTCTGTAGGAGACACAGTAACGCTTACGATCATAAGGGAGGGCAAAGCTTTGAAGATCCCGGTAACATTAGACGAGAGACCTCCACCATGATTTAGTCCACTACTCTTTTGAACCGATCCAGCCTGTTGCTTCAACCAGTTTGACGACTCCATGCTGTAGGAGCAGTAGTGCGAAGAAGACGATGCCTGCGAAGACCATGCTACCATATTTCAGGGCTGCTTCAGCTAGGCCTGCGAACTGCTCCACAATACCCTCTGGGATGACGTCGGGCAAAATAAGGTCTATGAAGGCCATCGGCATCGCTGCAGCGAGTACTGCGCCGAGCACACTGCTTATCACAGCGTATATTTTAGCCCAGAAGCTTCCAGCGAAGAAGAACACTACGATAGGTAGTATGATGTAGAAGACTATAAAGAATAAGGGGATGTGTGAGAGGTCTAATGTGATGTTCAAGCCTTCACCTTGAGATGACGTTTTCCAACTATCCTGTACATTTGGGTTCCGCATTCTGGGCAGCTGGTCTTCAACGCCTTCATGCCACTCCGCATTATGATTTCATCGTATTTTTCAACAGACTTCTTCTCCCTGCATCTAACGCAGTAGAATATCTTAGCAGGCAACGCATTCACCAGAATATAGAATATTCTATTTCCTGATGGTTGGGAACACGTACTTGGTGAAGGAGGGGAGGGGGAGAGAGGTAGCCGAAAGTGTTTGCAAGGCGGTAGTGGTTGAGCGTGGTTCCTCATGACCACGTTGGCTGAAGCGAAAGAGTTTGCCACAGCTCTCTTGAAGAAGACGTTGGCAGAACACGGCCTCAGCTTAAAGGATGGTAAAGTATACGACATGGTCGTAGCGATGAAAGGATTCCTAGAGCGCTATGATGAGCCGAACACCTACCGATCCTACGCCACGGACCTCGTAAAATACTTCCTACCCTACGCCTACACCCTTGACAAGCCTCTAGCAGACTTGGAGGAAGAGGATATCGCACCGTTCTGGGATTACATGGGAGAGCTTTCACGAAACAGTAGAGTGCGTGCCATGAAGTCCATTATGGCGTTCTTGAACCTGCTGAGGAGGAGGGAGAAGAAAAGACAGCTTTCTGGGAAACTGGTTAGATACGAGAACCCTGATGCAGTGCTTTCCTTCGAGCAGAAGATACTCTTGAAGCTGACGAGGGAGGATATAAATGCGGTAAGGGATAACATGCCGACCCTAGAGCATGCTCTCGCAGTCGAGCTTATGGCCGGCTCCGGTATGAGGCCTGCTGAGGCCCTTGGGCTAAGATGGGGGAATCTTATCTGGGAGAAGAGAGATGGCGTGGACTTCGTTAAGGCTGAGCTCAAACATAGGCCCGGAGAATACGGTGCGAAAGGGAAGTATGGGGAGAGGGTGGTGCCCTTAAGCCCGACAGCGGTCTCCCTTGTCAAGAGGATAATGTTCGAGAACGGCATCGATAATTCATATGAGGAAACGATCTTAGAGAAGAATATTATACCATATGATCACACGTGGCTCTACAAGGAGTTCAAGAGGACATCTAAGCTCGTTGGCGTGGATAAAAAGCTCACGGAAGATGAGAGGAACAACCTTAGACCGCATATCTGCAGACACCTCTTCGCCGTTGAAGCGTTGAAGAGCGGGATGGACATTGCAACTTTGAAGGAGATGATGAAGATAAGCATGAAGACTCTTGAGACCTATATCCGCCTAGCAGGGGTAGCGGTTGCGGATGAATACTTTGAGAAGGTTTGGAAGCCGTGGGTTGAGAAGAAGAAGGCGGTTGTTGCGACGTAAGCCATTCCCTACTGATGTATATTTTAGGTCATCTATGTACATTTTTGGTTATAATCTACCTTACATAACCTGCAGTTATCTTGACTTTCCAACAAATATCCAAAATTTTAATCAGATGTAAAGAATTTCTCAAGAGGCTCTCCGGATGCTTCCTCGACTTTCCTACTCTGTTTTTTTGGCGGTTTGATTTTTGGCTCCTTCTCTCCTTTAACAGATTCTGGTATAGCCTCCTTTGCCCTGCTCGTTCTCCTTTCTATGAGATTTTCAACTGTGTCTTCAATTTCCTTTATTTCTTCAGGCTTCAATCTTATAATGGCTCCTATTATTTTGTCTATTTCATGTATTTTTGGCATAAGTTTCTTGACGTTCTCTTTTTTTGATGCACCCCCAATTTTCCTAGCCTCATTTTCAAGTTCTTCAAACTTCTGCGCAAGAAGCTTAACCTGATCTTCACGTAGCTTCCTAACATCTAGAACCGGCATTTCCCTAGCAACATTAACTTCAAGAGCTATTATCCCCCCACCACTTCTTCTTCCCTGTGTTTCAATATAATATTGTATAAACGAAGAATTAAAGAAGGCTAGTAGTGCGTCTAACTGTTCCTTACTTAGTTTAATGTTAGGTATAAATGAAATCAAAGCATGGTACATTGCTATTGGAAAATCACATCTGGTAAACCTTGTTTTATGCCAAGCTTGATAAATAGCAAATATAGGTACATGAACTACTTCACCTAAATCGTACCAGCCAAAGAAACCTTTAGTCTTAGCCCTATTTTGTGAGGCTCCTGTCTCACTACATATTTTTCCTTCTCCTCTTGTTTCGCTTGTTCGACAAGCTGTTTCCCCCCATTTAATATATTCATTAATTTCTGGTGGAATTTTATCTAGAGGTTTGTGGCAAATAAAGACAAAACATTTTTTGCCCTCTTTCTCTAAATTATTCCAATCTGAAGAATTGAATGTAAAATATTTTGAATACTTTGCATCCGTTAATCCGGCCCATAAAAATTCTTTACTGATTTTGTGCTCTTTTACTTCTTCCGGGGTTAAATAGAAAAATGGATCAGCCCCTGTTCCTACGCCTTTCTTAATAAACCATGCCGTATTTCCTTTCGCTATTTCAAACAATTCTGATGCCTTTGATAGCAGTTTACTGCTTTGCCAGTCTTTGACAGGTGAAAAAACGCTTACCAATTTTCTATCGACTGGCAAGTCTTTTTGTTTTACAATTTTAACATTAATCTGTTCTACTTTAACATTTTTTCCATCAACAGCGTCTAGAATGTCGTCTACTTTAACATCCTCATTCACTCTGATAAAAGTTACATTATTATCATTTCTTAGAAACTCGTTAGCACATTTTTCGATAAGTAAAACTAAAGTTGATATGAGTGGCATTCTGAAAAGGCGTTGATCGAAATCAATTATAGCATTGATTTTATAATGGTCTAATAGAAATTTTGTGAATTTAATTCCATAGTCACTTTGCAACCATAGATCAGAAATAATCATTCCTAATTTGCCTCCATCTTTTAGAAAACGTGTAGCATGCATGATCCAAAAGATATAAATTCCTGGATTCTGTGCCTTTCTTATTCCACCTACTTTTAGTAAAGCATATTTTTTATAATAATTATTTAATTTCTCCGAAATACTTTTTCTAGTCGCATCTGGTACCTCATCCCATCTAGTGTACGGTGGGTTACCTATTATCACATCAAATTGAGGTATTTTTATCTCCCTCCTAATTTCCCCTGCCGCTGTCTTTACAGTATATGGTGCTAGAACAGCTTGCTGTGAGATTATGTTAAAGAAGTCTTTTACTATTATGTTCATGTTGGTTGATGGCGCTCTGGCATTTCTCATTGAAAGATTCATTGCTGTCAGATGCGCTGGAAACGGGTTTATGTCTATGGCGTAGAGTTGATTTAGTATTTTCTCATGAACTTCTTTTGATGAATAGGTAGTTTTTCCTGTTTTGAGTTCGAGAACCCTCCTATATGCGTATAGAATGAACCCTCCACTTCCAACACCAGGATCTAAAATAACATCATCTGGGCTTTTTATCGCCCATTTTGTTATAAGTTCACATATTGCTGGAGGAGTATAGAATTGGCCAAGTCTATGCCTTTCTTCTGCTGGGATAAGTTCTTCGTAAATGTATCCTGCGAGCTCACCTATTTCTTCAACATCAATACTATCTAAAAAAGATATGAAATCGTTTATTCGCTCCATCACATAGGGTTCATCTGGTATTGGGAGAAGATCGTATGCTCCTGTCTTAAAGATCGGTTCAAAATCACCTGTCACCTCGACAGCCTTCTCAAAATGTTTATAAAGCTCTTCCATAAACTTGATGTTTGAAGAAGTGTCAACCCATTGTAATGGTGGAAGCCTATATTTTCCTTCGATAACCTTATAAAAAATGAGCTTGTTCATCAGCACATAAGTCATCATTTCTGTAAGGTCTTCTGCCGGTGGTCTATAACCTACCTCTTTCTCCATCTTTTCTAGTTCACTTTTTAAAAGAGAGTCTTCTTTAACCTTTACCTTAACAAGATCCCTGCATACTTCGCTCAAATCCTCCACAAAAAGTCTAAATTGTTCAATCAATGCATAATTTAGTGAGACCTTCAAAGTTCTACGTCTCATGAAATCGGCAGCAAGCCTATCAATAAAGCCTTGAGCATATTCATTGGTTAGTTTAGGCACTTCCCTTATTATAAGATGCTTGTCTGAAAGTAGTTTAGAGAAGTAGCCAGGCTTTACGACCTTCTCGTATCTTCTCGCCTTGACACTTTCAAAATCTATAAAGTCTTCAACGTTTACCGGTGTCTTAAAGACTGCTATGGCTCTAGGACTAGCGGTCGCAAAGAATGGGACGTGAATACTATTCTTTTTGTAAAGCACGACATAACTTATTGCCTGCCCAATGACTGCTGGTGCAAAGGGGTCTAAGGGGGCTCTACTCCCCCCATAAGACCCTTTCTTTTTCGTTTCGATGATCAAGAACGGCATACTTCCCTTGTCAAACAAGACTATGTCAGCTTCTCGCCCATCGATCGGAAAATTTCTTTCAACTCGAGAGATTTCCAAGCCATCAAACCTGAACCCTCTTGTAACTTCAACAAAAAGATCTCTAATTTTGTCTTGAAAAACAACCTCTCTATCCAGTGAACCCATCAGTGTAAAATCATGGGCACAGTTAATTAAGTTTTCTCAACATAAATCTTTTCAATTACATTCTATTATGGTGTATGCCTCAGTTAGTTTTCTTGCATTTGATAAACAAGGTTTACACCACGAAGGTGCTTGAGAGAAGCGTCTACCACAACTATTTCTTGATGAAGTTCAGGGAGCCCGCCTCTCTTGGAGAGCTCGAATTCTACCTCAAAGTTGGCAGGGATAGAGCTGAAGTAATCCTCAGGCGACGCCATGAAACCATACCATCTGAGATGAAGCTCTACGCTTTGAGAGTGGGTATTGCCAAGGGCGTGCATAAAACCGAGCTCGTCCCCTACTACCCGGAGATAGGAGTCGACGAGGGAGGGGGAATAACGTACTTCGTGGCACCCGATAAAGTCGTCAACCCGATCGCATACCACGTGTTCGAGCAATGGCTTCTAAAGAGGTGGAAGGCTACAAGGAAGGAAAAGCATCTGTTACGCCTCCTAGGCTTCCCGCAGAAGCTTCCACCACAGAAAAAGCTTGAGCTCAAGTGGCCGAAGTGGGGCATGGATGTTACAGAGCTACCGTGGGCGCCTTACTCCTTCCAGAAGCCTGTAGAGGGGTAGGCTTTCGACTTTAGCACTTGATTTAGACGGTTAAATAAACCGTCTTTGAACAGGGGTTTTTAACCCTAAGACACCAAGGTGCCAACAACCCGAAACCTGTTAACATGACCCACATACCCAGAATTAAATCATATTACCATGCTTTTTCTTCGTTTCGCTAACCTTCCTATAGTATTCCTGGACCTTCGGGTGCGTAACAGGACGTACTTTGAAGGCCTTCCTCACGTCACGTGGGAGGCTCTTCAACGCCTTCTCCGCACCTTCCAGAGTCTCGAACCTACCCACCACCACACCGGTCTCCTCGTGAACAATAGCATATTTGTACGATGCAGACATAACTGCAATATAGAAAAACAGAAAGCTAAGTTGAACAAAGGAGGTGTTTAGTCACAGGTGCAATACTTACTTCAAATGGTTTAAGTTTATAATACTAAAGCCGACATAATTATCTGAACTACATTTGCCATCAAATTGGGCTGTTGATAGAGAAAAATGGTTAGATCTGTGGAGAAAAACGGTAGATGCTTCAAACATCCCATGTCTTAGTAGCATCTATGATTCCTTTAAGCTACCACAAAATCAGAAAATGGTCAGAGAGTTCATGGAATGCGCTGGAAACGATCTTAAAGCAAGCAAAACACTTTACTCAACAGGAGATTACCCGAACGCAATATTCCATTTACAACAATCTGTTGAGAAGGCAACTAAAGCTTATGCCCTAAGTATAGGACTTTTTAAAGTAGATGAACTAAAGGGGGTTGGACATGACACGCCAGAAGTCTTTCTAAAACTGCTGGCCAAGAAGGGGATTTTGCAATCAATTGATATGCTGAATCGAATTTCTTCAGCGGAAATCGACAAAAGTAAAAATCTAGAAATACGAGAAATAATAAAAAAGATAAAGAAGACAGAAACAAAAGTTAAAGTAGCAAAGTTAACAAAAGAGCAAATCCAAGGAAATCTACAATTATGCAAAACTATTGACGAATTTCACCAGAAGATAAAAAGGGATTTGGCCTCATCAATTACCCCACTAAAATCTTTATCCAGTGAAATGTCAAAAATAATTGGAACCCAATTAGACGAGGCGGGGCTCTCCATCAAGTCGAAAGATTTAGACAAGATCATCAGAAATGAATTTGATAAGATTAAACCTGAATTTTTGGATTGGGCTTCAAAGTTCACTCGAATGTTTATACTTTCTGTCGTAACTTATCCTCATGCCATATTTGCACGTTACCCTGATGGAGAAATCAAGCCAAAAGACTATAGACGAGGACTTGGAATAGTTGACGAAATAGAAAGTGTTTTGAAAGAGCTTGAGGATTGCGTCCAATTTTATCAATAATATTGGAAAAATGATATAAAATACTCTTCCATAAAAGAGTAGTCGGGATAGTATAAATTATTTAACACTAAACATACAAATGAACCTCCAAAAATGTAACCCTATATCAATCTTAATCAGCAAAGCTTCATTATTAAGACAATAATTTTACTTAAGGAGTGAAAATCATTTTAAGCCTGCACACATATTTATGTTTGATGGTCTCTAAATCCAACCCGCAGAGGGTTAAACAATATCTAATAAGTAACAATTACCTTGAAGTCTTGATTTTCTTAATCATTTCCCTTGATAATTTAAGGGAACGTATGACCCTTTTAGATAAAAATATAACTGGACTTAAAGAACAAATGGATAAAATTTCTAAAGAATCTTTAAGTGACCCTCAGAACCTTACCCCAGATAACCCGGCAGCAAATACCATGTTCAAAGCTTTACATTACACAGAATTAGAGATAATTCAAAAAATTAACATATTGACAGAATTGTTGGCCATCTATTATCATACAATTAGAATTGACGTTAGAAAATTACCAACATGTATTGGTAGGAAAGATTTTCCTCCAAAGGAACTATACAAGGAGTTTGAATACTTTAATAGACAAAGTGTTAATGACGTTTGGGCTAACTTTCACTATCCTAATGTTAGAAACTTTAAAGAACTATGCCAAGAACAACGAGAAACCCTTCAAAACATATTAGACGAGTCGGCAAAGAAAATCCTTGAATGTTTTAAGAAGATTTATCTTTTCCAAAGGAATTTCAGAAATGTCTACAATAAATATAAGCATAGTCTTTCAGAGATTACAGGAATATTTGGGATAGATATTAATGTAAGTATTATACGTAGCCATATATTCGTAAGGCATAAAGAAAATGATGGTGTTAAAACAGCTTTAATCCCCGTTTCTCCAGAGGAAGTGGAATATTTCACTGAAATAGCTAGTTGCGTTTATCGAGTCATGTTGGCCATGATTGAAGGAGCTATACTTTACATAGTAAATGAAGAGAAGGATTGCGTCCCTCGAAGAGTATTTACAACTGCAGAGAAATACACAGAAATATTAGACAAGATTCAATCATGTATTATGCCAGATTTTAAATCAAAGATGATTGTGAAACCTCCCGATCAAAAAGACATTGGCCGAATAGGTAATGAGATTAAAGAAAAACATATTTATTGGATAAATGGGGATGTGCTAGATTTAAATAGTCTTCTTAAGGAAGGTGTTGATATTTCAAAAAGCTAGGTATATCTCCATAAGTGCAATATCTCTTATAACCTTTTGGTTTTCGTTCACTTGCTATCAATTTTACTGAGATGGCGTATTTCTTAGCAATCAACTTGTTTAAGTAGCTCTAAAATATTTAATGATTACCCAACTAGCACCTAAGAAAAATGCTGTAGTTAGAAGCTAAAGCCTTCAACTTCTGATTCATGCTCAGATTCTTTAGGTTCACTTTCCACGTCCTCATTTTGTATGTCTATTTCTTCCTGTTTTTCTGCCATGTACAGTGTGCCCTTCCTCCTCCTATCTAAGAGCTTCTCCACCTCCTTCTCAGGGAGGAACGGCTCGTATAACGGTAGCGGATTATCCTCAGTGCCAACGTCTTGGAAGAGCGTTGGAACCTCGTCCCAGCTTTCAAACGCTAGGCCGTGTTTTGCGAACTGGTCCCATGCAGTCATGTTCGGCATCTCAGCACCACACGGCGGCATCATGGGCCTAACAACTTTGACTTCGCTGTCTAGGAGGTTGAGCCATAGGAACCAGAAGTACGGTTTACTACGTATTTCGCTTCTTTTCAGGAACGTGTCTACGACGTTGACGTCAACGCTCTTCGGCGGTAGCTTCTCGAGGACTGCATCTATGTCCCTTCCCTCTCCAAGGTACGAGGAGAAGATGTGGCTGACCTGGCTTCTCGCCCCTGCTGTGACAAAATACGGCCTCTGCGTTGAGAGAAACGTCGGGATACCTAGTCCTCTCGCACCCCTCATGAAGACCTCTGTCTGCTCTGCGCTTCTCAGATACGTTCTACCGTATCTTGCGCTCACACGTGATGCTGCACCGAGGTATGCTTCGTCGATTTGCACGAACACAGGCATGTCCTTACGAGTCATCCTCCACAATGCGAAGCTCTTCAAAAGGGTGCTGAATACTGTGCCGGTGTTTCTCTCGCTGTGGAACCTCAGGCAGATGAGCCTCCCCTCCTTGTGCATGCGGTCCCATGGTATGTGGAAGGCCGCATGGTTTCTCACAAAGAGTAACCTGTCCAGCTTTGTAGGCTTGGTCATCAACTCCTGCAGCTCCCTCCTGTTTTTAACAACCATGAGGGAGACGATTGAAGGATTCATGGCGTGTTTCGTTATCTCCGGCTCCGTTGAAGTAGGCGTTCTAACCACGAACCCTCTCGGGCTGCATCCCTGGGACTTCAATGATTCGAATGCCGGGTGCTTTTCATCCAATGGTAGGGCCATCAGTTGACCCTGCATCCTGTCATCGACGTCGATTTCAAGCCTCAAACCGAAGGAGCCTCTTTCAAGCATGTAGAACGCTAGGGAGTTGAGGAGCGTGGTCTTCCCAGACCCTGTGGTAGCAAGTATCGTCGCAAGCAGGGGCCGGTTCGCTTCAGCCCTCCATGGGAAGTGCTGGTGCTGTAGGTTCACAGTGCCGTTCGCTACAGGGATGCCTGTTGCCCAAGCTCTCCTCTCAACCACTAGGAAGGGTGCTGGGAAACGCTTGCTCACACTGGTCAACCATTCCTCAGGGAGAACGTATTCTATGTGCCTCAAAGATTCTTCCCCACCTAGGGTTCGAACATGCGGGTCAAGCTGAGCGTGCACTTCAGACCGCATGCGAGAGAAGAGCATCTCATATTTTATGCCGACAGCAGCGTACCTACTCCTCCTCAGCAGAGGCCCGTGCTTGCTCAGCCAGATAAAGCATTCGTGGAGGAGGCTGTACTTCAGCAGCTTCAAACATTGTTTTATGCCGGTTCCGCAGATTATGCTGTAAATTGTTAATATGACTGAGTTGACGAAGTCAGGCTGCATGCTTCCAACTTCAGCTATGGCACCTGTTGAAGTGTAAATGAGCGTGTCCACCGTTTGAGGGTTGAGAAGCTTGTGCAAGGGTATCCCGAAGCTGTCCTCGAACAGGATCCTAGCACGGTTCATGAAGACGAATAAGCTTCTAAGTGCTTCATATTTCATTCTGTACAGTAGCTTCACGTTCTCCTCGAACGTTAGAGTAGGATCGAGGCCTAGGCTCTTCAGCACATCAGCTTTCAGGAAGTAGGGTGTCCTCGCATTTAGAACATGAGAGGCGATCTGGTATTTTTCAAGCGATGGATACGGGCTTGGAATGTTCAACTCGTTCGCAAGCATTGCAGCAATCTTGTAAGCGTCCTCTATCCTTCCGTTCACGATGTTCGATAGCATGCGCTCGAACCCGAAGACGCCCTCTACCCTAGCATATGCCCCCTGCTCCTCCTCAGGCATCGTTTAACTAATCTCCAGCGAAAGGCTTTCCCTTAGAGGCTCGATGTGTGGCAGAGCGCCCGTAGTCGCTTGGATAGTTTCTGAAAGCAACCTCTCCAGTGCTGCGCACGTAGTACTGAACCCTACCTCCTCTCACATTCGATGGGTGAATGGTCTTCTTTATGGTCTTGCCCTCTACTTCAAGCTCTACTTCCACGCTGCCTTTCTCGTTCAGCTCCTTGATCTCCTCCTTCGTTAGCTCGATGGCGCCTAGTATCGGGCTATGGCCTGTACTTATAGGTGGAAGCCTTCTTTTAGCCATTTTCCGTCAACACCATAGAAGATGCAGAATTCTGTGCACTCTATCATTTAGAGAGTTATGCCCCGGGTTGTGAAAATTGAGCTCCCAGAAAGGTACAAGAAGAAGGTTACTGGATTCTTCACAGATGAGGAAAAAAGGGTTCGCCCGATAACGAAGGCCACGGGCCTGCAGGAGTTAAAGGAGCGGAGGAAGGAGATCCTCTCAAAGGTTGAGGAGCCTACAGAAAACCTGGAGCAGAGGAATAAGGTTATCGAGGAGGATGTAGGTTTTAAACATACACCAAGAGACCACAAGTTCAAACTGGATGCACAACGCCTTAATTCCCTGTACAGTGTCTTATCCTATGCCGACAAAAACACGGGGCATGCTAGACTGAAACTTTACAAGGATAAACTGGTTTTATTCAACAGAGACCCTAGCTCAGTAAGCTTCTCTTTCACGGAAATACCTATATCCAATGAAGTAGGCGAAGGCGCAAAAAGTGACTTTGAAATAGATTCTGTTAGGCCAATAAAAGAGATCATACGCAGGAACAAAAACGAACCAGGTGTAAACTGGGAGTTCGATTTAATCAGGGACACGGATAACCCGGGAGACTACCTACTTAGGATGGAGCTCAGAAACAAAGGCATCAAGAAAGAATTTCGTTTCCCACTGCATCCAGTAGATGAAGAAAACGACTTTGTACGAGAAGATGGCATAGTGCTTAACGTGGTGAAAAAACGCCTAGAGGGAGAAAAGAAGGCTGAGCTTGTAGTAACCCATAGAGATCTGAAGGAGGCGATCGAAGCCGCAAAAGGCAGAGACCCCCTCTTAGTCTTGAAAGCGGACAAGGCAGGCCAACCAATATTAGAAGCTAGAGCGTATGAAGAAGGGAGGTGGGAGAACGATAAATGGGTTGAAGGAAGATATGTAACTAAAGCGACTAAAATACTGGATGGACCTTACTACGGCCCAGAAATCGCATTCAACGCCAAGCTTATGAAGGACGCCGTCACTTCACTAAACTCCAGTGCATACAACATTAAGTTGACCGACACGTTCATGGCTATCGAACCTGCATCCAAGGAGACTGCGATAACCCAGGTCTGCATCGCTAAAATGGAGCAGTGACGCCTTACGAGGAGGATAACGCTTCCAGAAGGATACAAGAGAAAGGTTCTAAGCTTCTACACCGATGAGAAGAAGGTAGTTCACCCAATAGCTTCTAGGGCTACGGACAAGCAATCACTCCTGAAAGAGCGAAGGGAGGAGCTCACCAGCGCCATAGAGGCTACGAAGTCGGCTCCTAACGTGGATTGGAGGCTGAGGGCGAGGCTGCTCATGAAACATTATTGCAGAGAGCTTAATGTCGATGCTCCAGAAATCGAGTTCGTCAAAACAAAGGGTAGGCACCTTGGCTCATGCCAGAGGCTCAAAGGGTGGGTGGTGACATATAACCCAGACGGATCGGTTAAAGACAAGGTGAGAGTTAATCCGAAGATCTATATAACTGAACGCTTCGACCAACTCTTCAAGGAAGACCCTGAAAAAGCAGATCGGCTCCTACGCTTCACTGTAGCACATGAGGTTGGGCATTTAAAGCATTGGTACTGGGGCCCATCTCACACAGCTGAGGAGTATGCGAATGAAGAAGCTGAAAAATTAACTGGAATCAAGAGAGAAGAACACGTAATTAATGCTTTTGAGATGATTCCTTCCAAGGAGGGTGGGAAACGAAGGGGAAGCCCTTAACCGTTTGCCAAAGTTTACCCGTTAACTATTTTGGCTTCCATAAAGTTGGTTAGTTTTTCAGGTACTTGGGCAAGCCTCTGCCTTGCTATCTCACAGTATCTTTGATTTATGTCTATTCCGATATAGTTTCTACTAAGTTTCTTCGCTACTACACATGTTGTCCCAGAACCGCAAAACGGGTCAAGGACGATCCCATTTTCAGGACAGCTTGATAGTATTGGTTTCACGCAAATGTCTTCAGGCATTACCGCAAAATGTGTTTCCTTGAAAGGTTTAGTAGGGATACTCCAACAATCTCCTGGATTCTTGCCCTTGGGATGTTGGACAAGGTACCCACTTGGTCTTATCCCATAGTATTTGCTATGGATTTGATCAGTTCTTTTTCTTCCCAGATCTTTGATGCTCGTATGAGGCTCCCTTATAGCATCTAAATTGAAATAGTATTTCCTATTTTTAACAAAGAAAAAGATGAACTCGTAGGTGTTAGAGTATCTATCCTTGACTGAGCTTGGCATGTGATTTGGCTTAAACCACACTAAACAGTTTCTTAATATCCACCCATCATCTATGAGGGCGAAGGCAACCCTCCAAGGAACACCGATGAGACATTTGGGTTTGTATTCCTTGGTCTTTGCTTGGGGGCTGGGCTTATCGTACAGGTTTTCAGCAACCTTCATCCTACGATAATTTTGAAAAAGAGTTTTATCGCCTCTTCCACAATTGGAACCAGCATAAGTGTCTCCTAAAACAATATACATGCTTCCAGTCTGTTTCAAGATGCGTTTTATCTCATGATTAATTTCAACCATATGTTGAACGTACATTTTCGTATTCGGCTCTAAACCCAATTGCCCAAGCCATCCATCGCTCCAAACAGTTTCCGCATTTCTACCGTAATCACGCAACCCATAATATGGTGGGCTGAACATACACATGTCTATGCTTTCTGAAGGAAAGTTCTTTAAAACTTCTAGGCTGTTTCCGCAGATAATTTTATTCTTATAAGCTTCGGGTTCTGGCATTTCCTAAAGTATAGAGGCAAAAATTTCTAGGCTTGAATCATGAGAAGTGCCAAACCAGTGAACATCTTATTCCTTTGGAAGAGGTTGCTGCGCTGTTTCAGAAACCGTGAGAGCCTTCATAAGTTGTGAGTACTTCTCCTCCAGCTCCGCTATCTTCATGCTGTATGCTGCGTCCACGAACGTTACGATGTCTGCGCACACGTTGGTAATATATGAAATGAATTCGAGGTTGCTCTGCAGCTCTCTCTCCATATCAGGTTCCACGTCTTGATGTGCTATTAGGAGGTAGCGGTTTCGGTACTCTTTCCAGATCACGTCGAGCCTGCTGATCGTGCTACGCCCGTATTCTATCAAGCTGTTTACAGCAGGTTCCCTGTGAGGCTTCCTCTTAACCCGCTTTACTGATAAACGCTCTCTTATACGTGAGAGGATTCCCTTCTTCTCCTCCGGCCTACCTCCTTCCTTCACCTCTTCCACAGGCTTTACCTGAGGCTGCTGCACCTCAGCCTTCTTGATCTGCATCTCGAACGATAGAAGCTTCTCAACCAAGACCTTCGCAACCTTCTGGGTGTCGTAGGCTAGCTGGTAGAACCTGCTGTAGTCTTTGAAAAGCCTATCTGAAGTAACAAAGTCTACGAACGATTTCACGGTCGCCTCCGCATCCCTCATCTCCTCCTTCGTATTCTCTATCTCATCCCTAATTGATGAAAGGTAGTCTTCAACACTGCTCACGGGATCACCTTTCCGCAACGAACACGAAGAAGACCGCTGCTCCTCCTATAGACCCTAGAACGCTTGCCATGAAGGCGTCTATTTGAACCAGTTGTGGAATCAGTGCAGCACCGATTATTTGGCCTGCTACTGTAGCGAAAAGCAGTTCATAGTATAGGGATTGAACAGGCTTCGACTTCGCAATCTTCGCTTCATCCTCTGTAGGTGGCTCGAGCACCTTTGATTTAGCAGCCTCCCTCGCTATGTCCGTTTCCTTCGCGAGCCTGCTGAGCTGCCTCTCGGTTTCACGCATCCTCTTCTCCCTCGCCTTCAACTCCTTCCTCAGCATCCTGTTCTCTATACGCAGTAACAGTGCACTGCGTATGGCTGCACCGATTTCAGCTAAGGCTGAAGCAAACTCTCCTGGAACCATCTTATTTTCGGAGACTTTTTCTACATCTAGGAGGGGCATGAACAGGTGAACTCTCAGCGTTTCTCTAGCAACTTTCATCCGGCCGAAATCGTGTCTTAACCCGAACACTGCCTGTCTCCTAATGTAGCCGAACGGTAGGGTGAACGAGGTTATCGTGCTTGCGAACATGTATTCCTCGATAGGTTTCTCAGCTAGCACGACCCACACGTGTCTGGTGAAGTCCCTCCTGCAGCCGTAGACCTGCATGAACCTTTTTACCTCAGTGGCGTTGACCTTATCAAGCGCCTCCATCGCCTTCTGTATGTCGGATCTCTTTTTCTCGTCGCCTTCCTTCTTATACTGTTCCCCTAGGTCTTCTTTCGCTGCTTGGCGGAACTCGTTCAACGCATCATCGCTTAAGCTGTCGGTTATGTCTACGAGCAATGCTTCGAAGCGTCTGAAGGTTGAGCCCTGTAGGCCGTAGAACAATGTGATGCCCAGCATCCTCCCAGGGAAGCCGGGCCTCGTGTTGCCTAGCAGCCAAGCTATGAAGAGGAGTAGGAAAGCCAACACTGTCAGGGCTGGCACTGTGTATGTTTCGTAGATTTGGCTCCACGCTCCAGAAATTAGTATGAACGCTAACGCTAGGATTGAAATGTATAATGTGATCGGGTAGGCCTTCTGGTCCTTCAACGCATCTCCCTCTTCATGTATATGGCGATGAGTAGGATGAGAACTATTGCCGCAAACACTACGATGCTCGTCCAAGCGTTTGCCTGGAAACTGTTCAACGTGTTCCTCATGAAACCGCTCATGTCCTTTGAAAGCGAGCTCAGGATGTCGATCTGCTGTGAAAGCTCTCCTGTCTTGTTCTGCAGGTTTTTCACGCCAACCTGCACGGGCTGCATCTCGTCTCTCAGGGATTGGACCACTGATTTTATAATGTCGTTCTTCATCGCCTGCCATTGCTTCATCATAGCTTCTGCGACTTCATCTGAGGTAGGGTAATGTGGTGCGGGAACACCGTCCACAACGGCTTGTACTTCAATTTCAGGGGAATAGACGAGCATGCTCTGGGAAACCCTCTGCGAGGTGGTGTCAGAGAAGGTGCTTAACGTGATAGAGCGCCATGAAACATCCCTGTACTGCACGTTTACGAAGATGAAGTAGGTGTCTGTCTCGTTCGACCTAAACGTCACGGTCTGGCCCTGTATCGTAAGAGAATACTTCGTGCCTTGGAGAGCTTGGACCGTTGCGTTAACCTTATCCGCTTTCTCAAAGTACATCGAGAACCCTCCGGGCGTGAGTGTTACAAGGCGGAGTGGGATGAAGGCTTTCTCAACAGGGTATACAACCACGTTCACCGAGAACTCTAACGTAACAGGCACTTTAACGGTGATCTGTCTCTGGTCGTTCCACCCGAACCATGAGGTTTTGAAGGTGAATGTCTCGTTGGCTGGGAGGTTGAGAACAGCCTTACCATTTAAATCCGTCACCATCTTCCCGAATAGGCCGCTCTCATGGTACACCTCAACTAGGACGTTTGCCGCAGGTCTACCGTCCTCGAAGACGCATCGCACCGTGATAGGCACCGAGCTAGCAGCATACACGCTCGTCTGCAGGAAGGAGAGTAGTAGGAGGATTGTTAAAGAAGATGCAGCGAAAACATGAACCCTCATGCTTCCACCCCCTCTATTTCAATCACTATCTTCACATGCTTCCCATGCAGCTTCCTACGCTCCCCCTTCCCCATCGCCTTAAGGGCTTCACAGTTCTCGACTTCGACGAGCTTAGCGTTCTTGACAAACCAGTACCTCACCCTCTCCTTAGCGATAACCATCCTACCCGGGCCAGTAGCCCTAACAACGCCCTCAAGCTCTATCTCCATACCCACCTAACATATAGAAGCGCCAGAATGCTCGCAAAAGATTATGAGAGAAAAAATTGGAGCCTTCCGAGCCGTCACTTAGTTTCACATCCTCGGTTGTAATATATCTATAGACAAAAATATCCCATGATAACCGTGAACTACCCCTTGCTATCGCAAGGGGCTTCCTGCTTCAACGATGAGGCTTGCTGGCACGTAAGCCAGTAGGGGCTTCATCTTAGCAGGCGTCTTAGGGTTGTTCCATCCCCGCATCTTTATTCGCATAGCTGAAATCCAATCCTTATAGGGATTTTCATAACTTAGCCCTTCTGATGTGCCTCTTGGGTTCACCTTCACGACCGTCCTACCAGCGTTCTCAGCTTTGTAGGACAACATCTGAAGGAATTTTCCCCAAGAGGCATCAAGTATCTTCTGGGCTAAGTTGTGGTTTCTAACCATATTTTTTATGTTTAGGTTTTCAACACATATTACGTCGTAATTGTTTACATAGAATCTTGAAAGTTTATGCAGAAAGTCGTTTCTTTGGTTTATAAGCCTTTCATAAGCTTTGGCAAGCTTGATTCTCTGTTTCTCTCTATTTTTTGAGCCTTTACGCTTCCTTGAAAGCCAATGTTGGAGAACTCTTATCCTTCTAAGTGTTTTCTCATAGAATCTCGGATTCTCTATTTGTCTTCCGTCACTGTCCGTGAGAAAGTGTTTTATTCCAACATCTAAGCCTACAACATTTTTAGGCTCTCTTTGAACAACGTTCACTTCTTTCTCAACGCAAACACAGGCAAACCATTTGCCCGAGTTATGCCTCTTCACTATGACTTGTTTAATTCTTCCTTCAACGGGTCTGTGAACCCTTATAGGTATGTCGCCTATTTTAGATAGGTGGAGCAAGTCAAGCCTCTTCCCTGTTTTTATCAATTTGAAACCACTTTGGTTGTAGACGAATGTTTTGAACCAACCTTTACCCTTGAACCTTAACCGTCCAACTTTCTTTCCATTTTTCTTCAACTGTGATAAGGCTTTTAGGTTTGAGTAAAGCTGGTGGAGAACCATCTGCAAAACTTTTGAGTAGACCCTGTTCAACTCAGGCTTTTCCTTCTTCAGTTTAGGTAGCTGAGACTGAAGCTTAATTCTGCTTGGTATCTTGCCCCTTCCATTCCATTCAGCCAAGAAATAGTTGTAAGTTTGCCTACACAACTCTAAAGTTTCAAACAATCTTCCCTCTTGTTCCTTGCTTGGATAAATCCTGAACTTGTAGCTAGGCATTCCCTTGCTCCTCAACATACTTTTTCAAAACATCCAAAGTCACTTGCCCAGTTGTGGCGAGGAAATATGATGGAGACCAGAAAACCCCCTTCCAAAGCTTTTCCTTTACTTCAGGGAAGTTTCTCTGGATTTCCCTCGACGTTATAGTTTTTATCGCATTGATGTATCTTGGCATATCTAATGTTGGCTTCGCCTTGAAAAGCATGTGGAAATGGTCTTTATTGCATTCAATGTTTAGAACATCTACATCAAAACTTTCGCTTATTTCTCTTATTTTTTGCTTCAGAAAATCCACAATCTTCTCATTTTCGAACACCTGTCTGCGATATTTTACTACCTGAACAAGATGATATTGAAGAGCATAAACTGAATGCGCGCCTCTATCAAGCTTATATTTCATAGTTACTAATTTTCTTTATAAACTATAAATATTTTTCGGCTTTCATCCCCCAGCTTTCGCAGGAGGACTTCCCGCCATCAAAGTTAAAGCACCTAAAATTAGTCATATTTAAGAGACATCTATAAGTAGTTTTGGTGATGTTGTAACAAAATCTGGTGGCGATTCTAAACGGAGGGTTTAAGTGCTCCGACCGGGATTTGAACCCGGGATCTACGGCTCGAAAGGCCGACATGCTTGACCGGACTACACCATCGGAGCACGTTTATTTGTGGAGTTTTTGTTATATTTATAATGTTTTTGTTTTTAATGTTTAAAAGGAAGGGCTCAGAAGGTTTCATTTTCTTTAATTAGATTAAATCAGACGCATTCGTGATATGATAAGAATCATAGCAATAGTTCTTCAATATTTTAAAAAGATACCTCAAGTGTTTCCCTTCAATTTTAACTCTTGGTTTGTGGAAGATGAACTTGGAATCCTCTGGTATGATGAAACTCTTCAACCCTTTAAGGTTCCTTGGGAATGGTCTTCCTAATAAAGCATCTATCTGTTCGATAAAGGTTTTAACCAAAATTTTTCCTCTGAATATTGGTCTCATACCCGGTTTAGTGATCGAATTAAAGATGTCTTTAGTGAACAGAAAATTGAAATTAGCTTCGATATAGCTTGGTATTGTTATTTTAGCCAAAGTCTTTAAAGTTAGTAATTCGTCATCTAATAAGTAGAGTTTATTCTCTTTCCTGTTAGCTAGCCAAATAGACTTTGGGTATTCGAACCTTGTTTTAAGGAAAACATCTAAACGACCAGGCTGGTAAAAGTATCTGAAATAATCATTTTCAAATCTTTCGGGCAAAGTGTTTGGAAAACTCCTTAAAACTCTTTTATATAAGTGAAAGTTTTTGATGAAATTGATAATGACTGGCTCTATTTCGAATGTTGATATTATCTTGCCATTAGCATAAATTTTCACGTAACTTGCTTGATTCCTACAACGAATAACTACATTATGAGGTGGTTGGCCATAGTGATCATTTAGAAACCATTCTTCCACCCTTCTACCAGTGAATTTGGTTCCTAAGTGAACATTTAAAAGGAAAACCTTAAACCCAGCCTTAGCAAAATCTTGAATTGCCCCATAAAATTGGTCTTTAGATAGCATTGGAATCGAATATAGAATCAAGTCAGGACCTCTTTCCCTTCTCCTTATAATTGAATGCATCTCGAAATGGCGATCCAAACCTTAAATTAATGTTATAGGACCTTCGTTATAAAAGTATGTCCCTCTATTTTATACAAATCTTACAGTTAGGGGGTGCACCACCTATGCTTTTATGGATTGTGCATAACATACCTTTTCGCTTCATATCATTACATAATGCGCAGAAGTATTCCATTGCCTTTGCTGAAGACGAGTCCGTGACTTCTTCGACAAAGGAGTGTGCATACTGGTCTATAATATCGAAGTCAAATAAAGAGGTAAACTTTCTGCTAAATCCTCTTTTCTGTCCAATGTATAAGCTGACTGTCGCTTGTGAAATATCTAAAAGCTCTGCGACTTCGACCTGTGTTAAACCGCGTTCGTTTATTAAAATATTTACAATTCTAGACCTAAAAACAGGTAATAGGTACTTGGAAGAAATTTCGCAAATTGGGTGCATTTTATCAAATGTAAATAAACATTGATACCAGATATAAACATTTTCTAATCAAACCATTCTCCTTTAGTAGTAAGAGTTAGAATTTCGCATTAAAATGATCTAACCTATTCAAACGACTTACTGTCAAATATACAAAATATTTTAAACAACTCGAAATTTTTATATTCAACTATAAAGTGTGCGGAAACCATGAGCGACGAAGAACTTTCTAGAATATTGAAGAAAAAGTTTAACGGAATCGTTAGTCAGAGTCAGTACCAAGAGGTTGAGAAACAAAAGTTACATCATTTAAACGATGGAAACTTCGATTCCTTCTTACAAGAGAAAAAGAACGTTATTGTAGACTTCTTTGCTGATTGGTGTGGCCCTTGCAAGATAATGACGCCAACATTTGAAGCGCTTGCAAAGGAGGTGACTTCGATAACCTTTGCAAAAATAAATGTGGATGAAAATCCTGCAACATCAGAGAAATATTACATCATGAGTGTTCCTACAATACTTTACTTTAAAGATGGAAGACTTGTTGATAAAACGGTTGGAGTAATTCCTAAGGACATATTCAGAAAAAAGATAAAAGATGTCTATAGAATTTAAAGTGAAGTTCGACTTGTTAGCTCAAGCTTTTAGGTTAGAGTAGAAGGTAATCCAAACCAAGTATTTGAAAGATTTCTTTGACGACTTCAACATTAATTCCTCCTTCTTTTACTAACTGAACCATTTGAATACATAACTCAAGTGCTTTATTAGTATTCATATTTTCTGATAAAGATTCAATGATTGACCTTTTAAGCACAAGTACGTCTTTAGAAGGTGGAGAATAACCACCTTTACACTTATCCAATTCCATCCTTAAAGATTTTATCATTTCGTCGTATTTAATTAGGTTGTCTTCTTCGAAGTCAATCACCATCTCTCTATTTGTTGAAAGAAAATATGTTCTAATAGATTCGGAACTGAATTTTTTAAGAAGATCATCAACATAGATTACATTACCTTCTGACTTTGACATCTTCTTTCCTCCAATCAATAATATGCACGTATGAACCCAATACGGGACGTACGGGTTAACACTTTCTACAGCTCTGCCTAAACATTCAATAAAGTCGTGATGAGGATATATCAACTCAACTGCACCGCCGTGAAGGTCGTGAGGACCATTAAACACGGCGTTAGCCATAACTACATCTTGTAGATGCCATCCTGGTCTTCCCGAGCTCCAAGGAGAAGGCCAGTTCGGGTGCCGATCGGTTTTGTACCATAGAAGGAAGTCTAATGGCCCTCTTTTCCCCTTATATGAGTCGAGCCTCAAGTCGAGTAAAATTTCCTTGCTTAAGCTTGAAACAGGGCCTTTGTCATATAACTTATCAAATTCGAAGAAAACGTTTCCGTTGAGTTCGTAAGCAAAACCATTTAATATCAGAGATTTAATTATTTCGATACTTTTCTCAACGCTCTCAGAAGAACGTGGGTAATTTGTAGGTGTCTTTATATTCAAAACCTTAAAGGTGTTAAGAGTTAGTGTGCAAAACTTGTTTGAAACAGCCTCGAATGAAGTTCCTTCCTTTCTAGCCTTGTAGAAAACTTCTTCATCGATATCGGTGAAATTTATGCTAAAGCTAACTTTGTATCCAGAATGCTTTAGAAAACGAGCTAGCACGTCAAAAAACAAAAAGGTTCTTACGTGGCCTAAGTGAAGTCCATCGTATAGAGTTGGACCACATACTTGGATCAAGAAATGATTATGTAACCTAGGCTTAAGTTCGACTACTGACCTCTTATTTGTTGTAAATATATTCATAGACATCAAAACTTAAATTCTTGATGATATTTAAGTTATGCGTGACTTTATGAGTAAAAGAAAAAGGAAATGTTATGAAGATTATGTGCCCTGGGTTAGAAGATTAAATTTAGACGAGTTAGAAGAGAAGGTTTCATCAATAGAACTAGATGAAGGGATTAAGTTAAATGCTTTAATGAAAAATGAAAAAATGGTAAAAATCTTCATAAATAAGACAGGCCAAGAATACGTTATTACAATAGTCAGCAGTGATTCGATGGATGAGACCTTTCTTTATAGCAGTGGACAAGAGGTTTATGACGCTCTCAAGAAAATGGTGAAGACTATAAAAGAGGCCTACTTATACTAGTTATTTCAGCTTTGTTTAATAGTTTGGAAAGTTAATAAATCAATGCCTTTGAAACTTTATGTATTTCTGGGTCAAGGGCCTTCATTTTAGAAGTAGCATCGTCTATACTCACTGACACAACTTGTGTGCCTTTAAGAGCAACCATCATCCCGAACTTTCCCTCTTTGATCAAGTCTACAGCAGCTAGACCAAATCGACTTGAGAGCACGCGATCAAATGTTGTAGGTGGTCCGCCTCTTATAGTATGCCCTAGAGAAACACATCTTATCTCACATTTTAAATGCTTCTTTATCTCATCAGTTAGAAACTGCCCAATTCCACCAAGCCTAACATGACCAAATTCATCTACTTTGTTATCATAAGCTAACGCACCAGTTTCATTCTTTAAAACAGCGCCTTCTGCTACAACGATAAGAGTAGCCTTTTCCCCTTTGTCAAATCTCCCCTTTAGAAATAAGACAATGTCATCTAAGCAAATAGGTTCTTCAGGTACTAATATCAGATTAGCTCCTGCTGCGATCCCTGCGTATGCTGCCACCCAACCTGCATGGCGACCCATCACTTCGACGACCATGACACGATCATGCGATTCACCTGTGGTCACTATATTATCTAATGCATGCATTGCTTCATTCACCGCCGAATCGAAACCAAATGTGAAATCTGTTCCAGATAGGTCGTTATCCATCGTTTTTGGAACGCCAACGATCTTTAACCCCATTCTACAAAGTTTTGCAGCCACACCAAGTGTGTCATCACCACCAATTGCAACAATCGCATCCAACCCTAGCTCCCTAGCATTCTTAATTATGGTTTCAGGCCCATCAGGGTACTTAAACGGATTTGTTCTTGAGGTCTTTAAAATTGTGCCACCAGTCCTTTGGATACCAGCCACATCCTTGAATTTAAGTGGCATGGTGTCTAATTTGATGAGACCTGCCCAACCATATCTTATACCAACTACTCCCCAACCATATTCTTCAGCACGTTTAACTACAGCACGGATAACAGCGTTTAACCCTGCGCAATCACCACCACCAGTGAGTACCCCGATCTTCAATCTAAAACAACACCCTATTCTTTCACAATCTTAATTGCTTCATCAAGACTCTTTCTTTCTATCACCAACGCTCTCAGTGCTCGACTCATTTTTAAAGGGTCTATATGTTGCCAAACATTCCTTCCTACGGCAAGCCCTATTCCACCAGCTTCTAAAACACCATTAACTTGATTTAGAAATATTTCGTCTGTTGGTGCTTTTGGTCCTCCTGACATAAGGACCCTGGCTTTACCTGCGGCCTTAACAGCCCAATTAAAAGAGACCGGGTCACCTGTGTATTTTATCTTAACAGCGTCTGCACCAAGTTCTAACCCTATTCTTGCGGCGTAGGCAACTATATCCTTCGATGTGTCGTCTTTTACAGCTTCTCCTCTTGGATATACCCATATAATGACTGCTAAATCGAACTTCCTAGCTTCTTCTTGAATTCTACCAAACTCTTGGAACATGATACTCTCGTGGATGCTTCCTGGGTAAATTGTGTAACCAACTGCTTTAGCTCCTAAGCTCACAGCATATTCTACAGAACAGTTCTGTCGCGAAATCGGGTCACCTTTGACTATGTTTGTCTTTCCATTAACTTTTAGGATTAGCGGCACTTTTCCGTTGTAATACCTTTCTGCTAGTCCTTTTTGAAAGACTATGCCGTTAAATCTTCCTTTTTCTGCGATTTCCATTATGACATTTGGGTCAACGTTTTTTGGGGTAAAATCTGTTGGTCCGTGTTCTATTCCCTGATCATATGCAAGTATCATTGCCCTTCCATTTTCAAGGAATCTATCGAAGCTCATGATTAACAAATTTATTAAGTATGGAGATGTTAATTAACTTTATTGTGCATAGACCCTGAATTAGTTGTTGATTTATTTTCCAGGTGAGGAACGATCATTTAGAAAGTGGATCGGTTTTGACGTTTAGTTACTTTCTAAATATTAACACGCTCTCAAGAGCTGTACCAATCTTATTTCTATTTTGATCGGTCACAGTTCTTTTATTAACATACATGATCTTCTTCACCTGGAAACCAACGTCTTGAGCAGATTTCGCAAGGATGTTGTGAACAGGAACAATTCGATCTGGAAATACACCCTCCCCAACAACCATAGCTATCCAACCCCCTTTTTTTAAAACCCTATATTGCTCTTGGAGAGCACTTTCCATGTCCTTAAAGTACACCTTCGCTATAGGAGGGGCCTTTAAGTTGGTAAAGAAATCAGATTTTTCTTTCACAGACAACCCAATATATGAATGAATGCTTTGCCCTGTTGAACCGTTAAAGAAGAGTTCGTTTTCAATCTTGTACACTTTCATGTAGTCGATAATGTTTAGGTACGGAGGTGATGTTATTACCGCGTCAAAGGTGGAGTCTTCAAGAAAACTTAGGTTTCTCGCGTCTCCTTGGTAGACCTTTACTTGTGCTGCTTTAGGACCAAACCTTTTAAGATCATTTATCATCTTCTTTATAGTTCTTTTCAGCATAGGCTTGAATGGTAGGATGTTCTTAACTTTACGTATTTTTATGACAGCTCCATCTTTGTAAGCAAATGAAACCTTTTCTGAGGTGATAATTAAAGCTAGTGTGAAAAAGTTTCTTATGATCGGATCGTCGATCTCTCTTACAACATTTCTGTAAAATAGAATATCTTCTTGTGCGTACTTTGTGAAAGCACGTTTTATAAGGGGGCTCAGTATTCGAGTATCAGGTGCAACAAATTTTTTGGCAAAGATACTCCTTGAGACTTCTTTTAACTTCTCAATATTATAATCCATTGTTTTGACTTGAGAAATGAATATACAAAGAGGCATAACATCAACACCAACAGAGTTAATACCTTTTTCCTTTGATGCGAGTAATGTCGTTCCAGAGCCGCAAAACGGGTCAAGAACCCAACCACCTTTTACCACTTTAAATGAATCTAGCATTAAAATTACAAAGTCTCTTGAGAATCCTTCTTTGAAATGGAACCAATTGTAAATAGGATATCTTTTATTAGGTATAAAGGTAACTAAAGGACCGATATCAAACCTCTTTTCTACTGAGAAATTATCCGTATACTATCACCTTTACTAGCTATGAACAACAGATAACGATTAGAATTAGAAAAGTATATCGATTTAATGAACAATTTATGCCCCTTAATAACAAAATAGTAAAATATCAGAATGGGTGTGAATGTACTAAAAATGACGGTGGGGCTTGTATAGAGTTGGGTTTTTATAACGAGACAAACACAGATTTAACTTGTTGTATTCCTCGCATACCTCTTATCCTGCCTATCAAATCTCTAATACGTTCGCTATTTCCTTGAGCGATAAAAATTTCTAAGCAACACATACCATTCACATGCCTATGAACATTCTCCACTATCACGTCATCAAATTCATGCTTTATTTCTGTCATCTTTAAGTCAACATCTCTTCTCTCGTAATCATAGGTTATAATAACAGTAGTAAATATGAGGCTAGATTCAACTTTAGCAAATTCAGCTTCTTCCATCAAGCTTCTCAAAGCATCGCGGAACGCTTCAGAGCGGCTATAGTAACCTCTATTCGCCATAAATTCATCGAACTTCTTAAGTAAGTCGTTTGGTAGAGTAATACTAACTACAGTCACAGAGACCACTATTATTATTCTATAACTAGATTATTATTATATTAATATTTCCATCCCGATTTTTAGCACTATTCTAATATAGTATCTGATCAAAATTACAGCGTGTAAACCCTGTTTAAGTGGTAAACTATGAATGAATCAAATAAACGCCATGCGAGAAAAGTTTGGATCAAAATAGCAACCTTACTTGGTGTTGTGGTAGTGATTTCAACTTTAATAGAGTTACTAATGCAAGAAATATTGCTTAGCTTTGAAATACCTATTCTTCGCAGAAATGTAACTATTTCCAACGCACTATATTACATCACTATTACCCTTGTAGGGTCTTACATTGGATCTGTTGGTTTAAAGAAGCTCCTTTTTGGGAAGAAGTTCTCTGTTGAATTTCTTATGGCAGTTGCAGCCTTTGGAGCAATGTATTTAAATTTTCTATTTGAAGGAGTTACTGTCCTTTTTTTATACTCTCTCTCAGAACATTTTGAAAATTATATTGAAGAAAGAGCAAAAAAGACAATTGAAAGTCTTTCTAAACTCATGCCAGATACTGCAAGATTAGTTGAAAATGGGCTAGAAAGAGAGATAAGTGTCAAGGAAGCTAAAATTGGGATGACACTACTCATAAAACCAGGTGAACGAATACCACTTGATGGGAGGATAATAAATGGATCCTCCTCTGTTGACCAATCTGTTGTCAGTGGCGAGTCAACTCCAGTTTTAAAAAATGTTGGTGACTATGTATTTGCCGGAACATTAAATCTAAATGGAAGCCTTAAAGTTGAGGTTGTTAAGGATTCCGAAGAAACGCTCGTCTCAAAGATTGCAAAGGTGGTTATTGAATCTCGAAAAAGAAAAGCTTCAATAGAAAGATTGGTTGATAAGTTTGCTCACATCTACGTTCCAATAGTAGTCTTACTCGCGATTCTTACAGGTGGTTTTGGACCGTTAATTATGGGAGGAACATATGAAATATGGTTATATAGATCACTAATATTGTTGGTCATCTCATGCCCAAGTGCTTTTATAATCTCCATTCCGGCAACTATGTTTACAGCGATAACTCTCGCAGCCAAAAATGGGATAATTATCAAGGGAGGAGCATATATAGAAAAAATTGGAAAGGCGGAAGCTATTTTATTTGATAAAACAGGTACATTAACTCTGGGTAAACCTATAGTAAACGAAGTCAGCTTTAAAGATGAACTTGATCCAAATGTTCTCAAATATGCTGCAGCTTTAGAAAAGCATTCAAATCACCCTTCAGCTCAAGCAATAGTTCAAAGAGCAACAGATCAGAAATTACCCCTTGATGAACTAGTTGTTGAAGACGTCACCGAAGTCCCAGGGAAAGGCATAGTTGGCCTTGTTGATAAGGTACAGGTAGCTGTTGGAAACCTAGAATTAATGCAACAATATGGTTGTAATTGTGATAAAATTGTTGACCTTTATGTTAGCGATAGACATACTCCCATTTGTGTATCAATTAATAAAGTTGCTGAAGCCTCTATTTGTTTGATTGACACGATACGTAAGGACGCAACTAAAACAATTAATAGATTAAAAAGTTTAGGGATTCACACTATGATTCTTAGTGGAGATAAAAAAGAGATCGCAGAACAAGTTTCACATGAGCTTGGTGTAGATAACGTTTATTCGGAGCTACTTCCAGAAGATAAACTTGAGGTCTTGTCGAAAATCAAAGACAAATACAGCTTTGTGGTAATGGTGGGGGATGGCATCAACGATGCACCTGCTCTCGCTGTATCAGATGTCGGTATAGCTATGGGCGGTAGTGGTGTCGATGTTGCCCTCGAGTCAGCAGACATAGTATTGGTAAAGGACGAGTTAGCGCAAATACCCTATCTTGTCAAGTTAAGTAGAAAGACAATGAGCATCACTAAACAAAACATAGCAGTTTCTTTAGGAATTAAGTTAACTTTAGGAGCATTAGGACTTTTTGGGTTAACTCCTCTATGGTTCGCCTTCGTAGTAGGAGATGATGGTTTAACTTTATTGACCCTCCTAAATACTCTTAGATTATCAAGGGTAGACGTCTAAAAAATTAGATTTAATAGTAAACTATCTGTTTTGTAGAATATTCAGAAACACTTCTTTGGTAGGGTTTTTGGGCTTCGATTTGAATACTCTTTATTTTTCCTTTTAATTCTCTAGTAACACCCAAAGTGAAAACAGTTTCGGAAACGACTCTAACATCTTGAAATCCTACTCTTCTCATTATGTTCAGATATTCAACTTTCTCAAGCGCACCTGCGATGCAGCCAGCCCAAGCGTCAAGACTTTCCTTAACTTCTTCAGGCAATTTTCCATCAGCCACCAAGTCAGAGATAACAATTCTACCACTTGGCTTCAATACTCTATATGCTTCTTGAAACACTCTTTCCTTTTCAGGGGACAAATTGATTACACAATTGCTGATGACAACATCAACAGACCCGTCTTCAATTGGCAGGTTTTCTATTTCACCTAATCGAAACTCGACATTTCCATAACCATATTTTCTGGCGACAGCTTGCGCCCTACCAATCATCTCTTCCGTCATGTCAATGCCAATAGCCCTTCCAGTAAGTCCGACCTTCTTAGCTGCTAAAAAGACATCAATTCCACCCCCAGAGCCCAAATCTAAAACGATTTCACCCTCTTTCAAATTTGCTAAGGCAATAGGATTCCCACAGCCCAAACCCATGATTGAAGCATCAGGCACACTTCTCAAGTCCTCAATGGAGTACCCCATCGTCAAAGGTATGTCTCCAGTTGAAAGTCCACAACCACATGATGAACAACAAGATCCCCCGTTTTTCGCAATTTCCCTGTATCTTGTTGCCACATACTTTTTAACGTCTTTTCCTCGCATACTACACCCCTTTCCTATTGGGTGCCCAATAATTGTCGTCAATATATAAATACATCTAATGCCCAATGTTACAACCATGAGGGATGAGATCTGCTGCCCGGAGGTTCCGGACTGTTGTGACATGCGGGGAATGCTGTCCTTTTATATACTTTGGCTCCTATCGAAAAGATCGATGAATGGAAAGGAAATATGCGAAGAGCTCAGGATGAGAAGGGGAACCAGACTAACAGCAGGGACAATATACCCTGCATTAAAGGAACTGCGAAAGAAGGGGTTAGTGAGAATGGAAAGAGTTGGCAGAACAACTAAATACACTTTATCGGAGAACGGTAAAGAAGGGTTGGAAAAAGCCTGCAGATATTTTTGCACCGCTTTTGGGGAAATCTTCCAAGAGTACACCAAATCAAAGACTGCACATACATTAGGCGTCCCATAGACTTAGATATAGGATTTAAGCTGCTATTTAGATCTTCGGTTTTGTTTGACGGGTCAATGTTTTAGGCCCCCATATTGTCAGCACCGTTACGACTAAGACCAAATTAAGGATCAACAGGTAAAGACCACCTAATGCGGTCTCAAGCGTTGGATATATAAAGAATGATAGGTTGTTCATCGTGTGGAAGAGCATTACGGCTAGGATGCTGCCGCCTGTGTTGTTGTATACCCAAGTGAACAGGATTGTTCCACAGATTATAAGAATCATGAAACCCCAGATTGGTGTCTGAGACTGGATTGTTCCTTCTATGAAGAATAATGGCAGATGCCAAGCTCCCCACAGAACCCCGAGCACCAAACTTGAAACAAGCGCATTCCGTTTCGCTTGCAATCTATCCAAGGCGTATCCTCTCCAACCCCACTCTTCCTGAAAGGGTCCACCAAGAAAGAATATGTAAACGAAGCCAATCGCAATCAATAAAGGGTTAGATAACACAGATAGTTCAGGTAAAGCTTCTCCGCTAAGTATTGTCAACAAAAGGGCACTGCCAGTTATGATGGGAAAGAGGAGGAAAATTGGAAAGTACCACTTTTTATCGAACTTATAATCTACCCCTCTTCTCAGCAGATTCTTTACTCCTCTTCTTCCCTCACTTAGATACGTGAGAACAAAGGCTGAGACAAGCGGACCAAAAGCAGCTGGATTAAAGGGGCTGAATAGGAAGTCAGCAAAAATTGAAGGAATCGATAATAAACCTGTCGAAACCAAGGCTTGAGGAATCCAAAACAACCACGAAAAGACAAAGGCAACCAAGAAATATGACCATAAATCAAGGCTCTCGGATTCGTCATGTTTCATTTTCCAATGCACCTTTTTGGATCAATCTTATCTAAGTTTATAGCTATATATTTTGTGCTCACAACCTAGAATTTAGATGATAATTCGAGTTTTAGTGCGGGGGGTGGGATTTGAACCCACGAACCCCTACGGGACAGGAGCCTCAGTCCTGCGCCTTTGACCTGGCTTGGCAACCCCCGCAATTATATGCGTTGTTTACCTTGGACTGTGTTTGGTTGGTTTTATTTATTTTGTGTTTTTAGTTGGTAGTCCATAGCTCGATATAAGGGCTCCTTATAAGCTAGAGAAAAAATATGGGATGTCTATTATTTAGCGTACGCTTCAACTAGGTCTCTTGCGGTGATGATCCCTATTATTTTTTCGTCTTGGGTAATAGGTAACCTTCTAACATGTTTTGTTGCCATTATTGTTGCTGCTTTGTTTATACTTGTTCCAAGGGGAATTGTGATTAAAGGAGTTGAGTAATGATTATCTACAGGCATATCTAACGTTTTTCCCTTTGACAGAAATGCAGTAAGCAGGTCTCTCTCTGTGAAAATTCCTATTGGCTTCTCTTCTTTGTTTATTATGATACTTCCTATCCTTTTTTTACCCATTACTTTAACTAGATCAGAAATAAATGTGGATCTATCATAAGATATGACCTTCTTGGTCATGAAGTCGTCTACCTTAATCATAGCTTCAGGTACATCAGGCAAACTTCTTATAAGGTCTGAGGCAGTCACGATCCCAACAAGCTTTCCACATTCAAAAACTGCTAATCTGCCCTTATTCTTAATCATGGTTTGAGCAGCTTCCTTTATGGATATTTTTGGGCATATTGTGATAAGAGGGTAGGACATAACTTCTTCAACTATTACATCAGCTGGATTTCGCCCTTCAGCTAAAACTCTGCTGAGAAGGTCTCTCTCTGTCACAATTGCTATGGGGGTACTATATTTGATAACAATCAAGCTTCCAATATGCTTTTCACCCATTACCTTTGCAGCACCCTCCATCGTAACCTCTGAACCAACTGTCACAACGTCACGACTCATTATTTCATCAACTTTACGGAATTTCTTATATTGAGTGTACGCTAAGTCAACAACACTTGGGTACTCCCTTCTAAGATCTTTCTTTTCCTCTATCATATCCTTCTATTCTTTAAAAGAGGCTTTATCTTAAAAAGATTTTGAAACTGGGTATGATTCTTTTAGATAAAAGCCCCGAGCGGGGATTGAACCCGCGACCTATTGCTTACGAGGCAATCGCTCCACCACTGAGCTACCGGGGCACGTTTTTCCTCTTACGATTTAAGTTATTTAAGTTTAGTGTAAGACTTGTATCAACTTTATAGAAAATTCTTATTTATAAGAATCAGTATAGTGTCAGTTGAACGAATTGTTGAAGCTAGTCAGTAATTCTATTTCGAAAGTTTTTTACGAAGTGGTCTTTTATGCTTGATGAGCTAAAAGTAATAGAGATAATTGTTGAAACTGTTGGACAGCCTAAAAAACTTTTCTCTCAAATAGGGGATGATGTCGCTTGGACAAAGAAAGCAATGAAAAAGGAGAAATTCGCGATCAAGTGTGACATGTTAGTTGGAAAAACGGATATCCCTAAGAAAATGACGCTTAGACAAGCTGCTAGAAAAAGTGTAGTTGCTTGCGTTAGTGATTTTGCTTCTAAGGGTATTAAACCGTGGGGGGCTTTGATTTCTCTTGGTATACCTAGAGGTTTTACAGAAGATAATGTCTTTGAGATAGCTAATGGACTTAAAGATGCGAAAAACGAGTATGGAATAGAAATAGTTGGTGGAGACACAAACGAAACTACAGATCTAATTATGGATTGTATCATGTTTGGTTGGGGAAAGGAAGTTACAACTCGAGATGGGGCCTACAGTGACGAAGTAGTTTTTGTCACTGGAGACTTTGGCCTACCTCCACTTGGATTAGATATTATCAATGGTGTTAGACAGATAAAAAGTCCTCGACTCACAGAAAGAGCAATCGGAGCCGTGCTCTACCCAAAGGCCAGATTAGCTTTCGGACTTGGTCTAACCAATAGAAAGTTAGTGACTGCTGCGATAGATTCCAGTGATGGTCTTATTATATCACTTTATGAAATTGCTAGCAAAAGTAGAGTAGATATTTTCCTAGACGAGATACCGATAAATGAAGCACTAAAAAATAGCAATGAGATTGTTGAAAATGAGAAGATTGCATATACTTTTTATGGCGGAGAAGAGTATGAGATAGTATTTACTTCCAGGCTGAAAGACGTACCAAAAATAATTAAATTAGCAGAGGAAACAGGAACTTCAATAAAAAAGGTAGGTAGAACGATGGAGGGAAACGGTAGAGTCTACTTTAATAATGAAATTCTCCCACAAAAAGGGTGGGTCCACCTCAAATAACTACCTTATGAGACAGATGAAATGGAAAGGTTTTTATCTCATTGATTTGAAAGCGTATAACGAGACAGTATGTCTAAGAAATTCACAACTGGACAGACTTGGGGTGCCCTAAAAAAGGCTTGGAAAGCTTACAAAATTGCTAAAGTACAAAATGATAGAGCCAAAATGACTGAATACGCCAACAGGATAAGAACACTACAAGAGGAACTCGGCGTAGAAAAAGCTAAATTCCCAGATCTTGGCTTAAATTAAGTGACAGGGCGCCACACCTCACTTTTTATTTTTAACACCATCAACTAGTTTGAAAAAGGCTTAGCACAAAGAACTTGGCTTTATGAAAAACGATTTAAAGGTTGTCAGTAAAGCTTAATGATAGGGCTCGTAGCTCAGCATGGACAGAGCACAGGCCCTCTAAGCCTGGGGTCGGGGGTTCGAATCCCCTCGAGCCCGTTTCTTTATAATCGTCTTTTATTGGGAAGTGGGCGGTATTAATATCGGTATTAATACTTAATGCGATTATTTTTGAGATGCTTATGTTGTGTTTTTTTGAAAGGGTTTTTAGGGTTTCGTGTAGATGTTTTGGAATTATTATATGCGTGTAACTCCTTTGTCACCACTTACTCGCCTCTACTCTGCAAAGCATTTAAGATTTTTAAGAACAGTTAGTTCGTTCGTTAAATCAACGCTTTTCTGTAGTTGGTTTATCTTTTGTTCAATTTCAGGTATATTGACTTCAGTATCTATTATACAATCAATGGCTCTTAATGTGACAATGCCAATAAACATAGCTTTCTCTATTACTTTTAAATCTTTTGGATGTTGTCCATCACAGTAATCTGAAATATTATTGGTAAGAGTGTCTATGAATCGAACAATTGCGTCTTTGTTGGTTTTCCGCAATTTTATCAAAATCAAGTTTAATAGTCCTATTCGTGTATTTGCGTATAAAGTCGACAACCACTTCGTGTTGGATTTCGTATGGAAATACATCCGATGCTTCATTACTCATTCTTTTCTCTTTTTGTTTTTAGAGACAAATATAAAAAGTTTCTTTTACCCTTTAAAAGGTCTAATTCAAATTTACTGAACATTTTTCTCTTCCTCCTTATTGTATATTTCTTGGGTTAATCTTTTAATTAATTCCTTTATTAGTATTTTATCCTTATATCGTTCTCTTTCATTTAAATTGTATTGTGGGATATATCTCCATCCTGAAATGAAAATAGTGGGTTTTTCTAATATTGTTGATTTGGCATGTTCATAAAATTCATAATATACATTCTCGCATTGTTTTATTTCGTCAATTAATAATTTTATTTTTTCTATTTGAATTGGGTCTGATGATATTTTTGGCTTATAGGTTGGGTCAAAGTTTTTGTCAAAAAATAATGCATTCACAAATTCGTTTGGTAAATTTAATATTCTTTGCAATTCTGAAACTTTTTCTAGAAAGTGTTTGAGTTTTATTCTTTTACCTTCATCATAAGCATTTTTGTTTATGTCATAGGCAAATGTTTTGAAGACTATTGTCTATGATGTGAAGTTTGAAGAGGCCAAAGAAGCTTTAAAACACGAATTCATAGAATATTTGGTTGATCGATCAAATAAACCATACCGAGATTTGATCAATATTTGTATTGATTTTTTCCAAGATCAAGCTCATTTAGAAAGAGAAAAGATCGTCAAGGCCTTAAGTAATCTGATGTTGTTTGATTAGACATCCACGATATATGCTTAAATATATTAATTCATTAAAGCCATAAAAGTGCACGGTCAATAAGCGAGTTCCCAATTCAAGCAATCTTAGAAGGCAAGAGAATACTCTATGATAGGCGATTTAGCGAAGGCTTCGATGTTGTTCTTGGATTTAATGATACATTAGAGTTTATGAAAGATGTCCCCGAGAACACTGCAACCTTGGTTGTGACTTCCCCTGTGATTTTTCTCCAAAAACTCTTTTCCTCTGTTAAAAGAGTATTCAGCTATGACTTCCATTATTGATCACCTACTGAACCTGCCAATTTGAACTTGATTCTTTGATTTATAAGAATTTATATAAAAGCTTACTGCAATCTCCCAAATGCCGAACCCAAAAATAGAAAAAGGTTAGAGATCAACTAGTTTCTTAATCCTTAAATAATCAAGGAATGACAAATAGGTCTAAATGAAAATTAGGAAGATGCTTCAAATGATAGCACTCATCCTGCTTTTGTTCGGCCCTATTATTATATCCACACGCACCATTAGAATCCCAACAGACTACAATTACCAAGACTATATTCTCAACTTTCAAACCATTGAAATTCAATTAATACTTATTTGTGTTGCCATAACTGCTATTGCTTATGACTTAGCCAAAAAATCTTAATACTCTTTTCTTTTTTTCTTGTAACCAATTTGTACGTAAATTACTAAAATTAAGATGATGTCTAAGATATTCAAAGAAGTCTTCAACAAACAATCTAATTTTATCTCCTAATCCTATAGTCAACCCAAATTCTTTTTCTTTTAACCTAACATAACCTGTAGACTCTAGTGAGATATAATATCCAACGACCTGCTGAAGATGAGAAGCATAGTCAATACAAGAACCTATTATCATTAAGAGGCGAGGAATTCTAAGAACTATTTCACTGTCTTTAGTATAATGAATAATATTTTTGGGATACCTAGACATTGATGCATGTGAGTGTAATATCTTAGACAATTCAGTTAAAGGCAGTAGCAATGTAAACCTATGGGAAATATTAGCCTCCAAGAATATTTTTGCCATTTGTTCTGGGGTAAGTGGATACGCTTTGAGTAATCGTTCTTTTAATATCTTTTTCGTCATCCTGAAACTCCTTGATACAGCTCTCACACTTGACAAATGCATTTCTATCAATGCTAGATCGAATAGGAGAGTATCATATGCATGATCCTTGTCTTTGTCCGATAATTCCTCCTCTGATAAAATTGCAGACCAATACTCGATGTCCGGAAAAGACTCAAAAAATCTTCTACTATCTTTTATAAATTGTTTATGCCACCCATGACCATATTGGTCTCGAAGTTCCTTTTCTTCAAGCTTCTTCACTTCTCTCAAGCCACTGTTCCGCCACAACATTAGCAAGGCCTTTGCAGTTTTTTCTTGAGCCTGCTGTAAACAGAAGACCGACCATCTATACATGTCCTTATGGTAGAGATATTTCGCTGCTTGAAGATCCTCTTTAGCATAGTCAAGATAGCTCTTTGGGTCTGGCCCTAGATATCCTCCCATCAATAAGATGGCGGTGGGTGAGTTGTATAAATTTGTTCTTTGATTATGTTATCATATGCTAAGGGCTTCGACACAAGAAGATCTTTATCGCCAATTAGAAAGTTTAGGTAAATTGGTTGATGATTTAATTCAGGCAGAAGGCTTCACAGACAGTCTTTCCCAATCTCACTTTATTAGACAGCCTTTCCAACATTCTAGTCCTGTGAGAAACTATTTCAGTAATTTCTTTTCATTGCTCTAAAGCTAGGACGGTGCCGGCTTTCCAATTTCACTTTCCGTTATGCTTCCGTGGGTTCTATAAGCCTTGTCTTTCTTTCCTAAATATCCTTAAACCTTCTGTCTTCTTTTTCCTTTCTTTCCTTAATGCCCTATTTTTTGTCTAAGTATTTACTGGACTCTTGTCTTTTGGTAAATTTTAGCTAAGGCTTTATTTGGCAGAAAGTAAATTTCCTGAGACAGTTGTGGAGGTGTGGGTAGCTCCTTTATCTCTTCCTTTAACAGAATTTACCCGTTTTATCTTTTGTAGGATTTTCTTCCTTTCCGTAATTTCCTAAATTTTCTGTCCTTTACCCTTTCCCCTACCTATATCATCTTCACTATCTGCTTGGTTGTAGCCTTTACACTTTGAATACCCATTTGTCCTGTTTATGATATTAACGGGCGGTGCTTTTATCCCTTTTATTATCATAAATAATGGAAGGCGTGGAGTAGGTTGGAAAAATAGATGCTGATCGTTTAATTAAATATTTATGTGAGAGAGTTGGCAGTAGGCTCTCTAAACTTATAAGAGAAGAGTTGAGCTCTCGTCTTCCTCCCCTCTATGAAATGAAGAAGTTCACAGACGGAATTCAAATTCTGATAAATACTGCATCTTATGGAAAGAAGAGAGCCTGGAAGTCTATGTTTGTAGTTGGAGTTATGGCTATGAAAAGGGATCTTGTGATCAAGGATGTGACGGAAGCTCTGAGATGTGATAGGACCACAGCATACAGGATCTTTAAGAGGCTAATCGAATTTGGGTTCATTGAGAAGGATGGAAGATTATATAAGTTGAACGCTAAAGTCTGTCCGGTGCTGCATTCAATGACTAGGAGAACCCTATATGTGATCAGAGAGTAGGAAGGGAAAATGTTGCATGTACTATGCTACAAAAGCTTATCCAACGTTGCGTGTATATAATACCATAATTCGACCAAAATGGTCGAACAAAACAAAAATCAAATATCTCGAAGAAAAATATTGAGTACAGTGATAATCTTACTACTAGTGTTACCAATGATCGGGGCTGTAATGGCATTAAATGACAGTGCTACTAATTGGGAGGACTTTCGAAATGGTGCGGTACCTGGTGGCGATGGACGTTTCTATGGTGTTGAAGGAGAATTAAGAATGAAGAACATCGGCTTAGATACAGATGGAAAACAATATTGGACACATATAGTTCTCTTAGATGACTGGATTTCGCCGACGCCAAGATTCGTTGAAGTTGGTATTATTGTCTTCAGAAATGCTGGTGTTACGATGGCTAGGGTTTACTGGTCATATATAGATGATAGGACTGGTAACGGCGTAGATAAGTGGGGTGATTTTGTCTCATACGATACATACTATACGTTTAGGATCGAATATGCTGGCAATGATCAATGGAAAGTCTATAAGAACAGTGCTTTGCAAGATACAATAACGTTCCAATACACACATATGAGACCAAGAAAATGCTACAGCCAACTTGAAGCCAACTTCGCTACTTTTCCCTCAATGTCAACAGGTACAGAAGTCTATAGATGGAGAAATCTTGTATGGAGGGATCAAGCTGGATCTTGGTATACATGGAGCAGCTCCACGATAGGTTATCCACAACCATTTACTAATGTAAGATTCTACAAAATATCCGACAAAGAGTATTACTCATATTACTATGCGTAGGGCGCGAGAGCGTCCCCCTATATTTTTTTAAGAAAATTATTCTTTCCATGATTTTCCATCATAAAATTCCGTTGTTATTTTATTCTTTTCAGATTGATTTGTCTTTGAAATTAGATCTTTGAGGTTGCATTTTCTCCTTTAATTTCAATAAAATCCCTTTTGTTCAAAACAAGTCAAAAATAAGCACTTTAATTTGATAGAAAATATTTTCACGGCACTTTGAAGTTTCCGCCAGCATCTCCCCCCCATTTTCCATATATCCAAACGCTGTAGGTCTCTCCTGATTTAAGCGGGGTGGTGAAACTTAAAGTTACGGAAATTGTTTGTCCCTTCTTTATGCCTATTGGCAGATTTGGGGCTATCGAGCTACAATTAAAGGTATTTAACGATTGCCCGTTAATGGTGATCCTTGTAATGTTAGTATCATAGGTTCCCGAATTACCAACATTGAGAATTACCTTGGTAGGAGATTCTGCATAAGCACTTTTAATTGAGAATGCTTCAAACATCGGGGTATGAACATGAGTAGAAGGATATATGACTAAAGCATACACTTCAAAGGTTATTGTGAACATTGCAATTACTACTATTAACGCCATAATTAGTTTATTGGTGTTCAATTGCAAATTCATTTACTCGTTTAATGTTATGGTATTATTTAAAATTTTGTTGTCAATATACCTTTGACGCAACGGTATGATCATAGATTAATCAATATATATTCAATATAATCAATCATATAATCAATATATAACAAGTGTCAATATATAAGGAATTGCCTACCATATTTTTGATCACTACACTTCGTTAGAATTAGCTTGAAGCTTGGCAAATAACTATTACGGTATTGTAAGATGTACAGTGCTGCTTAGTGCCCCGCTTATAGTGTATACTTGGATATTGTGTTCTGATAGCGTCGGTAAAGGTGTGCCAAAGTGTAGTTTGATAGTTTGTAGGTTCCCGGTTTTAGAAGGTTTGGCATCCTTGGATCGGTCGACCCTCCGTTCACAGTTGGCAAAGGCCTCCCATCAATGAATACAACTACGACCTGGGAATCGACACAGCCAGCATTCTTGATAACTAGCATTATTTCAAGTTGACTGTTGGCCTTTGCGTTTGTTATTTCAACTTTTTCGAACGAACATGGGATATCATTGAAATGAGCTATATATTCAACAAAGTATACGAAAGCAAGTGCAGCGATCACTATTAGTAAAGAAATAAGTAAGCCTGAATAGAATCCCTTTCTTGCTCTCCAACTCATTGCTCTTCTACGAAATAATGATCTAACAAATACTATATAAAATTAGTGACGATACATCTATTTTATACTATGCATCAAGCTCAAAGTTTGTGTTTTTACTTCAGGTCTTAATCGGCGACAAAATTTCTTTGGTAAAAGTCGGTATATAATTGATGAAGCTTCAAGTCAGCACTTACTTTGGCCTGCTCTTAGCTTGTCTCATTTATGTCAATAAGTCAATTAACAAATATCGGTATCAGAAGGCCCTTTGACTAAACCATTGACATAATGGCATTTGTTTTCTAGTCAATGGCATAATCAAGAGATCAAAGAACAAAAGGGCTAAGGTCGAGGAGGCCGATAGATGCCCACCAACTCAATAATGCAAGATCTTGGCATGAAATGTAATAAAGGGAAAACTATGGTAATGATCTGGTAAAAATTTTTTATCATTCACAAATAAGCCTTATCAAATGCCATAATGGTCAACGAAGAGCATTTTAGAGGACTTTACATTTCTCCCTAAAGATCCTTCTCGGTCTACGATCTAAGATAAGAATCAAGGTAAAGCCCTTCTAGTAGCCATTTGCCCGGCTAAATCTCCCGTTTTTGAGCATTGGTTCCATACTCTTTCTGGTATTAATACCCTCGGGCCCGTTTCTTTAGTATTTATTCTTGTTAACAGTTATTGCATAAGGCTACTTTAATCATATCATTTAACACTGCGTAGGCTGTTTGGATGGGGCTTTTAAATTGCGCTGAGACGAAGATGTTCTGTGAATTTTTGAAATGAAACTTTACACCCATATCTCCTTGGTTTACTGTGGAAAGAGGGTCGTCGTGTGGAATCATTTTAGGAGAAACGTTAAGGGAGATTTTATCGTCTATTTTCTTTATCTCGCATAAGAGTTTGATCTTTTTGTTTAACTTGTTTGCGTTCCTAACTAATGGTTCTACGTTTCTGATTCCTTCTACTCTAACGTCCTCTAGTTTGAAGTCAGTTTTGTAGATGGTGTTAGCTAGAATGACGACCTTTCTTGCAGCATCTATACCATCTACATCGTCGCTATAATTTGCCTCAGCCCAACCAGCTTTTATTGCTTGGTTTAAGGCTTCCTTAAAGCTTCGACCTGCTTCGATTTCACCAATTATGAAGTTAGTTGTAGCATTGAAAATTCCTTCTACCGAGAGGATTTCATCTGCAATAAAACAGGAATCGAGAAGACAAAATATTGGGACATGAGCAGCAACGGTTGCTTCATAAAGTAATCTAACTTTATTTTTTTCTGCCAATTCCATAAGTTCTTTGAAGGATACTACCAGTGGGCCCTTGTTCGAGGTGACGACATGTTTTCCTAAAGAGAGAGATGATTTAATATGTGAGAGACCTGGCTCCCCACTTAAAGTAGACTGCGTCAGTTCAACAACTAAGTCGCTTTTGATATCCTTTATGGCTTTTAGCGCGCTGTATCCTTCTTTGTATTTTATAAATCCAGCCCAGTCTTCTTTTTTATATTTTAATATCTCCTTTAAGTTGAGACCGTTTTCGTCCAAAGCCGTGCCCCTTGAGTCAGAAACCGAAACTATCTCAAACGAACATCCTGAGGATCTCAAACATTCTTTCTCCTTTATTAGGAGCTCTATTAGACTTCTACTTACGTTGCCTAATCCTATAAGCTGTACCTTCATATTTTAACATTAATTTTTCATCTATTTAAATTAAATCAAAAGGTTTCAATCAACTTCATTCAGGTCGAAGTACTGCTCACTAAAATCTTAATAAAACCCGATAATTTAGTTTTCGATACATGCTTAGAGATTGGGTTGGCTTTGAACCATAAACAATGATTTTACCCTATGAAAAACTCCATTAAGAAGGTGGAAAAGAAAACATCTGTGAAAGTTTTTACCTAAGATGCAGGAGATGGGATTTGAACCCACGAACCCCTACGGGACGAGGTTCTAAGCCTCGCGCCATTGACCAGGCTAGGCGACTCCTGCTTTCTTTTGAGTTCAAATTTTATGTTTTTAAATCTATTCTTTTTCCTCTATAATGAGCTTACACCATATTCTTCAGGTGAGATGCATTTCTTCATAGGGCGTGTCCTACCCTCAGTGCAGATTAGTATCATCACACTATCCATAAGATGAGTCGACTATTTTTCCTTTTCCAATTTAAAATGGTACATCAAGGATTGAGGCTAGAAGAGCAGAGCGTAGTATTCTTCCATTAAGCATCTGTTTAAAGTATTTAGCGTGTGGTGAGCTATCAACTTCTGGAGAAATCTCATCTATCCGTGGGAAGGGGTGCAATATTATTAGATCATCTTTAGCTTTTTGTAGTATCTTTAAGTTGACGTTGTAAGAACTTTTTACTCGCTCATACTCTGATAGATCAGGGAAACGCTCTTTCTGTATTCTTGTTACATATAACACGTCTAGATCAGGTAGAATTTCTTCAAGATTATCATGCTCAGAGATCTTTACTTTCTTTTCTAGGTCAAAGAATATTTCGCGTCTAACTCTTAAAATAGGATGCGAGATAAGTTTCACTTCAACATTAAACTTAGAAAGACCATAAAGCAGCGAGTAAACAGTTCTTCCGTACTTTAGATCTCCTAACAACCCAATCTTCAAGTTATCTATTGAACCTTTCTCTTTAATTATCGTATAAAGATCGAGCATTGCTTGGGTCGGATGTTCTTCCGTCCCACTACCCCCATTTATCAGCGGTTTACTAGCTATCTCCGCAGCAAAACTAGCAGCACCATCTTTCGAATGGCGCATTACAATGACGTCAACATAGTTTTCAACTGTTCTAATGGTGTCAGCTAGACTTTCGCCTTTCTCTACCGAAGAAACTTTCGGTTCAGCGAATCCTAGAGTACGCCCTCCAAGCCAGAGCATGGCTGCTTCAAAACTCAGCCTAGTTCTTGTACTCGGTTCAAAGAAAAGATACCCTAAGATTTTTCCGTTTAGAAGACATATTCTATCTCTTTCTGGCATTCTCTCTATTTTATCAGCCTTCTGGAAAAGATAAAATAAATCATCTCTTGTAAAATCTTTAATCAAAATAACATCTTTGTTCTTAAATGGATTTAGCTTAGCCATCTCCAACAAGTAAGAATAAATTAAAATAAAAATATATGGGATAGTCACGAGTAAGTGCTGGGGAAAATGTCCGAAAAAGAGCTTATTGTTCAGAAGATAGTGGAGGGAACAGTTATAGACCACATAGAGGCAGGTAAAGCACTTCATGTGCTTTCTGTTCTTGGAATTAGTGGAGAAGAAGGAAAGGTAATCACTATAGCAATGAATGTCCCAAGTAAAAAGTATGGTAAAAAGGATATCATTAAAATTGAAAATGCTTATTTATCTCCTGAAATCACGAACAAGATTTCATTAATATCACCACATACAACTGTTAACATAATAAAGAATTACAAGGTCGTTGAAAAACGAGCTATTGAAATACCAGACGAGTTTGTTGGAATTTTTAAATGTCCCAACCCGAATTGCATAACAAACTCTGAAGAAACTATGGCAACAAAGTTCTATGTACCATCAAAAAATCCCCCATTGCTGAGATGTAAATATTGTGGAAGGATATATTCACCTAACGAAGTGATGTGATTGAGTAGCGAAGTTTTTGATATTATAGTTGAAGAGGAGGAAAAGAAAAAGAAAGAGTTGGAACAGGCAACTGTAGAAGCTCAGAAGATAATGAAGAAAGCAGAAAAAGAAGGGGAGAACATATATCAGTTGACAAAGAACAAAATAGTAGAGAACGCAAAGACTCAATCAGAAAGAATCTTAAAAGAGGCGGAAGAGAATGGGAAAGCGGAATACAACAAAATAATTAAAGAAACAGAAGGGATCATAAAACAAATGATAGAGAAAACTAAAAGCAATTATAACATTGTTAAAGACTTTATTGACGAATTTTTGCAAAGGTGGAAAGCATGAGTACAGCAAAAAATGTCGAAAGCTTGATCGAAACTATTAGAAAGATGTATGATGAAGAAAAGCAGGAAATAATACGAGATGCTAACAATTATAAAGAGAGTATTATTGAAACGTACAGGAAGAAAGGGGAATCTGAGGGAGAAAAAATTGCTAAGGAAATTGTTGAGAAAGCAAAGCAGAAAGCTATCCTAATTATTCAGAAGGAAGTATCTGAAGCACAACTAAAGTCGGACTGGATGATACTAGAAAAAAAAGAGGAAATCTTCAAAGGATTTATAGAAAAAGTTCTTGTAGAGTTTTACAAACCAGATTTCCTTGACAAAACAAAAGAGCTTTTATATAATTTAATAGTTAAGGGAGTACTTTCACTTAATGTCGATAAATGTGCAATAGTAGCTAATGAAAAAACACTTTCCATAATGGATACCAAAGCTTTAGGAAAAAAACTAAAAGATTTAGGCTTAAAGGTAAAACTTTCAAGTAAAAAAGATGAGAAAATCAGCGAGGGGGTAGTATTAGAGGCTTATGGAGGAGACGCTAAGGTGGATTGTACAATTAGAGGGATATTAGAAAAAGATAAAGATTGGATAAGGAATTGGTTAGATGAGAAGATGTTCAAAGAGAGTGAGTTGACATAGGGAAAGTCTATGTAATTGGTGACGAAATTTTAGCCGATTTCTTTAAAGTAGCGGGTGCACGTGAAGTAATTGTCCCTAAGAATAAAGACGAAGCGCGAAAAAGTTTCTTAGAGTATTTGCAAAAAGAGGACGCTGTTTTGATTATAGTTGAGACAAAACTTTCAAGTTGGATTTCAGATTTAATAAAAAAGCATCTTTCAGATAGAAATGTCCCATTAGTTATGACCATTTCTTCATCGGTAGAAGAAACATACACCAAGCAAAAGGAGGCTATAGCGACAATAATAAAGCAAATAGCAGGAATGAAGATGGAATAGAAAGTGATCTTATTTTGGAAATTAATATGTTTGATGTTTACAGATCATGTAATATAGGATTATTTATGAAGTGTAATGACAGATTTCTTTTAATTCCTTCGACCTTAGCACGTACCAAAGCAGAGAAGATATCATCTTTTGTCAAAGTACCTTATATTGGCACTTCAGTTGATGGGATGAGGATTCTTGGGCCTCTTATAACTATGAATAGTAATGGCATTCTAGTGTCTAAATATATCTCAGACGAGGAACTAAACAAATTGAGAACAGATACAAATGTGATTGTAGAACGGTTTCCTTCTAACTTTAATGCGATAGGAAATCTTGTAGTTGCCAATGATTATGGGGCAATAGCATCAACTTTACTCTCTACGCCCCAAATTAAACTAATTGGAGACCTACTTGATGTGCCAGTAGAAAGAATGAATATTGCCGGATACAACACAATAGGCGCAGTTATCTTCTCAACAAATATCGGGGCTCTTGTTCATCCTTTAGCGTCAGAAAAGGAGGTTAAGCAAATAGCATCTATTTTAAAGACAGATGTAACACCTTGTACAGTGAATGGAGGAGTACCCTTTATATCTTCTGGAGTACTTGGTAATTCGAAGGGGTTAGTAGTAGGTACACTCACAAACGGGACAGAGCTTATGAATATTTCAACAGCATTTAATAAATGATCAACTAAAAACACTTTTTAACCATCATTTTTAAACTACCTTTGTAGAGCGTATGAGCAAAGTAGATAGTGAACAGGAACTTCAAAATAAAATCTTTCAAATAAGATATCTTGAAAATTACTTAGCGGATCTGATTAATAAAGAGAATTTCATAGTAGCGAGCCTAAATGATTTAGAGAATGCGGAAGCCACAATTGAGACATTATCGAAGGGGAAGTCCTTTGATACATTAGTTTACATAGGAGGGGGCATGTACACACCTAGTAAAATGGATAATTTGAATAAGGTCTTAGTAAACATTGGATCGAATGTTGTAATAGAAAAAAGTTTAAATGATGCACAAATGTATTTAAAAGAAAGAAAGATAGAGATTAGAAATGCATTAAACGAATTGACGAAACAAAAACAACAAGTAGCTTATGCTTTGCAAACACTAAAAGAAAACGTTGAAGCTGTAATAAAAGAAAGCCAAAGTGAATAAATGTTGTTTGAAAAACTTAGAAACACCTTTACTTCGCTAGTTTCAACACTTTCAACAAAGGAACTTTCTGAAAGGGAACTAGAATCTATTCTTAACAACATGATTCTATCTCTTTTAGAATGTGATGTTGCCTACGAAGTTGCTGAAGCAATTGTTAAAAACCTAAAAGACAAGGTTATAGGAAAAAAAGTTCCCTCATCCGATATAAAAAAAATTGTTCAAGAAGCTCTAAAACAATCTATCTTAGAGGTATTTAATGAAGCCCAAAAAGTGAATATTATTGAGAGAGCTGAAAGTAAAAAAATAAAAGGAGAGCCTTTTGTAATACTTTTTCTAGGGATTAATGGAACAGGAAAGACAACTACATTAGCGAAAGTAGCGAAACTTTTCAAAAAAATGGGGTTTTCCCTTATTGCTGTATGCGGTGATACGCATAGAGCAGGAGCTATAGAACAACTTAAACACCATGCTTCAAAACTTGGAATAAAAGTAATTGAGCAAAAATATGGGGCAGATCCAGCAGCAGTGGCAAGGGACGGCGTAACATATGCAAAAGCGCATAAAATTGATGTGGTCTTGATAGACTCCGCTGGAAGAATTCAAACGGATAAGAACTTGATGGAAGAAATTCTAAAGGTTGTTAGGGTAGTTAATCCCGACTTTAAGATCTTTGTAGGAGATTCTTTAGCAGGCAACGATGCTGTATCCCAGAGTAAGGAATTTCTTAGATACACCAATTTTGATGGCGTTATCTTAACCAAAACCGATGCGGATACCAAAGGAGGGAGTGCAATTTCTATAACATATGTTACTAAGAAACCAATTATATTCATAGGAAATGGACAAGGATATGATGATCTAGAAGAGTTTTCCCCTGAAAAGCTAGTGCAATCGCTTTTTTCACCTCATTAAAGCCTTTTAAATTTTAAGAAGGAAGAATGTGCGAATGGGATGTTAAAGGGAAAACATGTACTATCTTTGATGGAGTTTAGTTCCAAAGAAGTTTTGGATGTACTAGAACTGTCAGAGCGTTTAAAGAGGAAAAGAAGAAACGGAGTTTATCCATTATTACTAAAGAACAAAACCTTAATTTCTATATTCATGAAACCAAGTACAAGGACACGAATCAGTTTTAATGAAGCGATGAACGAACTTGGGGGACACTGTATCGACTTAACTGCAAACGAACTCCAGTTAGGAAGAGGGGAAACGATTGAAGACACAGCAAGGGTATTATCACGTTATGCAGACGTAATTGCAGCAAGAGTCTTCGCTCATGAAGATGTCGTAAGACTTTCAAAATCAGCTTCTATCCCTGTGATAAACAGTTTATCAGACGCTTTCCATCCATGCCAAGTACTAGCAGATCTACAAACGATAAAAGAAAAAAAAGGGCTAAAAGGAGTTAAATTAGCCTACATTGGTGATGGAAACAATGTTTGTAACACACTTTTAATTGGAGGATCTCTTGTAGGAATAGATATATATGTAGGTTGCCCAAAGAATTACAAACCGAACCAAGACGCAATAGACTTCGCTCTTAAGATAGCTTCGAAGACAAAAAGTAAGATCATAATAACAGAAGACCCAAACGAAGCAGTTTCAGGAGCAGATGTTATTTATACAGATACTTTTATTTCTATGGGTGTTGAAAAAGAAAGAGAAGAACGACTTAAGATTTTTCTTCCCAAATATCAAGTTAATCAAAAACTGATTGAAAAAGCTAAAAGTGATTACATATTCATGCACTGTCTACCTGCTCACAGGAATCATGAAGTAACAGACGACATAATAGATAGCAAAAATTCAGCGGTATGGGATCAAGCAGAAAACAGATTACACGCACAGAAGGCTCTTTTAACACTAATATTACTCAAGAAAAGTGAAATAAAAGTTTGAAGATCGAATTTATAGCGTCCTCTTTAGATCCTGCAGGTAAAAATATCGCATTAAAGGTTATAGAGAAATTTGGATTAGAAGAAAAAAATTATGCATTTAATAACCCTGTTTATGAAAAGAACGATTTGAGACTTCTTTTCATAAATGTAGAAAGTATAATGCTGGATCAGATTGATTTACCATTTGATAGCGAGTTAATAATCGTACTATCAAAACATAAAAGCGTCCGATCTATCAACTCTCTTACCACTCATCCAACTGGAAATTTGATTAATGAGTCCAAACAGGGGGGAAGGCCAAAACATGTCAGTTACACAAATCCTTGGTACATGTCAGAGTACTACCGAACACTAACGGAAAGTTATCAAAGTACTTTGAAAAATCAGGTCATACTTTCGATGGAGGTTACACACCACGGTCCTACAGAGAAAACAACACCAATATTTTTCGTAGAAATAGGAAGTGATGAGAGGCAATGGAAGAACCCCTTCTATGCCGATGAAATTGCTGACGCATTATATAAAACAATTATGAACAAACCTAGGAGGGTTGACGCGTTTGTTGGGTTTGGTGGAGGACATTATGCACCTGCTTTTTCACATTATGTAGTAAAGGAAGGGGTGGCAGTAGGGCACATGGTTCCAAAATATGCTCTAATAGAAGGTGTTGATGAAGAAGTTTTATTATCACTCTTTAGTAAAAGCCTGTTAGATAAACCACGAGCGTTAGTTGATAAAAAAGGAGTTGCCTCAAAAGAATATAAGGAGCTTCTCTCCTTATTCGACCGAAATTCCATAGAAGTCGTAAAGATATAATAATATGTATAATAAGGGTCTTATGAGCTCTGATAAAAATGGGCTTTAAGGGCATTTTAAGTTCGATGGTGAGCACATTAAGATTAACGAAGAAAACTACATTTGAGGAGTTTAAACTATATCTCAAGTTGGTTATGATAGGATTGGGTATAGTGGGTGGCATAGGATTTGTAGTAAAAATAATTGCAAGCTTCTTAGCATTAGGAGGGAGATAGCAGTTTATGGATAGTCAGTTTTTCGCAATAAGGGTGACAGGAGGGCAAGAGGAAAATGTGGCAAACTTCATTTACAAAAATGCAATCCTAAATGAGAATGAGGTTTATAGTCTTACATATCTTACCTCTCAGAAAGGATACTTAATAGTAGAAGCTAAAAGTGGACAAGATATTAGAGAAGCCATAGCTGGAATTAGACACGTTAAAGAGCTTGTCCCCGGACTTCTGAAGATAGAGGACTTTGACAAACTACTTATCAAAAAGCCTACAATAACAGAGTATTCGGTGGGTGAGGTAGTAGACATAGTTATGGGACCATTTAAGGGTATGAAAGCAAAAATAACAAAGATCGACCTTTCAAAGATGGAGGTAACCGTTATGCTTTTAGATGCCCCATATCCATTGTCATTGACGGTAGATTCAAGTTACTTGAAACCCCCTAAAAACAGGTGAATTATATGAGCGAGAAAAAAATCGTTAACGTATTAGTAACGGGTGGCGAAGCGAACGCAGGTCCACCATTAGGTCCAGCACTTGGACCTCTTGGCGTCAATGTAATTGCTATCGTAAAGGAAATTAATGAATTAACAAAAGAGTACGCAGGGATGCGTGTTCCTGTATCAGTAGAAGTGGATATAGAAACAAAAGCATTCAATATAAAGGTGGGCATACCAACCATATCAGCGTTATTAGTAAAAGAAGCAGGAGTACCAAAGGGGTCAGGAACGACTGGGAAGGATTACATAGGGAATATAACCTTCGAACAACTCCTTAAGGTTGCTAACATCTGCATGCAGAAATCATATTCTACTAAATTAAAGTCTGCTATTGGCGAGGTCTTGGGCTCTTGTGTCAGTATGGGAATTAAAGTTGACGACAAACCACCAAAGCAAGTCCTTGAAGAAGTTAATAAAGGGCTTTACAAGAAACAACTTAATGAAGCAAATATGAAGGCAAAATCTTAAAAAGCCGTTGTTTTTGGATTAGTCGACTGTGAGTGGAATGATTACTAAAAATCAAATTATACCATTGATTAAAGCAGCTAGAAGTAATGCTTATAAGCGTAATTTTAAGCAATCATTTGAACTTATAATTACGCTTAAAGATATTGATTTTAAAAAACAGAACGTATCTATAAACGAAGTAATACAGCTGCCATTTTATTCTGGCCAACAACCTAAAATTTGCTTCATATGCGGAGGCGATTTAGCTTTAAGAGCTAAAAAAGCTGGAGTGGACTTGGTCATAGAACAAGAACAATTAGATAAGCTTCAAGGCAACAAAAAAGAAGTAAAACGCTTGTCCAAGGAATATGACTTCTTTTTCGCAGAACCAACAATGATGGCTAGGATTGGTAAGGTTTTTGGCCAATTTTTAGGTCCAACAGGCAAAATGCCTACACCTGTCCCACCAAATATGCCCATAGAGAACATGATAACCAAGTTCAGGAATTCGGTTAGGGCTAGAACGCGTAGCCAACTATCTGTCGCAACAAAGGTAGGAAGTGAAGAATTAGAGGATGAACAAGTTGCGGAAAACATTTTAGCAGTTTACAACACTATTGAGAGAAAACTTCCCCAAGGTGAAAAGAACATTAAAAAGGTTTATGTTAAACTTACAATGTCTAAACCATTAGATATGCTGGTTGGTGTTAAAGGATGAGTAAGAGAACTTCTTATCCAACAAAGAAAGAACAAATGTTTAAGAATATACAAAGTCTTTCTAAAGAATATAAATACATTTGTATAGCAAGGCTTGAGAAGATAAGGTCAGTACAATTAATGATGTTAAGGAAGATGCTAAGAGATGATACTAAACTTTCAGTCATAAAAAACAGAGTTGCTTTAAAGGCATTAAAAGAGGCAAAGTTAGAGGGTATCGAAAAAATCGAAGACAAGTTCTCTGGTCAGATCCTTCTTATATTTACGAATCAAAATCCATTTAAACTGTCAATACTCCTTTCTAGAAATAAAGTATCACTACCTGCAAAAGCAGGGGACATAGCCTCAGAAGATATATTGGTCCCAGCAGGAAACACCGGATTAGCACCAGGGCCTGTTCTAAGCGAATTTAAAGAAGTAAATGTTCCAACAAAGATTGATGGGGGAAGTATCTGGATCGCTAAAGATACTGTTGTAGCCAGAAAAGGTGATGTTATATCGCCCAAACTAGCTGGATTATTAAATAGGCTTAACATAAAGCCAATAAAGGCAGGGCTTACGATAACCTTTGCCTTAATGGAAAATACACTTTTAAGCGAAGACGAACTGTTGTTGGACTTGGAAAAGCTTTCAGAAGACCTACAAAAAGCATACTTTGAAGCAAGAAACTTAGCAATTAACTTGAGCTATTACACAAAAGACGTCATAATAGACTTACTGTGCAAAGCATATCTCGATGCACAAAATCTAGCAATGAACTCTGACTACATATCAAAAGATGATGTAGAGAAGCTGTTAATTAAGTACCAGTTCAAAGCCAAAACATTATATGAAATATTAAAAGAAAAAGGATATAATTAGTTTATCCAAATAATGAGGCTAACCCTTCAACAGCTTCTTCTTGTTTGGCTTCCTCCTTCTCTTCTTTCTTTGCTTCTTCTTTCTTTTCCACGGATTTAGTTGATTCTGCAACTGTAGGAGCAACTATCGTTACCGTTTTAAGTGCTTCATCGATGTTGACTTCTTCTAGCGCTGCTATAAGTGCTTTTATTTTTGATTGATTTGGCTCAACACCTGCCGCAGAAATTACTTTAGAAACATTTTCTTCATTTATTTCTTTGCCCAATTTGTGCAATATTAATGCAGCATAAACGTATTCCATCTTAACCCAGCTCTGCATAACTGCTAATTTATCCACTATTTAAAATATTTCTTTTTGATATGCTTTAATTTGGAAAACATAAAAAGAAAAGACTATATCCACTTCTTAGGTGGGTATCAACTTAATGTCAATTGATCCTAAAGAGTTTGACTTAAAGTTCTTTAAAGAAAACGGTTTCGTTAGACAGATTTGTAAAAAATGTGGAGCTTACTTTTGGGCTCAACAAATCTCTGACACATGCAGAGAAAGCCCATGTGTAGAGAACACTTTTATAGGTAACTCGCCAACTAAAATCCATCTAGATCTAAATAATACAAGACAAACTTTTTTGAACTTCTTTGAAGAAAAAGGGCATAAAATTATTGATCCCTACCCAGTAGTCGCTAGATGGCGTGATGACCTCTTTGTTACAATAGCGAGCATTGTAGACTTTCAACCTTATGTCACAAATGGAGAACTACCACCTCCAGCTAATCCCCTTGTGGTAAGCCAACCGTGCTTAAGATTTGAAGACATAGATAATGTCGGAATAACTTCAGGTAGGCATCTAACCATTTTTGAGATGGGCGGAGCTCATGCTTTTAACTATCCTGATCATGAGATATATTGGAAGGATCAAACAGTTGCATATCATCATGAACTTTTATCAGAGAGATTCGGCGTTAAAAGTGAAAAAATATCTTATAAGGAACACGTTTGGGCTGGTGGAGGAAACGCAGGACCTGCTGTCGAAGCAATAGTAGATGGCTTGGAAATTTCAACCTTAGTTTTCATGTGCTATAAGACAGAGAATGAAAAGATGATCCCAACCCCTGTTAAAACTGTAGACACAGGATATGGAATGGAACGATGGTCTTGGTTAAGCCGTGGGGAACCAACTGCATTCCATTCAATCTTTGGCCCACTTTTACCAAAATTTTTGGATATAGTAGGTGTACGAATTGATCAAAAAATACTTAGTGAGACAGGAAGACTTTCAGGAGCATTTAAAGTAGAGACACCTCAGAGTATGATCGCAAATAGAAATCTTGTTGCACAGAGACTTGGGATGAGCCTTGAAGAATACCAAAGGGAGATAGAACCATTTGAGAAAGTATGCGCTATATTGGATCATACCAAGTCTTTGGCATTCCTACTCTCAGAAGGAGTTGTACCTTCAAACGTTAAGACAGGGTATTTGGCTAGGATGCTGCTTAGAAGGATTTACCGTATATTAAGTGAATTTTCAAGTGAAAATAAAGTATTAGATTTAATGAAATATCAGATCGATTATTGGGGTCCTTACTTCAAACAGTTAAAGGAGGCAAAGGACGAAGTATTAAAACTCACGGATGTTGAAGTGAAAAAATACAAAAGAACTCTAGAAAGGGAAATAGAACATGTCACTAAAAAGTTGATATCGATTAAAAAGTCCAATAAAAAAGCAGTACCAATGAACATGTTAGTAGAATTTTATGAATCACACGGTATTCACCCCCTACAAGTGAAGGAGAAAGCTCAAACAATTGGTTTAGAAGTACAAGTTCCAGCGGATTTCTTCTCGTCTATGGTAAAAATGCATGTCCCTAAGATACAGAAAGAGGAAACCGAAGAATTGGAAGAAATTCTAATTGAGGAGAAGGTTCCTACCTCTGAAAGATTATTCTATAAAAATACAAAACTTTTTGATTTCGAGGCAAATGTCATTTTTGTTCGTGGAAAATACGTGGTTTTGGACCGAACTGCTTTCTACGCAGAAAGTGGAGGACAACTTTCTGACCAAGGAAGAATAAAATGGCAAAATGGTGAATCAATAGTTAGTAATGTCAAAAAGTTTGGGGGAGTCATTGTTCACGTGGTAGATAATGCGCCACCTTTAGGTACGAAGGTTATAGGGCATGTTGATAAGAAGAGGAGGATGGCTTTATCGATTCACCATACTTCTACACATATAATTAATGGAGCGGCGAGAAAGGTTCTTGGGGAACATGTTTGGCAATCAGGTGCTCAAAAGGGTGTTGACGAGTCAAGACTAGATATTACACATTATACGAACCTTACAGATGAAGAAGTAAAAGAAATAGAAAGAGTGGCAAATGAAGTAGTTAGATCTGATATCCCAGTTGAAGTGTACGAACTCCCTAGATTTGAAGCAGAAAGAAAGTATGGATATCGTTTATATCAAGGTGGTGCTGTTCCAGGAAAAGAGCTTAGGGTCGTAAAGATAGGAGATCACGATGTAGAGGCTTGCGGGGGAACCCATTTAGAAAGAACAGGAGAAATAGGTCTAATAAAGATAACAAAGGTGGAACACATCCAAGATGGTGTTGAGAGAATAATCTTCACCTCCGGTGATGCGGCATTACGGAAGGTTCAGAAAGCATTTGATATAATAAAAGATGTCTCTAATAAGCTTCTAGTACCACAAGATAAAATCTCTCAGACTTTGGATAGAGTACTTGTAGAAAATGAGGAACTACGTAAGAAGGTCAAAAGATATGGGAAGAGAATTTCTAAGAACATGATATATCATATTACAGATAAGGCGATAAAGATATCAGATATTAAGATATATTTCACAATAGACCCTGATCTGGACGAAAATACGCATATTGAAATTGGAAGTCAGGTCATAAAGTTAATGCCAGACCTTTTGTACTGTGCATTGATTCCGAATAAGAATTTTATTCAAGTTGTAGTGTTTTCAGGAGAACAAGCTCAGAAAAAAGGGATAACTGCGAGTGAGGCAGTTAAAAGAGTTACAAAAGAGTTAGGTGGTTCAGGAGGGGGGGATAGAAAGTTTGCGCGTGGAGGGGGAAAGGAAGTTGATAAAACATGGAAAGCTGAAGAGGCCTTGCGAAGATACATACAAGAGATGATTTGAATGAGTAAAGAAGACGAAGATAAATGGTTAAAGATTTGGCAAAAAGAAGGCGTGTTTGAAGCTGAAATTAACATAAAACAACCAAAGATTTTTGTAAACGCGCCTTTTCCTTATATGAACGGCCCACTTCACATAGGACACGCTTTCACTTACACAAGATTGGATACGTTTGCTAGATATAAAAGGATGAGAGGGTATAACGTGCTTTTTCCTTTTGCTTGGCATTGGACAGGTGAAGCGGTTGCAGGACAATCTATAAGGCTCCTGAAAGGAGACCCTACAGTCATCAGAGCGTTTGTAGAAATAGATGGGATTCCAAAAGAAGAGCTTCCAAAGTTCACTTCACCATATAATTTAGCAGAGTACTACACCCAAGTGAGTAGAACGGCACTAATGAGGCTAGGACTTTCAATAGATTGGCGGAGGGAATTCTTCACAACAAGTTATAACAAAGGATTTAGTAAGTTTATTGAATGGCAGTATCTTAAACTAAGGTCAAAGAATTATGTTATTAGAGGGTCCCATCCTGTAGTGTGGTGCCCATTCGATCAAAGCCCTACAGGAGATCATGATAGACTCGAAGGGGAAGGGGTTTCACCAGAAGAACTATTTTTAGTCTACTTTAAAATGAACGAGGAGTTCTTAGCTGCTGCAACGTTCCGGCCTGAAACATTATACGGCGCGACCAATGTGTGGATTTTACCTTCTGGTGAATATGTTAAAGCAGAAATTGATGGAAAGCAGCTGATAGCAAGTGAAGAGTTTGCTCAAAAGATAATAGAACAAGAGAGAGTTGTTAAAATTAAAGAGAAACTAACAGGAAAAGATCTTATTGGAAAGAAGTGTGTTGTACCTTTATCTGGGCAAGTTGTTCCTATATTACCAGCAAGTTTTGTTGATGTCAATTATGGAACTGGGATCGTTTATAGTGTTCCAGCTCATGCCCCTTACGATTGGCTCGCATTAAGGGACATACAAAGAACACCCCCTGATGAATTAAAAGATATTGTAAATGAAATAAAACCAATATCCATAATCAGAGTAGAAGGTTTTGGCGAATATCCAGCAATTGAATTAGTAGATCAGCTCCAGGTAAAAGATCAGAATGATAAACAAGCTGAAAAGGCAACTGAAGTGGTGTACAGTAAAGAGTTCCATACCGGCTTCATGAAAGAAAATTGTGGGCCATTGAGTGGAATGCCTGTTAAAGATGCGAAGAACAAGGCTTTAGAGGCACTCATTGCAGAAGGATTAGGAGATAAAGCATACGATCTACCTCAAATGGTTAAATGCAGATGTGGCACAAGATGCATTGTTAAGATTTTGAAAGACCAGTGGTTTCTTAACTATAGTGACCTGGAATGGAAAAGACAGACAAAGGAACTTGTAAATTCAATTAAAGTATTTCCAGAGGAATCTAGAGCATGGTATATAGCTACAATAGACTGGTTGAATAACTGGCCTTGCGCCCGGAAAACAGGCATGGGAACTCCTATGCCTTGGGATAAGGATTGGATAATAGAAACATTAAGTGACTCAACCATTTACATGGCATATTATATAATCAGCAAATATGTGAACAGTAACCAGATACAACCAGATCAAATGATCCCAGAGTTTTTTGATTATGTATTTTTAGGAGAAGGTAACTTAAAGGAACTTTCGGAAAAAATAAAGCTAGATTCAAGGGTGATTGAGAGAGTACGTGAAGATTTTCTATACTGGTATCCAGTTGATTTAAGAAACTCTGCAAAAGAGCTTATTCCAAACCATCTAACATTCTTTCTATTCCAACATGTAGCAATATTTCCTAAAGAAATGTGGCCAAAAGGGGTGAGCGTTAATGGTATGATAACAATAGAAGGAAAAAAGATGTCTAAGTCTAGGGGAGTCTTCACAACAATAGCAAAAGAGCTTGATAAATATGGTGCAGATGTGGTCAGGGCAACGTTAGTATATGGAGCAGAAGGGATGGATGACCCTGACTGGAACGAGGATGTAACAAAACTAATGCAGCAAAAGATCAAATCGTTATCAGATTTTGTATTAGAATTAAAAGAAAAAGCAGTTAACAAGGATAAGGAATTCTTTGAGAAACTTTTATTATCTGAAATTAAATCAATAGTTCTAAATGAAGAAAAATGCTTAGAGGAAATGAAGACGAAAAGTGCTTTCCAGTTAGCGTTCTTTGACTTTCAAAATGTAATAAGAAGGTATTTAAAACAAGTTGGTACACCGGAGAGATCGACAACAGAGCAGGTAATAGAAATTTGGATAAAAATACTTGCACCATTTATACCATTCACATGCGAAGAGCTATGGAAACAATTTGGTCATCGAACATTAATCTCAAAAGAGACATGGCCTTTTATCAGTATAACTAAGGAAGACAAAGTACTACAGGTTCAAAGTAAACTAGTAGAGGGACTAATAACAGACATTAAAGAAATACAAAAGATTGCTAAAACAAAATCTAATAACGTGTACATTTACGTAGCTCCAAAAGATTTTACAACCATGGCAATTAACTACTTGACATGTATCGATGAAGGATTGGATCAAAGAGAAGCTTTGAAAAGAATTAGTGGAGAGCTAAGGGATAAAAGATTATTGAATAATATACCTTTATTGATTAAGCTTTCGAATATAGTTGATAAGGGTATGGTTAAAGAAGTCATAGACATCAAAGATTTTAATGAATTAGAAATTTACCAGAACAGCAAACAATACATAGAAAAAGAAACTGGAACTGTTATCAAAATCTTCAGTTCAGATCAAACAGAAAGGTATGATCCTAAACATAAAGCTAGAAATGCGATTCCGTTTAGACCCGCAATATACATAGAAGAAGGTGGCAAGGAATTACTCTGAGGAAACGATTTGACTTTTATTTCTTGACTCTGGGCATAGCGATGATTTCACGGATTTCAAGCCTTTGATCAAAAGAGTTTGAGAAAAACGTTTGAGGATACACAGGCTTTATGATCAAAGCAGTATCACTCCCTTGAGTTGTGCCCCCTACAGATATAATATCTTGGTATGGTTCAATATAACCACTTACCACAGCCATCAAAGCCACTTCGACCGCCACTTTAAAACCCTGACCTAATGTATAATAAACTTCTCTTATGATATTAGTTACAGAGAACACTGGCTTTCTACTATCCTCCAAGAAAACATCATCAAAAATATTATGAGCTCTCTCTATGATAGTTACACCCAAAGATTCGAGTTCTTTCCTAACTTCCAAGTCTATAATAGGCCATATTTTCTTCTTTCTCTTCCTTGCAGGATTTGACGAAACGCAAATGACTTTAGCCTTTCCTTTTAGCGCTTTTGCAAATCTTAATGCTGTCCTTCCAGAATGGCTTGCAACAACCACACAATTTATTCCTGTCTGTTCAACGCGTTCAACGACAGCTTTTATCACCTGTTCTGTATTTTGTTCACCAGGTTGAGTAAAGTATAGATCTTTACGTTCTATGACCATTAGCGTCTCTAAACTCTCTTCCAAGGTGGTATTTAAATACATAACTCAAGTCTTATCTACTAGGGAATCCCTTTTTTATCTGGCCTTCGCATCCAATAAACTATTTTGACTAAGACCCTTATTTCTAATAACTCACATTTACACTCTTAATTAGATAGAGTATAGTAAGGCTTAACAGCACACAAAGCAACATACACTAAGTGTTACTATTTCCAGAATTGTTATGGCAGACGATATATATGAAGATATTTCTCTTATAGTCAATTTTTCATGTTAACAAACTTATTAGATGGACCCTCTCACATATGCCTAGTAATGGTTTCCAGTTGCATTAACATAGTGGACCAGGCGGGATTTGAACCCGCGACCACCCGAGTGCAAGTCGGGTATTCTACCACTGAACTACCGGCCCACAAATTCAGATATTCCAGTTAACATATTTATATATAATTTTTTACTCTTTTGATATTGGTTGCAAACTATACCTTTGCCGATTGGATTTCCAATATATTGTCTTCTCCTATTGTAAGTTCTATTTTTGGGATACTTGCACCATTCCTATTGGGATATCAAGATGTTCGAACAATAATTGTTTTAATTGTTGTTGGTATAGTTATCTATGGAATTTTACCTTTTATGCCAACTTTTTTAAGAATTGCACGTGGTAATGAAGATATTTTCTTTTCGAAAATTGAGGAGAGACCTAAAAGCTTTTTCTTTGGAATATGTGTTTATATTTTAAGTTACTTTGTGTTCATAGTTTTGGGATTCATCTATTACGCGATATTTTCACTCAGTTCGTTAATCATGGCTTTTTTAGCATTAACTATAACTTTGAAGTGGAAAGTCAGTATACATATGATTGGATTTTGTACTCCATTAACAATTTTAGCTATTGTTTCAAAGGGATTGTTTACGCCAATCCTTTTGTTAACTCCTATTCTAATGTGGGCTAGAGTAAAGACTAAGGCACATAGTTGGGCGCAAGTAGTTGTAGGAGCCTTCTTGGGTGTCACTGTTCCATATTTTTCAATGACAATCTTGGTATCAGCTCTTATAGCTTAATTAATAGAAAGATATTTTGAATCGCAACTTTAGGAAAGGTTATATTAAATAAAATTACTATTCTAAAGCGAGGTCAAATGATTTATAGAGTATGGGAAATACCAGGAATTAAAGTTCCTCCACCAAATGAGAGAATACTTAAAATCGTGATGTCTCCTGAAGTAACAGGCACAAAACAACTTACATTACTTGTTTCTATAATAAGTCCTGGATATACAACAGGATCACATAAACATGATGTTGACGAATTCATGTACGTAGCAACTGGAAGGGGAACATTCTTTGAAGAAGGACAGAGCCAAAACTTTGAAATGGATTCAATACTTTTTGGGAAGGCAAATACAGAACATGAAGTAAGAAATACGGGAGTAGAAACTCTAAAGTTAATTTGTGCCTATGCACCCCCTCTAAAACCAAAGGGGTTTATAGAACAGGCTACACAGGCTGCCAAAAATTATTGGTCGATTAAGTAAAGGAACTAAATCCACCTGAGTGGATAGTGATCCTAGGACATACTACTTTCCTTTGGTCTTTTTAGCAGATTTCTTCTTTTTTGCCATTTTTATATCATCTATTCCTTATGGAATTATCATATATAAATATAAAGCAAAGTGGTCAAACTGTATTAAAATATTAGTTAAAAATTTTAAAGGAAACCAGATTTCAAGATGGTATTAACATTATTGATAAAATTTAATAAAATGTTAAAGCAAATTAATTTATTAAGCGGTAAACAACCTAAATTTACTAGAAAGAAGGTACAGACGACAGCCAATTTCACTTGTTAACGTTCTATCGATAGAACTTTGCGGTGTGTTATTTCGGTTGGTATTTTATCTATCAACATTTGTTCATCCCATCTCTCACCAATTCCAAAAGGTTGAAGTCTTTCTGCTAATTTTAAGGCTGACTCCAATTTAGTATTTCTTTCAGTGTAAACCTCGAAGAGTGTATCACCTCTTTTGACCCGTTCTCCGAGTTTCGCCTTAAGTTTTATACCTGCGCCTTTCTCTTTTGGTGCACCAGCATTTCGAGCAATTTGTGCTATATACTGATTATTGATCCATAGAATCTTTCCATTCTTATCTGCTTTTATTTCTGCACATTTATCCCCGATTTTTATATCATCAGGTTTGATTCTCGGGTTCCCACCTTGAGCTTCTATTATTTCTCGAAGTTTTCTTTCCGCTTTGCCAGAGTATAGGATTTTTTTAGCTTTCTCTTTACCATCTTTAATGCCCATCATCTCAAAGAGCATACCCGCAAGATCGGTAGCCTTTTCTTGCAGATCTTTAGGGCCATCCCCCATTATTGTTTCTAAAGCCTCCTTTGCTTCCAGAGCAGGACCCACAGCATACCCTAATGGTTGTTCACCAAATGTTACTGCGCATTGTATATCAATAGCTAAGCCTTTACCCAACTCGAGAAAGTCTTGGGCTAATGCGTGCGCTTCCCCGATCGTCTTGATCTTTGCACCCCTTCCAGTTGGGATGTCAACAACTAAATGTGTAGCACCTATAGCTTTCTTTTTACTTATAATTGACGGTAAAAGCAATGGGTCTATACCAAGGGAATACTCTACTTGAATAAAGATGTCATCAGCTGGTGCTAATTCTAATGCACCACCCCAAACCATACAACCGTTTGTTTTATTTACTACTTTAATTATTTCCTCAACGGATAAGTTTACTGGACAAAGGTTTTCAACGCGATCAGCTGTTCCAGCAGGAGATGTCACAGCTCTCGAAGAAGTTTTAGGTATAGTAAAGCCTGCTGCTGCAATTATTGGCGTTATTAAGATTGTCGTTTTATCCCCTGGTATTCCACCTATGCTGTGTTTATCTAAAATTGGTTTTTTATTTAGATTTAGAATTTGACCAGTTTCAACCATAGCTTTTGACAATGCTTTAATTTCATCTAGGCTTATACCACGAATGTGAAGAGTTGTTATAAAGGCAGCAATCTCCACATCGCTTAAATGATGTTCGACTACATCTTTGACTATAGCTTTTATCTTATTTTCTTGTAAACTCTCACCATTCAATTTTTCTTGCACATAACTAAGTGATTCAGGAACTGGAGCATATTGAACTTCGACAATCTCATCAGATTGAATACTTAACATTTTTGAAATTTCTTTGTAAACACCTATATAGTTATGTGGGAAGTTACTAGCAGTATTGACTATGGCGATTACTTGTTTATTTTTATAGTTTATTTTTACTCTATCTGAAGAATGTACACCTAGAACACTTGCCGTCTCATCGTCCAATATCGCTATTCTTCTCCCCCCTGCTTGAATGTCTAAAAGTTTGACTTTGAGCTTCATATGAATTCGCATTCATAATAACAGGTTATTTAGTAATTAAATCTTTTATAAGTATCTGTTAGAATGAAGGACTATAACATTTGTAAAGAATTTTTAGTTTGAAATGGGGGATATAAATTTAGTGGGTCCAGCCGGATTTGAACTGGCGATCTTTCGGTTATCAGCCGAACGCTCTAACCAAGCTGAGCTATGGACCCACCACAGAGGTATGGAAAGATCTGATTAATATAAAATTTTTGTTATCTTTTCCTTTGTATCTGAATGGTAATTTGACGTTATTAACTTATGCTTAGAGCGTGATTTAATTTTATTTGCTTTTTTAATATAAAAATATCTTTTGATGAACTATAATTTATTATATAAATCTTGAAGCGCCACTTTCGAATTAGAACCACTAACCGCTTGCCAAAGATATGGGCCAGCCAGGATTTGAACCTGGGATTTACGCCGTGTAAGGGCGTCGTCTTAAACCGAGCTGGACCACTGGCCCGCATTTAAAGGTGATTTATCTGAATTTAAAGTCTTTTGCTATTGAATAGAAATCTTCTCTAGGATTTAGTTTATCATTGTTCTTTGATCTTGACTTTTGCAAATAATAATCTAGTCCTTGTACTAGAGCAGATATACTAGCTTCAACTACATTCTTTGAGGTTGCGGTAGTACGCCATATGCTATTGCCGTCAGTAAATTCTATGAGCACTCTTACGATCGACGCAGTGTCTCTTGATATTTCAGGTAATACAACTTTATAGTCGATGAGCTTTACATTTTTTAATTCAGGATAGTTTTTGAGCAAAGTTTTTCTAAGTGCGATATCAATAGCGTTAACCGGACCTACTCCTTCACTTCCCTCAACTTGAATTTTTCCTTTAACGTTAACTCTGGTTAAGCCATAAGCTCTGGAAGAGTCTGCACTGCCTTCAGCCACCGACATCCACTCACTTACCTTAAAAAACTCTCGGTAGAGATTCAAATTTTTTAGAAGAATTAAATAGACCGTGGCTTCTGCGTTATCAAGCTCTAAGTCCTTTAGCCCCATTTCTTTTATGTCATTTAGAATTGACCCTACAAGCTCTTGCTGCTTGCCAAGTGGGACACCTAATTCTTCAGCTATTTTTTTGACTATAGTAGAACGTCCGCTGAGGTCAGAGACAGTTATTTCTCTTTTATTTCCCACCAGCTCTGGACTTACATGTTCATATGTTCTGCAATCTTTTGTAATTGCGTCGACATGCACACCAGCTTTATGAGTGAAAGCGTACAGTCCGACGTATGGTTGATATGGATTCCTAGAAATTCCAGATGCTTCGTATACAATATTTGATAGATTAAATAGACCTCTTAATCTTTGTTCAATTGGGAGTTTACTTTTTAAAGCCCTTATCCCAAGTTTAAGCTCTAAATTTGGTAAAACCTGACAGAGGTCAGCGTTCCCTACTCTTTCACCTACGCCGTTTACAGTAACCTGAACATGAATCACTCCTGAAAGAACGGCCATTAAAGTGTTTGCGACAGCATTACCTGAATCATTATGCATGTGAGCCCCTAAAGGTTTTTTTACTATATTAAATATCTTTCTGACAACTACCACGATTTGATGGGGCAACATACCTCCGTTAGTATCAGCTAGGACAACCCTAGAGGCACCACACCTATCAGCAGTCTTTATCGTTTGAATAGCATATTCAGGGTCTTCAAGATAACCATCAAAAAAATGTTCTGCATCATAAATCACGTCCAAACCATGCTTTCTGAAGAAAGTAATTGTTTCAGAGATCATATTCAAGTTTTCTTCAGGAGAGAGCTTCAATACTGTTTTACATTGTTGCTTCCAGCTTTTTCCAAACACTACAACTAAGTCAGAATCCGAATCCAATACCGCATTCAAACTTGGGTCTTTGTCTGCAGCGATGCCTTTCCTCTTTGTAGAAGTGAAGGCTGCAGTTTTTGAGTTTTCTAATTTATACTTTTTAATTGCCTTAAAGAGTTCTATATCTTTCGGATTTGAACCTGGCCATCCTAATTCAATGATATGGACACCAATTTTGTCAAGCTCCAAAGCTACCTTGATCTTACTATTCAAAGTGAAACTTACTCCTCTAGCTTGGGATCCTTCTCTTAAAGTTGAATCAAGAATTTCAACTTCTGTTGGCTTAGAACTCAATAGTAGTGATTGGCTTTCATCGTTCGCTTTACACATTTGTAGGCTATGGATGACTTTAGTTATGTATTTAACTATTTATTAAATCAAATGATATGTACTTGTTTAGGTTATTGCTATCCCCCTTTGGAAATTATTGTATGTATAGCTTTTTGATAAAATACCTAAAATGAATACTAAATATGGAATATGAACTTCATTGATCTTGCGATCGGTAATTGCGTTAATTGTAATTTTAATGATGAACAAGCGCACCAAAAAATTAAAAATTAAATCAGAATCCTTCTTATAAAAATACTGTATTCATTACATCTCTGATTATAAAATAGTAAAGCGCCGGGAGTGGGATTTGAACCCACGAGTCCCGTGAGAGACGCAGGGTTAGCAACCCTGTGCCCTACCTAGCTGGGCGATCCCGGCAACGCCTGACAGTATTGAACGAAAGATTTGCTTTAAAACCTTTTTCGAAATGGCGATGGTTCTGCTAGTGTTCACGCTTGAACAGGGCCTATTAACCCTACCCAATCCCCTACGTGGACGTGGCAGCGTGGATGCCCTATCTTAGGATTGCTCCCTCCCGGACCTAATCCATTTCGATAGCTCGAAGTCAATACCCTTCCTTCGAAGGGTTTGCTTCTTACACCCACCCACCACGGCGCAGGTTCGTCTTGGAATCGGGTTAACGGTTTCCTTGTTTAGACGTTTTACCTAGCAGTTGCTGGTCTCCGCTGTAGCCGGCTGCGGAATATTGGGAGGCGGCTATTCTCCCGACCCTACCCATCGCCATAAGAAACATAACACAGGTTCTATTTTTGTCTTATGTTCTTCCTATTGAGTAGGTCGAGGATTGAGCAGACTGAGCATTTATTTGCGAATGTTGGGTACCCACATTTCTCACAGTTTTTACGTTCTTTGGTAGGTGTGGTTATTATCTCAGGTATTTTGATTGCTGAGTTAAAGAATGAATATTTTATACCAGGATGGTTCGTTTCCAGCTCATTTAAAATTGAACGAATTTTTGTTCTTATACCCTCATGCATATATGGACATGAAACTTCTTGAAATCGTTCTTTATTTAGAAAGGCGTATAACGCCAATTCTTCCTCGTAAATTTCTGCGAGCGGTTTTATCCTTTTTTGTGAAAAGAGGTATGTCTCATGATGTACAGGTAGGTTCCATATTAGGCGCTTAATATCATTATTAAGAAGATTGATCAGAAATGTTTGGATTATGTCATCAAGGTTATGCGCTGTTGCCACCACATTGACATTTAGTTTTTGGGCAGCTATGTCCATCGCTCTTCTCCTAAGTACTCCGCATACACTACAAGATGACATACCTTCTTTGAGCAATTCTATTTGATCCATTGGGTATCCAAAAAGATCTTTAAAGCTAAAGACATGGTGCGAAACATTCAATTTTGCACAAGCTTCTGCGGAAATTTCTATTGCATCCCTACGATATCCTTCTATCCCTTCATCAATTGTTGCTACTAAAACTTCAGATGCATGGGACTTCACTACTTTACTTAGTATCCTTAACATCGACATGCTATCTTTCCCCCCTGAAACCATAAGTAGAATCTTATCACCATAACGCAACATCCCAAACTTTGATATTGTCCTAACAACTTTTTCTTCAACAGATCTTTTAAAACATTGGACACAAAGATATTCTCCAGAATAGGCTCTATGATAAATCGCTTGCCTATCACATCTGGAGCATATCTTCCCCATTTTTGTCACTATGGAGGAGTGTATCTAGCAAATAATATGCTTTATAATGGATTAATTATTTGTGGTTAAATATTTCCTTTGTATAACATTTTGGTAGTAATGAGAATTAGTGTTTGCATAGTAACTATCATACTAATATTAAATAACAATGCCCTAACTTTACAAGCGACTACAACAAATGGGAATAAAACTATTGAAGATGCCTTTGAAGATCTAGGAGATAAGTTTGTGCAAATAGTAGAAAGGGTGGTGTCTATTATTAAATCTGTTGTTGCCCAAGTAGCACGTATTTCATACGTAACGGTTGGAATGGTGGGTACCCTACTTTACTATAGTAGATTAAATAAAAAAATTGGTATTGATCTAATAAAGGGGGCAATAATTCTTGCAGTTATCGCAGAAGTTATATTCCCATTTCTTATTTGATAGTATGTCACCTAACTCTATATCTGTAAAGTGCAGCGACTCCACCAATTGAATCTAATTGTATGCCAACGTTTGTTTTGTTATCTAAAAAGAAAAGTGAGCCTTTATATCGAACTAGATTAGAAAAGATTTCTACAAGGATTTCTTCGTCAACAGGATATTTTGATAGATAATCCTTCAATATCAAAAGTGAATCGCATGCGCCATTAGATGCCATAATCTTTATTTCATCAATAGAAGAACTTGATAGTCCATCACCTTTATACATAGACTGTAGTATTTTTTCCATTACATTTTTTGCCTTGGAAAAAAAGCTATCTTGCATTACTTTAGAGAACCCTTCCGAATTCAATGCCATCCTTATCCCATCGAACCCAGCTGTATCAACACCTTCAACTATGTATGTTTGAAGCGCTTTCCCTTGATTTGTATTTTCTAAGTAATTCTTAAATTCCAGCTTTAGAGCACCAGGACCTGAAATTACAATTTTCTTGTTCTGCTTAAGTAAAGGCCCAAGTACCTTTGATATTTTCTCAAAAAATTCCTGTTTTAACTCTTGTCTAGTTTCGTAGCGCTTTCCTTGATAGTATGATGGAATTTCTGTCACGTAATCTATTCTACTTCCTTTCACCTCTCCTATGCCTGCTACGATAGAGTCTAAAGATAATATCAGAAACTGATCTTGCTTAATATATCCGCTCAATAAGTCAAATTTGATTTCATCTTCTTTAATTAGAAGTATTCTAGTTCCTGGCCGGATCTCTAGTACATGTCTTGAACCTTGAGGTATATTTGGGTCAGAGGATGCTTGTATTTCTCCATCTATATTAAGTATTTCAAAAGAGCCCGCAAAACGAACATTTTCAACTTTTACTGTCAGAATTACGCTTTTTCTCTCTTTTTCTACACGAAGTGAAAACATCTTTTCATATTTTATTGTCCTGAAAGTCTTTGATGCTACTAAATCCCCCTCGCTTAAATATATTCTAAGGAAGAGTATATCTTCCATATTTTCGGGAACAATTTCTGCACTATTTTTAGTGAGCTTTTTGAACCACACATAGCTCACATGGTTCAGAAACTATTAGAAGTCATCCAGCACTGATATCATTAGAGATGGGTTCTTCTTTGAAACCTCGCCTATCCTATGGCCTATTACTGCTATAAGTCCTCTTTTTTCTGAAAGGTCGACTATTCTTTGTGACACTATCCCATCAAAAACAAGATATTTGATATTTTTTGATTCTTCAGATTCTAGTTGTTTGGCTAGTTCACTCACAGGAACTCTGAGTATTTCCTTAAATTCTTCATCTAACAGTACACCTTCCAAGGTGTTCACTAAAGAAGGTTTCAACTGTTTAATCTTCTCTACTATTTCAGGTTTCAATGCTAATGGAACAACCTTTTTTGGCGGTGGCGGTGGAGTGATAGCTTTTAAGCATTCTTCAATTTCCAGAGGGGTTAATTCTTCTACTTCCTTTCCCGTTGGTGCTCTGACTACGCTATCAATCTTTGCTACTTGCGATAGTTCCTTTAGTATTAAATCTCCGCCTCTATCTCCATCTAAGAAAGCAATTATCTTCTTGTTTTTACTCAACTCTATTATAGATTGAGGAATCCCCGTCCCTTCTATACCTATGGCGTTTTCTATTCCTGCTCTTAAAAGATTTAATACATCTGCTCTTCCTTCAACTAGTATTATCGTATCAGACTTTTCTACAGCAGGACCTGCAGGAAGCTTTTCTTTACCAAATGAGACGATTTTCGATTTACCCATTGATTCGCTTATGTCTTTTAATATCTTGTCGCTTTCTGTCATTACCTTTTTTGACCATTCCCTTGCAATTTCTTTAGCTCTGTCTTTTATTTGCTTGACTTTTTCAACTCGCACATCCTCCATTGAGACAAGTCTGAATCTGGCATTGCATGGGCCTACCCGATCGACACTTTCTACGGTAGCAGCGATCAAACTAGTTGTCTCAAAATCTGTAGAAGTTGGTATAAGGACTTCGCCAAAGGTTCTATCATTCTTAGATTCAAGGTTTATTTCAATTCTTCCGATCTTCCAAGTTTTCTGTAGCTCATTTAAATCGAAATCTGGCCCAAAAAGGCCTTCTGTTTGACCAAAAATGGCACCTACGACATCGGCGCGTTCAACAACACCTTCTATTTCAAATTTTAAACGTATTAAATATTTAGTAGGAGTTGACAATTATTATCAGTCCAAGTGTGTTTTAGAAGCCCATTATTTAAGCTATTTTAGAGATAAGGTTTGATCAAGGATGGAAAATCCTCTAAATGGAGAGTTTGCCCCTTCCCTACTTTAAAGAATTCTTTCCGGTACCAAATGTCATATTTTATATTCTTCTCATCAAACGAAATCATAAGCTTTTTGCATATTGACCATCCCTCTTTATCATTATCAACAAGTATGATCACTTTCGAAGAAGATTTCGCTAAATTAAAAAGCTTTACATGATCAGAGTTATGACTATATAGAAATGGTTTGCCTATTACACCTAGCGCCTCTAAAGCGCTTGCATCATTTGGACCTTCGACAACAAGCATTGCATTGTCCTTTATTTCGTTGTTCAAGGCTTTTACAAGTTCTTGAATTTTTTCAATCATTGCAACTTTTTTTCTACTAAACTTAGATTTAGAGTGTACCCCGCCTCTGAACGGTCTTGGAACATCTGAGCCTATTCTAGGCATTCACCAAACCTCTTTATGCGGGGCTTTGACATCCGCCTGTCGCGTCGCTGGGTTAACCCTCTGCTTCATTAAATCAGCGAGGGCCGTCGCTACGCATGTCTGACGGATGCCGTGTTCTTTAGGTAAAAACTTAGGATAAAAGGTTTTCTTAAACATGTTTAAAGATCTTAGTAAGATTAATTTCTAGTGCAGTTACTGGGTTGCGCAAAGAGAATTTTGTGATGTAAAATGGCGAGATTTCCCCTAATATTCCTATATTTTCATCTTTAACTTCTATTGATGCACAACGCCCGTCTATAAAGTATTCATTTGACATGGTAGTTATTTTACAGTCTTTTATGCCCAAATAGTTTAGTACCGAAAGGGTTGTGGATTTGATTTCAGTAAAGTTTGTTTCTGAACTCGATATCAAGGACGCAGCTTTAATGATTTCAGTGATACTTCGATGGCTGTTAAGTTCAAAGGTACGGCCTAATTCAAAGAATTTTTGCGGATATGTCTCATGAATATTGGAAGAGGATACTTCCAAAAGTTGTGGAATAATAGAAGCTCTTAGCACATTATATCCTTGTGTTTTAGGCGCTTCGACTTCGACAAGTGAAGAAGAGAATGGCTGCTGCAACTCTTTATTTGATAGGTAGAAGTTCATTACTTCTGTGAACCCCAAACCAATCAAGCAAAGCCGGACATCGTCGTAGAATCTTTTTATTTTAAGCGGTTTTCCAAGTTGAGGGAGTTTGAGAGATAAAGGACGAATATTGTTGTAGCCGTATCCATAGCCAACTTCTTCAATCAGATCTACTTGATGGATTACATCTATCCTGTACCTTGGAACTTCGACTTCTAACTTCTTCCCCTTTTTAACTGAGTGCATATTCACTTTTTTTAGTAGATTAATTGTTTGTTCTTGGGTTATTTTGATGCCTAAGATTCGCTTAACATTTTCAACGTTTAACTCCATCTTCAAAGGAGTTAGTATAGGGGACATAAACGATTTATTAGATGAGATGACTCTCACCTTGTAGACAGAGGCACCATAGTCAATTAGTGTTGTAGCTAGTAGCGCAAGGGCGTCTTGAGCGGCCTTTGGTTCGGTCGACGTGACGTCCACAAAGAGAGATTTTGTCTTTTCAGTCAATGTTGTTAAATTACCATTAATTATTGGAGGAAAGGATAGTACTTGTTGTTTTGAATCCTTTATTATTGGAAAAAGTTCCTTTGAACAGAGTATATGCGAGTAATGAATACCTTGTTCTGTCTTCTTTAGAACGTCCTCGATTGTCATAGGTTCTACACAATTTAAAGGAGTAAATTTGAAATATCTGTTTTCTGTTGTGTAATATATTGGAGGGGTTATTTTAGACGCATCATGCAAACCTATTGCGAATTTAGTCCTTTTTCGTCCAATTCCATTATGTAGATCTTCTTGAAAGGAGATAAGCTCTTTAAGAATATATTCTGAGAACTGTAATTCAGCATACATTACAAATATACAGGGTCTAACCTTTTCTACACTTTTATCAACAAAAACTTCTATATTAGAAATAGGGAAGTCGAATAATCTTTGAGGTGGTATATCGAAATAAAGATAGTTTATTGCTTTCGCTATACCAGCTGGTGATCCAAAATCTGGGCGGTTTGGGCTATATTCAACTTTTACTTCTTCATCGTCGAAATCTTCTATATCTAATCCTATGAATGGTAAAAATTCAAGTATCTGATCTTTGGAAAACCATTTTTTTAAGAAGCAGTTTAATCTATCATATCTAATATTTAGGACGGGCATAACTTACACCTCTCAACCAACTTAAACTATTCTTGTAAAGAAAACGAATTTCCTCTACATTATAAGCGAGCATTATCAATCTTTCTAATCCTCCACCCCATGCCAAAACTGGGTTTTTAACACCAGCAGGAAGAGTGACTTCTGGTCTGAACACACCCATACCACAAAGTTCGATCCATTTACCTAGCCTTTCCACATATGCAACAGCTTCTAGTGAAGGCTCTGTATATGGGAAGAAAGTAGGCCAAAACTTAACCTTCTCAAAACCTAGTTCCTTGTAAAACGAGCTTAAAACTCCGATCAAATGTCTTAAGGTTACATTTCTACCTGTAACGATCCCTTCATATTGGTAGAATTCAAATAAATGTCTATTATCGAGGTTCTCATTTCTGAAAACTTTATCAACAGAAAAGACCTTTGCAGATGTTGGCTTGGCCTTGTAAAGATACTGGACCGTAATCGGTGTTGTATGGGTTCTTAAAACCATTTTTTCAGCTTCATCTAATGACCATTTGTAATTCCATCCGAGTGACTTAGTATTACCTCCATTTTCATGGATACTTTGAATAAGATTAATTGGGGCTTTGTTCTTTATTTCTTTGTCAAATAAGCCCTTTAAGTAGAAGGTGTCTTGCATATCTCTAGCAGGATGATCCTGTGGAATAAATAATGCATCAAAGTTCCAAAATGAAGGCAGGATTATTGGCCCTTCGATTTCTTCAAAACCAAAACTAAGAAAAATTTCTCTTACTCTATCAATGAAGTCTTGTACAGGATGCTTCTTTCCAGGGTATATCGAAGGTACCGGGCTTTCTATGTCATAAGGTCTAAACACGACTGTCTTCCATTTCTCTGTTGTAATTAGTTCAGGAGTTAGTTTGTCAACATAAGATTTTTTTAAGTATTCTTCTAACAACGTTAGAGCCTTACTGGAAGCTTTGATCTTAGTCCTTTTGACCTCCTTAAATAATAAATAGTTCGGTCTCGTCTTAAGTTCATTTAAAGCCTCTTTTTCAGGAGGCGTCAAGTTTATTACTTCGACCTGTTTTTGTGAAAAAAGTCTTTTAATAAGAGATTCCGTTATTAATTCTTTTGAAGGATTAGCTTCTAATTGCACAGACCCCTTATTTTTTACCACCCTCACCAAACCCTTTTTTATCGCTAATCCAAGAGCTGCAGAAAATTCCTTTTCATCCATTTCTAATTCCTTCTTTAACCTCTCTAATGAGTATACGCCCTTTTTTGTTAATAGATTTTGAAGCCGCCTTTCGGGTAAACCTTTCACAACACATTCCATTCCAGCACTACCAAGTTGGACCAAAACCTTCGACTCCTCGCCTGTTTCGATCAATCTTTTCTCTTTTAGCCATTCGACACCTCTTCGTATCTGGTCGATAGAAAGGGTTGTAAAACTAACAAGGTCTTCTAAGTTTACACTATCCTTATTCTTTAAGGCTTTAAGCACTTCGACTTCGATCGGATGAAGTACGATTTCCATGAAATCTACTGCTCCATATGTTCTCATAATGTTTTTAAATCTTTTTGATAAACCTTCTCCATAAATGCAAAACTCAAAAACCGGTGCAAACGAGGTAACCCCATGGGTAGTAGAAGGGGAAGTAGATTACAATAGACTTGTACAACAATTTGGCACAAAGTACATCGACGATGACATAATAGAATATTTTAAGAAGTTTACAGGAGAGATAAATTTCTTTATTAGAAGGACCTTCTTTTTTAGTCATAGAGATTTAGACTGGATATTTAAGAAGTATGAAGAGGGAGAGAGATTCTACCTCTATACTGGAAGAGGCCCCTCAGGAAAAGTTCACATAGGACATCTCTTGCCATGGTATTTCACAAAGTATTTACAAGAACAGTTTAATGCCCAGCTTCTTTTCCAAGTAACAGACGATGAAAAGTTCCTTTATCGGGATACGTTATCTATGGATGAGGTTAACAAAATGACTTTGGACAACCTTCTTGATATTATTGCAATTGGATTCGATCCAAAAAGGACACAAATATTAATTGACATAAAAAAAATTCAAGAGCTTTACCCAATTTCTATTAGAGTTGCAAAGGCTATTACCTATTCAACTGTTAAGGCAGTCTTTGGATTTGAAGATTCAACAAATATTGGAATGATCTTTTTTCCATCTATCCAAGCAGCACCTGCATTTTTGTACTCTGAAAAACTTAGAAGATCAGTTCCATGCCTTATCCCTGCAGCTATAGATCAAGACAACTTTTGGAGGATGACAAGGGATGTAGCTGAAAAGTTAGGTTATTATAAACCAGCACAGGTACATTCTAAATTCTTACCCGCATTAAGCAAAGGTGGAAAGATGTCATCATCACTTCCAGAGACTGCGATATACACAACTGACAAACCTAAGGATATAGAGAGAAAGATCAAAAACGCTTTCACAGGAGGACAACCTACAATAGAAGAGCAGAGGAAGAGAGGGGCAAATCCAGATATATGCCCTGTATTCTTCTATGAAAAGTACTTCTTTGAAAAAGATGATATTAAATTGAATGAAATTGAAATCGAATGTCGTACAGGAAAACTCCTATGTGGGGAACATAAAATGTGTCTGATTAATAAGGTTAAAGAATTTTTATTAGAATTTCAAGAGAAAAGGGAAAAAGCAAAGGATAAGGTTAATGAATTCCTTTATGATCCCGAGAAAGAAATCGCCCTTTAGGATCGATTTCCTTATTTCTAATCCTTGTCGATGAAATTCGATCACCATCTTCTGCCAGAAGCAATGGCACTACAATTTTATACAAAGGAGGAAAACTCATTACACGTCTTAGGAGGTTACATTCGTCAGCGAACTTACCTGTCTCTTCACTCACTACTATAGCATCTGATTCATAATCTAATGCTGGGCCGTAGTGGTCTTTAAGTTCCACTATTGTATAGTCCCTATTTTTGTACCTTTTTTTTAGAAAGTCGTTTAGTTGCTTTAATCTAACTTTATAATTATGATTTGCATACTTGCCTAGATTCTTTACCAGTGAATCTGAAGATAACCCTATAACAACTCGTTCACCTAAATTAAAACTCGACTCAAGAAGAGACACATGCCCTTTATGTATGTAATCAAAGGTCCCTCCCAAAATAACTTGTTTGAATAGATAATGTTTATCCATCTAATTCACAGCTTTCGCTCTACCTACTTGGATGATGCATTGCTTAATAAAGTGTTAGCTAAAAGTAGAAATAAGACGATTAAACAAGATAAGATGAGAAAGTTGGAGAAAATGGAGATGTACCTAAAAGCAGGTAAAATAGCGAGTACCATTTTAAAGGAGGTTAGATCGAAGATTCAGCCTGGAATCAAATATTCTGAAATATGCGATCAAATTGAGAATAGAATAAGGGAGCTTGGTGGTGAACCAGCCTTTCCAACTAATATTTGTATAAATGAAATCGCTGCACACGACACTGCACGATTAGAAGATGATAGAGAAGTTAATGATGGAGATGTTGTTAAAATCGATATAGGAGTTCATGTAGATGGTTACATAGCTGATACTGCGATAACAATCAACTTTAGCGATTACTACACCACTATGACAAATGCAAATATAGAGGTGTTAAATCTCGCATTAAAGAAGATTAGGGCGGGGGAAAGTGTTGGAGAAGTTGGAAATATTGTACATTCGTCTGCGCTTTCAATGGGGTATAAAGTGATTACGAATCTCTCAGGCCATGAGCTTGGGCAATACCAAATTCATGCAGGCCAGTCTGTTCCCAATACGCCCGTTAACGGATACATAGGAAGATTTGGAGTTGGAAGATGCTATGCGATCGAGCCATTTCTTACAACAAATAATGCGGCAGCTTATGTCGAAGAGATAGATAGAGTGGCAATATTTAGCATAATTAAAAGGAAAAGGTTGAAGGATAAAGTAGCAGATGAATTCTTAGAAAAGGCTTGGGAAAGGAGAAAAACTCTACCATTTTCAGCAAGATGGTTTACTGACTTGTATGACAAAAATGAGATTCTTAGAGCACTTGACTACCTAGCAAAAAATAAAGTTATTAGAATGTATCCAGTTCTGAAGGAGGCAACAGAGCAAGTGGTTTGCCAGTTTGAACATACTGTACTAGTTACTGAAAGAGGTGCCATAATAACAACGATCTAGGAGCTGATTTCTTCTTTATATATAGATGTCATTATCGTTTTTGAACCACATTTTTGACAACTACTCCCTTCTTTAAAGATAAAGTCATTTGGCTGAAATAGCCGTTTCATCTTTAAACCACAAGAGTTGCACTCTTCTATTGTAACTACCTTTGACTGTTTCTGACTTTTAAATAACTTGCTTGACATTATTGTCCAACTCCTAATGTGTTTCCAACACCAACGACCATTACAATGTCACCCTCCTTTGTATTTGATTCGATTAAGGCATCTAATCGACTTTGAACTTTGGATGCAGCTTCTGCTATTTCTTTAGTCATGGCGGTGATCGCTTCTACTATAGATTCTTTGATAATAATAGCATAAAGGGGAATCCCCATAGAGGAGGCTATTTCCTCTATTTTATATTTGTCAACACCAATTCCACCGATTGCAGCACCAACGCCTTCAGCGACCTCCCCAGTCATTTCCCCTTCTAGCTTTAATGCAGCATCTATCATTATTATTGTGGATGGCTTTACACCATATTTGTTAACAAGCGATTCTATAGCGTTACCAGGTTGACCAACATTTGCTGCAGGACCTTCTGCCTTTATAACATAAAGTTTCCTATTTTTGTAAGGTACTTCACTAAAAATGGTGTCACGAGCGATTGGTTTCTTCTCTGAGTTTAGCATAAGTTTCCCCGCCACCACAGCTCCGATTCCATCTCCTATTGGCTGACCACTCTTGATCGGTTCAACCGCTGAGTATAAAGCTTCAACTTCTCTTAAAAGGTCAGGCAATATAATTTGTAATTGAAGAAGGAGATAATAGTTTGAGGTTTTCTTTCCAACAAGGTAGTAATGACGAACAACCTTATAGTATAGGTTAAGGGTCGTCGATATTTCTAGCAAGTTCTCCATTATAGATGTTGTTACAGAATCCTTTTCTGGCAAAAGCTTCTTAACTTCGTATCTAACCCTTTCGTCTCTAACACTTAGAAGGTGCTCTATCTTCTTAACAAGTCCTGCAGGATCTATGCTAACAGGTGTGATTGTAAAATGCTCTATTAATTTGTCAATCTGGGGTGTAGCGTCCCCTTTATACCCATTCTTTTGAAGAAACTCTTGAAGTTCCTTTGTTGACTTGTCTCTTGCATCTTTTATCTTATTCAACGCCCCAGATAGTGAGTAAAGGACACGTTGTGTCTGGATACTTTGGCCAAAAAACAAGTAAAGAAAAAATATACCATAGAAGATTAAAGATAATATCTGCTGAAGAAGTGATTGGTCTACAGGGAAAAGCTGTAGAGTTCGACCGAGCATCTTTTTTTACACCATTTTATGTTTTTGTTTAAGGCGCCGGCACCTCTGCTTCGCGATGGCTTCTGCACATCACTAACGCAAAGGCGTGATATGGTTTGACTTCTGGGGTCTGACGAGACCAGGTAGATCCCACATCACTATGGCCGGCTGAACATTACGCTCAAATTACTCCTAATTAAATCTTTATTTTATTGATGGAAAACTTTTATTTTCCACTTAATCAATGGTTTGATTTGCTAGAAGGGGCTATCGTCCAGCAAGGAAGGACAACGGGCTCCAGAACAAAATATGGGTATGCTGACTACCTTGGATGATGTAGCTTTGGAGCTGGGTGAAGATACCCGTAAGCCGTGGGTTCAAGTCCCACTAGCCCCACCTTGTTTTGGGTTCAAGTATCGATATGTTTTTATTTAAAGGCTTGTTAGGATATGGTATGGCTTTAAAGTATGGTTTTCTTTTGGAGGATATTAATGTTAGGAGGTGGTATGAGAACCTTGGGAGGGGTTCTAGGGTTAATGCGGATGTTTGTTTGAGGAGGTTAGGGGGTTTCTGTGCTCTGAATCATTTGTCGCCTAAGGAGCTCGTGTTATTGGATGATGATCGGTTACAAGGTTTGGTCATGGATTATGTTGGTTTGATGGAGGGAAGGGGTTATGCTGGAAGTTATGTTGTTAACGTGTTGAAAGCGGTTCGCTCTTGGCTTTCCTTCAACAGGAGGGAGCTAAAGGTTGCTGTGAAGGTTAAGGGTGCGCAGGATACGCCATCTCTTAGAGATGAAAGAGTTCCCACGAGAGAGGAACTGAGAAAGATATTCTTATCAGGTGACAAGAAGGCAAGGTTAGCATCGGTTCTAGTTGCACATTCAGGCCTTAGGATAGAGGTTCTAGGAGACTACTTTGGCCAAAATGGATTAAGAGTTAGAGACTTCCCTGAGATGGAGGTAAAGGATGGTAAGGTCGAGTTCAAGAAGATCCCAACAACGGTTATTGTGAGAAGGGAGCTGAGTAAGGCCAGACACCAGTACTTCACATTTTTGAGTGAAGAGGGATGTGATTATCTCAAGGATTATCTGGAGGATAGGATACGGCAGGGTGAAACGTTAACTCAAGAGTCTCCGATCATTACACCAAAGCAGAGGATGAAGCCCTTCATTCGGGCAATAAACATAGGGGACATAATAAGAGGTGCGATCAGAAAGGCTGGTTTTCCATGGAGGCCCTACGTGCTAAGATCATACTTCGACACCCAACTTATGCTTGCAGAGTCAAAGGGCCTAGTCATGAGAGACTATAGAACGTTCTGGATGGGCCACAAAGGAGACATCGAGAACAGGTATACGACGAACAAGCAGAGGCTACCAGAGCAGGTCGTAGAGGACATGAGGGAGGCCTATAGGAGGTCACAAGAGTTCCTGCAGACCACGAGAGCAGAGTCCGTAAGCGAGGAGAAGATGAAGGAGGCGTTCAAGAAACAGTGGCTGCTGATAGCAGGCTTCAAACAGGACGAAGTAGACGAGATGGACCTGTCCTCGATAAGCGACGAAGACCTCCACAAGATGGCGAGAAACAAGCTGCTCGGCGCGATGGCCAACAATGGCGCAAGACAGAAGGTCATAAGCATAAACGATATAGAACACCATATAGCTCAGGGATGGGAGTTCGTAGCCCAACTACCCAACGACAGAGCAATAATAAAGATTCCATTTTAGAAATTGAAAGATGCCCACAACCCTTTAGTTACGTAAGCAGTTTAAACACTTTACTGTAGATATTATTACTTCTCTCTTGTTTAATTATTCTCAAGAAATCCTTACCAATTTCTATACTTTACTATCATCAAATCTTATGATCGTCTGTTTATTAGAAAGTTTGTTTTGAACTAACTTGGGAAATAGAGCTGGATTTATCATAGACAAGAGGAAGGGAGAGCTTATGATACAACGTCAGGTGGGCGACCGAGATAATCAAAAGGGTAGAAATCTACTCCTCCTATGTTGTCATAAACCTTAGAATAAAATCTATACAGTACCCTATGCGATTCTATCCCCATTCGTTCAAGGAAATGGTTAAACTTGTCTAATAAGCAAAAACCAGCTCAAACTATTGAAGATAGGAAACTCCTCTAAAACCTAAAAAAGTTTTGTAAAATATGACCCTAACGAGTTTATAGAACAATATTTATTATATGGTGTCACGTAGTTTTCTTGATATGAAGATTATAGTGGATTCAAAGGTTTTTGTAAAAAAAGAGTTTGATGACGAACAGGAACTAGAATCCCTAATCAACAGTCATCATGAAACTATATTCAACAAGGACATTGTTTATATTCCGCAAAAGATCATTCAAACTTCAGGCGGTTATGGTACAGTTCCAGAAGCAATTGTTATAGATTTTTCAAGCAAATGCTGGTATATAGTAGAAGTAGAGCTTGCAGAACATGGGTTATGGAGTCATATAGCATCACAAGTTAGTAAGCAGATAGTGGCTATTGAAAACAAGGATACTAAGCAAAAAATTAAGCGAACCACTTTAGACTTGATTGAGAAAAAAGAGGCTTTGAAGAGGAAGTTGATAGAAGATGGGATGCCCGAGCTTAGACTTTATGAGGTTGTGGAAAGAATTTTAGAGGATAAGCCGAAGATAGTGATTCCTATAGATAGCGAGCCGTCTGACTTTAGAACTTGGATAACCACATTAGGGTACGAAGTAATATCATTAATAGTTGAGAAATATATGAATATAGAAGATGGTAGAATAGCTTACATGATAAGGGGAACACCATCATTTGCCCCACCTGAAAAGAAAGATGAAGGAAGGGAGGATATGGAAAAAATAGCGCCAATAAGCGAGGAAGCGTTCTTGAAAAAGTGCGATACACCTGGAAGAATACTTTTCCAGCGTCTGAAACAGCTTGCTGCAGAAAAGAAACACGAGTGGAAGGCTAGACCACAGGCGTTCTGTTATTATGTGGTAACAGGAAAGGGAAGGTTCTGTCCCCTAACACTATGGCCTAACGGTTTAGTGATTCTAAAGAATTTTATGGAGCCAAGAAAAGAAGTGCCAAGAGAAGCTCTCGACAGATTCAGGGAAGAAATAATAAAAGTCAGTGACTTAGAAAGCAAATATGACAGGCTAAAACAGCCAGCTATAAGTACTCGTGAAGGAGACTTGACAGATAATGAAATAGACCTGTTCATTAAAGCCTTCAATAACTTACTGGATGCCATAAACGCATAATTTGGGCATTCTGTGGTCTTCAAAAATTTCTTCTGTACATTAATCTTGGTTTCAGTTTGGTTAGCTGATCCCATAGGCAAGCTATTTGGTTTTAATCCAATCGGAATGTATTCTACTGGTATTGCTTTCGCTTTAGGTCTTGTGATATTTTACCCCGCCATGGTTGTCGGTACTTTACTTTGGTCTTACAGGATAGTAGGTTCACAAATTAGCCAGCAAGAGGAAACACAAGATAAAGAACGTCTATTATATCTTGATCTTCCAGTAAGCTTGGTTGAGAAAGCATTGCAGGTGGCTAAGGCAAATAATGCATCAACTGTCCGAATAGAACAAAAGCAACTTCTTTTAGAACAAGGAAGTGAATGGTGAAGTAGGATGGTTGAACTTGTCCAAATAGTTTTAAGTGGGCTTTCTGTAGCTATCTTCTTCTCACTTTCGCTGATTTGGATCATAGGAAGACCAATTGGGGAACTACTGAATATATTACTACCAGGTTTACGAGACCTACTGGTAATTTTTGCTGATGTAGCTTTAGTTATCATAATTATTAGTACATTTATTGTTATAGGTCTATACATTAGGAACTTGTAAGAAGAAAATTTCATCCCTTATTTGATGAAGGTAAATCTCTACACAATTTATAAAGCGACCCAGAATGGTTCACAAAGAGCGATGTACTAGATTGCAATATAGCACATAAAGTGGTGGTTGCTGCTTCCTTTAAAATGATTTTTGACCTAGGGCTAGTTCGCATTACAATTTCCACGGATTGAAAAAAGGTAAAAAGAGTTGGGGAAAGAGTTCGAAAGGAAGCTTAAAGAGGAAGCTCAAAGGTGAAACTGAACAGAACATCGAACTAATTATTCATAGATAATATTACTCTAATAAGGAATAGTAAACTGGTCTCTATTTGATGGCCCTCCACCATATCATGTTTTCCAACATTTTTATGAGCCAAAGGCCTTCTGGTGATGTGCCTGCTGATGAATTCGAGAGTTTTCTTACTATTATATCTAAAAGATCAGGTAACATTAGAAGTACTATTCCTTTATCTTCCAATTTCTGCCTTAATTGCTCAATCTGCTTACTGGGGCAATAAATACCGACATAATACTTTTTATAGGTCGAATTAGAAGCATTCATACCCATTTGTTTACTAAAATGGTTTCTAATAAAATTAGTAGTGTCTTGATTAAACTTGTTGCATATCATTTCAAAATTTGCATAGAGATTTAGAGGTAAAAAAACCTACTTCTACATGCATAATTTCCAGATTGTTGTTTATTACCTTTGCTCCAATAACATCAGCTTCTTTTCTACCACCTGAAGTTCCTGAACCAACTGGTAGACCTATTTCAACAAGATACCCGTCAAGTGAAAGCCATTCAGCAACTAACTCTTCACTCCAATTTCTACCAAACGGCATAATGTGATTATTGCCCTGCGAGTTTATAAAAGCTTTGAAAAAATAGGGCTTCTGCATTAGTGAATGGCAACTCTAGAATCTTATTGTAACTTAAGGTTATAATAATCTTTATTTAGAGAATTCTATCTTGAGCAGTTTGAACCATAGGTCTGACTTGGATAAGAAGTCCTCCACCGTCATAGTATCCTTTTCACATAATATTAGCTCTCTTAGTTTAGAGTCTCTGGGCATGTTTTCTATGACGAACTTCTTCAATTCGGAAATATCAACAGTCTTAGCCATTATGGTCTCCTGCCTCCTTAGATAGTTGTTTTGCCAACATGTCGAACGCAGGTCTAAACTCTTCTATGATAGGTTCTTTGGCTAAAGAAGTGCTCTTGGAGACAATGGGATGCTGGTCGACATTTTTCTTTAATGAGTCCAAGTAATATTGGCTTTCTTGGGGTAGAGGATAGACTTTGTTGGTTATTATATATTCGTTTCCTGGGTGAATTTCTAAGATCTTTTGTGCTACTAAGCTTTTTAAGTATTTGATTTTGGTTCTCTCATCTTCAACTTGCAAGAGTGAACCTATCAATTCTTTAAGCTCATCTAGCTTATATTGCACTTGCGCTTTTTCTGGGTCTTTTAAAAAGGCTATCAAATAGTCGATCTTCTTTTTCGTGCTTTTTGTAAGGATCATGATGTCGGTGTATGTTGCAGGCCTAGAGGCCAAATACATTCTAAAAGCATCTTCAAAGACTAAAGCTAAACCTTTAAGCTTACCATATTGCCTAAAAGCTTCTGCTCTCATCTTTTTTAACAGTTCTTGGTCTATCCTAACAAAAACAGGCTTCTTAACCAAAGGATAGACCACCTTCCAAACAACCTAAAGAAAAATATGCAGTTTGATATCTTGATATCTTATTATTATATTTTGATATCATAATACATAATATAATATACGGAACATGTAGTTTGATATCATAATACAAATTATGATTTTTTACATGAGAGCGTTCTATAAGATAAAACTCAGTAGTAACATCCCTTATCCTTTGCAACATGCAAGAACAACATAAATCTATGCATGCCATGTTTTTTCCTTCTTTAAGAATAGTGTCTAATTGCATCAGGTTTCACCTGTCTCCAAGGCGACAAAGGATACAAAGTTTATATGCGATTTTCCAAGTTACTTGGATAATGCCAACTAAAAAAAAGTTAATTATTGGCAGTGAGAAGAAGATACTAGAAGAGCTTTTTGCCGCCAAAGAACCGTTGAGGTTCAAAGAATTGTTAAATAGAACAGGGCTTTCAACTGATGTCTTGTCTGAGGGTCTAAAACGTCTGCAGAATAAGAATCTAATAATGAGAGATATAAAAACAAGAAGATATTTTGCACTTCCGTTGAGTGCTAAAATCATCTTTTATAAAGACTTAGAAAGTTTCTTTAGTGAAGTAGTAGAAAGAATCATTGGTAGAATAGAAGCAGGGCAATTCAAACAAGATGAAAATCCTGAAATATCTCCATCACCAAGATGGCTTATAGTTGTTTCAAAACGGGAGGATTTTGATATAAGGACGATGTTCAAAAAATATAAATTAGAATTAATGAAAAATAACAAATACCCCAATCTAGCTTTTACTAGAGTAGTGGGTTTTCTTCTCAGAATGTGCGAAATTCAAGTTCTATTATCCTTTAGGGAAAAGGAACGAAAATTAATTAAGGATTACAAGCGTCAGCTATTCAAATACAATCGTTCCGCATATATAATAAAGAATAATGAGAAATTGAGGCAAATGTACCAACTCGTTCTTCATTCAACCCATATAGACCTCATGAGACGATATCACAACATAGCGATACCTCGAGAGATGATCTTCATTGAGGCCGCAAGAAAATTTAGAATACTCATAAAAAGCATTGTTAGCATAAAAACAGAAGCAGAGGGTTTAGAACAAGGAGAGTTCGGAAGTTTATCAGAAGTAAAAAAATTCCTTTGTTCGAAGCGAAACGTAAGATTATATAACAAGTATCTCAAACGTAGAAGTAAAATTCCTAAAACAGTTTTACTTTACACATTAGGCTTTGGTGATTACCTAGAATACCTTAATGAATTGTTTCCTGAAAGAAGTGAAGAATCCATTCTAAAACATCTCGAAGAAAATATGAAATTGACATTATCAAATGATAGTGACAAGGTTTGTGAAGGAATTGGGGGTGGAACGAGATACAGAAGTTGAAATATTATTTTTTGGCACATTCACAGTCTTATGAAGGGGGATCAAAATCTTGGATGAAACAATGCAATTCATTCTTTAAGAAAGTCATATTCAGCAGTCCATAATCAAATCCAAGGACAAAATTTGTCAGGTTTCTAATAAGTCCCACCTATTTTCGTACTTCTTTAATTGCCCAATCCATGGTCCTATAGGATTTTGTGCCTTCTTAATATCCTCTATTCCCTTTCTATGTTTTGTATGTTCTATGTAGTCATTCCAAGCTTCCCTAACGATATCTTGTAGCTCTTTTGGTGGAGTAACAAAATATCTTGGATGGCCTCCTTTAGGAAAGTAGACAAACACATGATAACTTTCAATGCTTTGTAGTTTTTCTTCTAAAGCATCTTGATTGGTTGTTAATACTATATAGTCGTCATTATCACTGTCTTTGTGTCTTTGCTTTGTGCTTTTGATCTGCAACTGCAAGTTTCTTTTTGCGGCTGGATTATATGCCAATATATCGTATGATTTTGTATTCCTTGTAGTGACTAATGCGATATAACCTCGTCTCGATAGTTCACCTGCTACAAAATATACTCCAGCTTGCCCCAACAACATGTTATCAGTCATTCAATACCATGACAAGTTAAGTCGTATGTAGCATATAAACAATTTCCAAAAATTAGAAAATAGTTAAAAAGGATAATAGGAAGATGTTAAGGAGCAAAATTTGACTCCAACAAAAGAACTTTCACCTCTTTGCTCTCATGTCGGTTGAACTTATTCTATTAAGTTAAACCAACAACCGAAAAGTTTAAATATAAGTAGCATTTTTTGGTCAAAACCTATATTTTTAGAACAAGTATATAATAAAGAAATATTGTTGGGGTGTTTTAAAGCTTAGTAGCCATGCCGTGGTTGAGCCATTTATTCTTTTGATCTCATTTCCTAAAGTAGTTTGTAGCTACCAATAATTTTACCTATAAAACTGATGTTCTCTATATTTAAGCTTAAGAATTTTAAAAATAATATTAATTTAATAGAAAAAGTCTACGGCCCTCTACAACAATCTAGAAACTGCTCTTGAGAGTCTTTTTATGAAGAACGATGTTTGTTGGGTCTATCCATACGAGGATTTCTTAAAGAATAAGAATGGCCAGTTAGATTCCGCGTTCTCAGAACTTAAAAAAGCTATGGAAAAAATGATATTAGAATTCGCAAATGTTGGTATCCTGAATTAGGAATTGATCTATGCAAAAAGCTCTTTGTTAATATCATTTTGTCCAGTCTCTTAATTTCTTAATAACTTTCAAATCTTCTGATTCTTCTCCCCATTCCATTATTATTTCGTTTATTCGACTTTCTAATTTTTTTGATGTAAGTTGCTCTGGTAGTTTACAGTCTACATTTTTTAACTTGAAAAAATTGAATATTTCCATTAATGAATTTTCTTGTCTGAACTCGATCACCTTGACTCCTATTTTTTCAGATTCTTTTTTCATCATGTCTGTGAGTCTATCTATAAGGAATAAATTCACTTTCCTAGCAAGCGCTTCATCGCCTATTTCTGGGTTTCCTATTCCAAGTAGTTTTAACTCAATGGTTAAAGGCTCTTTGTTTTTAGTAAAAACTAATGCATCAATTTCTCTATTCCCAATTAACCCTTTTTTCTTCATCTCATCAGTTGTTAAAATATAGTGTTCTTTTGGAATTTCCAATAAATTAAATATAACAAAAAGTAGACACTTTTCAGTTTGTTTACCTACCTCACTCCAAGCTCCTCCTTGAATTGTTAATTTCATCGCTGAAATAATATTAATAAAAAATAGACTTTCAACATGATCTAATTCGATTTGATTTTGATCTTTTTTAATTATTATTCTAATACTGAAATTGTTCTCACGGCGCTCTGCTTCTTCTAACAAAAGTCTTAAAGCCTTCATATTTTTCTTACCTAAATCGAGACACACTTCTTTTTCTGATGTCCCTCCAGTCATGTTTTTTACAGTCTTATCGTTTAAACCACCAAACCAGAGAAGCCTAAATTTATTCTCCTTCCCCCTCTTTTTAAAGGTGTCATCCAAGAGTTTTTCAAACCAATTATCACCTTTTTGTTTATATTCATAGATTTCAGAAATTAACTCTTGGGTTTTATCGACAAATCTTTTGTTTATTATCGCAAGAACATAGGTTCTATAGTCTTGACCTTTAAGAATTGAATATATTATTTTACCAATAAATTCTTTCATTACGTTTTACTCCTTTATTCTTGTGTCTTCAGGTATTTTTTCTATGGCTTCGTTGATTTTATCGACGTTCTTCAATAATCTTTCTCTAGTTGGTTTCCTACCTTTAATAGAAGTACCCTGATGTTCCTTTATTCGTTCTCTAAATTTTATCATTTCTTCTCTTACAATATCGGAAATAAAATTGTCATTTTTCGCAGTAACCTGGGCATCATTTATTTTTTGCATAATAAGGATGTATTCATCATTAATTTTTCCTATGTCTGTGCTTGAATATTTCTTTGTTATGTCAATATTTCTAAAAATTGTTCTTAATGGCTTAAATCCTATTTTTTCACCCATTTCTGCAAAAAACTTATGACTTTCAATCAATTCGTATTCTAAGCTTGAATTTCCGACAACGATTACGCACAATTTATTTTTTTTCAAAACTCTATTCATCTCAATCAACGAACGTAACATGTCGCCCAAATATTCTGAAAGTAGTCTAAACCTATTATTAATAAAATGGGAATGTCCTCCTATTTCGTGTTTTCTAAACAAGTCAAAGTCCATGCCGAGCCAAAGCATGTTGTACATATGAACTCTATAATAATCAAGAGCGTTTACATAAGGAGGAGACGTTATTATTAAATCTGTTAAATTAGTGTCTACATCTAATTTCCTTGAATCTCCGCAAATCACTTTTACTGTTGGAATGACTTTAATAATCCTATTCATTTCCATAATCTCATTCTGCATAGATTTTACCTTTTTTAGGAAAATCATATCGATGTCTATTCCTCCACCATTTTCCACTAATGACCAGATAGCTGAAGATAAAGCAACTCTTCCAAAATCAAATAAATCGTTGTATCCTTCTTCTCTAATTTCTAACAAAGTTTCACGAATACTTTCTAATTTTGAGATTATAACTCTGTTAAATATCTTGCTTATTTTTCTACTTGGTAAATTATTAATTCTTTCATTAATCCTTCCGTAATCTAGGTCTAAGTAATGTTTCATAACTGATAATCTTTTATCTAAATATCTGAACTCATCTTCACTGATCAAAGTAGTCTTTACTTTAGTTATTAAAGTTGCAAGTGGATTAAGGTCATTACCAATTGAATGTCTATTGTTCAAAAAGGCTTCCACTAATGTAGTTCCACTTCCACACATAGGGTCTAGAACAATTTCTTTCTCCTTTGTGAATAGTTTAATGAATGTTAGAGGTATTTGAGGTATGAACCTAGCAGGGTATGAATGGAATGTATGTGTAAGATATTGGGTTGTAAAATCTTTAAAATCCCAGTCTATTCTATCTAGAGCATCAAAAGCCTCCTGAAAACTGTAGTCTTTAGTAATTAGTTCTATATATTCCTCCTCTGGATTTGTTGCACCAATAAGCGTTTTTTGCTGACCACCGTAAAACACTTCACCACCGTAAAACACTTCTATTTTCCACCTTTATATTTCTATTTCAAACATACTTAAAAACCTTTTAAGTACCACGATCAAAATAAACATTAGAATAAAGGATAGTGATAAAAGTTCTCGTGCTTGTAAGGGTTATCAAAGATAGCTAGATGATGTCTAATAAAAGATCTCAGAGCTGAAAAGCGTACTTGAACCCTTTTTGGTATAGGTCCCACTAGCCCCATTTTTCTTAAATAATTTTTATCATCTTTTTATACTGTATAGATTTAGTGGTAAGGATAAATAAATTTATAATTTCAAATAAAAATGGCACGTCCCTAAACGCATTGCTTCCAATAAATTCGTTGAATAAAATCTTAAAGGAAGGAGAATTTATCTTATTCGTTCAAATATAAATATAGATGATTTATAAGTATTGTAAATGTCTAAGAAGGACCGAAAAAATGAGTTTGAAGAAAAAGGCTTGCATATAGATCTTTACAAAAAGTTTGTTTTAAAAAGACCTAAGCTTTGGATGGCGGTGCAAAAAAACTTGGAAGAATTATTAGAAGATTTCCAAAAAGATCCAGATAAACTTTTATTGACTTATGAGAGGGTGATATCAGAGGAATTCCTTGACAAATGTGACGCACCAGAAAAGTATTGGCTTTTTCTCATTTTTAAATTTTCAATAAGTTATCTTAATGAGACAAAAAATGTCTTTAATTTCCATTTCGACTCAATAAAGAGATTTTATGACAACGAGATACCACCTCCAATAAGGGGCGACATGGAATTGGCTAAATTATTAGATAACGAACAGTATAGGAACCAGTTTCTTAATAGAATTTATTCTGTTAGGAGGGATATATATCTAAAACTGAGCAAGATGCTTGTTGTCTATGACAGATTTAAAATTATATCAAATCGTGATGAAGAATTAGAAAAGAAACTTAATAGGAAACTTGCTATCTTCAGAATTACTCATGCTTTTAAATTTAACAAATTTATAAAAGAAATAGAAAACAATCAACCGAGTTTAAGACAGTACATTTCATTGATTTACACATAATCTTATGTAAATTATCTCTAATCCATTTAATCATTTTCGTTGAGCATTTCTTTAAAATAGAATTCTTTATCGCAAAGGTGGACCGGGTGGGACTCGAACCCACGACCTCTCCCATGCCAAGGGAGCATAACTACCAACCTGTACTACCGGCCCTTAACAAAAGGGCTGTATAGTTGCTTAGTTTAAAACTTTTATTTTAAATCGGTTATTAAGTTTAAACACATATGGAAGGCACTAGTAAGTAATAGATTTTGGAGAAGTTGCTTTGGAAATCGAATAGGAGTTAAATAGTAGATTATAACTTTGGATATTCTTACTATAAAAGAGTATGATCATAAGGAAAATGGAGCAATTTGTAAACAGATAGGCATAATATACATAGTGCACTACCATTCTTATTTTAATATTTGAAGGTCAAACATAGAAGAACAATCAATGCAGCTAATGTGAATAGATCAGGTAACATAGCAAAGGGACCTAAATCGGAGGCGTAGAAGCCGAAAGTTTGATGTAAAGAGGTGTTAGAAGTGAGAGAGTTTAGAAGTAAAATCATAGAGAAAAATATTAATCCAATGATAAACTTGATTAGAATATTCGGTTTTCTCTTATGCCAACTAACTTGAATTATTCCTTCTTTTATCTATAATATAAACCTTTTATTGCCAAAAAAGCTTGCATGCAAACGCAAAATCAAGCTATTAATAAAGTTCAAAATAAATTTAATCCAAGGTTACGATAAGATAGCATAATTATCACGTCTTTTAAATTTAAGGAGAAAAACTTAAAGATAGCCATCTGACAGTTTTATGGTACATCAAGCATCTACATAAAACAAGTTGATGCGACCGTAGTCTAGTCTGGTCTAGGACGGGAGCCTGCCACGCTTCTGACCCGGGTTCAAATCCCGGCGGTCGCATTTCAATCTCTTTATAGTGACGACACAATGATATAATGTCTAAGATTTAGTACTTTAAAATTTACTGATCCTATTATAAATTGCTCTCTTAGTACTTTTAATTGATAGGATTTCTGGGGATTTAGGAACCATGTTTTAGGGGTAGTCTTATTGAGAAGGTTGTTCCAACGCCGACTTTACTTTTAACTGATATCCACCCTCCATTAGCTTTTATCAGCTTTTCACAAACAACTAGACCAAGCCCTTGTCCTTTTGGCTTTGTTGTGAATAATGGTGTGAATAGCTTATTCATATTTTCTTCTGGTATTCCTATACCTGTATCTTGGACGTCTATTAAGGCTGTGTCACCATTTAATGAGGCTTTAATTATGAGCTTTCCTCCGTTTGGCATTGCTTGTAAAGCGTTATTGATTAGATTGACCATTGCTCTTTTGAGCATAAATGGGTCAATCATCAGACTTGGAAAGTTGTCCCCGATATCGATTAAGATTTTAATATGTTCTGGAACTTTAACCATAGCTAAAGCTTCTGTTACTAATTGTCTAAAGTTTGTATTTGCTAATTTTGGTTCAAGAGATTTACCGAAATCCTGTAAATCTAATATGATTTTATTCATATAGTCTATTTGTTCCTGAGCTTTTATTAAGAATGCTTCAAGACGCCTTTGATATTCAATTCCCAAATCTGTATAAGGAGAGGTTTTGAGCGTCTTTCTTATTAAGTAAAGCATGTTAACAAGGACTTGAAGTGGGTTTCTTAGATCATGTCCGACCATAGCTGTAACTTGCCCTATTGTCATAATAAGTTCGGCTTCCTTTAATGCCCTAGTCCTTTCCTCGACGATTTCAGTTAATTCTTCTGTTCTCTTTCTAAGGCCGTTTTCAATCATCTGCCGTTCTGTTATGTCTCGAATAGTTATCATTAAATAGAATTTACCCATTTGTTGCCATCTTGAAAATGACACCTCAATAGGAAATAGCTGGCCATTCTTTTTTCTTGCAACCTTCCATATAGGTATATTTGGAAATTGTTCCCCAGACGTTACATATGACACTAATAAGTTTATAAAGCGGGTTTTATCCTTTTCCAAAATCAATAAAGATATGGATGCATGGAGCGCTTCGTTAACAGTGTAACCAAACATTTTCTCAGCACCTTCGTTCCAAAAAATGATTCTCCCATCGGAGTCTACAAAAATAATCGCGTCGGGGGAAGCGTCAGCAGCTAAGCGGAAGCGCTCATCACTAGCCTTTAATTCTTCTTCTAACTCTTTTCGATCTGTTATATCCCTCGCTATACCTTCAATGGCAATAACTTTCCCATTTTTATCAAACACTGGTATGTTGATCTGTTCAGTCCATATAACTTTACCATTCTTATGGATCCATCGGAGTTCGATTCTTACTGGTTCTTTTTCTTCAACCAAATCCTTGACAAGCTTTAAGAGTTTCGAAGCGTCATCCGGATGTATAATTTTAAAACCTAGTTCCTTGTCTGCGTAATGTTCTTCTGGTGTGTAACCTACTATTTTGGTGGAGGCAGAGTTTATGTATTTAAAACCTTCTTTAAGATCAAAAATGTACATCATATCATTTGCTTTTTCAACTAATTCTTTAAAATGTCTTTCAGAAAAAAACAAATTGTTTCCCTCATAGTTTAAAGGTTGAAGACTGAGGTAATAGATCGAGCCACATCTTTATTATAACCTTCGTAACATGTGGCGTAAAGGTTACTCAATTTTAAAATAAATTTTAATGGAACGTTGCTGGCCCTTACTTTCTTCCAAACAGTTATAATCATCAATAGTAACTTAAAATTTATAAAAAATGGGGAGGTCAATCAAATCATATACCAGTTTTATTACTAAATGTGAAGTTTATTTTACTATAATAAAAACGTTCCCTTTTAGTTAGGTGGTGTATTAAAAGTTGCTCCGCCTTTTTTGAAGCGTCTTAAGCTTTTGACCTACGATACTGATTTTTATTCTATAAATGAGGTTTAGACCCTTTTTAACTATTTACGGTTTTATTCATTTATAATGATGAGTATCTTTTCAAAAAAAATTAAAGAAATATAAGTAAATTAATTAGACCAACTTCCTTGGGGATGTTTGATGGCATTAAAAGTCTTAGTTTTCGCAGATAAATTTTTGTCTAAAGAACAATGGAAAATGGCTTTTAAAGAAAAGATGGGGGAAGAATACAAAAAAGCCGAGTTCACCTTTTATGACTTAGAAGAAGATGACCCATTATGGATTGGGAGACCTTCTTATAAGGGGGTTAAAGAGTTCTTTGGCAACCCTTTAGAGATCGCCAAAAAGGCAGAAAAATTTGATGTTTTAATCGTACAATTTGCTCCTGTAACAGAGGATGTTTATGAGGTAGCTAAAAACCTCAAGTTAGTAGCGTGTAATAGATCTACGCCGGTGAATGTTGACGTAGAAGGTGCAAATAAGAAGAAGATACTTGTGATAAATACGCCGGGTAGAAACGCTGACTCCGTAGCTGATTTCACAATGGGATTAATACTATGTGAAGTTAGACATATAGCCAGAGCTTTTGAAGCAGTTAGGAATGGAACTTATCTTGAAAGTTCTAAAAGGTGGAGGAAATCAATTCCTGAACTAAAAGGCAAAACAATAGGGATAGTTGGATTTGGGAAGATAGGGACAAAGGTAGCTGAGAGGGCAATAGGTTTTAGTATGAAGATATTAGCTTACGATCCATTTGTTCCAGAGGAGAAAATTAGACAGTATGGTGGAGAAAAAGTAAGTTTGGACGATCTTCTTAGTAAATCTGATTTTGTAACTATACATATGAGATTAACACCACAGACCACTAAAATGATTGGTAAAAGGGAAATTAGTTTAATGAAAAAAACAGCCTTCTTAATAAATACAGCTAGGGGGGAAATAATAGATGAAGATGCCTTATATGAAGCTCTAGTTAACAACAAGATAGCCGGGGCTGCATTAGATGTTTTCATAAAAGAACCAATATATAGTGACCCAAACAATAAATTCCTACACTTGGACAACATTACTTTCACACCACATCTTGCAGGACCATCAGATGATATGTTCTATAGGGGGGCTTGTATGATAGCTGAAGACTTAGCACGGTTCCTAAGAGGAGAAGAAATGGAGAACATAATGAATAAGGATGCTATTAAGTAAAGTCATATATTATACAAAATATTTTTATTACTTGTACTTGATTATGATGCAGTTGGGCCGATCGTCTAGCTTGGTTAGGACGACGCTCTGACACGGCGTAGGTCCCAGGTTCAAGTCCTGGTCGGCCCATTCCCTTAGACTTTAAGACCTAAGAAACAAGGCCTTGAATGGGAAAGTTCTTATCTAAATAGAGTTGATACTTTTAACGACTAAAACCCAGATTATAGTGGGAAGAACTGCGCTCCCTATTAAAACATGGTTTATTGGCATAAACGAGACCATTAATGATGCAACCATTGGTCCAATCACATTTCCTAAGTCGAATGAGATAAGAAACAAGGTATTTGCTTCTAGCCGGTGCTCGGGTGGAGAACTGTTACTTACTAAAATTGCAGCTATTGGGTAGATGAACCCATGACCAATACCTATTAGAACAAAAGTAAAAGCAAATAATATTGGATCTTTTATGATACCGAGCAAGACAAGTAAAGATATTGTAAAGATGAGGGACGAGAGGAGAATTTGTTTTAAAAAACTTTTTTCATTTCTTTTTATCAAAATAATTCTTGTGAATATAGTAAAAATAAAAAGACCAAAGAACATTGCTGTAATTTGGTAATCTGCAAAACCAAAACTTTGTCTTGCATAGGGAGGGATATAAGTTGTGATTGCCCCATAAATTAGTGCGTAGGCAAAGTAGGCCAGGAAGGAAGACTTAAACCATTTCTCTTTGAAAAAAGAATTTGTAATTTCTTTTAGACTTAGTTTTTTAGAGGCTTTATCAAAAAGTAGACTCTTCTTTGATGTGAGGTAAAGGGAGAAGGGAAGACTTAAACAAGTTATTATAGAAATAAGTAAAAAGGTAGTAGATATATCAAAATAAAAGGTGAATATTGTACTTAGTAATGGTGCTAGAGTCATTCCAATGGCAGCAAAAGTCATTAATACACTTATTGAGAAATCGTTCCTTTCTCCTATAAGTATTGTAGCAATTGTTAAGCAAGAAAGAAAAATTACAGCAAATCCAAAGCCGTGGATAATTCTGACTAAAGCAAAGCCTAAGACGTTGCCAGAGAAAACGTAAAGTATCGGTGACAAGATCATTAATAATAAACTAAATGCTTGTAAAGTAAAAAGATATCTCTGTTTGATTAAGAAGCCTATGATAAGTTTTGAGACAACTGAAGCTATAAAGAAAGCGCTCATTATATACCCAAGTTCCTCTTTTGTTGCATTTAAGTATGTTAAAGCAAACAGGGATAGAAGGGGAGTTATAGCAACATTATTTATTGAATAAAAGGTACCAATAACAGAGTTAAAAATGATAATTTTGTTCAAATCTTCTCCCCCAACAACACTCGCATCTAATGTGATTAAGATAAACTTTAATTCTAAAGTTGATTCTTCTTAAAAGAATTCATAAAATTGAAATAGAAGACAAGTTTTTATCTCGATTTAAAATAGATAATTAGCATGAGACTTAAAGATAAGATTTGTATAGTAACCGGAGCTTCAAGAGGCATTGGTAGAGCTATTGCGTTGACCTTCGGACGGGAGGGGGGCTTGGTAGTCGTCAATTATTCTAAAAACAAAGAAAAAGCAGAAGGGGTAATTAACGAGATAATTAAGAACGGTGGAAAAGCGGTGATAGCGCATGCTGATGTATCAAATAAGGAAGAAGTATTTCAAATGGTCAATAAAATAGGCGCAGAATTCAAGAGAATAGATGTACTTGTTAATAACGCAGGCATAGTTTGGAAACCTACTAAAATATTAGATGGAACCACAGAAGAATGGGAGAGAGTTCTTAGTGTAAATCTTCTCGGATCGTATTATTGTATTCAAGCGGCAGCACGTTTTATGATAAAACAGAATTATGGAAAGATAATTAATATATCTTCGCTTGCGAGTATCGGGACAGTTTTTGGAGAACAGGTGGCATATGGGCCTTCAAAAGCAGCAATAAACATCCTGACCAAAAGACTTGCCTTTGAACTTGGGCAATACAATATAAATGTTAACGCAATTGCACCTGGTTTAATTAAAACAGAAATTTTAAGTTTAGGAAGAACAGAAGAAGAGTTAAATGAGATATATAATAAATTAGCTAGAGCAGCAGCATTAGGGAGGATTGGGGAGCCTCAAGACATCGCAAACGTAGCATTGTTCTTAGCATCTGATGAGTCAAATTTTATCACCGGACAGGTAATAGTAGTTGATGGAGGAAGATTCAATATGCTGTCTCACAGCATATAGAAATTATTAAAGGATTAAATTTAATACAGCGTTCTTTCTCCTTTTGGTGTGTGGCCTCCGTGGTGTAGTGGTAGACACAGTGGCCTGTGGAGCCGCGGGCTCGGGTTCGATAAATAAACATTCGAAAATCCCGACGGAGGCCTTCATTAAGAGCTTGAAATCCATTTTGATGAACCATCCGAATAGTTTTCCTTCTTGAATATTGGGGGTTCATTCTTGTAGCGTTCTACCGCTTCTTTCATAGATTCAAACGCTTCCTTTCTTGACTTAGAGGCTATTATTACAAATACTATAGGCTCAGAGGGGAGAAAGTCTCCTTGGAGATGAACGATATTTATATAATTTAATGAGTGTTTATGTTTTATTTCAGAGCAAATACTTTGAATCGTTTTATCTGCTTCTTCTTTATAAGCTTCTATTGTTACGCTTTTTACAATTTTATCAGAAACTGTACTGAGTTCCTTTGATACCCCAATGAAAGTTAAAATTGTCCCTGCATCTTTATAGACAAGTTTTTTGTATGTCTCATAAATTTCTTTGTACAAGTCTACAGAGTCTTTATCGTAAACACCAGGAGGTAACATTCTTAATCTAATTTCCTTGTCCATTATTAAATATTATTTTTTAGTAATTGCCAGTTTACTTTTGGGTTTTCTTTTTAGCTTGTGCCCACAAAAGGGACATTTTAATATACTTGCATTTAAGAAAACTCTTTTGCATGCAGGGCAGTATATTTCCCATATGATTTGCTTTTCGATTCCCTTTGCTTTAAGTGACTTGAATTCTATCTTTAAAATTGAGGCAGCATTTTGAATAGCATAATCATCAGAGACAAGAACCACTTTTTGATTTAAAGTTTTTTTAAGAAACAACGCTAAAGCAATTACCGACAAATCTGTTTTTGATAAATATTTTAAATCAGAAGTATTTTGAGTGACAGTTAAAACTTTTTTTAGAAAATCTTCTGGTGGAGAAATGACTTCAATCGAACCTTGTGCAACATATATTTCAATTTTTGTTTTTGTAAATTCATTTTTACATATTTCTTTAACAACCTCTTGTGTGGTATAAGATTTTAATGGAGGACTTGTAGAGAAACCAAATATAAAAGCAGAAGAGTCTAAAACATATACTTTATCCAATGATATCAAACCCTAATTTTTCGATTTGAGAGAGGCGCCCAGAAAGAACCCTTACGAGTTTCGCTCTTTCCTCACTTTCTTCTATTAAAACCTCTTCATTTTTATTTAAGTCGTATTTTATTTGACCATCAAGAATTAAAACAGCTCTATCAGAACAAGATATTTTCATAGGCGATGGTGGGACGATTATTGGAGGTAGTCTTTGAATTGACCCAACAGGGTTTAATAGAAAAACATGTAACGTTTCGTCGACTATAGGTCCACTTAACGAAAAAGAGTGTCCTGTTGAACCTGTTGGTGTAGAAATTATTAGACCATCCATCTTTTTCTTTATGTAAAAGGATCCTTGAACTATCAAATATAAAGGTAATTTGGTTAAAGATTGTCGATAGAAAAAAGCTTCATTTAGCACTCTGGGCTCTACTAGTTGATTTCTAAGAGTTACCTTTAGCATCAAGCGTTCTTGGATAATGAACATGTTCTTCTTTATTGCCTCTATTGCTAAGTCAATTTCATCGGGGAAGATGTCTGTTAGAACGCCCTTGGAGCCCACATTTACTCCAAGAATAGGGATTTGTTTAGATAAACTTCTTATTGTGCCTATTATTGTGCCATCTCCACCTAATATGCAAAGGAGATCTATGTTGGTTTGATCGATTTCTTTGATGTCTAATGAAGATACATTCTTAAATTTAATAGGGTTTATAGTCGATATGTTAAATTTATTTTTTAAGAAAGAATTGGCAACATGATCTACTACTTTTTGTTCATTAATTTTCTCTACATTACCTGTTATAGCAACGTTCTTTATTAGCACCAAACTTATCAACCTTATCCATTTTTTAAGAGATATTAAACATTGTTGAATGGAAAAACTTATCTTTACTAGACCTGATTAATGCATGGTGCCCAATGATTTGAAGGAAGAGCCGTCTGAATTTACGATATGAAGATGATTATGAGTTATGAGGGCACTTTTATAAACGACCTTTAACTCTCATTATCTTACTTTTACCTAAAACAGTCCAGTATTCTACTTCTGCGCCTTGGATGATCTGTTTAGATATTTCCTCATCTTTGGGATAGGGTAATTCAAATGTTGTGAATGTCTCAAGATCCATTATCTGCAGAACATCTCCTGAAATGGAGATTATTTGTCCGCTTCTCTTTTCAATTATTGGAACTTCAACCATAGAAGCAACAGGACTAACTAGACTTCTTTTTACTCCATCAAAAACACCAATTGCAACTATGCGTGCTTTTGCAGAGCCATGTTTTCCAGGTTTACTTTTATCATATTCTACAATTCTACAAGCTTCTCCATCAATAACTATGTAAGAACCTTCTTTAAGGCTCCCTAAATCAGCTGGCCTGCTCAAAAACTTCCACCCGCACTATTATCTATGAATATAAATATATATCTATATAAAATTAATTAGTCTTCAACGATTTAATAATAATTAATAAATAGAGCTGTAAATTAAAAGAATTAAATCTTGCGTAAATGCCATTATAGAAAGAGAAGTGACATTTTTGTTGATAAATATAGGAAAATATGCTATTAATATGCTCAATGCTATTTATAAAGGTAAGAACCATAAGTGTTCGATGAGCAAAAAAATTGTTAACTCTAAATTAAGGTGACATTTTTGCTAGACCAATTAAAAGAAGGGTTGAGAAATGCGATAAAAAAGTTAATCTATAGCGATATAGTTAATGAGAAAGCAGTAAAAGAATTTATTCGAGATGTCCAAAGAGCTCTGCTCCAAGCAGACGTAAATGTGAAAATAGTTTTAGAGGTTACCTCCAAAATTGAAAAAGAAGCCCTGAAAAGTGATATTCCTGCAGGTTTATCTAAGAGGGATTACATTATTAACTTACTTTATAATGAACTTGTAAAAATACTAGGAACTGAAAGCAAAATCGAATTTCCAAGAAATATTTGTAACACCATCCTTTTAGTTGGTATACAAGGATCAGGTAAAACAACATTTGCAGCAAAGCTAGGAAAATACCTTCAAAAAGATGGATACAAAGTAGGAGTCGTATGTGCAGACACATTTAGACCAGGAGCATATGATCAACTGAAAACCATGTGTGAAAGAGGAAAAGTCGATGTATTTGGAATGCCAAATGAAAAAAAATCAATAAAAATAGCAATAGAGGGAAAGAAACATTTTGAGAGTACTAAAAATATTGTGATAGTTGATACCGCTGGGAGGCATAAGGAAGAAAGAGAATTAATTGAAGAAATGAAGGAAATAAATTCTAAGATTAATCCTCAATTAGTACTTCTCGTTATAGATGGAACTATTGGCCAACAAAGCTTTACCCAAGCAAAAGCATTCCATGATGCAACTCCGATTGGTGGTATCGTGATAACAAAGTTGGATGGAGCAGCAAAGGGTGGTGGAGCCATAGCAGCTGCTGCTTCAACGCAAGCAAAAATCCTTTTCATAAGTACAGGAGAAGGGTTAGACGATATTGAAAGATTCGTACCAGAGCGTTTTGTTAGCAGGCTTTTAGGATTAGGAGATGTAAAAGCCATCTTAGAACGCGTTAAACAAGCAGAAATTGAACCAGATGAATCAAGAGTGCGTAGACTAATGTCAGGTAAAATGACAATAGATGACCTTTACGAACAGTTATCGCAACTTAAGAAGTTTGGATCAATTAAGAAACTTCTAGAATTAATACCCGGAATGCCTGAGCTTAGTGATAAAATAGATGCAGACAAACTTGAGGAAAGATTAGAAAAATGGAGGTTTGTTATACAATCAATGACTAAGGAAGAGAGGCAAAACCCAGAATTATTAAATGCATCAAGGATAAAAAGAATTGCTATTGGGTCCGGTGTAAATGAGAAGGAGATCAAAGAGATGATAAAGCAATATAATGACATGAAGGTTGTTATGAAAAGAACTAAGGGTAAATTCTTAAGAGGGTTTGCTAGGTAAAGTATATGAAGACTCTAAGAGAGGTTACTTTAGCAGAAAAAATCTTAAGAGAAATTCATATGTGTGATAAATGTTTAGGCAGACAATTTCCTAAATTTAGACCAGAACTCTCAAATTCTGAGAAGGGTGTATTACTAAAGTTTTTTGCAATGACCAGAATTAAAGGCAAAAAAAGAGAAGGATACACTTGGAAAGATCTTCTCGACATTATGGAAGAACAAAAGTGCGATTTATGTGGAAATATTTTTAGTAAAACAGATGATATTGTAATTAAGTTAATAGATGTGTTAGAAGGGTATGAATTTGAAAATTTTCTATGTGGAGTTAAGATTCCAATCAACTTAATAGAAAAGGAAGAAAAGGTTAAGTCTAAGTTCAAACTGAGGGGGGAAAACCTTCGCAAGGAAATAGTTCGGGAAGTAGGATTAAAATTAAATGAACACTTAAGAAAAGAAACTAATTTTTCTGATCCTGACATAAAGATTATATTTGAACCGTTTAATGATGAACTTGAAATAAAAATAATCACTAGCCCAATATTTTATTCAGGAAGATATTTCGTAAAGGAGGAAACTGTTGAAGTTAAAAAAACAATTAAAGAGTTTTTTATTACTTACTTTAAAGCAGAAGATGCGAAGGTGATAATAATGGGCGTTGAAGGTGCATTACATTTGGAGATGCCTTTCTTAATCAAAGTTATTCATCCAAAAAAAAGAAGACAGATAGATGATCGTATAGACTTAAATAAGATTGTTCTCTCTGAAATCAAAAGATTATCAAGGGAAGAATTTAAGATTATTAGAACGGATAAATTAGAAAAAAAAGATATTTAAGATAAAACTATATTACATAAGATAAAGCAGATGGATGGGGGCATAAATGCCTAGATCAAGAGGATATAGAAAGAAGACAAGGAGCCTGCTAACTAAGGACTCCAATGATGAGCAAGGAATATCCTACTTATTAAGAAATTATAATGTAAATGATAAAGTTGTAATAAAAATTAACCCCTCAGTAGTTAAAGGAATGCCTCATAGAAGGTATCATGGAAAAGTTGGAGTAGTAGAGAAGGTTATGAAGAGAGCACTCTTGGTCAATGTTAAAGTTGGAGATAAAACTAAAAAAATTATTGCTAGGCTAGAGCACGTGAAACCTTTATCTGCATAAGGTGAAATCATTGGAGAAGAAGGAGATGGTTAAAAGACCTATAACAATGGCTGAGGCTAAAGAGATTTTGGAAAAGGTAAATGTCGAAGAAGCAGATCAAATTCAAAAGAGAACTATTGATTATCTAACAAAATTCACAAAAGTCGATGCTAAAACTGCAGTCAAAATTAAAAATAGACTTATTAATGAATCTGGATTAACTGAGGAAGAAGCGATAGAAGTTATAAACATTTTACCTACTTCAATTGGTGAATTAAACGCTCTTATCGCAGGTTGGAGGAAGATCTTCTCTACTGAAAAGAAAAATTTAATTTTGAGTATTATTAATGAAGAAAAAAGTAAAGGTGAGTAAATATTACCTTTAGAGAAAGAAAATTTGAAGAATACGCTTATCTACTAGATTTTATCCCTAATGGAAGATCTGTTGTAATAAAAGGTAGAGAAGGACCTATAGTACAAGCTATAGGGGAAGAAAATCTAATACTCCTAGAGATTTTGTCGATGAACAATGTCATCTATGAGGTAGGAGAGAGAATATATATAGGGAAAGAGGGAAGAAAAAAAATAATAAGTGTTCTTGGAAGACTCAACTTTGAAGATCTCTCACCAAACGCAAGAAATGAACTTACATATGTTTGTGAGAAATTGGTTTTAGCTAACGAGCAAAGATTTGTTAAATATTTTAATGAAGCCCTACCAGTCACACCTAGACTACATAGTTTAGAATTAATACCAGGGATTGGGAAAACATATATGATGCAAATACTGAATGAGAGGGAGAAAAAACCTTTTGTTTCTTTTGATGACATAAACAAAAGATGTGGATTGAGGGATGTTGTAAAGTTAATAACTAAAAGGATAATTGAGGAACTTCAAGGAAATACTAGAATATTCCTTTTCGTTAAAAGATAATTACTTAGAAGACAACTTTAGAATAGCTCGGGCAAGATCTCCCTCAGATTCTTTAAGAGCTTCTTCAGCGACTTCTTTTGTAACACCTGTTTGTTGCGCTATAAGCAAAATGTCTTCTTCATTATACTTCTTGGTCACACTTTGTTCTTCAATTGAGCCGCCCATAACTTGGAAGATTTGCATACCTTGGGCATTAACTTGAGAAACAGAGGGGCCTCGGATTATAATATCCTTGTCAATAGACCTTATGATAACTTCTTTAACGCCAGGAATTTCTTTCATCGCTAAACCGAGTTTGTCCATCATCCTTTTTGCATCTCTCTGGCTTAATCTGAAGCTCATCCTTTTACCCCCTATTTTTTACACACAACCCCGATTTAAAATGTTTTATTTGTTTTGAAGAAATTGTTGATTTACCCAAACCAATAAGATTCCCTTTTGAATCAAGTATAAAAACATCTGATCCAACGTGAATGTTTTTTCCAATCTGTTTTATATTCTGAACAAAAATGGAGGATCCTTTTCTTATATGTGGGAGAGCATCATCCTTAACCGTCACAACATTATTCTTCATTTTTTTTGAAAGAACATTATATGTTTGAGGAGTAGGTGCAAAACTACCATTAGGACGAAAAGTAGCAAAAAGTTTCTCTTTATAGAATAATTGCTTTACTTTACCAGTTCTCTTAGAAATCAGTGGTTTGAAGTTCTTAAGATCCAATAATTCTCCAACAGAGTCACCATAAATATAATTTAATATATAGGGGAGATCTTTTAGTTTACGCATGCCAGCATCACTTCTTAAAATAGTGATTGACTTAAAGTTTTTGAGGTAACAAGATATGAATTGCGAAATTTGCGGAAGAAGGATTGAAGGAAGATTAAAAAGAGTCATGATAGATGGCTCAATACTCGAAGTATGTAGCCATTGTGCCATTTTAGCAGAAAGAGAAGTGAAGGAAAAACCGAAAAGTAAACTTGTAAAAACTAGTTCACCTAAGATAGAACGAATAAACATTGATGACATGGAAGTCATTTTAGACTATGCAACAACAATAAAGAAAGCAAGGGAGCGTATGGGACTATCGCAAGATGATTTAGCACAAAAAATCAAGGAGAAGGCTTCTGTGATTAAACTTATTGAATCTGGAAGAATGAAGCCAAACATGTTAATTGGTAAAAAGTTAGAAAGAGCACTTAAAATCACCTTGTTTACAACATCAGAGGATGAATAAATGACAGCAGAGAGAGAAAAAGTAGTTCTTATTACATACCCAGAGCAGCACATAATTAAAGAAGCTATAGCTCTAGCGACTACAGCAGGTTATAACGTCGTTGACGTATTAACTCAAAGATATCTTAAAAGAGCAAAATATGGCTTAGGAAAAGGCAAACTAGAAGAGTTGATATCTATAATTGAAAAACAACAAATTGACAAGGTTATCTTTGATGAAACAATACGTAGCACCCAAGCATATAACCTTGCAAAGGTCTTGAAAAAAGAAATTATTGATAGAGAAAGATTAATTCTTCAAATTTTTACAAAGCATGCTTTAACAAGGGAAGCAAAACTTCAGATAAAATTGGCGGAACAACGATACGAATTGGTAAGGGCAAAGGACAAAGTTAGACTTGAAAAAATGGGTGAACAACCAGGGTTCTTTGGGTTAGGAGAGTATGAGGTAGATGTTTATATTAATCAAATCAAAAGGCAAATAGGATCCTTAAACAGAAAGTTGATTAAAATAAGACAACAAAGAAAGGTTCAACGAACCCAAAGAGAAGAAAAGGGAATTCCGTTAGTATCTTTGTCTGGATACACTGGTGCGGGAAAGACTTCACTTTTTAATTTCTTAACTGGGGAGAATCTTCCGGTTTCAGAACGAATTTTCACTACATTGAGAACCACTACAAGAAGAGTTTTAGGTGGAAAAGATGTTCTAATTTCTGACACCGTAGGATTTATCAGAAAGATTCCACCATATATGATAGAGGCTTTTAAATCAACTCTAGAAGAGTTAAAATTTGCTGACGTTGTCCTATTAATAGTTGATATAAGTGAACCGATCGAGGAAGTAAAAAGAAAGTATGTGACTTCCCTTAATATTTTACAAGAATTGGGGATAGAAATAAGTGATGTAGTAATCGTCTTAAACAAACAAGATTTAGTATCTGAAAACAAAATAGGTGAAGTTGAAGAATACTTCAGAGGTGAAAAACTTGATTATTTTGTTGTTGTCTCATCGAAAACAGGCTATGGAATTGATGAATTACTCAAAATGATTAAATTTAAAATTGGGGAGGAACGGAAAGAATATGCCATTGAATATTCTATCATACCTTTAATTTCAAATAATTTGGATTGGTTAAAACAATATTCAAAAACAAAAACTACAAAACTTGAAAATTACCTATTACTTGAGGTTATAGCAAGAAAAACTGTTTTAAAGAGATTTGAAGCTTACCTTGAATATGCGAGAAGAAATATATGTACTCAGGCTGGGACATCGAACAGAACGTGACAAAAGAATTACAACTCATGTTGGATTAGTAGCCAGAGCTTTTGGAGCGAAAGGAATTTTATTTATTGGCATAGAAAAGGATATCAAACAAAAAATTGATGAAGTAACAGAAATGTGGGGAGGACCCTTTGAAACACAAATCATTGAAAAAAACTGGAAGGAAATTATATTAAAGTGGAAGGAGACAGAAGGTATCATAGTGCACCTCACAATGTATGGAATACCAGTAGATTTAATAATAGATGAAATAAGAAAAGATAAGAGAAAGAAGTTGGTTGTAATAGGAGCAGAAAAAGTTCCTAAAGAACTTTATACACTAAGTGATTTTAATGTTTCAATAACAAATCAACCTCATTCAGAAGTTGCAGCTTTAGCGATCTTTTTAGACCGATTTTATATGGGAAAAGAGATAGGTTTAAAATTTAGTGATGCCAAATTAACTATTGTGCCAACGGAGAGGGGGAAGAAAGTAATTGAAAGTTGAATATGAAGATTCCTTTGTAAAAGCAGCAAGCCTTTTAGGAGCTGAGGAGTATATTAGAGTAGCACGAGCTCTTCTAAATAATGAAAATGCTACTGATGAAGAAATTGCAAGTGCAACAGGACTTAAAATAAACATTGTTAGGCGCGTATTATATGATCTCTTTGGCCATTCTCTTATATCAGGAATAAGAGTAAGAGACCCTAAGAAAGGATGGTTTGTTTATAGATGGCAAGCACGTAGGGATCAAACTGATAGTTTTATTGAGAGCCAAAAACGGAAGATCTTGGAAAAGTTAAAGCAAAGGCTTGAATATGAAGAAACGAATGAATTTTATTACTGTGGAACAGTGGGATGTAAGAAGATGCCTTTTGTCGAAGCAATGGAAAACTTGTTTAAATGCCCAAGATGTGGAAAAACATTAAATCTTATAAAAGATGAAGAATTTAAAGAGACTTTAAAATGGAAAATAAAGCAAATAGAAGAAGAATTAGAAAAGCGTACACATTAATATCAGATGGGATAGAAGAACTTAAAAAACACGGATGTAATCGATACATAATAGATCATTGTATTTTAGTCACAAAAATTTCACAAAGGATTGTTAATGCTTTGGAAAGATCAGGGATCAAAGTCAATGACATAGAAGTTATTAAAGGATCTATTTTACATGATATAGGACGTTCGAAAGAACACTCAGTTAGACATGGTTTTTTAGGTGGCGAAATTTTAAGAAAAGGAGGATATGATGAGGCAATAGTTAAGATAGTTGAGAGACATGTTGGTGGGGGAATAAGTAAACTAGATGCTACTAAATTTGGAATGCCGGAAAGAGATTTTATTCCATCTACCTTAGAAGAAAAAATAGTCTGTATAGCAGACAAATATGTAGAAGACAATCAAATTAAGCCACTATCGGTAACATTAGAAAAGTTTGAATCAATGCTTGGAAAAGGAAATGAAACAAACCTTAGAATACTTCAATTTAAAAGAGAAATTGAAAATTCAATGGGAAAAAGTATTGAATCACTAATAGGTATTTAACGACTCTTTTTTGTTTGCCAATATTATAAATCTTTATAAATAAATTAAAATTCTTTATAGATGAATTATGACAAAAAATAAGTCTACTTCAAAGTTGCATGCGCCAATATTTGGAGTCAATTTTAAGTCATATATATGGGGTGAGAGAGCTTTAAAGATCTCTAAGATAATAGATAAAGTTGCAAAAGACACAGATAGTTATCTTTATGTTATGCCCCAGTTAACAGACGTACCAGTTATTGCTAAAGAGGTCGAAATTCCTGTTTTTGCTCCATACATGGATGCTTTAAGACCTGGTCGTGGAACAGGTTTTATTCTACCTGAAGCAGTAAAAGATGCAGGAGCAACCGGTGTTTTCATTAATCATACAGAACGTAAGCTTTCACTTACAAAAATAGAAAAAACAATTAGAAGAGCAAAAGAAGTTGACTTAATTTCTATAGTCGCGTGCGATACGCCTAATGCGGCAGGGGCTCTTGCCATATTAAAACCAGATATAATTGTACCCGAACCTCCTGATTTGATAGGAACACTTAGATCTGTTGCAAGGGAACAGGAGAGTTTCGCAATTCAATCTGTTAAGATAACAAAAAAAGTGAATAAAGACATTTACATCCTTCTTGGAGGGGGAGTGGCTACGGAAGAGGACATTATTAGAATCATAGAACTTGGAGCGGATGGAACAGGGGCGGCTAGGGCAATTTGTGAATCAAAGGATCCATTTAAGTTGTTAACCAATTTAGTGGGGGCTTTGGAGCGTGCATGGAAGTTTAAACATGAAAAACAAAATAATTTTTAAACATGATAATAGAAAATCTTTTTAAAAAAAATTGTGCGAAGTAGCGAGGAGTGGATTTGAACCACTGATCTGCGGGTTATGAGCCCGCCGGGATAACCTAGCTTCCCCACCTCGCTATTTCTTTTGACCAAAGGTCCCTCTTTTTAAATATTTTGACTATTCCCATTATTTAAATGATTTAAAAAATAGGTTTTTCTCAAGTAGAAAGTTCTTTGTTAGGTCTATTCTATAGTATTGAAGAGGCTTAGTTAGATGACGATGGGCAGATGGAGGGGGAAGATATATATCATGTTTTATATTTCTTGGGTTTTTAATGGCTATTTTATTTGCTGTAGTTGATTTTATTTTGCATTTGTCACATTTAAAACCTTTGCCTTTCCCAATTGATTTCATGTGCCGACCACATTTAGAACACTTTGGGTTCTCATATGAGAGGTCTTCTGCTAGTTCAAGAACTTTAAGATACTCTATATTTAGGGTCATATTATCTTTCTTAGTTGGAGGCCGGATACCCCCTCCAACTTCTATTATATCAGCAGGCCTTAGGTTAAGAATGATCTTTCTAAACGATTTAGTTGGTTCGTAAGCTGCGCACGTGATATTTGAAGACTCGTCTTCTAATAAAAAGAATACATGTCCGCCCTCTTTTATGATAGGACGCGTTTTAACCTTTCCTCGAACTTTGACAGAATAATATGGTTTAATGTCTTTTATCTTAAATAATGTTTTTAAATGGGAGTTTGTTCCTTGATTTGTTTTGAATATGACATAGTGTGAAGGTTTTTCCTCCATTTTTAGCATATTAAAAGCTTTAACAAGTATTTTCGGAAAAAGACCTCTGATGCCAAAAAATATTGGATCAGGACCATGTGGAGTAATCAGAATCCGATTTGTTAACGGATCATAATTATTGTACGTATAAGGATAGGTCTTATTGGACATCTCAATTATTGAATAGGGGTCAATTTTTCTTGGCTTTAAATAATTTTCTGGATAACGATAGCATATTATTTCATAAGTATGTTCAGTTAGAGTATTTGACAACCCAGACAATGCGCCTACAAGACCGATTTCGCCGCCGTAAGTTTTATAGAGAAAATTATATTTTTCGAGAAGAAGTTTTGCTCTTTTTACACTTAAAACTTTATACAAAGCTTCTTCAGAAAATGATATTAATTCATCATTTAGATCTTGCCCATAAAATAAAACAATAGCAGGAGTTGATTTCTTGTCTGCTTCAACATAGCTTTTGTAAACTATTTTCTTAGCAATCCTAAAGATATGCTCTGGATCATCGTGTTCCACTGTTAATGAGACAGATCCGTTTCCTCTAGTCTTCCAAGGGATGTTGGGGTTAAGGCGAACAAGATGTGGATAATCCAAGAACTTTACTTTTTCTTCTATTAACTGGTTTATAATCAACGATAAGGAAAACGTTGTACAACCATAGGTTGGGGAGTCTACGTCGTCTAAGGCGAGTCGTATTACCTTATTCTTCGACAACAATCATCGTAAGTGTTGAACGTACTTTGTCAAGTCGTCTGATCTTCCAAGTTATTGTGTCCTTCACTTTATCCATAGTGTCTGCTTGAATTTTTGCAATAATGTCATAGACACCATAAACCACATAGACCTCTTTTACTTCTTCTATTTTTTTAAGTTCTTTAATTAATTCTTCCTCTGTCCCCAAATCCGCATTTATTAATACAAAGGCCAATGGCATTTTTATTCGTATATTATAAAAACAAAAGGAATATTAAACTTTTCTATTTTAAATAACATGATGGCCTCAGTCAACATATATATCATACATTTAAGGGAGTGTGATCCAAAAAAGTGTACCTCTAGTAAGTTGAGAAGATTTAAGTTAGCAAAATTTATAAGTGAAAGAGATAGAAAAAGTTATGGAGCTGTATTTCTAAATCCTTATGTTAAAAAGGCACTATCCAAAGAGGATAGAAAAATTATAGAACGAAAGGGAATAGTTGCTCTTGATGGAAGTTGGAAAAAGATATCTGAGGAAAAGCTAAGTAATTACTGTCAAAGGTATGAGCCTCGTTCTTTACCTTATTTAGTAGCAGGCAACCCTATAAATTATGGTACGCCTACTAAACTAAGTACAGTAGAGGCTTTAGCTTTTTCATTATTTATAATAGGATTTAAGGATGAAGCCCAAAAGTTGCTAAAGATATTTTCTTGGGGACTTAATTCATTAAAACTAAATCAAGAGTTGCTAGAAGCATATTCCATGGCGAGTAGTTCCAAAGAAGTAGTTCAAATTCAAAACGATTTCTTAAAAAGTCAAAGAGAAAAAAGTTAAAAAGGGATATTTAAAAACTATAATCGAACATACGCCGGCAGATGGTTATGGGAGAAATCCTATGGAAACTCCTTCCTCCTAGTAAAAGCGTGGTGCTGAGAAGCACAATGGGAGACCGTTGGCAACGGAACAGAAACGATACCAGTCTAGACAGATGTCTATGATAATCTTTGAGTATGTCTAGCATTTGGGTGAAACGGCCGACCCACGCGGAGCAAGGCCAAATAGGGCGATGTGCCTTTACTCGAAGCCCGGGTAGGCCGCATAGTCGAATGCCATCAACACCAAAGAAGGGTTATAGCCGGCCTATGTTCACTTTTTGAAGGGTCACTTTTTTAAAGATGACAAGTATTCTAAGTATTGCTTGGAAGAAAATAATTTTTCAATGTCCTCTTTAAGATTGGTTGGATTTAATTTAAACAACCATCCTGCTTCATATGGGGACTCGTTAATTTTCTCTGGACTAGTTTCTAAATCCTTATTCACTTCTATGACTGTTCCACTTATTGGATTGTACACTTCGGATACTGCTTTGATTGATTCAACTGTAGCAGCGACAAGTCCTTTTGGAATTGTAGAACCAATTTTTGGTAACGACACGTAGACAATGTCATGTAATGATTTTACAGCGTAATCTGTTATTCCAACAATTGCAATACTGCCTTCAATTCGAACCCATTCATGGTCTTTACTATACCTCAAATCTTCAGGGACAATATAACTTGACATGTTCCTCAAACGAAGATTCTTTTAGCAGTCAAATAAGTTTTTTTGTTATTTTATAAACATTTAAAATTAATTTTAAAGGTTAGATTTTATGGGAAGGCTTTGTGCTTTAATTAAGGAAGTTCAAGTCTCCTTTCCTTTGGACACAGCTACTTGATATTCTTTTAATAACTTGGATTTGCAGTTAGGGCATTGAAAGTTGTATAATCTTAATATAGAATAAATAGATTTAAGATTTTCATTATAATATATTTTATGTTTACAATTTTGACAAGTTATCTCGATCAACTTAAATAGGTTAAGAAAGACTTGAATAAAACTCTTTATAAGGAATATTATAAGGACTTTACTTATTTGACAAAAAAAGCAAATAGTGTTTCCAAGTACACTTTAGTGATTTGTGAAAAAGCTGATGCGGCAAAAAGGATAGCTAATGCACTTGGAGAGAAAGTGACCACTTTTAATATATTGAACTCCCCGGTGCATCGTGTTAAAAGAGGCTCTGAGGAGTATATTATTTGCTCAGCAGTTGGCCATTTATATAACTTGGGTACGACGAGAGAAAAGAGGGATGTTTTTCCGATTTTTGACTTGACATGGTATCCTTTAAACGTTCTAGAAAAGAGGAAGAATTACATTTCAAATAAAATAAAGGCGATATTGACACTTTCAAATAATGCTGGCAAATTCGTAAATGCATGTGACTATGACGTTGAAGGAAGCGTTATAGGGCACAACATATTAAGATATGGTTGTAAAGCTGAGTCTTCGAAAGTATTTAGAGCAAAATTCTCTACTTTAACAAAAGAGGAAGTTTCTAACGCTTTTGATCACCTTAAAGTAGGAGTTGATTTTAGTTTGGTTAGAGCAGGAGTAACTAGACATATAATTGATTACATATGGGGAATTAATCTTTCAAGGGTTCTACTTTCTGCTTTACAGCATTCAACTAATAATGTTAGAGCAATAAGTACTGGACGAGTCCAAGGGCCAACGTTAAAATTTATTGTGGACCGAGAAATTGAAATTAGGTCTTTTGTCACAAAACCTTATTGGACGGTGAAAGCATTCGTCAATTCCAGCAATGGAAAATTCTATGCTGAATATTTAAAAGATAAAATCGATACACAATCAGAGGCTTTACTAATTAAAGAAGAAAACGAAGGCAAAGAGGGAGTTGTGGATCAATTAAGGAAGATGACTGTACAAATCGTTCCACCGACGCCTTTCAACATAGGTGACTTACAGAAAGATGCATTTAGATTGTTTGGGTTTTCACCCAGTTTAACATTAAGCATAGCAGAAAGACTTTACTTAAATGCCTTAATATCTTATCCAAGAACAAATAGCCAAAAATTACCAGCGTCTATAAATTACTTTAAAATAATAAAGGAACTTGGGAGGCAGACTGAATACCAAAAAGAGGCAGCAATTTTGATGAAAACAAAACTTGTGCCAAAGGAAGGAGAGAAGTATGATCCAGCTCACCCAAGTATATATCCAACTGGAGAAATTCCTCCAATTGAGATAGATGGCCGTCAAAAAAAACTTTATGATCTAATTGTTAGAAGATTTTTTTCTGTCTTTGGAGATAATGCGTTCAAAGAAAGAATGCAACTTTCTATTAAAGTGGGGAATAAATATTTTTGGAAAGTTAGTGGAGGAAGAAACTTATATTTAGGATGGCTTGTATTTTATGAAAAATATTCTGAACGTGAAGAACGCGCACTTCCTCCGTTAGAAGTAGGCGATAAAGTCTTAATAGAGAATGTTATAGTTAATGAAAAATTCAACAAAAGGCCACCTAGATATAATTATGGAAGTTTATTAGAAAAAATGGAAGAAGAAAATTTAGGAACAAAATCAACAAGAGCAGAAATTATAGAAACACTTTATAAGAGAGGGTATATAATGGGAGATAGTATAACTCCAACTAATTTAGGATTTCAAATCATACAAATACTTTCTAGATATTCAAATAAGATAATTTCAACAGAGTTAACTCGAGATCTAGAAAGAAAGCTTGAAGATATTGAGAATGGAAACGATATTTTTAATGAAGTTTTAGAAGACACTTTTTACTTTACTTTACAAGCTATCAATGATTTAATGCTCAACATAGAAGATGTAGGACAAGATTTGGAACAGGCTTTGAGAGAAACTTTTTATGAAAAAAGTATTTTAGGAAAGTGTCCTCAATGCAAGGATGGAAACTTAATAATAATTAGAAACAAAAACAATGGAAAAAGGTTTATTGGATGTACAAACTACAAAAATGGTTGTCGCGCATCTTCACCTTTACCACAAAGTGGGGTCATACAAAACACTGGCAAAACATGCAGTACATGTGGATGGCCTATTATAATTGTTAAAGGAAAGAGAAGGCCTTGGAAATTATGTACAAATATTAAATGTAACAGAAAAAAGTGATTAAAAATGAAAAAAAATAATAAAATATGTGCTATCTGTAAAAGAAAAGTGGAAAAACATGATAATTTCTGTAATTATCATTTTTTAGCTCTACTTAATATAGAGAAGAATTTCCAAACATGGAAAGACGCGTATGAGAATCTTAATTGGAAAGAATACTTGGAGAAGTTGATCAAAAATGAAGAGAATGGTATATGGGTGCAGGAGGTTGCTAAATACTTAATAACTGAAAAAATGGAAGGTTCAAACGTATGAACATAAAGAAAAAAATTGATGGTTTGCTCTTTAGAACTTCACAGATATGGGTAAAGATCGGAAGAACCTTTAAATTCGATCTACTCAAAAAAAATTTTTTATTTATTATTGTATTTCTTTACTTTGCTATTTACTTTGGTGGAATAGTTAATACGATCCTTGAATCAGGTAAACTTCCATCGACGGTGATATTTTCACCATACAAAGACTATCAAACATGGACAGAATTCACAATTGCTTTTTTTAATTTTATATTTGGAAGTTTTGGCGTTTATTTACTTTATCGAGGTGCTAATAACTTTAACAAAAGAACAGCGCGTCTTTATTTTATTTCAGGTGTGATACTACTTATTTTATCAACAATAATAGGAACATGGTTCCTTTACGAGAAATACTTGATTTAAAGGGATTTTAACAAACCAAAAGTTTATCATAAAGAAATTTATTAAAAATAGGGTATGCGGGTAATTTGTCTTTAGAAACAACTTTTACCAATATAAGTAAATGTAGGGTATGCTTCATTTTAGAAAGAAAGTATAGGAATAATCGATCTGCCTTGTTTTCTTCTCTAAAGTAGATGTTAATTATTTGTGGATAGGAGTCTATTACTACGATTGACCCCTTAAAAAGGTTCATCATTATTGAAAATAAATTGTTTAAAGGGATATCGTTAGGAAAAATCACGATCATATTTTCTAGTTTTTTTTCTGGGCTTAAAAATATAGAAAAGGCGTCGAGATAAACTATCTGCTTTTTTTTAGTGGAGGAAAATCTGATTATATTATTTATAAACGGTAGCTTTTCTGAATCGTCATTATAGATAATTAAGGTAGTAATTGGAGGATTTTTTAATAAACTATTAATATTTATAGTTTGAAGATTTTTTGGCATAGAGGTAAAGAGAGGTAGATGGTTGGAATAAATAAATCTTCACTGGGTATTAAAATATACTTTGATAAGGTTGAATATGGAACAGTTTATTACATCTTAGAAGTTTTAAGAAGTAGAAATGTCAGTTATGCAATTTTAAAGGAAGAAGACGTTGCTGATTCCGATGTTATCATATCAGATCAATATAATAATGAAAAAGTTATTCAAACGAAAAACATTACCTATGATCCAATAACCGACTTTGCTATAATAATTACAAAAATTTTTGGAAAGGAAAAGAGCTGTTTATCTTTAGGCGTCGATCCTGGTAAAAGAACTGGTATTGCGGTTTACTTAGGAAAAAAGTTAATATTAAATGAAGTTATTTCTCCTTGGGAAGACGCAATACTTTATATTGTAAAAATATTAAGTAAAATTGGAAATGGTAAAAAGATTGTTAAAATAGGGTCAGGAAACCTTAAAATTGCGGAGGAACTTAAAAAAGTTTTAAAAACTAGATTTGAAGACCTCGATATATATTTTGTAAATGAACAGAGAACAACTATTTCTGCAAAAATGAAAAAAAATCAGGGAAAGGAAAAGGATAGGATTTCAGCTATTTCGATTGTTCATAAAAATGGGGAGAAAGTTGTGTAAATGCCCTTTCTAATAAACACCCATCAAGATTAGTTAGTATAAGCCTTCTTTTCATCCATTTAGGAAGCATTTCAAGTACTAAGCTTGATCCAAACCGTGAATCTAACATTAAAACAATAGATGGAAGATTACTTCTAGTAATTCTACCCGCCGCTTGAACAGCCTTTTTTACAGCAGGGTCTAACATAGCAACCAGAAAAGCATTTTGAGGGTAATTCTTTTTAATGTAGCTCATTGTTATAAATAATCGTTTTGTTGGAGGGGGAAGAGAAAGGCCTACGATGACAACAGCCCGCATTTCATCATTTAGGAAGTTTTCTCCTTCGGAAAAACGGCCACCTTGAACGCCAAAAAGAATTCCTCCCTTTTCCTTACTTTCCTTAAATTTTTCACAAAGTTCATTAGCATCTTTTAAGGACAAATCTGGTGATTCCTTAAAGATTGGCCTATTAACTTTAAAGGAAGAAAAGACTTCTAGTGTGGGCAGTAAAACCGCATAAGAAGAAAAGAAAATACCAATATTATAAGGCACGCATTTGGAAACATTATATATTCTTTCAGCAATTTTTCTGAAGAGCTGTTGACTCCTTTGCTTATATTTAGTTGTTATTCCTTTATCAATTATAACGGAGATATTCTGTGATAAAAAATTTGGTTCAACATAGTAAAATTTTGTTTTCAAAGGGTCCATGTTAAGGAGAGAAAAATGAACTTTAGGTGAGCCGACAGTAGCGGACATCATTATGTAAGACCAAAATCTTTTCAAGAACGAATCTATTTGATTGGTTGGATCTACATTTATGAAAAATAATGTAGGAAAGTTTTTCTTTGTTTCAACCAACATAAAGATGTTCTTATAAGAAAGATAAGAGAGTAGATAGTTTAGGAACGTATAGATTTTAGCAAAGTTTTTGATTACATAAGGAGTGTATGAAAGTGATGTAGTTACTGTCCCCTTTATGTACTTAGAAAGGAGGTTGTGTAAAATACTGATTCCCTCGAAGGGGAAGTTTTTTATCTCGTTTTTTATTAACGACCGATCATGAGCAGATACCTTATCAATTAAGAAACATATCTTATTGTATAGTGCGCTCAGCCGTTCTAATAGTCTTCCTAAATCGATAAAACCAAGTTGATAGGCCTCCCCAATACTGTTTTCAATGTCGATCTCATTTATTTTAAACGAATATTGATCTGATATTGTACTAAAAAGATTATGAGCCTCGTCCAAGATGATTATTGTCTTGGAAGGTTCTGATACAAATAGTTCAGTTTGATTAAAAATCGGATCATTAAAAACGCAGTTGTATGTCAAAATGACTAGCTTTGAAGAGAAGAAGCGTCGTTTTGCGATCTCATAAGGACAAACTCGGAGTATCTTTGACTGGGAAAGATATGAAGTTAAATTATTTATATTTGAAAACAAGGATGAGATAACAGATTGTTCTAGGAAACTACAGTTAGTCCAATAGCTACAAAGATTATTTAAAATAGAATACTTACAAAGTGTATTGATCGAAAAAGCATCAAGCTTTTGATTCGAATAGAGTAGACAAAAATCATGTTTAGAGATAATAAAAGAAAAGTTGAAGTGCCTTTTAGATTGTATCTTCTTTGATTCCTCGATTACACGATCTATTTCTCTTTTCGTCCTACATAAATACAAAATAGAAAGATTTAACCTCTCAGCAATATTTAACGCAGCAGACAAAACCGTTACTGTTTTGCCAAATCCACTCATAGCTTCAATAACCAAATTCTGTCTACTCTTTATCGAAGATTCAACATGTTCCATTAACTCTAACTGACCTTCACGATATTTTTCATAAGGAAAGTATGTAGCCATCATTATTAAATAGAAAATTAATATTTATCCGCCAAGTAAAGTCCTCTAAAAGACAGAATTAATTTATATTTTAATAAGAGTACCCAACAAAGAGGAAGACTGATGAACAACAGTTACAGAGAGTACTTGTCAGAATTAGAAGTGCAAAACAAGATAAAGAGAGTTGATGAGGAAGTGGATAAGAATTTTGAAGTGCCAAGAATACTTGATCAAAATCAAAGCACTCCAGTACTTTTTAAGAAAATAAAAGGTTATCCTGATACTGCAATAATAGGTAATCTTTGCCCTACACGCCAAGCCTTAAGCCAAGCACTTAAAGTAGATCAGACATTTTTATCTGATTTTTTAATTCATGCTTTTTTGAATCCGAAAAAACCTGAAAAGGTTACAAGAAAAAAATGTTGGATTGAGAAAACACCCGATCTAAGTAAACTTCCTATTCCAAAGTACTACAAGGGAGATGGTGGTCATTACCTAACTTCTTCGATAATTGTGAGTAAATTTCCTGAATCTGGAAAGGAGAATTTATCCATCCATAGAATAATGATTTTAAACGAAAGACAAGGAGTTATACGTATTTTACCTCGACATCTACACAAAATATTAGAAAGTAGTAAAGGAGAAGTAAACGTTGCTTTATTGCTTGGTGTGCACCCTATATTATTTCTTGCGGCAGCTCTCTCTGCAAATTATGGTGTGTCAGAGTACGAGATAGCAAACAGTCTTATGAATGGTGGATTGGAATTAGTAGAAATGGAAAATGGACTTAGAGTACCTAAAGGAACTGAATTAGTATTGTTGGGAAAAATCAATACAAAAGAAAGAGCTGAGGAAGGCCCATTTGTAGACATAACAGGGACTTATGATATAGTAAGGGAGGAACCTATAATATCTTTTGAAAAGATGCTTAGACCTGAAAAGGATTTTATTTTCCATGCATTACTACCTGCTAGCAAAGAACACATGCTTTTCATGGGATTACCACAGGAAATTAAAATGATGTTAAACCTGAGGGAAAAAGGAATAGAAGTTAATAAAGTTAACATGACTGAAGGAGGGTGCTCATATTTTCATAGTATAATTAGTATAAAGAAAAAGGAAGAGGATGACGGGAAAAAAGTTATTGAAGAAGTCTTTAAAATAAACCATCCAATTAAATTAATAATTGTTGTGGATGAAGACATAGACCCCTTTGATTTAAGGGTGGTTGAATGGGCACTTGCAACCCGATTTCAAGCTTATAGAGGCTTAATCGTTCACCATAACGAGAAGGGTTCAAGTTTAGATCCATCTTCATTTAAAACAGGCTTTACTTCAAAAATAGGATTCGATGCTACATTATCAATAAACAATAGGAGAGGAGAATTTAGGAGAGCAAAAACTTGGTGAGAGATATGACGTATTCAAAGGAGGTAGCTGAAAGAATTTTTAAAGCTCTTTCAAAATTTTATGACCAATCAGAACGTATACCAATTTCAAGTGCACATCTGTCAGGAGTTTCTTATGAAAACATAGGAGAAGAAGGTTTGTATTTTATAAATGAAATTTTAAAGGAAGGGAAGGTTGCTGTCTATACCACTGTGAACCCTATGGGGGCAGATATATACGATAACATATTTGGGATAAATGACAAGTTCTTAAAGAGGCAAAGGGAAATTATGGACGCCTTTCTAAGACTAGGTGTGACTGATTCTTTTACTTGTGCGCCCTTTGATTATTTTCAAATACCCATTAAAAATTCTCATGTTGCTTGGGCAGAGTCTTCTGCTGCAGTCTATGCAAATTCTTTTTTAGGTATATTCACTAATAAAGAGAGTGCGTTAAGTGCTCTTGCAAGTGCTATATTAGGGGAGACAATAAATTCGGGGCTACATAGCCAAATAAACAGAAGGACGGTTATGAAATTTGATCTTAAGGACGTTAGGAACGAGGTTGAGGCAGGGATCTATGCATATTATATTTCCAAACTAGTTGATAGACCTTTCTCAGTAAAGATGAGAAATGAAATGGATTCTATCATGAAAAAAAGTTTTTGTGGAGCTTTAGGTGCAGTAGGCAATGTTTCTTATTTTAAAACCAAAGCATATTTAACTAATGAATATTCAATTAAAAAAGAAGATATAAAAAAAGAGTTTAACGAACTTTGTACAGCAAATTCAGGTGAAATAATTATTTTAGGATGCCCGCATTGGAATCACAATGAAATTGAAAATTTTGTGCGTAAAATGGGTCAACGAAATCTTAGAAAGGACTGTTTGATAGCTTGCAACAAGAGGGCACAAAATGAGCTAATAACGAGGTTTGGTAAAGAAACCTTGAATAAAAGGAGGATATTCCTCTTTAAGAATGCCTGTCCTATATTTTCACCTTTGCTTAAAGAAAAGGGGATAAAATCTATAATAACAGATTCAGTAAAAGCTGCGCACTACTATAGATTGAGAAACATCAGAGTTAACTTAAAACCAATTCAGAAAATCATCAAAGAGGAGACAGAGTAAATTATGGTACTTTTGCAACTTAAAGGTAGGGGAATAGTTGAAGGAGTGGCGATGGGGGAAATTTTGATTTCAAAAAATACGCTCTCCTTTTTAGGTGGTATAGATAAGAATACGGGAATAGTGATTGATCCTAAGAGTGATTTATACAAGAAGAAGATATCGGAAAAAATTCTTTACATCACTGAATCGGTAGGAAGTACTGTAGGCGCATACATAATTTATACAATAGGTAGGAAAGGAGTTGGACCTAGAGCAATAATCTGTTATAAAGCAGATTCGATGCTAGTTGCAGGTTGTGCAATTTCAAATATCCCTTTAATAGATGGAATAAGGTATGAAAAAATTCCAATTTTTAGCAAATATTGTGCTGTAAATGGGAAGGAAGGAAGACTACTTTTAGCAGATAACTTAAATGAATTAGTTCAAACAGAAAGTTTGGATATAAAATCGTGACTTGTTCCGAATATCTTGTCTACGACTGCTTCAACTTTTTTCCTATATTCAGCTGTAGCATATATTCTAAGCAGATCTACATATCCGTGTATCGCGTTGAGGACTACATTTTCTTGAAATGGTATGGTCCAGAAATTTTTCCCTTTATTAGTTCTGGTAAAAACGCAAATATCCACCAAAGATTCACGTTTTGAACTGACAGGAAGGGATGGAGCGGTAGGAACATCTACATAAATAGATCTTTCGGGTACGTTGGCCTTTGAGCTTATGGAATGAATAAGCGTATCACGAACGTCTTTTTGGGTGAGAATTTGATATACTAAAGGATCTTTTCTATGAACAACTTTTTCATATACACATTTTATAAGTTTTCTATTTAAAACGTTTTGGATTAAAGATTGTGAGTCTTTTAGTTTTGGATCATTTGAAGATAGAATTTTATAGATGATAGATTCATCATCTAAATTAACTAGATCAGAGATTTTTTTAAGATCTGAGAAATTTAATACTTCATCTGCAAGTGACAAAGCATGAACAAGCATGATTTCAGCTGCGCGAACAGTTTTATGAAAGTAGACGGCTTTGAACATTTCATATCTTGAAAACATCATTGATTCGAGGGAGTATATTGCTGCATGGTCCAAGGCCAGTCGGTCATCCTTTTCACATACATCAAATGAATTTAACAGGCGATTTATATCTATCTTACCATATTCTACACCTGTAAAATAAGCGTCCCTTAGAATGTAATCCATAATGTCAACGCTTAATCCACCCCCAATAATTTCATTCATAAAGGCCGGATCCATTTTTGACTGCCCTATCGAAAGATCAGAAATATTTTGCGAGCTTATACCATAGTTTTCAAGTATATCCCTTATTATGGTTTCTTTAATAACTCTCTTAGTCAGATCTTCGTGTGTGATATTTCTCTTAGAGTAGATGACTTCTTCAAATAAGTGCGAAAATGGGCCATGACCTACATCATGTAGAAGAGCTGCAACCCTTATCTTTTGCACATCATCTTTCAATAATATCTTTTTAGAAATGAAAAGATCCCCTATGTAACCAGCAAGATGCAATACACCTAGAGAATGACAGAACCTTGTATGCATTGCGGTTGGGTATGCGAAGTGTGCACCTGAAAGTTGTCTTATTCTTCTTAGTCTTTGAAATTCATTTGTGTCAATTATATTTTGTTCTAATTCAGTTAACTTAATGTACCCATGAACAGGATCCTTAATTTCTAACAGTTCCATTATGAAAGGAGAGTTATAGGTTATGTTTTAATCTTTCGGAAACTATTTGCCAAATACTTTCATGCACTTTTTCAACTGATTGGTCTCCATCGATAATCACCCAATCATATCTCTTTGCTAATGCTATAAAGCAAGCTCGAACTCTTGACAAATAGTCTATATCTTTTTCGTGGGCATCGCGATTGTTTTCTTTCCTCCTAAAAGAGACTTCCGGAAGGATGTCTATTAAAATTGTTAAGTCTGATCGAGGTAAAGCTGAATCTAAGTTTTCTAACCAACTTAAGGGAAGGTTATTAGCCATACCATAGGCTAAATTTGATTGATAATAACGATCAAATACGATTATGTAATGTTGTTTTATTAACTGTTCAATTTTTGGTTTAAGTTCCCATCTATTTGCAGACAAAAGAATATGCTTGACTTCTATTGGAACTTGAACCTCTTCTGATAATATTCTCTTTATTAGTTGACCTACTGGAGTTTCATAATCGGGAAAAGAGATCCTAATAGCATTTACTCCCATTTTTTTTAGTCGGCTTACCACTAAGTTCGATTGGGTCTTTTTCCCTGATTGATCTATTCCTTCTATTGTTATTATCTTCAAATAATACCGCACATGACATATTAAAGATAGACTTAAAAATAATACCTCTAAAGTGTATACATGTATGAGAAAGATTGGATTCTTAGTTAATCCAATAGCCGGGTTAGACCCGTAAAGGGAACCAAGCGGCGTATTGGGATTAAAGGGCACTGATGACCAAAAGACCATAGCTTTATCGATTGTAAAAAACGTTGAACCAAAATCACAAATCAGGGCATTTGAATTTATAGAAGGAATTAAGAATTTAAGGAAAAGAAATTTCCGATTTTATACTTGTAACTTAAAAATGGGAGAGGATTACCTCATAAACAAAGGAATAGATTATAATGTAATTTACAAATACAAAGGTAACATAAGTACTAGAGAGGATACAAATAAATCTTGTCAAAAAATGCTTGAAAATGGTGTAGAAGCCATATTTTTTGTAGGGGGGGACGGTACTGCTCGCGATATATTCAACGTTGTTAGAAATAAAGTACCTCTAATAGGAATACCGTCAGGTGTGAAGATGTATAGTGGCATTTTTTGTGTTACATTAAGTTCTTCAATACGAATGTTCGCTGACTTCTTAAATGGAGAATATGAATTAGATGAAGTAGAGATAATAGATGTCGATGAGACAGATTATCGGCTAAATAAATTTAAACCTAAAATTTATGGCTATGCTTTAACGCTTTCAAAACTCGAGAACATACAAGGAACGAAAAATGGATTATCAAACATCGATTGGGAATATCAAAAAAGAATTGTGAAATATTTTTTAGAAAAAATGGAAGAAGATACCTACTACATATTAGGCCCTGGTACAACTGTTAAAGCAATATTGAAAGAACTAAAGCAACCAAGTACTCTTCTAGGAGTAGATATATTATATAATAAAACTGTCGTAGGAAGAGATGTTAATGAGGAACAAATTTTAGATATTATAAAAGGAAAAAAAGCAAAAATTGTTGTGAGTCCATTAGGGGGTCAAGGAATTATACTTGGTCGAGGAAACCAACAAATATCATCAAAGATATTAAAAGAAGTTGGAAAAAACGGTCTAATAGTATTAGCAACAGAAAGAAAATTAGCTAGTATTAAAAGAGGATATCTAGTTGCAGATATAGACGATGTGGTGGTCAGAAAATTATTTCAAGGATATGTACGTGTGTTAGTAGACTATAATACAGAAAAAGTATTGAAATTGGTCTGTTGAAAATCTTTAACTTTATAATCATTTTAAGGTAGAGGCAAGAGCATGAACCCAAAACTTAAAAGAATTTTTTCTAAAGAAAGGTTACCTAAAAGACCTGAAATAAAAAGAGAGAAGATGATTTTAATTTACGCTATTGTGATAATCTTTGTTTTAAGTACAGGTACGAGATTATTTTCAGGAAAGTATGGTTTCTACATAAACGAATTTGACCCTTACTTTCAATACTTATCAACAGATTACATAGTCAAAAGTTTTGACCAAAAGGGTTTTGGTGGTCTATTTGATTATTTTAATTGGATAGACTTGATGGCTTGGTACCCTGAAGGAAGAAATGTTGCTGCTACCTCCTTTAGTGGGCTTCATTATATAGGGGCATTATCATACATCATTTTAAGGGACATTTTAAGAGTCAATGTTAGCCTTTATGATTATCTAGTTTTGTTGCCAGTTGTTATTGGTGGATTCATTTCTATAGCAATCTATTTTTTGGGTAAAGAAATCGATGGAGAATCAGTTGGCATATTTGCAGGAGTTATTTCCGCAGTTTCACCACCACTAGTTTCAAGAGACGCATTTGGATGGTGGGATACAGAGCCTATTGCATATTTGTTTGGAATAATTACATTACTCCTTCTTATTTCTTTTATAAAAGAGGAAAGAACCACCTTGTTAAGTATTATTAAAGCATCAATAGCAGGAATTTTACTAGGACTTTCAATGACTATTTGGGGCGGTGCTATGTATTTTGTTGGAACTGTAGGCATCATTCTTTTTGTTGCACTATTCTTTGTTACATCTTATGAATCGTTATTTGAAAAAGCGATTATACTATTAGTATGGAATCTTCTAATTAGCATGATGTTTAAGAAACCAGGATATATGGTACTAATAAATCCCTCTAATATTGTAATTTATGCTGCACTACTGAGTTGTTTTACACTGATGATCAGACAAAAAAGTGTTCTCTCAATAACTATTAAAGATAAATTCTATTCTGTACTGCTCTCCTTTCTAATTGGAGTTGTTCTTTTAGGATTTGGAACTGTAGGAGGACTCACCAAAAGATATTTGACAGTCCTTTTCCCCTTTGAAAGATCTGCAGAACCTATAGTAGAATCGGTTGCTGAACACGCTTCAGCAACCTCTGTAGAATATTTTGCTTTCTTTTCTGTAATGCTTTTCTTCGCAGGATTCAGCATATATTATATATTTAGAAAAGTAGAGTTCAAAAAATTATCAGCGATAATGTTCGCTATAACAGCGTTGTACTTTGCAGCTTCGTTTGGTAGATTGATGATTTACCTCACTTTCAGTGTTTCTATACTCGCTGCTATAGGAATATTGGTGATAATAAGATCCTTGTTTACACAGCAAATCCAGTTTTCTACTAAAAAGAAGGGAGGAAGCGTATCTAATACCGACTTTAAAATAATTTTTATCGCCTTTTTGATCATTATATTAGTATTTAACAGTAGCATATGGATTAGATATGCAGATCAACCTGTCTCTTTAGCATCAGGATCACTATCAACTAAAGCTATAAGCTCAGATTGGATTGATGCATTATCATACATTAGAGAAAACACCCCAGAGGATTCAATTATAATATCGTGGTGGGATTATGGTTATTGGATAAGAGTAATAGGTAATAGAACTACTTTAGTTGATAATGCCACAATCAACACAACCAAGGTCGGTTTAGTGGGCAAGATGTTTTTGTCTTCAGAGGAGGAAGCTGTCAAGATAATAAAAGATTTGGCACCTAATAAGAGGAACATTTATGTGGTCGTTTATGTGGTGACCTACCATAAATTCCAAGAGGGACTTTACTTAATTGGAGGAGGAGGAGAAGAAAGCAAATTTACTTGGATGGCTAAAATCGCGGGACTTAATTATACACTATACTATGATGATGTTAATAATCAGCCAACAAATTATTTTTGGGAAGAAACGCTCTTAGGTAAAATGTTGCCCTTTATCCCAACACCAATACAATATGGCAATCAAATTATAACTGCACATTCTTATAATCAAAAAATAGGAAAGGAGAATAGTAAATATTTTGAACTAGAATATAGTTCGTCCTTCGAATCTAACGGCCAAGTATTGGTCTACAAGCTTAAGGTTTAGAATGTTTCAACTTGGCTTTTAAATAAGCATATTTGTCATCTGGAGAGAACTTGGCAGGGTGTGGAATTATTGTTTTTGAACCACATTTAGGGCAATTTTCCTTTAACGTGTAAACAGAGCATTTAACACATTTCCTTAGTAGGGACTTCGTATACACTCAAACTCTTTTCACAGCAAAAGTACACTTAAACTTTTTGGATTCTTTCTGAAGAATTTCATTTACCTTTCTTAGGCTATGCTCAGCAATTTTATAGTTCGGAGCTGTTATTGATAACCTATAGTTAGGTGCACTCACATATTTTATAGATATTTTAGTATCTTCATGTTCAACCTTTAAAGAACCAAGTATTTGTTTTATTACATCTAAGCCGTTCGGTTCCAAACAAGAAAGTTGTATAATTTCATTAATTGTGACAGGCGGTGGGGAAAGTTTCTCCTTAGCAGTCAAATAAACTCTTTGCGCAAATTCTTCTGGAAATGAAAGTTTTGTTAAAACAGAAGGCCCTTTATCTAATAAGGAGTCAATCATTGCGTACAAAGATGAGTATTCTGACAGGATTTTTCCAATATAACTTGAAAATTGATTTTCAGATAATTGTAGATCTAGTGCGACTTTTTTCATTACGCTTTTACTTTTCTCTTCCTTTTTTATGAGAATTAGTTTGTCACGTCTTTCTTCTTCAGTAAGCCTTCGAAGTGATAAGTCAACTTCTTTTCTAATCTTATTAATTCTAATAACCTTTAAAATAGTTTTTTGACCAATTTGAATAAATCTTTCTATGTGCTTTACCCAACCTGATGAAATTTCGGAAATATGTAAAAATCCCTTTATATTCTTGTATTCATCTAAAGTTGCATAAGCACCATAAGGAGTAATCTCTGTTATAGTAGCTAGAACGACTTCACCTTCTTCAGGTAACATTAGTTCCCTTTCTGACATCATATTCAATTAAGGTAAATAGTAGGGTGTTATAACTTTTGAATCTATTCTATCCTTGGGGCAAGATAATAACAAAAGTCTATTCCATATGCGCCTATTTTGAAGTTTAGTTTGATTGGCATTTTTGTAGAAAACTCTATCAATACGATCTATTTTCAGATACCGATGTTAGAGAACTAATTATATCAAGAAGGTGTGATAGGCTATAGGTCGCAACACATTCTTCCTTCACATCAATTGATATCAGATCTTCATTCGTTTTATCTAAAGTTATTTTTGCGTTCCCGGTGTCTCCTTGGCCTTCTAGTATAAGTTGATCTTTTTTTGCTGAGACGGTAACTGTTTCAGCAACCACTTGAATATCATCCAATAATTTTTCCAAGGATTTAGTTTTTATCATGACTTTCGAATTTAAGGCGAGCTTGGGCAAAGGGGTTGAAGTAGTATAGGGCTCAATTAAATGCAGCAAGTATTCTTTTTTATAGGAATCGAAGAATTTGATTAGAAGGCTACCATCCTTTGTTTCAAATTCGACTTTATCACTAGGTGAAGCACGCTTTATTAGCCTAACAAAATCATCCATTTTTGCACCGATTTTTACAGGTTGAGTGCATTCAAATTTTTCAAAGGCGGTGTTGGGCCAGTTTAAGTCTATTAGAGCGATATGTGATGGGTCCATTCCTCTAAAGTTTAATCCTTGGGGTGTTACTTCAAATGTAGCTTCTTCAACTATAGTAGAAATGGCGACTGCAATTGCCTTCCACTCTTCTGGCGTTTCACTTCTTGCAATGAACATTTGAACTCACAACATCATTGTAATATGTATTAATAAAATTAACTGTAATAGTTTATACAGAGTCTAGCCTTTTTAATATGTTACCATATATCTTTGCCTTGCCGCCTCGGCTTTCACATAAGAGTGCATTACATGATGGACATTTAATAGTTGTTGTAGATGCAGAAAAGATGATCCTTCTAGTCTTACAGTTACTGCATTCTATTTCACAGAAGGCACTTCTAGGTTTGGGGACGAGTATTTTTTCCTTTTTTACCATTGTTCGTCACTTTTCGATAATTTCTGCTTTTCTAAGTCTTATACCTTGTTTTTGTAAAATTCTATTGCATTGTTTGCATTTAAGTTTTAGGGAAACCTTCTTTGTAGTTTTGGCGGTTCTGACAAGTTCAGGGAATTTTTGACCACCATAACCTTTTTTGTCTTGTTCATGATGCCTAGCACCTGCTGCAGAACGCCTTTCTTTTCCTTTTTTGTAAACAGCAATAGAATGTATAGTGTGGGAACGACATTTAGGGCAGTAAGTTTTTATTTCTTTGGGGATTTTCAAGAAAGCTCTACCCAGCCTTCGCTCACTGATAACTTGTTTAAAAAGGGTTCGATATTAGTATAAGGTATAATTGTGACATCTTCTGGTTCAAAAGGACCATATTTTTGAAGATCAACGCCCATAAAAGGAGGGATTTCAGAGTGTATTTTCACTAGAACCGCTCTTTTTATGACTTTCTTTTTGACCTCTTGCAGTGCATTTATATTACCCATTTCGATATTCTTCAAAAAACGATCCATCAAAATACAAGTTCTCTTGAAGGATTCATAAAGATATGTTTCTTCTGCAGTCAAGTTTGAAAGTGATAATTTCCTTTGCGGATCCAAAAGGATTTTTTTAAATCTTAATTCTACAAGTCTTCTAATTAAAGATATCACAAGAAAGCGTTCTTCAGATAGAAGAACATTATTTATTGTGTTGGTTTGGTTTCCTCCATTTCTAGTATTTTTGAAGTAAAGTGCTATATTTTCGTAAAGGGATTCATCTATCTTTGTCAAATCAGCGTTTAGAATTTCATTAAGTAGGTATTCGTAAAGAGCTTCTATATTTAGAGACATTAATTTTATCACTAAAGATTTAGATAATAGTGCTTTTATCCTTTATCACCTATTAACTATTTTCTATAGTTTGGGCCAACCCCATTGCTACCAGAAAAGTGGCGACATATTCAGGAAGAGTAATGTCCTCGTTCTTATATGGCCCATAAAAGGTGTCTTTTAATTCAAGTTTTGGGGAATAAAGAACATGTATTTTAGTAGGTTCATCGGAAAGAACCACTGCATCTGTTAAAGGAGAAAACTTGTCTATTTCGTCAACTTTCTTTTTTACTAGTCCTGTACCACCATGCAGAGTGTCTGGCATTCGGAAAATTCGATGCACATCTGTTGTAACTGCTACATCTATTTTAACACTTAGACGCTTTTTTATTGACTCTAAGGAGGATAAGAGGTTTTCATGCTTAGAGCTAGATAAAATAGAAAGCAAAATCTTTCTAAATGAGTCTTCATCGTGATTTATAAAATCGCTAAAAGTACTTTTAATGTATTCTCTAGAGAAGCGACCCAACCACCCTCTTTCCCATGGGGACGGAAATTGGTGGATCTGTTGTTCAATGGAAATGTTTTCATTTAGAATCCTATTTATTTTAAAACCATTAAGAGTTAAGTAGTCAGATAGTTCGATTCTAAAGGGTTGATCTGCTATTTCATATTTTGACCCTTCTACTGTTAAATGATATCCTCTTTTTCCTGAAAAATAAATACAAAAATTGTCCTTTAAAAGGCCAAAGTCTTTTTCTAGAATTTCAGTTAGTTTGATTATTTCTTTTTTACAAGATTCAAGGCCTTTCTTTGTAGCGATCTTAACTTCTTCAATAGTTTGAGAATTACAGTTGGGACAATTCTTATTTATTAGATTATCAAACATGTTTTTGCATATAGGGCATATATAAAATGAAGTCATTAGATTCTCTTCGTAAGGTAAATGATCCAAGTCGATATCGAATATTAGATCTGCGCCTTTCCATATTCTCTCATTAATTGGCGCTGAAGGGTCATCATAATATGCTGAAGAATAATATAACGCTTTAGGAACTTCATGCAATATAAGAGCTCTTAATTCGCCTTCGCTTTTAAGCGCTAAATGACGAACCATTCTTTCAGGAGAGAAAGTCAAGTAACCAATTTCTCTTTCAGGTAGTCTGCTGGGAACTCTTAATTTTGTAATAAAACCGTAATAATATTTCTTAAAAGTCTTCTTTAGGAATGTGTCCTTTTCGATCAGAACTTTTTTCACCTCTTTTTACATAACGTTTACCGTATTGAAGAGGGTGAGATATACCGTTACAAGATTCGTCTTTATAACATAATGACTGAGAAAATAACGTTTTGCAATCAGGGACATTATATGCTTTTCTTCCACCCTTTAAACCAGCGATATGTTCCACTTGATAACGGGCAACTTTCTCATTAAAGTCTGGAGAGGTAGAGAAAAACTTTATTACATCTTCTACACTTTTTCCTGTCTTAAGAAGGAAAGCAGTTAGAAAGAAGCGCTCAAAATGTGAAAGATTTTCATTAGCTTCTGATCTAGCAATAACACGCATTGCACATGGTGGATAAGTAGTTAATTGCGAACTTTCAAGAGGTGCTCTAGGCAATGGGCGATTTTTTACGATTCCAACTAAATATTGAAGATTCTTTGGTATGTTAGGAACAGGTGATTCTTTGATTCTCTTATAGATTTCTGTTTTGATTTTATCACGAATAAGCCTTATGACTTCATTTGTCTTTAAATAGACATAGCCGTTATCAACCACCCTATTGACTATTTTCCAATAATCGCTTTTAAATGTTGAGGAGAGTTCAACATATTCTTTAACGTCCATTAGATAATCATAATGATTATTGCCGATTACATGGTCTATTTCTTTTATTGATAAATTGAGTAATTGTTTGACTATATGTGTAACGGTCCTTTTGTTTTCAGTCTTCAAGAAGGCTTCTGAACGATTAGCCTCATTAAAAGCAAAGCGTAATAGAGCATCTTCTCTTTGACTAGCCTTGATGACTGCTACAGCAAGGACAAAGGATAGAAGGTCGGAGTCTTTGTCAACTCTATAGAGCTCGGGAGGGTATTTAAACGATTTTATTCGAATTTCACACCTTTTTATAACGGCTTCAAATTCTTCTGATGAGAGGTCTTCTAGGGTCAGCCCTAATTGTGATATTCTTAGCCTTGCTTCTTGCAGGAAAGGATATTTGGCTAAATCTTCTTCCCCTAGTACAACTTTTTCCGTTCTCTTTCCCCTCTAAAGTTTCTATCTATGCTTACTTAATAAGTTTCAATAAAAGTTTTAATTGTTAGCATAACTGTAAAAACTAGAACATAAGGTATGGATTTTAAACAGATTAAATTCATAAGAAAAGATAGGTTGGAATTTAGAAAATACCAAGATCGATTGTCTGATATATGTCTTAATCAAAATTGTCTAATAATTGCCCCTACCGGACTAGGAAAAACAATTATTGCATCTTTATTCATCGCAAAAAGTTTAATGAAAGAAGAGAAAAGAAGATTTTTAGTGGTCGCGCCTACACGAGTTCTTGTTGGGCAGCACACAAAAACATTACAAGAAGTTTTAGATATAGATGTAGAGAGGATTTCCGAAATAACAGGAGAAGATACTTTAGAAGAAAGAAAAAAGAAATGGAATAAGGATGTAGTAGTTGCAACAGCTGAGGTTATTCTAAGTGATTTAGAAAAAGGAATTTTTAAGTTAGAGAATTTTTATTCAATAATTTTTGATGAAGCGCACCATGCGATAGGTAATCATCCTTACTCGCTTTTAGGAAGAAATGCTTTAATTAGAAAACCAGAAATTCGCATAGTTGGTTTTACAGCATCGCCTCCAACAAAATATGAAGATTATGAACAGATTATTAGTGCACTTAAAATAAAACATATAGAAAAAGTTACTGAAAATAGTTTGGAAATTAGAAGATATTTTATTGGCTCAAAAATAGAAGTTGTAAAGATCAAACCAACTCCTGCATTAATAAAGATTAGAAATGACATTATGCAGACTATTGATACAATAAAAAGTGAATTGGTTAAAAAGGGAATTCTCTCTAATCAACCAATCAAATCGCTTAAGGAATTACTTAATTTAGGAAAAGGAGAACTTAACTTAGAGGATAAATCAAAAATTACATCTTTGATAAGGTTATATCATTGCCAAGAAATTATTGAATCAAATGGTATTGAACCCTTTATAAACTTCTGTGATAGAATATTTTTAAAGAAGGGAAGAAGCGCAATAGAGTTAAAGAGCAACATAAATTTTAAAGCAGCATATGAAACTGCCAAAAGCATGCTTATAGTTGGCGAGGAACACCCTAAAGTTTTAGAACTCAAAAAAATCCTTTCAAACATACCTAGAAAGGACAGAGTAATCGTGTTTACTAATTACAAGGATACTGCGAAGATGTTGTATGAGAAAGCATTAAGTTGGGGTTTAGAGGCGGATTTCTTAATTGGCAAAAGGGGGGAACTCAGTCAAAGTCAGAAGGAACAACTAGAAACCTTAAATAGATTAAATAGGGGGGAAAAACAAATTCTTTTTGCTACAAAAGTAGGAGAGGAAGGATTAGATATCATAGAATGTAATTTAGTTATCTTTTATGACTGTGTATCAGAAGCGATTAGATTCATCCAAAGAAAGGGTAGAACAGGTAGAAAGAAAAAAGGAAGGGTTGTTGCACTTATAATAGAAGGGACGAAAGAAGAAGTTCTTTTTTGGGTGGGAAAAAGGAGAATGGAAAAAGTAATAAAAGAAGCAGAGAAGGATTTATCAAAAAATGCTTCATTAGAACATTTCATTAAAGAACAAAATGGAGGAACAATAAAAATATATGTGGACAAAAGGGAGAGCAACAACATCAAACAAGAACTTAGTAAACTAAACATTAATCTTGATGAACAAATGTTAAATGTAGGAGATTTCGTGTTATCTGATGAAGTTTGTGTGGAAAGGAAAACAGTTAAAGATTTTATTGAATCAATTATAGATGGAAGACTTTTCGCACAGCTTATTGAACTCAAACAAAAATACATAAAACCATTATTAATTCTTGAAAAAGGAAACAGTTTAGATAGGATTACTCAAAGTTCTTTTTTTGGCGCCTTAGCGAGTATAATTACTGACTTTAATATACCCCTAATAACAACAGAATCAACTGGAGAGAGTGCAGCACTGCTCTACGCCATAGCGAGAAGGGAACAATCAGAAAGAAAAAGGAGCATAAAGATAAGAGAAGGAGAGAAACCACTAGATATGCAACATGTTCAAGAGTATATTCTAGCAGGGATACCTGGTGTAAACGTGGTTTTAGCTAATCGTCTTCTTGAAAGATTTAACACTTTACAAAATGTTTTTAACGCTTCAGAGAAAGAACTCATGGAAGTTAAAGGGATAGGAAAAATACTTGCAAAACGAATTAGAGAAATTGTCACTAAATCATATAACAGGTAGAAAGAGCAATAACTATTTAAAATGACAAATAGAAAGATTTATGGTTAAAGAATAAACCATCTTATATTGGGTGAACAAATTTGTCTTTAATAAATAGAGAAAATCAAGATAGAGCTAATAAAGCAATAGTAGTCCTCCAAAATGTATCAGAGAGTGTGACTGTTCCAAGAAACATAAGGAAGACTATAAAGGAAATAATATTAGATTTACAAAAAGGAAAAGATAAACTAGGAGTAAGAGCCGCGAACGCTGTAGCGATTCTAACAGAAATCAGTGAAGACCCCAATTTACCAATCTTCGCTAGAGTAAAAATTTATGATGCAATAAGCTGTTTAGAAAACATACGTGATTAGATAACATAGTTATCTAGCTTTATAAAAGGCTTTATGTTTATTTCTATGTTTTTCATTTAAAACAATTAGAGTTAAAGACATAAATTTAGTGTTTGGGGGTTAGGTTTAGACCTCGGTTTAAATTCTCGGAATTTTTAAAGAACATAAAACTCAACGATAATTTTTCTTGGATTGGAATAGAGGATTTGAATGTTGTACCGTGGAGATGTTTCCCCTTCAAACCTTCTTCTCATCTTGTGCCATTTTCTCAACTTGTTTTCTTGTCGGGATGCAAAGTTGTGCCAACAATTAGATTTGATAACAGATAGGCTGTCAATACATAAGGCCATATATATCCAGCGAGTATGTTCCAGCCAATTAAAATCTCTTCTACAGGGCGTCCTATAGCAAGACTGCCTTCCCATTCGAATATTAATGTTAAGCCCAACCATAAAATCCCAACATGAACCAGATCTTTTGCATCGTACTGACGAACTGAACGAAGCAAGAAATACGCGAAAACAAAGATATATATGATTCTTGCAGACATGCCAATTTGATGTGCCACTAACTCGCCCCATCTTGGTTCGTAGACGAGGTTCATGAGCACAAAGAAATTAAAGCTTGAAATAAGGATTTCCATCAACCAAAAGCGGACTGCAGTTTTCAACAATTGAATGTTCGTAGACTAACTTTGAAAGACATATTTGTTTAACCTTTTTGTCTAAATCTGCTTGCGTACGACCTTGTCTCGTTATTTTTGCGACAAAATGCTTAATCTTTTCGATGTATTCTTCAGTCTCTACTTCTTGTTTTCTTCTCAGTTTGAGCGATGTAGCTGGCTTTTTGCTGCATAGAATTCAATGTCCTTAATTGCGACGTTTTCAGAACATTCTTGGGTGCAGAAGAATGCGATTTTCTTAAACTGCTCTCGGTATTGTAATATGTATGTTCTAATGGGCGTAGACATCGTGTTGTTCCAAACAGGAGTACCAATTACTACGACGTCGTACATGCGAGGATGCTTCTTTATCTTTTCTATTATGGTAAGTTTCTTCGATCCTGCGTCTCTGCCTGACCTCTTCAATATCACAGCCCAAAATGCCCGCGATAGCTTCTGCTATCTTCTTCATAGTCCTTCTCCTCGAATAATGAACAACAAGCATTTTCATACCTTGCACGTGACATAAATATTGTTTCTACGTTATCAGGCTTTTGCAATGTTAAGAGTGCGGGGGGTGGGATTTGAACCCACGAACCCCTACGGGACGAGGTTCTGAGCCTCGCGCCTTTGACCTAGCTTGGCAACCCCCGCTCGTTCGTAGATAATTTCTTAATAATATAAGAGCTTTTGACATTAACAAAAACGCCGGGGAGGGGATTTGAACCCCTGGAACGGTAGAGCCGTTACCGGCTATCTTGTAAAGGAGATCTCGAGGCCGGCCCTTTTGGCCACTCAGGCACCCCGGCTTTAGGGCATAATATACATCCTGTTAGAAAGTTTAATTAGTTTTTGTTTTCATTAAAGAAAAGTTCTCTGAACTTCTTTTCTGCTTCGTTTTCTTTTCCTGCACGTTTTGAGAACATTTCAAGTGCAACCAGAATATCTTTTGGTTCTGTGCCTGTTTTTACCTCTTCTTGGTATATTGTTTTAGCCTTTCTAAGTATATCGCCATTTAATTTTGAATCAACGTAATCAGCCAAATGTACTATCATAGCTTCGAGTGTTTCTGGCCTAACAGGCCCTGAATCTCCATGATGTGCTGCAACTGCATGAATTACTTTAAAAGGAAATCCATTTTGTGTTAATTTTATTGTAAGTAGAATTAAATGTTCCATATACAACCCTAGAGGGGAATTTACAGTGTTATCCCCCTCTTCATATGTAAAAGGTTTGAAAATGTCATGTAAAAGACATGATGAGATAACAACATCTATATCCACTTTGCACCTGTATATATCTTCTAGTTGTTCAGAAATAGCTAAACCAATTTTTGTAGTAGAAAGAGTATGATCTATTAATCCACCTAAATAAGAATGATGAACCTTTTTTGATGCTTGAGATAAAATATAATTTTTATTTAGTATTGTCAAATTAAGGAGATCGAGAGTTTTCTTTTTTAATTCAATATCTTTAATTTTTTCTAATAAATTTTTGATTTCTTCGACTTTAGCTTCAAGACCAATGCACATACTCTTTCCTCCCGTCTCAAAGTTCAGACATAATATTAAAATGTTGATATAAAAGCAAAAATAGTTATTAAAACAAAGCGCAAGATAAAGTTGTCCACAACGCAGATAGAAAACATCATATATGAATTAGCAAAAAAAGGATATCAATTGGAGCCGAAAGCCTTCACCGAGCTTTCAGAACTTCTTATGTTAAGAAAGGATCTTGATTTTAAAAAAGTTTTTTCTGAAATTATTGAAGAGAAAAAAGTTAAAGACCCTGAGAACATATTTATTAGCTACAAAGACTTTCAATATTTGTTTCCAAAAAAAGAAGAATTAAAAGAAGAAAAAATAGTTTATGAAGATATAGAAGCAGATATAAAAGTAATAAGAGATCCAGGTAATCAAACAAAAATTTTAGAAGGAATAGACGGGTTTAGAAAATACTTCTTAGATCGCTATAATAAAATGATAAAAATAATTAGTAGTAGGCCGTCCCAAAAGACAATTTTAAAAATAAATCAAGCACAAGAAGAAAGAAAAAATATTAGAATAGCAGGTCTAGTAAAAGACAAAAGAATTGTAAAAGAGAACGCCATAATAGAGATAGAAGATGATACAGGTTATTTAAAAATCATATCCAAACTTGATGGACAGAATAGAAATGCGATTGAGATACTCCCTGATCAAATGATAATAGTAGATATATCTTCTATAAAAGAGGGAATAGCATATGCATCAAGGTTAGAGTTCCCAGAAATACCAGACCAAATAACGTACAGTCGTGCACCCGAAGTATACACTTTACTTTTATCAGATTTACATATAGGAAGTAAAACCTTTCAAAAGGAAGTATTTGAACACCTTCTCCACTGGCTTCAAGGCCTTCATGGAGAAAGAGAAATAATAAAAAAGATAAAATATGTGATAATAGCAGGGGATCTTGTTGACGGAGTAGGTGTATATCCTCACCAAGAAGCTGAATTAGAAATTTTGGATATAAAAGAACAGTACATGCAAGTGGCACAATATATAGAACAGTTTCCGAAACATATAGAGATAATAATTATTCCAGGAAATCATGATGCAACAAGACAAGCACTTCCACAACCATCAATACCAAGAAAATATTGCGAGGAATTATATAAGTTAGAGAATGTGAGAATGTTTGGAAACCCTCTTGAAATACAATTACATGGAATAAACTTTCTAATATATCACGGAAGAAGTTTAGATGATGTATTAGCGTTTTCCCCTGGGATAGAAACAGCAAGGCCGGAAAGCACTATGAGAACTTTGTTAAGAGCGCGCCATCTTGCACCAATTTTTGGAGCAAGAACAACCATAGCACCTGCAGAAGAGGACAGCTTAGTAATAGAAAATGTACCTGATATTTTTCATGCAGGGCATGTCCATGTTTTTGGTATTACAAAATATAGAAACACTCTTATTGTAAATTCAGGTACTTTCCAAGAACAAACAGCACACCAAAAATCAATAGGAATCAATCCTACTCCAGGAAAAGCTGCGATTCTAAATCACAGTACAATGGAGGTTTTTGAAAAGGACTTTAATCAATTCTCTATTAACCAGTAGATTCAATCATATTTAAAACATCAAATAAAATAGGATCATTTAAGAAGACAGTTTTTATAGTAGAAAATGGTATTAATAATTTAGGTCTTTTACTCCTACCTTGCCTACCTAAACTAACAGTAGAGGCAGAAATTATTCCTAACATAGAAAGTTCATTTAAGAGGCCACTTATACGCCTGGGAGTCAGTTCAGAAAGATTTAATCTCTTACAGAACAAAGAATAATTAGTGTACACAGCCCCGGTTGACAAACTTTCTTTAAGAGATGCAACACTTAAAACTACAAGTTTACTGTGTAACGGTAATGATTTTAACGCATCAGAAAGACGATCTTGATCAATTTTTAAAAGAGCTTCCCTAATCTGTTGTTCATCAACCTTTTTTAAACCATTACGCTCAGCAATTTCCCCTGCAACCCTAACAAGATCAACGGCCCTTCTTGCATCACCATGTTCAGAGGCAGCAAGAGCAGAAGCTAAATTTAATGCAGCATCAGTAAAAACATTGGGTTGAAAACCTATTTTAATTCTTTCAGCAAGAATCACTTTTAATTCTTCAGCAGTATAAGGAGGAAAAACTAATTCTTCTTCACTAAGACTACTTAATACACGAGGATCTAAGAAGTCCTTGAAAGTCAAATCATTTGATATGCCTAACAAAGAAATAAACCCACTAGATAGTTTTTCATTAGCTCGAGTTAATTCATATAAAAGGTCATCTCCATGATTTTTAACCAAAAAGTCAATCTCATCTAAAGTTATTATTCCAGAAAAATTTTCTTTAGAGACAGATTTAAAAATTCTATCAAAAATTTCACTTATAGAAAGACCAGTATGAGGAACTGTTATTCCAAAATCTCGTGCAATCTCATAAAGTACACGATACTCTGTACCGGCCATTCTTGTATTAACATAAGAAAGTTTAACAAAAATAGATTTAGAAATAGCTGTTTGACTAAGTTTAGAAAAAACATATTTTGCTACAGCGGTTTTTCCTGTTCCTGTTTTTCCATAAAGAAAAATATTAGAAGGCCTTGCTCCATGAAGAATAGGAGAGATCGTCTCAGCAATTATCCGAATTTGTTCATCTCTAAAATATAATTTATCAGGAACATAATCAGAACGAAGAACACTTCGATCTTTAAAAATATTTGTACTTGTTAAAGCACGTTTGAATATATCATCAACAGAAGTAGATTCCATAGATATCCACCTCTAAATTTATTATATTAGTATATATTCCTTTTACTACACCCCTAAATTTCTTCTGGAATAATTAAATATAAAAGAAAAAGAAAAGTATAATAACATAATAATATATCGATTTAAGTAAATCGAGTATAAATAATAAAATCAATGTTAATTATATTTTATTTCATTGTAAATTATTATTAACTTTTTTCTTCTCATATATTATATTTCTTCTAATAGAAATAGAGGGGTAGTACTGTTCTGTTAATCTTTTTTCTTTTTTGAATTTTTTCTGAACCCCTTTGTTTCCACTGGACTCTTTTTCCAGTCAATTAACAGATAAATAAATTAATTTTAACCCCTTTTTTTCCACTGAACCGCTATCTGGAACAAAAATAACTATTTCCTTTCCATTAAAATTTTCTTTGATGTTAAACAATGTTTTTTAGTTAACTTTCTTAGACTAATTGATTAACTTGTTAACAGTTTATCTATTTATCTTTGTTTTCTTTTTATCTGTAATAGAAATGCCTGTTAGGACTAATAAGGTGAAAATTGAATTTCAAGATCTTAGTGGGAAATGTATTAAAATCGAGTTATCGGGGCCTGCCACAGGACAAGAAATAAAGAAAATATATGATTTCTTAACTAACTCGGTTTCTACTGAATATGAAATGGACGAGCAAAAAGACACCAAATTTCAACGTTTTTATGATATTTTACAAAAACATTTTCCTACAGGAGAGTTTACTTCCTCTGATTTATTATTAATTGCACAAGAACAATTCGGTACCCAAATAAAACACGCACTTGTATCAACTTACTTGATGCGTTTAGTAGATCGTGGTCTTCTTAACAGAAAATGGAGTTCAGCAGGGTGGGTATATTCTCTTTCAAAATCTCCTATTATTCAAAGGTAACACTTTTTCCCCTCTCACTAATAGAGTAAATAAAATACTTCCCTTTGCTTTCTCTTAACAAATATCCTTTATTATACAATTCTTTAAGTAATCTTGCTGTATGTTCTCTCGACTTTCCTATTTTTGTTTGAACTTCTCTTGAAGTTTTAGGCCCAGAAGATATCTCCTTTAGAATACTTAATTCGATCTGTCCTATACTTTTGGTGGTCGTTGTTTCTTTTTTTTCATAGCTTGGTAACATTTTTGCAATAACCTCTTCTTCTATTTTTTTTGGTATTGTTTCATAAGTCTCTTTTGAGGACGTCATTCTTTTTTCCAATAAATCTAATTTTATCATTATTTCTGTTATTTTTCTGTTTATATTTTCTTCTCTATTTTTAAATTCAGTTACTATGGCTTTTGTTACTAAATATTCTTCCTCTTTAGGTAACTTTTGCTTAGATTGTCTAAGCATATTGTAAATTATATAGCCTGACAAAATAATAAGCATTGTTGCGATGGTGATTATTATGATATCATGTTCTGCCATGCAACATTACATATCACAGAAAGGAATTTAAATTTTGTTTTTGTTTAAACCAATAAAATTCTGTTTATCAAACCTTCTAAGGTATCCATTACTGCCTGAATTTGCTCGTTGCTAACCTCTTTACCTTGCATATCCTTTAGTAAAAATACTGCCCTGTCAAAAGACAAGAAACAGTCACGTGCAATTAGGGAAAGATAATTAGTTATTATTAAAGTATAAAATGCTGTTTTAATTTTTTTCTTTGCCCTCTCTCGAGTAATTACAAATGCAGGTTTTGTAATTTTTTTGCCATAAAGTTTTGAAATTTTATCATCTAAATGTTCTCCTTTTTGGCCTGAAGCTTGGATTATTAAACATTCTAGTTGTCTTCTCGTTAGACTACTTTTTTTAATCATTTGTTTTAAAAGCTCATCCTCCAACATTTTCTTAACCGCTCATTATACGTTTATGTAAAATAATTTAAGTTTTTCTTTATATGAAAATCGCTATTAATTTTTGAATTATAACCTAATAAAAACAAATAGAATTAAATTTAATAATAGCTTTTTGTTAATAATTAAAATTAATAATACAAAAAAAGTTGTTATGTTAAATATTTATTTCATTCTTTAAAAAATAGTTAATAATGATATAGATTATACAGTATGTTGGTCATAATGGGTAGAAAGAGGAGAAAAGTAATTAAAGTGTTCAAGAAGACACTTCCTAAAATTCTCTCATGTCCGAAGTGTGGTAATATCTCCCTTATTTTAGAAAGAAGTTCAGAAGACACTGCAACAATAAAATGTGGCATGTGTAAACTCATAGTTAAGTATCCTGCACCTAAAAGAAGAGAAACTATTGATGTTTACAATGAATTTGTAGATAAAGTTCACAGAGGAGAAATACAAATTTAATACATACCCACCTTGGTGTTGTGATGTCACAAATACAACAATATTTCAGCTTATTCAAAGAGAGAGTGTCCCTTCAAAAACAATATGAACTTTATTATAAAGACATTACTGACTACATTAAAAATACAATAGAGTTGGCAAATCTAGCGAAACAGAAAGGAAATGATCCATCTTTAGCGATAGAAAACAAACTGGTATTTGATCTCTCATCAAGAGTGGAAGAGTTAATAGGTCTCAAAGGTTTAGCGGATAGATTGCGTGAACTCCTTCAGTTTTACAAAAAAGAAGCTGCAGCACTTACTCTTGCAGTGGAGGTTGCCTCTGGTCGATTTGGGTCATTTACAAGGGAGGAAGCATTAGACAAAGGTGTTCGTGCTGGTTTGGCCGTTATCACAGACGGTGTCACAGTTGCACCATTGCAAGGAATAGCAAAAACAGCTATTAAAAAAAATAAAAATGGATCCAATTACGCTAGTCTCTATTTTGCCGGTCCTATTAGGTCGGCTGGTGGTACTGATGCTGCTTTTGCTTTAGTAATAGCAGATGAGGTACGAAAAGTATTAGGTTTAGATATTTATAATGTAAATAGCTATGATGATGAAATAGGACGTTTTATTGAAGAATTAAGAATTTATGAAAGAGAAGTTGGAAACTTTCAATATAAAGTTTCTGATGAAGATATTCGTACAGCTTTGATGTACGTACCGGTTGAAATAAATGGTGTAGAAACTGATCCTGTTGAAGTGATTATGCATAGGAATATGCGGAGAATAGAGGCAAATAAAGTAAGAGGTGGGGCACTTCGTGTTCTAAACGATGGATTAATTGGGCGCGCAAGGAAACTAGAAAAGTTAGTTAAAGAACTCTCTATAAGTGAATGGTATTGGCTTTCTCATCTAAAAGGAGGGCAACAAGAAGTAACCACTCTTTCTCACTTTGGTGATGTAATTGCGGGTAGGCCCATTCTTTCCTTCCCTGGGTCTATTGGTGGATTTAGATTAAGATATGGGCGTTGCTTTAATACAGGTTTAGCCACTGTTGGTATAAATCCTGCTACAGCGATTATTTTGGATTATGCTCTTGTTACAGGCACTCAAGTTAAGTTAGATCGCCCTGGTAAGAGCGGAACAGTTGCTTTTGTAGATTCTATTGAAGGACCTGTTATTAAACTCAATGATGACTCTGTTGTTCAAGTTAATGATATTAAAACTGCAGAAAAACTAAAAGGCAATATGTCTCAAATTTTATTTCTTGGTGATATTCTTATCTCATTTGGAGACTTTGTAGAAAATAACTCCATATTATATAATTCTGCATATGTTGAAGAACTTTGGGTGCAGGATTTTGTTGATGCATGCAACAAAAGATTTGGTAGTATCATTGTTGCATCACAATCATTAGGAATAAAACTTGAAACTATTTCTAATTGGATTAATTTACCTAATTATTATTTTCCTGATTTAGAAACTGCCTACATTTTATCAAGGGAACTAAAGATACCTCTACACCCAAAGTATCTCTATTTTTGGGACCAACTGAAAATTGACGATCTCCTTTATCTCCGAGACTTCCTTCAAAAACAAAAAAATTCTGAAAAAAGCTTCATTATAAATTATGATCAAAAAATAAAAGATATTCTTGAAGTTCTTTGTGTTCCGCATATAAAGGAAGGATCTAAAATCATTTTCCCAGAAGAAAGTGCAAGAATTCTTATGTGCTGTCTTGCTTTAGATCGTGAAATAATACTTCATGGTGACTATAAAAATTCATTAGACATAATATCTGCATACAGTGGAGTTATAGTAAAAAATAAGAGCTCAATTTATGTAGGAGTGCGTCTTGGGCGTCCAGAAAAAGCTGAAGAAAGAAAGATGAAACCTCCTGTTCATTTATTATTCCCGGTAGGTTCAAATGGGGGGCCCTCAAGAGATCTTTTAAAAGCTTCACAAGGGACGTTAAATGTTAATCTAATAAACAGGTACTGTGATAATTGTTCTGAATTTCAACTTTTTTCTTTATGCAAAAAATGTAGGGCTCCAACTAAGGTAATTTACACATGCCCATCTTGTGGTGAGGTTGTAAAAAAAGGCGATCTCTGCCCTAGATGCAAAATATTTGCCCAATCTTATTCGCAAAGAGTGATCGACTTAAAGACAGAAATCGAATCTGCTTCGAAAAAGATAGGTTATAAACCTGTATCACCGCTAAAAGGGGTAAAAGGTTTAACAAATGAAAACAAACAACCTGAAGCATTAGAAAAAGGTCTTCTTAGACAAAAGTATGGATTGCAGATTTATCGGGATGGAACAATCCGATTTGATGCTACTAACATGCCAATAACCGCTTTCCTTCCAAACTTAATCACAACTGATTTGGACCAATTAATCAAAATGGGTTATTCCAAAGAAGAACTTTTTTCAGGGAAACCGGTTCCTATATTTGTTCAAGATGTAATTTTGCCTAAAAATTGTGCTATTTATTTGTTTAAGGTTTCTAAATTTATTGATGAGTTATTAGAAAAGTTTTATAATCTTCCCTCCTTTTATAATTTTAAAAGAGAAGAAGACCTAATAGGACATTTAGTTGTAGGCATCGCTCCGCATACGTCGGTTGCTGTTATCGGGCGTGTCATTGGTTTTTCTGACTCCCAGGTTTGTTTAGGCCATCCATTTTGGCATTCTGCTAAAAGAAGGGATTGTGATGGGGATGCGGATTCAATCTCACTCCTTTTAGATGTTTTAATAAATTTCTCTCTCTCATATGTTCCTTCACAGGTTGGTGGGCTGATGGATGCCCCTCTTTTACTTCAACCTTATATTATCCCATCAGAAGTTGAAGATCAATCTCTTTCAATAGATACTGCTACAACTTATCCTAAGGATTTCTATGACAAAGCATCTAAGATGCTTTCTGCAAGAGACGTTTTATCCATTCCTCTAGTAAAGCACCTTCTAAAAAAGAAAGAAGAATTCATGCCAATCTTATATAATTACAATACTAAAATAATGTTTTTGAGCAAAGATAGAAACTCCCTTGCTACAGCTCCGTCGTTCATTGAAAAAATAGAAAAACAATTTCATTATGAAATGATAATAAAAGCTGTTAGTATGAATGACGCAATTGTTGCGATTCTCAGCACTCATCTTCTCCCTGACATATTGGGAAACTTAAAAGCCTTTGGCTCGCAAAAAGTAAGGTGTAAAAAATGTGGCGAGAAATTTCGTCGGGTTCCATTAAAAGGAGTATGTTTAAAATGCGGTGGAGAGCTCCAACTTTCTGTTACAAAGAAAAGTGTAGGCAAATTTTTAGAATTAGCTGAAAAACTTGCTGCAAACAAAGGGGTTCCATCTTATGTTAAGACTAGAGTGGACTTAGCAAAGGAAGATTTTGAGAGCCTATTTGGAAAAGGGCAGAAGCAAACTTCTCTAAAAGATTTCACCTAACTTTTATGTATTCATAGGGGCCTCTTGATGGTTCAAAACAAAAATGAATCTTTTTAAAGTCTTTCCTAAATTCCTTGACTTTGGTCTTGACTTCGTCTAAATTTTTATTTCTTACTATTACATCTACTATCAATTCTGCAACAATATCCATATCTCCTTCTCTCATACCTAGCCGCGTTAATTCAGAAACTCCGAATCTTAACCCACCAGGATTCGCAAAGTGTCTCCCTTCTTTGATATCCCAAGGTAGTAAATTTCTATTGCATATTATATTCGCTTTTTCAAGTTTTCTTTCTAAGTCCCCTCCTAATCCATATTTTGTTATTTCAAGAAGGACAATGTGAGATTCAGTAAAGCCACGTTTTTCTCCTACTACCTTCATCCCTTTTGATGCCAAAGCGTTTGCCAAAGCCTTTGAATTTTTTATAACTTGAGCTGCGTACTGTTCACCGAATTCCAATGCCTCAGCAAACGCTATCGCTTTTCCTGCTACTGAATGTAAATGATGATTACTTACATTTCCTGGAAAAACAGCCTTTTTAATTTTCTCTGCATACTTATCATATGATAAAATCATTCCTCCCTGCGGCCCAAATAACGTTTTATGTGTACTACATGTTATTGCGTCTACACCTTCTCTAAGGGGATCTTGAAACTTTCTGCCTGCAATTAATCCTATAACATGTGCTGCATCATAACAAACAAAAGCCCCCTTTTCTTTGAAAAAATCAACTAATTCCTTAACCGGATGGGGAAATAAAAGAACAGACCCTCCAAACATAACAAGCTTTATATTTATTCCTGACTTTTCCAGTTCATTAACTCTATTTTTGGTCCTTTCAACATCAATATTCATCTCATCGTAATCGAACTGGAAGTATTCCGTTTTAAGCCCATGCACTGCACCAGCTGTTCCACCTAGCTCTGCTTTTCCCATACTTATATGTCCCCCTGAGGGTATAGAAAGGCACATCATGTAATCTCCCGGAGAAGTAAATGCTGTATAAATAGCTAAATTAGCGCATACTCCTGAAACAGGTCTAACATCTACAAATTCACATTGAAATAATTTTTTTGCTTCCTCTATAGCTATAAGTTCGATTTGATCGATATATGTGCATCCTGCATATACCCTCTCTCCAGGCCAGCCTTCTGCGTAACGATTACCTAAATCACTGATAAGTGTCTCTCTTACCGCTGGGCTTGGTATGTTTTCACTGGCAATTAATGGTATACTCTCTGAAAACCATTTATGATGTGCCTCTAACATTCTAAAGGTTTTCTCATAATACTCTTTGTTTCTGTTCATCAAATCAAAGCAGATTTAACTATTTTAAAATCTTTTCTTATTCAAAAACATTTAAATTAAGTTACTCCAAACTCTGATTGTATGAGTTCAAAGAAAAAGAAGAAATCAAGTGGTCCGATGCCTGCATCAAGTGCTGGTTTACTTAGATTTTTTGAAGATGAAGCGCATGGAATAAAGGTAAAACCCCAGTATGTGATTATGTTGGCTGTGTTTTTGATAGCAATTTCGATTTTACTTTTAGTTTTTGTGCCGCCTTAATAAAATACACTTACTACGGTGTATTTGATGATAGATGATAAAACAGGATATATAGCAAGTTTATATAAGAAGCTCTTTCGTTTACCGTCAACAACCTTTGCTTTATTTCTGGTAATAGTTGTTTCTGCGCTAATATCAACAGTGCTTTTCTGGTCCTCTTTTAATATTTTTTGTAAGGTCTTCTTTTCATTATATTTTTTAATTACAATAATTGTTATTTCTTATATAGATTATAGGCTAACTTCTTTTTCTCCGATCTCATCCTTTAGAAGGCTGCTTTTCGCTTCTTTCTTTCAACTTTTTCCATTAATTATCCTTTCAGTTTGTAGTGCTATCTTTCTTTATTTAGGTGCTTTATCGTCTGAGATGTTTTTTAACTTCTACCTTTTGACAGCTGGTTATATCTTCTCCATCCGTTTTTTTCTTCTATTTGTGATTTTCTATCAAAGTTTTTCTAAAGTATTGATCCAATCTATGCTTTTACCTATCCCATTATATTTACCTGTTATCGTGCTCACAAAGGTAAGTATCCTTACAATCATACTACTATTTTTTTCAGGAATAATTTTGCTTTTCTCAATCATTTGCTATATAAAATACGTTGATGAAGTCGGTCTAAAGTTGATCGGTCTAAGTTCCTTTAAACTGTTATTAACATATATGCAATCATGGATAAGTTCTATTCCTGGTGAACTTGAAAAAATACTTGAAAAACATAGTGTGCCATTGAAAATAAGAACTTATAATATTGAATTTAATTTGAATAATAGTAAAATAAGTTTGATTATTCCAGGGGTTCATCCTGGTCCATTCGCACCTATAGGTAGTTACAATTTGCCAGCCGACTTAATAAATTTTTATAATAAAAAGTCAGTGCGTTCAATAGTTTTTCATAGCCCCTCTTCACACGCTATAAACCTCCCTTCAAAAAATGAAGTAAAGCATTATCTTGATTCTTTGCTAGAAGAAAACAATTTTGTTATTTCGGAAGATGCGGTTTGTACCAAACCATTGAGAGAAAGTAAGGGAAAAGTTACTGTAACTGGTTTTATGTTAGGTAAAGTATTGATCATGTTTTTATCTATGGCTCCCTATGGTGCAGAAGATTTTCCAAGAGAAATTGTAGATTATGCAAAAAATTTTGTTGACAAAAAATTGATAAGGGATGTTATAATTATAGACTCACACAATGCTCTTGGTGAGCCAATTTCTGAATCAGATTTAAATAATTTGAAAGAATGCATTAAGAGCCTTGTCTTGAATCTTTGTAATATGCCTAAGTATCAATTTAAAATTGGATTCATAAATTATGATAGTCCTGAATTTAAAGAAGTTGGGCCAGGAGGAATCTCTTGTCTTTTTTTTATGATATCAGATGAATCATATGTTTTATATTCTATAGATTCAAATAATGCTTTAAACCAATTAAAGTTGGACTTAGAAAGAGAATTGAACAAAATTAAAGTCAGCCTCTTAGAGATTTGTACAACCGACTCACACTTTTCTTCAGGTAAAATGGGAACTGCCAAAGGATACTATGCGCTAGGTGAATTATCTGATTATAAAACTCTAATAAAAAAGTTAACAGATCTCGCAGTAAAAGCATCTATAGAAACTAAAAGTTCTTCATTTAAAATAACTTATTATTTATCAGATGTCAAAACATTAGGTCAGACTCAGATAGATCTTTATTCTAATTTTCTTCAAATTGTTTTACATCACGCAAAGAAAGGTGGAATAGTAATCGTCCTTTTATCTTTACTTTTGTTCGGATCCCTTTTGTTAACTTATTACTGATCAATTTTATGAGGAATTTTTGTTTAGATATGTTATTAATAGTGCGCATCATCTTTTGCATATTTTAAAATACCTTTTTATGTTATATGGTGTGTTAGAAGAATGCGACAACTAGATTCTATTGTTGACGAAATATTGAAGAAAAAACCGAGCATTGACAGAAGTACAGTGTACTCTTTAATAAAGGAAAAGAAAAGCAAAATTGGAAGTGGCTATTTGACCGATACAGGTGCTGCATATCTTGTAGCAGCTGATCTGGGAGTTATGTTAGATTTTGAACCACCATCAGTATTAGAAATTAAGGATCTTTTTATTGGTTCCAGTTCTGTAAATTTGATGTGTAGAATATGCTCAGTTTCTGAAATTAAAAATTATAAAAGGAAAGACGGAACCATAGGAAACTTGCTGACCACTACACTCTTTGATAAAAGTGGTCTGATTAGATGCAATTTATGGGATTCAAAAGCACTAGACGCTCTTAATCTGAATCTAAGAACAGATGATGCTGTTCTGATTAAAAAAGCATATGTTAAATCCGATTTTAACAACTTCCCTATTTTGCATATCGGACAAAATGGGTCTATCGAAAAAATAGAAGATAAAGGCATCTCCTCTAAGCTTGTGACTCTAAAGGATATTGCAATTTCATTAGATGATTTTATTCCAAAGCCCAATCTTTTGTGTATAAAAGCTGTTGTATACTCTACACCAACTATATCTACTTTCTCTAGGAAGGACGGTTCGCAAGGTAATGTTCAATCCTTTATAATAAGTGGATTTAAGAAAAATACTAGAAATAGAGTGGTTTTATGGTTACCGGTGAACACATCCAGAAACATCCCCCCAGTGGGTTCAACCGTAATATTATGCCCCTTAAAAAATAAGTCGCAAACAACTGGTGATATTGAATTTCATGGAGATGATAAAACTGTTATCTTAACCATATCAAATGAACCTTCTTTTGATTCTTCTAAAAACTTGTTAGTCGCTTCCCTCCGACTACTTTCAATAGGTGCCCCTCAGAGGACTAGGAAAGGTTCTCCTTCAATAAACGCATTGGCTATGAAGGATGATGAATTTTTTTTCTTATTAATTGGATTGAATGAAGTGGTTCCATTTTTAATCTCTATGAAACCTGGAGATGAGATAGAAGGTTCCTACGTCATGCTTGATGAAAATAAACTTTTATGCGCAGATGTTAATAAAATAAGTAAGAAAATCAGATCTAAACCATTTGAGATAGCCACTTTATTTAAGAAGATTTCACAAATCAAGTCTTCTACAGATAAAAAACAACCTTTTTTCCTTAAAGCAGTAGCGATTTCACATGCTGTCCGAAGAGAAATAAAATCGAAGAATGGTGAAAAAATTTCATTTTCTGAGATTTTGGTGGGTGATGAGACAGATGAAATTAACCTTATTGCATGGCAGGATCTTTCCCAGTTTATTGACCAAATTAAGCCAGGAGAACGTTTAATTATTAATGGAGTAACTCTTAGGTCAAAACCAACTCTCTCTCTAGAAGTCAAGCCTTTTTCTACAATCTCTAAAATATATGAATAGTATTTATTTAGTCATCCCAAAAAGGTCTTGTTTTTATAAATTTTTTTTCTAATCTATAGATTTCTCTTAGGATCTCTTCTTCACTTGCTGCTTTATCCAATACCTTAACTGAATTTGTAGGGCCAATACCATAACCTGATAGTACAAAAACAGCTTTTTTACCAAAGTTTTGTATTAATGAGGATGTCTTCCACAACTTCCTATATTCATTTTGTTCCTCGCTTGTTAGCCTTTTTCCCTTTAATTTATTTTTGATCAGTTCACTAGCATTTTCATTCCAAATTGGAACTATTGTGACTAACCTAGATTTACACTTTGCGCATTTAATTGGTTCAGTAACATTTTTTGTTGTAGACGTGTTTTCCCATTTTCCGCAACTTAAACAAAGGAACTTGTGTTTTCTGTTTTCTAATCGCTCCTTTATTGCGTATAGTACTGTAGTACTAATGTCGTAAGCAGTTGTAATGCTTTTTATTTTATACCTAAAACCAAGTTTTGCTAAAGGAGATAAGCCTTTCACTTCTTTTATAATAACCTTGATCTTATTTTCTCTTATTTTTTTTAATATTATATCCGCTCCTTCTATATCAAATTTATCTGTAAAGATTTCGTTTAATACTTCCCTATAGAAAGCTGTTCCTGAATATCTTCTTAAAATAAAACCACTTAAACGACCATCATATGGCATTTCTTTTGGAATTATCCCAAATCTACGAGCAACATGCCACCCCCTGATTTTCATTATATTTGAATCTTTGATAGCAACCTCTAAAATTTGATATAGATCTGCATTCTTACTTAAGATCTCTTTAATTATGTCAGATGTTAGTAATTCCCCTCCACTTAACAAAATTCTGTAAGGGTCAGAAGAAAACTCAACAACATAACCTAATTTTGATGACAACATAGTTGAAAGAAAATTTCCTAATGTATTATTTATTCGAGTTCCAAAGCACGAATGTACAACAAAGGTGCTTTCTCCTATTTCATGTTCCACTATGACATCATTATTATCTATAGTGGTGTTTAATTGTTGTACTGTCTTCTTAATAACTTCCTTAGCCTCTTGACATATTGATTCGTTTTGATATTCGCTTCTAATTTTTCCAACCAGTTTAGCTGTCTTTTTATCAACTGGGATAAGTTCCCCCATCCAAAAAGGGATTTCACTTTCTGGCAAGTTTTTTGGTTCAACCTTTACTATTTGCGTGGCATCATCTATAGAAAGAACATTCCACACATTACCTTTTAGCACAAAAGGTTTTTCCTGTTCTAATGCTTCTCTAACAAAAAGCTGGTCTACTCTCCCAATTTTAAAATTATTTATTGCATTGATAACAGTGTATTGAGTGTTCTCCGGAATCATTGAGACATTATTAAAATAATAAGAATAACATTTACTCCCCCTATAAACTGTATTCCCATTGTATCGAACTGCCCTTACTTCTGAAAGCATCTCAACTATATCAATTATCTCCTCATCTTTAACATCTTTATAAAACATTGTTTTCTTAATGATTTCTTTAATATCATCAAACTTTATTGATTTATAAACTAAAGCTAAGCCGACAATGTGATGCGCTAAAACATCTAGGGCACCAAAGTGAAATATAGGCTCCTCAAGTTCGTTTCTTTTAATTAATTTGCAAATAGCCTCTGTTTCTAAATAATCATCAATGGAATTATTTAAAATAATTCCTTCAGCTTTTCCTCCTACTCTATGTTCACTTCTTCCAACTCTTTGCAAAAGTTTAACCGCCTGTCTTGGGGAGTCTATTTGAATTACTAAAGAGATAGAGCCAATATCCATTCCCAATTCTAAGGAAGATGTTGTAATAACTATCTGAGATTTTCCCTCTCTAAGCTTAAGTTCTACTTGTTCTCTGTTCTCCTTCGATAAGGAGCCATGATGAACTCCGATGTCCATTTCAGGCTCTTTTGCTTTGATTAAAGTGGCTATATATTCCGCAGTTTGTCTTGTATTCGTAAAAATTATTACAGACTTATTATTTTTTGTGTACTCCAACGTTTTCTCAAGAGCAATATCAACAACTTTGGTTAAATCTCCATGAACAAAGATGTTTTCAAAGGAGTACTCACGCGAAGTTCTATCAATAACTATTGCTCCCTTTCGATCAACGCCAAAAAGAAACGTTTTGGCCTTTTCTGGTGCTCCTATAGTTGCTGATAATCCTATCCTAACAAAATTTGGGTTAACTCTCCCCAATCTCTCTAATGAAAGTGATAAATGTACCCCTCTTTTGCTTCCTATCAGTTCATGAACTTCATCAATTATAACCCACTCTATATTTTCTAGTATTCTAATGAAATTAGGCAGGCTAATAAGTATACTAAATGTTTCCGGCGTTGTGATTAAAAGATCAGGAGGGTTTTGTTGCATCAATTTTCTCTTTGAAATTGATGTGTCGCCATGTCTAACATCAACACTTAGTCCAAAATAGTTTGTATAAATTTGAATCCTTCTTTCAAGATCTCTGTTAAGAGCTCTTAAAGGCGTGATATAAAGAATCCTTGGTTTCTTTCTTTCTTTTTCTTTTGACACATTATAAAGGATGGGAAGTATAGCTGCCTCCGTCTTACCAGTTCCAGTTGGCGAAATGATCAACGTATTAACTTTCCTTAGAATTATTGGTATTGCCTTGTTTTGTATACTAGTAAATCCTTCGAATCCTAATTTTTTAGCATGCTCAATTAACTTATTTAATTCAAATTCTTCCATAGAAATCTAATGCTTTCTCTTAAAATTAGAATATTCATAAAAGAAAACTAAGATTATTCCTAATGCGAATAAAGAATAAATGATAACCATCCAATAACTAAAAAAGGAATTAACATCCATACAAGACTCCTCTTTCCTTTCCATTATATATTTTTTCTTTTCTATTCAAGATTGATTCACATAAAATAGAATCTCGGAATAGCTTAAAACTACCTCTTCATAAAGAAACATATTATATAATCATCAACCGAAAATAAACAAAAAATAAGTTTAAAGAAAAGATTTTTGATGAAGCTCCGGACGGGTTTTGAACCCGCGACCTATAGCTTACAAGGCTATCGCTCTACCACTGAGCTACCGGAGCTCATCAAAACTTGTTTCTGTAGGTTTAAAACTTTTACTTAAGGTCTTTAAAAAGCAGATTCATGAAGGATTCAAATTCTTCGTCTTTATAGTAAAAGGTTGAATGTATCTTCTGCTTCTTAGCTATTAAAAACACCTTCAGATGATAACAGGATTTTTTATTTTTCTTTAATAAACTAAAATAAAAATCTTTGCATGAACAAAAAATTGGATTTTCACATATTAAGTTATCCCCCTCTTCTCCTATTACTGTCCAAATTTCTCTTTTACTAGGCAAAAATACATGCCTCCTAATTGCTTTTCGATTCAGCGTTGATAAAACTTTATTCATTATTCTTTTTTTCATGACTATAATGTTAACTTATTAAAGGTGGATTATTTATTGGTATCTGTGGCAAGTGGAAACATTTCTATATTATATGAAGATGCAGCACTTATTATAAAGACCAAGAAAGACGATTTCTTATGTGTTGCTGATCTTCACTTAGGATACTCTCCACCAACTCCCTCAGTCTTACTGCCCGATCGAAGGGCTTGTATGTCACTTGCCAGCAAAATTACTGATATATCAAGAAAAACTAAAGTAGAAAATCTAATTCTCTTAGGTGATCTTAAGCATACCATTGCACGTGCAACTTACTCGGATCATTTATTAGTAAACCATTTTTTTGATAAACTAAGTTCATCATTTAGAAAGATACATCTTGTATTAGGTAATCATGATGGCTCTATAACAAATATACTTCCCAGTCATGTAGTTCCAATAAAGAGAGGGGAATTATTAGGTCAAATATACTTGATGCATGGTCACACTCTTCCAAGCTATGAAGTCTTAAAATCTAATCTGATAGTAATGGGTCATCTTCATCCCGTATTCTACAAAGAACATTCTCCATTAAATGGGCAAAGGGTGTGGATTTTGATGACTTTGAGCCTTAAGAATTTGTTTCCAAAGAAAAAAGCATTATATAACTTGATAATTATGCCTTCCTTTAACCCTGAAACATCATACTCATTGAAACTATCATATTCTCTTGGATTCACTAGTCTAACTTCGCCATTATTAAACAGATGTAAAAAAGAGATTATCAAAATAAAAACTGTTTCACTAGAAGGAGCTATTCTATCATAAGTTTGATTAAAAGCCTCTGTCTTCCAAATTTAGAATAAAGCTCTCTGATTTAATATCATCTATCCTTCAGCCTTCTACTCTCTGAAGCCTGATGATCTCGTTACCTTTAAACTCGATCAGAAATGCCTTTAGAATTCCTTCAGCATATTCACTCCCTGGATTGACGCAGAAAGTCTTTCCTATTTTAATTGAACCAGCTGATTCATGTATATGGCCGTGCAACCCCAAAAAGGGCTGATACTTCTCAATCATTTTTCTAACCGCCTTGGAACCCACAGGTTGCATTACTACACTTCCACCATGAATTATTGGGTTCAAGTTCTCATCCAAGAGGGCTGCTTCGTCTAACTTCGATTGGAAAGGAGGGGCATGGAAATTAAATATTGCCGTGTTAACATCATCCAGTTTTGAAATATATTGTTCTAATCTAGATTCAAGTTTGTCTTCGGTTTCCTCTCTAGCCGTCTTCCAAGGACTTGGGTTTACCCAACCGCAACTTACCATTTGATGTTCATCGTCTATATCTATTACTTTGCCTTCCCCATTTATCACATCCTTATGTTCTTGAATTACTTTATCAACATCGAATCTGTCATCATTTCCAGGGCAAACGACTACCCTAATTTCGTTAGGAAGTTTTTGCCTAATCATGTCAAGCCAATTCTTCAACGTCAAATTCATAACTTCTTGAAATATTTTATCTATTTCAAGAGGATTTTCTACAATTTTTTTGTATCTATCTTCTTCAATTAGGTAAGGATAATATCCTATTCCTCGAATATCCTTAAACATGTTATCTAACTCATTCGAATCTATCAAATGAGTTTTACCCATAAAATAAGCTGTATACCGTTTATTGCCTTTCTCAACTATAGGAACAACCATCTTTCCAGTCAAATCACCGCCACATATTGCAACATCCACTTTTAACATTAAAGAAGCATTTAGAAATTTCTTCCAAACCCCTTCCGATCCATGCATGTCTGTAGTGAATAAAACCCTTGTCATATGTTCTTTCTTTTTTCTGAATAAAAAAGACACTCCTTTGTTCCTCCTCTAACTCTTTCACTGAGTAATCTAGCTATATTTAAGTTTAATCCGATAAAAAAGCTTAAATAAAAGTATCGTTTATTTCAGTGACTAAGGTGAAGGAGTAGAAATCCTTGTCATCTAGTAAACCTGGATTGTTCACAAGAGACGCTACTGGCCTTGTAAGAGAAATAGGGTTTACACTTGGTGTAATCATTGTACTTAGTCATGTCATAGGTTTAGGTTGGCAAAAAAGAGTCTTCCAATTTACTGGACCTAGACCTATGCCAACTGATATGATGCCACTCGGTCTTCCAGCTATGTTCTGGGCTTTCCTATTTTGCGGTGTAGTGGTGGTTATCACAGCATATGCCGCAGGTTACGTTGCAGCCGCAATGCCAAGATCAGGAGGAGGATATGTAACAATATCAAGAGTTATTCATCCTATTGTCGGGTATATGTCTGGATGGTTAATGTTCCTCGCTGAGGCTTTCTCTTATGGATTGATAGGAGTTGCAGTTTTCGAAGCATTACTGATATTTGGTAATATTGCAATGGCATCGCCTACAAATCCAGTGCCCCTATCCTTCGGTTCACTCGAACTTTTTATTGGTGGAATTGTTATAGTCTGGGTCTTCGCACTCTTAGGCCTATTAGGAACAAAATTATATGGTAGGCTCCTACAAGTAATGTTCTATATACCCGCAATAATAACTATCATCTTCTTTGGTATGTGGGCCGCAGGTGCTACGAATCCAAGTGTTGTAGTAAGTGGTGTAGAAAAAATCATGGGTGCTTCGCCTGAAAAGTTCATGGATCTTGCAATCAGTACAGGGATGACTAAGAATGTAACAGGCTTTTTTGACGCGTTCTCATTTGCGTTAGGAGGTGCGTTTTGGGCATATATGGGATGGTATGCAACCGCCTTTTTAGCTGGCGAAGTCAAAGAAGCAAATAAAAAACTTCCAAAAATGCTTTTAGTCGCTGGGGCTATAATAATGGTAGTTTATCTGTTAGCATCCTCGCTTTCTGCGTTATCAACACTTGGAGTTGCAACTCGTACTGTAGACGGGCACGAATGGAGCTTTTTCCAAGCCTATTCTTGGCTAAGCTACTCTGTTCCTCGTAGTGAAGTCGTAGCACAAATTCCCGGCTTTCAGTCCGCATGGAGTACTGGCGTCGCTTCAATAATCGCCCAAGGTCTTGATATGGGCTGGATTTCTTGGTTAGTTGCACTTGCCGGAATACTATGGGTTGCAAACGATATTCCTCCATTCCTTCTTGTCGCATCAAGAACGTTCTTTGCTATGTCATTTGATAGGATGATGCCTGAAAGTTTCTCATATGTCAGCGAGAGGTGGCACGCACCAGTATGGTCAATAATCATCACTGCTGTTTTCGCGATTCCAGCTTGTATGGCTGAAGCAGACTTTCCTGCTGGAGCAGCTAGCTATCTTGCATTCGCTGGAGTAGTTGGAACCGATATATACGACGCTTTCTTCCTAACAATGTTTTGCGCATCTTGCATGTTGCTCCCACTGGAGAGAAAAGAAATATATGAGAGAGCTGCTGTAAAGCATTCTGTTGGCTCAGTGGTTACTTTAGGTTTTGTCGCACTTGTAGGCGCATTCATGTGTCTATACATATTTATAAAGGAGTCACCGTGGATTTGGTCGTTCTTCACAACAGGAGCAAGCACTTCGGATGTTATAAGTGCAGCAGGTTTCTGGGGCTTCATATTGGTTGGAGTACTGTTATATGTAGGTTTTATGTACAGAAATGCAACAAAAGGCATCGATATGCGGACACTTTACCTAAACATTCCACCGGAATAACCTTATATCTCCCCACTTTTTTTTATTCATGTTCAACATGATTGAGTCAAGTCTTATCCAGGATTTGGTTGAAGAACGTTTGGTCAAAGGCGATCTAAGATGGCTTGCCAACTTTAATGAGATCCATAAAGACTATCTAGTAGATGGGATAACATTTCCAATATATGCGATAGGAGGGCTACAAGAAAAAGGTTTTCTCCTGTCAAGGATCTTTTCAGGCCTCGTCACACCTAAATATAAAGTTCATCTGTTTTTTTACGGCTCTTCAGAACTAGAACCAAAATTTTTGAAGAAAATCTTGTTAGTTTTTAAGAAAGAATTTGGAATTGATGAATGGGTTTTCCTAAATTTAGTTCAAAAAAATCCCTTTCAAAAAGACCTAAAGCAAATGATAATCGAATTCACAGATAGGAACATAGGTATTGCTGCTTTCAGCCTTAATGCGAAAGAAGCCATTTCTTCAAACAATACATTAGGAAGAAACCTTCTGAAGAATCTTAAGTTGACGGAGCTAAGGTTTGAAGCCTTCGATTTACCTGATTATCTCAAAAGCTTCACTGTATCATTCTGTCTTGGAATGATCGCTTTGGTTGTGGCTGCTTTCATAGGGATCCAACAAGCTCTGAACAACCCGTTTTTAACTATTTTATTCTTAACCGCTTTTTCCGTGATAATAGGTCATCGAATTTACAAAGCACGATATCATGCAACCATAACTATTGATGATAAAGGGTTTAAGCTAGGAAGAGGTAGAAGAATAACAGAAGACAAATGGTCCAATTATAAGAATGCAACAATCTATATAACATCTTCACATGAAACGTTTCTAAGGTTATATTCAGAAAAGGGGACAACAGATCTCCCCATATCAAGAACAGGTATGTCAAGGAAAGAAGTTTACAATTTAGTTAGGCAATTAATAAACAAATGATTTACTATTCCATTATAGGTGTTTCTACAGCTGTATTCCACCAAGGTTTATCCCATTTCTTGTCAACACAAGGTATGTGCTCCAGAAGTGTTTGAATTCTATCTATTATAACTTCAATTTGGCCACTATTCAACCATCTTTTAAGGAGACTTTCCCTCTCAACTATGTTTTTAAGATTAAGTGAAACAGTTAAAGCAAACTTTTTGTCTTTATCTAACACTTTCCTTATCTTTTGTGTATTAATTTCCTCTTTGCTTTCTCCAATTGGATGATCAAGAAATATTGCGCAAATATCTTTTATATCCTTCTCTTCCATACCTATTATTATTCTATCATGTTGGTAAAATGGATAGGATAAAATCCTATATTCTTGTCCCTGACTTCTTATTTCATCAACGCTTTCTTTTGGTAGGTCAGTTATTAGTTGTGTCTTGGTAAGTATCATGTGTTCTAATCCAATCGTGTAAAGGTTATCTTTGAACCCTTCAAAACCCTCTTTGATCTGCACTTTATGCCTTAGGTCTATGTTATCACAGAATAAATCTAATACTGTTATTGTTGGTTTTCCACTAGAAGTAATACCATTTATTGTAGTTAGTCTATACCTCTCACCATATCTCCATGCATTGAAACGTTTATCGTTCTTTGTGGCAAATGATTTGTACTTCGTTCCAAATGTTCTGTCCATATTCAAAAGGAGCCTGTAAAAGTCTATTCCTTGTTTTTTTGGAACTATAAAGTCGGTGTCCTTTATTCCCCTAGCTAATGGGCCTGTACCGTTTGCGCTTTGACAATGAACTTTGACAGCAGCTCCACCAAAGAATAGGGCAGGAATTGGTTCTTTACTCACTCTTTTGTAGAAAACATTAGGATACAACTCATGAAGTTTAGGTGCACTGATAGCTGCATAAAGAGCGACCACTCCCCACTCCATTGGGTAATAGTTTAGATCGATGTAAGAAGGTAAATGTAATTCGTCTCTCAGTTTGAAGGGATTAACATTAGAAGTTAGAGGTAACTCTATATCATAGGTAGTTCCATCCATATCTTGATAGAGAGTAAATTTTTCAGACCCACTATTTATAACCATTTTCTCTACACCAATCAAAAAAGTATGGCGTGTGATAGATTACTGATTTCTTTATTTGAAGGTGGTATACTTTATTTATTTCTATCCCCTTTTTTAGGTTGCAAAGGATGGTTATATTTATAGTTTTATTACCATATAATTTGTTAAAGGTACAAATAAAGACATAAACTCTTTTATTATGAAAATATCCAAATTTTATGTTATCCGAAATGGGGTCGGTGGGATTTGAACCCACGATTTCACGGGCCCGAGCCGTGTAGCCTAAACCATACTAGCTGACGACCCCAAACTTATTAGTCAAAGGGATAACCATATATACCCTTAATAAGTCTACAAAAAATCGCCGAGAGCGCCGAGATACTCCACGCTCGAAAGCTCAGCTTGGTTGGAGCGCTGGACTCATAATCCAGAGGCCGCGGGTTCGAAACAACCGCGAAAAGCCCGCTCTCGGCACTATAGAATTATCACTCTAAAAGCAGATTGTAAAGAATGCGTGAATAAAATTCTAAAAGATTCATTTTGCCAAGAAGCCCTAGGCGGGTTTTGAACCCGCGACCTCCGCCTTACCAAGGCGGCGCTCTACCAGGCTGAGCTACCAGGGCACAGCTACCATCTGCTACTTTCATATTTATTATTTAAATAAGAAATTATCATATGTGTTTTATAAATATTTAACTAAAAATTTAAACTAAATCTTTTTATACAAAAATTTGCCGGGTTCTCATAACAGTATGCTCCGTGGTAACGCTTTAAAGAAAAACTTTGAACCAAGTGATGAATTAAAGATATTAGATTATTGGAAAAAAGAAAAAATATATAATATATTTGAAGAATCCAATGATTGGTTTACAATAGACATCCCTCCTCCATATGCTACAGGTTCAATGCATGTTGGTGGATCTGCTCATTATATTCAGATCGATATAATTGCCAGATACTTCAGAATGAACGGTAAAAATGTTCACTTTCCATGGGGTGTTGATAGAAATGGTCTGCCTGTTGAATTAATGGCAGAAAAAAAGATGAATAAGAAGGCAACTGAAATACCTCGAGGCATGTTCCTTAAACAATGTAAAAATATTCTTGATGAGACAGAACATAAAATTGTTAATACTTTATATCGCCTTGGTCTTTGTTGTGATTTTGAAAATGGATATAGAACCGATTCTCCTGAGTATCGTGCTCTAACACAAGCAACTTTCATTGATGTATGGGAAAAAGGTTATGTCTACGAAGATGATCGTCCCGTCAACTGGTGTCCCAGTTGTAAAACTACAATTGCAGATGCAGAGTTGGAGAAGATAGAGAAATCGTCCTCTTTATTTTTCATAAAATTTGACATAGAAAATGAAGAGAACAATCAAATTGTTATTGCTACAACAAGGCCCGAGTTGATAGGCGCTTGTAAAGTAATAATCTTCAACCCATTAGATTCAAGGTACACACATCTTGAAGGAAAGCGCGCTATAGTTCCTTTATACAACGAAACTGTTCCAATCATTCCTCATCCTTATGCAAAACCTGAGTTTGGCAGTGGTTTAGTGATGATCTGTTCTTATGGTGATCAATCAGATATCAGGCTCTTTAAAGAATTGAAGCTTAAACCAGTTATTTTAATAAATGAACATGCAATTATGAATGAAAATGCTGGGCCACTCTCAAAATTGGGAATTAAAGAAGCAAGGGAAAAAATCATATCGTTATTAGAAAAAGAACGTCGTGTAGTTAAATTTGAATCTATAATACAAACAGTGCCTGTATGTTGGCGATGTTCAACATCAATTGAATATATACATGTTAAGGAATTTTACTTAAAACAACTTGACTTTCTAGAAAGCATTCTAAGACTTTCTAAAGAACAGATAAAGTTTTTTCCACCCGAATCAATCAACATTCTTATAGACTGGATCAACTCAATTACTTCTGATTGGCCAATATCTCGAAGACGATTTTATGGCACTGAGCTACCAATATGGTATTGCAAGGCATGTGGTAGCCCTAACCTTCCAACTAAAGGTAAATATTATCAACCTTGGAGAGAACCCTTCCCATTAAAGAATTGTAAAAAATGTGGTGGAGAAGAATTTTTTGGAGAAGAAAGGACATTCGATACTTGGGTTGATTCAAGTATTTCCGCCCTTTACGTATTAGAAATTGCGAAGAAACTCAATTATTATAATAGTTCTGTGCCGGTAACTATGCGTCCTCAAGGTATAGATATAGTTAGAACATGGTTATTTTACTCGTTATTAAGAATCTATCAATTGACAGAAAAACCTGCATTCAAATATGTACGCCTATCCGGTATGGGACTTGATGAACATGGTCATGCAATGCATAGACATCTAGGAAATGTTGTCTACCCTGAGCCTATAGTAAACAAGTATGGTGCTGACGCTTTTAGATTATGGGCTGCTAGTGAATCGAAATTGGGATCAAATTATCTTTTTTCTGAAAGCAGAGTAGCTGGTGCACATAAGTTTATAACAAAGCTATGGAATATTGCTAAATTTATTTCACAATTTGAATGCCCAAAGGAAGAGGAATGCTCCCTTCACCCTATTGACTTAGCGGTTTTAGAAAAACTTGATGACATTATTATTTCTTGCAAGAAATCTTTTGACCAACTAGATCCATTTGATCCTGCTAAGTCGATAAGATATTTTGTATGGGATATCTTCGCTGATCATTACATTGAAGCTGTGAAGTCTCGTGCGTATAATAGAAATAATGAATTCACTTCAGACTCTGCTAAAGGTGCTATATTCACACTATATCATGTGCTAGAATGTGTTCTCCGTCTACTTGCTCCTATTTCCCCATTTATAACTGAAGAAATCTATCAAAGCATTCCCCATAAAAAGAAGAGCATTCATTTAGAGCGATATCCAGATGTTAAAAATCTCGAGAAAAAATATTCAAACATCTTTGATAAGTTAGTTCAACTCGATTCTTTGATTTGGAACTATAAAAAGGGCAAATCATTGCCCTTAGTATCAAAAGTTTCTGAACTATATTTACCAAAAGATCTTCAAGTTTTTGAGAAGGAAATTAAGACCATGCACAAAGTTGATGCACTGTTTTTTGGGGTAAAACCCATAGAAGCTTATGACCAATTATCAGAGGATATGTATATAAGAATATGACTTTATTTTCCTCTCACCTTGTACCGTAAAAGTACCCCTATCCCCCCAAAGTTCTTTAACATTAACCCTGCCTCTGTCTTTGAAGATATTACTTCAACCTTTGATCCAACAAGGTCTGCTTGTTCTGCTATATAGTTGATATAATCTTCTTCCTCTAATTCATAATCTAACTTTTGGCAATTAATGCATGCAGTAGAAAGTATTTCTTGCTTTCTTTTAATATATTCATCTAATGTAATATAATTTACGGTTTCATTTTTACAAAATTTGCATTTTACTTTTAACCTTATCAAATTAAGGTCTTCTACTATAATGACTGTATCAGCATTTCCTTGTTTTAAACTATTTTCCACAAGCTCTATTCCATATGCTGCAAGACCATCCTCTTTTGATACCTCTCTTAGAAAGTGTTGAACTAACTTTATTTCTTCAACCATTCTAATGTCTTCTAATATCTTTTCTGATTTCATCACAGTTTCTCTTATACCCTCCTCTCCTGCATAAGACGTGTCAATTACTGCAACAACTTTTGCTTTAAGTTGGTAATGGAGGTATTCTCCTTTCAAGAAATCTTCTTTTGTTGGTCCTGGGCCACTGATTATCAACTTGCTAATTTTATTTTCCTCTAAAAATATTTTTGCAGCATGTCTAGCTATTCTATGAAAAAAGTCATTCACCTCCGCTTCTCTAAGTCTCTCAAATCGTCTTGCGGACTGCCCACCTGATCTATGTTTTCCAGAGATCCCTGATGTCAAAACTTCAGAAATTTCGATTCTGTCCCCAGATAGTAATCCTAATCCTGCTTCTGAGGTGTCGATTGTAAGTAATCCTATTGTGACCTCCTCCTTCAACATGTCTTGCAAAATTTCTACATGAAAATGATCGTCACATCTGTAAAGGTAATTTTGTATAGGCCTTATTGGAACTACCTCATAAAGGAATATTATTTCACTCCCAGGTCCATTGGTGGGCAATGCTCCACAAAATATTGCTAATCCATTTTCTGGGATTTTCTTATAGAGTTTGAGGCGTTGCATGGTTTTAACAAGGGCATCTTGAACATGAGTTCTGGTTGTATCCGATTTTATGTTAGAAGCAGTACCCCACTCATCTCTAAGTGAATTTATAACTTCATGAATGGGCTTTCCAGGGGGAATATATAATGAGACGAGTTCAGTTCCTCTTCCGCTCTTTTTTGATAGTTCTAAAACTAATTTTTTTAATTTATATCTTTCCACTGAACTCTTCTTAGTGACTTCACTCATTTTTTATCACATATATTTTTATTTTACCAATTTTCTACTTAGAGCGAGATACCCTTGTATAGGATAGTAATTAAGTTAAGTGGTTCTAAGTTTAAAGTTCCTATAAATCTTGATGTGATAAAAAGTTTATGCACTGCATTCATCTCTTTGGCTGATGAAGGTGTTCAGCCGATAATTGTGACAGGGGGAGGGGCTGTGGCTCGATTTTACATAGACGCTGTTAGAGCGTTGAAATCAGATGAAACAACCTTAGACGAGCTAGGAATCTTGGCATCAAGATTAAATGCTAGAATTATAATCTCATGCTTAGGAAGCATGGCTTATCCTATCGTGCCATCTAATATGGAAGAAGTATCTCTTGCTTTAACATCTGGTAAAATTGTAGTTTTAGGGGGTCTTTATCCAGGGCATTCTACTAATGCGACTGCTGCCTTGGTCGCTGAGAAGGCTTGTGCCAATCTCTTTATCAATGCGACCGATGTAGACGGAGTGTACTCTGAAGATCCCAAGGTTAACAAGAACGCAAAAAGGTTTACTAAAATTGATACAAAAACCCTTTTTAATTTGGTAAATAAACTTCCTATGATGGCCGGAACTTATGACCTTATGGATCCTTTATCAATAAAGATAATTGAACGTTCAAAGATAAAGGTGCGTATAATTCTATGTTCTCCGGAAAACATAGTTGACGCAGCCAAAGGTCTTCCAATAGGCACCGAAGTTGTAGTGAGCATCTGATGTCAGAAAAGGCACGAAACATACCGCCACATGAACATTGTAAGGTTTGTGGCGTATCAATACCTGTTGGAAAGGGATTTTGCTCTAGTACTTGTAGACAAAAGTCAATTGCTGCTGAAAAAAGAATGAAGAGAACTCAGAAGATCTACATATTGTTCTTTGTCGGAATAATGATGGTATATCTACTTCTAATGCTTTCAGGCTTTCTTAGATAGGAGCACTGCAAGAGAGTTTAAATATGCTGCTTATATCAGCAAACATTTAGTAAAATCAAGTTTACAACTGTTTACAAGAGTTATGTCAGAAATTTGATAACAAATCTCCTAAACGAATATCCAGTTTTGACTAACTATCCTCATTTATTTTTTTGGTAGCATTTTTCCCAAGTTAGCAAAAAATTAGATCAGGAGTCTAGAAATTAAGTCTTAAAAATAGGAGTTGTAGAAGATTCATATATCAAGAGGAGTTGCCTCTATTTTAAGTCTCCCTTTGGTCATATTAGTAGCCTATTGCCTGATTTTATCAACATTTCTTAATATTCTTGTTTGCTTTAAATCAAAGAATACGACCGGTTTTTGTATTAAATAATAGGTGGCCTAAATATTTTTAAATGTAAATAAAAATACCATTTCTGTTTTACAAATTTCAATCAAATTTAGTGCGGGGGGTGGGATTCGAACCCACGAACGCCTTCGCGAACAGATCTTGAGTCTGTCCCCTTTGACCTAGCTCGGGGACCCCCGCAGCCAGAATTTAAATAGCTTAACTTATAAAATTATAACAATCTTTTATATATGTCTAACTTCATTATAGTATAGCAAAATTTTTATATGGCACTTTAGCAGTTTAATGTTCGCGCACTAGGCGGCACTTTGTTAGAGCTTAGGGACATAGTCCCCTTTAGCGATGAATAACTGGTCTCCAGTTGCGCGGACAAAGATGGAGATTCGAACTAATACTTCGAATCTAACGTTGGTTATGCTACTCGTCAACCAACTAACTTGCATCCGACTCCGGTTGATCCTACCGGACCCGACTGCTATCGGAATGGGACTAAGCCATGCGAGTTGTATGTTCCTAGACTGCTAGGAGCATAGCGAACGGCTCAGTAACACGTGGCCAACCTGCCCTCAAGATGTGGATAACCCCGGGAAACTGGGACTAATCCGCAATAGGCCCAGACCTCTGGAATGAGTTTGGGCTAAAAGGAAGGTATGCGCATGTTGTATATCTTTGCTTGAGGATGGGGCTACGGCCGATCAGGCTGTTGGTGGGGTAACGGCCCACCAAACCTTTGACCGGTACGGGCTTTGAGAGAAGGAGCCCGGAGATGGACACTGAGATAAGGGTCCAGGCCCTATGGGG
>JARVJP010000009.1:0-171287 GCA_029776065.1 Nitrososphaeria archaeon | reverse complement strand
CTTTTCTCAAGTCTAAACAGCTTGAGGAATAAGGGGAGGGCAAGTCTGGTGTCAGCCGCCGCGGTAATACCAGCTCCCCGAGTGGTCGGGACGGTTATTTGGCCTAAAGCATCCGTAGCCGGTCCTGTTCGTCTTCCGTTAAATCTAACGGCCCAACCGTTAGGCTGCGGAAGATACCACAGGACTAGGGGACGGGAGAGGTGGACGGTACTCCAGGGGTAGGGGTAAAATCCTCTGATCCTTGGAAGACCACCAGCGGCGAAGGCTGTCCACCAGAACGTGTCCGACGGTGAGGGATGAAAGCTGGGGGAGCGAACCGGATTAGATACCCGGGTAGTCCCAGCCGTAAACGATGCGAGCTAGGTGACAGAATGACCTATGGGCCGTTCTGCTGCCGCAGGGAAGCCGTTAAGCTCGCCGCCTGGGGAGTACGGACGCAAGTCTGAAACTTAAAGGAATTGGCGGGGGAGCACCACAAGGGGTGAAGCCTGCGGTTCAATTGGAGTCAACGCCGGGAACCTTACCAGGGGAGACAGCAGAATGAAGGTCAAGCTGAAGACCTTACCTGACGAGCTGAGAGGAGGTGCATGGCCGTCGCCAGCTCGTGCCGTGAGGTGTCCTGTTAAGTCAGGCAACGAGCGAGACCCTTACCTCTAGTTGCTGTCCTTTCCCGCAAGGGGGAGGAAGGTAGTTAGAGGGACTGCCGCCGTTTAAGGCGGAGGAAGGAGAGGGCTACGGCAGGTCAGTATGCCCCGAAACCCCTGGGCCACACGCGGGCTGCAATGGTAGGGACAGAGGGCATCCAACTCCGAAAGGAGAAGGCAAACCCTAAACCCTACCCCAGTTGTGATTGAGGGTTGCAACCCTCCCTCATGAATATGGAATCCCTAGTAACCGCGTGTCATCACCACGCGGTGAATACGTCCCTGCTCCTTGCACACACCGCCCGTCGCTTCACCCGAGTTAGGCTTTGGTGAGGTAATTCTTCATTGGGATTATCGAACCAAAACCTGACAAGGGGGGAGAAGTCGTAACAAGGTGGCCGTACGGGAACGTGCGGCCGGATCACCTCCTTGAAACGTTAGTTGGTTGACGAGTAGCATAACCACCTTAATAATGCAATTCACGACCAAAAATCGTGGATGAAGGACATAGAGGGAAAGCCTCAATGAATGTCGTGCATAGGTGCGACAGCCAGAATAGTATCTCCGATACAACGACGCCTTTTGGTGGATGGCTCGGCTTGGAGGGCGAAGAAGGGCGTGGCAAGCTGCGATAAGGTCGGAGTAGGCGCATGCAGCCGTTGATTCCGACATACCCTAATGGGATTTCCCATCATCAAGGTCGCAAGACTTTGATGATGATCCTAATGGATCGCGAACCGCTTGAACGGAAACATCCTAGTAAAGCGAGGAAAAGAAATCAATTGAGATTCCCTTAGTAGTGGCGAACGAAAAGGGAAAAGCCCAAACTGAACTGCACTGGGAAACCAGTGGAGGATGTAGTGGTTGCTGATAGCATATGATATCCTAATCCTGTTAACCGAAGTGGCCTGGAACGGCCTAACGTAGAGGGTGATATTCCCGTAGGTAAAAATAGGAGAGGTTATCGCTATCAGCCAGAGTACTTGGCCTTGACATTGGCTAAGGAATATGGAGGAAAGTGGTCTCCAAGGCTAAATACCTTCCAAGACCGATAGCGCACTAGTACCGCGAGGGAAAGCTGAAAAGTACCCCGGAAGGGGGGTTAAAAGTGCCTGAAACCAAAAGGTTACAGACGAGTGCGGCTTGAAAGGGTTGTAAAGTATTATCAGCCTCATTAGATGGAAACGTAAGTTTTCACCTAATGATGTTGAGTTACTGAAGCAACCCAAGGTCGCACGCTCCGTCTAGAAACACGGGCCGGGGAGTTTACTGTCACGGCAAGCTTAAGGGTTAGAAGCCCGAAAGCAAAGGGAAACCGAGTTTCCGCAAGGAACGCAAGTTCCTGAGGGAAAGGGTCTTAAATGGCCTTTAGTCGTGGCAGTAAGACTAGAAACCGAGCGATCGTGCCCTGAGCAGGATGAAGGCGGGCGAAAGCCCGCTGGAGGTCCGAAAGGGTTCTGACGTGCAAATCGCTCCCTTGACTCGGGGCAAGGGGCCAAAAGCCTATCTAGCTCGGTGATCGCTAGTTCCTCTCGAAGTAGATCCTAGTCTAGTCTTGGCTGATACGGATAAGACTGTAGAGTGAGGATGAGTGAACAAGGATCCGAAAGGGTCCACTCACTTTTCAAACTCCGAAGGTTTTATCGTAGAAGAAGCCAGGAAACGGGTTTGTGTGGGGTAAGCCCCACAACCGAGAGGGGGACAACCCAGATTAGAGTTAAGGCCCCCAAATGTCGGCTAAGTGTCAAACAAAAGAGTGTCATTAAGCTCAGACAGCAGGGAGGTAGGCTTAGAAGCAGCCATCCTTTAAAGAGTGCGTAACAGCTCACCTGCCGAGCTTGGTGGCCTCGAAAATGGACGGGGCTCAAGCCGACTGCCGATACTCTAAGTTACGATCTTGTGATCGTAGCGGTAGAGAGGCGTAGAGGTTGGGTAGAAGCTGAGCCGTGAGGTTCAGTGGACCGATCTCTAGTGCAGATCCCGGTGGTAGTAGCAGCATAGTCAGGTGAGAATCCTGACCGCCGAAAGGGCAAGGGTTTCCTGGCAACGCGTCGTCGGCCAGGAGTAAGCCGGTCCTAAGTTCATGCACAACTTACATGAACGAATTTAGGGAAACTGGTTAATATTCCAGTGCCTTGGAAAGCGCATGTTAACAAGCTTAGCTTGTTGGCACACTATTCTTAGCGTCGTTCAAGATATCTGAAGTGGGGTCGTCGCCCCATTTAACTCCATAAGGTGGGGGGAGTGTCGTAATGACGAGAACCCTTCCAAGTGAGGAATAGCCGACCGAAAGGTTGGTTTCAGAAATTCTTGGATGCCATGAAAACTAAGGATAGGAGTGCTTTCCAAGACCGTACCAAGAACCGACACAGGTGCCCTGGGTGAGAAGCCTAAGGCGTATCGGGAATACCGTAGGCGAGGGAACTCGGCAAATTAGCCCCGTACCTTCGGTATAAGGGGTGCCTGTGACTTTGGCTTAAACCAGAGTTGCAGGTCGCAGTGACTAAGGGGTCCCGACTGTTTAATAAAAACACAGGAGACTGCAAGCCCGAGAGGGTGTGTATAGTCTCTGAATCCTGGCCAGTGGCGGTACCTAAAACCTGGGTACAACTGGGCTAAGGGCCGCTAAACGCCGGGAGTAACTCTGACTCTCTTAAGGTAGCCAAATGCCTTGTCGGGTAAGTTCCGACGTGCATGAATGGATCAACGAGGGCCCTACTGTCCCCGCCTACTACCCGGCGAACCCACGTAACGTGGACGAACAGTCCACGATCTTCCATCGGGGAGAGAAGTCCCTGTGGAGCTTTACTGCAGCCTGTTGCTGTGTCGTGGTTAAAGTTGCAGAGCGTAGCTGGGAGCCTTCGAAGGTATTCCTCTGGGAATACTGGAGGCGTCAATGTAACACCAGCCAACCTTGACTACGTCACTAACTATGGGAAACCATAGGACACCGGCAGGTGGGCAGTTCGGCTGGGGCGGCACCCCCTTGAAAAGGTATCGAGGGGGCCCAAAGGTCGGCTCAAGCGGGTCAGAACTCCGCTGTAGAGGGCAAGGCCAAAAGCCGGCCTGACTGGATTCTTAAAAGCGGAGAATCCAGAGGCGAAAGCCGGGCCTAGCGATCATTCGTGTCCCCACCATTGGGGGCCGGATGTGACAGAAAAGTTACCCCAGGGGTAACAGGCTCGTCGCGGGCGAGAGTCCCTATCGACCCCGCGGATTGGTACCTCGATGTCGGCTCTTCCCATCCTGGTCCTGCAGCAGGGGCCAAGGGTGGGGCTGCTCGCCCATTAAAGGGGAACGTGAGCTGGGTTTAGACCGTCGTGAGACAGGTCGGTCTCTACCTGATGGAAGCGGTAGGTGTCTGAGAGGAAGTTGTCCCTAGTACGAGAGGAACGGGGCAACGCAGCCTCCGGTGTACTGGTTGTCCGACAGGGCATGCCAGGCAGCTGAGCTGTTGGGGATAAGAGCTGAAGGCATCTAAGCTCGAAGCCCCTCTCGAGAAAAGACACCTCTCCAAAGTCGGTCTCCGTAAGGAGGCTTCTTTGGACGAAGACAGGGATATAAGATCCCGTTGATAGGACAGAGGTGTAAGCAGAAAGGTTTCGGCCGATCTGTTAAGCCTGCTGTCACTAATAGTCTAAGGTGAAGAGATGCTATTCTGGCCGCAAAACCTATGCACGATAGAATATGTTAATATAAATCATTTTTTTAGTTTTAAGTATTCAAGAATCCTTACTTCCCCACTCCCATTACAAACAGGGCATCGGATGTATGTTTGTTCTTCATTGGAGATAATTGATGTTATCTTCAAAACTGGTTCTATGTTCTCTCCAAATGTTAATAGTGAGAAGGTATTATTGACTTTATCCCTTTGTCCCAGTTTAAGTAGAATATCCGTTGATGCGCGAGTCGAATTCGTTTTTAAATCTATCAGTTGAATATATACCCTTATCGTTATCTCCCTATCAAAGGGGTTTTGAATCACATACCATCCTTTCCAGGTATCGCCTTGACATGTTTTCAATGCCTTTAGTAGTTTATAATCTTCCACTTCTAATTCTTTGCTGCTTCCTTTAACCTTCCCTTCTCCGTTACAGATCGGACAAGCAATTTTAGTGTTTTCAATCAATGGAATTAATAATACTATGGTTAAAAACACAAGGAATATTCTTAACTGTCTACTTATCAAGTTCGTTTCTTTAGAAAAAGTTTTATTATATAAGCATTTATTGTGTCTCGGTCTTTTCTAACTTGGCTGTCTCAGGTTTTTGATAACTTTCTTTGAAGACCACCTTTACTATTGAGGGTATATACTTGAATATGTCTGTTGCAAGTGCTCTTTTTACAATTTGTAGCCCCTCTTCAAAGTAGATTTCTTCTGGTAACTCATAAGTTAATATGTTATCTATTATTTCTACTTTGAATTTATTATCTTCTATAGGTATTCTTCTTGAAAAGAGCGCTTTCGCCTTCTTTAAATCGTCCTTTACTTCTTCTATTATCTCAACTTCATATACAATTGTTTTACCTGAATATTTATGGTTAAAGTCAACGTGCACTCTCCCAGATCCTATAAGTTTCACATACCCTATCTTATTGTCAACTTGAACTTCATCACCATTTCTTATTTGATTGGCTTTTTCTCCAAATCGTCTTAAGGGGATTATCTTTACTTTTGAAGGATCCCAAACTCCAAAGGCTCTTTCAGGAGGTATTTCAACTGTTACCTTCTCTCCAACAGATAACTCTTTAAGTTTGCTATCTAAGCCTTCTAATACCCATCCTGCGCCAATAGCTACTAATTTAGGTGTGTATTTTCTTGTAGGATCATGTGAATTGTATTCTTTTGCTTTTTCCTCTAAAGTTGTCTCAATAAGCTCATTTGTTTCTTTGACTGTTGAAGTAAGGTTTAAGTAAACTAAGGCATCTTTTTCAAATGGCATATGACAACCCCCTGTCATACATATTAATAAAATTTATAAATTATCATTTTGTTCTGTTTATCTCTATTATCCTCTCTTCCCCATTAAATTCTTTGATAAGATCATAAACAGGCTCTGGAACAAGTTCCTTCCAACTATCTCCGGTTAAAATTCTCCTTCTTATTTCAGTAGCCATCAATCTTTTCCTTCTTTCTAGAGGCACTTCTTTAGTTGGAATATTCTCTTCTTCAAATAACTTTAACGTTAAAGGGTCGTTTGAGAATACAATTTCAAATTTTGGAATCAACATTTTAACCATTTTTGTCCATAAGTAATGGGAAGTCATATCAGGTATCGGTATTACCATCCATCTTTTAGGATCAATCTTCGCACCATCCAGTGCTGCTTTTATCATTTGAATCCTCTCTGCTGCGGTGAAGGGATTTCTTTCCTCATGACTTTTGTTAGAACTTCCTAAGCCTATAAATAAGAATTCACTTTCTGATAGGATATGTTCAATAGCGAACAAATGTCCTTTATGGAATGGTTGGAACCTTCCAACAAAGAGGGCGTTTTTATACTTCATTGTCATAACATCTCTAACCTGTTTGATTAAAGTTTTTTTATTTAAAATGTTTAATTGCATTGGGAGTATAAAGTAAAAGTGATGTCCCCAGTAGAAGTTGATGGTTCCATAGGAGAAGGTGGAGGACAGATAATAAGGACGTCGATTGCCTTATCAATTACCACTAATACTCCGGTATTGATTTATAACATTCGTAAAAAAAGACCCAATCCAGGCCTTCAACCACAACATTATACAGGGGTAAAGATAGCTTCATTAATCTCTAATGCTGATGTTGAGGGATTAAAAATTGGTTCAGAATTTATTCGATTTCATCCAAAAAAGATTTCCCCAAACATCTCTAAGGTGGATGTGGGTACAGCAGGAAGTATCCCATTAATTTTACAGACGCTAATACCCGCTTTTGCCGCAACTAAACTTTCGTTTCCATTAGAGGTCATTGGGGGTACAGATGTTAAATGGAGTCCAACAATAGATTATATGAAAAACGTTTTCGCTCCTTGTTTAGAGGCCTTAGGAATTGAACTAAACATTGAAGTGAAACGTAGGGGGTACTACCCTAAAGGTGGTGGTATTGTTATATTCCAAGTAAAAAATAAATCCTTCCCACGTGAATTTAAATTTGAAAAAAGTAATAGGGAAGTAAAAATTTTAAGCATATGCTCAAATCTTCCAAAAAGTGTTGCCGAAAGGCAGGCTTCAACTGCTTTAAAAATCCTAGAAAAGTCAGGACTAAATATGTTTAAGGTGGTTGAAATATTAACAGAGAAATCATTGTCTCCTGGTACCTCTATTTTGGTTTATACAATAGGCCAGAAAGGTGCTTTTATAGGCGCTGACTCAGTAGGGGAAAAAGGCAAACCAGCTGAAAGAGTAGGTCAAGAAGTTACGACAACTTTCTTAAATGAAACTGGTTTAATGCCTGATTTAGACTCCCATTTAAGTGACATGATAGTGCCATACCTTTTCTTATCTCCTTTTCCTTCGAAGGTTAGAATTCCGAAAGTGACATCACATCTAGAAACAAATCTTTATGTCTCCTCACTTTTTATAAAAAGAAATTATACATTAAAGAAAGAAGTTGATGGCTCTATAATAATGGATATATCTAGATAAAGTATGCTATTATAGAAACATCTAAATTAAACTATTATTAGTGGATTGGTAGTCGTAGGTGTATAAAATTGTATCTACCAGGAGCAACTGCATTAGGAATGGTGTTTAAAGATGGTGTAGTGTTAGGTGCCGATAAGAGGTTTGCTTATGGAAACTTCATACTAAGTCGAAGTTCAAAAAAGGTTTTCTTGATAAGTAATAATGTTGGTGCCGCATGTGCTGGAATGATATCTGACATGCAAGTGCTTGTAAAACGTGTTTCTGCAGAAGTAAAATTAAGAGAACTTGAAATTAAGAGACCTGTTTCTCCCAATTCAGTTGCAAAGTTTATGTCTGCAGTGATGTTTAGTGAGAGACTTTACCCATTACTTACACAAGTTATTATAGGTGGTGTTGATGGTAGTCCTTCGGTGTATGTTTTAGACCCATTAGGCTCTATTATACCTGATGATTATGCCACAGTAGGTTCGGGGACAGAAATTGCCATAGGGATAATAGAGAGCGAATACGAAAAGGATATGGACGAAGCTTCTACAGTTAAACTCGCATTAAAGGCTTTGAAATCCGCTATGCAAAGGGATGCAGCAAGTGGAGATGGAATAGATCTATTAATTATAAAAGCGAATGAAACTCGACAAGAAGAAATAAAGCTTTAATATGTACAATGACAGCGCATGCTTCCTTACCCTCCACGCTTATATCAAATATTAAGAAAACAGCAATACCACCTTGCTGGCTTACATTCAGCAGTAAAAAAATGTAGTTGGTTACATAAAAGTCTTGTCTCTGGAAGAGTTTGCTATAAAGAAACCTTTTTTGGCATAAAGTCGCATCGCTGTCTCCAGATGTCTCCATCACTCTTTAATTGTAATCTACGTTGCTTACACTGTTGGAGAGTCATGCCAGAAGATATAGGCTTAACTTGGGACGAGCTATCTAAACCACAAGGTGGGTGGGATGAACCTGAAACTATTTACGAGGAGTCTATTAAAGCTCAAAGAAAAATATTATCAGGATACAAATCTTTGGTGCTTAAAGGGCGGGTTTCAGCGGAGAAACTCGAAGAAGCATTCAATCCCAATCAAGTTGCAATATCTTTGGCTGGTGAACCCACTCTTTACCCTTATCTTAGTGAGCTTATAGATATATACAAAAAAAGAGGATTTACTGTTTTTTTAGTTACTAATGGGACATTGCCAAAAGTATTAGGCAATCTTTCTCATCTTCCTACGCAACTTTATATATCATTAACTTCTTATGATTATGAATCCTTTGTGAAACTTAATAGGCCTATGTCAACAGCTTTATGGAAATCCATTTTTAATTCACTTTCATTATTAAAATCGATAAACTGTCCTAATGTACTTAGAATAACTTCAATTAAAGGAATGAACATGGAACGACCCGAAGCCTTCGCAAAAATAATTACAAAATACGAACCTCTTTATGTTGAAACAAAGGCTTACATGAATATAGGCTATTCTACATATAGGTTGAAGAAAGAAAACATGCCCACTTACGACGACATCAAGTCATTTTCTTCTACTCTAGCTTCTCTAACTGGTTATAAGGTCATCGGTGAGTCAAAGGATAGTAGGGTTGCCCTTCTTTCCAAAAAACTTCCTTCTCCCCAAAGATTTAACTGAAGGTTAATATTATAGCAAATAGTGGTACAAATTTGGACTCAATTAGAAATGAAATTGAACAAGAATTATTATTAAAAGAGCTCGAACTACTAGATTCGCAAAGAGAGTACATTTATAAAGAAGGGCGATCAATTCTAGTTTTATTTCCTAAAATCTTCGCTATGTTACATCAAGGACAAGTTAATAACGCAAAGGAAAATCTCATCATATTAAGGAAAAGGTTGGAAGAATTGCTATCTAAAACTGACTTTAGATGGAGAAAGTATCTTCTTCCTGCACAAATAGAATATGTAGAAGCAATAGTCTATCTTTCAATTATCGAAGAATTTAGAATTCCTTCATATAAAGAGGTGGGATTTGAAATAGAACCTTATTTATTAGGCCTTTTAGATTGCGTAGGTGAGTTAAGACGTTCAGTTTATGACAAAATAAATGAAAAGAACTTTGAAAAAGCCAGTTTCTTTTATAAATCAATGAAAGAAATTTTTGATAATCTATCCTCATTTTCATATTTTGATAATGCTGTACCCTCACTTAGACGGAAAGTGGATTTAGCTAGACGACTAATAGAAGAAACTTATGTTGATATAACTAAAATAAACGTTCTAGGTATTCAATAATTAGAACATGACTAACAAAACTAACTATAAAATAAAAAGAATAAGCAAATTAAATTCTATTATTTCAAAGACTAGATTTAGTAAAGATGGTCTAAAAAGGGGATATGAAATCATATGTGCCTGTGATGTATCTTATTATAAAATCAAGAAAGAAGAACATGCCGTAGCTGCAGCGATCTGTTATAACCTTAATTCCAAAAGAATCATTGAGAATAAGTTTTTAATTTCAAAAAGGTCTTTAGAGTATGTACCTGGATATTTCTTCATCAGAGAACTCCCTCCACTAGTTTCTGTTCTGATGAAAATTCATTCAAATGTTGATGTCATTTTAGTAGATGGCCATGGCGTTTTACACCCTATGAGAAGTGGGTTAGCAGTTTATACAGGCATGTTCTTTGATAAACCCACAATTGGTTTGGCAAAAAATTTGTATGTTGGTAAAGTATTAGATGAGCAAGCAAATGTTTCTCCTATAACCTATGAAAATAAGATACTTGGGTATATGCTTTTCTTTCCGAAGTTTAGGAAAAAGTACTATGCAAGTATTGGATATAAAATTGATCTCGACACAGCTATTAATTTAATACAAAAGTTATTTTCACAAGAGGTAGATCTAATGCATCATGTCCATTTGCTTTCAAAAAAACTTATTTCTAAGAGTTCAACCACTCTCTGACAACTGCTATGTCATCTCCTTCATTTAGGGATATTAAACCACCTCTTCTTTACACACTACTAGAGCTATTGTGTTTAGGGACAAAAAATAAGGTAATAGAAATTTCAACAATAGAACTAAGTAAGCGTCTTGGGAGGTCACAGCAATCCGTATCTAAGCATATTTTAGAACTAGAAAGAGCAGGATTAATAGAAGTCACTCATAAAAAACGTAGATCTTGTATAAAACTTACTTCTAAAGGAAGTACGATTCTTCTAAGCCTTTACTCTTCTCTCCGAGAGGTATTTGAAGAAGCGCCTAATATTATGGAGTTTACTGGAGAAGTGTTCTCAGGTATAGGTGAAGGATCCTATTATGTGACGATCGAAGGTTATAAAAAACAATTTCACGAGAAACTAGGCTTCGACCCTTTTCCTGGAACCCTCAATATACGTTTAACTTCGACTTTAGAAAGGCGACAGAAAAGAGAATTAGAATATTATAATGGTATACTCATAGAAGGTTTTTATGACGAATACAGAACATATGGGGGTGCTAAATGTTTTCCTGCTTTTTTAAACGATATAGTTGAAGGAGCTGTTGTTATGACAAAACGTACATTATATGATGATTCGGTTTTAGAATTCATAGCCCCAGTAAATCTGAGGAAGAGATTAAATTTAAAAGACGGTGATAAAGTTCGTCTGAAAGTCTACTACTCTGAAAAGAGTATGAAATCTATATCTCATAGATCAAACTCTCATCCTTTAGAAGAGTAGAACTTTTTACTCCCTCCATCCTTTTTGTTAGACGTACAACTTTAATTCTCATTTTATGTGTTTTCGCATACTCTCTGATTTCGTTCTCGTTATGTATTTGGTCATAACCTAACACTACAATATCTGGTATTATCTTTAAAAGTGTATCATATATGCTACCTTTTCCACCAAGTAATGCTAGATCAACGAATCTAAGCGCACTCACAAGTTCTAGTCTCTTTTGTTCTTTATTATGTGGTTGCTTCTTTCTAAATTTTTTAACCGTCTCATCTTTTGCTATTACTACTACTAAAATATCACCTAACTTTTTTGCGTTTTTTAATGTTAACAAATGCCCTGGATGTAAAATATCAAAGGTTCCTCCACACATGACCACTTTAACGCGTTTCCTCCCCTTATCGGTAACATCAATCAGATCGCCGGTCTTTACAATTTCCCTATTTTCAAGAAGACTATTAATTACCTTCTCATTTTCCTTTGGGAATGGAGTTAAAAAATTAATACATTTTTTTAAAGAGACTGATCCTTTTCTCATCTTTTCTACTAAAATCTTTGAAAGGAACTTCTTCTCTAAACTTTCTGATCTCATTGATTTCACCATTTTAAGTCTAAGATTTTTTGTAACCTCAAGGAATCTAGAAGTCCCTCAGCATATCCTACACTTAACATAGCCAACTGTTCTTCGCCCAAATTTAGAAACTTGATAGCATCATCTAAATAACATTCTATATTTTCGAAAAGATCTCTATATCTAGATTGATCTTGAATCTTCTCTTCTGCAAACTTCAAAACCTCTCTCGTCCTTCTCACATATTTATTAACTAAATAATCGGTTTTTCTTTTTAATTTCTCTGTGTTATCTACCAATTTATCTTTGGGGACATTAAAAAGAAAACTTAATGCCTCTTCTTCTGTAAAATGTAACCTTGAAGGGATTATTATTGTATGTGGTGGTTCTCCAAAATCGATACCTTCAACTTCTTTCACACTTCCTATATAATATTCTTGATCCTTTCTACCGATTCTGCAAGCTACTATCAAAAGTGTGTCCTCTGTAAACGCCTCTAGTTTGTAAACTTTTTCTGCATCTTTTAATAAGTTGAAGGCAGATGACGGAAATACGCCTTCCAGATTTTTTGTATCAAACTCCAATAGGAAAATTGAATGCATCCCCCGCATTAGATTATCATATAATGTAAAGTATACCGATGTCGCAGGTGTACCCATTTGACGTGCAATTGTAGACACCCTTCCAAATTTGTAAGGATGAAGTCCACAAGAAGTCATAAGAACCGACATTATGGAAGCATTATGAACCACAATATAAGGTATCCCCATCTTCTTAGCTTCTATTAAAAAATTTTGATGGGTTGTTGCAAAAAGCGGGTCTCCAAAAACAGCTAAAGTAACATTCTTAACTTTAGCTTGTTCTAACAGAATTCCTAATTCATCTTCAAGTTTCGCTCTATCTGTTGAAACAACCTCTTTGTCGATATATTCGCTAAAGGCGCTAACGAAATCTTTTGGAATTAAAGTTGTATAGGTATCTAAATAAATTAAATCGCTTTTTTTAAAAATCTCTATTCCCTTCAAAGTTAATGAATCTATCCCATCTATTCCTAATCCAACAAGGGCAAACATTTACTCTTCCCCTTTGCCATCAAAGTCCTTTTAATCCTTATAAAAAAGTTGATATGTAAAAAAGGTTAAAAATATCTATAATACACCAAAAACGGTTTAAACAGGGCCTGTGGCTCAGCCAGGCAGAGCGGCTGGCTCTTAACCAGTAAGTCGTGGGTTCAACTCCCACCAGGCCCGCTACATAAATGATTTCAATTGATACTTTAAAAGGCAATTTATTGGTTAGTGCCTTTTGAAGGGCAGAGTGGTATAACTGTTCTCATCACTTAATTATCATTAATGTTAATAGTTAGTATATGTAAATCTATATGCTATTGTGACTTGACCTATAAATAGGAAAAAGTATAATTTATTAAAAATTTAAACAATATCATATGCGGGTTGCTAAAGACGTCGTTAAATTTTCAGGTCACTGGCTTATAACTGCAAGACATCAATCAACATTTGAGATAACCACAGAAGATTTTCTTGGTCCTAAAGGAGATTGTATAATAGGAATTAATTCTTCAAAATCTTGTTATGATTTGGATAATAACTTAAAGGAGCTTCTGAAAAATGATGATGCCCAAGTCAACTTAATCTTCTTAGTAGACAATATTCTATTTGAGGTTCGAGCCTTCGGTTCTTCCAAACTATCTCTTACAGATAAAAAAAGTATGGTCATAAGAAAGAGCTCCTATACATGCCCCAGAACTCTTGCTATTAAAGCAACAGCCTCTGCGAAGGATTTTCCTAGCTCTATGATCTCCTTATTGAGAAGGCCTGAATGTAGAGGTGTCATGATAATCGAATCTAAAGTATCTCATTAGCATGATAACCGTTTTCACCTACTAATGGCACAAACATACATTCCACATCCTTCTTAATTCTAATTTGTCCATTCTCTGTTTTCGTTCCTTTTGTGAGTACCTGATAAAACATACTTCCAATAGGAGCGAGAATTATTCCATTTACTTTGAGTTGCTTTACTAATATCTTAGGGAACTTAGGGGTAGCCGCTGTGATAATTATTCTGTCATAATACTCTTTTTCGGAATAAGGTGGCCAGCCAATACTTCCATCCCCTTCTATTACTTCAACATACTTAGAATAGCTAGTTTTATCTAAGTTCCTCTTAGCAAACTGAACTAGTTCGTGTACTCTTTCAATTGTGATTATTTTCCCTCCTTCGAATCTTTTAGCGTCTGTTATAATATGTGCCATTAAAGCTGCGTTATACCCACTACCTGTGCCAATTTCAAGAACTTGTAGTCCCTTTGTCAAGTCGAGTTCTTCTAGCATCATAGCAACCATATGAGGAGCTGAAATAGTTTGGCCGGTGTGACCTAAAGGGAGTGGTACATCAAAATATGCTTCTTCAATTGTATCCGTCCAAACAAACTTCTCTCTTGGTACCGATAAGAAAGATTGTTCAACAACTTTACTTTTTATTATCCCCCTCTCCTTTAATTCTTTCACTAGGAATTTTCTTCTCTCATAGAATTCATTCATTGGAACCACTGGTCTAGGATTGTTCCCTTTCCTCTCTTTTCTTTGGTGCTTTCTTTATACTTAATCAACACTTTTAAAACTCTTTCTTCAGAAAAATCATGTACCTCACACATGAAATTCAATAAACTATCTTCATCAACTGTTTTGAACTCTAATTTAAACTCTTTTTTTACCTCAGGTTCTAAAAATATTTTACGTATTGATTTATAGTCTATTTTTTTTAATTCATTATCAATATTTGGTATATTTTCCAGTCCTCCATATTGTTTAACTGCCTTAAGAGCTTTGATTGGCCCAAAGCCTTTAAAGCCATCTGGGTTAAAATCAGTTCCTACTAAAATACCTATGTCTACCAACTGTTCACGAGTTATCCCAAGCTTATTTAATACAACGTCAAGAAGAATTTCCTCTGGCTCTATTTCTTGATAAACATTTCTCCCTGGTAATTTTCTTCTACCTGAAATAGTTATGTTGCGACATAACCTTTTTCCGCCAAATAAAAGGGCATCGTAATCTTGGGACACAACTGCATACGCTTTACCACTTGAAGAGAGATATGAAGCGGTTGCCTCACCCTCAGAAGGTGCTTGGATCCAAGGCACACCCATTATGTCAAGAAGCTTTTTTGCTTCCTCTACCATATCTCCACTCAAGTGTGCGGTGTATTGGGCATATTTTTTTGCCTCTTTAAGATCTCCCTTTGATAAAGCTACTTTATATTTTATTTCGGCTTCTTCCTTTATTTCCTTTCTCTTAATTATTTCTAGGCTCTTCATTTTTGGTGGAATTCCATCGAATACATAGACTGGCTGTATTCCTAAGGTCAATAAATTTATTGTACGATAATACAATCCACTTAAGTGACTTGTCACATTACCCTTGGAATCTTTTAAAGGTTCACCGAACCTACCTCTAATGGTAGATAAGAATTGATACAGCGCGTTATAAGCATCTATTGCTAATACTTTTCCTTGCAAGTCATTTAATGAAATCTTCTTTGCCTCTACTATTTCTTTTATGTCGACTCCCATTTACCTTTCTTCCTTTCTTTCTATATTAATTAGTTCTATCCTCTTTTTATCTTTACCTGCCCATTTCGTCATAATAAGCCCTTCTATTTCAAGGAATAAAAGAGTTGAATTTAATTCTCTAGTAGAAAATTCTACTCCTGTTTTTCTCAGGTTGTTTATAAGATCTTTATCTGTCATTGGACCTTCTGCACACAATTTATTGATGATAGCATGCTTTAAATTTATTTTCAATTTCCTCACCGAGTTATAAAAAAAGTTTCTACTTTTATCCTTTTACTATTGACCTTTAAAGCAGCTTTAAATTTCCAGTTATTTTCTCAATTTTCTCTTCCTTATCAGGTCCGAATGCTGCACAAGTGATCGTTCCTGGTGGTATTTGTGTAAGTCCACTATCTTCAATGACTGCATACAAGATATTCATTTCCTTTGCTCTTCCAATAAGATTTAACAGTTCATCTAAACTTTCAACTTTTAATACAACCTTTTTTTGCCCCCCTTCAAACCATTTTTTGAATAATTCTACTCTTTTCTTTCTAGTTTCTTCTGCACTTGTTAATGCAGCATGTGCAACTTGTGCAGCAATTTTACCCTTTTGCATTTTTAAATCACTTCTCACCACGATTGCTTGCTTATAATGTTTGTTCAGCATATCATTTCCAATTTGAAGTATATTTTAAACCTAGTATTAATTTTTATGCCATTTATATTTAAATTTAATTTTACTCCTTTCTAAAACCATTATTGCTTTGCTCCTCGCGTACATGGGTAGAAAATTAATACATTCCATTTATCTAAATTAGCTGATTAATATGATTTGGAATAGTTCAAAGTCAAACACCAACTACCTTAACTTTTATTAGTTAAAAAAAGAAGACTGTTCATAATGGTTTTAGATTCAGATATAATTATCGCAGGAGGTAGTTTTTCAGGGTTATTATGTGCTAAAGAACTCTCAAGTAAAGGCTTACAAACTAAAGTTCTCGAAGAACACAGCAAAATCGGGTATCCAGATAAATGTAGTGGGGTTGTCTCTCTGGCTTCATTAAATCATCTGGGTTTGTTTCCATTTAAAAAATTCCTTCAAAATCGATTTTCAAAAATTATGCTTCATTCTCCAAATGACTCTAGGATAGTGATCAATTTAAATGATCCTAATATTTTGATCATAGATCGCTGCAACTTAGACAATTACTTAGCAGAAGAAGCAATTAAAAGCGGAGCAGAGCTGAAGCTTTCCAAATATGTTGATGGTATTCTACAAGATTTTTCATCAGTTAAAGTTAAGATTAGGGATGGAGAAATCTTTCGCTCTAAATATTTGATTGATGCTCGAGGCGTTGCATCATTTCCTAATAAGAAATTACTTCTAAAGGGTATCCAAGCAAGAGGATTTTATAAAGGTTACGAGTCAGACTGTATTCACGTCTTTCTTGACGAGAAATTCGCACCTGGTTTTTTTTCTTGGATTATACCAATAAACGAATACATCTGTAAGGTTGGGTTAGCAACAAAAACTTATCCAATAGAATGTTTCAAAACTTTCTTAGATAAAGTCAAAATAAAACAGTTCTTTAATCTGAACCCTGCTCCTATAATAGTCAATGGCCCAATTGAGCATTTTATAAATAATAAAGTTCTTTACGTTGGCGACTCAGCAGGCCAGACAAAACCAACAACAGGTGGTGGTATCTACTTTGGAGGAGCTGCTTCTATACTCGCTTCAAGAGCGCTACTCCATAATTTTGATGAAAATAACTCTCTTATAAGTAAATATGAAAGGGCTTGGTTCAAAACTTTCAAAAGAGAAATTGAATACATGAAGTTAGCTAGAAGTTACTATGAAAAAATGAAGAATAATGATATAGAACATTTATTTAATTTAATTAAAAAAACTTATTCTGATGAAATCACTTTTGAAATAGATTACGACTTCCATATATCATCCTTAATTAAATCTATTGGGATCAAATCTATTTTATCAATCACAAAAACAATTTTTGATGAATCAATAACTTCTTCTTTGAAGAATATCCTGAAGTTATAATGCTAAAAAGATAAACTTTATTTATCGAAATAAGAGAGTGCCTGGTGTGTCTTCCGCAAAATACCCTAAATGTACCTCATGTAATAGACCCATAGCCTTTGATGAGAAGGCTGTGAAATTTTATTGCCCTAACTGCGGTATTGTCCAAATATGGCGATGTGAAAAATGTAGAGAATTTGCACGCCCATATAAATGTGTTAATTGCGGGTTTGAAGGACCATAGGTGAAAAAAATTGAGTAAAATGTTGATTAGATATAAAATATTTCCAACAGACATAAACGTGAATCTTCTAAGTATTTATAATGAGATAAAACAAAAGATGGAAGGAAAAGCCGAAGTTGGTCAATATAAGACCGAACCTATCGCTTTTGGTCTAAGCGCTCTAATATTAGATTTGCGTATGAATGAAGACGCAAACGTTGATGCTATCGAAGCAATAATCAAAGAAACCAAAGATATAGGTGAATTTGAAGCGATTGCATCAACGAAGGTTTAATTTTTTTCCTTTAATATTACCTCATACCAAATATTTTTTCCATCTTTGTAAACATAATAAGCATTTAGAACTTCCATGTTAGGATACTTTTCTTTCACTCTATTTATAGCTGTCTTTTTATAGTTCACATTTGGTTTTATTTTTACTACACCTGCATGTTTTGGTCTTCTCCCTGATCTTGGTCTCTCAACCCTTTTTCCACGTCTGCTTAATTTTATTCTAACAATAATGTAACCTTGTTTAGCTTTGTATCCTAAACTTCTAGCTCTGTCAAGTCTTGTCGGTCTTTTGGTTCGTATTATTGTTTTTCCCTTCCTCCATTTTTCAGCTTTTGCTTTCAATATAAATTGATCTTCTTTGTATACTTTTCTCCAAGTTTCTCTTATTTGTTTATACATAGCCAATTCACCGCCGTGAACCAAACATATTAAATTTTACGTTTTTGTTAAGAATGGGGGGCTACAATGTTAGATATAGATAAAGATTCTCTAGTTAAATTATTAAAGGAAAAAAAGCCTAAGCTAGTTCTGGTAAGTTGTCCTTCAGGTATTCTAGTTAAATGTATGGCTTTTATGACCTCTATTGCTAAAGAATATGGATTTAAAGTAGTTTTCTTAGGCGAACCATGTTATGGGACATGTGACTTAGGTGAATATAATGCCCATCTTTTAGGAGCCGATCTTTCTATACATATTGGCCATAGCGCCTCTATGAAAAAAGTCGGTGAATTGACCTACCTCATAGAAGCATTTGATGACGTAAATCTAATCCCAGTTTTGGAGAAAGCTTTACTTAAACTTAAGGATTATAAGCGTCTTGGCCTCTGTACTATAGGGCCCCATATTCATAAACTCGATTCAGCAAAGAATTTCTTAATCTCCAATGGATTTGAAGTTTTTATAGGCGATGAAAATCCTCCATTGAAAAGAGGACAAATATTCGGATGTAACTTTGCAACATGCACAAATATCTCCTCAAAGGTGGATGCTTTCATTTTTATAGGCTCTAGTCGTTTCCATGCTTCTGGTCTCTATAATTGTATAGAAAAACCAGTTTATATGCTTGATCCATATACTCTTGAAGTTTTGTCGATAGAAAAAGAAGCACTCAGAATAAGGAAGCATCAACTTCTAAACTTTTATAGAGCCTTAGACGCAAAGGATTTGGGTATTATAATTGGAACAAAGGAAGGGCAGTTTAAAAAAGATGATGCCTTCCATTTGTATAATGAATTAAGTCAAATTGGAAAGAATGTTTTTTTAATTGCGATGGGAGAAATAACAAACGACAAATTAAACGAATTTCAGAATATTGAAGCCTTTATAGAAACTGCCTGTCCAAGGATAAGTGACGACCACTTCGATAAACCTCTCCTTTCACTAGATTATGGCTACAAGCTCCTTGAACAATTCAAAAAATATTGAACCGTTAAACAATAGAGATATATGGAATAGGTTGATGGTCTAGATAGGGTATGACAGTGTTTAAGAAAAAAACTTACTATCTCCCCGGGGACTTGATCGGTGTTATAGAAGAATTTACTCCTTCCTCTAATGTTTACCAAGAAAATTACAATATAAGATCTAAACAATTGGGTAAAATTAATATAAATTACGAGACAAGGGCTGTCACAATTATACCAAAGTTACGTGTAACTGAAGTTCCTAAAGTCGGGGATGAAGTTATCGGGATAGTTGATCAATCTCAAAGTGGACTTGTGATGGTTAGAATAAAAGAAATAAATGGTAATCCAGTTAAATCAGAATTCGTTGGTATGATTTTGTTACGTGAACAGCAAACTGACCGAAATCAACGGAGAATAATCATAAAATTGGGTGATTATGTACGGGCAAAGGTTGTTAGCTCACTTAATAATGTTATTCACTTATCAATCAAAGGGGACCATTACGGAGTTTTACATACAGTATGTAGTTATTGTGGGGGGCAAGTTCAACTAAGTGGTAGAAGAATATTTTGCACACAATGTAAGATGCTGGATGAAAGGAAGATAGCAGACGATTTCGGAAAGTTTAAAAACACCTAAATAAAGGTGCAACTGAGAAATGTCATCTGAAAAGAAAGATTTTGCCAAAGAATATGATTTAGGTGATATAGACGTGAGTATAGCTGACGCTCTCCGCTATAAACTTCTAGAAAATCCAGATGTTGTTTTTGCGGGTGTTATACCACCACATCCTCTGTTTGGGAAAGTCGTAATTAAAATCTTAATGAGAGACAACTACTCTGAAGAAGCTATAATTAAAGCTGCAAGAGAACTTAAGAACTCTATTAATGCAATTTTAGAAGAAGTTTCGTCTTCTTTGAAGAGTGAGGGTGAAATAACATGAAATTCTGTGATGTATGCGGTTCCCGGTTAAAGATCAAACAATTCAAAGAAGGAGGGAAAACAATACTTAGATACTATTGCCCTAGATGCGATAAAATATATGATCCTACAGATTTCGGAATTTCTGAAGTTAAAAAAGAAGAGAACCCAACAATTAAAATTCTTAGTGAAGCAGAATCGAAGATCGAGACTATGCCTACTATAGAAATAGAATGTCCTAAATGCTCAAACAACAAAGCTTACTGGTGGCTTTTACAGACCAGAAGTGGTGATGAACCACCTACCCAATTTTATAGATGTAGTAAATGTGGGTATACATGGAGAATGTACGCCTAGACAACTCCTGTAGCATCTAAAAGATCTTCTGCCTCTGCTTTTGACAACTGGATTTTATGTAAAATAGTATATCTTTCCCTCAACTTAGGTGCGAGTAATATAGCTTCAACTGCTTCTTCCTTGGTGATACTAATTGAAGATAGTTTCGTTGGTGCCCCTATCCTGATTAAAGCCTCTTTAATTTTTTGCCAATCCATATCATATAACTTTGCTATTATAATTGTTCCAATTCCGCATTTCTCTCCATGCAATCCTTTGCTTGGAGCAATTACATCCAGTGCGTGGCTAAATAGATGTTCTGCTCCGCTACATGGTCTGCTACTGCCAGCTATTCCTGCTGCTACTCCAGCACTGATAAGTGCTTCAACAATGTCTCTAACGTTTTTGACAATGTCCATTCCTATTTTTTCAGAATTTTTTAAAATAATTTGTGCACCTAAAAGTGCAAGATTAGCCGCATATTCACCGTAGTACTCTCCTTTATCGTCTCGGCCCAGTTGCCAATCTCTGACCGCAGTAAACTTAGCTATCAAATCACCACAACCACTTTTCGCATACCTTTCTGGGGCAGAGGATATTATTTCAATGTCTGCTAGCACACCAAGAGGAGAGGAAGAAACTATAGAATAGGGCTTCCCACTATCCTTTATTGACGCAAATGGACTAGCTATGCCATCATGTGCAGCATTAGTTGGTATACTAACAAAAGATTTTTTATGAATTTGAGCAGATAGTTTAGCTATATCTATGCAAGTTCCTCCTCCCATCCCAATAACTAAATCAACCTTCAGTTCAAGTATTTCCTTTCCTACTTCCTTTATAGTTGCAAAGTCAGCTACCTTAACTATTTTCCAAAAATATTTGATTTCTTCTGAATTTAATGCGCCTTCAACCTTGTCTCCATATATACTTTTAATGCGCCCATCACTTATAATTAATACCCTTTTAGGTGTTTTAAGCTTTGATAGAAACATGCCTAGATCATTGATTACACCTTTTCCTACAACAACGGCTCTTGGAAGCTCCATAAAATGTAAGTCCATTAAACAATAGGTTTTGGAAACATTTATTTAAACCCTAATTGAATACTTGCGATGAAGTAAGACTTCTTAAGAGTGCGATGATTTAATTTGATAACAGATTTTAATCAAAAAATCCCCAAAATATATCATGGGACGACAACGGTCGGTTTAGTCTGCGTAGACGGAATAGTTTTTGCCACAGACACAAGGGTGACCTCTAATGGTTACGTGGCTCATAAAAAAGGAAGGAAACTCTATTGTATCTCAAATAACTTGGCTATGACAATAGCGGGAACGGTTGCTGATGCACAAAATGTGATCGACGTTCTCCGTTTTTATGTTAAGAAATATGAGCTTGAACACCAAACAAAGATCCCGATAAAAGCTGCAGCTACACTAGCCTCTAACATCTTTTTATCTAATCGCCTATTTCCATATATAACTCAAGTCATAATAGGTGGGATGGATGGTGATTTGCCATCTTTATATCAAATAGACTTTTTTGGTTCTCTAACGGAGGAAAAAATGGTTTCTACAGGTAGTGGTTCCCCTATAGCTTACTCCATTTTGGAAACTGAATATTCTCCCAATATTAATGTTGAACAAGGAGTAAAGATCGCTGCGAAAGCCGTTCTTGCAGCAATGAAAAGAGATACAGCGACTGGAGAAAGTTTTGATGTTAGCATAATCGACCAGACCGGATATAAAGAACTTGATGAAAAAGTAAAGGGTGAATTGTTAAAGGAGATACGGTAGATAACAAATTGCAGCAGAAAGATAACCACGAAAAAGCATCTGGAGCCATCTTTTTACAAAGTATTCCACAAGAAGCTGGCGTTACCAAAATTGAATACGAAGGGCCAAGATTTGCAGTTTATACCAAAAATCCAAAGTTCTTCACAGAAAATAGTTTCGTAATATCTGATATAGTTTCTAATCTTAAAAAAAGAGTTGTGATAAGAGCTGACAAGTCAATTAGGAAGAACGAAGAAGAAACAGAGTCTATCATAACACAGAAACTTCCCCGAGATGTGGTTATAGAGCGTTTTGTTTTCGATAAAGTTCTTGGTGAAGTTTTTGTAGAAATTAAAAACCTTCATATGATATATTCATCAATTGCCGAACTTAATCAGCAAATATTCTCAGATACAGGGTGGAGACCAAAGTTTAGAAAGACTTTTTCCATGAAGTCAGAAGGATTGGAACAGGTCTATCACGTCATTCAGACAGAATCAAATCAAAGAGAACAAATATTGAAAAATGTTGGCGAATACATCTTCAGACCCAAGCTTACCAGCAAAATAGAAGTAATTGCGTCCTTCTTAGGGGGTTTTCAAGAAGTTGGCCGTTCTTGTGTACATGTTAAAACGAATGAAAGTAATATTTTGATCGATTGTGGAATAAATCCTGGCTCAAAAGACCCTGTAGACGCGTTCCCAAGGCTTGACATGTCCTTATCGAACTTGGAAGAATTGGACGCAGTAATAATAAGTCACGCGCACCTTGATCACTGTGGTTTTCTTCCTGTTCTCTTTAAGTATGGGTACGATGGTCCGGTTTATTGTTCTGAGCCTACACTAAACCTAATGGCTTTACTTTTAGCTGATTTTATTAAAGTTTCTTCCTCCGAAAGCGCACTATCTTTATTTGATATGAAAGATTTAAGAGAAACAATACAACATTGCATACCCCTACCATACGGCTCAGTAACTGACATTTCTCCTGATACAAAGCTAATACTAAATAACGCAGGTCATATTCTTGGTTCATCTTCAGTTCATCTTCACTTCGGAGAGGGTGTCTATAATCTTGTTTATATGGGAGATTTTAAGTTCGAAAAGACTCAATTATTAGATGCAGCGCAATACGGCTTTCCTCGTGTCGAGACATTAATAGTTGAGAGTACCTACGGAGGAAAAGAAGATATAACACCTTCGAGGCAAGAAGTAGAAAGGTACTTCGTTAACTCTATCAATAATACTTTAGCAAAGGGAGGAAAGGTGTTAATCCCTGTTCCAGCAGTAGGCCGAGCGCAAGAAATTATGCTGGTTCTCGACTCATATCTGAAATCAAAGGAACTGATCGAATCACCTGTCTTTATAGAAGGAATGATAACTGACGCTACTGCCATCCATGTAGCCTTTCCAGATTATCTCTCTTCAGAAATAAGGTCGTCAATAGTCGATAAAGGTGTAAACCCATTCGAATCTGAATACTTTACTGTGATAAACAAACCAGATGAGAGAGAGGAAGCGTTACAACAAGGTCCTGCCATAATAATGGCTACTTCTGGTATGCTTGAAGGCGGTCCATCAGTAAAATATTTTGAAGAACTTGCCAACAATGAGCTTAACAAAGTTTTGTTTGTATCTTATCAAATTGGAGGAACCCTAGGCCGTCGTGTCCTTGATGATGCAAAACAGATAAGCATTATTGGCGAAGATGGGAAGATCAAGATAATTGATATAAAATGTGAAGTAGATAAGGTAGTAGGTTTTAGTGGGCACAGCGACTATAATCAGATTATGCGATTTATATCAAAGCTGAGACCAAAGCTTAAGAACGTAGTAATAAATCATGGAGAAAAAGTAAAGACTCTGAATGTTAGTAGTAGTGTGAACAGGCTTTTCCGCTTACCTGCTACTGCTCCCTTATGTTTAGATACTATTCGTTTAGTTTAACCTCGCCAGATCGAAACAGAAGGGGGGGTGATTATTATCCTATCTTCACCGAGCCTAGCAATATCTCCACCAATTGTGGTGGCAATTTCATAAAGTTTACTTACTGCTTCTCTTAATTCATCAATATTTCTTTGAGCTAAAGGCGTTATTCTTAAAATGACTATTGTATTGTTCTCAATATCTTCTTTTACTTTAACTACCTCATTTGAAGCTCTGAGTGGGTAGGCTTTTAACATCATCTTCACATTTTGACCTCTGTCTTTATTAATCAGTTCGCTTGCCAAGGTCTAAACGCCTTCTGATAGAACATTTAAGTCCTTCTTATTAAACGTTAGCTAATGTTAATCTTTTTGACAAAAAAATTTTATGTACAACTATTCTAAAAACTCTTATTATTGGTATTAAAATCTTAGTTGATGCATCCTCGGTTCAAGAACTATTTGATAATATTTTGTGGTCCATCTGGTGCAGGGAAAACTACTGTTGCTAATATGATTGCTAATGAGTTAAATAAATCTGGGCCTACAATACATGTTCAGACAGATATAATACGCAGAATGATAGTAAACCCGACGCATGAACGAGGTGAAAATCGGTTCGTCTATTCAGTTCTTTATTATGTAGCAAAAAGGCTTTTGCCTCAAGGTTATAATGTGATATTAGACGGTACATTTCTTAAAGAAGATCATAGAAAGAGAGCTATAATTGTCGCTGAATACTATAAGATAAACTACTTAGTAATTGCCTTAAAAGCTGATTTATTAACATTAATCGAAAGAAATAAAGGTCGCCCGCTAGAAGAATATGTCCCAGAAAATGTCATCGCACGTTTTTGGTCAAGATTTCAACCTCCATTAAATGGAATTATAATAGATACTGACTTACACTCTCCAAAAGAATGCGTGGATATTATATTAAATAAACTAAAATTTATATAACATATTATCATGTTTTTAGATCTTTTAGAATTTTCCAATATCTATCTCCTACATAATGAAGATTGTTAAATATAACCCCTTTAGAACTTTTCTCTGCATCTATCTTCCCCATCAACGCTTTCCCGATCATAATAAATTTACTATGATCCGCCTCCTTTATACACACTATGTCGCCTTTTTCAAATTCTCCTTCAAAACAAACTATTCCAGGTCTCATGACTTTGGCTCCCTTACATATGTGAGATATTGCTTCTTTGTCAACTTTCACGTACGGAAATTGATTTAAAAATTTCTCATCACATATAAGTGCTGGAAATACTGTCTCATCTTTCTTAATTATTATAACTTTATCGAGCAAAAATATTTGAACATTTTTTTCTAATTCAACTACTTTGTTACCCTTTTCTTTTACTTCGTTAAATTGAATTTTTAGTTGCTTTTTAATTTCTAATATCAATTTCTTTGCATCTTTTTTTGATATGTGAAATTCACGCATCATGCCTTTTCTTGATTACTTTGTTCTTAAACTTTATCAAAAAGCGCTTTGGTAACCATTTGGAAGTGATGATAGAAAGACATCACTACCAAGTATTCCCCTTAGAGATCACTAGGGCTTCAAAAAGGTAAGGTAAATAAATAGGGAGTTTTGAAGTTGATATCACTAGGCGAATCCCCTTGTCTCTTGACCTTGCAGTAAAAATGTTGGAAAAAAGTTTAGGTAAAATTGTATTAATAAAATTGAAAGGAGGGCGTGCTATTAGAGGTGTACTAAAGGGTTATGATCAACACATGAACTTCCTTCTTGAGCAATCTGAAGAAATAATGGATGATGGTAAAACCAATCCTTTAGGCACTATAGTTGTAAGAGGAGATAATGTTATATTGATTTCCCCCTCTCCATAGGTGGCCTTTATGAAAGGAACAACATCTTTTGGCCTTAAAGGAAGAGCAAAAAGAACCCATACCATATGTAGGCGATGTGGAAAACCATCCTTTCATGTCCGGAAGGGAAGATGTGCAAGCTGTGGTTTTGGTAAGTCAAAGAAACTCAGATAACAATCTTATCACCAATACATTTAATTATCAGTAGAGAAAGGATTATTGAAAGATGTCCGTTAGTGATATATTCATCGGAATAGCCTTTGGTGTGTCTTCAGGCACTATTATAGGTTATTATATATTCAAATATAAAACGTCTAAAAGGCCTATACAGATTAAGCAACCTCAAATTAAGCCGCAAACTATTTCTGCAGAGGAATCAAAAACAGCAAAACAAGAATTAAAAACCTTGTTGCTTGAAAAGGACTTGTTAAGTAACGCAATAACTAGGGTCTTTGAACTTGAAGTGCAAGGCCAGGTAACTAAAGAAGAAAGAGATTCTTTGGTTAAAAAATATAAAGATCGTTTACAAGAAGTAGATAAGAAACTTGATGACATAGAAATCATAATTGAAGTTAGTGAACTAGAACATCTAAGAAATGAATTAGTTACTTTGCTAACTAGAAAAATAGATGAAGTAGACAAAAAACTTGAAAAAGCTTTAATTCGATTGGATGCCCAAAAGTTAAGAGCACCATCACCAGTTCAAGAAAAAGTTCCTACACAACAACCAATTACATCAGCTCCCAAAGGAGAGAAGAAGTCGCAACGTATTCTTGAATCTTCTGTTGATCGGGAACTTAGACAGTATAGAGAAGAAATTTTAAAAGCTCTTGAAAAACTTGAACAAATAGAACTGGAAGAAAGGTAAATAGTTGGTGTTAATATAATGTTAAATTTGGCAAATGAATTACTTGAAGAAATCAATGCTTCAACCAACGTAGGTATAGGAAGTGGACGCACCATCTCAAGTTTAATAGAAGCCCTCTCCACTTTAAATGTAAATTTACATTTAAAGTTTATTCCTTCTTCTTCGCAAATTCTCCTTAAATTACAAGAAAAAGGGTTTGAAATAAATAGTTTTCCTGATTTGAATCAAATCGAATTATACATTGATAGTGTTGACCAATTAGAATCAAATTCCCTCTACATGATAAAAGGCGGTGGAGGTGCGCTCCTAAAAGAAAAAATATTGATGTATAATGCAGCTAAAATTTTAATAATTTTACAAGAAAACAAACTTACGAGAAGCTTAGGAACAAACTGCCCAGTTCCTATAGAAATCTCGCAAATTTCAAAACCTTTTCTATGCCATTTCCTAAGAACGATTGGAGGTTCTCCATCGATTAGGAGAGATTTAAGAGAATTCCCTGTCTATACCGAAAATGGTAATATGATATTAGACGTAAAGTTTGATAAAATAGACGATCCTCCTGAACTTGAACAAAAGATTAAACTTCAGCCCGGAGTGATTGAAGTCGGTCTTTTTACGAAAAGGCCTACCTCGGTTTACTTAATTAAAGATAACTCATTTGAAAAACTAACTCCTTCCATACCTAGATAAAGTCTTCTCCCAGTCTTGTATACTTCTAAACTTTTTTAATTCTCCCCAAGCTTTAATTACGTCATACACTTCAGACATTTCTTCTTTTGATAGGTTAGTGACTTCTCCAAATAATCGCGCTGTTAAGTACTGAGTGCATAACTCTTCAACTATTATTGCCTTATTAAGAGCTGTCTCAAGATCTTGGCCTACTGCAAGAACTCCATGCCTTTCCATCAAAACAGCATTAGAATCCTTTAGTGCTTCAACTAAGTTTTTACCCAGCTGTTTAGTACCTGGACAAGCATATCTTGCTAAAGGTATTTTCGAGCCAATTTCAATTACTGTCTTCACAATTGCTGGAGGTACCTCTATCCTCAGTAAGCCAGCAGCTATTGCCATCGAGGAATGTGTATGAACGATTGCTTTCACTCTAGAAAGATTGTTAAATATCTCTAAAAATGCAAAAATTTCTATTGATGGTTTATAATTCCCCTCAACAACTTCTCCCTTGAGATTCATGACTACCAAATGTTCAGGAGAGAGTCTGCCTTTATTAAAGCCGCTTGGAGTTATAACAAATAACTTTGAATTAGGTACTCTTGAAGCCATTGTACCGCCAGTTCCAGAAACTAAGGTGTGCTCATGCATCAACTTACCAACTCGAACAATTTCTCTCTTGATTTCTAAAACCTTTTTCTCGGTTTCCTTCTGACTTAGTCTTCTCATGATGTTTATTGGATAAATTAGAGTTAATTAAGTTTCTATATTAAGCTAACATTTGAGTGCATTATTAGAGGATGATTAGTGGACCGAGCGGGATTTGAACCCGCGATCTCTCGCGTGCGAGGCGAGCGTAACTACCAGACTGTACCATCGGCCCATGTTTTCTCGGCGTACGGCAATTTTTATCTTCATCCTTTATAGGTCAGTTTGCCCGTCAATTCTACCGTACACCTCTAAGCCACTATAATGATGAGTAAATACTTTAAATTAACTTTTCTATAAATGGGGTTCACTATTACATGATGTATATTTATAATGTCTTAACCACTTTTTTTATTTAAATTAATACACAGTTATAATATTTTGTGGTCAAACTTTTACGCATTTACCACAATGAGTGCATAATGAGAGCCATACTACTGTGATTTGCCAAAATCGTGAATCATATATTTTTTCTTGCTTAACATTAAAAGTCATATGTCGAACAAAGACTGCTGGGTTACAGACTTGCAAGCATTTACTACATTCCCTTGGATCTATTCCCCCGATTACCTTTACAGATAAAAGAGGTAAATTTCCATATTGTCTCAATCATTTGATAACTTTAAGCTAGACAACATTATGTGTGGTCACGGTTCCTTTGAAATTTTAAGAAAAGTACAGAAAGGGAGATTGGGCATAAAAAACTAATGCCGAGGGCCAGGTTTGAACTGGCGACAGCCCGGTCTTCAGCCGGGTGCTCTCCCAGGCTGAGCTACCTCGGCAACTTGGCACAAAGATGTACTATAGACTTACGTTATAACTTTTATGTCTTTTGACTTGCGGTTTTCAATTTAGATCTTATAAAATATTCGAATACGCATTAGAACTTACCTTATCCTAATTTGCTATACACATTTCCCAGTCTTTTATACATTTTTGACTTGATTATTTATATTTAAATCCGTTTAACATAAGAATTTTGAATTATACTGCATTTAAGATAAAAAGTTGGTGATAGGCGCTAAAAATTTCAAATGAATGTTCGAATTATAACTATTGAGTTTAATTGTAATGCGATCGCCGGGATTTGAACCCGGGTTGCCAGCTTGGAGGGCTGATGTCCTAGACCAGACTGGACGACGATCGCACTTTTTGATAGTCTTGCATTTTCTTCTTTATCTTTGACAATAACATCCGGAGGATGTGCAGTTTAAATGTTTTTCTAAGTCTATAGATCCAAGGCTTCTTTATTTATCTGATTTATAATTATTAGTAATCATATTCATTATGAAGATTAAAATTGGTCTTGAATTTTTTTCTACAGCAATATCTGTAAACTTCAAAAGTACATCTACTAAAAATAATAATTTTTAAATTGCACTTTGATTCTATCTTTTATTTTGTTTGTTATAATTATTTTTTAATTGTTTTTCTATTTCATACAATATTCTTGCTGTAACGACATGTGCGTCAAGTGGGTATTGGCTTACAGATAATAGATAGTTCATGCTTCTTTTACTTTTTTCAGAAAACGTACCTTTTGCAAAACCTCCTACAATAAATACTGGTTTTTCAAATTTTAATCCAATTTTTGCTACATCTTCATAAGTGCTTGTTTTTCCAACTCTTGAAAGACCTATTGTAACTGAAGGTCTTATTCGATTTATCAAGTTGTCCAAGTTTCCATCTTGTAGTTTTAAGAGTAATTTATCTTCAGCTTTTACCGTTCTTTTCTGATAAAGGTTTTCAATAAGACCTACAAATCTTTCATAGACTCTGGGTAATCTAACATTAGACCCTACATTAATTATTTTGTCATTTATTGTGTGAATATAAACATCTAATTTTTTTTCAAAGTACAATGGTATTGATGTTGCCTCAAGAAGGCATAAATGGACAATATCTGGTCTCCCTCTTTTTTGGTGTTCTTCCAGTTTTAAAATTGCTTTATGATGATAACTTTGATCAAGAAGTACATTTTTAGATGACTTTCCTCTCTTATTACAAAAAGATTGGACTATTCTATCACTTGTTATCTCTTTCGGAATGGTTTCCAATGCTGATTCTGCTAAGATAAATGTAATTTTTGTCAAACAGTTATCACTATTGATTTGTCATATTTTTATTTAACATTATCGGATGGATCTGTGTGAACAAAAGTAGAAAATTACAAAAAAGGATTGCGCAAGAAAGAATACAAAGTTTATTTATGAATGTTATTCACTATTCCTCATCCAATCTTGAAATAAGTCGACAGCAATTAGAAATAATCAAGAGAATTTCATTAAAGTTTAACATACGGCTTCCTTATCCTTATAAGATCTTTTTTTGCAGAAAATGTAAGTCCCCTTTACTTATTGGTATAAACTCAAAAATTAGAATAAAAAATAAACCAAAATTGCATGCTAAAGTTTTATGCTTAAAGTGCGGCAATGTGTATAGGAAGTTTATTGCTTAAGGTAGGGTAATTATAATTTTTCCATCTTCAAGTTTTTTGATTTTAACTGATAACCTTCTTTTTGGGTTCTTAATTCCCCTGCTCCAAAGTTCTTCATTTACTTTGCTATCTATGATAAATTCATTATCCTTTAATATTTTAGAAATCTCTTCCTTTAATACAGAGAGCGCCTTTTTTGTTCTTCTATACTTCCCAGTTTTATAGGTTTTCCAAAGGGGGACCGTTACAACTCTTTCTTCAAAATTTTCTTCTGGCAAATCCTTTCACCTTATAGCTTTAGTTTATTTCTTCTCCAATTTCTTCTTTTAGGATTTGTTCTAACCTTCATCTTCGTCCTAAGCATAACCCAAGTAGGGACCCTTTGGGCTTTCTTATTTTCAATTATTAATCGTCTCTTTATTCCTTTGCTTTTTATAGACCCCATGCTCATATCCTCCTTATCTTAAACTCTCTCCGCTCCCTTTCTGCGATGTTACTTAATATCTGTTTAACTTCTTCATCAGTTATTTGTCTTTTCAGTTTTCCAGTTGAAGCCAATTGTATTATCTGATTTTCAACGAAATCTGCTATTTCTGGTCTAACCATTCTAACATTATTAAGGCGTTGTCTAGCTTCTGAGGTTAAATATATCTTAAGAATTTGTAGTTTAAGTAACCTCCTCTCTTCCTCTTCTTCCTTTGACGGTTTAGCAGATTCGTACCCACTCATTTGGAATCACTATCCGTATTTCTTTAATTCTGGATTACTTTTAATCATTTCTTCAAAAATTTCTTTACTAACTCTATCCACTAAACTCCTTCCTTTGCTTGTTAAAATTCGCCCTTTATTATCAAGCTTAGTAACCAACCCTGCATTTTCTAATTGCTGAATCACTTTTCTTACAGCTGTACCCCCAGCATCTCTATGATGTCTTAAAGCATAACCTACACTCTTCCCCCCTCCATAAGCAGACCTCAACTCTTTCACTCCTATAGGACCGTAAAAGTAAATTTTTCTTAGAAGAGATGCTGCCCTATTATACCACCAATTTTTATCAGTCGGTGGTCTTTCAGTATGGGACCCAGTTTTAACATAAAATGCCCATTCAGGAGGGGTAACTTGTGTTATATTGTTCTTGATATGTTCTGCTAACCTTTTTATTAGTATGTCAGCAGGAACGTCATAGGCAGTTGTCATGCTTTATCACTTGGTATTTAAGCCCTTACTTATCTAATATTTAGACTTTTGATTTCTATTCAGTAAAAGTATTTAATATTTAAAATGGGTCAGTTGCAGTATTTAAGGCGATGACTTGATGCAAAAACTTGAATCGCAAGTAGGTGTCATAGAAAAGGTAGTTGGCCCGGTTGTATTTGCAAAAAACATGACAGGTTCATCCATGTATGAAGTTGTTAAAGTCGGTAAGTTGAATTTAATAGGTGAAATAATCAAGATAAGTGGTGATCATGTGGTAATTCAAGTTTATGAAGAAACTACAGGGCTAGCTCCTGGTGAACCTGTTTTCAGGACAGGCGCCCCTCTCTCGGTCACACTCGGTCCAGGTCTTCTAAATCAGATATTCGATGGGATACAGCGTCCATTAGAAATTCTTGAAAGAGAATCAGGTTTCTTTATTAAAAGAGGAAAATATCCTGATGTTTTATCAAAGTCTAAGAAATGGCATTTTATCCCCACTAAGAAAATTAATGACTACGTTCAAGCAGGTGATATATTGGGGTTTGTAAATGAAAACCCACTCCTAGAAAAACATGGGATTATGGTCCCAACAAATGTGAAAATGGGGGTGATTTCGAAGATTGTAGACGAAGGGGATTATGTTATTGAGGACGAAGTTGCAGAAATAAAAACTGATGATAAACTGATCAAAGTTAATATGATTACAAAATGGCCTATAAGAAAACCTAGACCTATCAAAAGAAGAATTGACATCTTTCTCCCACTCATAACTGGGCAAAGAATCATAGACGGTCTTTTTCCAATAGCCAAAGGTGGAACTGCTGCAATACCAGGAGGATTTGGAACAGGAAAGACGGTAATGCAGCATCAACTTTCTCAGTGGGCTGATGCAAAGGTAATTGTATATGTTGGATGTGGGGAAAGGGGTAATGAAATGGCAGAAGTCTTAGAAAGATTTCCACAACTAAAAGATCCCAGTTCGGGTCTTCCTTTGATGTATAGGACAATCTTAATCGCTAATGTAAGTAATATGCCAATTGCTGCAAGAGAAGCAAGTATTTACACAGGAATGACACTAGCAGAATACTATAGAGATATGGGCTATGACGTTGCTTTGATGGCGGACTCAACTTCAAGATGGGCAGAAGCTCTAAGAGAAATTTCTAGTCGATTAGAAGAAATGCCTGGAGAAGAGGGCTATCCTGCTTATTTATCATCTAGGATATCAGAATTTTATGAACGAGCTGGTTGTTGCGAAGTTTTGGGTTCAGATGGGAGATATGGTTCTGTCTCAGTTATAGGAGCTGTCTCTCCACCTGGTGCTGACTTTTCTGAACCAGTAACCCAAAGCACATTACGAGTTGTCAAAGTATTTTGGGCTTTAGATACCGCATTAGCTCAGAAAAGGCATTTTCCTTCTATAAATTGGTTGACAAGTTATTCGTTGTATAAAGATGATCTTAACTCATGGTTTGATACAAATTTTGCGTCAGATTGGAGTGCTCTGACAAAGGAATTCATGCAAATCCTCCAACAAGAAGAAGAACTTAATGAAATTGTAAGGCTTGTTGGTCCTGATGCGCTGTCAGAAAGTCAAAAGTTAGTTATGGAGTATGCTAAAAAGATAAGAGAAGACTATCTGATGCAGCATGCCTATTCTTTAACCGACTCTTATTGCAGCTTGAAAAAGAACTATAAAATGATGAAACTTTTATCGTATTATTACACAAAGTCGAAGGAGCTCATAAACTCCGGTGTCCCTTTAAGTAAAATATCATCACTAAAGTCAACTAGAGACTTAAGCAGAATGCAAATGGTCTCTAATGAAGAATTCGATCAATTCTACATTAAAATGGAAGAATTGCTTAGAATGGAAATGGCATCTCTTATGGAGGAGATCAACCTTGAGTAAGCATCCTACAATTACCAAAGATTTCTCAACAGTAACCGCTATATCAGGGCCGTTACTTTTTGTTCAAAAGACTCAAAACATATCTTACGGAGAATACGTTGAACTTCTATCCTCTGACGGCGTTTTGAGGCGCGGTCAAGTTCTTGAAACCTCTTTTGAAATGGCCATTATCCAAGTTTTTGAAGGTACCAGTGGACTTAATTTGAAGGATACTGTTGTTAGATTTACAGGAGAACCGATTTCTCTACCGGTGTCAAGTGATGCAATTGGAAGAACTTTTGATGGATCTGGAAAAATTATTGATGGTGGTCCCCCGATAATTCCAAAAGAAAAGCTTGACGTTAACGGTTCGCCAATAAATCCTAAATCTAGAGCATATCCTACTGACTTTATTCAAACAGGTATATCTGCTATAGATGGAATGAATACTTTATCAAGAGGGCAAAAACTTCCTCTATTTTCTGGTAATGGTCTTCCACATAATGACATCGCAGCTCAAATAGCAAGACAAGCAAAAACTAAAAGAACAGAAGAAAAGTTTTTACTTGTTTTTGCAGCTCTAGGAATTACTGCTGATGAAGCTAGATTTTTTAGAAAGTCTTTTGAAGAAAGTGGTACATTAAATCGCTCTATCCTTTTTATGAACCTAGCTGATGACCCTCCAATTGAAAGAATTCTGGTGCCAAGGCTTGCTCTTACGACAGCTGAATATTTAGCTTTTGAAGAAGATTATCATGTATTAGTCATAATTACTGACATGACTAACTATTGTGAAGCATTAAGGGAAATATCCGCTGCAAAGGAAGAAGTTCCTGGAAGAAGAGGGTATCCGGGATACATGTATACTGATCTTGCCACAATCTATGAGCGTGCGGGTCGAATACATGGTAAAAAAGGTTCAATAACACAAATGCCAATACTCACAATGCCTAATGATGACATTACTCATCCTATTCCTGATCTTACAGGATACATCACTGAAGGACAGATTATAGTGGATAGGGGTCTGCATAGAAGGGGTATATACCCTCCAATAGATGTTCTACCTTCACTCTCAAGGCTTATGAAAGAAGCTATAGGTTCTAATAAAACGAGAGATGATCATAGAGAAGTTTCAGATCAACTTTATTATACATATGCGGAAGGGAGGAGCCTAAGAGACCTTGTAGCAGTAATCGGAGAAGAAGCCCTATCGGAAAGAGATCATTTGTACTTGCATGCTGCAGAAATGTTTGAGAGAGAATTTGTATCGCAAGGTCGATACGAAGAAAGAAGTGTGGAAGAAACTCTAGATATTGGTTGGCGCCTTCTCTCTAATTTTCCAGAAAGCGAATTAAAAAGGATCAGTCCCAGTACGATCAAAAAATATCTTCCTAAATCAACATTAGGTGTGTAGTTCTTTGTCTCAGGTAAAACCCACTAGAAGTGAGTTATTAAAGCTTAAGAAGAGACTTCTAGTAGCTCAAAAAGGGCAGAGACTTCTTCAACAAAAATTAGACGTTCTAATGCTGGAGTTATCAAAATATGTAACCGACTATTTGGAACAATCTAAGAAAGTATCAACGTTCTTAAGAGAAACATATACTTCTATACCAGAAGTTAAAGCCTTCTCTACTCAACAAAACTTTTTGACGTTCACTAATCTAATGGAAGATTCTTTAGAGGCCAATATATCATTTAATTCGATTATGGGTATCTCTTTTCCTCAGATCGCTATTTCAATGAAGAAGACCTTCTCAAGTTTCTATTCACAAGTTTTAGAGCTTTATCCAAAGGCTGAAAATTTATTTGCAAAAATCGAAAATATGGTGGCCACTTTGATTAAACTAGTAGAACTTCAAGAGATAATTTTAGCATTAGCTAGAGCCATTAGATCAACTAAAAGGCGTGTTAACGCATTAAAATATTATATAATTCCATCCATAGAGAAATCAATTTCTTTTGTTTCGTTTCGAATTAAAGAGATGGAAAGAGAAGACTTCTATAGGCTCAAGAAGGTAAAAAATAAGTTGGTCAAATCAGAGAGATTCTAATGAAACATAGTCAACAACTGGGTCAGAACTTCGTTGTTATGCCATTCTATCTAGAACGTATGCTATCAATTGCTGAGATAGCTCCATCTGATATAGTATTAGAAATAGGTACTGGTTACGGCTGCCTAACAAGTCTTTTATGTGAAAAGGCAAAGAAGGTATTGTCCTTTGAGATTGATAAAAAACTATATCTTTATTCAAAAGAAAAGCTTTCATCATATAAGAATCTGCTTCTATTCAATGCGGACGGTCTCTCATGTACAGAAGGTTTCAACAAAGTCGTTTCTAACCTTCCATATTCGATCTCAAAAAGATTTATCTACTGGCTTGCTTTAAAGACATTTCAATCTGCGACTGTAATGCTACAAAAGGATTTTGTAAAAAAAATAATGTCACCACCTGGAACGAAACATTATAGAGCTGTTTCAGTGATATCGCAACTTGCATTTAAACTCTCATTATTTGATGAAGTGCCACCAGTAGCTTTCAATCCGGTCCCAAAGGTTCATTCTATGATTCTAAAGATTGAACCAGTAAATCCACCATTACTCAACGAGTTTTTAATGAGAATGATCAATTATTTGTCAACCTTTAAAGGGAAAAAAGTTAACGCTATAATTAAGAAAACGCCCTTTACTGATTTAAATGATATAAAAAATATCTCCGGTTTAAAGGAAAAAAGAATTGAAACTCTATCGCCGGATGAATATTTGATGTTAGCCACATTTTTGTCAGAGCGGATTTGATTCCCCATGTATGTGCCTGCAGAAGACACGTTCCTTCTCATAAGAGGGCTGGAATATACTTCTATGCTTGGTAACACCTTAGAAATCGGAATTGGCTCGGGGAAGGTGGCTGAAAAGCTATCAGATCATGTTAAAAATTATGTTGGTGTCGATATTGAACTTTCTACTCTAAAGAATATTAAAGAGCACCTTCCAAATATAGACCTTGTTTGTGGCGATTCTGCTAAATGTTTTGTTAAAGACTATTTTGACACAATAATATTTAACCCTCCTTATCTCCCATCCGAAGACTTTATCGATATCACCATAGACGGAGGGATAAATGGTAATGAAATTCTATTAAAGTTTCTTAAAGATTCTTTTAATATAATAAAACCCTCTGGAACAATTTTTTTCATTGCTTCTTCATTATCAAATCTACAAGAAGTACAAAGTTTTATAAGAGAAAATGGCTTTTCTTGTATAGAGATTTTAAATAAAAATTTTTTGTATGAAACAATATCTCTTTTTAAATGCAATCGTTTACTTTGATCTAACCTCAATTATGTCGCCATCATTTAATATAAAGTATTTACCGACTTTGAATTCCTCGTTCGCTCTTATGAGTTTTGCGTAGAGAAAGTCTTCAGCAAGCTCTTTATGAATTACCTTTGCTGCCTCTATAACTTGCGAACCTCTTTTTAAAAGAATTGGGCGTTCAGCAACTTCTGTATCACGTCCCTTTGTGTAAACTCTGATTAGACCTAAGATGTCTAATATGATCTTTAACAAATCTTGCTTTTCAGTCTTCAATGGTGTTAAAGAAATGCTCTTATAATTGTTTTTCACATCGATTTCTTGTTTAGAATTCCAATATAAAATTAACCCCGGTTTACTGGTCTGTCCAAATATTGTAGACTCAATGTCCTCTAGCGTGGTTTCCTCAGATACTTTGATTATTCCGTTTATTATTTTATATTCATATAGAAACTTTCTTATTTCGCTTTCATTGCAAAATTTTGATTTTCCTACAACTCTTATTCCACCTGTTCCTGTCGCTTCTATTCTCACATATTTTTTGAATACCTTGATCGTTATGTTGTTTTGCGAAAGCCAATCAATAACCTCTGTTAAATACTTTAGATGCTCATTTTCTGGTAAAATTATTATTAGTAAATCTGCATTACTTAATAAGTTAGCTATTTTTTTCTGCTTAATCTCTCCTATTTGTGAGTCAAAAGGGCATAGTATTGTTTGTAAAGGAATAGAATCAGATTGAATCGTCCCTACTATTGGTCGAGCAAAAGCCTCAAAAGGGTCAACTCTAACCTTTGTAACTTTACTGAAATATTCTATTGATTCATTAAGCTTACCTATGACTGCTAGCTGTATGTCTGTCTCCTTTTTTATATTCCATATATTTACCACTTTACCATATTTTTTCTTTCGCCTTTCAATTTCTTCTTCTAAACTTTTCATTTGCCTCTTTAGTTGCATCTCAAGTTTTTCGGTGGACTTGTGCTTTGGAAAGGAACTATAGAATTGCCTAAGAAGTTCTAATTTAACTTTTGGATCCTTCTCGAGCATAGCTCTTGCCCAGAGCGCCTTTGACTTTGCTGGAAGGTTTGTTACCAATTTTTTTCAGCTCTTATTGTAAGTTCTTTTTCAACTCTATTTAATGCAGTTATTAGTAAACTTCCTTCTTTTTTTGTTATAATGCTCTTTCCCAAAATGTTTTTGAATGCTTTTCCTACAAGTTTCTTTTTATACGCAGGCAAATTGGTCTGGGAGATAACAGCAAGAAACTTCTCTAAAAGAAGTTTTTTAGTTCTTTTGTTCATTAGAGGAAGACCTTTAATCTCAGTATTATTCTTATAAAGTTCATAGAATAATATCGCACTAGCGGTTGCTACATTCAATGTTGGATAGTCTTCGCATGCAGGGATTGTAATTACTGCATCACAATATTCTAACTCCTCATTTGATAACCCACTACTTTCTCTACCTAACAAGATTATAACCTTACCTTTGATTTTGGAAACTAGCTTTGCAAAGTCATCTGGTTTTAAAACATTTCTCTTAATATTCGAAGGCCTTTTTGCAAGTATTGCGGTTGTACCATATAGCAAGTCGTATTCTTCTTTTAATGATGCGATATTAGATAAGATTATTGCGTTGTCTAGAATACTTTGAGCATGGGCTGCCATCTTCCTACTGTTTATACCTATATGAATTTTCGGGTTAATTAGATACAGCTTACTTAAAGCAAAATTTCCCATCGCTCTTGCTACCGCCCCAATATTTCCTTCATTTTCTGGTTCCATCATGGCAATAGCAATGTCTACCATAGAATATTTACTCCTTTATCATTTTCTTTAAAATGATTTAAATATTGGCATACAAACGGGTGAAGTGAACAACATGCATGGTAAGAATTATCGCCATTCTGCAGGGATGCCCTATACTAGGAAAAAGTACGTCGGTGGGTCCCCTCAACCAAAGGTTGCAAAGTTTTCTCTAGGAAAGGCTAGTGGCGATTACGATTTAGAATTACAACTTATATCAGCATCGAAGGTCCAAGTGAGACATAACGCTTTAGAAGCGGCTCGTGTTGCCGCAAACAAGAAGCTTCAAGATCTAGGTGAGTCAAACTACTACCTTCTTTTAAAAGTTTATCCTCATGTTATTCTCAGAGAAAATAAGATGATTGCGACTGCCGGTGCTGACCGCCTTCAAGAAGGTATGAGAAGGGCATTTGGTAAACCTGTAGGTCTTGCTGCAAGAGTTGACATTGGTAACATTATAATGATAGTGAGAGTTAAGAGTGCTGATAGGGAAAGAGCAAAGGAGGCGCTTAAAGTAGCTTCATCAAAGTTGCCTATGGAAACTAGAATAAATGCAATCGAACTAAAACAAGTTGTGTAAAATTCCAAACTATATTATAGTTTTAAGTTCCCTTACTTTCTTAGCTGCGACCACCAATCCTGCCCAAAAGTTCTCAACAGAAGGAGAGTATGAGTTGCTAAAGTTTGCTAAATCGTCTACGTTTAAACCTTGTAATATAGCTAGTGCTGCAAAGTTACCCCAAGTTGATGCTCTTTCACCTGCTAATTGTGCACCAATAAGCCTATTCGTTTTACTATCGAAGATCAAATATGTCCACACGCTTTTTTTTCTTGGGAAATAATCTATCTTATTACTTGATTTAATGAAAATGTCATAAGCTTTTATTCCCATTCTATCAGCCTCTTTTAGAGTTATTCCTACTGTAGCCAGCTCTAATCCAAATATCTTTGTACATGAATTTGAAACAACCTTTCCAATTCCCTTATTACCCCCTACAGAGTTTCCACCAGCAATCTCCCCTTCTCTATGAGCTATGGTTGCTAATTGAATGGGCATATATTCGTTGGTTATGAAATTATATATTTCAGTGCAGTCACCTGCAGCATATATGTCTTGAATCTTAGTTTCCATCTTATCATTTACAATTATTCCACCATATTTTCCAGTCGGTATCCCTGCCTCTAAAGCTAAAGACGAATTTGGTTTAACTCCTAAAGCCATCACAAGTATACTGCAGGGTAGAATCCTTCCATTCACCTTAACTGCTTCTACTTTACGTGTTCCATAAATATATTCAAGTTTTGATGCTTCAATAACTTCAACTTTATGTTCTTCTAGCCTCCTTCTTACAAGCTTCCCTATTTCTTCATCGAAAACCATACTAAGTATCTCTTTTTCTTGAGAAACAATTGTAACTTTAACTCCAGTTCTTCTTAGTGCTTCTGCGGTTTCTAGGCATACTAATCCCCCTCCAACTATAATCGCTTTTCCTTTACTTTGAGCTGCCTCCTTTATCTTTAAGGAATCATTTAAATTTCTTATTTCGAAAACATTTTTTAAATTTATTCCAACTATGGAAGGCTTTATAGCAGTTGCTCCTGTAGCAATTATGAGCTTGGTGTACTCTAAAGTTTTACTGTATTCATTCAGCTCAGATATAATTATTCTTCTGTTTGATGTGTCAATTTTTTTCACATAGGTTGAAAGTTTTAAATCGATCATTGTTTGGTTTCTAAGAGTTTCTTCATTGTATATTAGAAGATGCTCCCATCTTTTTACCTCTCCTGATATTAGGTATGGAAGTCCGCATCTGGAATATGCAGCATATCTTTCTTCTGTTATCAGAGAAACTGGGGTCTTAGAAGATTCTTTCTTAGCAGTCATTGCTGCTATAGTTCCTGCTATTCCACCGCCTACGACGACAATCTTTTCCATAAAATCAGTTCTTCGTGTTTTAGGATTAAATCTTTTTTTATTTTAAATTCAAAGATACATTGATGCTAGTTGGGATTATCGGGAAGACAAATGTGGGAAAAAGCACTTTCTTTAGTGCATCTACAATGTTAAGTGTGCCTATTGGCAACTATCCCTTCACTACAATAAATCCTAACGTTGGATTAGCTTACTTTAGGACGAAGTGTGTCTGTAAAGAACTTGGAGTAAAAGATAATCCTACAACATCAATTTGTATAGATGGCACTCGCTTAATTCCAGTCAAGCTTATGGATGTTGCTGGTTTGGTCCCTGGTGCTGCTTTAGGACGAGGTCTTGGCAACAAATTTCTTGACGATCTTAGACAGGCCGATGCTTTGATCCATGTTGTAGATGCCTCAGGTTGTACTGATATAGAAGGTAGACCGGTTACCCCAGGCTCCCATGAGCCATTAGAGGATATACAATTTGTTGAAGAAGAACTTGATTTATGGTTTTTGAATATATTGAAGAGTGATTGGCAAAGGATTTCTAAATTCAGTGAGACTAGTTTTGATTCAGGGATAAATCAAATACAACAGAAGTTATCTGGCTTATCCATTTCTAAGGCAAATATTTTATCTTCTGTAGAATCGGTCGGTTTGATGAACAAGAAGTTATCTTCTTGGAGCGAACAAAACATTTTGGATTTTGTTAAGCATTTGCGTAGGATTTCCAAGCCTACCACTATCGCAGCTAATAAAATTGATTTGTTTCCAGCTCCGTTAAACTATGAGAAGATAAAATCTACTGGAAGACTTTGTGTCCCATGTTCATCTGAAGCGGAACTAACTCTTAGACGTGCTGCTGAAAAAAGACTTATAGAATATATCCCAGGTAATAGCGATTTCAAGGTCATTGCGAATCTAGCAGAACCGCAAAGGAAGGCTCTCAAACTTATTAAAGAAAAGGTTTTAGATAAATGGGGCTCAACGGGTGTTCAAGAGACAATAAATTTAACGTTCAGAGAATTGTTGGGTGTGATTACAGTCTTCCCTGTAGAAGATGAACGCTCTCTTTCTGACAAAAAAGGTAATATTCTTCCAGAAGCCCTGTTGATTAAGAAAGGTTCAACCGCGAAAGATCTTGCCTTTAAAATACATACAGATCTTGGAGAAGGTTTTCTCTACGCTATTGATGTTAAAAGAGGATTAAGAGTAGGTTCTGATCATGTTTTGAATGATGGTGACGTTATTAAGATAGTTTCGGCAAAAGCTAGGGGCTAACTGGATACACCTTTTCTTCCTGTTTTGGATAACTAAGTACCTTTAGCTTCCTAACGCTAGAATATCTGATTTTAGAAATCCTTTTTGATTCATTAAATATCTCAGACGCTATTTTCCCTAATACTGACTCTAAAACGAACTGTCCAAAGGTAAGTTTGTTTGCTTTGGCTTCTACAATTTTGTCAGCAATCTTTCTAATTGCTTTCTTCCTTGAAGTGTTTACTCTTGATGTGGTGTATACTATAACAAATACTCTGAGTTTCGCTCCATCCTTTGTTTCGATATCCTTGTAGAAATCAATAATAGATGATCCCTTACGGATAAGACTCTTCAGTGTTTCCCTAGCAAGCTCAAATTGTTTGAAGTTTGTCTTTGCAATTTTTTCTTCGATTCTCTCTATTTGAAATTTTAACTTAATTGAATATTGTTCCTCGTCTTCTCCGATTAGATCAAATAAAGTTGTCTCAATAGTTCTTCCTACAGCCTTATCTGTTTCTGTTACCGGAACCTTTGCAACAATTTTGTTTCCAAATATTGAAGGAGCTTCTACTTGAAGCCAAGTTTTCTCTTTCCATTTATCCTTTACTTTTAAAGTTCTTTTAGGCATTTTATTCACCTAATATTTCTTGATATTTCTTTAATACGTTAGCTGGCCAATCCTCTTCTTTAAAACCTTTCTCTGCTAGGAAAGCCGCTACCCATCTGGATAGACCTAAACCCGTACACCCCGTCCAGATCTCACTACCCTCTTCACTCTTTATTTTAAATGATTCTACGAATTTTTTCTTGTGTACAAAACATCCCGCAACCTCTAACCATTCGGACTTTTCTCTTGGTCCTCTATACGGGAGGTATATCTCAATATCGTAAGCTGGGACATCTACGCTGTTAAATGGGTCAAACTCTGTAGAAGCTTGCTTAACATAAAATGGAGCAGCTGCTGTTACTCTCCACTCCAAGTCTAAAATTTTATCCGCTACATAAACTCCTTTTTCAACAATTTTATCACGGATATTCACAACTTGTTCAGGAAGACCGACATATGTTAGTTCTATTCTTTGGAACTCTGTGACCCTAACCAATCCTTCTACACCCCCTCCTTCCCATCTATATGTGTATCCTGATGAATCATAATATTTTAAAGGATAATCTGAAATGCTATGTTTTATAACACTATAATAATGCCAAAAAGGTTCGCACTGAGCTGGTGCAAGAACATAAGCTGGGTCCTTTAGAATTTTTTTTAATTCTTCTATTGGAATCTCCTTTTTAATCTTATACTCTTGCTTGAATTTATCAAAGGCCTCCGGCTCCCGTGGAGGTGGTGAAACATAAAACATTCCTTCTGGAATATTGTCAAAGTACCCCGGCATTTTTTTCATAACTTCAAATGGTATAAGTTTTGGTAAAAGGAAAGGCTTGAATCCATTTGCCTTCACAACATTTTCAATCAAAATTGACTTTATTACTTCAAATAATGCTCCATATTTACTTGTATAAATAAACTGTCCTCTACCAGGAAAGTTGACTACCCATCCAATTTCTAAACCTGAAATCAGAGGATCTCCTGAAAACTTGATTTCCTTTCTATTTGAACTTTTTACTACAGGCTGCACCTGTTCAAAAGTTGCATGTTTTTCTCTAGCCACTTCTTCAACTAAAGTTATCAATCTATCTACCAGATTTTCTCTTAGATCTTGTTCTCCCAGAGGTTGAAGTTCAATAACAGTGCTTTCTCCCTCAGTTCTAACATTTAATACCTTTGTTATTGACTTAATCTTATTTATTGAAACTTCATCCATTTTTTGTTTTAAAATAATCTCAAATTTCTTGGTCCCAGAATCTCTAATCCCAATCTTCAGTTTTTCACCAAGTTTCTTTGCGAAAATCTTCTTTAACCTAAGCATTCCTACATGTGCTCTAACCAAGTTTCCTGAAGTGAGGTTTACAAAAAGGGTGTTACCAACAACTTTGTAATTTTTCAAATAACATGCATTCTGCGGATCTTTTTCAGAACCTCTTAATAATACAACCTTTGTTTCCTCAAAGCTTTCTTCAATTATTCTACTAACTTCTTCATGTTCCTTACTTAAAACGAAATATCCTTCAATATCCATACTAATTTTTGTCATTATTACTCACCATTATTACTTGAACGCATAACCCTATATTATCGAGCACCTCTCTTACTGTAGATATTAACGTTTCTAAATCGCTTTTTGTAGTAACTTGAAGGAGAATACAATTGTTGTCAAGTTTAAAGTTAAACGATAATTCCCTTGGAATGTTTACATTATCTGGACTTAAGGATTTGAATATTGCTAAAGCCATTTTTTTATCATATGTCTCAAATTTAAGACTCAATCTTGTTTTCCTCATCGCCAACCTTTTTTATCATTTCTGCAATAAACTTTTCATAAGATTCCAATGGTATTTTCGCACCTGCTGCTGCAACGTGCCCTCCCCCCGAACCGTTTAACTTCTTAGAAAGTTCCTTAATTGTTAGACCTAAATTAATTTCCTTAAGTGTGTTATTTCCTTTTCTGGCAGAAATTTTTAGATCATTTTCTTTTGTTTTCGTTCTAACAATTAATATTTTTTCTTTAAACGCCAAGGAGCTTGACAATATGGAAGAAACCGCACCTAGCATTTTCTCGTCTATTAATTCATCTCCAATTATCTGTACAATTTTTTTCCCACTAATCATTCTTTTTGCATCAGTGTTTATTATTTGAAGGTATTTCATCAAGGTTCTTCTATAATCTTGAAGTATCTTCTCACCATCAGAATAGGCTTCATCTCTGTCTCCTAAGCATATTAATATTCCAGAACCTGCTTTTCCCTCCCTACCACATGCGTTAAGCAGTGAACCAAATTCTCGAGCATCTCTTAAAATAGATCTTTCTTCTTCCTTTAATAATGTATACACATTTCCGAAGAGTTCTTCTATGACCTCACCTTTAGCTCCACTTTTTGTTATGTAAGGTATTAATATTTCAATTAATTTCATTTTTTCCTCATATGAAAGTTCTGATATAGTTCTCCACCTGTCTCCTTCCTTTACCTTAAAGTTGGCAGATACAAGTGCTGCTAGACATGCATCATAATTTCCTGTTATAAGGGGTATAAAGGGGATATTTGTAGAGCCAATTGATTCATGTATTGGTTTAGTTTCTCTTCCATAGAAAATTAAATCTTTTTCTTCTTTTATTAATCCAATATATTTCGCATCCTTTAAGATCGCCTTTTGATTTATCCCGATTAAGCTTCTAGACGGGCCTTGGTCTTGTCTATCTGCTAAGGCACCTACAATAGCTAATGCTGAGAGCTCCCTGTTTGAACTATTAAGTTTTTTTGCAGTCATATAAGCTACCCCTGCGCCAGAAATTTCTGTTCCCCCATCTATTCCAAATTCATAGGGGTTCAATACCCTTTGATGCTTTATTTCATCTTCTGAGCTTTGATGGTGATCCAAAATTATCCATCGTTCACCTAATTCTTTGTCTAACAACTCAACATACCCCATTCCTATATCTGTAAATATATAGAAATCATATTCTTGCTTTTTAAGGTTAAATATCTGATTTGGGCCCAGGTCATTAACTGCTCTGATTACTGCTCTTCCTTCCTCCTTGAAGATACTCTTTCCTATAATGCTTCCTGAAGTTATTCCATCTGCATCTAGATGGCAAATAATAATGATTTGTTTCCTTTCATCGATAGTTGTCTCAATCAACTCTGATATGTCTTCTGTTTTCTCCTTGAACTCTTTGAGGCCCATGATGTAGCACTTATTCTAGTTGTGCTATTTCTGCTTTATATTTCCAACTTTTATCTAGAAAGCCTTTTTCTTTATAGTATCTTGAAAGTCGATGTATTCTTGCCTCAACTAATTCGAGTGATCTAACATTTTTCCCATCTTTCTTGTGAACTTTCAAATGCTCCTTTAACCTTTGAGCTTTTTTAATCAAATTATCTAAATCATGAGGCACCTTTGGAATGATATTGTTTTCCCTTAATATTTCTGTTATTGTTTTACCTGTAATTTGCTTCTGTAATGGTATCCCATATTCATCTCTAAGCTTAATGCCTATTTGACTAGGGGTTAAACCTTCATTTGCCATCTTGATTATTAAAGATATTACTTCTTCTGGTGTGTAAGTTACCCATGGAGGACTAAGTTTATAGACAGGCCTAATTGAGTGCGCTTTCCCCCTTTTATGCGAATATTGTCTTGTCATGTGCGAACACACTCTCTAGTTTAACGATTTAAATATGTTTTGTCATTTGTGAACACACCCACTCACCAACTGCCTTGAATGCCTTCCCTCTATGAGATAAAGCATTCTTTTGATAAATTCTCATTTGTGCAAAAGTTTGTTCACATCCATTCGGTACAAAGATCGGATCAAATCCAAATCCGAATCGTCCCGCCTTTTTATAGGTTATTTTGCCATCAACTTCTCCTTTGAATATAAAAATTTCTTTATTTTTATTTCTGAGCCCTATTATAGAAACAAATTTAGCCGTTCTAATCGTCTCATTTTGCATTAACTTCAATATTCCTTCGCATCCTATCTTCCTAAAAACATATGATGAATAGGGGCCTGGAAAGTTATTTAATGCTTTAACAAAAAGACCTGAATCCTCTACTATTATACGCCTGCTATCTTCAGGCATTTGCTTAAGTGCATAAGAAACTATAGATTCAAGTCTATCGGACTGTATTTCTATTTTATTCATTTTAATCTTTTCTATTTGAATGCTATAATTGGAAAGTACTTGTTTAGCTTCAAGAACTTTTTTATCGTTTCCAGTGACAAAATATACCTTGTTATCAATCAAGTGTGGCATATCTCCCTCTCCTCTCAATTTCTTTTATATTGTCTAATACTGGTTTAACTATGCCAAAAATTTGTTGGTATCCTTCTATAACCATTTTAAATCCTTTACTAAAGACTTCGGGATGTGCACTCTTAATTACTTGTTTTAGGAGATGTAGATCGACAGCCTTATCTTCTAATCGTGTAGAGTAAAACGCAAGTCCAAAATCTATAAAGTAAAGTTTTCTGTCACGCATGATAAAGTTCGAAGTAGTAGGGTCTCCATGTATGATGTTATGCTTATGCATCTTAGCTAGACCTTTCCCGGCTTCATAAAGCATAATGAAACCTGTCTTTGAGTCCATGTTAAGAAGGTCTTTAACTCTAACTCCATCTACATATTCCATTATTATTTCGCCTAAGAAAGGGTCGACGAAATATACTATAGGTGTTAGTACACCTAATTCTTTAACGCTAGTCAGAAACTGGGCTTCTCGTATTGTCCTTGTTCTTCTAATTTTGTCATCAAGTTCCTTTTTCCAATAAGGTTTTGGTCTCCTTGTCTTTCTGACAACTTTTATGCCATCCCAATTGTCTAGATATATGTTCGCTTCAGCACCAACTTTGATCAGTTTCTCCATGTCACATGAACCTCATCTATTCTCCAAGATTGTTTAATGAAGCTTTTATCAACTTCTACAACATTTCCACTTTCATATTGTAAAAGTCCAACTAAAGCTATCTGAGCGCCACAATCCCCACTATATTTCCGTGGTATAACGGAAAAGCTCGAATTATGTACTAAGCTCAAGCTCTTGATCATTTCCTGCAATCTTTTGTTTGCTGCAACTCCTCCCGTCAAAACTATTTCACGTTTTTCAGAAAAAGCTAATAGTCTTTCAGTTACTTCTGTTAACATCGCAAATGCTGTCTCTTGCACTGAAAAGCAGACATCCTCTCTTTTATTATCTTTCTTTAGAAGATTCTTAGCAAATGTCAATAACCCTGAATATGACACATCATTACCTTTAACGGTATACGGCATATCTAAGTATTTTGTTCCTTGACCAGCTAAAGTCTCAATATATTTACCTGCTGGTGAGTTATACCCCATCTCTCTTCCTAATTGATCAAAAAGTTGACCTAAGGTGATATCAAGTGTTTCACCGAATATCCTCCATTTTTTATGTAGATATGTAGAGACAAGGGTATGCCCTCCAGAAACAAGTACTATCACAGGGTCCTTTGCTTTTGAAAAAAAATTGGCAAGTTCAATATGTCCCATTGCATGATTAACTGCAGTCATAGGTTTATCATAATATGTAGAAATAGATCTTGCAACTACTGCACCAACTCTTAAACAAGGCCCAAGACCTGGGCCAGCTGAATATGCTATGACATCCATATCTTCAATCTTTCTCTTACTCTTCTTAAGCGCATTTTGTAGAACTTTCCTTGCAGCCCTGAAATGATGTTGTGCTGCCTCGTACGGATGAATTCCCTCGCCTAATGGAGGTTTATAGACTTCCCTCTCATCTGCTAATATTTTATCTTTTGACACTATTGCTACTGAAAATGTATGTGCTGTTGACTCTATACCTAAACAAAGTTTTTTTTCTTCCATTTAATCAATTTGGATAAAAAAATTATTTATTTATATTTTATAATGTTTATAGACTTTGATGTGATAAAACATCTGTTAAATAATTTTGAATTAGAAATATCCTTTTATGTACACTCAACAGAAGATGATGAGAAAATCCTCCACGCCATTGAAGAAAACTTCTGTCTTAACAAGTCCCTATTCAATATAATTCAACTTAAAGGACATCATGGTAACCCTATCATAAAGTATCATTCTAATCTTAAAGAAGATATCGCGCAAAGAATTTTTGAAATAATATTTAAACGATTAGAACCAAATCAAAAACAAACGCTTTTGGAAACTTTAGATGAATATATTGATTCTTCAAAGTCACTTTATGTCAGACTCGATAAACCCAAATTATGTGAACGTGAAATATCTTTAGGTAAAGCTAATTCTATCCATTTTAAATTTAAACCAAAGAAAATATATCTTAGGGACGCAGTAGAATTTTATAGAGAGTCTATTTCAAATTTAAGGAAAACGTTTAAATCTTAAAGAAGCAACGTTTCTAATGGGATGAAGTACAAGCCGTCCCAGACTGAGCCTAAGGGGGCATTGAAGAACTCGCGACGATACTGACCAAAACTCCTTTTTCATTTCTATTGTGATGATAAAAATGAAAAGGTTTAAACATATGATTTAGAAGACTACTGTTCAGTAAGAAAAGAGGTGAAGATATATTTTCGGTCCTTCGGCAGGCTATGATCGGGCACTAACTATATTCTCACCCGATGGACGCCTATATCAAGTAGAATATGCTTTAGAGACGGTTAGAAGAGGTACTATTGCTTTGGGTTTACGTGGAGTAGACGGTATCGTCTTAGCTGTAGAAGAACGTACTAGAAAGCTTCAGACTTCAACGCTTTCCCAGAAAATATTTCAAGTAGATGATCATGTCGGAGTAGCTGCAGCAGGGTATGTACCTGATGCCAGAATTCTAGTCGACAGAGCTAGAGTCTTCTCGCAGACAAATCGTCTTTTGTATGATGAATCAGTTGATGTAGAGTCAGTAGCTAAATATCTTGGGGATCTGACTCAAGAATTTACTCAGTATGCAGGAGTTCGCCCATTTGGCGTTTCTTTAATAATTGCTGGTGTTGATAAAAAAGGGCCATCTGTGTTTTTGGTCGATCCTAGTGGAAGTTATCTCCAATATGAAGCTGTCTCAATCGGTGCAGGATCCGATCAGGTAACCCAATTCTTGGAAAACAACTTTAACTCATCGATGACTATCGAAGATCTTTCTACATTAGCTGTTAAATGTGTTTATCTGGTAAGTGAAGACAAGTCAGGTGTAAGTCATATAAGGATGGCTATGGTTGATACCCAAACTAAGAAGCTTAGAAGGTACACAGAAGAAGAAGTAACACGATATGCTGCACTAGCTAAAGAAAAGTATAAGACCATTTAAAGGTGAACAGAAGTATGAGTAGTAAATTTACATGTGTCCGATTGGTAATCGGAGGGGAGCGTTTTGAGCTCTTAGTTCACCCTGAAGCGGCTTTGAATTATAAATTAGGTAGACCAATTGAGCTCTCACAAGTTATAGGGATAGAGGAGGTTTTTTCTGATTCTTCAAAAGGTCTTCGAGTTTCTGACGAAAAATTGAGAAAAGTTTTTCATACAACAGACTTTTATGTGATTGCGGAGATCATCCTTAAAAAAGGTGAGCTCCAACTTACTATTGAACAAAGAAGGAAATTGGTTGAAGAGAAGAGAAGAGCTATAATTACGATCTTATCAAAGAATTTTGTTGACCCTAAAACCAATTCCCCTCACCCACCAATTAGGTTTGAACAGGCTTTAGAGCAGGTTAGAGTGTCAATAGACCCTTTTCGACCTGCCGAGGAACAGCTACAAAATGTTATTGAAGCCTTGCGTCCTATTTTACCATTAAAATCTCAAAACGTTGTTTTACAAGTAAAGATACCACCACAATATTCCCAAAAATCTATAGGATTGTTAAAGTCGTTTGGGAAACTTTCTAATGAACGTTGGTTAACAGATGGCTCATATGTAGTTGAACTCGAGATACCCGCAGGTTTACATCCAACTTTAATAGAAAAGCTTGGTTCTTTTACAAAGGGTGAAACTGAAATTACAGTTTTGGCAAGAAAGTGATGTGTTTTGACGATCACTCGTTATAAAGTATTACCAGGCGATTATATTGGTGAAGCCCCTCCTGGTCCTTTACCTACAAACACATATAAAATAGGAAATAAACTCTACACACTCAAGATCGGACTGGCTGAAGTGGAAGATAAGGAAGTAAAGTTTATTCCACTGGCAGGACCATATATCCCTAGAATAAACGATTTTGTTGTAGGAACAGTTGTAGATCTTAACGCTTTCACATGGGATGTTGACATAAATTCTTTGTATATGGCGCATCTACCCTCCCAAGATGTTTTTGGAAGAAATTTTTCTCCGACTTCTCACTCTTTGAGTGAACAATTTAAGGTTGGCGATATGCTCACAGCAAAGATTATAGCATACGACAGGACGCGAGACCCGCTCTTAACTGTACGAGAACCGGGTCTTGGAAAGGTTTTACGAGGTGAGCCTGTAGTACTCTCTCCATCAAAGATTCCTCGACTCATCGGAAAGAAAGGTTCGATGGCAAAGATTATTGAATCTAAATCAAAGACAAAATTAATTATAGGGCAAAATGGTGTTATCATTGTGCAAGGTCCTCCAGATGGGATTGTTTTAGCTATTAAAGCTATTCATTTGATTGAAGAAAAGGCTCATGTACCCTCCCTTACTAGTATGATAAATGAATTATTATCTAAAGGTGTTTAAGATGATAAAATTGATTGATGAAAATGGGTTACGCCTTGATGGGCGTAGGTTTGACGAACTTAGACCTGTAAAAATAGAAGTGGGCGTGATAAAGAATGCTAATGGCTCTGCTTACATAGAACATGGCAAGAACAAGATCGTTGCTGCAGTATATGGTCCAAGGGAAGTGCATCCTAAGCACCTTTTAATCCCGGACAGAGCAATTGTGAGGTGTAGATATCATATGTCTCCGTTTTCAACTGAAGAAAGAAAGCCTCCCCAACCTACAAGAAGAGAAATAGAGATTTCACTTGTACTCCGTAGGGCAATGGAATGCGTTCTTTTCTTGGAGGAATACCCACGTTCAATAATCGATGTCTATGTGGAGGTGCTCCAATCAGATGGCGGATCAAGGTGTGCAAGCATAACTGCTATATCTGCCGCATTAGCTGATAGCGGGATATCTATGAAAGATCTAATTGTTGGTTGTGCTTCAGGAAAAGCTGACGGTCAGATTATTCTCGATCTAAGCGATATAGAAGATAAGGAGGGAGAAGGCGACATGCCTGTTGCATATATGCCAAACCTAGATAAAATAACCCTGTTACAATTTGATGGCATTTTCTCTGAAGAAGAATTCAAGAAAGCTTTAGATTTAGCAATTATGGGAAACAAGAAGATATATGAAGTTCTAAGAAAGGCGCTTATGGAGAAATATTTTAAGACGGAGGAGAAATAGATGTCATTCAAGAGGTCTTCAATAATAGAAAACTTGAGAAAAACTCAAATGCTTGACCTTTTATCAAAGCAAAAAAGGCTCGACGGTCGTGCTTTAAACGAATATCGCCCTATCACTATTAGGCTTAACCCTATCCAGAAGGCAAACGGTTCAGCTGAAGTTTCAATTGGTGACACCAAGGTTATTGCCGGCGTCAAAGTAGAAACTGGTGAGCCTTTTCCTGACACCCCTCAACAGGGGCTTCTAATCGTTAATGCGGAGTTTCTTCCTTTATCATCTGCTATGATAGAACCAGGCCCACCTGATGAAGATTCTATCGAAGTTTCAAGAGTTGTTGACCGAGGCATAAGAGAATCACAGATGTTGAACTTGAAGGAACTCGTTATTGAACCTGGAAAGCTTGTTTACTGTGTATTCGTTGATATCGACATACTTAATATTGATGGTAATCTTTTTGATGCAGCGTTCATAGCAGCAGTATTATCAATAGCAACTGCAAAATATGATAAGAAAATTGTTAATGAAGGAAAAGAAGAAATTACTAAGACGCCACTACCACTACGTCTTATACCTGTTTCAGTTACATCAATCACGATAGGCGATAACATACTCTTGGATCCTACCGAAGAAGAGGATTCAGTGCATGATTCAAGGATGACTATAACATTTGATGAAGAAGGGCACTTGTGCGCTGGCCAAAAAGGAGGATCTGTCGGGCTGTCAGTAGAACAATTATTTAAAATAGTAGATCTTTCCAAGCCTAAAGCTGAGGAAATAAGAGCATTAATTAAGAAAGTGATTAGCAATGCCTACCCCTAGAGCGCCTAATATGACAAAGGGATTGAAAGCGCGGTATGGTTCTACTGTAAGGAAACGAGTTTCTAAAGTTCTTTATGCCCGTAGAATGACTAGACAATGTCCCTCATGTGGTTCTGCAAATCTTCGACGGGTTTCAGCCGGTATATGGTCTTGTAAAAAATGTGGGTACACTATGGCTGGAGGAGCCTACGAACCTTAAATCTTTGGTGAATCTCTTTGAGTGAAGAAATACCTGCTTGGTTAAAAGAAAGGCTTGAGCGATTTGAAGAGTTGCAACACAGCCTTCAATCTATCCAATTACAAAAGAGACAGGTCGATCTAGAAATCAGTGAGGTTGAAAAAGCTATAAATGAACTAAAGAAAGTTGGGCCTGATGAAGCTATATACAAATTCTCAGGGCAGATTCTCATTAAGGTTAAAAGAGACGATGTTCTAAAAGAGTTGGAAGAAAAACTTGAACTTGATAAGACAAGAACAACAATACTTGCTAAGCAAGAAGAAAAACTAAAGCAAAATCTCTCTGAAGTGCAAAGCAAAATAAGTAGCGCCCTATCAAGTCAAACAGGTAAAGGCCAAGAACTAAAAGAAAGTTAATTTATGAAATCTATTTTTTCAGAAATAGAACACTTAAACCTTACAAAATTCAAAGAAATTTGCATCCTCACCCATAGGTCAGGGGATATGGATGCTTTTTGTGCATCTTATTCAATAGGATGTTTTTTTATTAAAAAAAGCTACTCTTCAATTACATATGTTTTTCCAGGTGGGCTAAGTTCAAACGCTGAGGCTTTAAGGCAATACCTTAAAGTAGATTATAACCAACAACTTCCAAATAGATGTGATCTTGTAGTTGTAGTTGATGCAGGCTCTCCCTACCTTTTAGACGAATATTATGATCTGTTAAAGAATGTTACTGTTCCTAAACTATTAATAGATCACCATCCATTACAAGAAGATAGTAAAGGGTTTTATAACTACTTTGTTGTTGATGAACAAGCTACTTCATCGTCAGAAATTATCTTCCATCTTTTTAGGAAATATGATGTAGCTATTCCCGATATTATATCAAATGTTCTACTGTTAGGCATACTTTTTGACACCAGACATTTATCTGTTGCCACGGAAGATACATTGAAAAACGTATGCTTCTTAATAGATTTAGGCGCATCATTAAGTTGGTGTGAGAGTGTACTTACCATAAAGAAAAACCGTTCAGAAGCAATCGCGAAGCTTAAAAGCTTATCTAGAGTACGCCTTTACGAAGCAGAGGATCTGATCATTTCGATTGTTAAAATTGGTTCATTTCAAGCTTCTGTTGCAAAATTCCTAGTTGATGGAGGGAGCGATATTGCCCTCGCTTACGGAGAAGATAAAGATGGCTTAATTAAAGGAAGTTTACGTTGTTCTTATGAAGCATCAAAAGTGGGGTCCCTAAAATTGAACACTTTGGCTGAACTGTTAGTAAAAGGCTTTAATGGTGTTGGTGGTGGCCATAGATTTGCCGCTTCATTTAATGTAGAATGCGGAGAGAGTCAATTGATATCATCATTTCTAGCTCTTTCTGAAAAAATGTTATCAAGGAAGATAAGAAAGTTATCATTAAAGTAATATCCTTTTATATCGTATTTTCCTCTGCTATGTGGAAAGTTGACCCCACTAATAAAATTCATAGATTTCAATTTTTCATATTTGGACTCCCCAACACCTATCCTTAAGAATATCAACTTAGAAATTAAAGAAGGTGAATTTGTTTTACTTGTTGGACCGAGTGGTTGCGGTAAGTCAACTTTATTACGATGTATTAATGGCTTAATCCCACATCTTTATAGTGGTGTGTACAAAGGAAAGGTGATTGTAGACGGCGAACAAGTATCTGAAAAAAATATTAGTACACTCGCTACTAAAGTTGGGTTTGTATTCCAAAATCCTGAAAACCAAATTTTCATGTTCACTGTGGAGAAAGATATTGTCTTCGGATTAGAAAACATTGGTGTTGATAAAGAGGAAATCGGCAGAAGATTAGAGTGGGCTTTAAAGATCTTAAATATTGAACATCTAAGATATAGAGCTCCATATGAGCTTTCAGATGGTCAAAAACAAAGAGTTGCTATAGCTGGAACCCTTGTTATGCACCCCAAAATATTAATACTGGATGAACCAACTTCTTTATTAGATCCTAAAACTGCTTATGAATTTATTTCTACACTTAAAGAATTAAACAGAAGTATTGGCATTACAATAATAGTAGTTGAGCATAGGATAGATCTTCTTCCAAAGGTCGCGGACAGAATGATTGTGATGGACGGAGGGCAAATTGTTTTCGATGGTCCATTTAAGGATATCATCAAAGAAAAGAATCTTCACCTATACGGTGTTACGGTTCCTCCAATAATTAGTCTCCAAAATACTCTTTCTGAGTCGGGTGTAAATCTTCCTGGTTATTCGTTAGATGTAAGGAGCTTTTCAGAAATGATTAAGAAAGAGGTTTTTAGAAATGATTGAAGTTAAGCAGCTTTACTTTAAGTATCCGACAATGAAAGATTACGTTTTGAAAAATATCAACATAAAAATCGAATTAGGCCAAATTGTTGCGATAATGGGTAGTAATGGCTCTGGAAAGACGACTTTGATCAAACACTTCAATGGATTACTCAAGCCAAATGAAGGGTATGTGAAAGTTTTTGGAAAAGATACACAGGATGAGTCTGTTGCTGCCCTTTCTAGGAAGGTGGGGTTAGTCTTCCAGAACCCAGACCATCAAATATTCTCTGATACTGTTTGGAATGAAGTTACTTTCGCACTAAAGAATTTTGGATTTGAAGAAGAAGTAATTAAGAAAAGAGTTAAATGGGCCCTTGAATTCTTTAATCTTATCCAATACAAGGACACATCTCCACTGCTTTTAAGTGGTGGAGAAAAAAAGAGACTTTGCTTGGCTTCTATTCTTGCATGGGATCCTGATTACATTGTTTTAGATGAGCCTACTGTGGGGCAGGACTTTTTACAGAAAGAAAAGCTTAGAGAAGTGATCAAAATGTTGATTACTAGGAACAAAACAGTAATCATAGTTTCACATGATATTGAGTTCATTTGGCTTTTGCAGCCAAGGATAATTTTATTATCTAATGGAGAAGTCGTAAAGGACGATGTTTGTGCTAATGTTTTTAAAGATGATGCCTCCATTGATAAATGTGGAGTTATAAAACCACAATTTGTTGAACTTTTTGATCATCTAGCACCTTTACTCCCACACCCTCCACTGGATGTGTTAGAAGCCAGATCCACCTTTTTAAAGTTAATGAAAAAGGGTGGGTGAAATGTTCTGGATTGCGGAAGGGTTGATCTATCGACGTCAAGATAGTGTTTTCCACACAATCGATCCTAGAATTAAGTTACTTATCTCTATGATGCTCTTTTTCCTCTCTTTAGTTAGTAGTACAATAGTTGAATTTTCTATCATTTTAGTGCTGATCTTTTTTATAGGTGCTTTATCAAAAACTCTTAAAAGAATGGTAAGAACGTTCGTTTTTTCCCTCTCCTTCTTAGCTATGATTTTCGTAATAAACATCCTAGTAGGTTATGACATAATGTTCTCAATAATTATCTCATTAAGGTTCATCTCTGTCGTATCCTCCACTTCGATCTTCTTTTTGACTTCTTCACCAGATGAATTAGAACTGGTCATGAAATCATTTTACCTTCCATATGACTTGATATTCGCGTTTGTAACGGCTGTTCGATTTGTTCCTGTAATAATGCTTGATGCAATTCAGATATTAGACTCCCAACGTTCAAGAGGTTTAGAAATCGAAAAAGGCAATTTTATAAAGAGGATTAAGAATTATATTCCCGTTCTTATCCCATTAATTGTACAAGCTATTATTAGAAGCGAAGAACTAGCAGAGGCAATGGAGTCACGCGCTTATGGTTTCTCTAAAAAGAAGACCTCCTATTATTCTTTACACCTAAGAAAAAGAGATTACTTTGCTGCAACTGTTGCTATCTGTTTTATGATCGTTTTTATATATGCTATCTACTTTCTCCATATATAGAGATTCAAATGAGTTACGTTATTGTTGATCATAGGGAATCAAAGTCCCTTGTGCCCTCACTTCTAAAAGAATTGGGTGTTAAAGTGCATTTTAAACATTTAGAGATAGGTGACTATATAATAAGCCCAGAAGTTGCTGTTGAACGAAAGACTCTATCAGACTTTGCCTCCTCCCTCTTCGACGGCAGACTTTTTGTACAAGTTGATAACCTAACATCAAACTATTCTTCTCCCTTTTTAATCGTCGAAGGCAATTATAAAGACCTAGAAAAATATATCCATAATCCAAAGGTAATATATGGAACTATTATATCTTTGCTTCTAAACTTTAAAGTAAATCTAATTAACGTTTTATCTGAAAAAGAAACTGCGCTAGTAATTTCTTCTCTAATCAATAAAATTCCTAACAAGTATTCTCCTCCAGTCAAGCATTTAAAGAAAAAAGCATTTTTTGATCAACAAGTTTACATTGTCTCCTCCCTTCCTAAAGTAGGACGGCTAATTGCCATAAGACTTCTTGAAAGATTTGGTTCACCTAAGAACATTTTCTTAGCCTCTACCCAAGAACTTTCAACAGTAAAAGGCTTAGGTATTAAAAGGGCTAGAACGATCAGATCTTTATTGGATACGCCATGGAATCGATATGAAAACTACTTTGAAAAGATAAGCAAATAACTTATTATACTGTATAAATTAACCCAAAATTATGAGCGATAATGGCAGTCAAATTAAAGAAAGGGCGATCGTTCTATTAGAGTTGGTTAAGGAAAATTTATCGCAACTTAATGAAGACGAATTAATCCGCTTTATTGAAATCTTAAAGTCCCATAGAAATAACAAGATCTTAATTATGGGTGCTGGTAGAAGTGGTTTAATCGGCAAAGCATTTGGAATGCGTCTCCTGCATTTAGGATTTAATGCGTATGTCTTAGGAGATACAATAGTACCTTCTGTATCAAAAGAAGATCTTGTAATAGCAATTTCAGGGTCTGGTACAACTAAACTAGTTGTTACAGCAGCTGAAGCAGCTAAACAAGTTAATGCAGAAGTCGTTGCAATAACATCTTATCCTTCATCCCCACTTGGACGGATCTCAACTCATACCGTGTTTCTTAAAGGGCGTGTAGAAATTTCAACAAAAGATTATTTTGCTAGACAAATTTTAGGGTTACATGAGCCATTAGCCCCTCTTGGGACAGTCTTTGAAGATAGTGCGATGTTCTTACTCGATTCAGTGATAGCTACTTTAATGATTCAACTTAATGTAGAAGAAGCAGATATGAGGAAAAGACACGCTAACATAGAGTAAGAATACCAAAATATTTTAAAAGTCTTCATTTAGTGGGTTAGTGTATGATTTGATATGCCAAGATATAAAACTACCTCAGAGGCATTAAAGATTATAGGCAACAAAGACCAGATTCGAAAGGTTTAGAAGGGCACTTCTGACCCGAATTATCTAGGTGTTGTTGCCCACGTAGACCATGGAAAAACGACTATGAGTGATAGTCTTCTTGCTGCTTGCGGAATGCTCAGTCCCTCTGTTGCGGGGCAAGCACTTGCCTTAGATTATATGGATCTAGAGCAACAAAGGCAGATGACTATAAAAGCAGCGAATGTAACGTTATATTATGAATATGAAAACGTCCCTTACGTTATAAATTTGATCGACACTCCAGGGCATATCGACTTTACAGGGAGGGTCACTCGAAGCCTCAGAGCAATTGATGGTGTCGTTGTCGTTTCAGATTCGGTTGAAGGTATTATGACACAAACTGAAACTGTAACTAGACAGGCGTTAGAGGAGCGAGTTCGTCCTGTGCTTTATATAAACAAAATTGATAGGTTGATTAAAGAATTAAAACTTACACCAGATAAAATGCAGGCTTGGCTTGCAAACATTGTAAATGAATTTAATGATTTAGTTGAAATATATGCTGAACCTGAATATAAGCAAAAGTGGAAGGTAAGCATACAAGATAGTAGTGTAGCCTTTGGTTCAGCAAAGGATAGATGGGGATTCAATTTCATGATCGCTCAGAAAAAAGGTGTAAAATTTAGTGATATTTATAAAGCATATGAAGAAGGTAATCTAAAGGTTTTGTCTGAAAATTTTCCACTTCATGAAGCTGTTTTATCCATGGTTGTTAGACATCATCCTCCTCCGCACGTTGCACAGAAGTATCGTATACCGAAAATATGGAAAGGCGACCTCAACTCTGATATAGGAATTTCTCTAGTAAATTGTGATGAGAAAGGACCTATAGTGATGATGGTCACAAATGTTGTAGTTGATCCACAAGCTGGTGTTGTAGCAGTAGGTAGACTATTTTCTGGTACTGTGCATGATGGGGATACGGTCTTTTTAAGTAACGCAAGGACGCAAGCTAGAATCCAATCCGTTAATATGTTTATGGGGCCATTTAGAGAATTGATTGGGGTCATAGGTTCAGGTAACATTCCAGCTTTACTTGGTCTAGACGCAGCTCGTGCTGGAGAAACGATTTCCTCAATTAAGGACATAACGCCATTTGAACAAATAAAGTATGTTTCTGAACCAGTTGTAACTATTGCTGTTGAACCTAAGTACCCACGCGATCTTCCTAAGCTGATCGACACTTTAAGGAAAATTTCAATTGAAGATCCTAACCTTGTTGTCAAAATAAATGAAGAAACAGGGGAAATGCTTATGTCAGGAATGGGTGTACTTCATCTAGAAATCGCTACAACACTTATTGCTCAAGCAGGACTTGAAATTGTAACTACTCCTCCACTAATCAACTATCGTGAAACGATCCGTGGTTCTGCTGGTCCTGTTATGTCCAAATCCCCGAATAAGCATAACCGTATATTTATGAAAGTCGAACCATTAGCATCTGAAATAATTGAACTGATCAGAAACAATACAATTAATGAACAAAGTGATAAGAAGACTGTAGCTAAGATATTAAGGGACCACGGATGGGATGCGGACGAAGCCAGAAACGTGATCTCTGTTGACCCAAGAGGTAATATATTTATTGATTCAACTAAAGGTGTTCAATTCATGCAAGAGTCAATTGATTCAATAAAAGTTGGTTTCTCAGACGTGATGGAGAATGGCCCTCTTGCTCAAGAGTCGTGTAGAGGTATTAAGGTAATACTTCATCACGCGGAGTTTCACGAAGATCCAGCTCATAGGACATATGCACAACTTTTACCCGCTTCTAGAAGAGCTATTCTAGGTGCTTTGCTATTAGCCAACCCAACTCTATTAGAGCCAATTCTGGGTATCGAGGTCAAAGCAAGTAGTGAGTTGATAGGACCAATCGCTAGTGTTATCTCGGCTAGAAGAGGTAGGATGCTTAATGTTGAGCAGAAAGGCATTCTTACAATTGTAGAAGGTGTTATTCCAGCAGCAGAAACCTTCGATCTTAGTGAAGCAATGAGAGGAGCAACAGCTGGGAAAGCCATGTGGAACACCCACTTTAAAGAATGGAATGTTGTTCCAACAAGCATCCTTACGCAATTAATCGCGTCAATAAGGAAAAGAAAGGGTTTAAGCGAAATTCCTCCATCTCCTGAGGAATTCATAGACAAAGAATAAACTATCCAAACCCCTTTCCTACTTTTTCTTCTTCACTGTTTTTCCATTCTATTAGGAAATTCTTTAGTATTCTAGTTGACCTATTATTCTCTAAACTGATTATCCTTATTCTACCAAATCTCTTTTGCTTGATCAACCCATTTTTCTCAAGTTCAGATAAGTATTTGATCGCTAAAGGATACGATATTCGAGCCTCCCTTAATAACGAAGAAATGTTTATTTCCTCCTCTTCTAAGAGAGTCTTTAATATTTTGAATTTTCCTTTACTTCCAAAAATCGTAGATAGATCAACCATTTTTTAGTCTCTCCTTGGTTTCATTGTATATCTGTTCTGCTGGGACATTAAGTAAGCTTATAAAAGTCGTTTTCCCTCTATGACCTCTGCTTGAAACTTCCGCACTTATTAAGTCTCTTTGCACTAGGTCCTTTATTCGAATCCAGAGTTGAGTGTACTTTAAGGGAGTTTTATTATACTCTTCACAACTCATGTTATACTCTTGCTGTAGTTCCTTTAAAGTTACTCTTTCCCCCAGATTTTCTTTTAGAAGCTTTGATAAAGATAAAAGGAGGATTTTCTCATGATCATCTAGGTATCCGATTTCTTCTTTTCTTATTTGGGGTGGTAACTGCAATTTTGCTTCTCTAACATGATCCGGTCTTACTCGGTCTTCCCCCCTAAAGTCTGCAATTCGGCCTGCAAGATGCAACAGTTCTATCGCATATCTAGCATCACCATATCTTGAAGCAATCTTAGCTATAAGTTCTGTTGTCTCGTTTCCTACTGTGCCTTCATTAAAAGCCATCAGGATTCGATCGAAGAGGATGTCATTAAGTTGTGTCTCACTATAAGCTTCTAACTTTATGATGTTCTTTTGTATCGAGCTTAATATACCTCGATCTGCTTTATCCAAATATGAAAATGTTTTACTAATGATTATTGATGAGAGAATCTGTCTGTCCTTCGCCATTTCTCTTATTCTAGTTATTATGTAAAGTGGTTCCACACCTTCATGAGCAACTAGAGCGTCGAATTCGTCAAAAACAGATATTATGTGAACATTCTCTTCTAAGCTTACTGATAAAAAATATTGAACTATTTCATCAACAGAAAAACCTCTATTAGGAAAAGAGTGACCTATCGTAGCAAGTATGTTATTTAAAATGCTACTGAAAACCTTATTCACTCTGCAATTAGTGTAGTATGTTTTAATTCTGATAGCATTCGTTTGGTATTGTTCATCGATATATTGAAGAAACTTCTTTGAGACAAGTGTTTTCCCACTACCTACAGGGCCTAAAATAAAGACTTGTTGACTGGCCTCTGCTGGGTTCTGTAGAACAACATCGAAAAGAGATTTTAATTTATTTACTTCCATCTCTCTATGTGGTGTCTTTTTTGGTATGTATTCTGGGAAAAGTTTAGTTTCATCTTTAAAGATTTTTGGCTTTTCCATTTTATTCTTTAGTTAAGTTTCTAAAGTCTATTATTTAACTATAATCATACATCAAGTTCTATATGTTGTAGAGAGGTAGCCGAAAATATCTTTCTCTAAAGGCTCAGCACTCAAGATCCCTCTCATCAATTCGATACCGTTTTTCTTCATCGCCCTAACAAAAACATATTTAAAAAGTCATTTATAGGAGTTTGTATTGGATGCAAACCGATAAGGGAAATATATGGTAAAAATAGATTTGACTATACCAGTAGAAAAAGTTAGACACTTTCTCATCAACAGTACATGCCGTTCTTTCATGCCATTAAGTTATTATAAAGACCCTGAAGTTTTTCCTGAAAAAGAAAGTGGCCCTGGATCGATCTATATTGAGGCGGTTGACAAAGTAACTTTAACTAAGATTAAGGATATAACTTTTGTTAATGCGAAAGACATTCTAGGCATAATATATGTATCCAAAAGCGGTAATACCAAATTAAAATGGAGGCAAATAAAGGGAAAGATTGGAAAGCTTACTGGCATTGCTTCGACTAATTCCATCGTTAACTTGGCTGAGGCAGGGATCCTAACTGTTAACCATATAAAGAGTATTGCTGCTAAACAGGGGGAAGCGTCACAGCTTGGATCTGAGGCGGGAGATTAATCCATTTTAGAAACTCTTCGTCTGGTTCTTTTTTCATATATAGTTCTTTACGTTTGGACTCTAGTAATAGGTTCTTTTTTCCTCGATATTCTGCAAAGGTCTGTACTTTGTTCCTAAAAGTTTTTGCTTTAGTGTTTAGTTTTCTCACGAAATCTAATGACCTGACATCCCTTAAGAGATGATGATCAAGAATGACTAGTTTAGTGGTCTCTACTAACCTATTAAGGTTTTCCTTAGCATTATTTATATCTCTTTCATATACGCTCTTAAGATAAGTGGGCGGGCCGCCGATCACAAGGATATCTGGTTTTTCTGCTTGTATATATTTAAATGTCCTTTCTGACATAGGGCCCTGGACATCTGAGGCATGCATAAATGTAAGTCCTCTACTTCTTATTATTGTCGCCAAAACATATCCAAGTTTACTCCCCTCTTCCCCATGATATAATGGTTCACTGAATTGAATTGTAGTCCCTCCATAATAGAAGGCTTTATTATCAGCTTCTATAATTTTATTTGTAACTTTACTTAATAGCTTTTTGAACATAAACCCTCTCTCTTTTTGACTAAAGTTTATTGAAGACTCAGTGTTTTTTAAATATACTATTTTGTTAGAGTAGATGTCACTGGCAACTCTTTTGTCACACCAAGTCCACCTTGCATCTATAGTATTAAAAAATGGAGAGAAGTGATCAAAATGGTAATGTGACACAACAATTATTTCGCTCTTATCAGCATAATACTTAATTCTCTCTCTTGCCTTATTTAATGCCTTATATTCTAAAGGATGGGGCATTAAACCGTCTCTTGGCGCAAGGGCTGCCCCAGCATCTATGAGGACTCTAAGATCGGGTGTCTCTACATATGTTGATATTGACCTCACTCCTAAGCTTTCCGCACTCAACGGTCTAACTAGTATTTTCAACCTATGGAGCTATTTAATAGTAGAAGATTAATTTTATCATCTAATCTTACCATAATAAATATGTTGATTAATTGTACTAAAACTTTAATAGTAATATTTAAAAGAGAAATAAATTAATATGGTATAAAATATGAAACTTTATTCTTTTGTTAAAAGAACGTTTGAGGTGGAAGAAAATGGTATTAGTAAAAGTGTATAGAATCACTAGCTTCACTGCACCAGATACAGGCGAACCTGGTAAACAAATAGAATTAGTTGAACTCAAAAGGCAACCACTAACGAGCCAACAATATGGAGATGAAACAGCAAAGGTAACTCATTCCATAATAACGCAGATACAGTCAATGGGCCTTTTTCCTCCCATTGCAAAAGAATTAACATACCCAAAGGTCGTACTCTTCCTAACAGAAAAAGAGTTTGACCAACTACAAGTACCAATGAACGTAAACGATACATACGAATTAACGTTCGAAAAAGAAAAAATGTTATTTAAACTCCCAGAATAGTAAAAAGTGTGCGGCGTTGATCCAGTGGCCAAAGATGCCAGCCCCCCAAGCTGGATAGCCCGGGTTCAAATCCCGGACGCCGCATACCCTTCTCTAGTATGGAAAACTTCGGCTTGCCTCCTAGAAATCTATTTCAAGAAATGTATTGAAGATAATCTTATCCTGTTAAAGGAAGACATTATTGCTTCAGCAGATGGTATAATCGAAATGGCAGAAGTAAAAAGAAACGTAATCCAACCATTCTATACAACAAAATCAAAGGGATTGGCCTAATTTACAACCAAATTTTGTATATGAAGCGCATACATTTACAAGCTGATGCGTCAGAACACACTTTTTCTCAAGAAGTTTGCACATGATGAATTGTATAGTTTTGTTGACCAGATTGTAGACTTGATAAGGACTGCTGTCGATTACAAGCTTATTTTGGTTCTCCTGTTCCTAAAAAGGATACGATTCTTTTAAGATAGAAAAGAATCTTTTAAAAGAACGTCTTATTAAAGAAGTCGGCCTCACCGAACAGGAGGCTGAAAGGTTCTGTTAATATGTATAGACTCTTCAGGAGAAATAACCAAAAAGGAACTTCCAATACCAAGAAAAGCTGAGAGAAATAGACACAAACGAATATGAGGCTATAGTAAATGTTATGATGTTAAAAGAGGGCTGAGATGTCGGAAACGTTGTAGTGATTGTTCCACTTAGAGCGTTTGATTTGCCTCTTCTTCCTGAACAAACTCTGGGCAGAGGATTAAGAAAAATGCAACCATACCTACCAAATAATGAGGAAACACTTTTGGTAATAGACCATCCTAGATTTAGACAGTTATGAGATGCTGAAATAAAGCAAGGCGATTTGAAGGCAAAAATAGCTTGTCTGACACCTTTAACGAGTTCTTTTTATACTAGAATAATAGTTAATTTGGAATGGGTAATGAACTTGGGGATAGTCGATGTTTCTACGAAGCCGGTTACGAAGAGAGAAGCCATTGCCGAAGGAAAGATTTTTCTTAAAAAGGAAACTATAAAGATAATAAAGGAAGGTAAGGTAGAAAAGGGCGACCCCATCCAAATCGCGATAATTTCAGCTATTAATACAGTCAAGAAGACATCCGAATTGATTCCTTTTTGCCATCCAGTTCCTATTGAAGATATTAAAATAAAATTTGATTTATCGGAAACTATCATTACAGTAAGAGTTTATGTTAAATCTCATTCTAAAACAGGCGTTGAAATGGAAGCTCTTACAGGAGTTTTTAATGCCCTTTTAAATATTTGGGATGTTGTTAAAAAGTATGAAAAAGATGAATCAGGTCAATACCCCACTACTTTGATAACAGACGTTCGAGTATTAAGTAAGGTGAAAGGTAATGAAAAGTTATGATCTACATAGGGTGTCAGCCCCTTCCGAAATAAAATGTTCAGTTATAACAGTGAGTACTTCAAGATATTCAGAAGCTCTAAAGGGGCATCGAGTCGAAGATGTTTCTGGATCACAGATTGTTAAAGCACTTATGGAAAAGGGTTACACTATAATATCGAAAAAGATCGTATCTGACAACATACAAATGATTCGAAAGGAAACACTCAGATCAGTCTATGAAGAAAACTGTAATGTTGTTATTTTGACTGGTGGAACAGGTCTAACATCTTCTGATGTTACAATAGAAGCTCTCTTCCCATTATTTGATAAGGAGCTCCCTGGCTTTGGAGAAATATTTAGGTATAAAACTTTCTCAAAGGCTGAAAGTGTTGCATTAATGTCAAGAGCCTCTGCTGGACTTATCTCTAAATGTGCTGTGTTTTGTATGCCTGGTTCTCCAGATGCTGTTGAAACCGCTTTAGAGCTCATAATCAACGAACTACCACACATAGTTAAGCATGCTTGTGAATAAAGATGCTTCTGGATCTTTACAACCGCCCAGTATATAACTTAAGGATATCTGTGACATCTAAATGTAATTTAAAATGTTTCTACTGCCACTCTGAGGGGTCGTTGAATAAGGAAAATAAAGAGATTAGCATTAATGGGATAATTATGATTTCAAAGTTAGCAGCGTCTTATGGTGTTAAAACTGTTAAACTTACAGGTGGTGAACCACTTTATCGAAAAGACATAATAGAAATTGTCAAATCTATCTTCTCTATCAAATCCTTTACCGAAGTTTCTATGGTTACAAATGGACAATTTTTAAAAGAGTATAGCAAACAACTTAAAGATGCAGGATTAAAAAGGGTCAACGTAAGCCTTCCATCCCTTGACAGTGAAAAGTACGAGAAAATAACTGGAGGCGAAGTCAACAGAGTCCTCGAAGGAATAAATGAAGCCGTTAAGAGTGGACTTAACCCTGTCAAGTTGAACATGGTTCTTTTGAAAGGTATAAATGATGATGAGGTTGACTCTATGATAGAATATGCAGCCAAGTCAGGTTGCATTTTGCAAATAATTGAACTCGAGCCGGTAAGAATATCTAAAAATCTTTATTCAGAATTTCATAAACCAATTGATGGCGTTGAAGAGAAACTTTCTAAAATTTCTAAGTCAATTCAATTTAGAGATGATATGCACAAAAGAAAGATCTTTCAACTGGATTCTACTAAAGTTGAAGTCGTACATCCTATAGAAAATACTGAATTTTGTTATCACTGTAATCGACTTAGGGTGACATATGATGGCCTTCTAAAGCCGTGTTTGATGGTCTCAGGTAACGAAGTCGATGTAAGCAAATATTTAGATAATAAAGACTATGATGGGTTACGCAACGCTTTTCTTCGATCTGTTCTTTTAAGGAAACCTTTTTGGACTAGCTGATTTATAGTATTTCTATTGTGAACTCATGATATAATAGGCGTAACTTTCATCTTTTTCTAAACATGTAATACATAAACAGTTCTCTGAGGCTTTAAGGAAGTCACACTCAGAACTATATTCACAAGTTTTACAGTCGATCCTAGCTTTGCATATAGCACACCTTTTATATATGATCACCTCATCTTTTAGAACTTGAGTTAAAAAAATTACAAAAAGATTTTTGTTGGTTTCACTATTAACTAACAATCCTTTCACCTTGTCATATTTTAGACCCAAGGACATTAGCGTTTTAAAATCATCTATCCCTAGTCGTGGAAGTCTAAACCACTCCCCTTCAACAATTTCTATCATGTTTTTACCCTCTTATCAATTAAAGAGATAAAGTTGTCGTTAAATCCTAGATATTGTAGGTAACGAAATGTTTTTTCTTTATCCTTTCTTGCTAGGTTTACTAAGCAAGGTATGTAATAAAGAACAAAGTCACTGTTTGAGGTATGATATCGTTGGTTTACTCTCTCTTTGATTGATTTGAATAATCGTAATTCAGTCCAATATTTAATTTTCAATTCCCATAACGGTTCCTCCTCATAATACTTAATCCCTTGTCTAAAGCTTTGGTTATAGAATTTATTGACAATTATTCTATCAAACCATTTCAACATTCGCCATTCTTGAGTACTTTCTATCCTTGTCTCAAAGATATCTATTTCAGATATAACTCTTAAGGCTGCTTTTCTTTTACTTTTATCTAAGCCAGAAGCCAGAATAGAGTAAAATAGAAGGTATAATTTATCTCTAGAATTAAAGTCAATCTTCGAAAATTTTTCATACGCTGTTTCAGGATTTTCTTCGTTGAATAACGCCATTAATGCGTCTTGCTTAGAAATAATAGCGTCCTTTAAAAGATCCATTCTCTCAATCGTCTTTGGAGCATCTACCATGCTTTGAAGAAGGTTAATCGCAGCTCTAACGTCACCATCGCTTTTCTTCGCGATTTCGTTTAAAAGCTTCAAATCTACTTTTTTTCCTTCTAGTTCAACAATATGCTTCAAATACATTATGATCATTTTTAATGGAACTTTCTGAAAGCTAATCTTAATCGTTTTCTTCTCAAGCTTTATAACGTTCTCATTATTTTCATCATTTGCTGTTAATACAATTGGAACTGGAGGCTTCTCTAAAAGTTCATTAATGTATTCAGTTCCACCATAATCATCTCTTCCATAAATTCCATCAACCTCATCGAAAAGTACCAACCTTTTCTCATCAAAAAGACCCACAGTATATAATGAAAAACCGAGTTTTTTTATTAGTTTCTCCTTTGTTCTTGTATCACTAGCATTTAATTCAACAACATGGTATCCTAATTCTCGTGCTGCAGCATAAATCGTAGTGTTTTTCCCTGTTCCTGCTTGACCAACTAAAAGTACTGCTTTATCCCCCTCTTTCCAATTTTTAATCCACTCGTAAAAAGCCTTTCTTGCACCCTCATTGCCTATGATTTGATTAAAGCTTATTTTCCTATATTTTTCTGACCACATCTCACCAGCCATACTATGTCATCAACACCCTCCCGACTACGAAGGCAACAAATCCCAATAACATACCAAATAAAGCTAGTTTTTTTACATAAAGAACACTTTTAACTGATTGGTCTATTAAAATTAAATAGGAAATATAAATAAATACAACGTCTGGTACCAGTATCATTATCATGTAAGCTATACCTGCTTGGCCTAGAATATAAGGCCCAAATGTAAATAAGATTGCCAAAACAAAAAATGTTACCCCAACCTTTGCTGCGTTCCTTTTCCCTATCCAAAGAGCAATGGATCTAACTTCCCTTATCTGGTCCCCCTCTATATCTGAAATTGTCTTTATTACTTCTCTTCCTGTAACTGCTAAGAAAGATATGCCTACAAACCAAGGTACCAGTGGAGCCTCTTGGAATATGTTAGCTAAAGATAGTTTAGTTGTAGATATCATGCTACCATAAATGTAGGGTATAGAGGTGGAAAGAGCGACTGTCATGTTTCCAATTATCCCATGTCTTTTTAAAGTAAAGTTATACCACCATGAAATAAATCCAAAGAGTGTTGCAACCATAAATGCCTCGATATTGGTCGCAAAAGATAAAACCAATCCGATTATAAGTAATATAAAAGCGTATATCCATGCTTCTTTAATTCTCATTATACCTACCACTAAGGGTCTGGTAAGTTTGTTCTTCTTATCAACTTCAACATCGTAAATGTCATTTACTACCATAGAAAAGGCTGAAACGAAGAATCCAGTTAGAAAGCCGTACAACGTTTTCCACGACAAAACCATTTGCAAGGAAGTAAGCATCACTCCAATTATCACCGCAGTTCCAACCATTAAACTGTTTGCAGGTCTAATTATTGATATGTACGCCATCACTTTATCTTTTCGCATTAAACGTTTCCTCCGATAGTTGGTAATATATTATTTCCCCCCTTCTATCCACTACTGCAATTATAGATTCTTTCCCCATCTTTCTTATATCTCTTATATCTTGGAAGATTTTGCTAAAAGCGTAATCGTTTCCTTCGTTCAACGCAGAAATAACATATTTGGATGCCTTTTTATTATAATCTCCTCTATCATAAACCCTGAAGTCGATACCGAAACCAAAGCCTTCCTTAACTACGAATCCTCTTGTCCTCAAGTCTCTATAAACCAAGAACCTGGTCAATATACTTTTGTCATTTTTGTATATTTTATCCATTAATTTGTCAAAGGTTATCTCATACCCTTTCTCATGAATCTTAATTTTACCGGCGTCGCATAAGTATAATCCCTCACAAGGGGTAAAAACTAATTTTTGCCCTTCCTTTTCACCAAACCCACTTTTATATAGCTGTTGAGCTGCCTCAAAATTCTTTACGATAATGTTTTTGCCCTTCAATTCAGCAACTAATTTCTCTTCTTGCGCCATAATTGCTCCTTTCCTCTAAATTCTAAATTAATTTTTTTGTATCATATTAACCTTTTAGTTATCTTAAAGCTTTTAAATGGTGGTAAACAAGATTAGATGTGGATGATTTGAACATCTCACAATTGAGAGATAACATGAGAAGGGTTGAAGTTAGTGGGAGAATAGTAGAAAAATCTGAGCCTAGAGAAGTCACATTAAAGACAGGTCAGAAGGCTCGCGTAGCTGATTTGACACTTGAAGACGAAACTGGAAAGATAAAGTTGACGCTTTGGGATGAACAAATTGATAAGGTTGAAGTTAATGACATTGTCCGAATAGAAAATGGTTACGTTAACAGCTTTAGGGGGGAAATACGTTTAAACGTTGGTCGCTTTGGAAAAATAGAGGTTCTCCCAAGCGAATAAACTCTATTTAGTTATCTGTTTGTAGACTTAATATTTCTGCGGAACCACATTTAGGACATCGGGGTGCTGGTGGGCTTTTAGAGTTACATGTCCCACAAGATATAAGGTCTCTTCGTATTTTAAAAGCACCAAGTTTTGGAATGGCTTGCTCAATAATATCCTGAATTTGATTTATATCATCCATTGTTGATAAATCCAAAACTGTGTGATATCCTCCCTTTGTTATATCCATTCTAGTTTGTATCATTCTGATGACACTTTCATCTTTGATCGACTTAGCGTCTAAAACCGGAATTTGTGTGTATCTCCCTGCTGTTATGATGGCTTTTCCTTGCGGGGTTTTGGGAAAAAGTTCTTTATCAAGTTCGTAGAATCTTTCTGCAGAGGTATCTGTATAGATAGAGGGAGCGATCTTCAATTCCATTCTCTCCCCCTCCTCTTCCAATATTTTTTGGGAAAACTCCATCATTTTGAGCCACATCTTATTCTGTTCTTCTAAGTCTTGGGGAACTAAGTATCTAGCTAGGTCGTCGAGTCCTACCATATTTAAAACGATGTCTATACCTTTTTTTGAAAACAAATCACTATTGTATTCATAAAAGTAGAGTAATTTTCTCTCTATCAAGCTTATTAAGATGTCTTTTCTTGTCTTCATAGTCCCAGAAGCTTTTTGTAATCTAATTTTCAGTAAACTCTTAAGATATGATTCCTCTGCACCACTATAAGACAAGCGTGGGAGGTTTATTGCTAAAGAATGTAAATTTATCGTCCCAACTGGTAGAATGTCGTCTTTGCTAAATCCTTTTTTTATTCCTTGGTAGGAAATCGATCTTTCCGGTTTTGTGACTATCATCAAATTTCCACCGGAGGTTATGGACTCCAAAAAAAGTTTTATTTGTTCTTTAAACTTCGACTTATCAAAAATATTGACTACAAGTTTTATTTTAGGCCTTAAACTAGTTTTAAGATACAAAAGATAAGCCCCAAGTACTTCCTCCAAGGTCTCTAATTCAGTGTCATTCTTCAAGTTTATTTGAAAACTCAAAACTTTCTTTGAGAGAGGATCAATTTTTGATACGCAATCGAGGAACAAGTTATAGAATAATTTGTCAACTATCTCTTTACAATCTTTACCATTCTTGGTTAAAGTAACAAGTTCGACAAAATTTTCTATTGTAATTTCATCAGAAACTTCATCCAACATCCTTTTAATTATCAAACCCATGTTAGCTAGAGTAGTATCAAAATCCTTCCCAGCCCTTATTCTTGGTATTGAAGGGCTTTTTATCCCAAACTTCATGTCAAAAGAAGAAACTGAGAGCGCGTCAAAGAAAATGCTATCTGGCATTATCCCCCAACATCCTGTATTGACAATGCTAATGTCCCCTGAAAGATGCATATCTAAGGATTCTGAGCCGATTTGTGTAAGTAAGAGATAATCTGTAAACACAGCATCTGCAGCTGAAAGTCTTAATGATAACACGTCGCCTTCAGAATGTCCTATTTGGTAAATTTTATCTGTAACATCCTTTACTGGTAACCCTAATCTAGTAAGCTTGTTCCTATATTCATCTAATCCTTTTTCGACTAAAATCGAATTTACTAATTCACGAAGAAGTGGTGCCGTCAAATGAACGTTCTCCAACTTACTTATTCTTGATTCGGCTTCAGCTGTGATCTTTGACGCCAAATCTCTAGGAACATTTGCTTCTCTTATTAGGGATTGATATATCTTATTACTGTCAAACTCCTCAATTTTGTGCCTAGAAGTTCTGACATAAATTTTTCCAGAAGACTGAAGTGCTGCGTCCTTTAACTCGTTAGTGACAGTTAAAACGTTCCTTCCAAAGGGTGTTAAAGAGTACTTCCTTGTATTCTTATTTAACAAAATTAAATTTACAGAGGAAAGAAGTCTTAAATGGTAAGCAAACCTTCCAGATTCCCTTTTCTTAATAAATCCACAATTGTTCTTAAGTTCGGTATAAGAAAGTGAGCCACTTTTACTTAACTCCCTTAAAATCGTCAAGCGTTCATTAGAACCAAGTGCCGAATAAACACTCTCTAAGTTAAAGAAGTCGTCTGACATTTTCCCCTACCACTCTAAAGATACGGTATGACAACTAAAAAATGTTTAAGAGTAAATCAAAAATTATATACTCAGTAATTTGTAAGTCTGACCAAAGGGGTCGTGGGCCAGTCTGGTCTACGCTGCGTGGCTTGGGCCCACGCGGACGTGGGTTCAAATCCCACCGACCCCATTTTCCATCTATAATAAAAAATTTAAGTCATTCTAGCACCACAATTTTTATTAAATACTGGTATATTCGATAAATAGTGAATTGAATACATTTAAGATAAGATTAGATTAGAAACATTATAATTCGCATGGAACCATGATTGCCATCAAATAACCTGTTGCGTAAAGTGGAAAATTCTACGTCTAAATTATGAATCTTAGCCAATTCTGGTCTAAATCTGATGATCTACTATAAAAGCCTAAGAACACTTGTGGGACGCTAATCTATATCATAAATTGTTGAGATGTGGATACCTATAGGCCAGTGGATAAAAGGTATATGCTTCAAGGCTCCTGTTGTTCGATAAAACTTAAAGGTAACCAAATAATTAAGCTCAAATGATAAAGAGTTGATGGATAGAAATGGCTTGGCTTTTGGATAAGGAAGTCCGCCGAGATCTACCAAATGAATGGATATAGTTCCATCAGAAGTTTTTATCCATGAAGCCCAAGAAACTGTCAAGAAAGCTAGGGAAGAGAACATAATCCTAAGAATCTTAGGTGGACTGGGTGTAGCAATACACTGTCAAGGCTATAAAAATTTCGCGAGAACGTTGGGCAGAATTGGGACAGGTGTTATTGAAGGTCAAGAATACAGCGACATAGACTATGTTTCCTACCGTAACTTCAGAGACAAAGTTATTGAACTTTTCAATAGGATGGGTTATGCAAAAAGGAAGGCAACTCTTTCCACAGCAGCGTCCGAAAGACAGATATATTTTCATCCGAAGGGGTGGTTCTATGTGGATGTATTTTTTGACAAGTTGCTTGTAGCGAACCATCCTATCAACTTTAAAGGGAGACTTGATTATCCAACGATCTCAGTAACAGATATGCTGATGGAGAAGTTACAAATATGGGAGGCTTTCGGTGTAAAGGACCTAAAGGACTGTATACTTCTATTGAAAGCTCATGAGGTCAAAGAAGGCAATGAAAAGGAAACTATAGATTCTTCATATATAGCGGGACAGTTGGCCCAGGACTGGGGATTTTGGTACACTTTTACCACGAACCTAAAGAAATTGAAGAAGTTTATGTCTGAAATAGATGAGCTAGGCCCAGAAATTCAAATAAAACCTGAACAGATCGAAAAAGAGGATAGAAACGAAATAATAAGGAAGATCGACGCTCTCTTGGAAAGAATAGATAAGGAGCCTAAACCCTTAGGGTGGAAGATTAGGGCTAAGGTCGGAACCAAGAAAAGGTGGTATAATCCTGTTGAACGTCCAGAAACAGTGGGTGGTTTCAAGATATGGGGTTCACTACTAAAGGAAGAAGGTTCCTTTTAAAACCATCTGTACATAGAAGTATTAAATCTGGCGTTCCTATCCATTTTATTTTGCGTCTGCACTTTAAATTAGTTCATTAATTGCTTGGTAAATAAGATAACGGTGATTAAGGTTATAGTCGCCGAGTTTCTGACTGTTAAAGGCGTAAGGGTGAACTTGGGGTTCAAGAAGAAGATAAAAGAGGGTGAATATTTAATCTACCCTGCTATGCATTTTTTTGATTCAAGTGGGCCCGGTGGGATTTGAACCCACGATCCTTGGCTCCGAAGGCCAATGCCTTATCCGTACTGGGCCACGAGCCCAACCTTCACATAGTCTTATTTAGTTCCCATTATCAAGTATCCTACTTATGTTTTTATCGAATGGCAGGTTTAGTATTCCCTTTTCAGATATTATTGCGCTAATTAATGTTGGTGGTGTTATATCAAAGACTGGATTATATACGCGTACACCTTTCGGAACTATTCTCTTTCTGCCAATCATTGTAATTTCCTCCGCCTTCCTTTCCTCTATTACAACAGCGTCATGAGTTAAATGGGGATCAAATGTTGAAGTTGGTGCAGCAACATAGAACTTTATGTTATGTTCCTTAGCTAAAACTGCAACTTGATAAGTTCCTATTTTGTTAAAGACGTAACCATCCAGTGTAATCCTATCCGCTCCCACAATGACTTTGTCGATGAGCCTTCTTCTCATTAAATATCCAACCGCTGTGTCGGTCACTACAGTGGTAGGAACACCGTATTGTTTTAGTTCCCAAGCAGTTAGTCTTGCTCCTTGTTGTGCAGGCCTCGTTTCTGTTGCTACCACATAAATGCATTTACCTCTCTCAATCGCTATTCTTATTGGAGCGAGTGCCGTCCCATATTTGATGGTGGCTAATTCTCCTGCATTACAATGTGTAAGGATTGTGTCACCATCTTCTAGAAGTGTCTCCCCATTCTCTCCGATTTTTCTGCTAAACTCTTCTTCTTTGTTCATAATTTCTATAGCCTTTTTAATCGCTTCAGATCTCATTAAATCAACGTTTTCTTTAGACTGTAAGGCTTTGAAGACTAATTGGACGCAATGTTTTAAGTTATATGCTGTGGGTCTAGCGTTCGAAATATATTCTACCCCTTCCATTATTTTTTTTAAGAACTCTTCTTTTGATTTTGCTTTGGCGTTATAAGCAAGAAGGGCGAGGCCAAATGCTCCTACAACCCCTATTAGAGGTGCTCCACGTATTTGCATTGATGAAATTGCTTGATAGCAGTCTTCTATGGATCTTAAATTGACGAACTTTATTTGCCCTGGGAGTGCTCTTTGATCCAATATTCTAAGCTCTTTTCCTGTCCACTCTATATGGTTCATTATTTTTCTAAGCGTATCTTTAATAAGTTTAAAATTTAAACCTAGAGTTTGAAAAAAGTTGGAGCTACTGTATCTTTCTATACTTCTTTCTGGAGTATGTTTTATAACAACTTTAATTTTAATTATGTTATCTATTAGAATCTTTAAAAAAAAGAATCTTGTTGTAGTTGATTATCATAAATTGGATAAAAGGCTTGTGCCAAAGCCGGCTGGTCCTGCTATCTTCATTGGAATTGCCTTTCCTCTAATTTTCCTTTTCTTTTACACATCAGAGGTTAAATACTTCGCTGTTCTACTATCTGTTTTTATTGTCTTCTTAATAGGAGTTATTGATGACTTCAAAATTTTGAGTGGAAATATAAAAACAGGGTTGACGGTGTTAGGCGCACTACCAATACTTATTTTTGGAGTTTATGAACCACACTTATTGTTTCCTATATTAGGCCCAACTAGGTTAACTATCGTTTATCCTCTGATCGTCCTTTTGGCTATTCCTATCATAGTTAATGCGGTGAACATGATCGACGTATATAATGGAACGATAAGTGGTACAACATTCGTTCTCTCCTTTTCTCAACTGGTTCCCATACTTTTATATGGTAAACAAGGAGATATCATCTTTCCTCTCTTGTTGATGTCTTCTTCATTTGCCTTCTACCTGTTCAATAGATATCCTTCAAGAATTTTTGCAGGGGACTCTGGTAGTCTTCTCTTAGGTTCTTTATTTGGAGTCACAGCAATAGTCTCTAGAGTTGAAATTCCTTCTCTTATCGCTTTCGTTCCCGCCATCTTGAATGGGTTTTATATACTTGCAAGCATAAAGAAGTTTATTGAGCACAGGTCTATAAAGGAGAGGCCTGTTCAGTTAAATAAAAATGGTTTATTGGTTGCATCAAAGCAAAAAGAAGCGCCTATGACTCTTGCCCGATTAATTATTGCTGACGGTCCAATGTCAGAAAAGGAGGCTGCATCTAAAATAATTTTGCTATTTGTTTATAGTGTTTCATTAGCGATTTTGACTTCCTTTTTGATAAGGTGATGAAATTGAAGAACTTTACCTATCTAATTTTACTGGTAACCTACTCATGGGCGAGTTTATTGTTGTTGTCTTATTTAATATTAATTCTAATTGTGCCACTTCCACCCTTCATAAATGACTTGTTGGGTCATATAATAAATAGCATCATGAAAGTCTTCTTATCCTTTATACTGTTTGCTACTTGGCTTGGATCTTTGATCATATTCAGAGATTATGTTGCGAAGAAGAGCGTTCTAAAATAGAACTTGAGCTCTCCCACGAAATCTTCTTTTTGTTATACGTTGTTCTATCGTAGGCAGGTTTAGCTGGTGTGCCTATAACAACTGTATTTGGTTGGACATCTTTAGTTACAACAGAGCCCATTGCGACAACACACCCTCTTCCAAGTCTAACACCTGCTTTAATAACAGATCTTGCACATATTATCACATCATCTTCCACGACGACACCGATCATCTTTTTACTTGGTGGATAAGGATCGTTAGTAAAAGTCGTAGCCGGTCCTATGAACACATTATTTCCTATAATTGTTAGTGGAGGAATGTATGTGCCGCCCTCTATTTTGACGTTGTTTCCTATTTTTACATTATAGTCTATATGGCAGAGCGACCCTATCATAACGTTGTCTCCAATTATTGCATTATCTCCAACATAGGTAAAGTGCCAAATTTTGACATTCTTTCCTATACTAACATTCTGCCCTATGTAATTGATAATTTGACTCATATTTTCTCTTAAATTTATGGTCTTATTTTTCTCCTATTTTACTATTTTCTTTCAGAGATCAATAAAAATTGCAGAGCCAAGTTTGTTTGAAGCTAAGGCTGTTTGAGCTATCTTTGTCGCTTTAACACCATCTTCTCCTGTTACCATTGGCTGTTTGTGCTCTTTTACGCATTCAATGAAATGCTTCAACTCCAAAGCGAGTGGTTCCTCATATTTGATCCTTGGGATGGTTGTTCTATCTTCGAGATCGACCTTGATCTCTTGCGTTATGAAGTCTAAAGTAATTTCTCCGTTTTCTCCTACAATTTCAAGTTGTCTAACCCTCTTTGGTGTAATCCAATTAGATATTATCAGCGAGGATCTCTCTTCTGGAAATCCTAAAATCAAAGCTGAAACCCTTTCCCTTTCGATTCCGAACCTTCCTGCTCTTGCAAAGACCATTGTAGGTTCTTTTCCAAAGAACCATCTAGACAGGTCAATATCATGTATTGTAGTATCTAAAATAACTCCTACATCAAATATATGTGCTGGCCATCTATTTTCTCTGATAAAAACTAGATAAAGTGGCTCTCCGATAATTCCTTGCTCCACAAACTTTTTTGCCTCCCTCATTGCTGGATTAAATCTTTCAATGAATCCTACGGTTAAAATTACTCCATTTTCTTTTACTTTTTTGATTAAAGTTTCTCCCTCTTCAGCTTGATATGTAAAAGGCTTTTCTACTAGAAGATTCTTTCTGTTTTGGATAACCTTTGAAGCCACTTCAAAATGTGTTTTTGTTGGTGTGCTAATTATTACCCCATCAAGGTCTATTCTCAGAAAACGCTCTACATCGGTGAATCCTTCAACACCGTACTTCCTTGAATATTCCCTGGTTTTATCTTCGTCTACGTCACATAAAGCGTTTAACACTTTTAGCTCGTTTAAAACTCGTAAGTGATTCTTTCCCCAGCCTCCTACACCTATAACACCTATCTTTATGTCAGCCATCTAAGTCAACCTTGAAGGAGGTAAAGTGGCTTTAATAACTATAATTGTCTGTTCTTTTTCTTTTGCCTTGTCTTTTATATTGTTGAAATCTGTTTCTGAACATGTTATTAGAAAGTTTGGGTCTCGACTCAAAGTTGTTGAAAGTATCTTTTGCTCGACCAATTCTCTAAAAGAAAATATTTTAACGTCAACAAATACGTCTTGAATTAATGACAAAAAATCTGAGGCGGCTCTTTCTAGATCAGGTCTTACATGATAATTACTTTTGCTCCATAATATTGTAATCTTTGCTCTGCTAGGCTTTACGTTCATTTCCTTTGTTGTGTCCTTGATATAGTTCAAAAGACTTTTTGGATAACTCTCAACGATCCTCATCAGAGAACTTGAAAAACTTTTTATTTGGCTACTCCTTTTACTGGTGTTATAAATCATTTTTAGGTCTGTATAGTAATAGAATAGGTCGTTGTAGTAGAACAGTTCTTCAGAAGCATAATTTAACCCAGAAAGAGTTATGAACTTAGAAGTAAAGTTCGAAAACTTGTCAAGTATTTTGTTACAGAACACCCTTTCTGCCTCTTCAACCGTTGATGTCAGTATTTTTCTACCAATAACTTCACTAAGAATTTCTAAGCTATTGCTTGTGTTACCAAAAGACCCTACCACATTAAGTTTCTCATCAAAAAAAGGAGGCAAAAACACTAATCCATATTGATTATCTTTTAAATTTGTATATTTTTGAACCATACTTATTATCTGGCTTTGTCCATCCAAACCTAATGGAATCCAAAAAACTAAAATTGTGTTTTTGGATAATAATGGTACAATTTCTTTTAATGAGCGATCGTATTGATAATAAATCTCAGATGTATCACACCTTATCTTCGGGCAGTATATTATAAAGTTGGCGCAGGAAATACTATCTTGCAGTGATGTGATTTCTGCTAGATTATCTTCTTCGAAGAATTCGTCAACGGTCTTGTTTCTGGAAAAGCTTCTTCTTTCAAGCTTAATCGGGGAATTAAGTCTTTCGTCAACTATTGTAGTCTCGTATCCTCTTTCTGAGAATTTCATTGCTATTTGATATCCTTCAGTACTTAAGCCGTAAACTGCAAGATGTTTTTTATTCCACGCCATCAACAAATTTAAAACCTAAACTATTATATAGTTTTGTGCTAAAAAATGAAAATTTGGATAGATGCTTTAACACCCAAACAAGCGCTTTTTTTTAACGTGATCAGAAAATGGCTAATTAAAGATGGCCATGAAGTTTTTTCTACTACTAGAGCAGGATATGGTGGATATGAGCTTGGTTCTATAATAAACTATGACCTTAATGTAGTTGGTTGCCATGGAATGACCAGGTACGATAAATTAATTGAGAGTTCTAAAAGAACAGAAGCTCTTGCTAGGGTAATTAATGGAAAGGGCTTCAATCTTGCACTATCGTTTTCGTCTCCAGAATGTGCAAGAGTCTCCTACGGTCTTGGGATACCCCATGTAAACTTTAGTGACAGTCCTCACGCTGTTCAAGCTTCAAAGCTAACTATACCTTTATCTGTTAAGTTATTCTCTCCATGGGTGATTCCTAAAAAAGCTTGGCTATGTTACGGAATATCTGGAACTAATATTGTTAGATATAAAGCAATAGACGCAGCTTTTTGGATAAAAGATTGGAGGTTTAAAGATATGAAGAAAGAACTAAATCTTCAAAACAAGCCTACAATTACAATAAGGATGCATGAAGAATACGCATCTTACCTATTCGGCATGAAAGGCTACATATTCGAGCTTATCAAAGAGGTTGTTAGGAATTATCAAGAAGAAACTAATATCATAATATTATTGAGGTATAAAAACCAACATTCTAAACTGGCTGCAGAAATCGATGGTCGAGTAATCTTCTTAGACTTTACAGTAGATGGGCCAAGTCTAATTAAATCTTCTGATGTGTTTATCGGTTTAGGTGGTACGATGAATCATGAAGCAGCTCTACTGGGTGTTCCAACGATATCTGCTTATCCAGGACAACCAACTATAGTAGAAAAATTTTTAATTAATAAAAAGTTGATATATAGACCGAGCAATCTTAATCGGTGTATGAAACTTCTTGCTTGTTTGCTTTTTAATAAAAATCTCAGAGAGACTTATAAAAAAAGATCGAGTATGCTGTGGAATTTGATGCATGACCCAAGAGACCTCATTGCGTCGAAGCTTAATGAAATTGGGAAAAAAGTTTAAAGCATCACTATATGAATAGTGAGCATATAGCCCGGTGGTGTAGTGGTCAAGCATAGCGGGCTTTGGACCCGTTGACACCAGTTCGAAAGTCTTAAAGATAAGACCGAAACTCTGGTCCGGGCTATCATCAAACTCTTATATGCCATGAATCAAATAATCTTTCCATTTATTATAAGTCTTTGAACAGATACACTTATAGATTATGCTAAGATTAAGCTTTAAATGAGATGTTTAAGTACAATTACTTCTATATGAAAACTTTTAGCCATCAAATCTTTAGTTGACAAGGTCTAGACAAATCAGTTCTATCACTGTTCTTTTAATATTTTATATGAAGATGTTATTTTAACTGAGTTTTTTAACATCCCGCCAACTGAGCAGTATTTTTCTTCAGAGAGTCTTATTGCTGATTTGACAGCTTCTTCACTAACATTCTTTCCTTTTATAATATATTTTAGATGAATACTTAGGAATACTCTTGGTGGCTCATCTCTTCTATCCGCCACCATCTCTACTGAATAATCTGAGAAGTTTTGCCTCTTCTTTCTTAATATTGAGATGACATGATAACTACTACATGCAGCTAAACTTGCTAGAACATTCTCCATTGGCGATAGTGCTGTTTCTTCCCCCCCATTTGGTATAGGCGCATCAAAATTAACAGAAAGCCCCTTCTCATTTTTGGCTAAGAAACGATAGTTCCCCTGCCAAACCAAAATCATGTTTTTGACCGAAGGCATAATAATTTTTTAGTGTTATGTTATAAAAATGTTATTGAATATTTTTTCTTTTAAATCATTTCTTTATTTTTTGGTTTAAAGGAATGCCAAGATTTATATTTATCATTAACAAGTTAGCACAATGATGGTTGTGACCAACTTTACAAGGAAGCTTGTAAATCTACTAACTAATCCAATCAAATTTTTTGTTGATGTGCAAAATGAAGGCTGGTTACCCTCATTCCTTTTCTTCTTACAAGTTACATTAGTCATTTCTATTGCTACTTCATTCGTTAATTATTTAGGTATAGAAAGTACAGATTTTTCGTCATCTTACCAAGCACAAATTTTGGCATACAACTTTTTAAAGAACCTTTTTAGCTATGGTATCTATGTATATCTATTTGAGATGGTTTTAATATTTGCATTCTCCATCCCGTTCATCGTTTTTCTAGCCTTTTTTTTACATTTGATTTATAGACTTATTGGTGGGCAAGGAACTATTTTGAATGCTTGGAAGGCTGCATGTTATGGTGCAGGTCCATGTTTGCTTGGGGGTTTTTTGCCATATATCTCTTTATTTGCAGGCTTTTACTCTTTTGCAATCCAATTTTATCTTGGTCCTATGACCCTTTATAAAGCGAAAGAAAATAGAGCAATACTCGTTTTTGTGGTTTTTATAACTTTAACCTTCATAGAAATGTTTGTCTTAGGAACAACGGTTGGGTTTTAATTGCAAAGTTATGTGCTATCATAAAAATTGTATCTACATATTAAATCAGAGTATATGCACTAGATATTGGGTTAGAACAAAATTTAGAGTCTTTAGTACCTAAAGATATGCTTTATCTGAAAAATTTTCTTTTACTGTCTTTTTTAATAGAGCGCAGCAGCTAGGTCTGTGATGTCCACCGTTGCTTTTGATACTTTTAATAAATAATCCAAAAGGTTGATTAGGTGTATGTTTTCCTTCGGTGTTTGAGATAAAATTTCACTAATTTTTTCATATTCATCATTTACCCCTTCTGCGTAATGTCTGTTTTTCTTCAAAACTGCGGTTATTGATTTATGATATATTTCTATGACGTTTAGCATAAGTTCCTTGAAATGGGCTATATTAATTTCTTTTAGAAAGATCGGTGCTTTTTCTTTAAGTTCTTCAGAGAAGCTTGCCGTTAAATCACCTACTAGTTCTAAAAAGTAAGCCGCCATTCTTCTATCCATAACCTCTATAGGTGATATATTATATTGCACTGAAAGCTTTGGACGCATTAATATTGTCCTCAAAAGTCTTATAAGAAGAAAGTATTGCCTATCTAGCTCGTTCTCCCTTTTTACAACACTTTCTAGAATTTTGCTGTCAAAATTGTGTTCTATTGCCTTAATTATATCTGTCATCATGCTCTCCGAAATAAAACTCATCCTAGAAAATATAGTATCTGGAGATAACTCATTAGGGTCTAGAATAAATTTTATCCTTATTCTATTAAAGGTCTCTTCCACAATCTCTAAGCCTACTAGTTTTGAAATAATATCACGGATCTTATCTCTTTCCTCTATGTTAAGTGCATTTTTTGAAATTACCTCTATTATAGTATACCCTAGTAAATAGGATCCTATTATGTTATCAATAATTTTGTAAAGTTCGTTGTGTTCGTAGGAGAAGGTTATCTCACTTCGGGTATCTTCCTTTGTAAAGGGGTAAATTAGTAAAAGTCCATCTTCTTTTAACTCAATACTTAGCATGCTTCCTTTATTTATAGCATGCTTCTTGCACCATTCCTTTGGTAAGGTGGTGAACAGGGTTCCATTTCCAGTTTCTTGAACTTTTCGAACTTCCATATGGTAGAAAGAAGGTAAAGTAGTTAATGAACTTTAAGTTATAATACATAACGCTCTTCTATTGCAGAATTTAATGTTTAAAGCCAATAACCTTCTCCAACAATTTATCATATTCAACTGTTTCTTCTTCTCCACTTTGTAGATCTCTTAATATGCACTTCTGTTTTTTATCTTCTTCTGGAGCAATAATCACTAGATATCGACTATGTTTCAAGGCGTAAGCTAACTGTTTCCTAAAGTCTCTGGAATAAAGATCGGTTTCAGCAGGATAATCGTTTTCTCGTAACTTGGCAGTGATCTTTTGTGCTTTGAACTTTAATCGTTCTGTTGTATATGCAACGAAGACCCTTTTTTGGCTAATACTTGGTGAGACATTCCTTCGTTCTAAAGCCATAATTAATCTTTCAACACCTCCTGCTACTCCTGTGGCTGAAATGTCGTTTCTACCAAAGCTTTGCATAAGTTTATCATACCTTCCACCGCCTGCTACTGCGAGTTTACTAAGCGGCTCGTCATAGAATTCATAGACTATTCCACTATAATAATCAATTCCTCTAACTATACCTAGATTTATCCTAAAATTACTTATTTCACGAGCTTCAAGCTCCTCCACAATCGATCTAAGACTTTCCGTTTTTTTAAGGCCTAGTCTTTCCAGTTCAGAAAGTACAGATGTTGGTTCACCAACGATCTTTCCTACTGAAAGTACCTTTTCCACCTTCTCTTTACTGAAACCTTTTTTTAAATATTCATCAATTATTTGACCTTCTGTCTTTTTTGTAGTCTTGTCAAGCATCCTTAAGAGTTCACTTTTACCTTCTTCATCTTTTACACCTAAAATTTTTGTTATATATTCTTCTACTACTTCTCTATCGTTTATCTCAATATTTACTTGCCTTAGTCCAACCTTATCAAAATATACCTTTGAAAATTCGATAACTTCTGCATCCGACCTCACACATGGTCTTCCAAATATTTCAGTATCCCATTGAAAGAACCACCTGTAACGCCCATATTGAGGTTCATCATATCTCCAAACCCCTGAAAAGGAGCCAATCTTTATCGGTAGCTCAAGATCCCTTCTAGATGATACATATCTACTTATTCCGACAGTTAAATCGAACCTAAGTCCTAAGTCTCTCTGAGATTTATCTTTGAAATAATATATCTCATTCACTATTGAAGGCCCACTTTTAGCTTCTAAAGTCTCCAAGTTTTCTATTGGTGAAGGCTCCATTTTTTTAAAGCCAAAAAGATCTAAAGTGTTCATAAACTTCTCTCTTAACCATTCTATCTTCTCGAATTCCTTTGGTTCTATGTCCCTTAAGCCTCTAGGAGGTTCCAATTTCAATTTTATCACTTTAAAAAGTCTTCAATTTCTGAAAGTAAAGCGGTAAGTTGTATTTCAGGATGTGCTCCCATAGCGAGTCGATAATCATATTCTGCAATAATCTCTGCCGCCTTCCCATGGTCTACTCTATCATCGCGCATAAGGACTTCACTAGTCATCTTAATTATTTCTGTTTCAGAAACTCCATTTATGTTAAGTAGTTCGACAAGAATTTTTCGAGCCTCGTTAAACTTCCCTTTTATGGCGTAATCAACCATCTTTCGGACATTTTCTATGCCCATTGTTCCAGCCTGTTTTTTGACACTTTCTTTGGTGATAACTCCACCTGTAACTGCCGATTGAAGTAGGTTTATCGTATGTCTTAGGTCTCCTTCTGTTATCTCATATAAAAGTTCAAGACTTCCTTCCTCAAATTCAACTCCTTCCTTTTTACAGATTTCAGATAAATGTTGAAGAACTTCTTCTTTTTCAAGCCTTCGAAATCTGAAGATAGCGCAACGGCTTTGTAAGGGTTCAATTATTTGAGATGAATAGTTACAGATCAAAATGAATCTAGTGTGTTTTGAACTTTCTTCCATAATCCTTCTTAGTGCAGTTTGAGCATCATGTGTCATTTCATCTGCTTCATCTAAAATTATAAGCCTAAAAGGAATGTTTACGCTTCTGTCCACATAACCGGCAAATGTCTTTATCCTCTCTCTTACAATCTTTATCCCTCTCTCATCAGATGCGTTAAGTTCTAATGTATAATCTCTCCAAACTGGGCCCAATAGTGTTTTAGCTAGAATTAATGCTACAGTTGTCTTTCCTGTTCCAGGTGGTCCTGCGAAAAGAAGATGAGGCATCTCTGTTGGTTTCTCTATTAACGGTCTGATTCTCTCTATTACATCTTGTTGATTAACAACTTCACGGAGTTCTTTAGGCCTGTATTTTTCAACCCACATTAGTTCTTCTAGGCTCATTCCCTTTCTCACTTTACCAATAAAAGTTAACAGATATAAGTGTAAGTCTCAAAGAGTTTTTCCAATAAAACCTACTCTTATGCTGTTTCACATATGTTTTATTAAAGCTTTTAATTCTGTATAAATCATAATGTTGCGATTAAGGTGTCGATGTCGATAAAGGAATTGTTTGAAATTAGGCGTTTAGGACATTCGATAAAGTATGTTAAAGTAGTCTTTAAATCTTCATTATCTAACATAAAACTCGGATCCTTTGAACTTGATAATGTAATTGAGGGTTCGACTTTGTCAATACCATTTTGGGTTGCTAACGTTCTCGAAAAACATGGGTTTGTCGAAGTTCAAGAGGAACGATTTGACGAGGATTTCTTTAGAAGTGTTGCAAAGGAAAAGCTTCTTAAGGACTCAGTTAACCTTTCCCAACTCCCAGATGACTTTTATGTACATCTAGTTGATTATATTAATAAGAAAGCCTCAACTCCTTCTGACCTTTTAGTAGGAAATGATTTGATTAAGATCAGAAACGATGCCTTGGACCTTGTTAGTATTAGGATAAGGAAGCTCTTACATTATTCACGTGCTTATTCCGATTCAAGTGAAATCCTACCTAAGCTTACTTTGGAGGAGCGCATTCTTTTACAAATGATTCAAAAAAATGTAAGAGAATTTTCTTCTTCAATATTTAAAGAGGGCGTCTAGAATTGGGATTGGAAGTTTCATCTGATTCTCGTATTAAAGACCTATTTTCCATCTTTATTAAAGGATGGCTTGATGACTTTAAGCAACCTAAATATAGAATACAATTAAATAATGTAATACAAAGGAACGCTAACTCTATTATTATTGATTATACAGACCTTTCTAGATATAATAGTGACCTTGCCGTTATAACTCTTAAAGACCCGATTAAGTACCTAGATATGTTCAATAAGGTTGCTTTAGAGTTTCTTAAGGAAGAGGATCCTGAATATGCAAAGAAAGTTGAAAAATACTTTCTTGTTAGGTTAAGAAATCTCCCTGAGAAGTGTTCCCTTAGAAAACTGGATGTAAACTTTCTATCTAAGTTTGTAGCTGTCACAGGTGTAGTTGTACGTGTATCAGAAGTCAAACCTTTCCTAATTGAAGCGGCTTGGAAATGTTCCAAAGGCCATGTAAACTATGTTGTTCAAAAAGATGAACGCATAATTAAAAAGCCAGAAAAATGTAATGAATGCGATGAAACAGAGTTCTTTACCTTTGATAGCCTAAAGAGCATCTACATAAACTTCCAAGTTTTGCGTATACAAGAATTACCTGAAGAATTACCTCCTGGGCAACTTCCACGCCAATTAGACATTAGACTTTATGGCGACATAGTTGATATGGCACGTCCTGGTGATAGAGTAACGGTTACAGGCACTCTGAAAGCAGAAGAAGAATATAGTTCACGGGGAAGTCGTTTAAGAACCTTTAACGCTATACTTGAAGGAAATTATGTGGAGGTCCTAGGTAAAGCTCCAGAAGATATTGTTATAGACAAATCTGATGAAATCAAATTCAAAGAATTAGCTAAACGTCCTGATTGGATAAAGATGCTCATAAATTCGTTTTCTCCATCAATATATGGTCATGACCTTCTAAAGGAAGCCATATTGCTTTTAATTGTTGGTGCCCCTCAGACAACCCTCCCTGATGGTACTACACTCAGGGGCGACATAAACATACTCTTAATAGGGGATCCAGGCTGCCTCGTTTTTGATGAGAGAGTTATTCTTGGAAATGGTTCAATAGTAAAGATAGGACGGATAGGGGAAAACCATCTACAACGGCTGTCAGTTCAGGTCCTTACCGGGGAAGAAAGAGATAAGAAGGCTACAGCGACAACTTACCATGTTTATCGCAGCCAACCAGTAATGGAAGTAATAACAGAGTCTGGGAAGAGCATCAAAGGCACCTTCAATCATCCGCTTCTAACACAAAGATTTGATGGGGGAAAGATAGTTCAAGAATGGAAGAGGCTTGACGAAATCAAGGTCGGAGATAGACTTGTAGTCGTAACAAGCATCCCTTGTACCATAACAAAATATTTACCTACAACGTTCAAGCCGTTAGAAAGACACCGGTTCGGGCCAAAGTTCAAAGGAAAGTTTCCAAAACTGCTCACTCCTGAGCTTGCCTCATTTTTGGGGTATATGTTAGGAAGTGGATGGGTAAGTAGTGATGGCTATCGATTTGGGTTCACTGTTACTAGGTCAGAGAAGGAAATTCTTCAAAAACTTTGTTGTATGGTGGAAAACTTGTTTGGATTAAGATCTCATATTAAGACACAAATAGGGCGACGCAGAAAGGCGCCTGTGCATTATGTTTACTACTATAGCAGGGATGCAAATTATAATCTTAAATTCCTAAGGGAAAAAAGAGTTCCCGAACTTATCCTTTCATCGGGTAACAAAGTTGTAGCCTTTTTCCTTAAATGGTTATACGAATCAAATGGAATAATATTGAAAAAAGGAAGAAGCAATGGTGCAATCTGCTTTAAGGCTAAAAATATTGAGCTATTGCGGGATGTTCAAATTCTTCTGCTTCGCTTCGCTATCTATTCAAAGATTGTGAGAAATACTTTAATCATTAACCAAAAAGAGGACATTGCCAGATTTGGTCGCTATATAGATTTTGTTTCGAGAAAAAAGAAAGATGCAATTATTCAGTTGGCTTCGCATTCTCCAAAGCTCCAACGCTTTCGTAAACAAAGAACTGAGAAAGTTGTCAAAGTTCTCAAGGCAGGAGAAATTGCTGATGTATACGACATAGAGGTACCTGGTAAGCATAGGTTTATAGCAAATGGAATTATATCGCACAATACTGCAAAAAGCGAACTTTTAAAGTATTCCGCTAGACTTGCTCCAAGAGGTCTTTATACATCAGGAAAAGGATCAACTGCTGCAGGTCTTACCGCCGCCATGGTTAGAGAAAAAAGTGGTATGTTGATGCTCGAGGCTGGTGCTGTTGTTTTGGCAGATCAAGGAATTTGTGCAATAGACGAATTTGATAAAATGAGTAGCACGGATCGACAAGCCCTTCATGAAGCTATGGAGCAACAAACGGTTTCCGTTGCAAAGGGTGGGGTTGTGGTAACTCTAAACGCTAGAACATCTATATTGTCTGCTGCAAACCCTTTACTTGGAAAGTATGATCCTTATAAGAACTTGGCTGAGAACATTAATCTGCCTTCACCATTGCTGACCCGATTTGACTTAATCTTTGTGATACGGGATGTTCCAGAGAGAGCTGTCGATGAACAGATAGCTTCACATATAATGGCTATACGTCGTTCTCGAACATTCGTTCAAAAACCCCCTCTAAATATAGAATTTCTAAGAAAATACCTTCTCTACTGCAAAAATATTCAACCAGTTATTACTCCAGAAGCTGAAAGGATGCTCATCGATTTTTATCTTGAAATGCGTAGTCAGGTAGAAAGCCAAGCAATACCTGTAACTCCAAGACAGCTTGAATCTTTGATTAGACTCGCTATAGCACGAGCTAGACTCTTACTTAGAAATGAAGTTACAAAAGAAGATGCGGCAGAAGCCATTACTTTAACAAAAAATATGCTTTACACAGTTGCAATTGATAAGAAGACAGGGAAGATCGACATGGGAACTATAACAGGCGTTACAGCGAGTGAGAGGAGTAAGTTAGAAATTGTGTTTCAGAAATATAAAGAACTTGCTGGCCCAACAAATGAACCCGTCGAGTTGAACACTTTGATAAAAAGTATTGTTGAAACTGGAAAATTTAATGAAGTTGAAGCCAAGATATATTTCTCACAGCTTGAACAAAAAGGAGTATTCTATATGGTAAAGCCTGGTTACTATAGAAGGGCATAGATATGTATGTTCATGAGTTGCCTCTGCATGATCAGATTAAGAACCTTCTAAATGGTCTCGGATATCAGACTCTCTATCCCCCCCAAGAAGATGCCATTAAAAAAGGCGTTTTAGAAGGAAAGAACATGTTGATCGCCACCCCAACTGCTAGTGGGAAGACATTTATCGCCATGATCTGTGCTGCCAAAGCAATACTTGAAGGGAAAAGAGTAATCTACCTGACACCATTGAGAGCTTTGGCAAGTGAAAAATATGAAGAATTCAAACCTCTTACTAATCTCGTCAAATCTGATGGCACTAGACCTACAATAGCAATATCTACAGGAGACTTTGATCAGAGAAGCGACTTTCTAAAGAACAAAGACCTTCTTGTTTTAACCAACGAAAAGTTCGACTCAATGCTTAGGCTAGACCCGAGTTGGATTGAAAAGATAGGGCTTGTAGTTTTTGACGAAATTCACCTTCTAAACGAAGGCGATAGAGGCCCAGTTGTAGAAATGTTGGTATCACGCTTTCTCTCTTCAACTTCAAAGGTTCAGATTATAGCCTTAAGTGCTACTGTATCAAACTATTACGATGTATCGTCTTGGCTTAAAGCAGAAGTTGTAAATAGTAAATGGCGTCCTGTAAAGTTAATAGAAGGATGTTATTCATCAGGGCAGATAATCTTCTTCAATGGCCAGAAAATACCAACATTCCAAAGCAATTACGGTCCAGCAATTGACTGCGCATTCTCAATGTTAAAACAAGGTGGGCAGGTCCTAATATTCACAGAAAATCGAAGAAACTCTGTATCATTAGCAGAGAAGGCCACTATAATAACACCTAACTTTTTAAGCTCAGAAGAAAGTCAAAGACTCCAATTAATTTATGAAAAAATAATCTCATCCGATGAATTCACTGAAGTTGGGAAAAAGCTAGCTAACTGCGTTATAAAGGGCTCTGCTTTCCACCATGCAGGTCTTCCTCCATCACATAGAAGGCTTATCGAGGACTCCTTTAAAGAAGGACTTATCAAAATACTTTGCGCAACACCTACCTTAGCTGCTGGCGTCAACCTTCCTGCTCGAACTGTAATCATCAATAGTCTTTCACGATTTAATAGTAGATGGGGACAAAGTGAAGAAATCAGTATTTTAGATTACAAACAGTTTTGTGGAAGGGCTGGTAGACCGAAATACGACGACATCGGATTCGTCATATCAATACTAAGATCTGAAGGCCCAGACTCCTTTTTTGAGCGTTATGTCAAAGGTTCCCCTGAACCATTATATTCGAAGTTAATTGATAATCAAATTCTCAGAAACCATATATTGGCAATGATCGTCAGCTTCCCTGCGATTACAGAAAAAGAATTAAATAATTTTTTTTCTAATACGTTTTTGGGTTTTCAAAGAAGGCCACAGTTTGTTTATTCGAAGATCAAGTCAAACTTAGCCTACTTGAAGATAAATGGTTTGATAGAAGAAGAGTATGGGCGATTCATTGCTACAGAGTTTGGTAAGAACATATCTTTTCTTTACATATCCACTTCTACAGGAATACATTATAAAACAATGATTGATTATTATCGTGCTCAGAAAGTTAAGTTATTAGACGACGAAGACTTTGTTTTATTATCAGTGGTTCTAACTGACGACTTTCAACCGCAGTTTCCATTAAGAAAAGTTGATATTGAGGCATGTAATGAAATAGTGAACTATCATATCGAATCTTCACACAAGCCTCACTTAGGAATGATCACTATTGAAACGAAATTTAATGATGTTGGTAGAAGTTTTCTTGCACTGAAAGATTGGATTAATGAAAAATCAGAAAATGAAATATATGAAAAGTACTCTATAGAACCAGGTGATTTGTATCGCCAAGTTGAAGCTGCAGAATGGTTGGCGCACGCTTTCTCCAGGATAGCGTTACTCTTCGGTGAAAAAAACTTGCAGACAGTTTCATCCTCTCTTGAAGAAAGGATAAAGTATGGCGTTAAGAGAGAACTACTCGAACTGACTCAACTTGTAGGAGTTGGTCGAGTTAGAGCCCGTCTCCTTTATTCTAACCAATTACGTACTCTAGACGACATTAGAAAAGCAAAGGAGTCCGATATAGCTAAAATATCCAAGTTTGGGCCCTCTATTGCAAAGAAAATAAAGGAACAAGTTAGTTCTTCCCATGCTAGTCCATAAGATTTAAAACCTAACTTTATGTGGTATTCAATATATGTGTAGTTCATCTGTACTTCCAATAGATTCTGGTAGATATGGTTCTCCAGAAGTAAAGAAGATATTTACAGAAGAATCTAAGCTTAAGTATATGTTAATGGTTGAATCAGCTATAGCTAAAGCCCAAGCCTCATCGAAATTAATTCCATCTAATGCGGCAAAGGAAATTAGCTTAAAATCAACCTTGGAGTATGTATCATATGGCACATGGAAAAAGATCGAACAATCTACGAAACATGAGACCGCATCACTGGTTGAAGCACTAGTCTCAGTTGTCTCTGAAGATGCTAAGCCATGGGTTCATTACGGTCTTACAAGTAATGATATTTTGGATACAGCGTTGTCTTTGCAACTAAAAGAATATGTATTAATCATACAAGCAAAAATAAAAAATTTGATATTATTACTAGGTAAATATGCTGAGAAGTATTCTAGCGTTCCATCTGTAGGAAGAACGCACGGACAACATGCTTCAATAATCTCTTTTGGTCAGAAGTTTGCTGTCTGGGCTAATGATTTTCTTGATCACTTAAATCGCCTCCAAGAAATTAAACCCAGGGTGCTTGCATGTAAAACTCTAGGAGTAGTTGGAAGTGGGTCTGTTATGGGTCGAGCTGCTTTAGATGTTATGAAAGAGACAGCATCAAGTCTTGGGCTGTATCCTGTTAGATCCGCCACACAAATAGTATCAAGGGAAAATTACGCAGAGTTTGTTTGGTGGTGTGCGCTTGTAGCATCTACCTGTGATAAAGTTTCAACAGAATTCAGAAACCTTTCAAGAACTGAAATTAGTGAAGTTGAAGAAGAATTTTTGAAAAACCAAATAGGCAGCTCTGCTGTCCCTTCTAAAAGAAATCCGATAAAAAATGAGAAGGTTACAAGTCTGGCTCGTTTAGTTCGCGCTATGCCGCTTGTAGCATTGGAGAATATTCCCTTATGGCATGAGCGTGACCTTACAAACTCTGCAAATGAGCGATTTATAATATCAATATCAGCTATTCTTCTGGATGAGATGATTAGTACCTTATGCGATATCCTTTCCTCCTTGTTAGTAAAAGAAGATTTTATAAAAATTAATATGGAGCGAACAAGAGGATTAATATACTCTGAATTCGTACTAGATGTACTATTAAAGAAGGGCGTGTCAAGATCTGAGGCTCACAAGATTTTAAGAGAAGTCGCCTCTAAGGTGCATCAGAATGGTACATATTTTAAAGAAGAGCTTTTAAAGGATACTAAAGTTGCTAGGCTTATTACAGAAAATGAGCTTAACGATATATTTACCCCTAAGAAATATTTAGACGGTTCAAAGGAAATAGTTGAGAGAACTTTAGAAAGGATAAAGAAGGAAGTTGGAAAGTAGATCACTAGCTAGAACTAATGGATATTTTATCGTTTGTGGTACGGAAAGTGTTTCCAAAATAGCAGAAAGATCGGCCAACTTCCTGAGCTACAGAAAAAGATTAAATGTTCGTTTCTTCGAAGGTTCCACATTTACAGATAGATTAAGCGGTAAAGCTGCATCGAAGATTCTGTGTTTTTTTCCTCTTCAAAACACCAACGATTCTACCTCAGTATTGCATGGACGAATATTTGACTTTGAAAAAAACTATCATAAAATTTTAAAGATGAAGAAGCTTGTTACTGAAAAAGAAGAAAGAAGCGCATCGGTTGATATAGATGGCGATTTCTCAGTCACCTTTTTTTCTGATGACCATATTTTTGCTCTTCGTTCACCTATATCATCCAAACCATTATTCTTTGCAAAAACCAGCAAAAATTTTCTATTATCCAGCGACCCTTACGTATTGAACTTTATAGGCGTTCAACATAGTTATATTCCGTCCGGTTCCTTCCTTTATTTTAGATCAGATGATACAAAAAAACTGCTTGTTCAAAGCTACTATTCACCTCCAAGGAGCGAAAGTTTCTCGAAATTGGACCAAGCTGTTGACGCTGTTAAATCTGCTTCGGAATATTCTATTAGAAAGAATCTTGAAGGTGTAAAAGATGTAGCCTTATCTTTTTCTGGGGGGCTAGATTCAGCTATTCTAGCTAAACTTGCTATGAAATATTCTAATCCAACTTTGATTACAGCTTCTGTAGGGCCGTCACATGATTTAATTCGCTCAAAAGATGTTTCAATGTTGTTTTCTTTAGAGCATGTTGTTTTAGATATTGATGAGAATGTTTTGGCAAAGAAGTTTACTTTTTTAAAGACGATCTTTGAGAAAGAAAATATAATAAACATGTCGATTGCTATTTTATTTAATTTGGTTGCTGAAGAAGCTTCTCGATTAGGTCTAGGTGGTTTGATTGTAGGACAAGGTGCTGATGAATTATTTGGAGGGTACAGAAGATATGTTGATGTGATTAACAAAGGCGAATCGGCCCTCGATAATGCACTTAGGAAGGATTTCTATGACCTGCACTCAAGGGTGATATCGCGCGACGAAACTTCTATTTCCATGTTTGCTGATCCAATAATGCCGTATTTGAATCGGAAAATAGCAGAAGTTTCTTCCTTAATACCTTTACGGTTTAAAGTAGAAAAAGCAGGTGGTAATAGAAAGGTTGTTCTAAGGGCAGTCGCAGAAAGCCTTGGTTTACCAAAAGACGTATTTTGCTATCCTAAGAAGGCGATGCAATATAGTAGTGGAATCCAAAAATGTCTTTTAAAGACTCTAAGAAAATTATAGAATCTGTAAACATTACTTTAATGACTCTTTGGTTTATGTTCAGATTTTCTTCTCATTCTATCACGGTCATGAGTTCCTCTAATGGAAGTTTAGGTGGTGAATTATGATGTTCCTTTGGATATCCTATTGGAATTATTGCTACAACTTCTTCATCCCTATGAAGGTTAACGGCCTTCTTAAGCTCTTCTTTTCTAAAGTTGCCGACCCAACAGGCACCTAACCCATAATTTACTGCTGATAATAGAAGATTTTCTACCGCCGCTCCCGTGCATAATAGCCCTTGATCTCTTCCATCTTCACCAACTCTAGCTACAAGATATCGTGGTGTAAAGTAGACTATGATAAGGGCAGGGGCTGTCTTTACCCATGACTGTGGAGAGCTATCTTTAATGAGCCCTGAGTATGTAGTGTCTACTATTTTCCCTATTAAGTCCTTATTTTTCACTATTAAGAACTGCCATGGCTGTAGATTGGCCGGTGAGGGCGCTCTCGAGGCATGCTCAACTATTTTACTAAGGATACTGTTTTCTACTTCTCTGTCTTCAAATAATCTTATGCTTTCTCTGTTATTGATTACTTCATCAAAGTTCATCATTTATCAAATGTCTCATTGATTCGTGCTTTTATAAGTTTTATCGCGTACAGTACTTTAGATGAGTATTCTAGAACTTTTCTAGAAGCATAGGATTATATATTGTAACTTAAATCTGATTATCCTATGTGAGCCAATGATGTCGAAGAAGTTCTGGTCTATAATAATGATTATTCTATTAGCTTCTTCACCATTATCTATTGTATTTGCATTGGAAGAGTCTAACTCTATGAGGATGGAAGAAAAGGCTGGCTTTAAGGTTATATATAATGGCGTGCTTAATATAGCTGTACCTTCTAATGGTACTAAACCAATGTTTTTTTGGTGGAGTGATGAAAATAACTCCACTATATACCATATGAAATATGAAGGGATGGCTGAGTCGTGGCTAACTGGTCAGTTTAAACATATTTTAATGCTAGATGACAGTAAGAATTATACTGAACAAATTTTAAAGCTGTTTGAAAACACTAGTTTAATTGAAAACTCACAAGATAAAGTTATAAAAAATTTAGGTGATTTAAATAATAAGATTAAGGATCTCTCTAAAGAAATGCGGAAATCAGACCTAGACTTAGTATCTCAAATCATTGGCAATTTATCTAAAGAAGTAAGTTTATGGCAAGACTCAGAAGTTAAATACGAGCTATTGAATGACTTAAAAACATTAGAAAACAAGATAATAGAGTTCAAGAATGCCATAAGCAATGTAAGACCAAATAATATGGCTGAACTTCGTAAGATTATGATGCAGATAATGAACTTTAGTGGTAATATAACAAAAAAAGCTAATGAACAAATCTTAAAGACAAAAATTTTCAAAATCAAAGGGTTCAAACCAAATCATCCGTTCTACTTTCCATTTAGCAAGGGGGTTTGGGTGCTTGAAGATCCGATTAACATAACTAATAACGGTGATTTAATAGGTGTGGCATTCACTTGGAGGTTAGACAAGGTTCCTGACAAAAAATGGGTTTTCTTAGAGGATAACTTAGAGATTAGAAATAGACTATACTTTAAGACGGTTGAAGAAAATGTTAATGGTACCACTATGAACTTGACACGGGCTGAGTTAAAGAGTGATATTATACTCAGAAGATGGGATTGGAACTATGAAACCCTCTTAGGGATTCTTAATGAGAATACTCAGTACGTGAAGACTGATATGAGCTCTATCTTTTCCCCTAAACCATTTTTATCTATAAATATACATTTTACAGCAATAAATAGAGGTGTAAAACTTCTTGAAACTCTGAGAACAGTTTCAGAAAGCGAAGAAGTTGAAGAAACCGAGGAGCTAGAAATTTTTACAGGAGGTGACGGTCTTAAAATTAAACTAGGTGATAAAAGGGAAGACTTAGATTTAGAATTGCGAAATATGCCTATCAGAGGTGTTGCTAAGAGCCTACCTGGTTTAATATTGGGAAAGAATGAAACTGTTGGAGGGTTCTTCAGATTTCTACCAAATGCTACAATCACCTACCCTAATGGAACTTCACAAATAGTAAGTGTCAGAGGATACTTCTGGCCAGCGGGAAGACAAGTTAGGGCCTCTTTATTATATCCATACTTTGGAAACGCTACCCTAGAACATGATCCTTCTGTCGGCGTAGTTGCCACTCAAATCAAACCTGAAACCATTGTTGCAAAAGTGAATATAAGTGGTTCAAAGATCGAAGTAAAACCAGTTGATCTGGTGATTAGTCCTTTGGTTGTTCCAACATTGGTGCCTTACACAGTTTTAGGTGGACTAGCGTTTGTTACAATAATCTGTGTCATAGTGATCTCTATAAGCAAGAAGAAGAAAATGGAAGTAATCAGCTGAATAGGGCTTTAATATTATTACCTCTAAATCTACTACTAAAAAATTAGTAATTACAAAAATTATATAAAGAATCTAGAAGTGGTCACTGAGTGTGAACTCAAATAGTCACCTTCATAACGATCTTCAAGTCATATCTGTTTCTGCTATTTTTGGTGCTTTATCAGCAATTTTAACTTTTGTTCCAGCTCTTCGCTTTCCTTTACTACCTTACCTGAGATTTGAGCTCGCTGAGCTCCCTGTCATGGTTGCAACATTTTTATACGGCCCAATTCCTGGCATTGTTTCCTCTTTTTCATATTGGATTATACTAAACTTTATAGGTGAATTTCAGCCTTTTGGTCCAGCTATGAAGTTCCTGTCTGTATTAGGTATGATTGTTGGTCTTTGGATGGGTGTTTGGATTATGAAGAAGTTAGGTGTAAAATTATCTTTAGTCTATACTTTAGGGTTGTGTCTTACTCTTGCTGCTATACTTAGAATCATATTAATGTCGGTATCGAATTACTTATTACTACTCATCTTAATGCCTGATTTTTTTGGTTTTGCTTCTGCAAGTTTAGAGGCTGCATTAGGTTTAAAATTTAGTAGTAGCATGGATGCTATAATAATGATAATGGTTTTCACAGCGATTTTTAACCTTATTCATACATTGATCTCTTGTCTTCCGGCATATAGTGTTTTGAAGATTGTATCTTTAAGGAAGAGTGTTATGAAGACTAGGAAGCCTTGGATATCATCTACAGTTTTAGATGAATCGAAAAAAGGTTGATGTAGATCTCTCTTATTTATGTTTTGCTATTATGATGTCCACTTATCTCTTTAGTAATCTGTAATTTCAAGGCCCAAATTTACATATAAAGTTTTTAGGGTGAATTATCCAATGTTCATATGGGGTTTAGATGATCCTTCTAATCCTTCAAGCTGTAATACTTCTCCTCATCGTACTTGATCCTTTTACAAATGCGCCTTATTTTTATACACTAACAAAGGAACTTAATCCTGACACTCGTTCTTCTATTATAAAGAAAAGTGTAGTAGTTGCTGCGTTGATACTTCTCATATTTGCTGTCTTTGGCGACATAGTTCTCACTTCATTAGATATTAAAGTGGACGATTTCCGGATAGCGGGAGGAATGATACTGCTTATCTACTCAATTTTAGGTCTTTTAGAAATACCATTGATGCCAAAGAAAGACGTAGAAAAAATAAGTATCGTTCCGATGGCAACACCCCTCCTAGCAGGGCCAGGAGCACTAACTCTTGTTATTTATATAAAGTATACTTTAGGTTTTCTAGTTGCAGTTTTAAGCATAGTTGTTAGTGTTTTTATCACTTTAGTTATTTTGTTGGCTGGTGGAACGATGTTAAAGTTATTAGGGCGAAATGGGACCCTCGTTCTAGATAAAATGATGTCAATGCTAATGGCTGCTTATGCGGTGTCAATAATTAGAGAAGGCTTTTTGAACATTATTGCTACAGTCTAATGCCCCTCGCTTAATATGAGTTAAACATATTTATCAATGTCATATAGTTAAACGGGTAAGAAAGAGGAAAGCGTTAATGGGAGTAAACATCTTCGATTCTGTTCTGATAATAGCTGATGATTTTACAGGTGCGAATGACACTGCAGCCCAATTCGCAAAATTGGGCTGGAAAACTTTAACCACATTAGATCTTGAACGTGTAGAACGTCTCTTAAGGTGTTATGACGTTGTTGCAGTTGATACAGAAACTAGGCATAAAACTGCAGAGGAAGCTCATGCTTGTTTAGTTCGACTAGGGAGTAAAATAAAGACCTATTTTGATAAGGTCTTAATATACAAAAAGGTTGATTCAACATTAAGGGGGAATATAGCTTACGAAATTAAAGGGCTTTTTGAATCACTTGACCCTGATCTAGTAGTTTTTGCGCCAGCATACCCTAAGCAAGGGAGAACAACTAGGGAATGCATTCAGCTTTTAAATAATGTTCCTGTAGCGGAGACCTACTTTGGTGATGATATTAGGACTCCTGTTAAAAGCTCAAAGTTATCTGATTGCTTTGAATTAGAATATAAAACTCTTTATTACCATGTATCTATTGAGGAGTTAAGATCTGAGAAGGTATTTGAAATACTAAGAAATAGAAGATTTGTTTCATTTGATGCAGAATCAGAAGATGACTTGAAGTTTATTGCCCAACTTTCAAACAAGTTAGTGGATTTAAAAACGATCTGGGTTGGGTCTGCTGGCCTAGCTGAACATTTAGCATACAATATTCTAATTGGGGAAAGGAAAGGTAGACCCGTCTTAATGGTTGTTGGATCTGTTAACAAGGTTGTTAGAGAGCAGATCAGGACCTTTTGTACACAATTTGAACCCTTTATTGTCGAAATAGATATAAATTTGCTGATAAACGACTTTGAAAGGGAAGCTGAAAGATTGATTGGTGACGTTAAAGAAGCCTTAACCTTGTCTGCTGACATAATATTAACGACGTCGTATTCAAATAAACAGATCTTTGAAGGTAGAGTAGTAGCTAACTCATTAGGTTTAGACATGCTCAATTTTGGATCCATTATAGCAGATAAGGTAGGAAAGGTAGTTTCTTTAATAATAGAAAACCTTGGATGGCAAAGTTTTAGTGGTTTATTTATGACAGGTGGTGATATCGCTATGTCCGTTATTAAGAACCTCCAGATCAGCTCCCTAGAGGTCGTAGGTGAGGTTGAACCAGGTCTTCCCATTTTAAAATACAAAAAATATTACTTGGTCACCAAGGCAGGTGGCTTCGGTTCCTCAGAAACCCTTATTAAAATAACGTCAAGACTAAAATCTATGGTCGAGTCTATTGAGCCATAATAAACCGGTTATCGCTATCACAATGGGTGACCCAGCTGGTTCTGGTCCTGAAATCACTCTTAAAGCTCTTAGGGATCAAAGTGTATTTGACGAATCCAAGATCTTAATTATAGGGGATCTAAAGGTTTTTAAAAGAGCCTTGCAAATAATAAGAGCAGAAGAGCTTGAATTAGTTGAAATTGACCGTCCATCTGAGGCATTTGATGAACCAAAGAAAGTGAATATAATCAATCTAGATAATGTTGAATTAGAGAAACTCCAGTATGGGAAGGCTTCATCACTTGGAGGTAAGGCGGCTTACGAATCAATTGTGAAGTCTGTAAATTATGCTTTGTCAAAGGAAGTTCATGCAATAGTAACTGCACCAATAAGCAAAGAAAGCCTAAATTTAGCTGGTTACAACTATCCCGGGCACACTGAGCTTTTAGCTGCCTTAACTGGAGTTAAAGATGTTAAAATGATGTTGGTAGCAGGAGCTTTCAAAGTCGTTCATGTAACAACACATGTGTCATTAAGAAATGCACTGGATTTAATTAAAAAGGAAAGAGTTCTAAAAACAATTGAAGTAACTTACGATAGTCTTGTGGACTTGTTTAGGATCCTAAAACCAAGGATCGCTATTTCTGGGTTAAATCCACATGCAGGTGAAAGTGGCTTATTTGGTAGAGAGGAAATTGATGAAATTATACCTGCGATTAAAGAGGCGAATTCAAGAGGAATAGACGCTTCAGGGCCTTACCCACCTGACACAATCTTCTATCGCACTTATTATAATAAACAATTTGACGCAGTGATCGCGATGTTACACGACCAAGGTCATATTGCTATGAAGATGGTTGGATTCATGGAAGGTGTTAACCTAAGCCTCGGTCTCCCAATAATTAGGACTTCCCCCGATCATGGAACTGTCTGGGGTAAGGCGGGTAAAGGAACTGGGAGCGAAAGCGCGACACTTGAAGCGATAAAGTTAGCTATTGCTCTCTCAAAGAAGAAGTTTAATTTAGAATAATAATGTACGAAAAGTTTAAGATACTTGTTTGGAGGAGTCTCTATTAATGAAACAAAGTGGTATTTTGTATCTGTCAGCTAAAGACGTTGAGAATTCAGGCTTAAGCATGATAGAGATAATTTCTTCCGTTGAAGACATTCTGAAAGAGAAATACTTCAAAAGAATAGAAATGCCTCCTAAACCAGGAATACATCCTAGAAGTGATGCTTTTATTCATGCCATGCCTGCTTTTATTCCTAGAATGGATATCGCTGGCATAAAATGGATAGCTGGATACTTACAAAATCCAGAAAAGGGTCTACCTTATATCTCCGGTATCCTCGTATTGAATGATCCAGAAACAGGTTTACCAATTTCGGTTATGGACGCTTCTTGGATAACTGCAAAAAGAACTGCTGCCATAACTGCGTTATCTGCAAAGCATTTGGCTCGAAAAGACTTAGAATCAATAGGAATAGTTGGTTGTGGTGTGCAAGCTAGGAGTCATTTAGAGGCGTTGAGTGTTATCTTTAAAGGCATAAAGAAGGTTAGAGCTTATGATATAGTCAAAGAAAAATTATTCCTTTATGCTGACTATGTTAGGTCTAACTTCAACTACGATGTGATTGAATCAACTGATCCAAAGGAAGCTATTTGTGGTTCTGATATCATTATTACTGCTACACCGATATTGAGCAAACCTAAACCTATAGCAAAGTTCGAATGGGTGAAAAAGGGTTCTTTGGTATGTCCAATCGAATTTGACAGTTACTGGGATTCTAATACATTTAGCAAACCTGATAGGCTTTTCACCGATGATGTGATGCAGCTAAAATATTATAAGAAAATTGGGCGATTCAAAGCTATTAAACGGATCCATGGTGAGCTAAGTGAGATAATAATGGGTGTAAAGAAAGGGAGAATTAATGAAGCGCATAGAATAACAGTAGTTAACCTCGGATTAGCGCTTGTAGATGTAGCTGTAGCGAGTCAAATCTATGAAAAAGCTGTAAAGAAAAACCTTGGAGTGCTTCTTCCTTATTGATGTTTATATATGGGCTCTTGAATTTTTTGCAATAGATCTTCTGTAAGTGGTAATTCCGCTTTTTCCATTATTTCAGCCATTGCCATGACGTTGTCTTCTGGCACAAAGTTCTCTGTGGATGCAATGAACATTACTCTTTTTGATGGGATTGTCCTCTTTAATTGTTCTAGTAAATATTGTTTAACAATCTTTGGTCTAGGCCCTAACGCAGTTGAAATTGCTGAAGGGAAGTTTATCCAGATGATTTTATCTTTCCATAAAGACAAAGCTTCATCTATTTGATAGTCTCCTACAGGTGGTGGAGTAAAAGCTTCTATAATGTCTATTTTGGCTTTTGATATGAGCTGGGAAATTGATCTAAGCTTTCCATCCATATGAACATTTAAGAGTTTTCCTTTTGAATGTAGAATATTTGAACACTTCTCATATGTTGGGAGATAGTATTTCTCAAATAATGTAGGGTTAACTAGTACACTGTCGATGTTTCCTAGGTAGAGTATAACTTCTGAAGGGGAATCTGCAACTATTGGGAAGAGTTCTTCTTCATATTTCTTCTCAAGAGCATAATACACTTCTTCTACTTGTTCTCGATTCTTTAGAAGGTCCACAAATATTCTGGAACCTACCCATTCAACCAATAACCTTTGCATGGGTTCATAAGGCATTGTTGTGACCACTATGCCATCGTTTCCTAGACGCTCTATCTGATCTTCAACAGGGTAGTAATATGGCTTGTAGTTGATATTTTCAATGATATACTTTAAAACTCTGTAGTCATCGGGTTTTTTGACTAGAAATTGTGTTCTTATTGGTTGAACTCCTTTCCAGTCACGTCCAAACGATGCTATACCATAACCAATACCATAACTAATTACTTCTGTCAGTTCACCTAAAGGCGTTCTATACGTCTTGACCAATTTATTGGTTTCATTTTTTGTTATAATTTCTGTGTTTTTTATTGATTCGATATGCGCTGGTCTGTAGCAAAGTAGCCCCATTCCCATGTTTCTAGCTAACCGCTCCTTCTCCCCACGTGGGAAGTGGCGTTCGCAATGGGCAAAGGGTACCCTATCTGGCATTTCCCCGTTCAATAAGGTTAATATTCTCTCTTTAGGATTCAAAAAGTTTCATCCTTAAATTAATTACAGCTTGTAATATATAATTTTGTTCCTTTTTATACTCTTAGACGTTTCTATGAAGGTTTTGATGTTTTCTTCAGGTGTATTAGTTGGAATATCACACCCGGTACTAGATACAATATTATTTTTATCTTTAACTGGAGTAAGCATCTTTAGAACATTCTTCCTTATTGTGAGTGGTTGTTCGAGCATTAAATCGACTGGTGAGTAATTACCAAAGACTAACATATCACTTGGAAGGGTTGAGACCGCTTCTTCTAATGATATGTTCTGGTCTATGCTAATGCCGGCGGCTTTTGTTTCTATCATCTCTTTTAGAAGATGTTTAGACTTTCCGCATACATGGAGTATGGCATCAGTTTTTAAATTCTTGACTAATTTAATTAAATATGGTTTTGAAAATTCATTGAATTGAGTTGCTGATATCAGGCTTGAAGACGGCTCTGCTATTATAATAAAGTTGATTCCAACTCGTTCCAGTTCTCTTGAGTAATACAATGAAATTTCTGCTATCTTATCAAGTATTGAATATAAAGTCTCTGGGCTGGTTAGGGTGAACCTGAGGAGGTTGGTTATTCCTATGACCTGCCCTGCTATAGTAAATGGGCCTGTTATGTAAAATCCTGTTGGTAGTTCATTAGATCCTTTTTTTATCATCTCGGCTGTTTTAACGAATATAGGAATCCTATTTTTTGAATAATCAATATTAATGTCGTTTATAGAAACATTTTTTTCTATTTGAGGTGCTTCTTTTCCTCTGTACTTTATTTTAGCCCCTAGAGCTTCTGCTTCTACAGTAAGGTCTAAAAGAGGGAGTAAAGCGTCAATAGAATATTTCCTTCTCATATAGTCAACTAGCTTAACATGCTTTTCAGGATATAGAAGACATTCTTGAGCCGTCATTTTTAGAGATACCAATGCAGGATAGCCAACTATTGGGACAACAGGTATTCGATTAAACGAAGAGAAGTACTCTAGTAATGTCATATCTATGCCTTTTAGGCATTGGTTTAAAACATTTCTTATTTTTTTGTTTAGAGTGGTCATGTATGCTTGTATGAGCGAATTGTGTTCTTTTCTTAGTTTTTACCTACTTTATCATACGCTTTCTGCAGCCCTAATTAATTGTGCAAGCTGCATTAATACTATGTGACAATCTTAGATATTATCTTTTATTACGTGTTTGTCTTGCCCTAATGTAGGGTAATTGTAAATATTATGTTGGATTAAGAATAACATTATATGGTAACTCTCCTTGTTTATTTGATTTATCCATTATAATTTAGATTGATGCATTCTAATAGGGCTTCAAATAAGCTTGAACATTTCTCATAGGATATTTAGTAATTCGGTTAAACTCTTCACTTTTGTGCAATTTATGTTTTTGTAAACGCCTTTTCTATCTATTAGGATAGGGAAGATACCTACTACTTTAGCACCTTGATAATCGTAGTCATAGCGGTCTCCGATATGAGCCATCTCCTCTGGTGGGGTTTGTAAAAGCTTAGATGCTATTTTGAATATCATTGGGTTTGGTTTTTCATAACCCACTGTTCCTGATGCTATTAGCAAGTCGAAGTACTTGTCAAGGTTCGCAGATTTAAGATAAATTAGAAGGTTCTTATCAGAAGAGACATTCGAACAAATAGATAACTTGAACCCTCTTCTTTGTAGTTCAATAAGCGTTGGTTCAGCATCTTTGTAAGCTCTCATAGCACTTAAATGAGGAAACATTTCCCTCATTTTTTCTATTATGTCTTGATTAATTGGAATATCGAGACAATAAAAGATTCGTTCTAAGAACATTGCTCTAGACCGCTCTGTCCAGATTTTACCATTTTTCTTTTCTATTCCCCACCATTCCTTTGCCTCATAGTATGCTTTCTTAAATCTAGTTAACTCTGTTTCATACCCTACCTCTTTGAATACTCTATAGTATGTTAGGTATTCTGGTCTGCGTTCGTAAGCTAATGTATCTCCAAAATCGAACATTATTGTTTTGATCATTTTAACCAACTTTAGTTTATTGCAGTGGAAGTAATTACTGCGATTTGAACTGTATTTAAGTCGTACGGAGCTATAACCCAATTATATAATAAAGTTTAAAAGACCATTTTCTAGACTACGTTGAAGGAGTTGATAAAGCTAATAATCATTGATGCAGACTGTACAATCTGGTCGCATCATAATGCTTCGAGCCTCATTCCTCCTTTTAAACTTCTTTCAAAGGACTTGATCGAAGATAGGTATGGCTCTAAGATCAAATTAAACGGGAGGTTCCGCGAATTCTTGGAGTTCTCAAGGGATAATGGTATAATCCTATCCATAGCGAGTTGGAACCAACCAGAAAATGTTTTAGAGCTCCTGTCTATGTTTTCTATTATTCATTATTTCGCCTTCCCAACCATTGAACCGCATCCGAATAAAAGTCATATGATACAGAAGATAGTTAGTAACCTTAGAAAAAAAGGAATTAGAATTTATCCTGAAGAAATCTTGTATATAGATGATAGAGATATTCATCTTAAGGAAGTCAGGGACACCTTTGAGTATGTATCATTCATTAAGTATGGAAGTGATGTCGAAAACTGGCAAGAAGTTATTGATATGGTTAAGAACGTGAATGTGTGACTTGTTCCAATTTCTAGAGAAGTTCATTTTACAAAAAATAAACGCTCTCATGTATTTTTAATACACCATTTTAGACACTAAGCTATTCTAAGAGAATCATACTCTATATTCATCTACATCATGTCACTTATATTTGTTAAATTAGCTCAACTAGAACTGTTTATGATGGAATTTGTTTTGGGTATGGCATAATCTATTGGCTTTTAATGTGAGTTATTTATGATCTAAACTTTTTAGAAAGACCTTATACCATAATGATAATATCTTAGAATCAAATTTCAACCTTGTAAATCGAATTCTGCTCAGCAGGAAATAGAATAAATCGGCAGGTCTCTAAATTGCGAACTTAATTTACACGCGTATGATTTTATAGTCCTTGGCAGTATAAATGTCGTATAAAACTCATGTGCCTTCTCTCTTATTTCCTGCGAATCTATTGTAGGCTAGGTAAAAGGTTGTACCAACAGATACTACCATTAACGCCTCAAGCCAAACTTCTAAAAGGAGTGAGAGCGCTAAAGCGGAGCAGCTTACAATACCAAGGATCTGAGGAATCGGGGAAAAGGGTACTATAAACGTCCCCCCTTTGATCTTCAGCGCGGAGTAGTTCACAAGCACATGGGTTGATATTATTGTGAAAGTCGCCAAGGAGAGCACCTGCTTTAAATCGCCAAGCAACGCGATCAAAGCCATAAGGATGCCTGATAGCAATATTGAGATGTATGGTGTGCAGAACTTTGGGTGGATCGCGTTCACACGCTCAGGTATCTGCCGGTTTCTGGACATAGCGAAGACCACTCTTGAGACACCTAAAAGCGTTGTAAGAAGCACACTTATGGTCGCGATGACTCCCCCTAAGGAAACAAGAGCTACTGCTAGATCGTTGCCAGTCTTTTTCATCACATCTGCAAGCGGGGAACCTGAATTCGAAAGCTCTTCTGAGCTAGCAATTCCTAGAGCTGTAAAGCTTACCAGAAGGTAGAGTAGGGCTGATATCCCGAGTGCAAGGAGTATTGAGAGGGGTATAACCTTCCTCGGGTTCTTAACCTCTTCTGAGAGTGTAGTTATCCTCCCATAGCCGAGGAATGCGAAGAATATCAGGGCAGCACCGTTTATGATCGCTGGAAATTTGGTTGCAAAAATGGTTGAAAAGTTAGCAATTTGAATGTGAGGGATCCCTACAACTATGAAGACACATAGTACCCCAACCTTGAATGCGACCATAACGTTGTTTGCGAAGCTCGACTCCTTTACACCAAAGGTATTGAGAATGGTAAATAAGAGGCATGCAGCAACAGCTGTAAACTTTATGGGGATTGGTATGAAAAGGGAGAAATATTCCGCTAATCCAAGGCTTACCGCAGCCCCTCCGACAAGTTGGCCGAATATCCACATCCATCCGGTGAGAAATCCTAGAGAAGGTGAAAGCAGTTCATATGCATACTCGTAGGCTCCTCCCTCCTTTGGAATCGTTGAACCAAGAGAAGCGAAGCTCATGGCAGTGAAAGATGAAACTACTGCTGCGAGAATAACCGAAATAACTACTCCAGGGCCACTGGCTCCAGCAGCGACTCCTAGGACAACGAATATCCCTGCTCCTATGATCGCTCCAAGGCCTATGGAAGTGGCGTCGACTATGCCAAGAGTTCTTTTCAGTGACGGTTTTCTTGCATCCACGCTTTCCCCTATGCTGTGGAATTCATAAAAAGTATTTGTTTATAAGATGGAGTGGTTTTAACAGTTAACACCATGAACAATTGAACCCTATAAGGAATCTAAACTTGTTCCATGTTTGAATCACTTGACAATTACTTAAATAGGTTTGATGCAGGAAATATATGTAAATGCCCCCTCCTGTTGTAAGAACTGTTAGGGACCTAATATTTTGGCAGTATGCCAAACTAATTTCTAAGTCAGCTGGATTTGGTATTAAGCAAAGGGCCTTCCAAATGAATAGGTTTGTCATGTTAAGAGATGGTAAGATAAAATGGTCTAGTACGGTACGTGAATGGGTAAAAGAACATGAAAAACAAAATGAATGTGTTTATTGTGGGTCTGAAAAAGACTTGACTGTTGAACATATCCTACCAAGATCCTGTGGTGGGCCAGATACCCCAGATAACATAATTAAAGTTTGTAAAAGATGTAATTTATCAAAAGGTAATAAAGGATTATATGAATGGGTTGGGTTAAGGAATAAGGATAAAGTGCCTAGAATAGCTGAAGGCAAGTATCTGAAACTATTATACGAGTTACATGAAAAATATGGGACTCTCAATACTGATAAAAACGATTTAAGAAGTAAGCTATGCCCCTACTGTAAAATGGAAGAAACCTGTAATAATGAAGGTCATGAAGGCAAGTTGACTGTCTACTGTTTAGAAGGCGTTTTCCCTACAAAGTTCAATCGACGTTTTTAATGCCCACATAACTGTTTTGAATAGAGCTTATGCCAAATTGTTAATGCTCTTGTTTTACACTAACTAGCTTACATTATTTCATGCATCAGTTTCTTTTCGGGGTTGTATCGATTGAAAAGTCAAGGCTTCTGGTTGAATGTGTTAGAGCTCCTATGGATATGACGTCAACACCACTTTCTGCGTAATCTGATATGTTCTCCTCGCTTATGCCACCTGATGCTTCGAGGAGAACTCTATCCCTTAAGCCTCTGGCTTCGAATAGCTTAACCACTTCAGATATCTGATTTGGTTTAAAGTTGTCGAACATGATTATGTCAGCGCCTAGATCTACTGCTTTAAAAGCGTCCTCAACCCTTTCGACCTCGACCTCAATCTTCCTGACAAACGAACTCCTCCTAGCCTTCTTTATTGCTTCTTCTAAGCCGACAAGGGCTATGTGGTTGTCTTTTATCAAGATGTGGTCTGATAGGCTCCAACGGTGAGGGTCGCCTCCTCCTATTGTAACCGCTATCTTATCGAGTTTCCCAAGAAGCGTCTTCCTAGTAGCTGCTATCCGCACATTAGGGTTGACGCGTTTAACTCTATCAACAAGCCTTTTCGTCGCCGTTGCTATGCCGCTCATACGACCAAGGATATTTAGGAAGACTCTCTCTATGAGAAGTAATTTTCTCGCGTTGCCTTCAATCACTGCAACTGAATCCCCTCTTTTCACTGAATCCCCATCCCTCTTTAGAAGTGTAACCTTTAGACCGATCTTTTCCACATTTTCTTTCAGGTAGTTTAATCCTGCGACTATGCCTTCTTCTTTAGCTATCACCTTAGATTCCGCGTCTAGTCCTTCTGGGATAATGGTTTCACTGGTTATATCCCCGAAGACGGCATCTTCATCCAATAACATATCAAAGGTAGTGATCATGTTAATTCAAACATCCTCTCAACTGCCATTCTCGCTTTTTGGGCAATTTTGTTATCAACCTGTACTTTATATCTTTTGTACTTAAGAGACTCCCATATTTTTTCAAGTGTTATCTGCCTCATGCCGAGGCAGATCGCGTTATCCCAAGCTGGGATGAACTCTCTGTCTGGGTAAAGCTTCTTCAACCTATAGCTCATATCGCATTCGGTGACCACGATGAACTTTTTCGAGTTAGAGGTTGCGACATGCTTGATCATTCCCCCTGTACTCGCTACCACATCTGCTACAGCCTGTACCTCTTCTACACATTCCGGGTGGGCCATCACCTCTCCACCATCCTTCCTCTTTATTTTGAGTACTTCTTCTGGGTCAAAGTAGGTGTGTACGTAGCAGTGGCCATTAGGGGGTAGTGGTATCACCTTCTTCTTAGTATTTTTTGAAACATATTTCGCTAGGTTTGCATCTGGTCCGAAGAGCACTATATCAGATTCTATCGCTTTAACGACTTTGGCTGCGTTTGCTGACGTGCATATTGAGTCTGCTAATGCTTTGCATTCCGCTGTAGAATTGATGTATAGAACGATCTTAGACTCTGGGTATGCCTTTTTATATTCTTCTATTGTCTTAGGATCTAGGTATCTCGCCATCTCGCAGCTTGCAAGGTGGCTTGGGATCAGTACTGTTTTCCCTGGGTTTAAGATGGCTGCTGTTTCAGCCATGAAGTCTACCCCAGCTAGAACGATGTAGTCTGCGTCTGTGCTCTTACTTTTTGTTGCGAGTTCTAGGGAGTCTCCTACAAAGTCTGCGACATCTTGGACTTCTGGGAGTTGATAGTTATGAGCCATTATCAAAGCATTTAATTCCTTTTTAAGTTGTTCTATCTCTTCAACTATCATGTTATCAACTCCTCCTATAATGGCATCCCCTGCTCTGTCTATTCTTCCAAGCTGACTGCGCTATGATCAAACCTGTTTGAATCGCGTTTCTCAGCTCTATCAGGTCTTTGTTCAATATTGAATAACGGTAAAAGTTTTCTATATCTTCTTTAAGTTGAACGAGGTCGACGATAGATCGTTTCAACCTATCCCTCGTCCTAACCAAGCCTACGTAATTCCACATCGTATGCCTTAAAACATTCATGTCTTGTTGAATTAGCGCAGGATCTGGTGATTCAATGCCTGTGTAAATCCACTCCCTCACATGGGGAACTCTATAATTAAAGTAATACTGTCTTCTCTCAACCATCTTCCTCACCGCTCTATCAGCCCAAACAAGTCCCTCTAACATAGATGTGCTCGCTAATCGATTCGCTCCATGAACACCCGTACAAGACACCTCTCCAATAGCGAAAAGTCGGTCTATGTTGGTTCTTCCCCAAAGGTCTACCTTTACACCACCACACTCAAAGTGGGCTGCTGGAACCACAGGAATCGGTTTCTCTGTTACGTCTATCCCGTGTTCCAAGCAGGTTTGGTATACGGTTGGGAACCGACTTTTTATCTTATCTGGCTCAATATAAGATGCCAGATCAAGCATCACATGGGGATACTTGTTCTCAAACATCTCCTCGTAAATTGCCCTTGCAACAACATCTCTTGGGGCGAGTGAGCCAAGTTCATGGTACTTCTCCATAAAGGTTCGTCCATCAGGGGTCTTCAATACCCCTCCCTCCCCTCTTACTGCTTCCGTAATTAGAAAGCACTCTCCCTCCCCGTAACAAAACGCTGTAGGATGGAACTGCACGTACTCCATGTTTATAAGCTGGGCTCCCGCTCTATAGGCCATAGCAAACCCATCGCCTGTTGCTTCCCTGGGGTTTGTTGTATAAAGGTATATTCGCCCAAGCCCACCTGTCGCGAGGACTGTTACCTTCGCTAAAAATACGTCAACCTCACCTTTCTCGGCGTTGAAGACGTAGGCACCCAAGCAAGTGGGGTTTTTGTATACTGCTAAAGGGTTGTCTGTATGGTGTTCCTCGGTTAGTAGGTCTATAGCGACTCTTTGCGTGTAAACTTTAATATTCCCTTTTTTATTGACCACATCCATCAACTTTGTCTCTATCGCTTTTCCTGTCATGTCCGCAACATGGACGATTCTCCGGGTGGAATGTGCTGCCTCGTTCGCTAGGTCAAGTTCCCCTCTAACGTTTCTGTCAAATGGGACACCAACTTCCTCTATTAACACTTCTTTGACAAGCCTTGGGCCCTCGTTAGCCAAAATCTTGACAGCTGGAGGGTAGCTCACTCCATCTCCTGCCGTTAAAATATCTTTAACCAGTAGAGAGGGGTCTCCTTTCCTCCCCTTGTAGACTATGCCACCTTGAGCGTAGTAAGTGTTGGACTTCTCTCCCCCTTCGCCTTTCATCAACATCGTGACTTCTAAGCCTTTTGAAGCTGCCCGTAACGCAGCTACGCATCCTGATATCCCTCCACCGATGACCAAGACGTCTGACACAAAGGAATTCATTTGGTTACACTTAATCTGTTTATCAACTTAAAGTACTGCTTAAAAACTTATTTCCAAGGTAAGGTTTTCTTGTCAAGATTTCATAGACCTTGGTTGGAGTCTTGACCTAGATCGAAGTTCGCCTTTATAAAATATTTAATTTAGATAAACTTGCAGAATAAATATAAATATCAAAAGGAGGTAGAAAGGCTTATGAAAGCCGTTATCTTTGATAAGCCAGGTTTAGAGAATTTAAGAGTAGTAGAAGACGTACCAATTCCAGAGGTGAAGGAAGGCGAGGTACTTATCAAAGTTATGATGGCTGGGGTTAACCCGATAGACTACTTCGTTGTAACAGGATCCCGTGAAGCCAAACCTCTCCCCCACATACCAGGTGCTGAATTCGCTGGGATAGTGGAGAGCGTTGGGCCTAATGTGACGAATGTCCAGAGAGGTAACAAAGTCGTGGTATACCCTAGGTTGTTCGATGGGACATGCGATATGTGCCTGGTCTTTAAGGAGATGCTCTGTAGAAACGGTGGCGTAATCGGTGTAACGTGTAATGGAGGTTTCTCAGAATACGTTAAAGTACCATCAGATAACGTGTTCAAGATCGATGAGGGAATGGACTGGGAGCTTGCTGCGAGCATGCCTGTATCTGCCCTGACAGCCTATCACGCTCTAAACTCTGCCTCGCTGAGCTTGAACAACTATGTGGTGGTTGTAGGTGCTTCTGGGAACACAGGGATGTTTGCTACCCAACTAGCAAGACTGGTCTTCAGTGCGAAGGTGATAGGCGTGTCTAGAAAGAAATGGGTTGAAAGGTTCGGAGCCTTCATGGTTGTTGAAAAGGAACATGCGTTGGAGAAGATCAAAGAGGTAACTAACGGGAAGATGGCAGATGTAGTGATCGATCCACTAGGTGCTGAAACGTTCCTGAACAGCTTAGAACTACTCAAACCCAATGGCAAACTAGTCACATATGGTGTTCTGACAGGCTCTACAGTAGAACTTCCAATCTTCAAAATTTATAATCAGCAGTTGAGTATAATCGGCACAACTGGTGGAAGTAGACGTGAGCTCACAGATCTGCTTAACCAATACAAGTGGCTTCAAGTGAAGACTTGGAAGAAGTTTAAACTGGAAGAGACGAAGACCGCGATCGAATCCCTGTCCTCACCAGAAAGAGATGGGAGAATATTCCTCGACCTAACAGCTCAATAAAACTAGCTCTGAAGACCATGTGAAGCTAACTAAAGAAGTGTTTCTGAGGCAAATACCTTACCACCTCTTATTTCTTTTTTTGCTGGTAGTTCTAATCTAGATAAGTTCCATGTCTTGTTTGAGAAGTGATTAGGACCCCGCCTTACTAAGGCCTAATGAACTTGGCTGGCTTTTGATCTTCGATTGACCTCTTTTTCATAATACTGTCCTATTTTAATTCACGCCAAAATAAACAATACTTATATATCTTCAATGACGAAATTTCTATAGATTGTATTGGAAAATAGTCTAGGTAAACATAAGAAAATATGTTATATGTGCGTTTACTTCTCCCCCCATGACATCCACCATGACCTAGGCTACTGCGGTAAAAAAGAAGAACTCATTATCCCTTTCGAAGTGCCCTGTGAAGACTTTAAAGCCGTCAACCCTAAAGATCTTCACGATAAGATCCATGAGAGAGGGTGGGTGTACTGTCTTTCCTGTAGGAAGCCGATATACCATCCTAATGAATTTAAGGATCATGTAGGATGTATCTATTATCAAGACCCTTACATAGACGTCGTCGCTGCCGAGGAATCCCCTACCGCTGATTAGGAGGGTTGTAGATGGCTGAAGAACTTAGCTTATTGCTAGGGGGTGCTCAAGGAGCAGGGCTTGAGTCAAGTGCAAACATACTAACAAAGATCTTCGGGTACCTAGGATATGGAACATTTTCTGATAGAGAGTACTTCTCAAACATCAAAGGAAGGCATAGCTATATACACTCCAGGGTGTCATCAAATAAACTCCCCCTCTCACTGACCTATCCTGTTCAAATTTTATGCGCAATGGACGCGGAGACGGTGTTCACACATTTCGAAGACGTCGAAGAAGGAGGTTTTCTGGTTTACGATGCTTCACTATCTAATGTGAAGGGGGAGTTGATACCGAGTATTGAGCCTAAACTGAGAGAGAGGCTGAAACAGACATTCAAAAAGCTAGGTATAGACTCAGCTATAGGCTCACTAACGGCATACCTACATGAATCAAAGGGTGTTAACGTCATAGCCCTCAACTATTCAGAAATACTTTCTGAGCTAGGTAAGCGGTTCAAGCTACTACCACAGCAAGCCTCAAGATATCTCAGCTCAATAATAGTGGGTGCTGTAGTTGGGCTTGTCCAACTAGATCCTGAAGCGATCAACCTAGCTATTCAAAGTAGGTTTAGAGCTAAGCCAGAACTTGTGGAACATAACAAGTTCGCAGTCGATCTAGTCTCAAGCCAGATAAGGGAAAGGTATGGCTTAACATATAAGCTTGACCCCAGCAGATTGGGACGTGAAGAATTCCTAGTGGTAAGCGGGAACGATATAGTAGCCATGGGTAAACTTGTAGGCGGTTTAAGGTACCAGAGCTACTACCCAATAACCCCAGCAGCTGATGAAAGCTTCACGATAGAAAGCTATCAAAAACTAATCGTAGATCAGAAGAACCTGGGTTCAGCAGTAGTGATACAGACAGAAGATGAAATCGCTGCTATAACGTCCGCTATAGGTGCAGCGATGTGTGGTGTTAGGAGCGCTACAGCGACCAGCGGGCCAGGTTTCAGCTTGATGGTGGAGGGGCTAGGATACGCTGGTCAGAACGAGGTTCCAGTCGTAATAACGTACTATCAGAGAGGCGCCCCAAGTACAGGGCAGCCGACTAGAGGGGGCCAACAAGACCTACTATTCTCCCTGTTCGCCTCACACGGAGAATTTCCTAGAATTGTCCTATCGTCAGGGGATCACGAAGAAGCCTTTTATGACTCGATAGAAGCGTTCAACCTGGCGGAGAGGTATCAGGTTCCTGTTATACACCTCTTAGACAAGTTCCTAGCAAACTGCATATCCACGATGGCGGTACCTGATCTGTCTAAGGTCAAGTTAGATAGGGGAAAGATTTCTTCTAAAGTTGGGGTGTATAAGAGGTTCAGCTTGTCAGAAGCCATCTCCCCATGGGTTCCTCTAGGATCTGATGTGGTGCAATGGTATGCCGGGGACGAGCACAGTGAAGAGGGACATATCGACGAAGACCCTATAAACAGGGTAGAAATGTATGATAAAAGGATGAAGAAGCTGGAAATAATGGACAAGGAGATCCCACCCGAGTCCAGAGCAGTGTTCCTAGGCTCACATGATGCTGAATACCTCTTAGTGGGATGGGGGTTCGTGAAGGGTGTAGCATTAGACGCTATTGAGGAGTTAAGCAAGAAAGGATTGAGAGGAGCGTACCTAAACATAAAGATGTTCACACCCTTTCCATCCGACTACGTGAACAATGTAATATCAGAGTTTGAAAAAGACAAAGTGATTCCAGTGGAGCATAATTACCTTGCACAAGCGTCGATGGCAATAACATTGAACACCGGCATAAAACTTGAGAAGGCCATAGTAAAGTACACGGGGAGACCTATCTACAAACATGAACTTGTGCACGCTATAGAAAAGGTTCTTGAAGGCTCGAGAAGGGAGGTGCTCACATATGGCCAGTAACCCTAACGACTTTAGGACAGACATATGGATGGACTGGTGTCCATCATGTGGAAACTACGGCATATCTGCTGCCATCTACAAAGCTTACGCTGAACTAAATCTTAATCCAACAAAGACCGTTATTGTGTCTGGAATCGGTTGTTCAGGTAAGACCCCACACTTCGTCAAAGTAAACGGCGTTCACACACTGCACGGTCGGTCGATCGCTTTTGCAACCGGGATAAAGGTTGCTAACCCTCAACTAAAGGTCATAGTCCACAGTGGAGACGGCGATCTCCTCGGCATTGGCGCAGGACATTTTGTAGCCCTTGGTAGAAGAAATTTAGATATTACTGTCATCATGCATGACAACGGGGTCTACGGCTTAACCAAGGGCCAAGCATCCCCCACTCTCAGGAAAGGCCTTAAAACCAAATCATTAGCTGAACCGAACATGTTCAATGCCGTGAACCCGATCGCCTTAGCGTTAGCATCTGGTTACACCTTTGTTGCTAGAGGGTACTCTATGCTCTCGGAGCATCTAAAGGATTTGATGAAATCAGCTATCCAACATAAAGGCTCAGCCTTCTTAGACGTCCTTCAACCTTGTGCAACCTACAACGACATACACACAGCAGAATACTATAGGAAGAGGGTGTACGACCTCTCAGATAATCCAGAATGGGATCCGATGGTCAAAGAACAAGGGAGGGAAGAAATAGGGAAGATCTTACAAGCATGGCAAAGGTCCCTAGAGTGGGATAATAGAATTCCGATAGGCATCTTCTATCAAAACCCGAAAACGCCAACACTAGAAGACACCCTCAGCGAAAGACTACCATCATATAGGGAGACACCGCTACCACAACAACCTATAAGCAGAGAAGACGGCACCCCGCTAATAGACCAAACGGCCTTTACAAGGTTATTCAGTGACTTCATAGTAAAGGTCAAGAAAGTTTGAAACCCCTCCCCTAAAAATTTGATACTAGTAGTAAAGGCCTATAGTAGCCTCATCTGAGGGAAATAATATCATGCTTTTTAGTGAATTATATGTCAATTAATGACAAAATACGTTCAACACATAAAAGTTGACCCTACAACCAACGTCTCAAACAAATCTTATATACGATGAGGAGCTACCACAAGGGCGTTGATGCAGAAAATGGGTTTATTTGGGAAGACTTACATTTTTAAATACATGGGCAACCCTGTAAAGTCAAAGTTGTCAAATAATAGCATCAAACCTTCGAATCACCGCTCCAACTTTGGTATAAGGTGGATTTGAAGTGTCGAACAAAATACCAGGTAGACATGTTAATCCAACTTTAGACACAAGTAGCAAGATAAGGTCCGCTATTATAAAGACGATGGTGAAGGCCAAAAGGTCAGGGATCTGGAAACGTCTTGGGAGAGTCGATAGAGCGATACTTACATTAAGTACAAACCTGCAGATAAAATTCAAGAGCATCAACCTGCTAAGGTCCATATTAAAGGTTATGAAGCATATCGCGCAGCTGACGTCATTTGAGCGTCGGAACTACTCGATAGGGGTTGGTCTCGCTCAGAAGTTGGTCAAATATGCGGTGAATGTAGGGTACATCGGGGCTTTAAACTGGATAAAGGATGATATATACGCGATCTGGTGGGGAATATTTTTAAACCCGAGCACATACACGAGGTAAGTGATACAGTTTGACCAGAGATCAACTAATCGGAGTCGCCCTCCTTCTCGGAAGCATATTTGGGATCGTAATCTACGGCTGGCTTCTATTCTTCTGGGATCCAAGACTAATCTTACAACTAACAATCTTCCTCATGATAGCAGGTGTGCTAGGGGTAATAGGGTGGATAGGGTACACTTTAGCTACAACACCCCCTCCACAGCCGATAGAAGAGCTGACAAAGGAAGGGGCATTAACAGAGGGTAAAGAATCGGAAAAGCCTGAAGAAAAGAGCCAATGAAGCTAAACCCCAACTTTTTATTTGGATCCGTGTATAAGGTGGTGGTGTGTGAATGTTCGATAGAATACACACCTTCGGGATACTACTCGCAGCGTACGCGGTAGTTATGGCCGTCTTCTCATTCTTTCTAGCTCAAAACATGCCTCTCACGTTATTAGGCCTAGGCTTCTTTGCAATAGGAGCCTTCCTTATCATGACCCCAGTCCGGAGGGCGCAAACAGAAACAATACGCGCTTTACTGGAAGGAAGCATACTAAACGTGGAATCGGTCATAAAACAGTTAAGCGCATCAAAGAAGGGTTATTTCGTGCCAAAGGAAGATGGAACCGTCCTAGTATATGCCCCACTCGAGGGAGGAGAAGAGTCTCCTCCAACAGGTCAAATCTCTGTTGATGGCTTTATAGCCAGGGCAAACAACAGGTCGTACCTCCTACTGTACCCCCCAACAAGTTTTATGTTCACGGGAATCAATATAGGGGAAGACTTTGAAGGATCACTACAAGAGTACTTGGTAGAGTCAACCAAGTTCGCAGAAGACGTGCATGTAACATACGAGGATAATAAGATAATGGTTGAAATCATAAATCCGAACGCGAAACCCGTGTCAGAAACTATTAAGAAGGTTGTAGGATCGACTGAAGCGAGCTTGGTCGCAACCATCCTGGCTGTAACAAAGAAAAAGACTGTTTGGATTGAGTCAGAAGAGGACGTCGACACCATTAAATTCGTTAAACTACGCCTCTTCTAAGCGTGCAATTGCTCAAGACGTGAGCTTAGTAAGAAGATGTAAAGTGAGAATGCGAAAGTAAGATCGCTATGAGTTGGGTGCTTGACGAAGAAGTCTTAGCTGTTATAACGGCAATAATAGTTGTAGCCTCGGTCTTCGCAATAGTCCAAGCTGTAAACGTTGGAAGGGTCGTAGAACCCTTTTCAGAACTGGGCTTACTAGGGTCGAACAAGATGATAGGTGATTACCCAAAGGATGTTGTAGCTGGGTCAGTGTTCATATTACACCTTTACATAGGAAATCACGAAGGAAAGACAGTGTTCTACAAAGTTCTAGTTAAGGCCGGAACCAACAGATCCTTCATTAACGAAACTACGCCTCTCTCAGAAGAACCCTTTATGGAGGTCTACAAGGTTCTCCCTCATAATTCCTCGTCGATCATCCCTCTTAATGTCACCCTGTACTCGCAAGCGAACAACTTGAGGCTTGTCTTCGAGATGTGGGTCTACAATGAGGCCTCTCAAAACTTCGTCTACTATGGACGCTGGAACCAGCTTTGGCTTAATGTTACAAACCCAGCTGTAGGTGCGCCTCAACCCCAGCTACCAACTAAGATGCCTTCCTACATAGAATCCACCCTTATAGAGGCTCTTCTCTCCATTAGGAGGGCTGAGGACGCTGGGGGGAACGTAACAGAGGTGGTTGCGATGTTGGATCAGGCCGTAGAACACGCTCAAGGAGGGGACTACGAGCGCGCAGAGAAGCTTGCGAGACAAGTGCTCTCGCTTGAGCCGACGATCACTCAAACCGGTTTAGAGCGTAAAAATACGCAGTTTATTTACATGGTTTCTGCCTCAGGTGTTGTTGTAGCAATTGGTTTAGGATCATCCCTGTACCTTAGACGTAGAATCTGGCTTCTATGGTCTAGGTTCTACGAGGGATGGAAAGTCACATTAGCAAAAGACGAGGGTTTAGACTCTAACGCTTTTGGGAAAAAGGTTAGGGCATTATTATCAAAAAACAATAAAGTTACTGTGAATAACATCATATTGTTAGGCGACAAGCTTGAGTACGAGAAGTGGAGCGTGGCACGGGAACTGTTTAAGCTGGTTAAATCCAAGGCATTAAAGCTCGAAGACCTAAATCCTCCAACCACGTTCCCTAGTTACCTCTTTTCTAAGCAGAACCTAGCCTTTCCGATGACCATAACACTACTAGCAGCAACCATATTAACCATCTACACCCCTCAGACAACCATTATCACATACACTAGATACGTTTTAGGCTCACTACTCGTCCTCTTCCTACCAGGATACTCGTTGATCCAAGCGCTTTACCCGAAGGAAAGCGACCTCTCCCCATTGGAAAGGCTCGCTCTCTCGATAGGATTAAGCTTAGCTCTTGTTCCATTGGTCGGATTAGTATTGAATTACACTCCTTGGGGGATAAGGTTGGATCCGATCGTATTCTCGTTATCCATCCTAACATTGTGTCTGATACTTTTAGCCTCGTATAGGAAGTATGGCTTCTTTAAGTTGGCGGTGGTTTCTTCAAGTGCATGAGAGGTTGACGTTCTTTGGAGTTAGCCTAACATGTTTTGGAGTGTTCCTTGCAGCTGGATCTTACCTTCTCCTAAATAACATACCATTAACAGCCCTCGGTGTTGGAGCAGTGATCCTGGGTTTGGCTGTACTTTCCACACCAATGCATCCTATGCCAAAGGAGGTGGTTTCTTCGTTTATCAAGTCCTCATGTGAAAACTTAGAAGTACTTCTAGAAGCGACTGGAGCAGTAAAGAAGGCGATCTATATTCCATCAGCTGAGAGGGCTTACGCATACATACCACTCTCAACCGAACCAACGTTTAAACTCGAGCAAGTGACGAAAAGCTTTGGAAGCTTCCTTGTCAAAGCTGGCAAGTCCTTGGGTCTGCTCATCATTCCCCCTGCTTCAGAGCTTGTCAACATGTCCGCCACACAGGAGGGTGAGAGAAGATTTGATGATTTAATCGGCAATGTCTTAGTCGACCTCTCCGAAGTAGCTGAAGGCGTCAAGGTTGTCGAATCAAGCTCTGAGATAGTTGTCGAAGTCGATAGGCCTAGGGTTGATGTAGGCCTTCCAAGATTCAAGGTCGTAATGGGCTCCCTTCCATCCTCTATAGTGGCCCAGGCTGCTGCAGTAGCCTTTTCAAGGCCGGTTCAAATATTGGATGAAAGAATTGAGAAAAGCCGAATTCTACTGCGTTTGAAGGTTTTGGATTGGACAAGCACACCATATACCTAATCACCCTAACAACACTCTTCGTAATCTCGGTTCCAGTTTTAGCAGCATTAGGGGAGGAAAGGCTTGACGTCTACACAAGCATCTTCACACTCGAATATTTCGCTCTCTCTGCGATATTTAGGCCTAGAGGGCGTGCTAGAGGCCTTCTCGCCTTAGCTCTGCTGATCGTCTTCTTGTACACTGTTGCATTAAGAATCATCAAAATACTGTTTCCACCTTGAAGTATAAAGCGCAGATCTTGACATTAGCCATACTAGCAACGATGCTTTCCTACATTCTAATCTCCAGCATCCAAATAGGCCTTTCAATTGCATACAGAAGGCATGTTGATCCTAGCAAGGAAGCTGAACAGACACCCTACCCGAGGTTCCTCTCGATGCTGGTGGTCTTCGCATTCGATGACCTAGTAAATTGGAACTTCACAGGAACTTTAGCAAGACTCAAACAGTTTAATCTCATATTCGTACCCCCTACTTTAAGGTTCGCCTTCGACAGGTTCGGTCAGCTTATGGAAGCGTTAACTACAACGTTGGAGGAGGTTGAGCGCCTTCTAGACGAATCAGAGTCCCTCATAAACATTGGGAGAGGAGAGGATGCTAGGTTACTCTTAAACCAAGCATCATATCAGATATCATCAGCTAACATCACATATAACACGCTAAAATCTTCGGTGAAAGAGGTTACAAAAACACTTAGCCTCCCAGAAAATGAAGTCTTCGAAAGGCTTGACGCACTCGGAGAACTCCTAAGAAAGATCCAAGAGAGGCTCCTTAGCCTACTCAACCTAATAGAAGAACAGAGGAATCTAAAGGAAACGTTCTTAGAGGTTGAAACGTATCCTGAAACCGTTTGGGTGGGCTCGAACCTAACAATCCGAGGCAAACTTTATACGATAAATGAACACCTCTCCCTCAGATCTGTGAGCATACTATTAGATGGCGAGGTCGTCTCCGAAGTCAAGACTTCAGACGATGGTACGTTTGAACAAAATATCAAGGTGCCATACCTATACAAACCTAAAATGGTAATTCAGGCGAAATATACTCCAGGAGAGGAGGATAGAGAAGTCTTTAAGCCAACAGCATCCAACACGCTTGAAGTGAACCTACTTTACATACTTCCCCACCTGGATGTTAAGGCTGTTGAAAAAGCATTGCCTGGAAAGTACTTCGCCATAGAAGGGTCATTGGGAGCTGAAATGCCTTATCCATATCGCCAAGTCAGGGTTTACTGGGTAAACGAAACTATCGTACTACAAATGGGAGAAGACGGAACATTCAAGGCAATACTTTACACACCAGAAGCCATTGCAGAAGGAAAGTATGTGCTAAAGGCGGATGCACCCCCATCAGGGATATTCGCTCCAGCCACAGCCACATCCTATGTAGACATTCAAAGGATGCCATTAAACGTAACATTGGATATCCCACAAGTAGTCTTCGCAGGGGTAGAAGCAAGCATCAAAGGTAAAGTGAACTATCCTGGCATCGAAAGATTTAACGTAACAGCGAAACTCGATCTAGGAAGAGAAGAGCACTGGGAAGCAACTAGCGGTGAAGAATTCGACCTAAAGATCAATCCGTCAATGACGACACTAACTGAATATCAAACCTACCGCATACAGGTGAACCCTCAGCTTCCATGGTATAGCAAATCAAGCGTTGAAGGCACGTTCTTGATTGTAAACCCGTTAACGATCTCCATACCAGTGGGGGTCATTTCAATTTTTTCGGTGAAGTTCTTGAAAGAGGATAGGAGGAAAGCTGTAAAGGGGGAACAAGAAGCTCTGACCGAAACTGCGACACAGAGAACCTATCAAAAGGAATACTATGTGGAGAAGGGCCTCGAATGGTTGATGGACTCGTACTGGCAGGCTGTGGTCGTCGTCTCTAACATTACGGGAGTGGAGATAGCTCCATCGATGACCATAAGGGAGTACCTGAACATCACGAAACCACGTCTGGGCGAAGTCTACGAAAGCTTTGAGAAGCTCTCCGAGATGGCAGAGAAGGCGTTATACTCTCCATCAATCATAGAAGAGGAGCTGGAGGTAGCAAGAAAAGCGATGGAAAGACTTCAGGTAAAGCATGTTGCGTCCTTACACTAAAGCTGTTACCGTAGCCATTATAGTATCATTGCTTGCAGTAGCGGCGTTGTCCATGCTCATACCACCATCAGAGGACTTTATGCCGGACAACCCCTACTGGAACGGCTTCTCAACGTTAGTGGAAACCGTAAACATAACATTCACTCAAACACCGGCTACAGCACTGGATCCGGAAGCAGCCGTACTTGCAATAATATCCCCAAACAAGAACATAACACGGGATCACATCGAATTGGTAAGAGGATTCGCCGAAGAAGGTGGGACAATACTCCTAATGGATGAGACAGGAGCCATCAACCCGATACTGGATGATTTGAACACCGGCCTAAGAGTAGAAGGCCATATCATGGTCGACCCGGTCTTCTACTACGGCAGCTGGAGGCTTCCAAAGATAATGGACATAAAGCCTACAACAGAAACAGAGAACGTGGAAGCAATCGCGACAGACATACCTTCAACACTAAAGATGTTAGAACAAGTGCCGAAGACTAAGATAATAGCCTATTCATCAACATTCACCTTCCAAGACCTAGAGGAAGACCTAAAGCCTTCACAAGAAGAACCTATTGGCCCATTCCCATTCGCAGCCGTAGTATCATACGGTAAGGGGAAGATCATCGTCTTCTCTGATTCAAGCCTATTCATAAACGGAGTAATAGAAAAGGGAGACAACCTTCAGCTGTTAAAGAACATCGTAGAAGAACGAACCCTCGTCGTAGACACGAGCCTATGGCAGCCGTCAACACACTCAACAGTCAGAGATATAGTGTTAGCAACGTACAAAGCTACATCGGCGCCAGAAATAAAGTACACTTTAGTCGCATGCTTTGCAGCAACAACCTATATATGGGCAAAAGGGGAAAAGGCTAAGGAGGACTCAGATGAAGTCGAAGAACTTATCAAGAAGCATCCTCAGTGGAGTCTCCAACTATTAAGAGAACTAAAGAAGGCGAGAGAGAATGTCCCACAATAACACAATAGAAAAGATAGTCTCCGAAGTCCAAAAGTATGTAGTTGGAAAACAACAGGTCATAGAAATGATGCTAACAGCGATGATTTCAGAAGGGCATATACTACTGGAGGGCCCACCTGGCACAGCAAAGACCCTAACAGCAAAGACATTCTCAAAAGCGATAGGTGGGAATTTCAAAAGAGTACAGATGACGCCAGACACCTTACCAGCAGACATACTAGGCACCATGGTATACAACATGAAAGAATCGACATTCTACCTCAAGAAGGGCCCAATATTTTCAAACATAATACTCGTAGACGAGTTGAACAGAGCACCACCAAAGACGCAGGCAGCGTTCATAGAAGTCATGCAAGAAAAACAGGTCACAATAGAGGGGACAACATACCCACTAGAAAGACCCTTCCTCATACTCGCAACACAAATACCATATGGTGCAGCAGGAACATACCCGCTAACAGAAGTCCAAGTAGACCGGTTCGCGTTCAAGATAAAGATTAATCATCCAACACCAGAAGAAGAGATGCATATACTTGAAAAGGTAGACTACATAGAAGCATGGCAGGTAAACCAGGTTGCTAACGCATCAGACATAATAAAGATGGTGGAGGAAGCTAAGAAGGTGTACGTCTCCGAAGCGGTAAGAAAGTACATTGTAGACCTCATAACGAGCCTAAGGAACAACAACTCGCTGTTAGAAGGCCCTAGCACAAGGGCGAGCATCTGGACTATGAAGGCAAGCAGAGCATACGCCCTCGTAAGAGGAAGAGACTACGTTATACCAGACGACGTGAAGGCAGTAGCACCACACGTGCTAAGACACCGCCTACAACTGAGAAAAGAAGCATTCGAGGAAGTAAGCGAAGACGAAGTCATAGAAGAAGCCATAGCAACAACACCAGTACCAAAAAGATAACATAGAAAACCTTGACAAAAATAAATCCTACATCAAAGGGGAAAACGCTCTCCTATACCCTAGCAACACTGACAGTATTCTACGTGATCTTCCGAGATCCAATAATATTAACGGCAACAATAGCAACATTCACAACACTACTGGTAACGTTACTCCTAGCCATACTCCGGGCAAGAAGCCTTTTAAGAAAATCCAAGCCAACACCGGGGACAATAAGACTAAAGACCGTTGCGGGGACGGTGGAGGAGGCAAAGATATCGCTAGAAAACCCGAAAAAGATTAGGTATAGGCTAGAACACCCGATAAGGTTCATTAAACCAAAAAGAGAAGAGCATCTGACAAACGAACAGACGGATCTAGAGATAAAACCACAGCTCGCAGGAATATATATATCAAACACCGTTACCGTACAAGTAGCCTCACCCCTACAGACATTCACAGCAATAGAACAGATACCGTACAAGACAGAAATAACCGTGATACCTAGAATAGTCCCAGCATTAATAGGGGCATTGAAGTTGATGGCAGCGATGGGAGCACTAGCCTACGAGCATCCAATACAACTAATAGGAAGGGGAACAGAATACGCTGAAACAAGAGAATACATGCTAGGAGACGACATTAGATGGATGGACTGGAAGGCGACGGCGAGGCTTCAAAAGCCGATGATAAAGCAGTATCATCAGGAAACTGGAGGGGCAACAAACCTAGTATACGATAGGAAGGCAGCTGGGCCAATAACAAGGGACGAGATAGCAACAACCTTCCTCAACACCGCGACAGCACTATCCTCGCAGGGGATCCCGTACTCTATAACCGAAATAGACGAATCCAACGGAATCTCAATCAAGAAGCATAAGGGTCCAAGGGAGGCCTTGGCAACAGCGATCACTCAAGCGTTGAAGACAGTGGAAGTAGACTACAAGTACCTATACGAATACCTAGAACCGAAGTCGAAAAAAGAGATAGTAGCAGTGCTCGAAGCAATAAGTAAAGAGCATATAAGGGAAGAAAAGAAGATAACTACAAAAGATTTAGAAGACTCCAACTCGATAGTAGTAAGCTGCCTATTAGGGGAAATATCTTGGCTAATAGAACTACATGAAAGACAAAAAATGAGCTCTAGGAGCCTTACCGTGTACGCGTCAACAAAAACATGGCTAGACAGCGAAGACCTAGAACAATCATACCAAGACTATCAGGAGGCACTCAAAATACAATCCGCTCTAAAAAAGAGAGGAATAGAAATAAAGCAGATATAACATGCCAGAACTGTTCCTTAAAAAGGCTAAAGCAAAAAGCTTGGAAATAGACTTAGACACTGGATCAAAGTAAAACACTAGACCTACCACATATAGCAACATGCAAGATCCTAAAAATTAAAAGAATCCAACCTGAAAACCTTATCTAAAACAACACCGTGCACGATAAAAACTAACACTCCAGCTAACAAAACTTAACACGAAATCAGCATTATAAACCTAACCAACACTAAGAACCAAAAGAAACTTTATGCAAGTGCCAAAAGAACAGGTAACGATCATACTACCAACATTAAACGAGGAGAAAGCAATAGGACCAGTGATAGACGAACTACAAACCCTCGGATACACGAACATAATAGTAGTAGACGGCCACTCAACCGACAACACCACGGAGATAGCGGAGTCAAAAGGTGCGAAAGTTATAACGCAAGAAGGAAGAGGGAAAGCAGACGCCATAAAGACAGCTGTAGAACACGTCAAAACACCATACATGCTCATCATGGACGCAGACTACACCTACGACCCAAGACACATCAACCATATGACAGAACTCGCACCAAAATACGACGAGGTAATAGGAGTCAGAGCAACAGGAAGAGAAAACATACCAACAATCAACAGACTCGGAAACAAGATACTAACCATATTCTTCAACCTACTATTCGGAACAAACGTCAAAGACATCTGCTCAGGAATGTACCTAATAAAAACGGAAATAGCAAAAGGAGTGTGGTACGAATCAAATGGATTCAGTATCGAAATGGAGCTGGCAGCACATGTCGCGTCAACAACGAGAAAAATAACCGACGTGGACATAAACTATAGACCAAGAAAAGGAAAACAAAAACTAAGAAAACTACATGGACTACAAATAGCCCTAGACGCAATAAAACTAGCATGGGGATACAACCCAACATTCATAATATTTATTATAGGAGCGCTAACGCTAATACCTGCAAACATAATACTAGCATACGTAGCATATGAACTAATATTCAACGGAGTAAACCACCACATATGGGCGATAATAGGAGTGAACCTAGCAGGAATAGGCATAATCTCACTACTACTGTCAATAATGACACTCTTCATAAAAAGAGTCGAGTATAGAATAAACGAGAAACTAGAAAGATTCAACCAGGCAATAAGAAGAAACATAAACACAACAGAAATAGATCACTAAATACCAACCAACTTCAACATTCCAAACACTTGACGCGCCAATGTAAACAAGCCGAGGGCTTACAACATCACTACTACTGATAATAATACCGACAATCAAAATATAATTCAGAAATACTTTTATTATGGATAAATTAAAACTTTATACCTTTTTATTAACAGTAATGGTCTTAGTATTAGCGGTACTAATAATATGGCAGCTTGGTTACTTGGTATTAATTCAATTAATTTTATGTCTTACTTTTTTAGGAATAACACTAATGCTTGGACTTTTTCTTATTGCAGCTATCTTCGGTAAAATATGGAAATACGTTTTTTGTTTGGCTGTCATGATGTGTCTTAGTGTATACGCCACATATTTATCTGTAACTTGGCAAATGCTTGAAGTTGTCGGAGGGATAATAATCACATTTATTCTTGGATTATTTATCGTTACATGGTGTTTTAGTGAACCAAATATGGGCGTTATTGATAGGTTTAAAAGTGCTGAACAACTTGAAAAAGAAAATAAATTTGCAAGAGCTGCAATAAAATATGAAAAAAGAGGTGACTTCAAAAAGGCTGCTGAAATATACGAGCATATCAATTTTCTTGAAAAAGCAACTCAAAACTATATGAAAGTAAAAGAGTATGCAAAAGCCGCTAAAATATATGAACAACTTTATGAAAAAGAAGATGACATATACTACTTAAAAGAAGCATATGAATGTTGGCGGCAAACAAAAAATATAGAAAAGGCAGCTGAATGCCTTGAAAGATTCGCTAACAAAGAACAATGGTTTTGGGAAGAAGTCGCTAAGGCATATGAAGAAGCTAATAATCAAGTTAAGGCAAGGGAAGCATGGAATCGGGCACTAGAATATTATCTGAATGTAACAAAAGAAGAAGGAGTTTTCTGGGAAGGTGTAGCAAAGATTTATGAAAAATTAGGTAATAAAAATAAAGCAAAAGATGCCTATGAACGTCTCATAGAATATTGTATTAAACAAGCTCAAGAAGATGGAACGTGGTGGAAGCACATAGCAGAGGCATATGAAAGTTTGGGTGAAAGGGATAAGGCTAAAGAAGCTGTAAGAGAATATAAGACATATAAAAAGATTTTCTTGAAGACACATTAATGACTTAATATGGTTAATATCGGTTTATTTTACAAGGCTTTTTACAAAATTATAAAAGAAAAGCTATGGCGAACAATTGGTATACGACTATATCATAAGAGAAATTTATTTATTTTAAATTCTTGTAAAAAAATTATTGAGATGCTAAAAATTTCTAACGATAGTAAATACTATTTGCTAGACATTGGTTGTGGTACAGGATATTTAACCGCAAAAATTTCTGAGGCGCTCCATTTTAAAGCAATAGGTATTGATTTAAACATAGTGCCCACTAGTCATAGCGTTGAATTTTTAGTTGCTGATGCTTGTTATTTGCCATTTAAACCGAATTCCTTTATTCTGGTTACCGCCTTTAGCTTGATTGAACACATACCTAAAGGCCTTAGGCAGAAACTTTTCCATGAAGTTCATCAAGTTTTAAAGGTCGGTGGTTTTTTTATAATACAACTTCCAAATCGTTACTTCCCATTGGAGCAACACACATTTCTTCCATTAATAGGTTATCTTCCGTCAAGTCTACATAGTGCTTTTTATTATGAATATCTTAGTATTCCTTCTATAGATGATGTGGTTAATCAATTGAGCAAGAATTTTAAAATAATTAGAATTATAAATTATGGAGTGCCTTTCTCTAGTTTTTTTGAGCGTGTGTATAAGTTTCCCTTTGGGTTTTTAATAATTGGTAAAAGGATCAAATAAGTCAAATTAATAAACAACAAAAGCTCATAAAATTTAAGAATTCAACGTTCAAGCAACATTAATTTTTTATGATAAACAAATAAAATAATAATGAATACCAAAATAGCAATAATAGGTCTCAGGGGTATTCCTTCTGCCTACGGAGGCACAGAAACCTTTGTTGAGGAACTCACTGAAAGATTAAAAGATAAATTTCAATTCTATGTTATGTACGAAGACAGCAATTTCTTTGAAGACAACTATAATGGAGTTATTAGAGTTCATTCCCCAGCGATAAAAAATAAGAGCACTAGCATACCATCTATTAATGATTTAATAAACACTCTCTACATTATTTATAAGCATAAAAAAGAAATCAAACTTTTCTACTTTTTAGGTCCCGACAGTTCGGTTTGCATATTATTAACTAGATTAATTGGGGCAAAATCTATTATAAACCCTGACGGCATTGAATGGAAACGCCTTATAAAGAGAAGCTACTTTATCCCATTTTATTTGCTTCCAATTTATCTAACAGTAATGATTTACATGTACTTTATGGAATGGCTCTCCTGTAAACTACCTAATATAATAGTAGCTGACTCTATTGCTATAAAAAAGTATTTAAAAAAGCAACATAAAGTAGAAAAAATTGTTTACATACCCTATGGTGCAAGAGAGCTAATTAACCTTTCGCTGTCAGAAGAAAAAGAAGCCGAAATTCTAAATAAATATAACCTTCTTAGAGAGTCTTACTATCTAACAGTTGCTCGTATCGTTGCTGAAAACAATTTACACATCGAAATCAAAGCATTCAAGAAAGCTAAAACAAATAAAAAACTAGTAATAATAGGAAACCTAAATGAAAGAGATCCCTACACTAAACACCTCCTCAAGTTAAAAGGAAACAATGAAAACATATTTTTAATAAACCAAATATATAATAAACAAATCCTCGGGGTTCTAAGAAAGAACTGTTTCGCATACATCCACGCATATGAGGTAGGAGGAACAAACCCCTCACTACTAGAACAAATGCAATTCGGGAAACCAATACTCACCTACGATGTGCCCTTCAACAGAGAAGTACTCAGAGAAGGAGGAATATGCTTTAGAGATGAAGAGGATTTAAAAAGGAAAATAGAAATGCTTGAAAAAGGTAATTTTAACCTTAACCTTATTACAAAACTACAGTTAGAAAGGATAAAAACACACTACAACTGGGACAAAATTGCTAGACAATACGAAACTGTCTTCAATTCGTTAATTGGGTAATTATATTTGATTTCTTTTTTAAATTGATTTATTTAGGTGATTTCATGTCTTCCCAAATTTCGGTTGTTATCTGTGTAAAAAATAGGAAAAATGATATAGAACGTACACTAAGATCGATTAAGAAGCAAATAGGAATACAAGAAATAATAGTTGTCGATGGAGTTTCAACTGATGGGACTTTGGAGATTGCAAAAAAATATACAAATAAGATATATTCAGATAAAGGTAAAGGATTAGGATTTGCCCGTCAATTGGGGGCAGAAATGGCTAAAGGCAAGTATGTTGCTTTTATAGATTCAGATACCTATCTCCCTAAAAACACTTTATTAATTGATATGGTAAATGAGATGGAAAAAAATAATTGGGTGGCAATACATGCTAGACTAATAGATCCACGATCGAATAAAACATTATGGGAAAAATGCCAAGATATATATTACAGAAAGGTCACCTTTAGCAGATATGGTGAAGCTAATTTCTTAGGTACTATAGTTTGTGTGATCAGAAAAGACATTATCTTAAAATATCAGTTTGATCCGTTTATGAAACATGCTATGGAAGATTTAGATTTTTGGTTCCGAGTTAGAAGATATCATAAATTTGGGGTATCTAGGGAAATTGCTTATCATTATCATAGAAGCACATTAAAAGACTTTCTAAATCAAATGATTTGGTATGGAAAAGGAGGTGCTATGTTTGCATATAAGCATAGGGCATGGAAATGGTTATTCTATCCATTAGCTAGAATTTATTTTGGACTATTTATAGTAATTAGATATAAATGTGTAGATTGTATTCCATATCATTTGATTAGAAGTATCGCAACATTATACGGTACAATTTTAGGATTAATTGAACTTAAAAAGAGTTTAAAAATTAATAAGCAAAGATAATGAGATTTTAAAATATGTTTATTAAAAAGCCAAGAGTTTCCATTATTATTTTGAACTGGAACGGCTGGAGGGATACAATCGAATGTCTAAGTTCTATTTATAAGATAATTTATCCTAATTATGATGTTATTGTTATCGATAATGGTTCCAAAGATGATTCTATTTACAAAATTAAGGAATACGCCAAAGGTAATAGGGAAAACATTTTTTCAGACTATATTAAAATATTTGAAATAAACGAAAATGAAGCAAAAATCGGTTCGTTCAACCTTGCTCTATATGAAAAGTATGATCCTAATCGAAGGCTGATTCTAATTAAAAATAAAGACAACTATGGATTTGCAGGTGGAAATAATATAGGAATAAAATTTGCTCTTAGCGTCTTAAGAAGCGATTATATCCTTCTCCTAAACAATGATACTGTTGTCGATAAAACCTTCTTAAACGAACTTGTCAAGGAAATTGAAAACGATGAAAATATTGGAGCAATTGGTCCAAAAATTTATCAATATGGCAAAAAAGGAGTCCTTTACTCTGTTGGGGGAAAATTGACTTGGTGGAGGGGCTTGTCACAACATATAGGCATAAACGAATTAGATGTTGGGCAATATAATAAAAAAGTACATGTCGATTACCTTGAAGGTTCTTGCCTTTTAATCAGAGGAAAAGTATTATTTAAAGTTGGTCTTCTCGAACCAAGATATTTTCTTTATTGGGATGATAACGACTTGTGTATTAGAATATCTAAATCAAAATATACATGCGTATGCCTGCCAAACTCAATTATTTGGCATAAAATTTCTTCATCTTCTAAAGGTACAATCAAAACTTATTACATGGTAAGAAATCGATTTCGCTTTATGAAAAGGTATTCATCAAAGGCACAGTTATTATTGTTCTTTTTGTATTTTTTCTTAATTGAAATTTGGTTTAAAAGTTTAATATGGCTCTTATATCATAGAAACATTATGAATTTTGGTGCTTTTATAAAGGGCGTAATGGATGGAGTAATTTATTAAATTGTTAGGATTAATCGAAGTAAAGAAGAATTGGAATATCTTCTTTATTATTCTGCCTATCATAAGTCTAAGTAGTTCCTATGCTTTTAGTTTTTATAATGACAGTAGGTGTATTCTTTTCATCTATTTCCTTATTTCGTTAACTCCTATAATTTTTATTAAAGCTAAAAACTTTAACCGAACTTTCGCTATATGGTCAATTGCAATCTCGCTTATGTGGTCAACAGTCTTTGGATTGTCTTGGAACTACATTTGGGGCTATGACATAAATGGTGAATACTATTACGCAAATCAGGTACTATTAAAGGGATTCTGGGACGCGTCAATGGCTGTTGGCTATAATTCAGTAGCTAGCGTAAATCTTTTAGCACCTATAATCTCCTTAATCTTAGACGCCAATATAATCTCAATCTTTAAAATCTTGTACCCCCTAACATTCTCCCTTGTTCCAGTAATTCTTCTAAAGGCTTATGAAAGGCTTCTTGGTCAAAGGCTTTGGGCAGAGCTTTCTGTACTATTCTTCATGTTTTTATTCACGTTTTTTACGGAAATGATGGCTTTAGCTAGGCAGATGATTGCAGAACTCTTTTTGGCACTTCTTGTTTATGCGATGGTGAAGAAGATGAACCCGCTCATTCTAACATTTTTTTTGTTATCCCTAGCTGTTTCCCATTATGCAACTGCTTATTTAACAATGTTTGCGCTCCTAACATTAATTCCTTTGACGATAACCAACCTAAAGAGGAAGATAAGTAACGCAAATATAATATTGTTTTGTGTTGTAACCTTAATCTGGTACTGGCATTTTGCGGGAGGAATAGAATTCTATTATCTAGCAAATATTGGTTATCAAACACTTCTAATGATCGACGAAATGTTAAGCTTACAGTATTCTCAAGGTCTTGCACTAATCATGGGCAACACTACTATAATGCGTGAACTCGCTAAATGGGTAAACTTGGTCGCTCAAGGACTAATCTCAATAGGAGTTCTAGCAATCATCTACAGAATACTAGTAAAGTACGAACAAGTAAAAGAACATCTCGAATTCTACGTGGTATCTCTTACATTCTTTTTCTATAATGTAGCTGGTATAGCTCTGCCACTATTCGCAAACAGACTGAATGCCACCCGATTATACCACCTAACATTATTCTTCTTAGCCCCATTCTTTATTGTTGGAGGTATCACTTTAAGTAAGATAGCTCATAAGGTTATGGTTCGCCAAGATGTACACAAACTCCGGATTCAGAATATAACTAAAACTTTAACATTGTTTCTAGTAATTTACTTTCTATTCAACTCCGGATTCATGTTAGAAGTTATGCATGACCCTCAACCCGCACAATGGTTAGATAAAATGCATTCACCAAGCTGGAGTACCCAAGAAATATTCGGGGCCAAATGGATAACCCTCTATAAACAACCTAATTCCACGATCTACCTAGGTGAATTCAAATTTCCACTATTCTTAGGGTTAGGTGTGCGAACATTAAGCTTCGGAAAAGAACCAGAAGTAACAGACATTAGAAACAAACATATCCTAGTATATTTAGGAAAAGAAACTACTATAAACGGGGAAGTACAAGGAGTATACTTGGACGCTGGAGGGGTTCCAAGAAGCCATTTTCCACAGATACGTGAAACCAAATTATGGAGACAATTACTTGATTACAATGTCGTTTATGCATGTAAGGAAGTTCTAGTTTACAATAATTGAACTATCAATCAAATTTAATAACAATTGAGAGGTGAACTCATGGAATTAGATGGAGAACGTTCTCCTAAGATTTCAATACTACTCTTGAATTGGAATGGTAGAAGCTTATTGGGTGATTTACTTGATAAGGCTATTGAGTCAACCTTGAATCAGACTTATAGAAATTTAGAAATCATATTTATTGATAATGGATCAACCGACGACAGTATAGAACATGTCCAACAATCTTATGGTAATAGGCTTAAGATTGTGGAATTACCCGAGAACGTAGGTTTTTGTAAAGCAAATAATTTAGGTGTAAAGTTCTCGTCATCCGACTCGAAATATGTAATGTTCATGAACTCTGACGCAATCTTATCTAGAGATTATATTGAAAGACTGATATCATTAATGGAAAGTGACGATAGGATTGGAGCTATTCAAGGACTGGAAATCTCACCTAATGGCCCTCCCATTATAGGAGGCTTAATAGAGAGCCTCTTAAGTAGACCCTTTACAATCAATATCCGCCCCCAATTCCCTTTGAAGGTTTTATGGGTTGCGTTCACAGCTTGTATAGTTGACAAAAAGTTGTTCTTAACTTTAGAAGGTTTTTCTACAGACTTATTTATGTATCATGATGATGTGGATTTTTGCATTCGACTATCGGCTTATGGACGGAAATGCATCGGTTTCCCAAATGTTATTTATTTTCATAAAAGGGGAGGTGTTATCAAAAGTATGGTCTGGCTCCGATCCTACTTAGGGTACAGAAATAGATTGCTCATATCTATCCGATATCTACCTAAACGTTACCTGATTAGAGGGTTATTAGGTGCCATTTTAGAACTATTTTATGTCATGCTAAAATCATTTAATAATCTCAATCAAAGACTCGAAGTACTTCTTTATATAAAAGCAATAGTTTATGTTATGCGCAATCTAAAAAAGCAACTAAAATATAGATTAACCTACGGTAGGCATGTGAAGGATCATATAAGCTATTTCATTGTAAAAGTACCATTCAAACTTTCTCAAGTACATGAACAGCTCCATAGTCACTTAACTAAATTTAAATTGAAACCATCTTTATAGAAGACAATATAATCCAGAAACATAACATATATGAAAAGTTTTAAATGGAATTCCCAAAGAATTTCTCAAGTATGCTAACTTTGTTAATCTGATGAAAAAAGTGTCATAACATAGGAAGGGATCGCCCATTAAAAAGATCAACTGCCTTATTTTACACATTCATTGGTATAATAGAGGTGACGAAGCGGCTTTTTGTGCAATGGTTAATTCTATTAGATCCCATTTACCATTCAAGAAAATTAAAGCAATAATTATGGCAAATACACCACAAACCTCTTATGGAGATGTAGAATTATTACCTTCATTTTGGAGTAAAATGAACTTTAGAAGAAACTTAAGTTATTCTCTTTTTCTTCTTATTGATGCATTTATAGTACTAATGACATTTGGGAAAATGGCATTAACTAAATAACTCCGCGATTTTCTAAAGGTCCTGAATGAAGCTGATGTAATAATTCACGCACCGGGTGGCCCAAGTATCGGGGATATCTATGGAAGAAAGCTTCAATGGGAGCTTCCTTATCTTTATGATCTATTTTTAGCAGAAATTTTAAAGAAGCCGGTGTTCTTTTATGCTCCTTCAATGGGGCCATTTCTAAATAGAATTAGGAACATTATCAGAAAAATTATACTCAAAAAGGCGATGGCTATAGTGGTTAGAGACGTTTTCTCTGCTAAATATCTCGAAGAACAACTAGGAATAAGGGCCTATGTTGCTTTAGACTCTGTATTCCAAGATGATGTTCTTGGCTTTAATTATATTTTGGAGGTCTACTCAAATGGAAATGGAGTCAAGTGTCTATTGGAGAAACTAAAAAAGGAAAGGGTAATTGGGATTACCATATCGGACTTAAGATGGCATGTAGTATACTCCCAATTTCCGGATTTAAGGAATAGAATTATTGAAAGCTTTACGAAGGTCCTTATGTATTTAACAAACAGAGGCTATCAGGTTCTTTTGATCCCCCACCTTTTTGGTGAACGATACGAATACGCATATCAGGAATTTATGCAGCTAACCAATTTTCAGAAGTTAAATAAAGAAATGATCTTTATCCTTCCTAAAGAAATGAATTCCTATGTTCAACAAGCAATAGTTTCTAAACTTTATTGCGTTATCAGCATTAGGTATCATCCTATTGTATATGCTGCAAAAGCAAATGTTCCATTCATAGCGATTTACTATGAGCATAAACAAAAGGGTTTTGTAGAAATGGTAGGGCTTGAAGAATTTGCTATACCAATTGAAGAAATAAATGCAAACAAACTGATTAAGTGCTTTACTCTATTAGAGAGGAACTATGACCTTGTAAAGAGGCATCTTGAAAAAAAGGGTCCACAGTTAAAACAAAGGTCTGTGATGACTATAAAGGTACTAAGGAGATTATTAGAAGCAAAAAAGCTTATGGAAGTTAACACTGATCGGAATAGCTAAAGAAACTTTTATGGCTTTTTGCTTTCCATGTTTGCTATGTCAAAATGTTTTTGTAGCTGGCTGTGACTTCTAGCCTTTTAGCAAACAATATTATATAGTGCTATGAAATTTTATTTTTCCAGCTACTATTACTAAAACTACGTATTAACTAATATCTTTAAATTTATGGAAAGGAATAGTGTATGGTTTAATTCCAAGCCCTGAAGTCGTCGTATTAACACTTAACTATAATAGTGCCTACTCCTTAAAATCTATCGTCTATGAATCTATTGAGAGTGCCTTAAGCATTACCTACCAAAACTTGGATGTCGCGGTGGTCGACAACTGTTCTACAGACAGAAGCTTTGAGGCCATGGAGGCCAAGTTTGGAAAGGATATTACGGCGTTGAAGTTGAATAGGAACTATGGTTATGCGGGAGGCAACGAGTTCGGCTTCCAAAGCTACGTGTCTAGAAAGAGTCTTCCAAAATATGTAATATTTATGAACAACGACTATGTAATCAAAAATGAGGATTTTGTGAGAGGCTTAGTGAGCTTCCTTAAAAGCCGAGATGACGTTTTGCTCGCTGGCGGCTATAACCTTCAAGAAGACGGCCTTCATATAGCGGATGCCAGATTTTTCATCGACTCTCTCACTAACCTTATTCCAAGATACTTTGGTCTTAAAAAATCAGATTGCCCAAAGGCCGTATCATATGTGACGTATGTTCTAGGAGCCTGATTTATTGTGAAGGTTAGACCTGTGCTGAAGTTTAGAGAACGCATTTTTTCGCCAGAAATCTTCTCATTTTGGGATGAAACCGAGCTTGCCTTGAGCCTGTGGTCCTACGGTTTCAGGTCAACATCTCTCCCAATAGACGTTGGAATTCATTATGGTTCAAAGTCGTTCTCTAAGTTTTCAAATCTAGTACTATATCTTCTAACAAGGAACAGCACGCTATAATAAAGAACTATTTCAGGGGTAAACTTAAGATATATTCAAAGCCCGCAACCTCTCGCTTCCTTCCCATCTTTCCTATCAGACCCTTGGCAGGCCACTAAGGGTAGAATGTTAACAAAAGCCTTCTTTGAGGCGCATAACATCATCTTCACCTCTATTGGTAGATTTAACCCTGCAATAATTGTTCCCAAAAGATTTAGCACATACATAAAGCATGCGACACCCTTTCCGAGGAGAGTTTACAAAGAATTATTCAACAAAATATCTATTATGACTATTGGTGATAGAGAATTGAAGTCAAGTCCTATGCCATTCGCTATTCCAGTAGACCTATAACTTCACGTATGATCAAAACTTTTAAGGCGGGCCCGTAAAAGATTTTGTTATGAAGGGTATCATATTACATGGTGGTGCTGGCACTAGGCTTAGGCCCCTAACCTTCAGTGGCCCAAAGCAGCTTATTCCTGTCGCTAACAAGCCAATTAGCCAATATGTGTTAGAGGATTTAAAAAATGCGGGTATTGAAGACGTTGTTATTGTTTTGGGTGAAACTTTTCCTGAGCTTGTTCAACAGCATTATGGTGATGGTAGCAGATTTAACGTATGCATAAAATATGTTTTTCAGGGTAAGCCTTTGGGTATCGCTCACGCCGTAAGCTTGTGTAGGGATCTTGTTGGAGACGATTCTTTTGTACTATATTTGGGTGATAATCTTTTACAGCATGGTATTAGAAGATATCTTGAAATTTTTCTTGAAGGGAACTTTGATGCATTTATTCTTTTGAAGGAGGTCGATGATCCAACTAAGTTTGGTGTTGCAAAGTTTGAGGGAAATAGGCTTGCTGGTCTTGTTGAGAAGCCTAAGGTTCCACCGAGTAGGTACGCTCTTGTAGGTGTATACTTTTTCAAGCCCATAGTATTCGAGATAATTAAGGGTCTTAAGCCTAGTTGGCGTGGTGAGCTTGAGATTACTGACGCGCTTCAGCTTATGCTTGAAGGAGGCTATACTGTTGGCTACTCTTTTGTTGAAGGATGGTGGCTTGACACAGGAAAAAAAGACGATATATTGTACGCTAATGCCCTAATATTAGACGGGCATATAGAAAGGGAAATCTTGGGAACACTTATAGAATCTAGGGCTGAAGGAAGAGTATCTATGGGAGAAGACAGTAAGCTTGTAAACAGTACAATACGAGGTCCTGCAATAGTTGGAAAAAACTGTATCATACAAAAATCTTTCATCGGGCCATACACCAGCATTGGAGATGGTGTAGAGATATCGAATAGTTCAATAGAGAACTCGATCATACTAAATAATGTAACAGTAAAGGATATTGATAGGCTCGAAGACAGTCTTGTAGGAAAAAATGCAAAAGTCTCGAAAAATAATATGAATGCTGTAAAGCTTCATGTTGGAGACTATTCAGAGGTTGAAATCTGAATCATAAAATATAAGACCCTCACCTAATCATATATGCTGTGAGGTAGATTCTATGTTAGAGGGAATAAAAGTGTACGATCTTAAAAGGCTCCCTGATGAACGAGGCTTCTTCTGCGAAATCTTCCGCCAAGATTGGAAGGAACTTCTAGGCGATGAATGGATCGCCCAAGCAAACCTCTCATACAGTTACCCTGGGATGGTTAGAGCTTGGCATAGGCATCTAAGAGGCCAGGTGGACTACTTTATCGTAGTGGAAGGCGCTATGAAGATCTGCGCATACGACGATGAGACAAAGGAACTTGACGAGGTCATATCAAGCGAGCACAGGCTACAAATCGTCGGAGTACCAGGGCACTATTGGCATGGAACAAAGACCGTTGGCAACAAACCATCGCTAACGGTATACTTTGTCACGAAACTATACGACTACAAGGACCCTGATGAAGAACGAAGGCCTTGGAACGACGCAGCCATCATTCCTCAGTTGGTCAATGGGAAAACCAACGACCCAAGAGTTAACAGACCATGGGACTGGTTCCACCCACCACATAAATAGATAAGAGATTAAAAAAGGGGTTTAACACTTATGAATGTCCTAGTCACAGGCGGGGCAGGCTACATAGGCTCCATATTATGCGGCATGCTATTAGAGAAAGGTCACACCGTAACCTGTCTTGATAGATTCTTTTTTGGAATGGACTCCATAAAGGATATCGCTGATAAAGTGCGAATTATTAAGGATGACATAAGATGGTTTAAGCCAGAGGTTTTTGAAGGTGTTGATGCAGTCATAGATCTAGCCTCATTATCAAATGATCCGAGTGGTGAACTTGACCCACAGAAAACATTGGAGATAAACTATAAGGGAAGAGTAAGAGTGGCACAGCTATCAAAGAAGTATAGGGTGAGAAGATACGTGCTCGCAAGTACTTGTAGTGTTTATGGCTTCCAAGAAGACGTGTTGTCTGAGGAGTCCTCTTTAAACCCGTTGACAACGTACGCGAAGGCTAATGTTTTAGCTGAAAAGGAAATATTGCCTCTAGCAGACGAATCTTTTACGGTGACGGTGCTTAGGCAGGCCACGGTCTACGGGTACTCTCCTAGGATGAGGCTCGATTTGGCGGTTAACGGCATGGTTCTCGGTTTCTACAAAAATGGCAAAATACCGATAATGAGAGATGGAAGACAGTGGCGGCCATTCGTACACGTAAGAGACACATCTAAGGCGTTTATCGAGGTTCTTGAATCAGAACAAGACTTGGTCAACGAGCAAGTGTTTAATGTTGGAAGTGACGATCAGAATATTCAAATATTTGACTTAGCTAAGATTATAGCAGAATCGATCAACATACCATTCAATTATGAATGGTATGGTTCACCTGATAAAAGAAGTTATAGGGTTAACTTCAACAAGATAAAGGAGAAATTATCATTCAAACCAGAATACACGCCAAGGGATGGTGCAAAGGAGATATTCGAAGCCCTAAAGGATGGGCGAATAGTTGCAGATGACCCTAAGACGATAACGGTAAAGTGGTACAAGCAGCTCTTGGAGATGAATGCGCTGATCAAGTCCATCGAAATAAATGGGGTAATATTATGAAAGTGGCGGTCATAGGTTCAACTGGGCAGCTTGGTACAGACCTTGTAAAAACACTGAGCAAAGAGCATGAGGTGGTGGCTTTGGCTCATAAAGACTTAGAGATAACAGATCACAATAGCTGCCTCGTCTTGAAGCAGCATCGCCCTGATATTATTATTAATACAGCTGCCTTTCACAAGACAGATCAATGTGAAGAAGAACCTTCGAAGACTTTCCTCGTAAACGCTGTTGGAGCTAAGAACATAACCACAATTTCCAAAGAAATAGGTTCCACAATCATATATGTGAGTACAGACTATGTCTTCGACGGCTCCAAGAATTTGCCATACACAGAGGAAGACGCTCCGAACCCGATAAACACTTATGGTATCTCTAAGTTGGCTGGGGAGCTTTATACAAAGCAAAACCCTAAACATTACATTGTCAGGGTTGCAAGCCTATTTGGTGTAGCGGGAGCGAGTGGCAAAGGGGGGAATTTCGTTGAAACGATGGTAATGAAGGCTAAGAAAGGCGAGCCAATACGTGTGGTCGATGACATGTGGATAACTCCCACATACACTATGGAAGCCGCTAACGCCATAAAAAGGATAATAGAGTTGGAGGTTCCACACGGCATCTACCATGTCACAAACAGCGGTTATTGCACCTGGTTCCAGTTTGCCCAAGAAATCTTTAAGATAACAGGCTTAACCCCGAATCTAACCCCGATAAAGACCTACCAACTTCAGATGAAGGCGAGAAGACCACTTTTCTCAGCCTTGGCAACTGTGAAACTTCACAAATATGGGATCGAAATGAAAGGCTGGGCAGAAGCTCTTCACGACTACCTAATTGAAAAGGGCCACATAGTTTAGTGGAAGTTTCAATACAGATTATTCCATCTAATCTAGGTCCCTATGTAGGTTTTACACGCTCTTTATGTACCTTCTAAACGCGATCTTTAGGACGTATCCTGATGGGGTTAAATTGGTTAACGCTTCCTTATCCGATGTTTTCTTAATCGAATAACGTACAACCGTTCTTAAATCAGATAATATTCTCATCTTTCTTAATATTCGGTTCAATGCTTTAAAATAAGATGCAATGTAGCTCGGTTTTCTACTACGTAATGACAGCGCTAAGGCTATATTAAGATGCAGGAACAAGTATGCTGGTACGCTACATAATAGAGCCTTGTACGGCATGCACTTGATCATGCTCCATAGGATGCTGTATGTTCTCCACTCTAGCCTCTTGGGACCTAGCCTTATACCAGATCTCCCAACATGGTAGAACACCGATTTCGGACAGACCTTTAAATCGAATCCAGCGAGTCTAACACGCCATCCTAGGTCTAGGTCATCGGCGCCCATGAAGATGTTAGGATCCATTCCACCAACTCTCCTATATATTCCATAAGAGGTTATGAAACATGCTCCAGAAGTGTAGAAGAAGGTGGCTTCTAGTGATGGGCTGGGGCAGACCAACCCTATAATGCTCATCAAGTTACCAGCGGAATCGATGCTTCCATCAGGTTTTAGGATAAGTGGTTGAACCATCCCTGTGTCTTCCCTACTATATTCGAAAGAGTCGATTAGGTGGTCTAGAGCATTGGATTGGAAATATCCATCTGGGTTGCAGATGATCAACAACGTGTCATCCTTTAGAAAATCACGGGTGTAGGAAATCGCCTTCTCTATTCCTCTTGCATAGCCTAAGTTCTCCTGCTCTCTTTTCACAGTTATGTTAAGCTCCCTGTGTTCGGATCTTAGGTCACTCAATAAATCTGCTGTCCTATCTGTGGAATTGCAGTCGATGAAAACCCAACGAGCGACGCTGTTCTTAACTAGTGCTTCTCCTACACTTGAGACGAGATCATTCAGAAAACGAGCTGAATTGTAAGTGACTGTTACCATTACGACCTTACGCATATCTAATATGATAGATAAGAAGTGGTGATATAAGTTTACCCTAAGCCCTTTCTATGAACGTTCAAACATCGACTTCTTAGGATATTCATTAAAGTCAACTTTTTCTACCTTCTTCTTCGCCTAGGTAGAAGGAGAAGAAATTGTTAGGGACAACCTCGAAAAAGTTCGAAACGGAGACGCTGAAGGCTACATGAATATACTAAACTTACTGAGATCTACTATATCCTGCATCGAGTAGAACCTAAATTAGCTGGGGAGAAGCAGAGAAACCTCCGCCTGTACGGCCTAAAGGTTGTTCCAATAGAAGATAACGAACTATGGCGTGAAGTCGCCAAAATCAAAGGTAAGCATGCATTATCGCCTTGCAGACGCCTTCGCAGCCGCTACAGCCAAAGTCCTCAAATCCAAACCCATAGACCACCACATCATCAAAACCGCTCGAAAAATCAACGATCAAATGCCTAACCACATCGTGAAACTAATTACAAAAGCATTAAAAAATGCAGGAAAAACCGTCAAGAACAGCAGAATAGCCATACTAGGAACCGCCTATAAAGCTAACGTCGACGACTCAAGGCTCAGTCCAGATAAGCCAATCATCCGAAAACTCATAAGCCTAAACGCCCCCGTCACCGTCTACGATCCAACAGAACTCAAAAACCTAAACCTCCCAGAAATCAAGAAGTTAATGGCTAGCAAACCATCCATAATCGATGGAAGAAGAGCACTAAACCCAAAAGAAGCAGACAAACTAGGTTTCCTATGCTATGGCGTAGGATTCGGCAAATAAAGATAATTGATTGTCAACAGCGAAAAACCCAAAACGGCATTTCCCTTCACGTAAAATTTTAAGAATCACGGATCTAACAATGTTAAAATAAGCAAAGGTGGGAAGACTTAAATAAGTGGGCAATAAAATATAAGTGGGTTAAAAGTCAATGGAGACCGTTAAAGTAGACGAGAAAGGCAGAGTAATAATTCCTAAAAGCCTCCGAGAAAAAGCTAAGGTGAAAAAAGGAAGCTATGTTAAAATAAAGGCTGACGAGAAAAGCATACTAATCGAACCACTTGAACCCATAGCCGACAAATACTTTGGAGCCTTCAAAATAACAAAATGGCCAGAAGACCTAGATGAGTTCGTGGTTGAGGTTATGAATAAATGGTGGACCCAGAAAGCTACGTAGACATAAACGTTTTCGTATACTGGCTCGGCAACCATCCCACCTTCGGCGAAACAGCCTATGAATGGATAAAGAAAATCGAGAAGTCAACGCGAGGAAAATATGTAACATCAACCCTAACAATATACCAAACGCTGGTGATAATAGCCGGCTTAACAGGCAAAAACCTAAAGGTCCAAGAACTAATCATAGAAATAGTGAACTCGATAAAAAGCCTTCCAGGCCTAACAATAACGCCCTTAACAATAGAAGACATAAGTCAAGCAACCAAACTGATAACAGAATACGATCTAGACTACGAAGACGCCCTACACCTAGCTACCGCACTAAGAAACAAGGCGAAAGAGATAATATCAAACGACAAGGATTTCGATAAAACACCGCTAAAAAGAAAATTCGACCAAAAGTAACAGAAAAGCCTTAAAATATTTTATACAATCAAAATGCATGTAAATTAAACACTTCAAATGTTGTTGGAAAATTTGGCTTTACAACAACACGAAAGCAGAGGACTTTCTTCTCACCAACATCGATAAACATTTTCCACAGCTAGCTTCAATATATATCAGGAGCCACTATCAGCGCCGTTATTGAATCACGAATTACAAATATAGAGGGAAAAATGGCAACCATAAGCACAGTTTTAGGCGATATCAACGAAACAATAAAGTCAATAAAGAAGAGCGTCGCCGAAATTGCGGAATCTAAATCAGTCTAAACCAAATCGATGCAACCCTCATCGGCCTGAACGAAACAGTAGCCGCCATAAAAACCTTGTCTTACAATTATCTCAAGGTGCTTTTGGATTTTTTCATTGCTTATTGTAGCGTATGTGCATCCCGAGGGCTTACCTCCAGAATGAAATCTGCCAGCCGGTCCTGTTATTTTTTCAACTCATGTAATGAGCAATAATGGATCCTTGGAGTATATTCTAAGTAATGCCGGCCTTGATGTAGGCGGTTTTCCAGGCTCAGAAGGAGGCATCACTGTTTGGCGAATGACCATTTTTTCGCTACTTTTGTTTCCGCCTGTTATTTCGATATTATCACAAAATAATAGAGTTATAAATCAATTTTAAGATCCAAAGATAGCAAGTGTCCTTCATACTTAGGCTATATAGAAAAATGAAGAATAGGAACTTTAAACTACATGAGAGGAAAAGATGGGGCTTCAAAAAAGGGGAAATCTAATAGAAGTTAAACGCTTTGTGTGGACCGTAGTCACAACGACTTATGCTGCATGTGTTTCACGCTCTGCCAGCTCTTCGGCTGGCGAGAAGTATATATTGTTGCTAGGTTATAGTTGAGTGTAGGTCGCATGGTGAATTGCAATGTCTTTTGAAGAAGCTGAGGTTGTTAGGAGGCGGGCTGAGGCTTTCTTAAAGAACGCCGAGTACCTGCTTAAGAGTGGCGAGTGGGATCTAGCAGTATTCAATTTAGAGCAGTATTGCCAACTAATTCTGAAGTATAAATTGTTGATCAAGATAGGGTCGTATCCTAGGACGCATTCTCTTAGAAGGCTCATACGAGAGCTTATTAAGTCATATCCCATGCTACAGTCTCTGGTTGAAGATGAGAGCGAGTTGCATTATGTGGCTCGGCTCGAGGAGGCGTACATAGCTTCAAGGTACATTCCATACAGTTATGAAGAGAAAGAAGCTCAAAGCTTGTACAGGTTTGTGATGGATACGTTTAAGCCGCTTATAGATGAAGTTACATGAGTTTCAAAGATCAGAAGTTTATGGAAGTAGTCAACAGGGTTAAGAGGATGGTGCGTAGAATAGATCCTGCCGCAAGAGTTTATGTTTTCGGCTCCGTTGTCAAGGGCGAATCTACAGCAACGAGTGATATAGACATCATGGTGGTTACTGGGGTGATTGAGCGCAAATATGAAATGATGGTTAAAGTGTATAAGAGTGTAGAAGAGCCTGTAGAGCTTCACATTGTCACTGATGATATGCTTGAGAAATGGTATAGAAGATTTATTCCCGCAGAGGAGTTCATAGAAGTATAGAAGAATGCTCATCTCCTGTACAGAAACCTGTTTATTGCACGTGCGCTCTCATACCTCTACTAACGGTTTCGGTCATCACCTTCGCTAAACAGGAAACCTATCCTTTGTCAGGTAGAAACGCTTGCCTTTAACGTATTCGGCAGGAAACCCTTATCCTTCAGGGCTAGACTGCACCTGATCCCTATTAAGAAACGTCTTAAACCTGTGGAAGAATTGTTTATGGACTTTGAATAGCACATCGCCTCATCTTTAAGGTGTAAGTGAAAAAAATAAGATGGCTTTAAGCTGGGTACTTGATTCCAAGTGTGAAATGTTAATGTTGAATGACGGAAACATTCAACTTAAAGCAGTCAAAGAATTGAGACAAAAAAGTATCAATATGATTTCTAACATAGGAGAATTATTAATTTGGCAAACGAGCAAGAAAGAATTACTACAATATTTAACAATGACTTTAGTTTCATGTTTAGAAAAAATAAAAGGCATCATCCTATTGAAAATTGTTCCAAAATCTTCACCAAATATAGTTGGAAAAATTGAAAACCTACATTATAAGGCCTCTTGGCTTGGCCGACTTAATTCCAATGCTAGTTTCTTTACTCTCTTGATAAATAGTTTTGTCTGAATGACTAAACCAAAGTGTTCCCCTTCCAACTCCTTAATACCTTGTTGATTAGGACATGCCATATAACAGCTTAAAGTTCATGAAACTTCTTGACAACTGGCAGTAAAGACTAAAGGTCGAAGAACTCTAGAAAGTGTGGCATCCAATACGAAGCCGTTGGACAACCTGGAATGGCCTAGCATGTCAAGCGTTCAGTTTAGCTTCATATACTGCATTGCGTTAGAGTAGCATTCACTATTATTGAACATCAAGTACACCATGTTGACTGTACTATAGAGTTCTTCAATCTTCTTCTTAAGCCAATTCAGCTCCTCGGCGGAGAAGTTGTATCTGTACATACTTTCTTTCCCGAGTCCATGTAGCCTAAAGTATGCGATCTCGTCTTTAAGGTTCACAGGCTCGTTTCTAAATGGGTCAACACATGGAATTAGACCGAACATTCTGCAGACCCCCTCTATCAGCTTCGGTTTCTGATGCCAGTCTCCACGCATCTCCCAGACGAATGTAAGTTCGCCTCTGTCAACCTTGTCGAAGAAATCCCTCATTCTGTCAACGTTTTCTTCTGTTGCATTGAAGCTTGGTGGCGTCTGGAACACTAAGATCTTAGCATTCAACCTTTCGCAGGCCTCTCTCATCTGGTTGTATGAGCTGATGGAGTCCCTGGAGAACCTGATCTTGTGCGTTATCTGCTGTGACGCTTTGACTGTGAACTCGAATTGCTCGTTGACTTTGTCGACCTCTCTCCTCCACCTCTCAACCGTCGACAGCCTTGGGGTGCGGTAGAAGGTGCTGTTCAACTCGCAGACTTGGAAGAGTGCAGCATATGCCTGCAGTATAGAACCATACCTCTCCCTCCAACCCTCTCCGAAAAAGTCTCTAGGGTTCATGTAAGAGTACCCGCAGGTTCCAACTTTAACCTCCATTACTTCTAAGCTGTAACCCCTTTAGCCTATAAAACTTAATCCATCGCCAACGAATATACTGAATATGATGGATCAAATATCGCTCAGATCGGCAATGGTATGGTTGGACCCCAACCGCATACGCAATAACTCGCTCTGGCCCAGCAGCAGCCTTCAGAGATGGGTAGGCGCATCGACCGAATCACCCTTATACGACATGTTCCTCGAAAAGAAGATTAGAAGTGTTGTGGAAAGGGCTAAAGCAGTCTACAAAACCTACAAGACCACTACATCAAGGATAGAAGGCTGATATTCTGCTACAAAACAGATACGTTTTTTAGAACAATGTGCTAAACTGGGTCGGAATCAACTTGCCTAGTATGGAGATAGTCGACCAGAAGACGTTCATGGAGCTGTTGGAAGCGTTCGAGTTCAACGCTAACCTACATAACGCGAAGCTGATTGTGAAGGCTTCAAGCGGGCAGATGGATGTGTGGGTATACGACAACACCGCCCACAACGTCACATTCCAGAGGGGTGTCAGCCCAGAGCTGTTGAACTACTTCGACACCTACTCCCCCTTCAACATCCTGAACTACATAACTGGGGAGAAGGAGGGGAGGGACGTCCTGTCAAAGGAGTGGAGGGAGTACTTTCTCACAAAGGCAATATACAAGTACCTTGTTCCAGACATCGACTTTCTCTACAGACATTACTGCTCAAGGCTCCTCGCTCGATTTCTAGGATCCAACTTTAAGAACCTAACGTTCGCGGTTCCTAGGTTGACGGTCTTCGAAATCGAGAGAAGGGGTAAGCTAGGTTACGACGAGGAAGGAGGTGATCTGAACAGGCGCCTATCCCTTTACGCCATGAATGAAATCAGCTTCTTAAAGAGTAGCACGAACTTCATGATGCTGCCAAGCCTCGACGCTTCACTGATCGCTGGCTTCGCTGAGAACCCTGATGAAAGGTCTACTGCCATGTGGATCAGAAAGGAGATACAAGACGCCATGGGCAGGGTTAAAAGCAAGACCATAGAGTTTAGAGAGGACACCGTCGTCTACCTCACAACCGACCCCATAAACGCCTTCGCTGTCGAAGTTGAAGGGCTCACAGCCTACTACTTCGGAAAGAAGGTCAAGAACCTTAAGACGATAGAAAACGTAGGCCACAAACAGCTCTTCGAAATAATACTTGACTCCTCAGCGGTGTTCGGGGAGACGAGGCTCGACTTCACGGCAGGAGGTGAAGTCTTCAAATCCTATGTAATCGAAGAGTTCTCAGAGAGCCAAGCGCTAACTGGTTCGAACCTAAACTCCATAAAGATGATCGAAATAGAAGCCGGGCATTAATACTAATCCGGTGAGTTCATGTCACTAGGTAGTATAGGCGTTGGAGAAGGCTTCAACGACCCCTTTGTAAAGGATGAGGTAATAAGAGCGCTGCTTAATCTCTCACGAGATGCTGTCATCATCGTGGACCTAAATGGGGTGGTGGTTGACTGTAACAGGAACGCGCTAACTCTTCTAGGCTATAACTCAAATGAGGATTTCATAGGAGTAAACCTGTTCAACCTGGTATCTTGCAAGGGTGAAGAGAAGGCTAAGGCGATCTTTGCTAAAACTCTTCAAGCTCGAACATTAAGCGAAATCGAATGCGCCATCGAATCGAAGGATGATAGAAGGCTTATCGCTGGAATGTCGGTTGAAGCCTTATCCCTTAGGTCAGGTGAGCCTGCTGGTTTCCTAGTGGCGATCAAGAGTATCGTGGAAGGGGTTAAAGATAGATCAAAGCTCACTGAAATACTAAAGAGGTTTGTTGAAGGATTACAAGACATCTTCTTCTTATACCATCCTAGGGAGGGCTATCTCTACATAAATCCTGCCTCCGCTAATGTGACAGGGTACACCCCTGACGAATTTTACTCGGATAAAGACCTCTTGTTCAAGATAGTGCACGTAGACGACCTTCCTAAAAAAGCGCTAATGGTTGATCTAATAGAAAAAAAGAGCCCCTCCAAATTCGATCTACGAATCATTCGTAAGGATGGTGAAGTTGTTTGGGTTGAAGGAGTTCTGTTACCACTCCTAGACGATGAAGGGGAGGTGATGGTGATTGGAGGGATGGTCAGAGACGTTTCTGAACAAAAGCAGGTAGAAGAGGAGCTTAAAAGGTACTCTAAAGAGCTTGAACAATTGGTTAAGGAGCGGACAGAGCAACTGAGAGACGCGGAGCACATGGCTGCTATAGGACGGATAGCGGCGATGGTCGGGCATGATCTTCGCAATCCGCTGCAGGCCCTCTTAAATGAAATTTACCTTATTAGAGATAGGTGTAGGACTGCTGCCTTAGAGGTCAAGGATCAAGAAACGAAGAAGAGTATAGAAGACCACTTTAACAGCATAAACAAGCAGGTTGAATACATGAATAAGATCATATCAGACCTTCAAGACTACGCTCAACCACTTAAACCCCAGACTGTAAGAGTTAATCTCAACCGCCTAGTGCACAGCGTCCTACTATCGGCTAACATTCCTAACACGGTCTCTGTAACGGTCAACGTTCCTCGAGACCTATACGTGGATGTCGACCCATTGATGATGGAGAGGGTGTTTGTAAACTTGATTTACAACGCGGTCCAAGCTATGCCTGATGGCGGTAGGATAATGATCAGCTCCTCATTGGAAGGGCATGAACTATTCATAAGGGTGAGTGATACTGGAGTCGGCATCCCTAAAGAGCACATGAGCGAAATCTTTAGACCATTTTTCACCACCAAGCCGAAGGGACATGGACTAGGGTTATCGGTGTGCAAGCGGATAATTGAAGCCCATAAAGGCTCCATATCAGTTGAGAGCAAGGTAAACTCAGGAACAACCTTCACCATAAAACTACCATGTAAACAGGGTTAGCGCCTACCAGAAGCGTATGAAGCTCGTAAACTTGCATGCGTAGGATTTTGATGGTTCTAGTTTGTTTAGGAACTTCTTAAATCTTGGTTGAACCGAACCATATCAAGTTGAGCATCAAGGTTATAATATTAGCAGGGGGCTACGCGAAGAGGCTTTGGCCTCTGACGTTGGATAGACCCAAGTCTCTTCTAACCGTATCTGGGAAGCCGATTATCGACTACATCATTGAGAAGCTTGATGCCATAGGCCTTAAAGACGTGACGTTGTCCACCAACAAAAAGTTTGAGTCGGATTTTAGGAGATGGCTTAACAGAAGTGGTAGGGACAATATAAGGCTCGAAGTTGAAGAGAGTAGGAGTGAGAAGGAGAAGCTCGGAGCCATAAAGGCCCTATCAATACTAACCTCAGGTATTCAAGAGGACTGTATGGTGATAGCAGGAGATAACCTATTCACATCAGATTTAAAAGGTTTTTTGGAGGCGTTCAATGAGCTAAGATCGCCGATCGTCGGATTGTACGATATTAAAAGGGTTGATCTCGCTAAGAACTTCGCCACCGTCATAATCGACGATAGCAATAGGATAGTTAGCTTCGTAGAGAAGCCTGAACGGCCTGAAACCACACTCATAGGGGCATGCTTATACATCCTCCCGAACAGGATTCTCCCAAGATTAAGAGAGTACTTGAATGGGCACTTGGACAAGGATGCGCCTGGAAGGTTTATAGAATGGCTTAGCAAAAGAGAGCCTGTTTACGGGTACGTATTAGGCGGTAAATGGTGGGATATTGGAACAACCAAGTCTTACAAGGAGGCATGTGAATTCTTCAAAGACGCATGCGAGTTCCTAGATAACATGTAGTGTCACTTATGACAGAAAGCCTGGAAGATATAGCAGAAACATCAGTAAGGGGAAGCCTCTTCCTATTCATAGGCTACTTCTCATCTCTTGTCATCTTAGCGATAGGTTCAATAATAGTAGCTAGGCTTCTCGGACCAGACGGGTACGGTGTCTTCTCACTTGCATTCGTAGTCCCCACACTGGTCTACGGGTTAATAGACCCTGGCGTAGGGTCTGCGCTGACAAGGTTCTGTGCGAAGTTCAACTCCGAGGGTAGGAAAGACCTTGTGATACAATCTCTTAAGACAGCTTTCCTGTTCAAGACTATGGTTGCAGCCACCGCTACCATAGTGTGCTTCGTCTACTCTGATCAGCTCGCTGGCTACATCTTGAACCGGCCAGATATGGGCTTCATAGTTAAAGCCTCTTCCCTGATGGTGCTCGCCCAAGCCTTCTTCACCTTTCTGACAGACTCGTTTGGTGGTTTGGATAGAATGGAGGGAAACACGCTGGTTATGGTCGTTGAAGCGATCACGAAGATAATCTTATCCCCTATGCTAATATTGATCGGATTCGGTGTACTAGGCGCGGTATCAGGCCATATTCTAAGCTACTTCTTCGCAATCTTAGCAGGGGGATTCTTCTTCATGGGTATATACAGAGCATTAGGCAACAACTCAAGCCTTAACTTCCTCCATAACGTGAAAGAAATGGTCTCGTACGGCTTCCCCCTGTACCTCTCAAGCTTGATCGGCACCGTCTTCAACCAACTCCAACTCCTAATACTCGCGTTCTTCGTCTCCAACATTGAAATCGGTAACTTTAATGTAGCGGTAAGGCTTTTAACTCTTGTCAGCGTTCTAGTCTTCCCATTCGTCTCCCTTTTCCCAGCGTTTTCTAAAGTGAGGCCTGGGAGCGTGGAGCTTAACCACTTGTTCAAGATGTCTGTTAAGTATACTGCTCTTTTGATCGTGCCTGCTACGGTTCTGGTCTCGGTCCTAGCTAGGGACGTGGTGTTCACATTATATGGGCGGATTTATACCCAAGCCCCAATCTTTCTTTCCATCAGTGTTCTAACCTACCTCTATGCAGGCTTAGGGTCTATTGTGATCCCACATCTGCTTAATGGAACCTCGAATACGAGGCTCTCGTTGTATAGTAGCGTAATCAACTTTACCGTCTTTCTCCCCCTAGCCTACTTCTTAACCTCCAACTACCTTGTCGTAGGCCTTGTTATCGCTATTCTAATCTCTAACACGTTCTCGTTCGCGTTCTGCCTTTGGGCTGCTGTGAGAAAGGTTGGGGTGAGCTTTGACTTCAAGTCTTCCTCTTTGATATACCTTGCTTCTATCCTAAGCGTGCTCCCGATAGTCTTTCTTTTGCCCATTGTGCAGTTTCCTCACCGGGTTTTCGCGTTAATAACCTTCGGTCTCCTATTCCTCTTCCTCTATATCACATTGCTCCCAGTTATAGGTGCGATCAGCATTTCAGATGTTGAAACTATTAGAGGGTTGTTCAAGAAGTTCAAGTTCATCGGGTCGCTTATGGAGCCTGTTCTTGATTACGAGTTAAGATTACTCTATAAAATCCATAAATCCAATTAGGCATAATATCAAAGGGGGAGTGGATTAGTGAAGGAGAGCTCGCCATTTGATTTGATGGTTCAGGAAGCGGTTGATAAAGCTCTCTCAGTGCTCGGTGAGGGTGCTAAGAAGGCTGTTTATTACTACGTTGAAACGTATTACGGGTTAAGAAAGGAAGAGATCCCGAAGAACTTGGAGAAGTTCCACGAAGCCCTTCACCTCCTGTTTGGGGTAGGTACTTACGCGCTAGAGCGTCATATAAGCCATTGCATAGAGGAAAGGTTCAAAGTCAAGCTTCCCAGAGACGAAGACTTCGACCTCGCAGAGTTCGTAGAGAAGGTTAAGGCCATCTATAAGTAATTATGATGTGCTAGATCGAATAAGACTTAATTCTAATCCACGTCATGGTTTAAGCATGCAGGTAAAGAGCATCGAAGGTCTACTCCTTGAAATATATTTGAAGCTACCATACATCGAGGGCATATCGGAGGTTCGAGGCGTAGACCGACGTAGGGCTATTAAGCTGGCTCAGAAGAATAACGCTTCAAGAACCGGCTCTGATGTCAAAGACGTCTTTAGGACCTTAGACTCTAAGAATCTTTTGAGGGACATTCTCAAGCTGTTAACGCCATTTTGTGGGAGTAGGGTGACCCAGGATAGGGTGTTGGCGATGACTCCTTACTCTGATCCAGAAGCCTTAAGAGCTCGAATCGACTCTATGGAACAGTTCTTCAAGTTCGCGGACTCGAATCAATCACTTATCAAGGAAGCAAGGGAAATCCTTAGGAGCTCAAGTATTGGGAAGGTAGGACGCGCTCTGGACCCCCTTGTGGTTGTAGGTAACGAGGAGTTAAGGAACCTGGTAACATGTTCTGCTAGAAACATTAGAGTTCAAGTTCTCTCAAAGAAGGGGTTGGTTGAATCCTTGAAGAGAGAGCAACTCGTTATCTGTGTTGGGTTTGGTGAGGTTAAAGATGCTGTCTCTTTACCTGAATCATTTGAATTGTTCGACGTCGTGCCTGACAGGTTTGTCGGTGTCTTCGAATCATTCAAGAAGGTGCTAGAAGCGTATGTAAGAGCATCTAAACTGCTTGAAGGTAGTCAACTGGGTGGCTTGTTTAAAAATTGGAATTGTGCTGTAAAAATTTCTAGCCTCGTCTCTAGTTTAAAGCTTAACTCCTTAGATCCCAGTAAATCGTTGGAGGAGGCAGAGATTAAAATTAGCGAGGGCATAGATAGAATAAGAAGGTCAGGAGGAGACTCAGAAGAGTTCAGGAGCATTGTTCAGGAAGCTGTTGAATCGTTAGGCATACAAATCGGATTAGATGGAAAAACCACACAGGCACTGGTTAAGGATGCTTTAGAGAACGCAAGGTCTCCCTTCTCCTTCTCAACATACTTGACTAAGAGGTTGATAGAAGAGTTTAGAAGGAAGACCTTGGAATCTTCTTACAGAGAGTATAGGCGAGTAGCGTTCGAACTATCCAAGTATGTGGAAGACCTAGCTCAGATCGCGGAGGAGCTCTACGAATTCGACCTAATGCTCGCCATCTACGAATTCTCCAAGGTCTATTCACTAAGTTTTCCAAGGATAATAGAAGAGGGTATAGGCTTCATCGGAGGTAAAAACATCCTCCTCCTAGAGGACGAGTTAAGAGGAGGCTTGAAGGTCCAAAAGGTGGACTACTCCATCGGCAAAACCGGGCTTGAAATATTTGGCGCGACAACCCGAAACATAGTGCTGTTGACTGGGGCGAACAGCGGTGGTAAAACAACACTTCTAATGACGGTAGCGCAGATAGCAACGATGAGCTTGCTAGGCCTGCCAGTTCCAGCTGAGGAAGCAGAGGTTTCATTGTCCAGCATCTACCTCTACCGCAGGAGGACCGTCAAGAAGACCGGTAGCTTGGAGCATGCTCTAAGGTCAACCATACCCATACTCTCGAAGAGGGAAAGGAAGCTGGTTCTGATGGATGAATTCGAAGCCTTGACGGAGCCGAAGGCAATAGCTCGAATAATGGCTGCGTTTCTTAACAACATGCCAAAACACAGTCTAGCCCTTTTCGTCACACATTTAGCTGGTGACATCATACCATACCTTAGATCGGAGTATAGGGTCGACGGTATTGAAGCCACAGGAGTGGATTCAAAGGGGAATCTAATTGTAAACCGGCAGCCCACGTTCAATAAGCTTGGGACAAGCTCTCCTGAGTTGATCGTTGAAAAGTTGCAGAAGACTACGAAAAGGAAGAACGTGGCTAGGGCGTACTCGGAGATGCTGAAGCTGCTGAACGACCTTAGAACTGGTAGGGTTAAGTAGCTTTAAGCCTACCTAGAGGTATGATCTAATTTGACTAGGGTTCTTGTAACCGGTGGCGCAGGCTTTATCGGAGGCCATTTAGTGGAGAGGCTTCTTGGCTTAGGATACGATGTGATCGTCGTCGATAACTTAAGCGCAGGGGAGAAGTTGAACCTCTCCAAGGTGTTGCAAAGCGTTAACTTTGTCCAAGGTGATGTAAGGGATAAGGGTGTATTAAAAAGGGTCACTAAGGATGTTGACTATGTCGCCCACCTAGCTGCCTTGGTTAGCGTAAGCGAGTCAATGAAGTTTCCTAACCTATACTTTGACGTGAACGTGAACGGCACCCTAGCCCTCTTAAACGAGTCATCTAAGGCAGGTGTGGGGAAGTTCGTATTCGTCTCTTCATGCGCTGTATACGGTAACCCTATAAGCTTACCTGTTAGCGAAGGCCACCCGTTAAACCCGATTTCCCCATACGCTGAAAGTAAGCTGGCTGCTGAACGGCATTGTAGGATGTATAGCCAAAGGAAGGCTTTGAAGACAACCATCTTAAGGCTGTTTAATGTGTATGGTCCGAGACAGGGTCGTAACCAATACGCTGGTGTTATCACCCAGTTCATTAGGAGAGTAGGTCAGAACCAGCCTCCAATAATATATGGTTCTGGAGATCAGACTAGGGACTTCATATATGTTGGGGATGTGGTGGAATACATCGTTAGAGCACTCGTCTCTGAAGCTGAAGAAACATATAACATAGGCTCGGGGAAACAGACAAGTATAAATGAGCTCGCAGGTCTTGTCACTAAAATAATGGGTAGACCAGTTGTCCCACTACACCTTCCACCTAGAGAAGGAGATATCGTGCATAGCTGTGCTGACATATCAAAGGCTAAGAAGATTCTAAGTTACGCCCCTCAGACGACACTAGAGGAAGGCCTGAGGAAGACCATACACGCTGAATCTTAAAGTAGGTTAAAGAGTAAACATTTATATTAGAAGGTAAAACTAGTTGAAGACTAATGTCTAAACTCTCAGTAGGTGCGTTCGCACTTTTAGAAGAGTTGATGTTTACGCATCAAGCTCTGTCAGAGGATAGAGCTGTTTTAAAGGATAAAGTCTTCAAGAGCCTAAAGAGCCTATCTATTCTGAAGGAAATGAACTACGTGGTAGAGCTTGATGACGGAAGGATATACGTAACTAGGCAGGGAGTTCAAACGATCTTAGCTCATTTTAGTTGAATAGTGTATAAGATGGATGTGCTTGTGACGGGTGGGGCAGGATTCATCGGAAGCCACCTTGTCGAAGTCCTAATCTCTAAAGGCTACAGGGTCTCGGTACTAGACAACTTGGAAGAGGGCAGGTTAGAGAACCTAAGGAATTCTTTAGGTAAAGATTGGTTTAAACTCGTTAAAGTCTCTCGGTTGGAGGCCTGCTTTCAACAGCTATCAGACCATCGAGCGTGCAACAGAGGATCTGATCGAAGAATTATCTAACCATAGTCAGTAACATCTTAAGCCAACCTGCAGCTTAAACCCTGCGCTTCAGCGTGTGGATGGGCCTACCTAAGGCGTCCTCAGCTGCCTCCATAAGCGCCTCTGAAAGTGTGGGATGGGGGTGCATCGTTAAAGCGATCTCCTCTACATTTATACCTGACTCGATGGCTAAAGCCAACTCAGAGATTAGCTCGGAGACCTCAGGGCCTATCATCTGCGCGCCAACAACCTTCCCAGTTTCCTTGTCCACAACGATCTTAACGTAGCCTTCAGCTGAACTCTCTGTCAAAGCCCTTGCGGACGCGGTGAAAGGAAATCTTCCAACTAGTACTTGGTACCCTACTTTCTTCGCCTCCTCTTCTGTTAAGCCTGTAAAGGCGATCTCGGGGCTTGAGTATACCACGCTTGGAACCGCTTTATAACTGTACCCTCTCCCAACCCCTGCTATCGACTCCGCAGCGATCAGCCCCTGTTTGAAGGCTTTGTGCGCTAAGTATGGTGCGCCAACAACGTCTCCTACAGCGTAGACGTTGGGAAGATTTGTCCTCATACTTTCATCGGTTATAACATGTCCTCTTGGATCTAGCTGTACCCCGATCTCCTTTAACCCGATGTTCGAATTCGGTCTTCTACCTACAGCTACGAGAACGCTGTCAACGTTAACCTTTACGTCTTCGCCTTGCTTCCTTATGGTCGCCTCGACCTCGTTGCCTGAGACCCTATAGTCTGAGACGATGGACTTAGTGTGGATCCTCACACCTAGCTTGCTAAAGAAGCGAGTAGCATATCTAACGACTTCAGGGTCGAAGCCTGGGAGTATCTGGTCCATCATTTCCACCACAGTAACTTGGACGCCGAGTTTGGCCAGTGCTACTCCGAACTCGATCCCTATCACCCCTCCACCGATAACCAGTATTCTGTCTGGTAGTCGGTCGAGTTGAAGTAGGTCCTTTGATGAGATAATATATCTTCCATCATAGGGTATGTTAGGAAGCTGGGTTGGTGACGAGCCTGTTGCGACAACTATCTTCTCAACATCTAGGGTCTTATCCTGGCCGCTGCCTTTTACCTCAACCCGAGTCGGGGATTTGATGTACGCTTCACCCTCTAATATATTCACATTGTTTTCCTCGCACAGATACCTTACACCATCCCTAACTCTTGAAACAACTTTATCCTTCCAAAGCTTGAACGAAGCGAAGTCGTACCTAACATCTCCAAGCACTCCGACCTCAGAGCCTTTCTTAGCATTCCAATATATATTCACAGATTTTATGAACGACTTCGTTGGGATACAGCCGTAGTTCGTACACTCCCCCCCAAGAAGATGACTTTCCACAACAGCCGTCTTCACACCCAGTTGACTTAATCTGATCGCTGAAACATAGCCTCCAGGTCCACCGCCGATTACAACAACCTTGTAGCCCATAACATTATGTGAAGGCATAGCCTCCTCTAAATAAAGGTTGTTGCACATTTAACAATTATTACTATGCGCTTAGCCAGCCTTTGATTATGTAAATGTACGTTATATACTGTGCTCTTGCTGCTTGCCTGTTCTTTGTATTAAGGTATATCCATAAGGACTTTGGCACACCTAAAAAGATGTACATGAGCACAGTCGGCAGCCTAAGAAAACCTATCTTCCTCGCCGCTCTTCCAAAGATAAAGTAGTCTTTCGGTCTCTCCCTTACATGTGCGTGATGGTAGCAATACGGTCTTGGGACTGAAAGCCATCTATACCCTTGCTTCTCAACGTACATTCTTATGTAATGGTCCTCTAACACGTGGAGATCTCTAGGTATGGTCATTCCCTCAACAGCCTTTCTCCTCACAATCGTGTCATGAGTGAGCCCTCTCATTCTCCCAGCCTTTACTGCAATCCATAATTCATCCTTTCCATAGAGTTTTCCCATCGCACTATACCTTGCGAGATCTGAACCGGACCTCTGAAGGGCTGCACCCCAGACTGCACCAACCTTTGGATCTATTAGGTAAGGTTTTACATACTCAAACCAGTTATCGCATATTATCACATCGCTATCTAGGAAGACGAACCAATCTGTCTGTACTTCTTTGATGCCAAGTTGCCTAGAGGTAGCCCTATTTCCATTAGTATCCATGATGATTTTAACCCTTGGATACTGCTTAAGCAGTTCGAGTGTGCCATCGGTACTGCCTCCATCAACGGCTATCATGTTATGCACTGGAATGTTCTTATACATTGAATCAAGGCACTTCTTCAAACAGGGTTTCACACTATTCTTTGTTAGGATTACTGCGTCCACAGACGTTGGTGCTAACATTGTTCTGAGTGGAGGTGCCAAAGTATTTTAACCTTTAAGTTAAATAATCTACATTACAATAAGCTTATAACGTAATAAAGGATGAATAGTTGTGTAGATAATTGAAGGTTTCAGTGCTAATAATCTCCTATAAAAGGGCAAAGTATCTTAGGAACGCGTTAGAATCGCTTTGCAGACAGACGGTACAACCAGATGAAGTAATCGTTGTGTTAAGGCCTTCGAACGACGGAAGCGAAGAAGTAGTTAACAAGTTTACTAGTAAACTTAACATTAACTTGTTGATACAACAAGGAGTAGGCCCGATCAATGCTTACTCACAGGGGATAAGGTATGCCTCAGGTGACGTGCTACTGTTCCTAGATGACGATGCTATAGCTGAAGAATATTGGGTTTCAAAATATATTTATCTATTTGATAAGAATCCAAAAATAGGGGGTATTACTGGCTTAAGTTTTAAGGCAGAAATAGAAGGAGAGCGTGTCATTTTTAAGGAGGAGTTGTTCTACGAAGAAGTGCATTCTGAAGGTTTCCACAGGCGTCCTTTAAAGATTCTAAGAGAGTATGGTGAGTACTTGTCGACTTCTGGTCTTGGAGGGGCTTCTAGAGAGCTTTTGGAATCGAACAAAGATATTGTGAAATCAATCTTTTTTGGTGGCCTTAATATGGGTTTCAGAAGTTTCCTAATAAAAGATGTTCCATTAGAGACTCTATATGCAGGATCAAGAAAAGCTTTCTGGTTTGAACATCATCTCGCATTAAATGTCGTAATTAGGGGATATGATGCTGTAAAGATGAGAAGAAGGGATACTGCACCAGTTGTTTACCACACAATACTGATCAACTCATTAACTAGATCAAAGGGGTTCACCAACGAATTTTGGATAAATTATGATAGGGCTATGAATTTTTGGAGAATAAGGATGTATGGGTTAAAGTGTAACCTCTCAAAGTACATCCTAGGGCAGATTATAATCTCCCGCAAAAAGTTTCTACCAAGGTTCTCAGCGTTCTTGTACACCTTCTTCTTAGGTTTCTATTATTACCTAAAATATAAGGAGAGGGTAAGAGCCTCTATTAGTGGATAATTAAAAAATTGATGGAGCACACCTATATGTCTTTGTTGTCGTAGTACTTTCCCCAGTGGTCGTTAACTGGTCTGAATTTGAAGCCGTAGCTGATTATCCCGCTTTGCTCCTGCTCGAAGAGTTTTCTGAAGCATGCTTCAACCTCCATCCCCACCTTCAGCTCCTTGTGGTCAGTGTCGACGATCTGGGATAACACCATCGGCCCTTCCTCCAGCTGTACTAGCGCGACCACTGCTGGGGTGAACTGTTCGAACATCTTCGGCGCGGAATGTATCACCGTGTAGCTGTACACCTTCCCTCTGCCAGAGAACTCTACTTGAGCTATCTTCCCCTTTCTCCTGCACTTCGGGCATACCTTCGTTGTTGGAAAGAACGTCGCCCCACACGTTTCACACCTCGAACCTAGGAGCCTATACCTCTCCCTCATCCTTCTCCAATGTGCTGGTGGTGCTGTTGCGCTCAAACTACGCCCCCCTCCTAGAAAGTATGGTTACCACAGCTGTCGCACCCGTTCCTCCAATGTTATGTGCAAGACCGACCTCTGCGCCGTCAACTTGTCTTCCTTTATCAGCTTCCCCTCTTAACTGCTTAACCAACTCTGCTATCTGTTTCACACCGGTTGCTCCTACTGGGTGCCCAGCCGCCTTCAAACCTCCGTCGGTGTTGACCGGGATCCTTCCCCCAATGTAGGTCTGTCCTTCTTCGACCAGATTCTGCGCTTCACCCTTCTTGCAGAATCCTAGGTCTTCGATTGCTAAGAGCTCTGCTATACTAAAGCAGTCGTGAACCTCTATTAAGTCGACATCCTCTCTCTCGATGTGGGCAAGTTGGAATGCTTTGTTAGCCGCGTTCACAGTTGCATCTAATGTGCAGAGGTCTCTTCTTTTTAGAAGGCTCAGCGTGTCTGAGGCTATGGCGCTTGCTTCTACAACGATCGGCGTGTCAGTATACTTCTTCGCTATGTCGAGTGGTGCGAGTATGGCTACTGCCGCGCCATCGGATATGGGGCTGCAGTCGTATTTGCGAAGGGGGTCTGCCACCAAGGGGGATGTTAGCGCCTCCTCGACTGTTATCTTGTTTCTGAAATGAGCTAGGGGGTTCAAGCTTCCATAGTAATGGTTCTTTACCGCGATCTTAGCCAAGGTCTCGGGCTTCAATCTGTACTCGTGCATATATCTGGTAGCGATCAAAGCGTATAACGCTGGGAAGGTTGCTCCGAAGTATGCTTCCCATTCGAAGTCCATGGCTCCTGCGAGTACGCTGGTCGCCTGCTCAGGCTCCACATCGGTCATTTTTTCAACCCCACCTACTGCGACGACATCGTATAGCCCTGAAGCAACCGCTAGATACCCTTGATAGAACGCCACTCCTCCTGATGCGCAAGCCGCCTCCACCCTAAGGGATGGGATGGGGTTTAGCCCTAGGAAGTCTGCAACGAGTGCTCCTATATGCTCTTGGCCTACGAACATCCCACCTGACATGTTACCAACTACAAGGTATTCTATATCCTTCCCGCTGATCCCAGCCTCCTCTACCGCTTTGACACCTGCCTCCCAAGCTAGGTCCTTGATCCCTTTATCCCAGTGCTCACCACACTTTGTTGTAACAGCTGATATTACCGCTACCTCTCTCTTCTTGAGCATGCGCATCTATCACTCTCTGAATAGTTTCCTGTTCTTGGCGTATATGGAATAGCTCAGGTATCCCTTCCTCTCGATGTAGTACTGCACTGGTGGCGCAAGCCTCCTCCTCTCCTCTATCTGATCTGTTACAGTTATGCTGAACGAGTCTGAGCCAGCTCCTGAACCATACGACGTCATCAGCACCCTCTCTCCAGGCTTAGCCCTGTCTAAGACCGCTGCTAACCCGAGTAGTGAGGAGCCAGAGTATGTGTTCCCTATCTTCTGAACGATTAAGCTTGGAGTAACCTGTTTGGTATCGAATCCTAGAATGCTCGCGGCCTTTAAAGGAAACTTCCCATTAGGCATGTGGAAGACCACGTAAGTGTAGTCGCTAGGCTTTGTCCCAAGCTTCTCCATCAAGCTTTTGCTACATTTCACGATCTGTTCGAAGTACGCGGGCTCACCTGTAAACCTCCCAGCATGTTTTGGGTATAGGGATCCCTCTCTCCTCCAAAAGTCAGGGACATCTTGAGTGTATGAGCAGGTTCCCTCTATCTCTGCTAGGACGCCATCGCCCCCTATGATGTATGCTGCGCCACCTGCTGCTGCGGTATACTCGAGCGCATCCCCTGGTGCGCTTTGCGCTGTATCAGCTCCTATGGACATACCGTACTTCATATACCCGCCTTTTACGAGGCCGAGGCATGCCTGTATTCCCGCTGTAGCGGCCTTGCATGCGAACTCTGTGTCTGCTGCTGTGACGTAGGGTGTTAAGCCTAAAGCTTCTGCAACCGTCACAGCTGTCGGTTTAACAGCGTAAGGGTGTGACTCAGATCCAACGTATACCGCACTTATCTCTGAAGGCTTAACCCCATTAGCCCTCTTCATAGCGTTTCTCGCTGCTTCTACTGCTATGGTAGCGGTGTCCTCGTCCAACGAAGGAACCGACTTCTCATGTACTCCTATGCCATTTGTTATTGTCTGCGCGTCCTGACCCCAGACTTTAGCAATGTTCTCTGCTTTGATCCTCCACTTGGGGATGTACGCGCCATATCCAACTATACCAACCTTCATCATTTCAACCCCGATTTTGTTAATCTAGGCACGCAAAGGATGGACTATTTAAGACTTCTATCTTATGCCCATTGTTAGGTAAAAGTCTAACATCCCAGCTAATAACTACTCTTCCTCCTAGTAGATTACATAGATATTTGATAAAACATGTTGCAAAAGCTTTTATATAGAGCTTTTAACTTTCAAAGTATGAAGATTAAGGGTCATATTTTTAGAGCATACGATATTCGGGGGGTATATGGCGTCGACCTGGATGAAGAAGTCGCTGAGCTTGTTGGAAAGGCTTTGGGGGTGTACCTCGGCGGTGTGGGGAAGAGGGTTGCAGTAGGCTATGATGTACGGAAGAGCAGTAGATCACTGAAGGATGCCCTAATAACTGGTTTACTCGGTGTAGGTGTTGACGTATACGATGTCGGGCTCGTCCCAACCCCAACCGTCTACTTCACGATCTCTCACTACAACCTCGATGGAGGCGCCATAGTCAGCGCAAGCCACAACCCGCCGGAATGGAACGGTTTCAAACTATGTAGGGAAAGATCTATGCTGTGTGGTTGGGGGCTAGGACTTGAGAAGATAAAGGAGCTTGCAGAGAAAGGAGAGTTCGAAGCTGCCCCAAAAGGCAGGGTTGAGGACTGGGGTGACAAGGTCTTTAAAGCATACCAAGATTTCGTATTAAACAAGGTGAAGATAAGTAAGAAGCTACGCGTTTTAGCCGACATGGGGAATGGTTCATGCTCAGGTTTCGCTGACAAAATACTCAAAAAAGCAGGCTTAGAAGTCGAAGCAATAAACAACTACTATGATGGCACCTTCCCATCGCGTTCCCCTGAGCCCACAGAAGCCTCTTTGAAGCATTTAAAAGAACCTGCAATGAGTGGAAGGTATGACTTCGTAGTCGCCTATGACGGGGATGGAGATAGAGCTGTCTTCTTAGACGACAAGGGAAGAACTGTCGAAGGAGATAAGATGCTCGCGATCTTTGTCAGACACTTTGTTAAATCACCAGGGGAGAAGATCGTCTACGAAGTAAGCTGTTCAAAACTTGTTGACGACGTCATAAAAGAAAAGGGTGCGAAGACGATAATGTCGAAGGTTGGGCACACATTCGTCCTTGAGAGGATGGTTAACGAGAACGCTTTGATGGGTGGAGAAATATCTAGTCACCTGTACTTTAGGGAAACCTATGGCGCAGACGAGGCAATATTCGCTACATTAAAGGTTGCGCAGCTACTCTCCGAAACCGGAGTTAAATTTTCCAGCCTGGTTGATGCACTGCCAAAGTACTTCACGAAAAGGAAGGTCTTCACGGTACCAGAGGAGGTTAAATTCGAGACGATAGAGAAGCTTAAGTCTAAGCTGGTCAGCCAAGGATACAAGGCAACGACGTTAGATGGTGTGAGAGTGGACTTGGATAAAGGTTGGTTCATTATTAGAGCCTCTAACACGCTCCCACAGATAAAGACTACAACTGAGGCGACAGACCAGCAAACACTGGAACAGCTTGAAAATTTTGTGGTAAAAGCGATAACTGAGACTGTAAACGAGGTCAGAGGCCATCCAATAGATGACCCTGTTCCTCACAAGAACGTGAACGCTGCATGAGATATCGTTTGATGGATATCTTGATCTGCCCCACTTGTAAAAATTATCCCCTGGAATTGTACGTCTTCGAAATGGCTGAATTGAAGCAGGCTGAGCCTCCAAAGGAGGCCTGTACCCAGTTTTGTTCGTACAAAAATATTAACCCTCAAAAGGTCGCCAAGGAAGATCTTCTTAAAGACTGTGAGAGATGTGTGAAGGTGAAGATAAAGTACGGTTTGATGGCTTGCAATAAATGTGGTAGGTGGTATCCAATAACAGATGAGATCCCTGTTATGCTGGTTGACAGCCAAAGAAATCCAAAGGACGATGTAAATTTCTTAAAGCTTTTTGAGAAACATATCCCAGCAAAGATACTTTTTAAAGGCAAACCGATTCACTTGTAATAGAAGCAGCTTTAAACTCTCAGCTGAGGGATCTTTGAATCCGCATGTTCACTATTGTAAACTATAAAAACAAAATTTATATATAGAGAAGAGTTTGTATCAACAAACAAGGAGTAAAAAGTAGATGGGGAATATAAAATTTAGAATGTATACAACATCTATAAATAACTACTCTCCCAATGAGCCTTCCCCTCAACTGAGTACGCTTCAAGACTATTTGAGTCGTTATGAGAGAAACTCCGTAGTCTACTTATGAATTTGGTGTTCAAGATGGATTATCAACAGTTCAAAAGCTTTGTAAGATCCTCCGTCGAGTCTTCTTTATCACTCCTTGGTGAAAACTCTAAGAAGGCAATAATAATCCACTTTATGAAGAACTACAACCTAAGTACGTTCGATGAAGTCTCCGAATACCCAAGCGAGTTCGAAACCTTTTTAGGTGCGTTATTCGGGTATGGGTCTAACGTACTAGTGAAGGCCATCATTAGGGACATGTTCGATAAGCTTGATATCGAAGTGTCCACCTTAGACATGGACTTCCCCACTGCTGTAAGAGAACTTAAAAAGATGCTTCTACCAGAAGCATCTAATCTACTTTAATCCCTCTTATTGTCTCCTCGGTATAAGCCCTGCTTCCTTTAACTTGTCAAGCTTTCTTCTAGAGGTTAAGATTATCTTATGCGCGTTCTCCAACTCTTCGTCCTTGGACAACCTTCTTCTAGCTAGGCCCTCAACCGACGCTTGATGTGCTACAGCAGCTGCCTCCCTAGGATAGACTTCCCATTCATCCATTGTAGGCACTATGTAGTTAGGCGATATCCCTTTCTCCTCAGCCATCTTAGCTATCTCATTCGCTGAAGCAAGGCACATCCCATCCGAAATCCCCTTAGATCTGGCATCTAAAGCCCCTCTAAACGTTCCAGGAAAGACAAGGGAATTGTTCAACTGGTTAGGGAAGTCACTTCTCGCCGTCGCAACCACATAAGCCCCTCCCTCTACTGCTTCGGAAGGCCATATCTCTGGTACAGGGTTAGCGCAAGAGAACACGATAGCCTTATCATTCATGGCCTTTATCCACTCTTTTTTGATTATCCCAGGGCCTGGTCTGGACATGGCGATGCAGACGTCAGCACCTTCTAGCGCTTCCGCTATTCCCCCTTCCCTGCCTTCGGAGTTGGTCTTTAAGCAAAGTTGCCACTTATACGAGCTACTCCTTCTGAGGTCTTCTCTTAAGGTGTTTAGTATTCCCTTGCTGTCAACCATAATAACTTTCCTCTCGTCGACTCCTGCTGTGGTGATTAACCTTTCAACACAATAGTTGGCTGCCCCTGTGCCTATCATCGCGATCCTCACCTCGTTCATCTTCTTGTTTGTGATCTTGAGGGCGTTGATTAATCCCGCGCATACCACTGTTGCTGTACCCTGCTGGTCATCATGCCAAACCGGTATCGTAAGCCCCTGTTTTAGCCTATCAAGGACTGAGAAGCATTTTGGTGACTCGATGTCTTCTAGGTTTATTCCACCAAAGGAGGGTTCTAAGATTTTAACTATTTCAACTATTTTGTCCTCGCTGGTGGTGTTTAAACAGATCGGTATAGCGTCGACTCCACCGAGGTATTTGAAGATGAGCGCCTTTCCCTCCATAACAGGTAAGGCTGCTTCAGGGCCTATGTTTCCTAACCCGAGGACCCTTGTGCCATCAGATACGACAGCTATGGTGTTCCATCTGAGAGTTAGGTCGAAAACCTTATCTTTATCCTCAACTATCTTGTTGCATACAGCTGCTACGCCGGGAGTGTACCAGACTGAGAAATCCTCTAAGTTCTGAACCCAACATTTCGGGGTAACCTCTATCTTCCCGCGATAGTAGCCATGCTGTTCTACCGCAAACTCCTTTAACTGCTTATCTCTATCTACATTCAAAATAAGTCTAAAGTACGCGGTACAAGAAGGCTATTAATATATCTTTAAGATAGACTTGATCAAAGGTTAAAATCTTAGTTTAGGAAATCGATGGGTGATAACATATGAAGATTAGACTGTTCAGCCCCCTTTCAGAAAAGCTAGGTTTTAAAGAGAAGGAGATCCACTTAGCTGCTCCGATTAAGATCAAGGACATAGAATTACTTTCTAAAGTCCAACTTGAAGACTACTTGATCTCAAAGAATAAGAAAGAGGTTGTCAAACCAGACGCAGAGGTATGTGATCAAGACGAGCTTTGGCTCCTCCCAATTGTGGACGGAGGATGATCAAGTTGGAAACACGCTTCTACGGATACGCAGGTAAGATCTTAGAAGTCGATCTGGAAGATGAGCGCTTCAAGTCAACCCCTCTCAATAATAGATGGGTTGAGCTCTATGTAGGCGGAGGCGGATATGCAACTAGAATATTATACGACCTAATAGATGAAACCATAGACCCCCTCTCCCCAGAGAACCCATTGATAGTTATGACAGGCCCATTTACAGGTTTAGCGGCCATATCACCTAAGACAGCAGTTGCGACAAGATCTCCTCTTACCGGTTTTTTGGCGAAGTCTATGTCAAGCGGCTCGTTTGGGACGGTTTTGAAGAGATCAGGATATGATGGTGTTATAATAAGGGGTAAGGCAAAAACCCCGGTTTTTATCTCAATAATAAATAATAAGCCTTCAGTATTGGACGCTAAATCGCTTTGGGGGAAAGGGACGTTTGAAACCTCCAAGCTGATAAAAGAAGAGTTAAAGAGCTCTAAAGTCAAGGTCGCTATGATCGGCCCAGCAGGAGAAAACCTAGTGAAGATATCCTCCATTATTACGGATGAAAGACGGGCTTTTGGGAGAACAGGTGTAGGTGCGGTCATGGGATCTAAGAATCTAAAGGGCATAGCTGTCTCAGGAAACCTAAAGATACCTGTATTAGATGAAAAGAAGCTCATTGAACTAAATAAAAGACATCTCTTTATCGCACCGACAACTAGCCGTGGTGGAGGACTAAAGGCTTACGGAACTGGTGGAGGAATCATCTCTGGGATGCAAGTCGGCAACCTACCAATAAAGAACTGGACACTCGGTGTTTGGGAAGGTGCTGAGAAGATAACCACCCAGACCTTTATGGAGAAGTATAAACTAGGTTCAGGGATGAAGGTGTGCGGAGAAAACGTCACCTGCTCAATACAATGCGAAAGAGCAATAGAAATGAATGATCCTGAATATGGGCGATCAAAAGGTAAGGGGCCAGAGTATGAAACCCTAGCAGCCCTTGGCTCTATGACTCTAGTAGATGATATTGAGGGCATAATCCGCGCGAACGACCTATGTGATGACCTAGGGCTTGACACCATCTCTACTGGAGTAGTCGTCTCTTGGGCTATGGAGGCGTATGAAAAAGGCATGTTGGACGCATCTGATACAGGGTTCTCATTAAGATGGGGTGATGTTGGCTCGCTGATTAGGATTATCAGAATGATCGCCTACAGAGAAGGGTTTGGCGCCACGTTGTCGGATGGGGTTAAGGCGGCTTCTGAAAAGGTCGGTAGGGGAAGTGAAAGTTTTGCGGTACACGTTAAAGGACTTGAAGTTCCTATGCATAATCCTAGGCTCTATAACACAATGGGCGTGCTTTACGCTGTTTCAAACATAGGTGCTTCACACCTACAAGGTATGGGTGTTCTGGTTGAAAGGGGTCTACTATTACCTGAATATGGGATCGACAGTATACCAAAGGATATTGCATCAAAGACCAGAACCGAATTGATCCAGCAGAGCCTCTGCGCCTTCGCTGACTCAGCTGGTTTATGTAAGTTCGGAGTATTCGGGGTAATCGACTTCAACCACATCGCTGAAACATTCAACGCCATCACAGGGAGGAGTGAGGACAAGAACTCTGTACTTAAGATTGGTGATAGAATATGGTACCTTGAAAGGATGTTAAACGGTAAGCTGGGTCTTAAGACTGAGGACGATAGACTGCCAGAGAGGTTTGTAAAGGAGGCTGTGAAGGAAGGGCCAGCAGCAGGCTTTGTATGCCCTATCGAAGAACTGCTACCTGAATTCTACAGAGCTAGAGAACTCGACCCGGTTTCAGGGCAACCAAGTGCTCAGAAGTTGAAAGAGCTTGAATTAGATATTTAAAGAATCATTCTAATAATGGAAACCAAGCTACCAGTATTGAAGGCTCGCATTAAGTATCTGCTCAAGAAGTCCTTTATTTACTGTTATCGGGCTGAGTGCGAGAAGTCTTTGTTGGATCAATGCCTTCTCAGCTAGGTTTGGAACATCTGAAGCATCAAATCCTAATTCCTTTATTCCATTAGGCATCTTCAGCGCCCTCATCATTTTGATAACAGCATCTGAAGCCTTTAACGCCCCATCATAGATGGTTGAGAAATCTGTTTCCCCTAGCAGATAAGCAATCTTGGCACATCTATCTTTAAGAAAGGGTGCGAAGACCTTTAGAGTAGCAGGGCCTGTGATCGCAACAGCCAACCCATGAGGGATTTTAGATCCCTTCTTCATTGACTCTCCTGCTATGGGATATGATAGTGCATGTGGAATATGTGTACCTGCATTTCCAAAGGCTAACCCTGCCATAGATGCTGCAAGATGCATGTTCGCCCTAGCCTCTAAGTTGTTACCGTTAGAGTAGGCTAAAAGAAGGTTATCACCTATTATCTGAATAGCTCTCTCAGCTAACCCGTCACTTATGGGATTTGACCCCTGATACACCGGCCTTGACTCGAAGCTTTCCGGTTTAGGCCTTATCTTATAAGGTATTGCGGTATAAGATTCGATTGCGTGCATAAGTGCGTCCATCCCAGTGTTAGCCGTTACCGAGGGAGGCATTGAAAGCGTTACCTGAGGGTCTAGTACTGCGAGTGTTGGCATCAGGTATTTGCTCGATAAGCCGAACTTGATCTTCTTGTCTTTGAAGGTTACTATAGCTACCCCTGTCGTCTCACTACCTGTACCAGAAGTCGTTGGGACTGCGATCAAAGGCTTTAACGGACCAGGTATGTTCATACCTCTTCCTATCGGTGGTGAAAAATAATCGTAGAAGTCTGCTGGAAACGAAGTGTATAGGTTTATTATCTTAGCTGTGTCAATGGCACTTCCTCCACCAATGCCCACTATGGAATCATACTTTCTGCCCTTCGCATAAGATATTCCATCTTTGATGGAGGTGTCTGATGGCTCAGGCTCTACATGATCCCAGACGTCAACTTCAATACCTTTCTCTTCTAAGCATGCCTTTGTCTGTTCAATGACCTTCGTCTTTTCCACTAACTGTTTATCTGTTATGATAAGCCCTTTCTTAACGTTTAAAGTAGAAAGGTCGTAGCCTATCTCAGATAATACTCCAACTCCAAACTTTAATGGCACCGTTCTAAAGCTGAAAACAGGATCTATTGGTAGGTCGAGAAATATCATCCAAACACCAAAGACCAATAGTAGGGCTATTGCTTAAAAGTCTTTTCCAGAACCAAATCTTATATACTCTAGATGGTAACTGACTCTGAACCTAGCATGGTAGATGCCTGTGTTTTGATAAGGACTGAAAAGGGGAAGTTTGTGGACGTAATCGAGAAGATCAAGCTTCTAGAGAAGATCGTTGACGTGTATCCTGTTCTAGGAAGGTACGACGTCGTTGTGCATGTGTCAACAAACGATAGCAAAGAGCTTGGGAGGACTATCACAAAGATCAGTAACATGGCTGGAGTAATATTCACAGAATCACTAGTAGAGGTTGAGAGATAATGGTTAAAGCCTGTTTACTCATCAAAACCGTTCCACCAAAGTGCGATAACCTCATAGGCGAAATCTCGCAGGTGAGGGGGGTGAAGAAGGTCCTCCCAGTCTATGGTCGAGCTGACCTGGTCGTCTTCATGGAAGCGATCGACTTCGACGACGTGCTAGACATAATCGCGAGAATACATTTAATGGATGGTGTCAGAAGCACAGAAACCCTAATAGAAGCTTGGTAACCACAATAATTTAATACTTGGGTTCGCAGACCTCAGAGCTAAAGCATGCATATCGCTCTTGGCCTTTTCAGGGTTGAGGCCTTCAACACTTGCCGGCCTACAGTTAAAGGATTTGCCAGAGTTGAGGATAGAAGGTAAAATCGTCGTCTTCGAGAAAGCCCCCACTCGAATAAATGTCAGGGCTCAGCTTAGCAAGAACGGGAGACCCTATGCCACATTCTTGATCAAGGAGGGATGTGACTACCTTAAAGACTACCTGGAGTATCGGCTGAGGAAAGGTGAGGTGTTAACTGGAGAAAGCTCTGTCATCTCTTTTGGATCTAGGGCTAGGATAAGGAGCTTCAGCAGAAAGGCTGTTCAAAGAATGGTTAAGAGAGTTTTCGACCAAGCCGGATTCAAGTTCAGACCCTACGTCTTAAGATCATACTTTGCCACGGCAATAGACAACGTTCGAGTAATACCGTTCACGAGACAGCAGTTTTACATGGGCCACACTGGGCCAGTTGAAATGACCTACACCGTCCACAAGAGGCTTTCCGAATCCCAGGTTGAGGAGATGAGAAAGGACTTCATCGACCTAGAAAGGTATCTTTCAACTATCACTAGGCCTTCTCAGCTTTCAGAGGAAGACAAGAAAGAAATGGATCTCAGGGCGTTAAGAAACTTTGCTTCATCTCTCGGCATCGATCCAATGAAGGTGAGGATAGAGCTGGCCAAGGAGAACGCAGACTTCGGAGTAGATGATGAGATCAAGGCGATACAGGATTCGATAAGGAAGATCATCGGCAGAACCGGCCTAGCGAAAGAGGATCCACCATCTCAGATGGTGATCAAGCCGGAGGAGCTTGACATCTACCTTAGACAGGGATGGTCCTACTTCAACGAGCTCAAAGATGGAAGGATCATCATAAGAAAAGAGGCCTGACAAGAATGGGTAAGTTCGATGACATAATGTTCAAGAAGTTGCAGGAAGAGGCCAGAGGATATGACATCAACAAACTTCTCAGCTCGATCCTAAAGGAGGTCCTACATGACCCAGAACAGAAGCTTAGAATCAAGAAGACACTCTTCTGCATCCTAACCAAGGAAGCTGCAAAACTTGGGATCAACCCTACAGAAGTAAGGTTTCAGCTTGAGGAAGACCTAGCAAGAACCCCAACCCTCGACGAAGAATACCAAGAAGTGTTGGCCAGAATCAGGATGATCAAGGGCTCAGACTGGAAGGTACCGGAAGAAAGCTTTGACGAATACCTAGACGAATACTACAGAGACAAACTTTAGTTTTTAACAGGAATACCTTCATAACGAAAAGAATACCCAAGCTTTGGATGCTTGAATTCCCAAGGGTCCTTGTAAATGCTTTCATAAACTTCCCACTCTTCAGGAAAAGATTTTTTAATTATTTTATCTCAACCACTGACTAGAAGATAGATTGTTGCGGTTTGGGGTAGATATAGTATTCCTGCTTTAGGATTATTGTGGTTTGTGAAATAGAATTTTACTATATCTCCAGGAAAACCTTCTGCCCACAAATCCTCTGAAAGACCGTCAGGAAAATTAATTTTGAATATATACACGGAACCGCCTGTGAATGTTGTACCTGAATGTTTGAGATAATCAAAAGATACACTTCTTATGACAATATGTTCATCAACTGGTTCATGTATTTCTGTCATATTGACCTTCCTGTATTCGAAGTGCCTACTCCTTGGATGAACATTATTCCTTTGTCAGGTAGCGGATTCAGTTGTGAACTCTTCAGTTGTTCAATTTTATTTTGAAGATCGTCGATCTGAATGAATTCGTAAACTGATAATGAGCCAAAGATCAAGATAACTAGTATAAGCGATATAAGGAGAATATTCATGTTTGTTGGTTTAGAGGATTTCATTGTTCTTCGTTGAACGATAATTTACTATTTAAATCTTCTTAGTTAAAGCTGAATTTAATGTGACTACTATTTGGTTGATATCTTGTAAAAGGCTTTAGAAATAATTTGTTTTGGTCCTCTAATTAAAAAGCTTTAGGAATTAAAATTTATACAAAAACCTGATTTCAGTAATTTCCTCTCATTATTCTGAGGCTGTAGAAGTACTGACTTCCCCAGTTTTTATTTTCCGTTTTACTTCCTTGGGTTCCGTAATCATTATTTTTCTTTCCTAAATTTTCTTAACACCTATCTTTTATCCTACCATTTACTGAGCCTCCATCCTTTGGTAAATTTTTGTCTAAAGATTTATCTGGCATTTAGGAAATTTCCTGAGACAATTAAGTGGATGTGGGGTGTCCATTTAACTCTACATTTAGCAAAATGTTATCTGTTTTATCTAATAAAGGCTTTCCATTTTATATTTCCTTTCCGGAACCTTTCCTAAATTTTCTGTCCTTTACCCTTTCCCCTACCTATATCATCTTCACTATCTGCTTGGTTGTAGCCTTTACACTTTGAATACCCATTTGTCCTGTTTATGATATTAACGGGTGGTGCTTTTATCCCTTTTATTATCATAAATAATGGAAGGCGTGGAGTAGGTTGGAAAAATAGATGCTGATCGTTTAATTAAATATTTATGTGAGAGAGTTGGCAGTAGGCTCTCTAAACTTATAAGA
>JARVJP010000004.1 GCA_029776065.1 Nitrososphaeria archaeon | reverse complement strand
ACTAGAATATTCCAATTTAAAGTTGACTTGCTCACAACATAAATATTTTCTGATAACATATTCTGTGTATATGATGAGGATTGCGAGACATCACAGATTGCAACCAAATTAAGAAGACTAAAGTTGAAAGTAAAGAAACTTATCAAATGAAAATTCTACTATGCAAGTTAGGAATAAAACTTGGTTTCGAAGTTGATGTAGAAGAAGGTCAGGAATCAGAATTAGGTAAACTTGCGATTAGGCATGATGTATTGTGGTATACCAAACCACAAAACCAAAGGCAAGCTTTTAACTAGGTTCTGAGCCCCAATAAAATATAAAACCTGTAATCTGGTATTTCACAAAAGCTTTAACTATAGGGTCGTTGCGGCTCTGGAACCGTTTTTCAGACCCTAACTAAGCATAAATCTTAAATGATTCCACAGGAAGAATTATTTCAACAGCGCAATATTGTTGTTTTATTTTTGAGGGTGATGTCAAAAAGTTTGGGTTACGCCTACCCCCTTATCGTAATAAATCTTTAGAGAAGCTATATGAACAGCGAAATTTTGAGCAAAGTAAAATATCAAAAAGTATAAAAGGATAGACAAGGTATATTATGTCAACATGTATTCAAAAAGCAAGTTAGGAATAAGTACACCAGCTGCTGCTGTAGCAATTGTGTTATTGATTGTCGGTGTTGCTGTTGGCTATTTGACCGGAAGTGCTATGCAGCCTTCTGCTACAACCGTTACTTCAACTGTGACCTCAACCGTTGGGACAAGAGAGACAGTTACGCTTACACAAACTACTACACAACTTCAAACTGTCACTCAAACAGTTACACAAGTTACTACAACAACTCCAACAGAAGTCAAAAAATTAAAAGATACGATCACTATAGGAACAACTGAGCGCTTACAAACTACACTGGATCCGGCAAATGCAGTGGGCTGGTTTGCCGTAAATATTCTGTATAATGTAGGTAGAGGATTAGTCTCTTATGAAGCAGGCACGGATAAAATAGTGCCAGAAATAGCTACTAGCTGGACCATTAGCCCAGATGGAACAGAATATATATTCAATCTAAGGAAAGACGTGAAGTTTTCTAACGGGCATCCAGTAACAGCCAAGACATTTGAGTTTTCATTAAGAAGAGCGATTGAATTGAAAGGGCCTCCAACGTTTTTCATACGTCAAGTTGTCGATAAGCCGGAAGATGTGACTGCTCTCGACGATTATACGTTAAGAATTAAGTTGAAGTATCCGTTTGCTCCTTTCCTAAGTATGTTAGCGATCTCTGCAGCGCCCACCTACCCTGTAGACCCTTCTGTTGTTAAGCCAAATGAGTTTTATACTGGGATATACATAGGACCTGGTCCATATCAGATAGCAGAGCATGTACAAGATGTTATGATACGATTGACACCTAATCCTTACTATTATGGAGAACCTCCCGCAACACCCAATATAATCATAAAACAGTACCGGGATCCTTCAGCTATGGCTCTAGCGTTGAGAACTAAAGAAATAGACTTAGTTATGCGGGGTGGTTTAACACCTAGCGATATTAATGTTTTCAAACAAAACCCTGATTTTGAAGTAAAGGAAGCACCATTAGTGCAGATGCGTGGTCTCATGCTAAACACAGCGTTACCACCCTTGAATGACATTAAGGTTCGACAAGCTATTGCATATGCATTAGATAGGAGTGAAATCGTAGACGGGGTATTCCAAGGGACAGTCTTACCATTATACAGCATTATACCTAGAGGCATCTCCGGCGGCGTTAACTACTTCCATTACATATACGGCGAAGGAAATATAGAATCTGCTAAGAAGCTGCTAAGAGAAGCTGGCTACAGTGAGACCAATAAAGCAACGATAGAAATAACATATGATGGAGTAAGATATGGCGTGACTGAACATAACACAGCTACCATTATCAAAAAACAATTAGAAGCGACAGGGCTCATAGAAGTAAAACTTAATCCTGTAGAGACAGCAAAATTCACGCAGCTATATCTAGGAAATCCTTATCCTGGACTTATCCAGTCGTTCCTTTATGGCTGGTGGGCTGACTATCTTGATCCAGATGACTATATATGGACATTCTATCAATCAAGTTTCTCAGCGCTAATAGGCACATACGTAAATAACACAGCTATAGAACCGCTGCTCATAAAGCAGAGGTCTTTGCTCAATTTTGAAGAAAGGTTTCCTCTAATTATCGAGGTACAAAAACTAGGGGCAGAACATTGCTCAACAATCCCGCTGTGGCAACCAACACAGATTGCTATCCATATAAAAGGGTTAGAAGGTGTGGTATTAGGTCCTGACGGTTCATTCAGATTCTGGACATATAGTCTCCCAGCCTAAGTTCACAATACCCCCACCTTTTTTGTTATTTATGATTATATCGTACAGATTTTCAAGATGAATAAAAATGCGCAAAAAATATAAACGACGTTATACATAGTTAGTCTGTAAAATGCAAAAAAGTTTCCTTGAAATAGGAGATATAAAAGCTGCTTCTGGTACGAAATGCTTTGGAAGTTTAGGTGCAATTGAGTTAGCAGATGGTAGTACCGTTAAGATTCCCCTAATGGTGGTAAGAGGCGTTAAAGAAGGGCCGACACTGCTTCTTATTTCGGCAATTCACGGTCCTGAGATAATAGGTGTTGAGATAATTCGTAGAGTTTTACGGGAGGAAATTGACCCAAAAACGCTCACCGGCTCCATAATTGCACTCCCGGTAGCAAATCCCTTGGCATTTCAACAATCATCATATGTGACACCATACTACGACTTCTATGATTTAAATAGAGCTTTCCCTGGTGATTTGCAGGGCACCACTACGGCGAGACTAGCTGGGTTAATTTGGTCTGTTGTTAGTAAATCTGACTACGTCATAGATATTCACGCAGTCCCAAACCCTTTAGGATACGGCTTTACTGTTGTAAGACCGATAGGCAAAGTTAGGATAGATGATAAAGCTCTAAATTTAGCCAAAGCTTTTGGTTTGACAATTACGATATCAAAACAACCAAGAATCGAGGAGAGTGGTAGGCTGCCTGGGCTTCAGATCGTAGCTAGTCGAAGCGGTATACCTTCTATTTTGGTTGAAATGAATGGCTGGAGAAGTTGGTCAAAAGAAGCCGCAGATGCGGGTGTTATAGGTGTACTTAATGTTATGAAATACTTGAAGATGATAAGAGGAACATTACAAAAGCAGCAGGGTGTTGTTTTACCAAGATCTCTTCAGACTCAGATGCTTTTTGCAAATAAAGGGGGATTAATACATACAGAAATATCGCCCGGAGCAAGCATCAAAGCAGGAGATGTTGTTGCCAGAATTTTTAATGTATATGGAGAGCTGGTAGAGAACATAAAGACACCTAGAGACGGCTATCTATGTGCATATCCATATATGGAAAACCAAGCTGTAGCAACAGGAGATTATGTAGCATTAATCGGCGAAGAAATATGAGTTTATTAAATGAGTTTCTAGATGCCCTTTCTGACCGTAGGAAATCTAATGTCTAGTAAAAAATAGCGATTTCAGCTACGCTTTCTCCGCTTGTTACAGATGGGTTACATGACCATTGGATTAGATATCCGCTGACAGGGGCTTCTAAATACTCTACTATTTCGCCGCTCCAACCTTGTATGTATCCAATTTTTTCACTTTTTGAGACAGTGCTACCTAATGGTATCAAAGTCCTGAGAAGACCACCATTTCTAGCCCTAACTACAACTAAATCCTTAAGCATCTTAGGTGGTCTATATTGTTTAATTTCTCCGTCAAGTACCTTAAGGTATCGTAAAATGTTCATAACAGCATTTAAGGCAAGGTTAACCTTTGATTCATCAATAACCCCGTGGTCTCCACTTTCTATTGTAATGCTTGGTATGCCAATCTTTAAAGCCTCAACACTTAGTTTTCCTTCTTGGCCTCTAAAACTACGGCAGATGCAATACTCTATTCCAGAAAATTTAGCAGCATCTAACATTTTTTGGTCAAGGTCTTTGTTGTCAGTGGTATACACCATTGTACAAGGAGCAATGTATTCATATATGTCTCCACCATGTAGATCAATTAAAAAGTTAGCTTTTGATATAATTTGGTTAAAAAGAATGTGAGCTAATATGTGTGGTAAAGTACCATCTACTCTACCTGGAAATAGACGACCTAAATTTCTTGTTCCATTATAATCGTCTTCTATTGGAACAGTACACTTGGACCGTTGTTCGAACCCAAGAATATTAACTACTGGAACTATAATTAAAGCACCAGATATATTAGCCGGATTTAAAGATTTAATCAAATCCAAAGCGGTAGCTATCCCAACATACTCAGTTCCATGTATTCCAGCAGTTATAACTACAAGGGAACCATCGTTTTTCCCGTTAATAATAGTTAAAGGTAATTCAACGGGGCGAACAGGGGTAGCACCAATTCTTAAGAAACCAGACAACTTAGAGCATGACTCAGCTCTTAGATTTTGGATTTCTATTATATTCTTCAACGCTGATCAAGGACAGGATACCGGGGAATATATAAGTTTTGGACGTGAAGTATCTTCTTTGAAGACTTAAATAAGCTAATCGCTTCATATTAGCGTTAGATGTCTTCACGCAATAATACTCATCTACTTGAAGTTAGTAGACTTAATGTGGAATATTTAACTAAGAAGGGAACAGTAAAGGCTCTAAGAGATGTAACGTTTAAACTTGATAGTGGTACTGCATTAGGTATTGTAGGTGAATCCGGTTGCGGTAAATCAACCTTAGCTTTCTCTATAATTCGTTGTATCCAACCTCCAGGATTTATAACAAGTGGTTCTATATTTTTTGATGGCGTTGATCTACTACAGTTATCTGAAAATAAAATGAGAAAGATGAGAGGAAAAAATATCTCGTTGATACCCCAAGATCCTATGACTTCGCTTAATCCAGTAATGAGAGTAGGTGAACATTTTATGGAGATGATTGGGAACCATGAACCGCACTTAGATAAAGCTGAAAGGAAGAAGAGAGCGTTAGATATTCTGGAAAAACTAGGTATACCGTCTGAGCGGTTTAAAGATTATCCTCATCAGTTTAGTGGTGGAATGAGACAGAGGGTAATGATAGGATTGGCTTTACTCCTGAATCCAAAGTTAGTCATCGCAGATGAGCCGACAACTTCTCTAGATGCTTTGGTTGAAGCGCAAATACTAGAACTAATACAAAAATTGACTAAAGAGCTGAGTCTTACTTTAATCTTAATTACACATAACATAGGCGTCGTTGCTGAAATATGCAATAGAGTTATTGTAATGTACGCCGGTCAAATCGTGGAAGAAGCGAATACTTTGCAGTTATTTGATAAACCACTACATCCATATACAGAAGCCTTGCTTGCTTCAGTCCCAAATCCTATTGAAGAAATAAAAAAACTTAACTGGATTCCTGGCTCACCACCTAATTTATTAAATTTGCCAAAAGGATGTAGCTTCTATCTTCGTTGTCGATACGCATTTGATAAATGTAGAACTACCGAACCAGAGCTCATTAATCTAGAGGAACGAAGAGTAAGATGCTTTCTTTACGAAAGAGGTGAATAACAATGCTGCTTAATGTTATAAATCTAAAGAAATACTTCCCCGTGGAAAAGAGTTTTATAGAAAAACTTATTACAAAAACTAAAAGTTTTGTACATGCTGTAGATGATATAAGTTTTTCCATAAGAAAAAAAGAAATATTTGGTCTCGTTGGAGAAAGTGGGTGTGGTAAGTCCACAACAGGAAGGCTTTGCATAGGTTTAATAGAACCTACCGATGGTAAGATTTTTTTTGACGGATGTGAGATATCTTCCCTCGCTAAACGCGAGTTAAAAAAATTAAGAAAAAAAATTCAGATGATATTTCAAGATCCTACTGCATCTCTAAACCCAAAAATGAGAATAGGTGAAGCAATAAGTCGCCCTTTGAAAATTCAAGGCAACTATAGTAAACAAGAAATCAAGGTCGAGGTTCTACAAGCTCTTGATACAGTTGCATTGACACCGCCTGAAAACTTTTATCACAGATATCCGTATGAACTTAGTGGAGGACAAAGACAAAGAGCAGTTATAGCAAGAAGCTTGGTTCTTAAACCTGAATTTGTAGTAGCAGATGAACCTATCGCGATGATAGATGTTTCTGTACGAGCTCAAATAATGGATCTAATAGAAAACCTAAGGAAAGGAAGGCAAATGACCTTCTTATTGATTACACACGATCTAGCATCAGCTAGATATCTTTGCGATAGAATTGCAATAATGTATGCGGGTAAGATTGTTGAAATTGGTTTTAAGAACGAATTATTCACTAACCCTCAACATCCTTACACTAAAGCATTATTATCTGCAGTGCCAGTGCCTGATCCAAAGCATAAAATAGATAGAATAATAATTGGAGGCGAAGTGCCTAGCCTAATTAATCCACCAAAAGGATGCAGATTTAATCCCCGTTGCCCTTATGCAGAAACAGTATGTCAAACTGTTGAACCTATTCTAGATAAAGTCGGCGATGAACATTATGTTGCTTGTATACCTAAACCTTTTTACAAGAAATAATAAAGTGGTATAGAGTATGACACTTAAAGCATACATAATTACTAGAAGCCTATTAGCATTACCCATGACTATATTCCTTCTTAGCGTCGTATTCATAATAGTACGGATACTACCTGGAAATCCTATTGATCTAATACTAGGTCCTCATGCTACACCCGAAATGAAGACAATTTTAGCTCAGAGACTTGGGCTAGATATTCCCATATACTTACAATACCTACATTATATCGCAGGTGTATTCCAAGGAAATCTAGGTAAATCCATGCACACGGGCATACCTATTTCCCAAGAGATTCTGCAGTACTTTCCCAATACGGTTGTGCTTGCTGTAGCCGCCATGTTTGTCGCACTAGCTATAGGAATACCGCTAGGCGTTTTAGCGAGTCAGAGATTTAGCAAAACTGAGGACATAATTGTAAGGCTTTTTGGTGCTACCGTATACGTAATTCCAGTTTTTTGGCTTGGAATGATTCTTCAGCTAGTGTTTGGTGTTTATCTCCGTATTTTTCCTGTAGCAGGCATAGGACCACTACCGTCTAAAAGTCTTACAGGCTTATATATCTTAGATTTCCTCCTTGTTGGTGATTTACAAGGATTTGCAAAGTCCATAAGCTATCTTGTTATGCCAGCTTTTACTCTTGGTCTTATAATTTCTGGTGTATTTATGAGATTAACTCGAACATACATGGTAGAAACCATGAGACAAGATTATACAGTAGCCGCCGTAAGCAGGGGCTTGAGGAAGCAAACAATAATATACAAATACGCTTTAAGGAATGCTCTATTGCCTTTAGTGACAATGATTGGGCTTGAGATAGCTGGGCTTTTGGCTGGAGCTGTTCTAACTGAAGTAACATTTTCTTGGCCAGGATTAGGTACTTACCTCGTCTCAAGGATTGGGCTCAGAGATTATCCGGCAGTTCAGGGATGCATTGTGTTTTTCGCAGTTATAGTCATCGTTGTCAGCTTTATAGTCGACTTGACTTACGCTTATCTTGATCCCAGGGTGAGGCTTTGACAACCTCTATAAGAAAAATCCCAGCTATAAAGAGGTTCTTAGTTGGCGATGTTGCCAAAAGAATGGTAGCAACTGGCATAGTTATCTTAGCTTTTATAATAGGGCTTAACGTCTTAGCGCCTTATCTAACACCAAATAAACCTACAGGCGCGAGAGCTGATGGGCAGCTGTTTAGACCTTTTCAAGAGCCGAGCAAAGACCACATAATGGGAACTAATGACATAGGATTGGACATTTATACGAGAGTTCTTTACGGTGGGCGAGTTCCTTTATTAGTGGCTACGTTTTCAACATTATTTGCTCTATTGCTTGGTGTGCCACTTGGTCTACTTTCAGGGTATTTAGGTGGTTTTTTAGACAAATTGATATCACTTATCATGGACAGCTTGTTTGCGTTTCCTGGGCTTATATTAGCTATAGCGATAACCGCTATGATAGGGCCTAGTATCCTGAATACAGCAGCAGCAATAGCAGTAATTTATGTCCCAGTTTTCTTTAGAGTAGTGCGAAGCCAAGTGTTATCTATAAAAGAATTACTTTATGTGGAAGCTGCTAAATCTATTGGTGAAAGTACTTTGTCTATTGTCTTTAGATATATACTTCCTAATACCATACCAGGAATTCTTGTAATACTTTCTATGGGTTTTGCTGATGCTATTCTAATAGAAGCAGGATTATCATTTATAGGGTTATCGACCGTTGTCCCGCCAGATGCATCCTGGGGATTAGATGTAGCGATAGGCAGAAACTATCTTCTCAGTGGTTCATGGTGGATAATCACCTTTCCCGGTATAATGTTGATATTTGCCACATTGGGATTCAGCCTTATCAGCGAAGGTTTAAATGATCTTATGAATCCAAAACTATCTGAATAAGAGTATAACAAGTTCCTCACCGCTCCTCAGCCTTTCTTCGAGGTAGTCTTTAATGTATTCGCAGCCTTCTTCGGAGAGGAATGTAAAATATTGATGTTTTGCTTTGCTTAACTCCTTTCTCCCCACGATCATAGTGGGGACCTTCGCAAAGCTAACCTTATCAGCTTCGTTATCTATGATGATTTCAGGAAAGTCCTTTACCCTAAGCCCGTCAAGACCATTGTAATTTCCAAGGGTTTCTATTCTTAAACCTGAATGTGCTACAAGGATGCAAGCCGCTCTAGTCTTCTTATCACAAGATAACAGTATTTTCTTCAACTCTTCTTTAGTGGGAACTCTCTCATCCTTCAGGGAAGGGGTATCGTTTGCTCCCTTGATCTTTATCTTTACTTTTAACTCTTTTCCGTTGAAAGTAAGCCAAGAGCGAATAACCTTGATCACACTCTCAATGTAGCTTCCAGCGTAATCCTTCTCCATCGAAGTGACATAATCGAATAGGAGGTTTTGAAGGTTCTCATCACGCATAGATAGCAAATCTCGTGGATTCATATTATGAGCTGAGCAGAAGTTTCCCAGCCTCCTGAGGTAAACATCGGCAGTAGCTAATGAACCTCTAGCCACGTTATCATACCAACGTCCCACATCTCTGTCTTGAAGCAGGTGAACATACTTAGGCTCCATCGCAGAGTATTACACGCATTGCTCTTTATCTAAACCCGAATGGTAGTGGACCGGGGGGGATTCGAACCCCCGACCCCCGCCACTTTGGGTTTACTTGCCAAAGCGGTATCCTACCAGATTAGACCACCTTGCTGGAGGTGGTTGTCCCGGCTGGGGTCTAGACGACCGGCCCGCGGTATTAGGGGTATGTTGGCTGTGGATTTAGGTTTTTGTTGTATTGCTGGTTGCTGTTTGCTTTAGCCAGTCGTATCCCTTTTCTTCTAGTAGGGTTGCTAATT
>JARVJP010000015.1 GCA_029776065.1 Nitrososphaeria archaeon | reverse complement strand
TATATTAGTCAGAAGCATCTGGTAAACTAGAGTGAATATCGCAGCACCGATAATCGGTCCTAATATGGTCCCAGTACCCCCTAAAAGAGCCATGGTAATAGGTAAAAATGCTATGTCGAGGCTGAATACGAATCTCGGATTCGTATGTGTCTGAAACCACATATAAGCCGCTCCAGCAAAGCCAGCTAGAAGCGCGCTCAAAAACATAGCCAACCTCTTGTAATGTGCCGTGTTTATTCCAGAGGATTCAGCCGCATCTTCATCCTCCCTTATGCTGATCAACGCTAACCCAAGTTTTGACCTAGTAACCCTGCTTAAGACAAAGGCGGATATTAAAAACACTGCTAAAGCTAAGTAATAAGAGTTCATGAGATTGCTATAAGAAGAAACCACAAGTGGTAAAGATATACCTGTAAAACCACCTGTAAGCCACCCAAGCTGCGCTGAACTTACAACCAGATTAACTAAGCTGATGAAACCCAATGTTGCCACAGCAAAATAGAAACCTCTCAACCTAAAGAAAGGGTAGCTCAGAAGCCAACCAAAGCAAGCAACAACAAAACCAGCTGCAAAGAACGATGCTATAATAGATGGGATTAAAGGCAATTGTAAGTTAAGAAATTCTTTGGATAATATGGCGAAAGCGTATGCTCCTAATCCGTAGAAGACACCGTGCCCTAAATTCATATATCCCATCTGCCCTCCGAGTACATCGTAGCTTAAAGCTAATGCAGCGTATATGAAAAAGAATGTTAAAACATTCTGCTGGTATTGCGTTGTAAAAAATGGAAGCGTTAAGATAACTAATATAAAGATAATTAGCACATAGATGATAAACTTAATCTTCATCTTCATCATTCAGCTATCAACCCAGTCGGCTTAACCAAAAGTATAACTATTAAAATGATTATCGCTATCGCTGGCGACCAATAGAAGTCTATAAATGACCCAGTCAGTGTCTCAGCCACCCCAATTATTACGCCGCCGACCAAAGGGCCTAAGATACTTCCCGCGCCGCCGAGGATCATAACTGTAAGCGCTTTGACAGTAAGTGGTACGCCCATATATGGTTGGATCGGAAAACCATTTGCTAGATAAACTAGACCCGCCACAGCTGCGAAGAAAGCACCTACACCAAAAACAACCGTTGAGACAAGATTTACATTTACACCCATCATCATTGCTCCCTCTCTATCCTGAGTTATAGCCCTCATCGCAACCCCTACAAAACTTCTCTTAAGAAATAGGTGGAAAAGTAGTGTCAAAATGCATACAATACCCAAAGATATTAAACGAAACTGCGGTATACTAACCTCTCCTATAACAAGTGGGCCAAGACCAAGATATATACCTCTTGGCAAAGTACCAGCCAAATTAGCAGTTATATCTTCAATAAGGAAGGATGCACCTATCGTTACTAAGACACAACCTATCAAAAAGTCAGATGGCTTTCTTTTAACCATAGGTCTAATTAACCCTATGTTAAAAGCCGAGCCAAAAACCATGAAAAGTAAGAATATGATAGGAAAGGCGGCAAGTAGAGGTGTCAAACTCTGTGATACTCCACCACTTAAAAGAATCACATAATACCCAATTAAACCACCCAACATAAGAAAGTCACCGTGAGCTAGGTTTACGACACCAACAACCCTATAAATAAGGGAGAGGCCCAGCGCTGTGAGGGCATATATGCCCCCCAGAACCAGGCCATCGATAAGGTTTTCGATAATGTATATTGGGGTTACCACGAGCTTCAGCCAGCCTTATCTCTCTATGATGGAAATATGTAGGTAGCATTAGCGAGTTGGGGCGGCCAAACCGTCTGTATCCTACCGTTCTGTATTTGGATCGGCACTAAACCTATTGTACCATAGCCAGGGGGCTGAATTACTAAGGGGCCACTCACGGTCATTATCTGCAGCCTATGGAGAGCATCGTTAATCTTATTGCGATCTAAGGAGCCAGCTTCTTCAACAGCACTAATGATCATTTGGAAGATAATCATTCTTAGCTCAGTCCACTGCCAATCCACCCAGCTCAGACCAGCTTTCTTCATCAAATCATTAAGAAGGTCTGACTGATAGTATTTGAAAGATGGTGTCCAGAATATGTCGCTAGTCACACCCTCTGCCAACGCTCCTAAACTATCCACAAAGCCTGCCCCGTACTCAACGACATGGTACTCCTTCGGTTTGAAGCCTGCCTCATTCGCTTGTTTGATAAATAATGCGTTTATAGGTCCAAACATGGCTAAGTAAACTATATCTGGGTTTACTGCCTTAAGATCTCTTATCACCCCTGAAAAGTCTGTTGTGCCTGGAGCTAATAGCTTTTCGTAAACGACGTTCAAGCCTGCTTTCTTGGCTAAGGCTATACCGCTGCTGTAGGTGTCTATGGCCCAAGTTATCTGCCATCCTACGAATGCTATCGTTTTAGCCACTTTCTTCACAGCAAGCATATCAAAGTATTGCGCCGCCCAACCATTCTCGTTCTCCTCCCAATAAGGGACCATGCTTGTGGTAATCCATTTGTACCCTTTATCCCACATCTCTTTGGTGCTCGCCTCAGCCATAATTAGGGGAATTCTATTCCGCTCCGCAATTGGAATAAGCTGGACACCTATATCTGCGCTATAGGGGCTTACTAGTATGTCCACATTATCCTCTGTTGCAAGCTTCGTATAAAGCTGAACAGCTAGATCAGCTGAGCTCCTATCATCGTACAAGATGATCTCTACAGGTACTGTGGTACCGAGCTCCCTTACATAAATCCCCTTCCTCACATTGTTAACCCAGTCAAGCCAAGCTGCGTTAAACTTTTCATAGCCAACTGTAAGAGGTGCAAATGTACCATCCTTTGAAATCGTCATGCCTATTTTAAGAGGTCTCACACCCGTAGGCGTCTTCTGAACCGTAACTGTAGTCGTTGAAGTGACTGTCTGAGTGACAGTTTGGCCTACAGTAGTAGTTACTGTAGAAGGTACCGCACCCATGCCACCACTATAGTAGCCAGCTACACCACCAACTATTAGAGCTATAACTATAGCTACCGCAGCAACCGACGTTTTCATAGCGGTCAATTATTGTGAGCATTCATCAGCTTTATTTAAATTTTGCTTTAGTAATAGTTATATAGAAGATAGAAATCAATATTACTGATGCCCTTATATTCTAAGAAGGATAGCAAACTGTCGCGACGAAAATTCCTTGGCGTCTCTACAGCTGCTGCAGTAGGCGGTATCGTCGGAGGTTTGGTGGTTGGTGCTGTTGGAGGCTACTTAGCCGGTCAAACATCAGCTCCAGCTTTAACAGTGACAGAAACTAAGGCAACTACCGTTCAAGCGACAACTACTGTGACCCAGACAGTAGGCGGTTTACCACCCGCTCCTCGAACTATTAAAATAGGTGCGACTGTACCTCTTACTGGTGCAACAGCGCCAGTTTTCTCAAAAGCGGGAAGGGTTTACGAAGTAACAGCCGAACTAATAAATAAGAGGGGCGGTATCTGGGTGGAAGAATATGGAACTAGACTGCCAGTTGAGGTAATATATTATGATGATAAGTGGGATATACCCACAGTACAGAAACTGTTTGAAAAGCTATGCACAACGGATAGTGTGGATATTTTGTTGAGCCCAAATGGTGCTGAAAATGGGAGAGTTGCCTCTTTAGTTGCGGAGAAGTATAAAACACCGCTGGTAGAAACAAGCGCTGGAGCTACTGCAACTTACACGAGAGGCAATAGGTACGTAGTGAATAGCATAGATTTAGTGTATTGGTGGATGGATAACTACTTGGAAATGTTGAAAAGTGAAGGACAGGTTAAATCGTTAGTTGGTATTGGTTCTGATGAAGATTTTGGAAGGGATGTTCTCGCTGGCATGAAGAAAAAAGCGTCAGAGCTAGGTTTTGAGGTTCTGTATACCGAATTACTGCCCGCCGGCGTTAAAGATTTCTCCCCCCTTATAGCAAAGCTTAGATCTCTCAAACCACATGTCTTAATCGAGGTAAGCAATTATATAGACGAGACAGTAACTTTTCTTAAACAAGTCGCCGAAACGAACTACCGTCCCCAAGAACTACACGTTGCGTTTGGCGCCTATAGCTTCATACAAGATGCAATACCTAAGGAGGTAGCGAACTATATGACAGCTGATGTTTGGTACATTCCGACCTTCCCATATGAAGGTGTCTTTGGCAAAAGTTTCTATAAGAAGGTTGAAGAAATGGCTGATGCGGAATTTAAGAGATGGCCATTTATACCAATACACTTTAATGCGCTTGAAATAGCTGTCAGAGCCATAGAGCTAGCCGGCACATTAGACAAAGAAAAGGTAACAGACACATTACATAAAATGTGTATTCAGACGATAATGGGAACTTGGCGTTCTCAGTCTTATGAGATTGAGACGGAAACCGGTGAAAAATTAAAGGTTGAAGGTAGTGGTACTATCAGAACTACACCTGTGCAGACAGTAGATGGTGAACCATATATTATATGGCCCCCTGCCATTAGAGAACGAAGTCATGTATTACAATTTGCCCGCTGACAACCTGCAAACGTTGAAGCGTTAGTATACGCAAAAATAGTAGAATTTTAGGGGAGCATCATGCAGTGACGCCGGGGAGGATACCGCAAATTTGTTGGACATCCACATACAAATTCTTATAGGCGGTCTCCTAACGGGTGGTATATACGCTTTGATAGCACTAGGACTTACTTTAGCGTTCGGAGTGACGCGGATACTAAATGTAGCGCACGGCGATTTCCTCATGCTTGGATCTTTAGTGGCATACTGGGTAATATATTTCACACGCACTAATCCATTTTTAATGATTCCTATTTTGCTTCTGACTTTTTTCGCAATCGGAGTTACACTTTATCTTGGTATTATCCGTTCGATAGTTAAAAAACCGCCTGAAACAATGTTAATCTCCTCGATTGTTGTAACACTTGGGTTAGCCTTCATGATCGAAGATTCAGCATCATACTTATTATCGACCAGAGGCATGAATTTTTTTAGTATATCTTATGTTTTACCACCTGTTGAAATAGGCGGAATTATTCTGCCGGTCACTGTACGTTTAATATCACTCATAGTAATAATAGCAGGATCTATTCTCCTGTATCTATTTATTAAACGGAGTCTCGTTGGGAAAATGATTAGAGCTCTCATCCAAAATAGAGAAGTCGCTATTTCCTTGGGCGTGAGAGATACCAAAATATCGGCTATCACATTTGGAATAAGCATCGCCTTTGCTGCTATAGCCGGGTTATTTATGTTAATGATAACCAGCCTTAGCGCTTATTCTGGACTTGAGTTAACAATAAAAGCGCTAACTATCATAATATTAGGTGGACTTGGAAGCTTTATTGGAGCGTTAATAGGCGCGCTCATTTTGGGGGTAACAGAATCATATGTTGGCTTCTACTTAGGAATAAGCTGGCTTCCCATAATCTCCATAAGCGTCTTAATAATAGTCTTGCTATTAAGACCCAGAGGCTTATTTGGGGTGGAATAGAACTGGTTTTCAAAATAAAAACGATTTTAGCGTTCATTATGCCTATTGCATTGTTACTGGCTGTTCCATTAACTAGAGCGCCGTATATATTATCATTCTCGTTTCTCCTATTAATATATCTCACATTAGCCGAGAGCTATGACGTTCTAAGTGGTTACTCAGGTTATATGAATTTAGGACACGTATGCTTCTTTGCCATCGGAGGATATACCTTGGCCGTAATTGTTACCAAATTCTCTTCTTTTCCGCTAGCGTTAGCCTTTTTGCTTAGCCCTCTTTCAGCAACGATATTCGCACTCTTTATCAGCTACCCTCTATTTAGACTAAGAGGAGCATACTTTGCAATTGCAAGCTTGGCATTAGGCATCCTATTATATTATATATTTGTAAACCCAAGTTTTGATTGGTTGGCCGGAGGAATGAGAGGTTTGATGATAAATACTTCTGAAAATAGGTCCATTATCTCATATTACTTAGCAGTTTCTATAGCTATCATAGCGATTCTAACGCATTATAGCATCCCCAAAACAAAACTTGGATTAGCACTTCTTGCAATAAAAGACAATGAAGATGTTGCAAAAACTTTTGGGATTGCACCCTACCGTGCGAAGACGCAAGCTTTAGTAATAAGCGCGTCTATCGCAGGTTTTGCTGGAGGCGTCTACGTATATGGTATAGGTTATGTTAACCCACTTACCGTCTTAAATACAGAAATATTGCTTACGCCTGTAGTTATGACTTTGATAGGTGGAACTGGAATCTATTCTGGACCCTTAACAGGCGCGGTTCTTTTAATGATTATCCAAGAAGTATTATGGGTTAAAATTACACACTTCCATCTGTTCATTTATGGATTAATATTGGTTTTAGTCGGTTTATTTATGCCCGGTGGCTTACTTAGGCAAACACAGATACAAAAAATTATAACAAGATTAAAAGGCTAAGGTCATCTATAAAGAAGAATTTTAAGTTCTAGACTGGCCCGCAAAAACTTTGAATAAAGATAAAAAGAACTCATCTACGAGGGCAATCGGAGATATATTTGCAGATTTCTCTACGAACCCTACTTAAAGACCTAAAAAGCAGGTAAGCTACGCAATAACTTTATATGAAATATACTATCTTATAAAAATGCAAGAATATAGTAAGAAGACTTCTCAAACCCTAAAGATATTTCCTACTTACAGGAGAAGTTCACAAATAAATCAAACATCCTATAATACAAAGGAAGACTTAAATAATGTACAGAGGGTTTAGACTTTGGTGTAATGAGTTAATTGACACTTTTGGAAGTAAAAGGAATAAGTAAGTATTTTGGTGGTGTCAGAGCTTTAAAAGATTTAAGCTTTGATGTTATCCAAGGTGAATTTTTAGGGTTGATAGGACCTAACGGCGCTGGGAAAACCACCCTTTTTAACATAATTTGCGGTGAATACAAACCTAACCATGGATACATTAAATTTAAAGGTGAAAACATAATTAGTCTACAACCTTATGATATATGCAAAAAGGGTATATCAAGAACTTATCAATTAGTTAAGCCGTTCCTGAACTTGACCGTTTTCCAAAATGCTTTGGTCGGAGCATTATTTGGTAGGGATAAATCCGACTCAAGAAAAGCGGTTGAGTTCGCAGAAGAAGCATTAAAGCTGGTTGGTCTTCAAGATAAAAGAGATGTACTGGTCAAGCACCTTTCTACATTAGATAGAAAAAAGGTAGAGCTGGCAAGAGCTGTAGCCACAAATCCAATCCTGTTATTGTTAGACGAGCCAGTAGCGGGCTTGAATCCTAAAGAAACAGAGGAGGTTCTCACAATTATCAATGAAATTCATAAAAATGATGTAACAATTTTTATGATAGAACATGATATGAAAACGATTATGTCTTATTCAAACCGTATAATCGTTCTGCACAACGGTGAGAAGATTGCTGAGGGTACTCCCCGTGAGGTCGCAAGTAATAATCAAGTTATTGAAGCGTATTTAGGTGCTCCTTCATGTTAAAAGTTAGCGGTTTAGGTGCTTCATACGGCAATCTCCAAGTCCTATGGGATGTGTCCCTAAAGGTTGAGAATGGCGAAATAGTGGCGCTCCTTGGACCTAATGGTGCAGGCAAAACTACATTACTAAAGACCATTTTAGGAATTGTTCCTTTAGTTTCCGGTTCACTTAAGTTTGACGGTATACCTATTAACGGTCTGCCTACAGCCAACAGAGTAGAGTTGGGGATCTCTTTGGTTCCTGAGGGAAGAGGGATCTTTCCTTACATGACTGTACGTGAAAACCTTGAATTAGGTGCTATAAGTAAAAGGAGCCGTTTTTCAAAGGAAAAGAATTTCAAACGGTGCTTTGAGCTCTTTCCAATACTTAAAGAAAGAGAAAATCAAATGGCGGGAACATTAAGCGGTGGAGAAATGCAGATGCTCGCTATAGCTAGAGGTTTGATGAGCGAACCGAAGCTTTTGATGATAGATGAAGCATCGTTGGGATTAGCCCCTTTGATAGTCAATAAGATATTCCAAGTTCTTAAAGAAGTCAATAAACAAGGTGTGACAATTCTGTTAGTGGAGCAGAATGTTTTTCAGGCGTTAGAGATCTCAAATAGAGCTTACGTTCTTGAAAACGGGCGTATAGTTCTAGAAGGGCCTTCTGTGAATCTTAAAAGCCATGCACATGTAAAAAGAGCGTATTTAGGAATATAATGCTTGTGTAGGATTAAAGATAGAAAAATAGTAATTTTTAACGTATAAGTGATTATGATTTATACAATTAAGAAATGGTCAAGCAGATTATCTTAAGATTATCATATTATTATTTCAACTTATCATCTTTTGATAAATTCCCTTCCGCGCTGATTTAACCCTATAGCTTTGAGAATATGCCTTTGAGCTCAATCTCTTTGATTAGACCTACACTTACAAAAGCGGTGGTTTTATCTGGGCTTAAAACAACTATCATGGCTACAGCATCCACCCCATATTCTTTTGTATTCGAGCTTATATCAAAATCAACTAAAAAATTCTTTAGGTACTTTTTGACCGAACGCCTTTTAGCTCATCTAAACTAACGTAGCTCCACGAAGGTGCGACAAGCATAAACACAGCGTTCACAGTTGTTTGATTAAAAATCTTCTTCAACTCTTGTATCTATAGCTCATAAACAAGACATTTAGGTAAAAATAACTGCACTATGACAACCTAACCGGCTAAATCGTCTGTAAATAAGACAGAGTCGTTAAGCAGCCTTACCGTCAATGAATAAGGCCTTATAGATTCAAAAGCGTTTCCACTTCTATTGAGCTGAGGCAGATTTGTAAGTAGCATTATGGCTACAACTATGGCCGCTAAAGATATTCCTATTGAAAAAATCGCTTAAATTCTTTCCCAACGTGGCTCTTCAGCTGGCGACAAGGTAAATTGTAGCGCTTAGATAATTGTTGGTATGCACAACTCCCATCCCAAGCATCAAGCCGCCAAAATCCACATATAGAACACGTTCACTGGGGACTTTGCAGTGGCAGTTCTGCCCAGCAAGTTTTGCTGCGTAGTTTGGAATATTTGCAAAGGCAGCAACTATACTTAGAATAAAGAATGTTGTAAAGGCTCCTAAGCCAGTGTACAGCAAGTAGCTGGTAAGCCTGTGCAATCTAAAAAGGGCAATTAACATAACTCTTTAATATTTATTTACAAACGTCAATATGTCCAGCTGCAAACCTCTCGCAAAATGGAAACAAACACCATCACTTTGAACTAAATCCGCCTACAAATTGATTGACCAGATCGGGCAAAAGTAGAACACTTATCTTCTCAAGCATCTTCTGTTGCTGGTAAGATTAATATAGTTGTCAAAGATGGGCAAAAACTATGAGTTATGCACCATTCGACTTTATAGTAGTGGGTGGAGGTATTAACGGATTAACAGCAGCTTGCTACTTGGCTAAGGCTGGCTTCAAAACATTACTTTTAGAGAAGAAGGGTATAGTTGGAGGAGGCGCAATAACCGAAGAGATCACTTTACCAGGTTTTAAGCATGATGTGTTGGCGACTTCTATCAACATCTTCAAGGCCGGACCTATACAGCAGGAACTTGAACTCGAGAGATTTGGCTACAGAGAGTTGAACCCTGAGCCTGTTGCTGGAACACCTTTTAAGGGCGGCTCAGCCATAATGATCTATAGGGATCCAAAGCAAACTTATAAAACAGTTGAACGCTACTCTAAGAAGGATGCAAAAGCGCTTGAGGATCTTTATAACTTCTACTTGAATAGCAAGGACACGCTCCTTAGTGGTCTCTATGGCCCTCCTTTGCCTTTAGGCACGCTTATGACGCTT